>NZ_CABDUX010000002.1:0-1200000 GCF_901411515.1 Raoultibacter phocaeensis
GTATAATGGGTATGACCATACAGCATATTCAGATACGTGCCCGGATGTCGATCGGGTCTGCATGGTATCCAGGTTGGCTCGGGCAAAAGACGGAGGCGCTACGTGAGCGAACAATCTCAGGAAGTACGAAAGCTAGCGGCTCATGCCCTTGAAGACGATGAGGCTCTCGGTAAGGTGGTCGAAGACCTTTCCGGATCTTCCCGCAGGACACGTCAACTTGCGGCTTCGGCGCTTGCACTTGTGGTAAAAGATGCTCCCGAAAAGCTTGACGAGCATGCTGGAGCGCTTGTCGATGCGCTCAACCGCCCCGAAGCCCAAACCCGTTGGGAATGCCTCGACATCCTTACGGTGTTGACCGATCGGGATTCCCGTACCTGCGAAAAAGCGATCGCCGGTGCCGAGACCGCGCTGTTCGACGAGGATAGCGGACCGGTTCGTCTGGCGGCGATGCGGTTTTTATGCACCCTCGGCGCTACGACTGAAAACCGCTCGGAAAAGGTATGGCCTCTTATCGACGAAGCCATACAGTGCTATCACGGGGATATCGAGTTCCAGGACATGCTCGTTGCCGTTGTTGATTTCTCGGCAGGGAAGCTCAGCTCGCAGGTGAAGCACGCGCTTGCAGAACGCATGAGGTTCGATGCCGAAAACAGCAAAGGGGCCCTTAAGCGTCGGGCGACGCAGATCATCGAAAACGTTTCGTAACGCGAGGGTGATACCATGCGTTGTGCGGCGTATGACGAGTGACGCCTGAACCTAAGGAGGAATACGGCAATGGCAAGACATGCGGTCACCCTCATCCCCGGCGACGGCATTGGTGTAGAAACTTCTGCGGCCATGCAGCGTGTCGTCGAGGCGAGCGGAGCCGATATCGAGTGGCAGGGTGCCGAAGCGGGCGAATCGGCGATTCGGGCGCACGGAGTTCCGCTTCCTCCATCGACGATCGAATCGGTCAAGCGTACCGGGGTCGCCATCAAGGGTCCCGTTACTACGCCGGTGGGAACCGGGTTTCGAAGCGTCAACGTGGCGCTTCGGCAGGCTCTCGAACTGTACGTTTGCCTTCGGCCGGTTCACTCGATTCCCGGAGCAGGGGGTCGCTACGACGATGTGGATCTCGTCATCGTGCGCGAAAATTCCGAGGATCTGTACGCCGGCATGGAGTTCGAGGCGGGCAGTGAAGAAGCAGCCGAGCTGATCGCCCTGTGCGAAGAGGCCGGTCTTGGAAGGATTCGTCCTGATTCGGGTATCTCCATCAAACCGATCTCGGTTACCGCAACCCGCGCCATCGTTCGCTACGCATTCGATTATGCCCTCGCGCATCGGCGCTCGAAGGTAACGGCTGTGCATAAAGCGAACATTATGAAACATACCGACGGCCTGTTCTTATCGGTTGCACGCGAGGTGGCTGCCGAGTACGAAGGACGTGTTGCGTTCGACGATCGAATCGTCGATGCGTTCTGTATGAACATGGTCATCGACCCGTCGCAGTTCGACGTGGTCGTTTTTCCGAATCTGTACGGCGATATCGCAAGCGATCTCGGGGCTGGGCTCGTGGGGGGCCTGGGGATCGCGTCCGGGGCGAACATCGGTGAAAAGTACGCGGTGTTCGAAGCGGTTCACGGTTCGGCGCCCGATATCGCGGGAAAGAACATTGCCAACCCCACCGCGGAGATTTTATCGGCAGCGATGATGCTCGATCACATGGGTGAGCAGGCGTGCGCCGAGCGCATCCGCGCCGCTGTACGCTCTGTGTACGCCGAGGGAGAAACGCTGACCGCCGACATCCGCAAGGCGAGCGGATCTTCGCTTGCTGCGGCAACCTGCACCGAGTTCACCGACGCGCTTGTGCAAAAGCTCGGGTGCGGCTGAGCGAAACAGTAGATCAACGCGTCTTACGGCGCGCGAAGGAAATACATTGACGAGAGAGGCACGACACCTATGATGCAAGACCCAGCAACCCGCAGCGCGCAACTCGTTGTCGGCGAAGAGACGTACACGTATTATCCGGTCTCATCCGTTCCGGGCTCGGAGCGACTTCCGTATTCTTTGACCGTACTTCTGGAAAACGTACTCAGATGCGCCGAGAACGACGAAGAGGCCCACGAGTCCTGCGCGCGGATCATGGAAGCAGGTTGTTCGGGAGAAGTGGGGGAAGAGCTCTCGTACAGTCCCGCGCGCGTGCTGCTCCAAGATTTCACGGGGGTGCCGGTGTTCGTCGACTTCGCAGTTATGCGCGAGGCTATGGCTGCGCTTGGGGGAGATCCCGCGAAGGTCAACCCGCAGATTCCCTGCGATCTGGTGATCGACCATTCGGTGATCGCTGACGAGGCGGGATGCGCTTCGGCTCTCGAGAGGAACAAAGAACTCGAATTCGAGCGCAACGGCGAACGCTACACGTTTCTCAAGTGGGCCCAAAGCTCGTTCGAGAACGTGCGCATCGTACCTCCGGGGCAAGGCATCTGCCACCAGATCAACGTAGAGGAATTTTCCCAGGTTGCGATGGTCCGCGACGGGGCCGAGGGTAAAACCGTGTACTTCGATACGGTTGTCGGAACCGATAGCCATACGACGACGGCAAACGGCATTGGCGTCTTGAGTTGGGGTGTGGGCGGCATCGAGGCCGAGGCTGCGGCGCTCGGGCAGCCCATCACCACGCTCGTGCCGCGCGTGGTGGGCATCGAGCTGACTGGAAGCCTGTCCGAGGGCGTTTCCGCCATGGACCTCGCGCTCGTGTTCACGAACATGTTGCGTGCACGCGGTGTGGTTGGTGCCTTCGTCGAGTGCTTCGGGCCCGGGCTCGAGAGCCTTACCGCAACGCAGCGCGCTTGCGTAGCGAACATGACGCCCGAATACGGATGCACCTGCACACTGTTTCCCGTCGACCGCCAGACGCTCGATTATCTGCGTGTGACCGGGCGAAGCGACGAGCAGATAGCGCTTATCGAGGCGTATGCGAAGGCCCAGGGCTTCTGGAGCGATCCCGCGGCCGAACCTCGCGTGTATGCCGAGGTCATCAAGCTTGATCTCTCCACCGTGCGGCGCAATCTCGCCGGTCCCTCGCGGCCTCACGACCTTATCGTTGCCGCCGATGCACAAGAGGCATTTCGCTCGGTATGCGCCGATCGCGGCCTTTCCCTCGACAAGCGGGTTGCCGTTGAAGTGCGTGGCGAGCAATGCGAAATCAGCCACGGCGCGCTTGCCATCGCTGCGGTGACGAGCTGCACGACGGCAACCGATCCTGCCATGATGATCGCTTCGGGCCTCGTGGCCAAGAAAGCGGCGGATGCTGGCCTTGCTGCGAAACCGTGGGTCAAGTGCGTGCTCGCGCCCGGCAGCAGGGCAACCGAGCTTCTGCTCGAGCGAGCGGGCCTCGTAGACGGCCTGCAAAAGCTCGGGTTCTACAACTGCGGCTTCGGCTGCATGAGCTGCATCGGCAATTCGGGCCCCATCCTGCCTGCGATGCACGATGTAGCGGGTGAGATCGAGCTTGCGAGCGTTCTTTCGGGCAACCGCAACTTCGAGGGCCGCATCTCGCCCGACGTTTCCCAAAACTACCTTGCTTCGCCTGCGATGGTCATCACGTATGCGCTCGTGGGTACGATGGATTTTGATTTCGAGAACGAGCCGATCGGCTCGGGCGCCGAGGGCGAAGCGGTGTTTCTCGCCGACATCTGGCCGAGCGACGAGGAGATCGCCCGAGCCCTCGACGAGCAGGTGACCCGCGATCTTTACGAGAAGGGCCGCGAAGGCCTCATGGACGGCGATGAGCGCTGGCAAGCCATTTCGGTCGACCCGAGTGCGACGTTTGCTTGGAATGACGATTCGACGTACGTTCGTCGTGCTCCGTACTTCGACGGCATGGCGGCCGAGCCTGCGGCCGTAGAGCCCATCGAAGGCGCGCGCGTACTCGTGAACCTCGGCGACTTCATCACGACCGATCATATCAGTCCTGCGGGTTCGATTGCGCTCGATTCGCCCGCAGCCGCCTATCTGCGCGATCACGGCGTTGCGGAAAGCCTCTTCAACACCTACGGTGCGCGTCGCGGCAACCACGAGGTCATGATGCGTGGCACGTTCGCCAACGTCAAGCTGCAGAACAAGCTAGCCGAGGGCAGGCGTGGCTGCTGGACCACCGATCAGCTCACGGGCGAGATGGCGAGCGTGTTCGATGCAGCCATGGATTACGAGAGCGCGCAAGTCCCGCTCGTGGTGCTTGCCGGTAAGATGTACGGCAGCGGTTCGTCGCGCGACTGGGCGGCTAAAGGCCCGATGCTGCTCGGCGTGCGCGCGGCGTTTGCGATGAGTTTCGAACGCATCCACCGCTCGAATCTCATCGGCATGGGCATTCTGCCCCTGCAGTTTTTCGAGGGCGAAAGCGCCGAGTCGCTCGGGCTCGACGGAACGGAGACCGTGACCATCGGCGCCGTAGACTTCTCGAACGGCCTGCCCGACCCGAGCGTCGTAGCGGTGGCCGCTTCCAAAGCCGATGGAAGTACGGTGGATTTCGAGGCGATCGTCCGCGTTGATACGCCGACGGAGGGCCGCTACTTCGCCAACGGGGGCATCTTGCACTACGTGCTTCGCAATTTGGCCGAATAGCGCTTGGCTGTACAGCGCCTCGGTGCTGTGCGGAAAACGACGAAATGCGGCCCGGGGCGATGCGAAAGGTTGTTGCCTTGGGCCGCTTTGCCTTCGAAAGGGTTGGGCACCGTGGATCGAACTGCTCAAAGGTCGCCTCGCTTGGCCCGCTGTTCGAACCGCTATGCGCAGTCCGCGTATCACCATTCGGTAAACTTCGCGGACCAACCCGCCGTGTGCGGCCCTTTACGGTACAATGCTTAGGAAGTGAAAGCTCTATGCATTGCATTGTGCACTGAGAAGGGATGTTTATTCGTGAAACAGACATCAGGTTTGGATGCCTTGTTGGAAGCCCTGCGCCAGTCGGGCGTCGATGTGGGCGGCGGCGGTAACCCATTCGGGGGCGGTGCTTCCCAAGGAGGCGACGACGAGGACGCCTCGTCGGGCGGCGGCACGCGCCCGCCGCGGGTGGAAGTATCGTTCGGCGATAAGATGGCCGCATGGGGCAAGAAGGCGATCATCATCGCCATTATCGTAATCCTCATCATCGCGGCTGTCGCGTATTGGTGGTTCCATCCGCCCATCAACATTCACTCGACCGATACGTGGACGTTCGTTGCCATCTTCGTTTTACTGCCCCTGTTTTTGTTCTTCTGGGCGCGCTCGATGGCGTACAAGAAGGGCACTGGCAAATACGAGTACAACGAGAAGAAGGCGAAAACGTTCAAGATCGCCTCGTATATTCCCGTGCTCGTCATTCTCGTGGGCGTGATCGGCGCGGTAGCCTCGCTTTCGTTCTTCCCGGGCAACGCCGAAAAATACGCGAGCATCTTGAACACCACGAACGACGAGTTCGCCGAGGACATCAAAGAGGTCGACTACACCCAGATTCCGGTCATCGACCGCGATTCCGCAGTGCTTCTGGGCAACCGCACCATGGGTTCGATTCCCGAATACGTGAGCCAGTTCGAGATATCGCCGCTCTACAGCCAGATCAACTACCAGGGAAGCCCCGTGCGCGTGAGTCCCTTGGGTTATGCCGACCTGTTCAAATGGCTCGCAAACCGCGACCAGGGCATTCCGGCCTATGCGCTCGTCAACATGACCACGCAGGATGCCGAGATCGTGCGCTTGGGCGACAACCCGATCCGCTACTCCCAATCCGAGCCGCTCGCGCGTAACATCGATCGCCACGTGCAGCTCAAGTACCCCTTCTATATGTTCGATCAATTCGCGTTCGAGATCGACGACGACGGCAAGCCATGGTGGATCTGCCCGGTGCAGGCCCGCACGATCGGCCTGTTCGGCGGCAAGACCGTCCAGCGCGTAGTCATGTGCGATGCGACCACGGGCGAGTGCACCGATCTTGCGGTCGAGGAAGTGCCGCAGTGGGTTGATCGCGTGTACCCCGCAGACCTGTTGGTCGAGCAGTACAACTGGTATGGTGCGTACAAGGACGGCTGGATCAACTCTTGGCTCGGTCAGCAGGGTGTCGTGCAGACGACGCCGGGCACCAACGGCCAGCTCGGGTACAACTACATCGCCAAAGATGACGACGTGTGGGTATACTCGGGCGTCACGTCCGCCACAGCCGATAATTCCATCGTCGGATTCGTGCTCGTGAACCAGCGCACCGCCGAATCGCATTTCTACGAAGTTGCGGGCGCAACGGAAGACTCCGCTATGCGTTCGGCCGAGGGCCAGGTACAGCACCTCGGGTACAACGCGACGTTCCCGCTGCTCATCAACATCAGCGGCCAGCCCACGTACTTCATGGCGCTCAAGGACAACGCCGGCCTCGTGAAGATGTTCGCGATGCTCGACATCCAGCGCTATCAGAACGTCGCGGTGGGCAATACGGTCGAGGAAACGCAGCAGGCGTACAAGGCGCTTTTAGCCACCAACGGCGTCGAGCTCGAAGACGAGGGCGATGCGAGCATCGTTACCGAAACGAGCGGAACGATCGAGCGGATCGTGACCGCGGTCGTAGACGGCAATTCGCATTTCTACGTGAAGCTCGTCGACGATACGAACCTCTACGATTTCGCGCTGCCGCGCTTGATGGGAATCGTTGCGTACGCCGAGGGTGACGAGATATCGTTCAGTTACCTCGATTCAGACGGAGTGTGCGTGGCTGAAGAGATCATCGGGGAGCGGGTATCGTCGCAGGCGGCCGCTGCGGCCGCGAAGGCGGCGAACCCCTCGTCGGCAGACGGTCAGGCACAAGGCGGCGCCGAAGCTGCAGCCGGTGCGGCAGGGGAGGCCGGTGCGGAGGCCCCTGCAACGGGCGGTGCTGCGACTTCCTCGTGAACCTCGTGAAATCGCTTGACTTACGGATGGATCTCGCTAGTATATAACGGTGCGCTTTAGCGCATGGAATGAAAGATTGTTCCGCTGCCCAAGACAGCAGGTACCGAAAGGTTTAATCGCGTAAGCGGCCCGCCGAGGTGGTCTGTAAACAAACGGTTTTACGACCCCTGCTGTCATTGCGCATCAGGGGTCGTTTTCTTTTGCATGAAGCTTAAGGATTCACCCACGAGCGGTGCGGAACCTGAGTTTGCATGGAAAAGGAGGTGTACTTATGCCCAACGTACATAACGTCGAAACGCTCGGCCTTATCAAGGATGAGCTCAAGGATGTCAACGCCATGTGGGTCGTCGATTATCGCGGCCTCACGGTCAAGCAGATCCAGGAGCTTCGGACCAAGGTGCGCGAGGCCGGCGCGAGCATGAAGGTGTACAAAAACACGCTCATGCATATTGCCCTGGATGACCTCGAGCTCCCCAATATGGACTCCATCCTCGAAGGCCCGTCAGCGTTCGTGTTCGCCGGCGAAGACCCGGTTGCTTCCGCGAAGGCCCTGAAGGACTTCACGAAGGTGAGCAAGGATCTTGAGATCAAGGGCGGCATGATGGACGGCAAGTTCGTCGATGCTGGGCAGGTCGAGGCCATCGCTTCGCTGCCGTCTCGCGAGGGACTCATTGCAATGCTGCTCGGCACGATCAGCAACCCGCTGGTCCAGACGGTGCGCGTGCTCAACGCTCCCATGGAGGCGTTCGCCCGTTGCGTCAACCAGATCGCAGAGCAGAAACCCGCAGCTTAAGCGCTGCATGAAGCCGGCAGCCTGAACGGCTCCGGCACCTGACAAACGAAAGAATCGATCCGCTCAGAACGCGGACGAAAGAAACAAAGGAGAATCATCATGGCTGTGTCCCGTGAAGAGATCGTCGAGGCGTTGAAGGAAATGCCCGCCCTGGAACTGTCCGAACTCGTGAAGGAACTCGAAGAGGTCTTCGGTGTTTCCGCTGCCGCTCCGGTTGCCGTTGCTGCCGCTCCGGCCGCTGGCGACGGTGCTGCCGCCGCTGAAGAGAAGAGCGACTTCGACGTCGTGCTCGAGGGCTTCGGCGACAACAAGATCGCTGTCATCAAGGTTGTCCGCGAGATCACCGGCCTCGGCCTCAAGGAAGCCAAGGAGCTCGTCGAGAGCGCTCCGAAGCCGATCCAGGAAGGCGTTGCAAAGGACAAGGCCGAAGAGCTCAAGAAGCAGCTCGAGGATGCCGGCGCTGCCGTTACCCTGAAGTAGTTCACGCGGTTTTCGCCGCTTGCCGCTTTGTGCGGCGCTGCAAGGTGTTTTCGGTATCTTCATGATCCTAACGCCTTGGAAACGAAATGCAGGAGGGAAGCAAACGCTTCCCTCCTGTTGTGTATAGTGGACCCAATTCATGGTAGAAAGGATCCTCATGCAAGCTGGTTACTTCAAGACCGCATGGAACGACGTAAAGAATTCCGAGGGATGGTTCGGCAAGGTTTTGCTCCTGGCCCTCATCGCGCTCATTCCCATTTTCGGCCCCATCGTAGTAGCGGGGTATCTCTTCGGTTGGGCGCGCGATATCGCGTGGGGAATCCACGGCCCGCTTCCCAAGCACGTATTCGGCAACGAGGACGGTAAACTCTACAGCCGCGGTTTCTTCGTGCTGGTGATCGGCTTCGTGTTCGCGCTGCTTCCGTGGGTCATTGAGCTCGTATGGGCCTTCATCATGGGATTCGGATCTCTTACGTTCGGGCATGGCGGCATGGGCAACTGGGGCGGCATGTTCATGTTCGGAGGCTTACTGACACTCGTGTTCACGGCGCTCACCGTGGCATCCGCCTTCATCGCCATGATGTTCCAATGGGTCGGCGCAATGCGTATGAGCATTTACGGCCGGCTTTCCGCGGGGTTTCAATTCAGTAAGATGTGGGCGATGATGAGGCGCGATTTCGGCGGGCTCATTCGCATATTCGGCATGAGTATCCTGCTGTCGCTTATCCTTTCCCTCATCCTGTACGCCGTGTTCTTCATCCTGATCTTCGCGATCGTGTTCATCGGCATCTTCGCGACGGGCGGCAACCTACGCGCCGATCACCTCGACGGCAACGTGTTCGGCTGGATCCTCGCGTTCGGCGGACTATCGGTGGTGGGCATGCTTCTCGTGAGCTACGTTCTGGTAGCTGCAGTGATTTGGATCGAGATGCTCGTGGTTCGCGCGCTCGGGTACTGGACGCGTCAGTTCGACGTGCCGGCATGGCGCGGACAGGACGATCCGATGCCTTTCGAGTTGCACGAGGCGGCGGCGCGGCAAGCCCAACAACCCTATCATCATCCCGGGCCGCCCCCAAGCGGTCACTAGTTCCTCGCTTCGAAAACCATCGCGTCTTACAGAAAGCGGCTCCGATATTCGGGGCCGCTTTTTCCGTTCGCGGGCGATTCTTTGCCAGTCGTAGGCAAAAATCGGCGTCGTTCGTTGACCTTGTAATCGTTGCAACCCCCATGATTGGCCCACAGCACGAAACGGTTCCCTACGTCTACGTAAAGGACGAACGCATGTAAGAAAAGGAGGCACGTCATGAAAGCGACGAAACAGGAAATGGCTCTGAGGAAGTACCCGACCGCTTCTGAGAGAATCGATGTAGCCGCCATCAACGCCAAGCGCCCGAAGGCTACGGCGCCCATCAGCAACCTGCACGGCGAGATGCTCTGGTCGGTGGTCAAGAAGCTTCGCGAGCCCGAATTGCTTGCCTTCCTTGCAAACCCCGAAGAGCGCCGCGCCGCGAAGATCGCCGCCGTGGCCGCACTCGAAGATATCGATCTTCTGATTGCCGTGGCAACGGCCGCCGTTCCCCTGTTCGCCCGCAAGGATGCGCTCGTGCGCATCGACGAGCTGTGCGACGGAAAGCCCTTGGAAGTATCCGACGCTTTGCGTCTGGTTCCCTGTCTCAACGATAAAGACCTGCTCGCCTTCACTGTTTCGCTTATGGACATGAGCGATTTCGATTGGTGCGCGTACTCTACCGAACGTACCGTGGATGCGCTCTGCGCCGCCATGTACGAATGCCAGAGCATGTACGAATCGGTTCTTCTCGAAGACTCGTTCGCGCATCTCAGTCATTCGCGCCCGGATCTCGCAAAGAACCTGCGCGCCTGCAGCCCCGAGAAGTTCCTCACGGAAGACACGTTTGCTCCCGTGACCCCCACTGTGATGTACCTCGACCGCTATCCCGTTGACAACGTTGCCTAGCCGATCCTTGCAGACGAAGAGTAGAAGGGAACCCCTCATGAAGAAAAGCACCCGTACCGCATTCATCAGACACATGCTCGAAAACGAGCGATCCATCGAGCCTTCCCCCGAGTTCAGCTACAAAGCGCTCATCAAGAGCAGGCAGGACTACGACAGCATGTACGAGCGTTCGATCAACGACTCGGAAGCGTTTTGGGCTGAGATGGCCGAACAGGAGCTTGAGTGGTTCAAGCCATGGGATGCGGTCGAGGAGTACGACTTCTCATCCGAAACCCCGTATGCGCGCTACTTCCGCGGCGGCGAGCTCAACGTATCGTACAACTGCCTCGACCGCCACCTCGAAGGTCCTCGCAGGAACAAGGCGGCTCTCATCTGGCAGGGCGAGCCGAATGAAGATGTCGAGATCTTCACCTACCAGCGCCTCCATCGCGAAGTCTGCAAGGCGGCCAACATGCTCAAAGCGCTCGGCGTGAAACGCGGCGATCGCGTGGTCCTCTACCTTCCGATGGTTCCCCAGCTCGCCATCAGCATGCTTGCGTGCGCCCGCATCGGTGCCATCCACTGCGTCGTGTTCAGCGGCCTTTCGGCCGAGGCCCTCAAGGACCGTATTGAGGATTCGGGTGCGAAGGTGGTCATCACATCGAACTACGGGTACCGCTCCGGCAAGATACTGCACCTGAAAGATATCTGCGACAAGGCGCTCGACATGTGCCCGCAGGTCGAAGCCTGCGTCGTGGTGAGGCGCATTGAAAAGCGCACCGACATGAAGGTCGATCGCGATGTGTGGTGGGACGATTCGATGGCCAGCATGTCGCCGCATTGCGAGCCCGAGAGCATGGAAGCGACCGATCCGTTGTTCATCCTGTATACGAGCGGCTCGACCGCAAAACCCAAGGGCATCCTCCACGGTACCGGCGGCTACCTCTTGTATGCGACGCTTACCATGAAGTACGTCTTCGACCTCAAGGAAACCGACATCTACTGGTGCACGGCCGATGCGGGCTGGATCACCGGGCACTCGTATTTGGTGTACGGACCGCTGTCGAACGGCGTGACCTCGCTCATGTTCGAGGGCGTGCCGAACTACCCGCATCCCGACCGCTTCTGGGATGTCGTTGAGAAGTTCGGCGTGAACATCCTCTACACCGCTCCGACTGCCGTCCGTTCGATGATGAAAGACGGCGAGCAGTGGATCAACAAGCACGACATCTCAACGCTGCGCTTGCTCGGCTCGGTGGGCGAGCCGATCACCTCGAAAGCGTGGTTGTGGTATTACTCCGCCATCGGCCAGGGCCATTGCCCCATCGCCGATACGTGGTGGCAGACCGAGACCGGCGGCGTCATGATCACGACGATACCCGGTGCGGTCGACATGAAGCCCGGATCGGCAGCGTTGCCCTTCTTCGGCATCCAGCCCAAGGTCGTGCGGCCCGACGGCACCGAGGCGTCGGCCAACGAAGGCGGCAGCCTTGTCGTATCCCATCCCTGGCCCGGCATGATGCTCGGGGTGTACAACAATGAGGAAGCGTTCAAGAACGTGTACTTCCCGAATCCCGGCTGCTATCTCACCGGCGACGGCGCGTATCGCGACGAGGACGGGTACTTCTGGATCACGGGCCGCATCGACGACGTTATGAACGTCTCGGGTCATCGCATCGGTACCGCCGAGGTCGAGAGCGCGCTCGTATCCTACCTGCAGGTTGCCGAGGCAGCGGTTGTGGGGTATCCGCATCCGGTCAAGGGCGAAGGCATCTACGCCTACGTGACCGTCAAAGAAGGTTCGGTTATCAACGACGATCTGAAGCAGGCGCTTCGCCAGCACGTGCGTTCGAGCATCGGACCCATCGCGACTCCTGACGTGATCCATTTCGCCCGCGCACTGCCGAAAACGCGAAGCGGCAAGATCATGCGGCGCATCCTGCGCAAGATCGCGGCCCAGGATACCGAGAACCTGTGCGACACCTCGACGCTTTCCGAGCCTTCGGTCGTTGACGAGCTGATCGAAGAGACGAAGCGCTTGAGCGCTTAGAGGCTATCGGCCTGAATCTGATCGGGCCGGGCGCTTCAAACCTGTTGATATCGCCCGTGGCACGCGAAACGCTGTCACGGGCGATAGCCGTTTCGGGCCTTGCGGTGGGCAAGGTGGGATCGACGGATCGATGCGGTGCGTGCGGCTACGCGTCGACCAAGACCGATATGTGGATCAGGTAGTCTTCCGACGAATCGGACATGATGTAGGAGTTCATGTCGAGCTCGTACAGGGGGCTGAGCATCTCGAAGCCCTCTTTCTTTATGAAGTGAAAGAGCTTCTCGTAGGAGCGTGCGATGGTGCTCGTTCCGCCCTGGTGGAGGATGACCGCATAGTTGCCGCGCGCCTTTTTCTCGAGGCGTTCGCCGAAGCGCCGACGGTTTTCGGGAGGAGCAATCCATGTGACCAGTTTGGTGTAGAAATATTCATCGGGCTTATCCGTATCGGGGATGTCGACGATGCGTCCGAGCGGAAACTTCGAGACGCCGGCGGCTGAGCGGCAGAAATCCGAATGCTCGCTCATGGCCTCGGCATACGCCTTTTGCGTGCGCTCGCGCTCGACCTCGGTCGTGATGAACCATATCTCGTCCCAATACGCGAGGCGCGCTTTGCCCTTTGGGAACAGCAACGCGCGCTGGGTGATGTAGCGCATCTTCTCCATCATCGAGATGCGGGCATCGATGATGTCGCGCTGCTTTTCCATCTCGTAGATGCAGTTCTGGGCGTTTTCGAGGAACAGTTCGGTGGATCGGTTGTCGAGGTATTCCTTGATCTCTTTCATCGACATGCCGGTGTCGAGGAAGAAGCGGATGACGTCGAAGAGGTAGAGCTGCTTGAGGGAATAGTACCGGTACCCGTTTTCGCGCACTTCCTTGGGTTTGAGCAGGCCTATTTTGTCGTAGTGAATGAGCAGTTCCCTGCTGACATTGCACATCTGGGCGAACTCACCCGAGGAAAGCAGCAGCGAATTCTCCATGTATAAGCCCCCTTACGTCCAGCCGTCTGGCGGCTGGGCCAGAACTCGGCGAAAGCGCGCATTGAGCGACCGTTCGCGAGCATTAGCCTCTCACATATGAACCTACCGAAATTCTACCATCGGGGGCCTTCGGGTTCGCGCTACAAAGCGGGCAGCGATGCGTATTGGCCCGCCAATGCCCGCTTGTCCGCCGATGGGATGCGTCGCATCGGCGCTTGGTGATTCCTCGAATGTCCGGACGGGCGGGGCCGTTCTCTGGTATCCTGATCGTTCACACCTTTATCGATACGAATCAAGCTAGAATGCGGGTACCATGAAGATCAACCACGCGGTTTTGCACGTCTTCGACTTCGTCTCGTGCGTCAACGTGTTCGCGCACGACGAGCTCGACCTTTCAGCGAAGAACACCAAGCGCTACGTAGCCGGACACGCCAAGCGCGCACTCGGGAACCTGGATAACAAACGCGGCTCGTTTGCCGAGGACAGCCTGTTCGCACCCGAGTTGAAACGGTATTTTCGCGGGGAGCGCGATTTCGTGGATCTTTCCGTGCAGATTGCCGAGTACCTTGTCCAAGAGCTCGGGCGCATGGAGAAAACGGAATCGACCGATTTGCTCGTCATCGATTTCGAGGATGAGGCGAGTGCGGTTGTGGGCGATATGAGCGACGAGGAACTTGCCCGGGCCTACGAAGCCAAGGGCAAGCGGTACTTCGCGCTTTTGCTGCTCGAAGCGCGGCAAGCGTACATGCACGAGGTGGGTACTGGCGAGGACGGGGCTACCGCAACCGGCATCGCGCGGCATCACGCCATCCTGCCGAACCCCTCGCAGAAGGTGCAGTCCTATGCCGTCATCGAATCGGGATCGCTCGCCGTGGCGTTTTGCGACAAGGCGCGCACGATAGCGGGCGAGGAGCGCTGGCTCATCCCTGACGGCCTGCTGCACTGTTCGATGGAAGCTTCGGGCAAGGAGACGTTCGGTACAGTAGCACGCATCGTCGAGGAGGTTGCCCAGGAATACGGCGCCAACACCGCCGTGGCGCTGTCGAAAGCGAAAGCGTACGTTTCCGAACATGCGGAGGAATCCGACGAGGTGTACCCCGAAGAGCTCGGCCGCGAAGTGTTCGCCGACGACGCGGCGCTGCAGAAGCGCTTCGAGGAGGCGGTAGCCGAAGAGGCGCTTCCCGAAAAAGTGGTAGTCGAGAAGGCCGTCGCCCAGCGCGTAGCCAAGAACCACAAGATCAGAACCGATACCGGCATCGAGATCACCTTTCCTGCCGAGTACGGCGAGAACCCCGACTTCATCGAGTTCGTGAGCGCTCCGAACGGCCTCATTTCCATCGAGCTTAAAAACATCGGGCATATCGAGAACAAGTAGACGCGCCTGCGGGCGAAGATGCGGGAGACGCGATGGCTGAACATGCAGCAGACGGGCAAGGGGCACATCTTACGGGCGACACGTCCGAGGGGGCTGTCTCTCGGGTTTCCTCCGAGGTCGAAAGCGGTTTCGCTGCGGATGCGGCGGATGGACCCGCTGCTGACCCTACCTGTATTGCGGATACGGTGGCTGGATCCGATGCAAGCCCTTCTTTCGCCGCGGGTTCGCTCGGGCGGCTTGCGCCCTCATGGTGGGAGCCTGAGGACGGAGAGGCGCAGCCCGAGCCGTGGCTTTCCCCCGACGAAGCGCTCGACCGGTTTCTCGACTGGACGGTAGGGCGGGGTATCGAGCTGTGGCCCCATCAGGAAGAGGCGCTCATGGCGCTTATGGTGGGCGACCATGTGATTTTGGGAACGCCCACAGGTTCGGGCAAGTCGCTCGTGGCGCTCGGGATGAGCTTCATGGCGCTTGCCTCGGGGCGCCGCGCGTACTACACGGCACCCATCAAGGCGCTCGTAAGCGAGAAATTCTTCGATCTCGTGGAGGTGTTCGGGCGCGAGAACGTGGGCATGATCACGGGCGATACGCACATCAACACCAGCGCTCCCATCATCTGCTGCACGGCAGAGATTTTGGCGAACCTCGCATTGCGCGAAGGCGAGGAAGCCGACGTGGGCTGCGTGGCGATGGACGAGTTCCATTTCTACGGAGACGCCGATCGCGGGTGGGCATGGCAGGTGCCGCTGCTCACGCTGCCGAAGACGCAGTTTCTGCTCATGAGCGCCACGCTCGGCGATGTGAGCGCTTTGGCGGAATCGCTTACCGCCCAAACGGGGACCGATGTGGATGTGATCGCCGATGCGCCGCGGCCTGTGCCGCTTGCCTACGAATACGTTGAGATGCCGCTTGAGGGTACGGTGGAGCTTGCGCTGCGTAAGGGCGAGGCACCGCTGTACCTCGTGCACTTCTCGCAAGATGCTGCACTTGCGACTGCGCAATCGCTTTCCAGCTTCGGCGTCGCCACGAAAGAACAGCGCGCGGTCATCAAAGAGGCCGTTTCCGGCACTCGTTTCACCACGGCGTTCGGACAGGTGCTCAAGCGGCTTTTGGCAAGTGGCGTTGGCGTGCATCATGCAGGAATGCTTCCGCGCTACAGGCTGCTCGTCGAAAAGCTCGCCCAGCAGGGGCTTTTGCCGGTGATCTGCGGGACCGACACGCTCGGCGTAGGCATCAACGTGCCCATCCACACGGTGGTGCTGACGGCGCTTGCCAAGTTCGACGGTCACCGCATGCGCAGGCTGCGAGCCCGCGAGTTCCATCAGATCGTCGGGCGGGCAGGACGGTCGGGATTCGACACCGAGGGCATGGTGATTGCCGAGGCTCCCGAGCACGAGATCGAAAACGCCCGCCTGGTTTTAAAGGCGGGAGGCGATCCGAAGAAGATCCGCAAGATCAAGAAGAAGCAAGCGCCCGAAGGCTTCGTCACCTGGAACAAGCAGACGTTCGACCGCCTCATCGAAGCGGTGCCCGAAACGCTCAAACCGCGCATGCGCATCACGCACTCGATGGTGCTTTCCGAAGTGGTGCAGGGAGGCGATGCCTACGGCCGCGTACGCAAGCTCATCGACGATTCTGCGCAGACCGACGAAGAGAAGGCAGCGCTTGTCGTGCGAGCCGACGAGATATTCGAAACGCTGATAAACGCAGGTGTGGTTGAACGGGTTTCGGGCGAGGATGGTGCGGTCGAATACGTGACCACCGTGGATTTGCCGGAGGACTTCGCGCTCGACCAGCCGCTCTCTCCGTTTCTGCTTGCGGCGCTCGAGCTGTTGGATCCCGAGGACGAGACCTATGCGCTCGATGTCATATCGCTTGCCGAGGCGACGCTTGAGAACCCGCGCCAGGTGCTGCGCGCCCAAGAGCGGCATGCCCGAGATAAAGCCATGGCCGAGATGAAGGCCGAGGGCATCGAGTACGAGGAGCGTTTGGAGAAGATCGCCGATGTCACGTATCCGAAACCGCTTGAGGATCTGCTGGAGGCCGCGTTCGATCGGTACTGTCAGGAAGTTCCGTGGGCGCGCGACTTCGAACTGGCTCCCAAATCGGTGCTGCGCGATATGATCGAGACCGCATCCGACTTCAAGGGTTACGTGGGCCGATACGGCATCGCCCGTTCGGAGGGCACGCTTTTGCGCTACCTGACCGATGCCTACCGCGTGCTCGACCGCACCGTGCCAGCCGAACGGCGCGACGTGCGGCTCGACGATATCGTGGCATGGCTCGGCTTCGTGGTGCGTTCGGTCGATTCGAGTTTGGTGGACGAGTGGGAGAGCGCCGGGTCAATGCTGGATGCGGCTCCCCCCGCGCCCTCGGACGAGGTGGTGCACGACCGCAGGGGGCTTACCGTACTCGTGCGCAACGCGCTCTTTTTGCGAGTGCGGCTTGCATCGCAGGGCCGTTCCGGCGAACTGGGCAAACTCGATCAGGGTTGGGGCTGCGGCGAGCCGCGCTGGCAACGGGCGCTCGATGCGTTTTTCGAGGTGCATGAGGATATTCTCATCGATGCGGATGCGCGCTCGATGGCGTACCTTTCGATCGACGAGGGCGATGAGAAGGGCGAGCATGTGTGGCATGTGCACCAGATATTTAGCGATTCGGACGGCGACCGCGATTTCGGCATAGCCGCCGATGTGGATTTGGATGCGACCCAAGAAGGCAGCGAGGCCGTATTCAAAAACTACAGGGTTGGGTTCTTCGAAGAGCTGTAGGGCCTTGTCCCTGATTGGTTTTCGATGTCGTGTCGAGGGGCATGCAAGGGGCCCAGCGCAGGATGGACTCTGCGCCTGAGGGATGGGCTTGGAGTCCATCCTGCGCTTGCGGGCGAAGTATTGTAGTGTCTTGTGGGAGCCGGCATGCAGCGAATGCACATTCTTGTTAGAACTTCTGTTCGCATTCCGTTCTCTGTGTCATAATCTAAGGGAACAAACAGAAGGGAATCCAGCATGGCACAGACGAGCGCTCCGTCGACGACGCGACGCACACTTCACTATTTTTGGCTTGTAACGCGCAGACACGGCGGGCTGTTTGCGGCGCTCATGATTGCGACGATCGCATTCGTAGCGCTGCTTTCGTACGGCAACCCCTACGTCATGAGCCTCGTGGTCGACCGCGTGAGCGAAGGCACGGTTGCCCCCGATGAGGTGTTTACGGTGTTCGGCCCGTATATCGCCGCGCTCATCGGCATCAACGTGGTGGGCCAGGTGGCAAGCAAGCTGCAGGACTACACCATGTACCGGCTGCAGATTGCCGCAGCGTACGATCTGGCGACGATGTCGTTCGATGCGCTTTCCAACCAATCCATGTCGTTTCACTCGAACCGTTTCGGCGGCACGCTTGTGAGTCAAACCACGAAGTTCATGAGCGCCTACCAGCTCTTGCTGGAAACCATCACGTTTCCGTTTTTGCCCGTGATCTGCTCGGTTGTGTTCACGTGCGCCATTCTGGCACCACGCGTGCCGGTGTACGTGGCCATCCTCATGGTGCTTCTTCTCGTATACGCGTGTGTGTCGTATTACATGTACAAGCGCATCCTCTCGCTCAACGAGAAGGCGGCGAGCGCGCAAAACCAGCTTTCCGGCGAGCTTTCCGATTCGGTCGCCAACATCCTTGCCGTGAAAACCTACGGGCGCGAGGATTACGAGCGGGGCTTGTTCGACGAAGCGAACCGCGAAGTGGTAGCACGCGATTCGAAGCGCATGTGGGCATCGCTCACGCGCGGCATCGTGACCGCATGCATCACCATCGTCATCATGGCGGTGGTTGCGATATTCATCGCGGGCGGAAACGCTTGGTACGGTATTACGCCCGGCACGCTCGTGGTCATGTTCACCTATACCTACACCGTGACGAACCAATTCAACTTCATCAACAACGGCCTCCAGCGCTTCAACCGGGCCTTCGGCGATGCGAGCGGCATGACCACGATCCTCGACGAGCCGCGCCTTGTGGCCGACAAGCCCGATGCTTTGCCGCTCGTCGTGCGCGAAGGGGCCATCGATTTTGAAGACATCGATTTCTGGTACACCGACGGCGAGGCGCGCACGCAGGTATTCGATGCGTTCGACCTGCATATTCCCGCAGGTCAGCGTGTGGGGCTTGTGGGTATGAGCGGGGCGGGAAAGACAACGCTCACGAAGCTTTTACTGCGGCTTTCCGATATCCAGGAGGGTCGCATCCTCGTTGACGGGCAGAACATCGCCGATACCACGCAGCAATCGCTGCGCCGCCAGATCGCCTACGTGCCGCAAGAGGCGCTGCTATTCCATCGCACCATTGCGGAGAACATCGCATACGGACGACCCGAGGCAACCATGGAGGAGATTCGGGAAGCTGCCCGCCAGGCGAACGCGCTCGAATTCATCGAACGGTTGCCGCAGGGGTTCGAGACGGTGACGGGTGAGCGCGGCGTGAAGCTTTCGGGTGGACAGCGCCAGCGCATCGCCATCGCCCGAGCGCTTCTGGCCGATTGCCCGGTCCTCGTACTTGACGAGGCGACGAGCGCGCTCGACTCTGAAAGCGAGCTTCTCGTTCAGGATGCGCTTGCCACGCTCATGAGCGGCCGTACGTCCATCGTGGTAGCGCATCGCCTTTCGACCGTTGCGAGCCTTGACCGCATCGTCGTGCTCAAAGACGGTAAGGTGGTAGAGGACGGCCCGCACGTCCAGCTTATCGAAGCAGGCGGGGAGTACGCGTACTTATGGAGCTGCCAGACGGGCGCGTATTTGGAATAGAAAGTTCAATAAGTTCATTTTTCTGCCGTTGAGTTCAATTTTTGGAGAAATTCCTGCTTGCATGACGTATACTCAGTGAACGATTTCACGAAATTGAACCTTAGGAGTGCTGATCGCATGCGGGAGCAAACGTTTGCCGAACGTCTCAACGAAACCATGACGGCACGAAGCCTCAAGCAGGCCGATCTTATCCGCATTGCGGGCGAGCGTGGTACAAAGCTCGGAAAAAGCCAGGTCAGCCAATATGCTAACGGAAAAACCGTGCCGCGAAGCGATGTGCTGCGCATCTTGTCCGATATCCTCGAGGTGAGGGCCGAGTGGCTTATCGATGGAACGGAGCCTGTTTCCGAAGAGCGCGAAATTGAACCGCCACTGCACCGTGAAAAAGAAGGACATGCCGAAAACCGGGAAAAGGATGGCGCTATGGGAGCGATCAGGAAGTCAACCAAGCTCGACAACGTGCTCTACGACGTGCGGGGTCCGGTTGTGGAGGAGGCCGAGCGCATGGAGCAAGCCGGGGCCACCATCCTCAAGCTCAACATCGGCAATCCTGCTCCGTTCGATTTTCGCGCACCCGACGAAATGATATACGACATGGGTCGCCAGCTTGCGGATTGCGAAGGCTACTCGTCGGCGAAAGGGTTGTTCTCGGCCCGCAAGGCCATCATGCAGTATGCGCAGCTCAAGCATATCGAGGGCGTGACTATCGAAGACGTGTATACGGGCAACGGCGTAAGCGAGCTCATCAACCTGAGCCTGCTTGCCCTGCTCGACAACGGCGACGAAGTGCTCGTTCCCTCGCCCGATTATCCTCTGTGGACCGCGTGCGTGACGCTTGCGGGAGGTACGCCCGTTCACTACGTGAGCGATGAGCAGGCGGAATGGTACCCCGACATGGATGATATCCGCAAGAAGATCACGAGCCGCACGAAAGCGCTCGTCGTCATCAACCCGAACAATCCTACCGGTTCGCTTTACCCCCCTGCGGTGCTGCAGGAGCTTATCGACATCGCGCGCGAGCACGACCTCATCATCTTCTCAGATGAAATATACGATCGGGTTGTCATGGACGGGCTCGAGCATGTGTCCATCGCCTCGATGGCACCCGATTTGTTCTGCGTGACGTTCAGCGGACTCTCCAAATCGCACATGGTCGCGGGCTACCGTATCGGATGGATGATCCTTTCGGGGAACAAGGCGAAGGCGCACGACTACATCTTGGGGATCAACATGCTCTGCAACATGCGCATGTGCTCCAACGTACCCGCGCAGTCAATCGTGCAGACGGCGCTTGGCGGCCATCAAAGCGTGCAGGGTTACGTGGTGCCGGGGGGACGCGTGTACGAGCAGCGTGAATTCGTGTACAAGGCGCTCAACGACATTCCCGGCGTGACGGCTGTGAAACCGAAGGCGGGCTTCTACATCTTCCCCAAACTCGATGTGAAGAAGTTCAACATCACCGACGACGAGCAGTTCGCCCTCGATCTGCTCCATGAGAAGAAGATTCTCGTCGTGCACGGGGGCGGGTTCAACTGGAAAAAGCCCGACCACTTCCGCGTGGTGTTCTTGCCACGAATCGAAGTGCTCGGCGAAGCCATGGAATCGCTTGCGGATTTTCTGGCGCATTACCGGCAGTAAACGCACGAGCGCACGACGGCCGATTCGGGTGTCTTCGGGCGAAAGGCGGAAGATGTGCTTGTCGGTGCTCGTGCATCGAGCAAACCCATGCAATCGCTTTGCTCTTGCTGTAGTTGGCTTGCGCCGAGGGTGGCTTGTTTTTCGGATCGGGGACCCTAGCGTGCGCCTTCACGTGTGGGATTGACGGCGTTGCGCTCACCCCAGGCACACATGGCCTCCATCAGGGGGTAGAGCGAGCGGCCTTTTTCTGACAGGCTGTATTCCACCTTCGGGGGAATCTGCGGGTATTCGGTGCGCACGATAAGCCCGTCCGCTTCCATGTCTTTCAGCTGCGAGCTGAGCGTCTTATCGGTGATACGGCCGATTTTGCGTTTGAGCTCGTTGAATCGCACGGTTTCGCACTCCACGAGCCAATACAGGATGACCATCCGCCATTTGCCTCCGATCATCGAGAGCGTGTAGCCGAACGGCGTGTCGGTAAGGGAGGAAAGGTTCCCCTCAAAAGGCTCCATGCTCATCGCTTTGCTTCCTTTCAGAAAAGTACCCATCAAAAAAGACAGTACTATACCGTTGCTTCGATGTGCAGTATACCTGAGTTCGAGCGTGTTGTCTGCGTGATCGAACTGCGTGCAGCGCCACGCCTGAAAGCAAGCGACCGATGAGGAGCAGATATGAGCATGAACCAGGTGAGAATTACCGTGTTGAAGACAACGTTCGATGAAAAGCTGGCGCAGGAATACGGAGTCGAGGGTTTGAAGGCCTGTCCTTTTCTCAAAGAAGGGCAGGTGTTCTACGCCGATTACGCCAAACCCGAGGGTTTTTGCGACGAGGCGTGGAAGGCGGTCTACCAGTATGTGTTCGCGCTTGCGCACGGTGGCGCCAAAAGCAGCGCGTTTTATTTCGATGACTGGATGAAGGAACCCGGGATAGCTATAGCGAGCTGCAACGACGGTCTGCGTCCGGTCATCCTGAAGATCGAGGCGACCGACATGCCCGCCAAGCTCGGGTAGGATCCAGCGAACGTCGCAGGTGCGGTCTGCGGTCGGCGGCGGCAAGATTAGCGGCACACGCTTTGGCGGGCGATGTCGGCATAGTGCGGGTGCCGTTTCCTCATCCATTGTCGACTTGTTTCGGATTCGGCGGCGTTAAGGCCCGAGCCAGTGGGTGCTGGGGTATCATAGTCGAAGACACATAGCACGGCATTGCGCTGCGCCAACGGGGGCGTACGCCTACGGATTCGAAAGGTTGAGCATGACGAAAATAGCGATGACCACGCCGCTTGTTGAAATGGACGGCGACGAGATGACGCGCATCATCTGGCAGATGATCAAAGACGAGCTCTTGCTTCCGCACATCGATCTCAAAACCGAGTACTACGATTTGGGACTTGAACATCGCAACGCCACCGACGATCAGGTGACGATCGATTCGGCCGATGCCACCAAACGTTTGGGCGTGGCAGTGAAGTGCGCCACCATCACTCCGAACGCCGCACGTATGGACGAGTACGATCTCAAGAGCATGTGGAAGAGCCCGAACGGCACGATCCGCGCCATGCTCGACGGCACGGTGTTTCGCACCCCTATTACTGTCAAGGGCATCGAGCCGTGCGTGCGCACCTGGGTCAAGCCCATCACGATCGCCCGTCATGCGTACGGCGACGTTTACAAAAATGCCGAGATGATCGTTCCCGGCCCCGGTACGGTAGAACTCGTGTATACGGCAGCCGACGGAACCGAAACGCGCGAACTCGTCCACGAGTTCGACGGCCCCGGAGTGGCCCAGGGCATGCACAACCTCGACGCGTCCATCGAGAGCTTCGCGCGCAGCTGCTTCGAGTACGCGCTTGATCTGGGACAGGATATCTGGTTTGCTACCAAGGACACGATTTCCAAAAAGTACGACCACCGCTTCAAGGACATCTTCCAGGAAATCTACGACGCCAAGTACGCAGCGCGCTTCGAAGAGGCCGGCATCGAGTACTTCTACACGCTCATCGACGATGCCGTGGCGCGCGTGATGAAAGCAGACGGCGGCTTTATCTGGGCCTGCAAGAACTACGACGGCGATGTGATGAGCGACATGGTGTCGAGTGCGTTCGGATCGCTTGCGATGATGACCTCGGTGCTCGTGAGCCCGCAGGGCTACTATGAGTACGAGGCCGCGCACGGCACCGTGCAGCGCCACTACTACAAGCACCTCAAAGGTGAGGAAACATCCACGAACTCGGTTGCCACCATCTTCGCGTGGTCGGGAGCGCTGCGCAAGCGCGGCGAGCTCGACGGCCTGGCTGATCTGGTCGACTTCGCCGATCGCTTGGAAAAAGCCACGCTCGATACCATCGAGGCTGGCGAGATGACGGGAGATTTGGCGCGCATCACGACGCTCGAGAATCCGAAAACGCTCAGCACGCGCGACTTCATTCTGGCGGTTGCCGGGAGGCTGTAACGTTTCACCTCATCTTGTTGCCCTGCTTAGCGATTGCCGGGTTGCTCTAAGAACCATTTCCATGCAGGAATCTGGACGATGCTCTTTCCCCTCTTGTTCGAAAAGGGCATCGTCGCCTTTTCCGACAATGAGGGTTGCGCTTTTGACTTTACGCTCGTCCATCGCCTCCCAAAGCGCCCTCGTTTCGCGGGCGAGTGTTCCGGCGTCGTCGATGCGAGCTGCAACTTGGTACAGTTCGCAGGTTTCGTCGAAAAGCGCATCTCCCGTAACGAAATCAATGTTTCAAGAATTATCGTATTCATTATTCTCTAAACTGGCTAGATAACTTTACCAATATTTCAAAAACTGGAAAGGTTATCTAGCCAGTTTGGGAACAAAGTGATTCGTGGCGGTTCGACTACGAAGCGAACGACCACGACACGGCGACGGTGCATCGCTCCCTGTTCGGGTAGGGCTTCGGCTACGGGCAGGTCGATTCTCCCGCACCTCTACCGATGGGGCCTGACATAGCGCCCCGTGATGCTTGCCGGGTCGGCCGCTATCTCCCGAGGAGTGCCTGCGGCAACAATACGACCGCCTGCTTCGCCGCCACCCGGGCCCATGTCGATCACGTAGTCGGCATTGGCTATCACGTCGAGGTCGTGTTCGATCACAAGTACGGTTGCTCCGCTTTCGACAAGGCTCTGGAACACTTCGAGCAGCGTTCGCACATCGAGGGGGTGCAGCCCTATGGTGGGCTCGTCGAATACGAACACGGCATCGTGCTGCGCGCGGCCCATCTCGCTTGCTAGCTTCAGGCGTTGCGCTTCTCCGCCCGAGAGAGCAGGTGTGGCCTCGCCGAGCGTGAGGTATCCGAGACCCAGATCGTGGAGCGTCTTCAGTTTGGCATACACCCTTTTCAGATCATCGGTTGCGAGAAGCGCTTCATCTGCGCTCATAGCCATGATCTGGGGAAGCGTGAAGCCGGGGCCATCTTCGCCCTTGCGCGGGCGGTGGATGCGACTGGCTTCCTTGCCGTAGCGCGAGCCGCGGCATGCGGGGCAGGTGATATCAACATCGGGCAAGAACTGCACATCGAGGCTGATCGAACCTGTTCCATCGCAAACGGGGCAGCGGAGGCGCCCGGTGTTGTATGAAAAGTCGCCCGCTTTGAAGCCTGCGGCTTTGGCGTCGGCGGTGCGCGCATAGGCGCGGCGCAATTCATCGTGCACGTTCGCGTACGTTGCCACGGTGGAGCGCACGTTGGTGCCGATAGGCGTAGCATCGATGAGGTTTGCGCGTACGATGCTCTCGGCTTCGATACACCGTACATGAGAAGGGAGTTTCGATCCCTTCGCCTGAGCCTCGAGGGCGGGAATGAGGCTTTCGAGCACGAGCGTGGTTTTCCCCGAGCCCGATACCCCCGTAACCGCCGTCAGTCTGCCGAGTGGGAGGTCGACGGCAAGCGGCTTCACCGTATGGAGGCGCTCGGTTTCGAGGTGTATGCGGCCGTGGTCGAATACGTGCGGCGAAGAAACCTGTTTGCGTACCTCTACGGATTCTTTCCCTGAGAGAAACGGCCCGATCCGCGATGCGGGATCGGCCTCGATTCGTTCGAGCGGACCCTGCGCGATCACGCGGCCGCCATCTGCTCCGGCTCCGGGTCCCATCTCTACGAGGTAATCGGCGTGGGCCAGTATGTGCGTGTCATGATCCACCATGACGAGGGAGTTTCCGTCGGCAAGAAGGTCGCGCATGACGTCGAGGAGTCCGTCGATGTTGGAGGGATGCAGGCCGATCGAGGGCTCGTCGAGCACGTAGAGCACCCCTGTGGTGCGGTTGCGCACAGCGCGGGCGAGCTGCACGCGTTGGCGCTCGCCTGTGGAAAGCGTGGAGCTTGCGCGGTCGAGCGAAAGGTAGCCGAGACCCAGATCAACGAGGCGGCGGGCCGTATGCAGAAACGATTCGCAGATGCTTTTTGCCATAGGTCTCATTTCGGGCGGCAAGGCTTCGGGCGTGGCGGCAACCCACGCGATCGAATCGTCAAGCGTCTTTTCGGTTGCTTGTGCCAGGTTTATGCCGGCGATATGCGGATTTCGCGCTTCGGGGGAAAGGCGCGTGCCGTGGCAGAGGGGGCAGGTGCCTTGCGTGAGGAACCGCGAAACGCGCGTGAGTCCCTTTTCGTCCTTCGCCTTGGCAAGCGCGTTCTCTACCGTGTACACGGCGTTGTAGTACGTGAAGTCGAGCTCGGCGAAGGTGTCGGTTTTCTTCGCCTTGTACAAGATGTGCTTCTTTTCCGCCGGTCCGTGAAACACGATATCGCGCTCTTTCGGCGTGAGCTCGTTGAAGGGGACATCGGTGCGTACGCCCATTTCGCGCGCGACCTGCTTCATGAGATCCCACATGAGTGTACTCCATGGTGCGACCGCACCCTCGTCGATGGTAAGCGTTTCGTCGGGTACGAGCGAATCGATATCGACCGTGCGCACGATGCCCGTTCCGTCGCATGTCGGACAGGCGCCCTCGCTGTTGAAAGCGAGCTGCTCGGCTCCCGGGCCGAAGAATTCAATGCCACAGGTTGAGCAGGTGATGGGCCGTTCGGCCGCCACGGCGAGCGTCGGCGGGTTGCGGTGGCCGTTCGGGCAGACGTGGCTGCCTGCGCGCGAGAACAGAAGGCGCAGGCTGTTGAGCAGTTCAGTGGACGTACCGAACGTAGAACGAACGCCCGGCATGCTCGGGCGCTGGTGGAGGGCGAGTGCAGCGGGAACGTGGAGCACCTCGTCCACCGACGCATGACTTGCCTGGGTGAGGCGCCGGCGCGTGTAGGTGGAGAGCGCCTCGAGGTAGCGGCGAGAGCCTTCGGCATAGAGTACGCCCAACGCGAGCGAAGACTTCCCGGAGCCGGATACTCCGGCGATGCCCACGAGTTGGTTCAAGGGAATGTCGACGTCAATGCCCTTCAGGTTGTGCACGCGTGCGCCGCGCACTTGGATGCGATCGGGTTCTTGGGGCTTGTCGGGAACGGTGTCGGGTGCGTTTTTGCGTGTCATAGTGTTTGCCTCGGGTGCTTGTGCGGTTTACCTGTGTCTCGGTGCTCGTGCGGGATTCCATAGTAAAACGCTGCATGGCGCAAAGGGGCATCGACTTGGTAACAGAATTGGGCTAGCGGGCTTGCCGAGGCTTGTTTCGGTAACCGTTCAGGCGGCTTGTGGCGCCTAGTTGCTCGTGACTTTTGTGTTCGGCGGAAGGTCGTCTGTGAGGGCGGCCTTCCGCCTGTGCCGTTATCGAATTGGCGGATCGGTGTTTACGGCTTTACCCGTAGAGTGCGCAACTAGAGGTGCAACGCACAGGGCTATGGCCCCGACGAACCCTGCGCCGATGAGGCCTCCCGCCGCCGGGTTCGCGGCAGTCGCTCCCGTGTAGAATATCTGACGGATGCCGTCGCCGATGAAGTGCTGGGGTACCCAGGGGTAGAGCCAATCTTGATAGAGGGTCGGAAGAAGTTCGTACGGCAGGTTTCCGCACGCCATTCCGCACGCGAAGCATCCGAGGATGACTACCGCACCGAGCGGCGTTGCGATATCGAGGCATCCGACAAACAGGAGCATGAGGCAGAAACTTGCGAGCCAGAGGAAAAGGCCGGTGTCGAGAGAGGGTATCGAAAGGCCGCTTGTCTCGACTAGTGCGGTTGTACCGAATCCGATGAGCCATGAAAGCACGAGGATGAACATAGCTTGCATGCCGATCGTTTTGAATCGCTGCGAGCGGGTTGCGTCTTTCGCCGGCTTCGTTGCGACGAAGAGCGCTACCGAGCAGATCATCGACATGATGAAGACGGGCAATACGGTGAACTGCTGGGCCATGTTGAGCGTTCCGCCGCCGATGTCGGCTTCGTCGACGATCTCGAGGGTATAGGCGAGCCCCTGTTCGGCAAGCATGCTGGTGAGCATCGTTTTCACCGTCGAGGCGGCCAGGGGATTCTTGCCTTCGTCGATGATGACGGCAAGGGGGCTGATCTTCGGTATCTCGCTGTCTGCCGATCCGGCTGCGGCGTTGGGGATGCTGCTCTGGGCTCCGCTTGAAAGATCGCCTTGCGGTGTTGTGCCGTTCGGGCTCGAGGCTCCCTCGGTTTCGCTTGCTTCGGCAGATGCTCGGGCTGCAGCCACTTTTGCCGCCTGTTCGGTTTGCGCGGCCGCCGCTATCGCCTCTGCCGTTTTTGCGTCGACCTGCGATTGCGAGAAGTCCGAGGGAATTACGATCGCCGCGTACAGCTCTTCGTTTTCAATCGCTTCGTCAAGGGCTTCCTGCGAGTCGTATTCGGTCCACGTGACCGCGTGCGTTTCTTCTTCATCCTGCGATTCGAGAATCTGCTCGACGATTGTCTCGCCTGCATTCAGTGCGCCTTGCGGCGATTGTGCGCCCTCGTCTAGCGAGAGGATGCCGAGGGGAAGTCCTTTGGGTTCAGCGGTGACCATAGGGTAGACCACAAGCGACATGACGCATGCCACCACGAGGAAGGCGGCGAACGGCAGCACATAACGCTTCTTTCCCAGTTTTTCCACCATCATGTTTCCTCCTGTTCGAATGCCTGTTGATATTCCAACACCTGTTGGAATATAGTATGCACATCGCCAAGCTGGCAAAAAACCAGCAATCGGAACTCGAGTGTTGGGAAAGGTATGGGAAGACCGACGAAAAGCAGCGAGGGAATGCCCGTTCGCTCTCTTATGGAGGAAACATTCTGGAATCTGTTGCGTGAGAAGAGCTTCAACCAGATCAGCGTGAGCGAAATCGTGCGAAGAGTTGGGTGCAACCGCACGACGTTCTACTACTATTTCGACAACATCGAGGATATGACGAAGCGGGTGATCGAAGAGGCGGTTCCCGCTGACATCCCCGCCCTCGCCGAGGCTTGCTTCGAAGGAGCACTCTCGTTCGTGGAGCTTGACGACCGGTCGCGCACGTCGATCGAGCGGTTGTGCCTCGTGATTGGAAAAGGCGGAACGCCGGAGCTGATCGATCAGGTGAAGCGTGCGCTCAAAGCCGCCTGGATCGAGAAGTTCGATCTCGATTGCCGACAGCTCGACGTTTCGTGCGTGCTCGAGTTCATGGCGGGCGGCGTGGTGGGGATCTTGGGCCACGTGGGAAGCGGCGCCGACGATCGGTCGCTCGATCAGTGCATGCGTGCGGTTTCCTCGGTTTTCTCCAAACCAGCCGTTGCCTTCGCTCGGGAAAAGCGGGTGGGTGCTATTTCCCCTTCACCATGGTGAGCGAAATCTTGCCGCGGTCCTTGTCGATGCCGGTAACCCAAACGGTTACCGTATCTCCTACGGAAACGACCTCGCTCGGGTGCTTGACAAAGCGGTCGGCCATCTTCGAGATGTGCACGAGTCCGTCTTGCTTCACGCCGATGTCGACGAATGCCCCGAAATCCACGACGTTGCGGACGGTTCCCGTAAGCTCCATTCCCACCGTGAGGTCGTCGAAAGAGCGGACCCCCTTGCTGAACACCACTTCCGGAGCGTCGTCGCGCGGATCGCGCCCCGGCTTTTCCAGCTCGGCGATGATGTCGCGCAAGGTTGGGAGACCGACGCCGAGTTCGGCGGCCAAGGCCGACGGGTCGCCTAAGCGTTCGGCAATGTGCGGGATTCCTTGCTCGATGTCGGCGAGCTTCACGCCTGCCCGCTTGAGCACTTCCGTTGCCACGGGGTAGCTTTCGGGGTGGACGCTCGTGGCATCGAGGGGGTTCTTGCCTTCTGCTATGCGTAAGAATCCGGCGGCGTTCTCGAACGCCTTGGGTCCGAGCTTGGGAATCTTTTTGAGTTCGCGCCGGTCGGCGAACCTGCCGTGCTCTTCGCGATAGGCGACGACGTTCTTCGCCACAGCGGCGCTGATGCCCGCGACATAGCCCAAAAGGCTTGCGCTTGTCGTGTTGAGGTCGACTCCCACGCGGTTCACGACGTTTTCCACCACGCCCGTAAGCGCGCGCTCGAGGGCCGCTTGGTTGAGATCGTGCTGGTATTGGCCGACGCCGATCGATTGGGGTGGGATCTTCACGAGCTCGGCTAGCGGATCCTGCAGGCGGCGGCCGAGGCTCATGGCTCCGCGCGTGGTTACATCGAGATCGGGGTATTCTTCGCTTGCGAGCTTCGAAGCCGAGTAGACCGAAGCTCCGGCCTCGTTTACGATGGTGTAGCGAAGCGGTACATCGCTGTGCGCGATCAGGTCGGCGACGACCTCCTCGGTTTCGCTGCTTCCCGTTCCGTTTCCGATGACGATGGTGTTGATGCGGTAGCGTTTCACGTACTGGGCAAGCTTGGCTTGCGTCTTTTCGACTTCGGAGCGCGGCGGGGTGGGGTAGACCGTCGTGTAGTCCAGGAGTTTTCCGTATTCGTCAAGCACGGCGACCTTGCAGCCCGTGCGGTATCCCGGGTCTATGGCGATAACCCGCGCGCCCCTCACGGGGCGTTGTTGCAGAAGGTTCTCTGTGTTCTTGGCGAAAACCCGTATGGCATCGGTTTCGGCGCGCTCGGTGAGCTCGGCGCGCATCTCGCGTTCGAGCGAGGGTGCGATCAGGCGCTTGTAACTGTCGGCCAAACATGTTTTCAGAATGTCGGTGAATATGCTTGCTTGCCGAATCACCCGTCGTTCTAGCTGTTCGATCGCATAAGCGTCATCGGTTCGTACTTTGACCTTGAGCTTCCCTTCCTTTTCGCCGCGATTGATCGCAAGTACGCGGTGATTGGGTATTTTTCGGATCGGCTCGGAGAACTCGTAATACACGTCGTAAACGGTTTGTTCGGTTGCGTCGGTAGCCTCGGTTGCAAGGGCACCGTTTCTTCTGGTGAGATCGCGCAAGACTGCAGTGTTCTCCGCATCGTCGGCAACGTGCTCGGCAATGATGTCGAGTGCGCCCTGCAGGGCAGTTTCGGGCGTGTTGAACTCGCTGTTTGCGTTCACGTGGCGGGCGGCGAGCACCAGGGGATTCCCGCTTGCGAGCTGTTGAGCCATGATGAGGTTCGCCAACGGCTCGAGTCCCGCAGCGCGCGCCTTCGAGGCGCGGGTGACACGCTTTTTCTTGAAAGGCTTGTACAGGTCTTCAACGCGCTGCATAATCGTTGCGGCTTCGATGCTCTCCCGCAGTTCGGGCGTGAGCTTGCCCTGTTCGTCGATGGAGGCAAGGACTTCTGCTTTGCGTGCTTCGAGGCTCTTGAGGTACGTGAGCCTCTCATCGAAGTCGCGCAGCGTCACATCGTCGATGCCCCCGGTGGCCTCTTTTCGGTAGCGTGCGATGAACGGGATGGTATTGCCGTCGTCGATAAGGTCGATGACGGCTTCTACTTGGGCGAGCGTGAGGTTGAACTGCTTGGCGAGCGAGGTGGAAATGGTTGGCATGGTTTGCTTCTCGTTTTCCTTTGGTTTGTGCGGCGAACGCTCCGCCGCTTCCGACGAGGCGTGCCGACCGATGCGGGCGGGCTGGGCTGTTCGCTTTACAAAAACTTTCGAGTCAGGTACTCGATGACGGCATCGTTTCCGTTGACGAGCTGCCCATCGTCGTAAAGATAGGGAATCAAATCGGCATTGCCTCCCAGCTCGAGAAGCTCTTGATAGGGTTCTTCCTGTTCGACGTCGCGCTTGTCGAGTTCTATATCGTGTTCGTTGGCGAAGTTGACGACGACGGAGCACGTTTCGCACGGTGCCCAGTAGTAAAGTATCGGCTTGTCCATGGAAGAGATCCTTTCTCGCTGCGATGACTGCACAATCCTGCCGACTGCCGGCTTTTCGGATTCTGCCCGTATGCATATTGTCGGTCAAAACGGCGCATAAGGGAATGCGGAGTATGCGAACGGCTTTAACGGCGCCTGCGGAAGCTCATGATCTGATCGCTGCCTTCGCGCATCGCGGACCGTTGCGTTTATGCTCGAAAAGCTTGGAAGAAAAAAGTATGCAGTGCCTTTTGTGGCGGCTGTCGTGATCACGTGCGCGATGTCGCTCGGGTTCTATCCGATAATAAGGTATTCCTCGGGGGCCCTACCGTAAGCGACATGGACATCTATTGGCTCTTCGCTGATTATGGGCTCACTCGGCGGGAACCGAAGAGTCATATCGTCGATCGCCTTGCGCCCGCTTTTCTCCATGCATTCCCGCTCGAATGCGATCTGGCCTTGGCGTGGGTGATGCTTGGGCTCACCTCCTGCCGGCTTTACTGCTTGTCAGAATCGCGAGGGAAGACGGCGGACCTTGCGCGCGTTGCCCGCATGGCAGCTGGTGTATAATATATCTTGAGAGGTCGGCGAGGTATCCCAGAGGGTCTTTCGCCGTTCGTCCCGATCCCGCAAAGCATCGGTACGAACCGTTGCGGTAAGGTTGCCGGGGCGGGCGCTGACGCGCTGCAAGATGTCTGGGGGATACTAGGGGGTAGCATATGCCAAGCCAATGCGGTGCTTTCTGTTCATTTTGCGGAAGATGCGGCAGGGCCGTTACGAAGGAGCTGAAAGTCGAGAAGCCCCTCGACGTTGCTCCTCCGGGAGTGATTCGCGCGACGGGGGGCGTTGCCGAAAGGGGCGCATCAGCGGCGGCTTCGGGCTCCCGGATTTCCGCCGGGATGCCGGACAAGGAATACCGGTAGAGCCGAAAAGCCATGGAAATCCAGCAATTACGGTACTTTCTTTTGGCTGCTAACAGCTCGAGCTTCTCGCAAGCCGCGAAGCGGTGCTTCACATCCCGCCAGAATATCGCGCATTCAATAGGTGCTTTGGAACGGGAGCTCAATGTCGCGCTCTTCGAACGCAAGGGGAACGGCGTAGAGTTAACTTCCGCGGGATTGCAGGTCGCCTGTTTGGCCGACGATATCCTGAACCGCGTGGACTCGCTGCAGTCCTTATTCGGCCCGTCTCCTTCGCACGAAGAGGGTTTGAACATCGCGGTCTCGTACGGGTTCTTGGGGCGCATTCCCGAAAGGGCTGAATCGTTCATCTTCGGATTTGAGCAGCGCATCAGCTTGTTTGAGATGGGATGCGAGGACTGCTACCGTGCTGTCTTATCCGGGGAAGAGGACATCGGTCTAATCCTGTGCATGAAGCGGGATTTCCCAGACTGCAATTCGGACGAAGTGGGCCGATTGAAGGCGTACGCCATAGTGAACGAGAGTTCTCCGCTCGCCCAGAAGCGCCAACTATCCGTTTTCGACCTGAAGACGCAGAAGCTCCAGATCATGTCCGATTCGGCGTTCCAGCACGAGCCGCTTTTCTCTGAGTTGAACTCTCTTGGATATGACTTCTCCGACATATCGGTCGCTGCCTCCGCCTCGGCGCTGTACGGGATAAAGCGGAACGAGGCGATAGGAATCGCCACAAGCAAATTCGCTGACAGCGTCCCTGAGGGAATGCGCGCCATCCCCCTCGACGATCCTCGGTACGACTGGCGCATCTACGCGCTGCACTCTCGGCAGCCGAAGCACTGGATGGCCATAGCTCGCTTCATCCAGGGGTTCAGAAAGAGCTACTCCTCTTCGTGACGCACCGGGGTCGCCTCGTGCGCAGCGGAGACACGGCGGCCTTCGCAGGTCGGAGGAGGCGAATCCACAGAAGCGCGAGGTGGGTGACAAATCCTATTTGACACTCGGTGCCGAACCAGGGCTTTCGGCAGATATCTGACATCTTCTGCTCCCGCCATCTGCGCAGGCATACTTGTCGTTGGGCGCGAACATCGTAGGCGTCCGTGAAGACGAGTGTAAGGAGACAGCTATGAGCGAATGGAAACGTCAAGAAGATGACGAGATCATCTTCCGAACTTGCGCTTGGTCGCCTCCGGGATGCCATCCGGTGGGATGCGGCCTTCAGGTGCATGTGAAAAACGGCGTGGTGACGGAGGTCGAGGGGGATCCCGAGCACCCTATTACAAAAGGATCCCTGTGTCCGCGCTGCCTTGCGTTGACCGAGTACATCTACCATCCGGATCGGATCATCCACCCCATGAAGCGAGCGAAGGAGGATCGCGGTCTCGATACATGGGAGCGCTGTTCATGGGATGAAGCGAGCGACCTCGTGGCGAATGCGGCCAACGAGATCATCGAGAAGTACGGGGCCGAGACCATTGCGGTGTTCGGCGGCACCGGGCGCGAGGCGAACTACTGGTACACCCAGTGGGCGAACCTGGTGTTCGGTTCTCCCAATGCCGTGTACGCCCAAGCCGGATGGTCGTGCTACGGTCCGCGCATCTCCAATACCGCATTCATGCTTGGCGGCGGCTACCCCGAGATAGATTACGCCCAGAAGTTCGCCGACCGCTACGAGCATGAGGGCTTCGTGCCTCCCGAGGTCGTTGTGCTGTGGGGCAAGGAGCCCCTCCGCTCCAATCCCGACGGCATGTACGGCCATGCCGTCATCGAGATGATGCGTCAGTTCGGCACGAAGCTCATCTGCGTCGACCCCCGCATGACCTGGCTGGGGACCCGTTCCGAGATCGTCCTTCAAGTCAAGCCGGGTACCGACACCGCCATGGCCATGGCCTGGATCTACGTCATTGACCACGAGGGCCTGGCCGATCGCGAGTGGATCGACGCATGGACCTACGGGTACGACGAGCTCGTCGAGCGTTGCAAGGAGATGCCCCCTTCACGGGCGGCTGAGATATGCGGCGTCGACGAGGACCTTATCTGGAAAGCCGCCCGCATGTACGGCGAAGCCAGCCCGTCTTCGCTGGCATGGGGTCTCGCTGTGGACGAGAACCCGAACGGCACCCAGCTCGGCCAGTGCCTGATCGCGCTCATGACGATCACTGGCTTCATCGACGCCCCCGGCGGAACTACCCTGGGCATGAACGACGACGGTGGCAACCGCGTCGACGGCGGCAAGGCGAGGGATGCGAGCAAGAAGGTCGAAGACAAGAAGGACTCCACACTCGCCGTCGCGCTCAAGAACGGCCTCATGACCGAGGAGATGTGGGAGACCAAGCGGATCGGCGTCGACAAGTACCCCGCCGTGGGCGCCGTTATGTGGACCGCCCATCCCGACGAGTTCCTCAAGGCTCTCGAGACCGAGAAGCCCTACAAGGTGCACATGGCCGGCTACGTCTCTTCCAACCCCGTGGGCACCGCCATATCCGCAGAGCCCCAGCGATGGTACGAAGCCCTCAGGAAGCTCGACTTCAACTTCGCGTGCGACTGCTTCATGAACCCCACCATTATGGGTGTGTGCGACGTCGTTTTCCCGGTGGCGTCCACCATCGAGCACGACGGCATGGTGGCTACCCACTACGCCTCTAACGCCTCCTTCTATGGTGCGCAGAACAAATGCGTACAGGTGGGTGAATGTAAAAGCGACATCGAGATTATGATGATGGTCGGAAAGAAGATTCATCCCGAATTCTGGAACCGGTTCGAAACCCAGGAGGACTACGATAACTTTCATGTCATGCGCAGTTGGCTTCCCTTCAAGGAGCTTCGGGAAAAGGTCGTTGTCATGTCGGAGGAGCCCTACTACAAGTACAAGATCGGCAAGCTCCGCCCCGACGGGCAGCCCGGGTTCCCAACCACCACCGGCCGCGTGGAGTTATATTCCCTGATGTACAAGAACTGGGGCGAAGACCCGCTGCCCTATTATGAGCCGCCCGTGTACGGTCCCGACAGCTTGCCCGATCTGAGCAAGGACTACCCGTTCATGATGATCACCGGCGCGCGCGAGCAGAACTACTTCCATTCCGAGCACAAGCAGGTGCCCTCGCTTCGCAAGATCACGCCCTGGCCGATGATCGATATCAATTCGGAGGACGCAGCTGCCTGCGGTATCGAAGAGGGCGACTGGGTGGAGATACATTCGCCTTACGGCCATATTCGCCAAAAGGCCCGCGTCACCCCTACCATGAAGAAGGGCGTCGTCCACTGCATGCACGGCTTTTGGTATCCCGAGCAGGAAGCAGACGCCCCCAACCTTTACGGGAACTGGAAGTCCAACGTCAACATGCTCATGCCGAACAGCGTGAACGGCAAGCTCGGGTTTGGCAACACCTTCAAGCAGATGATGGTGAGCATCAGAAAGGTCGACGATCTGGGTGGCCCGAACGACCCCGGATCCACGGGCATCATCTTGGAACCGAGCCGTCAGGCCGAGTTCTCTATCCAGCAGAAGTGGCGTCCAGCCGACGAGCCCACCGATAAGTACCTGAAGAGATAGAGGGGAGAAGACCATGTTGCAAGGTGCTCTTTACATTGACTTCGAATTTTGCTCGGGTTGCCACAGCTGCGAGGTTGCATGTCGCACGCATCTCGGGCTACCCAGTACCGAAGACGGGATCAAAGTGCTGGAGGATCGCCCCCATCAGCATGAAGACGGTTCTTGGCATTGGGACTACCTGGCCTATCCGACGGAGCTCTGCGATCTTTGCGAGGGCCGCGTCGCGGAGGGTAAGCTGCCTTCGTGCGTGCAGTGCTGCCAAGCCAAAGTGCTCGAGTACGGCACAATCGAGGAATGCACCGCCAAGCTCCTTGGAAAGCCTAGGAAGGCGGCGGTGTTCGTCCCGTAGCGGACGTATTTCCGTCGAGGCTGCGGGAGTGCCGGCGTAAGCCGGGACCCCGCACCCTCGACGCGGATCAAGGGGCGGAACTGGAGTCTCGGGCAACCAGGGTTTCGGCTCCGCTTAGGAGAGCGACTTCCGGCCCGTCGCGAAGCGCCCTTCCAGCCAAACGAGTGGATCTTTCAGCGCAGGAAAAGCGCGCTCGCATCGGCCGGAGGCAGGCGCTTGCGGCATGCGGCTTGGAAACGCAACGAGATAAAGATAGGGGAGAAGAATGGCTCGCATCGAAGCTGCTGCCTCTGGTCGAGAAACCTGCATGAAAGGCCGGCCGGCAGATACAAAATCTCGAAAGCAGGTGCTTTCTATCGTCGTTGCTGCTGCCGTGTTCCTGTTCTTTCAGTTTGCATGTCCCGTACCGGAGGGCCTTTCGCGTTCAGCTATGTCGGCGGTCGGCATTCTTCTATGCTGCATCATATTATGGGTGACCGAGGCATTCCCGTTCATCGTCACCGTCGTCCTCGTCTACATCCTGCTTCCCGTTACCGGTGTTTTACCGTATGCCACGACCACGCTTGCGGACGGGACGGTGGTGCAGTCGGTATTCAACCAGTCTAGCTTGATGGTTCCCATTTACTGTCTGTTCATCTTCGCCGTGACTGCCGCGGTCATGGCCACGCCCATCCCGTACCGCATCGCCAACGTCGTTCTGAAATGGTCCCGGGGCGACAGCAGGAAGATGGTCGTCGGCCTCATGATGGCCACGGGGGTGTTCTCTATGTTTATCGCCGACCTCGCGGCATGCGCCATCTTCGTCGGCATCAGCCTAGCCATCGTCGAGGCCAACGGCGGGATCAAGAGGCAGTCCGGTCTCGGGAAGGCGCTTGTGATCGGCATTCCCGTCGCCGCCCTCGTCGGGGGCATCGGCACTCCTTTGGGGAATTCGTCGAACATGCTGTGCATAGGCCTGCTCGAAGCGGCCATGCCTATCCGGGTGACGTTCCTGGGATGGTGCATCGTCAACGTTCCTTTGGCGCTGGCCGTTACATTCCTTTCCGCCCTGTACATCTCCAGGGCGTTCAAGCTCGAGGACATCAAAACGGAGGCTTCCGCCAGCGTGGACGCCAAGCTGAGGGGGATAGGGGGGATCACAAAGAAAGAGTTCAAGCTTCTGGTCTGGTACATCGTCGCTTTTGGCTTAATGATTGCGAGTACGTGGGTTCCCCAGATCAATTCGATACTCGTCGCCTTGGCGTTTACCGTGATCGCGTTCCTGCCCGGGGTAAGGCTTCTGACCAAGGAAGAGTTCTACAAGAACATACCTTGGGAAGTCATCATGATGGTCATCGGCATCCAAGTGCTCGCATCCGGCCTTATGGGAACCGGTGTTGTCGAATGGCTGGTTGGTACGGTCTTCGTGGGGGTCGAAGGATGGCCCGTTCTGCTGATCGTATTCGCCATGTGCCTCGTCACGCTGGTGTTACATATGTTTATCCCCATCGGGCCCCCGGTCATCTCTGTCGTCGTGCCCCTCATGGTCGCTGTGGTATCCGCCGTCAATGCGAGCGCTGGCGGCGTAGCCATCAATCCGGCGATAATCGCCTGCATAGGCGGTGGTTTGGGCGTCGTCTCGACGTTTTTCCCTTTGGACTCCATCGTCCTGATCGGCTACGACAAAGGTTGGGTTTCAATGAGGGAATGGCTCGTCAGAGGATGGGGTCCCACGCTTATTTTGTTCGTAGCGAGCGTTCTGTGGCTTCCCTTCGCCTGCGGTTTCGCGTTCCCCGTCTAGGAACCTTGCTGTCGGTAGGTGACTTCGTTAACGGCGTTGCTGGGGGCGATGATCACCCAGCCATTGTAGCAAATGGAGGATCTCACCATGGAATCGATGCCTTTCGATGGGGTAGCCCTCGTTTTGACGGGCGCTGCGATCGTGGCTCTCGGCGCAGAGGCGGCGCAGGCGAGGGCGGGAGGAAGCGGCTGGAAGCGGCTATGCGAAAAATACTTTGCCGAGTACGTCGAGCGTATGCGGCAGTACAGGAAGTGATGCGGATTGCCTCTCGAAGGGAGGCGGCTCCGCATCGTGAAAGGATGACGTTATGTGTTTTAGACCGTCGAGCGTTGAAATGAAATGTCCTGAATGCGGCGCGTCCGTAGGCGCGTTCGATCAAACATGCGCCGAATGCGGAGCCGAATTGAGCGGTGGGGCGCCGAGGATGCCCATCGGAGCACCCGGAGCACCCGGAGCACCGGCGGTAGCCCCAGGCGCTCCAGCAGCCCCGAGCGCCCCGGCAGCCCCGGGCGCCCCGGCAGCCCCGGGCGTGCCCGGCGCTATACCGGCAGACGGTTCGAGCGCTATGCGCAAGTTGCTTTGACGATCTCGGAAAGAAGCGGGTCAGGGGACTTGTCGTAACGAGCCAGCTCCCAAGCGCAGAGAACACCGTAACCAGAACGGAAAACAAAGCGAATCAAGAAGACCGGCCGAGTCCGGACTCGGCCGGGTACTTCGATACCGCCCCATCGCGTTCATGGCGACGCTTAAAAGTTCGGGCCATTCGGTCGACGCCGAGGGTGTCTCCGGAGACGAAAGAAAAAAGCCGTTTTGGAATCGGAATGAGGGGCATCTGCCGTCATCGAGCGGCGCAGCGGGCTCGCTATCTGGGCCGTAAGCGGAGGCCGCGTGGCAGATCCCCGTCGAATTCACCGGTTCACGTCCTTCCGGCGCAAGCGCGCATCGGTACCAATGGGAAGAACGGGTTTGCCGGAACGACGTGCCCCTCAGAATGGATTTCGCCGTAAACGCGCAAGCAAGGAGAATGTCATGTTTGAAGAGCTCTACGAGCCGCTGCCCGACTCCGCGCGCTATTGGAACCGTCTGGGAATCGATCGTTGCAGGCTCTCGCTCGATCGGGAAAGCCTCGACCGCATCGTCTGCGCCCACCAATGCGCCATCCCGTTCGAGAATCTCGATGCGTGCGACTATCGCACACCTATCTCGCTCGGCATCGGCGATTTGTTCGAAAAGATCATCCTCGGCAGACGGGGCGGCTACTGCTTCGAACTCAACGCGCTGTTTGCTGCACTGCTCGCCGATACGGGCTTCACCGTTGTGCCGTGTTTCGCTCGCAGCCTCAAAAACAAGGGATATATCCAACCCGTCGCCCACCGCGGTACCATTGTTGCGCTCGGGGAAGAACGGGTGTTCTGCGATGTCGGATACGGCGGCCCTATGTCCGCCTGCGCTCTGCCACTCGAGGACGGTGCCGAAATCTCGTCGTGCGGGCAGACTTTCCTCGTCGAGCGCATGGAAGACCCTTGGTGGCGCATTCTTTACTGCGGGCGCGCATCCTTGGACGGGGTAATCGCAAGCGGATCATCGGCCGAGCTGGGGCCCGAGCCCGTGCTCGCCTTTATGGATGCGGCGCAGCACGAAGTTGATTTCGTCGCCCTCTCGCTGTACTGTTCGACGCACCCTAGCTCGATCTTCACCCAGCAGCGCATGATCAACCGGAGAACCGAAGAAGGCAGCGCATCCATAATTGCCGACCGATTCGTGCGAACAGCGCAAGGCGCCAAAGAGCAGCGGATTATCGGATCGGAAGACGAGTTTCATGCGTTGCTTGAGCAGCACTTTGGCATCGTCGCACCGAGAAAATCCTGGTCATGAGGCTTCTTGAGGATACGGCCATGCGGCAAGGTATGTTGGGCGCTTTGCTTTCCGTAGTCGCGCTGGCTGCATCATTGTTGTTCTCGTCTTACTTCTGGACCTTGCTTCGAGTACGGAGTCGATGTGGTCAGGCAGGACACGCCTGACTCCTCGTACGGGTTCTTGGATACGAAAGCGCTGCATTGCGGCAATCGCCATATCGATTGCGGCGCGGGCTCAACAAAAGAGGGAACCGCAAAAGAGGGAGTTGGTCGTAGATGGAGAAAAGCATTGCTGTTCATGCAGAAAGGGGAAAGCCGGGGCTTGTCTGCCCGTGAATGTGAAACAGCCCTGCAGTATGCTCAAGGGAAGAAGCGTCCGCCCCATATCAGCGAACAATGCTTCGTCTCTGCCATCACCGCGAAAACCCACCTCAAGACGGTTTATGCGAAAACTGGATATCATAGCAAACAGGAGTTGATCGACGTGGTCAATTCGACCAAATCTTAGATAGCGCCTTTTCGACAGGCTGCGGAACGCTTTCGAAGGGAGTCTGCGACCCTCGAGGTCGCCTCTCGAAGGTGCCGCTCGGGATACTGCAGGCTTTCTTCGACGGTGCTTCCCTCGCTGGCCTCGAAGACGGTGAGGCCGTGTTCGCGGAGCACGTGCTTTTCGCATGTGCACGTTCCGCATATCGATACCACGGGTACGGCCCCCGCTTCCGCTGCGCGCAGAACGCCTGAAAGCACTTTGCCCGAGAAGCTTTGGGCGTCGAGCTTTCCTTCCCCGGTGACGACGAGATCCGCATCGGCGATCCGGTGCCGAAAGTCGTACAGATCCAAAACGGCATCGATGCCGCGCACGAGCCGGGCGCCCAGCATGGTTGCGCAGCCGAACCCGAGTCCGCCACCGGCTCCCGAGCCGGGAACGTGCGCGCAATCGATTCCCGATGCCCGGAGCATCACGCCGCCAAGATGGCGAAGGCCGTCATCGAGGGTGCGGACCTGTTCGGCGTCGGCGCCTTTCTGGGGTCCGTAAACGAAGGCTGCTCCCGTCGGTCCGTACAGGGGGTTGTCGACATCGCAGAACACCATGAACGAGCTCTGGCGTACGCGCGCATCGACGCCGCTCATGTTGACGCGCGCGATGTCGCCCAACGTTGCGCCGTTGGGTACGAAGCCTTTGTTTTCGCTGTCGGAAAACTCAGCTCCGAGGGCGGCTGCCATGCCGCAGCCTCCGTCGGTTGTTGCGGTGCCGCCGAGGCACAGGATGAAATCGCGCAGACCCCGATCGAGTGCCTGCAAGATGAGCTGTCCGAACCCGTAGGTGTTCGAATCCATCGGATGAAGCCCGATCTGCCTGGTGATGCCGCAGCTTTGCGCTGCTTCCAAAACCGCTTTCCCTCCGGCGGTTACTCCGAATTGGGCTGTGATCTGCCTTTTGTCGGGCGATAGGACGCTCGCCTGCTCGATGCGCCCGCCGAGAACGGCGAGGATGGCTTCGAGACTTCCTTCGCCGCCATCGGCTAGCGGTATCTCTACGATCTCGCAGGCGGGGATGCGGGCGGCGAGTCCGCCTCTCACGATGGCGGCAACCTGCTGCGCGCTCAGCGAGCCCTTGAAGCTGTCGGGCGCAACGACGATCTTCATCGGAGCTCCTTCCGATCTGCGGCGCGGCGCGTTTCGCTTGGATGCCATCACGGCCGCTCGAGGCCGAGCGCTTCGTTCTTGCGCTGCCAGTAGCGATTGAAGCTGTTCTTCCCGGGCATGGTCTGCCAATCGGCTCGGTAGAATTCGTCGACGAGAGCCTGCTCTTCTCTGCCGGCTTCGGCGGACAATGCGGCGAGGGCCGCTGTGTCGACGACGTCGGCGCTCATCAGGCTCGCTTCCTCATCGATCCAGCGTCTTTCGAGAACCCTGATTCGTTCGCGGTATGCGGTGGCATCGATTTTGCCAGCCAAAATCGCCCGATGTATATGCTCGCGCTTCATCCAGTATGCGAGGCTCGCTGCGGAGTCGGCGAAGAGCGGGGGAGCGTCCGAGTTCCAGAACACCGGCTTGAAGGCAGCGATGCAGGGCGTCGAGCAACCGGTGATCCAGAGCGTGGTGGGTTTTCTCGCGCGCAGCGTTGCAACGAGGGATCCGGTGGTGTGGTCGCCGATCATGCCGCCTGCGTGCATGCACACGCTGCCGACGCTGCCCTGTGAGAATTCCCTCCCGCCTGCTCCGGGGGCGTGCGTTCTGAGGATGCCCATGAGGCCTTCGGCTTCGAGATCGGGTGCGAGCTTCTGTTCGACCAGGCAGCGCCGTTGCTTTGCTTGGGAGAAGTGCGAGCGAACGGGTTCGGTGAAGCGTTTCGAGAAGTCCTCGCCCGGCGCAGCGCCTGCGCGCGCAACGTGGTCTGCGCCGATGCCCAAGCGGTTGGACAGGGCGTACGCGTTTACGGCCTTCACGAGGGCGTAGTTCTTGCCGGAGGTTTCCAGCACGTAGCCCTCGTCGGCGTCGCAGACAAGGAAGCTGTTGTCGTAGTGAAACTCCTTATCGAACCCGCAATTGCCGCCTTGCCCGTAGGTTTCGAGCAGACCGATGAGCACCTCGACCGCCTCGGTTGCCGTTGCCGCGCGTTCGAGCGCAAGGCGCAGAAGGTCCATGCCGATCAGGGACGGCTCGCCTCTCTTGGCCTTGGTGAACACCGCTTCGTTGCCGATCGCCACGCCTGCGTCGTTGACCCCCATCTCTGCGCCCCAGATCCACGAGGGTTTGCACAGTATCATCTCGCGGGTGCGCTCGACTTGGGGAACGTCGATGTAAGTGCAGCGCACGGTCTCGCCCGGCTCATGGTGCGCGGCGGGGATGCGCAGGGTCAGAAGAGGTTCGTTGGGGCTTCGGTCGCTGTTCTTCGCAAAACGGCTCCAACCGTCAAAGCTGTAGTGTGGAGCGAGGTACATGGTGTCGCACATGGCTGTCCTCCCGCGATTGCACGGATAGCTTTCCCGTAGTATACATCGGTTGCGCGGAAGGCGTGAGGCCGCTCGCTTTTGGTTCCGAATGATAGTAGAGTGCGTAGTCGTTGTGGACGTGCGGACGGGAAACGGGAGTGCGATGAACATCCAAGTATTCGGAACCAAGAAGAGCTTCGATACCAAGAAAGCCCAGCGCTACTTCAAGGAGCGGCGCGTGAAGTTCCAGTTCATCGATCTGAAGGAAAAAGGCATGAGCAAAGACGAGCTCGAATCGGTCTGCCGCGCGGTCGGGGGCATCGATAAGGTGATCGATCCCAAGGCGAAAGACGGAGATACGGTGGCTCTGCTTACCTATTTGGCTCCCGAGCAAAAGTTCGATAAAGTCCTAGAGAACCAGCACGTCATTGTCGAGCCTGTGGTACGCAACGGCAAGCAGGCCACCGTGGGCTATGCCCCCGAAGTATGGAAGACGTGGGAGTAGGGTCTGGCTCGCATCTTTCGGTGAAGAGGTGTCGCTGGATTCAGCTGAGGCTGTTTCGGCAGCGTCCGTGCGAACGCGCCTATCGTGCATCCAGTTCTAAAACATATTCTCGGCTATCGAAGAACCGAATACCGTCAACGTGGGGCGTGATGCCGTCGTGGTCGTATACGAATCCAAGTTTTTCGATCACCTTTGCCGACGCATGGTTTTCTTTGGCGTGACCGCCGGCTACCTTCCGTATCCCAAGGTCGACTGCTGCAAAGTCGAGAATAGCCCTCATTGCTTCGGTCGTATATCCGCGATTCCAGTGGGTTTTGTTGATGTTGTAGCCGACCTGAAACAGACCGTAGCTCTCTTCCCAAATCAGTCCACCCGAGCCGAACAATTCACCTGTCTCTTTGAGAACGAAGCCCCAGATGTAGTTGTCCTGCAAACGCGGTGAGCCTTCGCAGTCGTGCTTCCATTCGACTTCTTTCAGCCACTCTATCGTATCGTCGATGGAATGATGCGGAAGCCAGCTGACGTATTGCGCAACCTCTTCGTCTCCGGTCCAACCGTGGTAAGCCGTTTCGGCATCGGCAAGGGTGAGCGGTCTGAGAATGAGGCGATCCGTTTGCAGAATCATATGCTCCCAGAGCCCTCTTCGCCTTCGTTTCTTGCTCTCTTGACGAGCATAACGATGCCTGCAAGCACTGCGCCGACGACGATCCCGAAGCAGGCCGACAGCAGGGTGTCGGCGCACCAAAGAAGAAAACCGTTGCTGATCTGGCTCGTCAGGTCGTGCACGATAGTTGCGAACAGGGGCAGGCCGACTTGTGCCAGGTTTACGATGAGAAGGTGCCCTCCCACCCACAGCATTGCGGCGACGCCCACCACGGTTAGAAGTGCGAATACCTTCGGCATGAGCTTGACCAAGCCGACTCCGAATGCCTGCAGAAACGAGCTCGCCTTTTCGGCGCCCCGCTCTGCGAGCCAGCGGCCGGCATCGTCGACTTTGATGAGAAGGCCTACCGATCCGTACACCAAAAGCGTCATCAGCACGGCGACGACGATGAGCATGATGAGCCTCATCCACCAATCGCCCGACTCCAGTGCATCAACCGAAATGAGCATGATCTCGGCTGAGAGCACGAAGTCGGTGGTTGCTGCTCCTTGGATGATCGACTTCTCGTCTTTGGGCGAGCGGTCGACGATTTCTTGTGCGGCATCGGCTTTGCTGCCGTGTTGAACACGGTGGATGATTTTCTCAGCGCCCTCATAGGCAAGATAGCATCCTCCAACGATGAGCGCCCAGGGAAAAATCCAGGGTGCGATGGCCGAGAGGATCATGATCGCAACGATGATAATGCCTTTGTTGATGAGCGAGCGTTTTGCTATGGCGGCAACGACAGGCAATTCTCGTGCGGGGGAGATGCCCTGAACGTACTGGGGCGTTACCGCTGCGTCGTCGATGACGACCGCCGCGCACTTGGAGGCGGCTTTGCCTGCACCTGCAGCAATGTCGTCAACGCTTGCTGCCGCCGCTTTGGCGAGCACGGCGATATCGTCGAGAAATGCGAAAAACGAACTCACGGGCATCCTATCTTCAGGTTCGCAGCGCCCCCGCGCTTCCAGCGGGGGCACACCGACCAAGTGCATCAAAGCGAAGGGTACGTACGGCAAGAAGTATAGCAGGGGTGCGTGGCGGCGAGGGGCACGTGCCCTTCGCTACGATTTGGACACAAGCCGACGAGTGTTGCGTGCGGCGCTCGATGCCACCTGCGGCCTTGCCCTCGACGGATCCACGCTGCGCGCATTAAGCAGCGAGAGGGCGCCCCGAGTTCTTCTGCGTCTGCGGGCCTTTGCGGGTTCGAGGTTTTGTCGAAACGTCGCCCCGAAATGGCGGCGAACCGTCGCTTTGCGAAACGGAAGCACCCCACTGGGCCCATATCGCCTATCTCTTGTTAGCCACGCCGAACCGCGGTCAGGTGTTTTGCGGGGCGGAAACGTACTCGGACGCCCTCGAAGTTCGTAACGCTTTCGCAAAGCTCGCCTTCGCCGCCATCGGAAGGCCGTTTTCGCGCGGAAACACATTATCGATAAACTGCCTTAGTTGCTTGACGGCGGGCGCAATTGGGCGTTCGGCTTATGTCGGCCTCATGTCGGCGAAAGGCCTCTTCGCCATGAAGCATGCCGCAAGTTGATCGCAGTGCAATCCTGTATGATGGGGATACAATCCCAGCGTTGCGTGAGAGGTGAGGTTCACCATGGAAGAACAACCCCGATGCTCATGGCCAGGCGATATTCCGATATACGTCGACTACCACGACAACGAGTGGGGCAGGCCCTCCCACGACGACCGCGAACTGTTCGAACTCTTGATTCTCGAGGGTGCGCAGGCGGGCCTTTCGTGGATCACGATCCTGAAAAAGCGGGAGGCGTATCGCAAGGCTTTCGATGATTTCGATCCTGTGAAGGTGTCTCGCTACGATGAGAAAAAAGTTGAAGAGCTCATGGAAAACGAGGGGATCATCCGCAACCGCCTCAAGATCAACGCGGCCATCGCCAACGCGAAGTTGTTTTTGGACATAGTCGAAGAGTTCGGAAGTTTCGACGCGTTCCTATGGGGTTACGTGGATGGCGCGCCTATCGTGAACCGATGGGAAAGTGAGGATGAGATTCCAGCGAGCACACCGCTTTCCGACCGCATCAGCAAGGATCTGAAGAAGCGCGGTTTCAAATTCGTCGGCTCCACCATCATGTACGCCTATATGCAATCCATCGGCATGGTGAACGACCATGTAACCGGGTGCTTCGTGTATAGGGAGCTGGCGGGCGGTCCCGCTGTGTCCGATGTGCGATCCAGCTAAAGGAAACTCTTCTCCACCCAATCCCGATACCGCTTGATGCCTTCGGGGCATAGGCGATAGTATGCTTTGCCGTCTTTGAGCGAACACTCGACGAAAGCGGCGGAGAGCAGGGCATTCATATGATGCGAGGTGGTTGCGGGGGTGAGATCGAGCATGCGGGCGATTTCCAGATTGTACAGCTCCTCGGTTTTGAGAGCTTCCAGGATTTCCAGCCTGTTCGCATCGCTGAGCGCTTTTGCGGCAAGGATGGCCTCGGTTTTGCCGTACCCCTCGTTCTGTCCTGCGAAAACCCTCGTGACAAGCAGGCCGAACACGCAGAAGGTATCGTAGAGGATAACCGCCAAAGCGGCAGCAAGCGATGGCACGATGATCGTGTTCGGGTTCGATGCGAGCACCTGGCTCACTACGTCGGGAAGTTCGTTTTTGCTCACACAATCTTCGAGGAGCTCGAGGAGCGGCCGTATTTCTGCTTCGTGTTTCGCGTACGCGTAGTCGAAAGCGGGCAGGTTCGCGTTAATCGCATCGATAACCAGCATAAGCCTTTGCTTGGGCTGCTGGAGCAGGGCGGCTATCTGCCATTTCGCCTTATCCGGAAACCCGCTTGTTTGAAGAGCGTCGACGACGCTGCCGTCGCTCTCCAGAAGATCGCTGAATAGGTCATCGACGGCAATGCGCACTTCTTCTTCGGAGATATCGTTGAAGCCGTCAAGCCAGTTGGGGTTCTTGATGATAAGCGGGATCAGCGACAAAGCGAGCTCGTCGGCCATGTTTTCGATGAACGCGGTGCCTTCGGTTTCCACTCTGCGGCTATCGAAATCGGCGAAGAACTTTTCCAAAAGGGGGTAGTTCGCCGCATAAAAGGCGGTGCCGTTGATGCCGAAGTCATCGAGCGCCTTGATCGCTTTCTTTTTCTGCTGTTTGCCCCAATGAGAAACCGTCAAGAGGGAAAGCGTCTCAATCGCCGGGTGTAGAAGGTATTTCATGCTGCTGGACCTCAACCTCTTTCGAAATAGCTTGATCGCCGCAATCAAGGCGCTGGAACTGCGCAAACGCGCCGTGCCGTTCGACGAGCGAATCGTAGGTTCCTGTTTCTTGGATACGTCCCTGGTGCATAAAGAGTATAGCATCGTAGCGGTTCAAAAGTTCGGGTCTCAGGTTGTGGGTGATGGTTATCATGGTCAGATCTTCGAGTTCCAAAAGCGCGTTTTCGATGTCGTAGGCGGTTTGGATGTCTACCGCGCTCGTGCCCTCGTCGAGGATGAGCAAAGGCTTCTGCTCGATCAGCGCCCGCGCAACGGCGATTCGCTGACGCTGGCCTCCTGAAAGCTTGGAGCCCATCTCGCCTGCGCGGGTGGCGAGCCCGCTTTCGGTTTGATCGAGGAATTTTGCGACGCCGCTCGTATCCAGCGCTTTGCGCCATTCGGCTTTCGAATACGTGCGGCCAAGGCCGATGTTGTACTCGATGGTTTCGTCGAATAAGTAGACGCCCTGGTGGATGGTCGACATGATGCTGAGCAGCTCGTCGATATCGAGATCGCGGAGCTCGGTTCCGTCTACCCGAATCGCACCGGAATACGTGCTGTGTTCTGCTCCCAAAAGACCCATAAGCGTGCTTTTTCCGCAACCGCTTTCGCCCACAAGCGCGTACTTCTTGCCTTTTTCGAGCGTCAGATCAAGCTCGGAAAGAACCGGCTGGCCTTCCGAGTAGGCAAAGCCGAGCTCTTCGAACCGAATATCCTTTTCGAAGGCCGGTTTGGTTGTTCCGCGGAACGCGGACGGCTCGGGAGTGCTCAGCTCTTCGAGCCTGCCGAGTACGGGCAGCGCTCCTTGGATTCGGGGGATGCTTTGCATGATAACCGCAACCGGTTGCACGAAAGCGCCTGAGAGCTGCAGGATAGCCAGAAGCGCTCCGGCAGTCATCTGTCCGTTCAGAACCAGAAAACCTGCTACCAGCATGGTGCCGATTTGGGATCCTGCACCCACGACAGCGGCGATGCTTTCGCTGACTGATAAGAGCTTATCGACGGCGTATTTTCTGGTTGCAAGAGTTCGGTTCTGATCGGAGAAGTCTTCCCTAACCCGATCGGCCAGCCTGTACGAACGGATGACGTCATAGCCCGAGAACTGATCCTTCACTTTCATGGTGAAGAGGGAAAGACCCGCTGAATACGCTTCTTGCCGCTTGCCTATGGGCTTGCCCAAGCTGGCAGGAAGAAGGTACATGAGGACGAGGCTCGCTACCATGATCCCGCCGATGAGGGGACTGTAGAAAAAGAGGGCGACGGCGGCCATCACGAAAATGATCGCGTATTGGATCGTGTTGAGAAACGGCACGATGACGTTCTCCTCGATAATCGTCATGTCGTTGGTGAGTGCGGAGAGGTAATCGGCGGTGTTTGTTGTGCGGTACTGTTCGGTGTCGCGGGACAGTATGCCCTTCTGAACACGAGACCGAAGATCTCGGATGGCGTTGACGACGAGCTTCTTCTCGGCAAGCGTAGCGCCGAGCGCCACGACGAGCAGGATGACAATGTAGCCGACTACGACCCAAATCATAGTGGTGAAGAGCTCCCAGTTTCCGTCAACTACCGCGTTGAGGATGTTTTCCAAGATGACTGCTGCCGCAATCGTAAGCGCCGCGCTCATGATGCTCAGGATCATGGTGAGGACGAAGAGGGCTTTGTGGTTACGGAAAAGCTTGAGCATGAGGTGCTCCTTTTTCGGATGGTCTGACGATGACTCATATTAGATGAATGTCTAATACGAGTCAATATGAATATTATCGAACTTTTAAGGAGTTGCTACCGAGCGTTTGGGACCTCGACAAAGCGATTATCGGTTGAGCACGTTATCCGGTGTCGTCCGTCATGACTAGACTCCGCTGCATGCAAGAAGCCGCTCGTCGAATCCAATCGACGAGCGGCTTCTTGTGCCATCCGTTTGCTCGGGCTCGAAACAAGAGCCCGCTAAACGTTAGCAGCGCGTTGCGTAGAGGTCTACGTTGATGTGCCACGTGCCGTCATCTGCAACAGTGACGTTCTGCCAATGGAAGGCGTTGTCTTCAATGCTCGCGAAAACCCACTTCTGCCGCTCGTCCGCGATGTTCGTCAGCACTATCATGCCGTCCTGTTTCCTCGCCTCGAGCCGTATGATCTTTCCCGTAAAGCAATAGGCGATGTCCCAGGCGTGCGTACCGGGGTTGTAAATGCGAAGCGTCGTCCCGTACTCTTCGTCGGGGTGGGGCGTTGCGGTTCTCGTGTCGCGCGAGGGTAGGATGATCACGTCCTGTATCGCCATGCCTTCGAGAATACGTGCGAAATGCCACTCGCCCTTGACCGTGCGCAACGTGTTGTGGTCGATATAGTCGAAACTCCAGCTGCCGACGAGTGCACCAAAGTAGTCGTACTCTTCGGGCAACTCGTCGCTTTTGGCTTCACTTGTCAGGGTTTCTATGAAATTTTGCATGCGATCATCCTCCGCTAACCAGTTTCTTTCGATGCGTGCATTGTACCTTTTGGAGACTGGTATCCATGGGCTTACGGCTGGATCATGGGTTTTCCTTAAGCGTGCAGCAGCATGCACCTCTGTTTACGGTAAAGGCAGATCAGCGCTCGTTGCTCGTCGTTGGCAACGTTTGCATGAGGGCGAAGAAATGCTCGGAATTCCCGCTGTTGAAGTATTCGTACCAGTGCTCCAGCGTATCCGATCGAAACACGTCGAGGCGCTCGATGATGTGCTTGGTCCACGGTAAAGCGCCTGTGGAACCTGCGGTGATGAGATGATCATCCGCCACCGACGGCTCATCCCGGTACAATTGCTGTCCTTTGTAGCCGGGGGAGACCATCTCGAGGAAACCAGGCCCGTTGCTGGTATGCGGGCGCGCGTCTAGAAGGCCGGCGTCGGCAAGCGCAGCGGTGGCTCCGCAGATTGCGCACACCGTGGCATCCGAAGCGAGGAACTCGCTTGCTTTTTCGATAATGGCAGCATGGTTCGGGTCGTTCCAGGTGTTGGCACCTGGCAGCAAGAGCATGCTTGTCTTACTTGCGACGATATCGTCGACCAGGCAATCGGGCGTTATCGTCACTCCGCCCATGGTGTTGATCGGCTCTTTCGAGTAGCTTACCGTCTTGATCGCTAGGTGGGGTGCGTCTTTTTTGAAGAACCGTCTGGAATTGAGCTCCGCACTAACGTATCCCAACTCCCAATCGGCCAGCGTATCAAGGATGTAGATATAGATTGTGTACATACATTTTCCTGTTCTCGTTACGGTTTCTATCCGCGTTCAAGAAAAGCGGATAGAGCGGTCGGCTCCATGCGACATCCTAACAAAGAGAACATGACATCAGTATGTCTTGTTTATCGTACTTTATCGATAGTTCGATACAATATTCTCTGCGGTGGTTTTCAGATCGTCCACAATGAAACGAGGCTCCACTACGTGCACCTTATCGCCAAAGCCGAGCAGCCAGGTAAGAATATAGTCGCGCTTCGTAAACGAGATCTCAAACCGCAAACCCGTGTCTGTTTCTTCGTAGCAATAGGGCCCGTACGCGTCGATTAGCCGATGCTTCTCGGACGGGTCGAACAGGGCGACGAGCGTATGCTCCCTATCTTCGGTAACCCAAGCCTCGAAGTCCTGCTTTTCCGGTGGAACAGCGCGCGGTGAAAACGTTTCATCGCACACCTGCAGATTCCAGAGGCGCTGGAGTTTGAACAGCCGAAAATCCGATTGATCCAAGCAAAATCCGAACACATACCACGCTGTCCATTGGAACACAACGAAATGAGGCTCGATACGGCGATGCGATTCGCCTTTTTCGTAGATGTAGTCGAACTCGATGAGCCGGTTGCTAAGCACGGCGCTTTTTATGAGTTCGATTTTTTCCGAATGATGATCTCCGCCATGCGAAGCGAGATCGATGACCACGGGTTCGCGCATTGAGACGACCGCGTCGCTCTTGGCGTGGAACTTATCGAGAACACGTTCGATGCTTGACTGCTCGGATACGCTGCCGAGCCCTTTCAACGCAGCGATGATGCTCGCCAGCTCATCTGCGGTTAAGACGCTTTTATCCAGCTTGAACCCTTCGACAATCGAGATACCGCCGCCGCTTCCTTGCTGGGTCACGAGGGGAATCCCCGCCCTGCACATCGCGTCGATATCGCGCCCGATCGTGCGACGACTGACCTCGAACCTTTCAGCCAGTTCGGGCGCAGTCACGCGATCCTTCTGGAGGAGTATGGTCAGTATGCCAAGCATTCGATCGAGTTTCATAGTTCATCACCGATTGCAGCATAGCGCAAAACACGACGATGGGTGACGTGTTCTGTTCAAGCCATAGCAATTGGAATGTGGGTCAGAGGCAGGGCATGGCTGTTGCCGCACTGCGTCTTAATGTAGAGCCGGCTGAACGCAAGCTATTGTTCTACGACACCAAAATGATCTATCATTCTATCCTAGGATTGAAGGGGTGCATTTTGGACGCGAGAGCGGGAGGTCGGTCATGTTCGGCATTTTGATCGTGTGCTACCTGTTCTTGGGCGGACTTGGCGGGGGGTTGTGCTTGGTGCTTTCGCTTACGGGGCTTGCCGTTCCGCACGAAAGGCTCAGCCAGAGGTTGTCCCCATCGTATCGAAGCTTCTTTCGGTACGGATATACCGCATCGGCCTGCGTGCTCATTGCAGCCGCATTGTGTTTGCTTGTTGATTCGGGAAACCATGGAGCATTGACCTACTTGTTTTTCTCGGGGCGCATCACGTATCTTTCGGTGGGGTCGTATATGCTCGTGGGTGCGGTAGCGCTCAGCGCGCTCTTGGCGTATCTTTGGGTGGTTCGAACTTCCGTGCAAAGGGTGGGGGTTTTCAGGGCGCTTCTGATTGTCGCCGCGCTTATCGGACTTGCGGTTGCTTTGTATACAGGGCTTTTTCTGGCGAGTATGCAAGCGGTTCCGTTTTGGAACACACCCTGGCTTCCGATGCTCTTTCTGCTCTCTTCTGTCTCTTGCGGGTTAGTTGCCGCTTTGATAGTTGGGCACATGAGCGGGGTGTCCTTGCAGTTCGAACAGTATTTCTCTCGCATGGCGGCCGTCGATGCGGCGGTTCTCGTTCTCGAGGCCGTGTGCCTGATCGGTCTTATTCTGAGTTCGCTGTTCGCGGGTGATTCCAATTCTGCCTCTGCTGCGGCACGCCTCTCGGCGAATGCTCTTATTTTCGGTGAATACGCTTGGATTTTCTGGTCAACATCGGTGTCGATCGGGCTTGTTGCCGCGTTTGTTGTCGATGTGGCTGTTGCGAAATCCGGGCAGGTTTTGCTAGGCCGTCCCTTTTACTCCCTTGTGCCAGGGGTATGCGTGTTTGCAGGTGCTTTTACCTTGAGGTTCTGCATAGTGATGGCAGGAGAACACCCTGTCGCTAGTCTTTTAGGAGCGTGATCGCATGGCAACCATCTCAGCCGACGGCTTTCCTTTCGAGGCTGATTCGGATTCGACTTCCCCCTTGTGGGTCCAATTGCGAAAACGCATCGTTTTTCTGATAGGCTCCGGCTACTTGAAACCAGGCGATCAGCTGCCCAAGATACGCGAACTCGCGGCGGCTTTGTCGATAAACTTCAATACGGTGAACAAATCGTATCTAAGCTTGTCTTCCGACGGCTATGTGGAATCGATTCGAGGGAAGGGCGTGTTCGTCTGCAACGTAGCGAAATCGGTAGACGAAGCAGAGCAAGGGGAGCTGGAGGCCCTGCTGGACGATTGCCTTCAAGCTTGCAAAAACCTTGGCTTAAGCTACGACGAGACGGTGGCGCAGATGACGCTTTACGTTCGGAGGCTGAAGATGAGGGAAGCCCAAGCGCATGTTGAGCCGGGAAGCAATGTGATCGAGCTCAAAACGCCCAATGTTTCTACGAAGAGGGAGGCGTAACGATCATGGCCAAAGATAAAAGCGGGGTAGCGCCACGCTCTTCGAAGGAGGAACCGGGTCGCGCCGAAAGACTCGGTGCCTATCAGTTCGTTCCCAAGGACAATGCTCAGCCTCCCGGGGAGCGCACTACGGGGGCGGGCATCATTTTGTTTTCGCTGTTCGTGTTCTGCATCGTGTTCATTGCAGTGTTCGCGCTCGGCTTCACGTTGTTCGGTCGCGCATTGCCGCTCGTGACGTTGTTCTCGTTCGTAGCCGCCATGCTCGCGTCGATGTCGATCCATATTGCTCAGCAGTGGGAGCGTGTGGTCGTACTCCGCTTGGGAGGCTTCAACCGCGTATCGGGGCCGGGTTTGTTCTGGACCATTCCGTTCTTCGAGCAGAACGCCATGCGCGTCGATTGCCGCGTGCGCGCTACCACCCTCGATGCAAAGGAGACGCTCACGGCCGATCTGGTACCCTTAGACGTGAATGCGGTCTTGCTGTGGATGGTTTACGATGCCAAGGCGGCCTGCACCGAATGCAGCGATTTCAGTCGCACGGTTGAGCTGAGTGCGCAGGCGGCTCTGCGCGATGCTATCGGACGCTTAACCGCGGCGGAAGTGGCAATTCGAAGGGAGCAGTTGGATATCGATATCAAGGAGGCTTTGGAGGCGGAGGCAGAGCAATGGGGTCTTTCGGTTCTTTCGGTAAAGGTCCGCGATATCCTGCTTCCCTTCGAGCTGCAGGGCGTGATGAGCATGGAGGCCCAGGCGGAGCAGCGCCGCAAAGCCCGCGTGATCCTCATGGAGGCCGAAGAGGACATAGCCACCATGGTGAGCGCAGTGAGCGAAGTTTACGGTGGGGAAGACGCCGCCTTGAAGCTGCGATCAATGCATTTACTGAACGAAAGCGTGCGCGAGGCAGGCAGCACGTTGGTGGTTCCCAGCAGCTTTAGCGAGGGGTTTGGCGACGTGTTGCCTGATGAAGCCAAGAAAACCATTGCGAAGAAGTTAAAATAGCTCAACTCCCTGAAGCAATTATCCTCAAAGAAGTATCGAGCAATCCTAAGATTAGTATAGCAATCCTAGGATTGCCGTGCTATGATTTTGAAAAATCGATCGGTTTTCAGAAACAAGCAAGAAGACGTGAAAACGCTTTATTGTTGCGTGGGATACGGGGCGCCGATGATTTCGCTGTGCGGTTTGCTGCAAAACTCGCGGCGTCCTCCGTTCGATAGGGGGAGGATACATGGACAAATCCAGTAAAAAACTAACAAGAAGGTCGTTCTTGGCTACGACAGCTTTGGCTGCCGGCGCGCTCGCAACGGCAACGGCAGCAGGCTGCAGCAGTGTAGACGAATCGGGAACCGGCGCAGCGAACGTCGATTCCGGTACGGCCGCTCCTGAAGAGTCGTACTTTGTCGGCACATGCCATGGCAACTGCGGTGGACGCTGTGCTCTGAAGGCAACGGTACGCGACGGCAAAATCGTAAGCACGCTACCGATGGACTACACCAAGGAGAACGAAGGGCTGCGTGTTGGATGCGTCAAAGGCGTATCCAATCCGTTGCGCATCTACGGCCCTTCGCGCCTTATGTATCCCATGAAGCGCGCCGGCGAACGTGGCAGTGGAGAATGGGAGCAGATTTCCTGGGACGAAGCTATCGAACTATTCGCCAACCAGCTGAAGACCACTATGGAGACGTACGGTGGACAGTCCAATATGTGGCAGGGCGGTGCCGGCAATATGAACGGCATTCTCAACGGCACGCCGACGGGCATCATCAACAGCGCTCTGTTGCCGTCTGGCGAAATCAAGCCGCTCGATAGTTTCAGCAAGGGATATGCCAACTCGCGTCTCATCCAAAAGACCGGAGGCACGGTTCTGTCGGTCGGTCACGACATGGCGGGCATCGTGTTCGCCTTTGTGCACTTGACTCAGCCGCGGAGTGCGGTAGAGGATCTCGCAAACGCCAAGACCATAGTTTCTTGGGGCGCAAATCCCGCCGAGGCTTCCTTCTGTCGAGCTGCATGGAACTGGGTCTGCAAAGGCAGGGAGAACGGAGCGAAGCTCATCACCATCGATCCTTTGTTCACGTCGACTGCGGCCCATTCCGACGAATGGCTTCCCGTTCGCACCGGCACCGATGCGGCGCTCATGTGCGGCATGATCCACTACATTGTGGACAACGATCTCGCTGACTGGGAGTACGTAAAGAACGGCTCAGTCGCCCCGTTTCTCATTGATGAGACGGGGGCCTATGTCCGACTCTCGAACTTCGGTAAGGCCGAAGCCGGTACCGACGAGGACGTTCCAGTTGTATGGGACGAGGATGCGGGGGAGTTTGTTGCTCATACAGAAGCCGCTAACCCAGCAATTCACGGTACGTTCGATGCCGAGGGAGCAAGCGTACGCACGGTATTCGATGCCGCTATGGATAACATCGCGCCCTTTACCGTTGCATTCGCAGCTGAGGAATGCGGTATCTCCGTCGAGCAGATAGAGAATCTCGCCCGTATCTGCGCAACGGAAGGTCCGACGAGCTTCTATATCAATTACGGACTTGAACATACGTACGAATCGTGGCGCATCTACTTCCTTATCGGGCTGCTTGCCTCCCTGACTCACAGCGTGGGTATTCCCGGCGGATCGCATGTGGGCAGCATCGGCCTCGGCCACGAATCCGCCACAACGATTAAGCAGCCGAAAACGTTCAATGCGGAAAGCTTCATCGTCGAAGACGCCGTTCCGGGCAACCATTTTACGGGCGACTGGATCGTTCAGATTGCGGAGACGGGGCAGTGGGCAGGTAAGGATTTCCATATGGGCACGCTTGTCAATATGTGCGCCAATCCGCTCGACAACTTCTCCGGATCGTCCGCTCTTCTGAAAGCGTACGACAAGATCGATTACATCATCACCATAGACAGCATCATGACCACCACGGCCCATTACTCCGATCTGGTTCTTCCCACCTGTATGCCTTGGGAAACCTACGAGTACATCGACGGGGGAATCTTCGAGCAAAAGGCCATCGAGCCGGTTGGTGATGCGAAGTCGGATTTCGATATCATCAAATCCGTTGCAGTAAAAATGGGCTACGATGATTTGATCGAAGGGGAGGGTCTCGATTTCTTACGATCGTATCTTGATACGCCTGAAAACATCGAGGCGGGCGTCGGCTTCGATGCGTTGTCTGAAAATGGTGTCGTGATCGGCGATTACACAATGCCTGCCACCGTCGTGCCGGAATACAACCCCTACGGCCGCACCCAATTCTACATGGAATACCTGATGCCGCGCGACGCTTGGGGACAGGTGTTCGGTCTGCAGGATCGCTTGCCGTTCTACAAGCCGTCCATCGAAGCCTATGCGGACAATCCGGATCGTGAGAAATACCCCCTCTACGGCTTCAGCAACCACGACCTCTACCATGGGCAGACGCTCTGGATCCACAACGAGTGGCTCGACACCTTCAGAACCCTTGAAGGAAAACCGTTCTGCCGTATGCATCCCGAAGTGGCCGAAGCGCGCGGTATCAAAACGGGGGATACGGTGCGGGTGTTCAACGACCATGGTTCATGTGTCTTAAACGCCCTTGTTACCGAGGGAATCCGTAACGATTCGCTCTGGCTGCCGCATGGCTTTACGTGGGACGAGTTCGAAGAAGGCTACGCTCAATCGCTCACGCGTTGGTGCCCCGATGATGTAACGAGCAATAACAATTTCAATGACTGGATCTGTCAGGTCGAGAAGGTATAAGGGGGCATCGATAATGACTAAGTATGGAATGGCGATAGATACGAACCGCTGCACGGGCTGCAATATGTGCTCGATGTCTTGCAGGGTGGATCACAACTTGCCGAACGACGTGCTTTACAGTACGGCTGTCACCGACGGGAGCGAATATTTCCGCGTGCCGACGGGGACGTATCCGAATGATCTGACGATGACGTTCTACACGATGTCGTGTCAGCACTGCGACAACCCTTCGTGCGTTGAGGTGTGCCCCACCGGTGCTGCGTATAAGCGTGAAGAAGACGGCATCGTTTTGGTTGACAACGAAAAGTGCATCGGATGCAAGAGCTGTGTCGCCGCATGCCCGTACGAAGGCGTACGCACTCTGCTATCGTCCGAGCCGACGTATCCCCTCGATTTCCAGATCGGTGACTATAGGGCTCAAGAGCATAAGCCGAACACCATGGAAAAATGTACCTTCTGCGTCGAGCGGATAGACGCAGGCGAGCGGCCTCTGTGCATCGACTTGTGTCCTGCCGTTGCTCGGTATTTCGGTGATTTGGACGATCCCGAATCAGAGGTATCGAAGGTTTTGCAACAGCGCGAGTACGAGCAGCTGTTGACCGATCAGGGTACCGGTCCCAACGTGTACTTCCTGCGGTAAAGGTTTTTGCGCTTCAAGCGCACATGATGTGCGACGGGATCGGAGTGCTATGCTTCCGATCCCGTCGAGAAAAATGAGAGGGGGAATCGGGATGGGGGATGGCAAAGCACCCGATGAGTGGATGTACGGGGCGACGGCATTCGAGCTCTTGTCTTTGGCTTTTCTGCTGCCCACGAAAGATACGGCGGAAGCTTTGGTTGCGGGCGAGTTCGCGGATGCATGCGAAGAGGTTTTGGTTGCACTCGAATGCGAATCGGCCGCCAGGGACGAGATCACATCCTTTTTGTCGGGGTATGGCGGGAAAGATGCCGAAGAGGTGTTTCATGTCCTGCGCACAGAATACACGTACCTGTTCGTGGGCGAGCGCGAGCCGCGGGTTACTCCTTTCATCGGCGTTTGGGCTGCGCACGAGCGCGGGCAGAAGGGCTTGCTTTTCGTGAACAAGGAGTCGGTTGAAATCGAGCACTTCATGCGCGATCGGGGAGTTACGAAAAACCTCGCGGCCGGTCAGGTAAACGACCCGGTGGACCATATCGGAACGGTTTTCGAGTTTGTGAAGTATCTTTGCCTGGTGAACGCGAAAGCGATACAGGCGCCGGAAAACGTGGCCATCGAAGAAGGCGACTACGAGACGTTCGTTTGTGAGTACGTTTCGTTCTATGCCCGCTGGTTTGCCGATCAGGTTTTCGAACAGGCGCGATGTCCGTTTTATAAGGCGATGGCTTTGTTCCTCGGGCAGGTGCTCGAGCTTTTCGCTCCGAAGCGAAGCGCGTAGGCTTTCATCTGGCTGAAATGCATAAGGAGGTGGTTAAGACGTGAGCTTTGCTCTGGTCTTTATTGTCGCATGCGGGGTCGTCATCGCGTTGGCGGGCTTCATAAAGAGATTGCCGTTGCTGTTTTACGCGTTCGCTGTTTTGGCGGTTGTACTGCTGTTCGCGGGCACGGAAGGCTATATCGACGGCGGTTGGTGGAAGCCGCTCATTCTGTTGGTGAAGCGCTGTATGTTGGCGCTTTCGCTCTTTACGATCGTCATGTTCACGGGGGCGCTGTCGAGGGAGTCGTGGCTCGGTATTCGGCTTCGCTCGATTCGATCCGAACTCTCTATTGTTGCGTGCATCCTCTGTGCGGGGCACGTATGCCAGTACCTTGTTGCGTACGTTTCGCGTGCTGTTGCGGGGTCGCTCGATCTAGAGACGGGGGCGTCCATCTTCATCGCTTTGGTTTTGTTCGTGCTCTTGATCGTTCTCGGGGTTACATCGGGCAACGCCATGAAGAAGCGGATGAGGGGCGTTAGCTGGAAGCGCATCCAATGGTTCGCCTACCCGTTTTTCCTTCTTACGTACGTTCATCTGATGCTGATGATTGCGCCTGCGGCCTTCCTCGGCAGCGAGCAGGCAATGGTGAACGCGCTAGTGTATTCGGTTGTATTCGCGGCATACGTGATCATGCGCCTCTATCGGTATGCGAAGGATAAAGGCGCCAAGGCGTCTGTTGAAGCATGCAAAGATACCGGGGGCTTGGGGGAGGGGTAGGGTTTGCGGTTTTACGACTGCAGGGATATGCTCGGTCATATATTGGGCAAGGGCGTGGAGCTGCAAAGCGTCGTGCGCGATGGGATTGAGCGCATGTGATGCGGCGACCCGGCCGTGGGGGCGGCGTGCGCGGCTGCTGTTCCCGTTGATCGGGCGCTTGTGCGACGGGTGGTGAGCGCACGAGGGCAAGCGTGAGGAGGCGCCGATGCACGGGTTCTGCCGCGACCGCATGTCGCGGCCGAGCGGGTGTCGGGCACGCATGCGCGTTTCGAGACGGCCTCCGACGCGGGGACGCGGGCGGTGTATCTCTTCGACTTCCGCCCGCGCGCGGACTTCTCGCTCGAGGGCGCGACCATCGTGAAGACGCATACCGTGGAGAACACGGGCGAGGCGTCGATGCCGTTTGAGCTGGGTGGCATCGAAACGTACGCGACGCGCCTGCTGCCGAGCGAGCATGGGACGACTACTTCGTGCGCTTCGAGTGGGTGGACGCTTTGAAGATGTTCGGCATGGACGGGGGCATCCTCGCGCTGCCGAAGATCGAGGTGCCGCTCGAGGACAGCCACCTGGCGAAAACACCCGAGCAGCTGGGTGTCGACACCATTGTGCTGGAGAACGTGCCCGGCAGCAAGGTCGTGCTCGCGAGCACCGCGAACCCGCACGAGGTGGAGGCGGAGTCCCCGGACTTCCCCTCCCGGGCATCTGGACGAAGGCCGGCCAAGACGACGCCCGCTACCTCTGCCTCGAGCCGTGGTCGGCGCTGCCCGACGCACAATTCTCCCCGCGCACGCTTGCGTAACGGATGACGTTTCGCTAGTGGGTTCTGTGGAGGAGAAGACCAGGTGCGCGTGGGCGGACACGCCGATCTACGTGGACTACCCTGACAACGAGTGGGGGAGGCCCACCCACGATGACTGCGAGCTGTTCGAGCTGCTGGTCTTGGAGGGTGCGCAGGCAGGCTTGTCGTGGCTCACCATCCTCAAGAAGCGCGAGGCGTACCGCGAGGCCTTCGACGGCTTCGATCCCGCCAAGGTGGCGCGCTACGACGAGGCCAAGGTCGAGGAGCTCATGGCGAACGCGGGCATCGTCCGCAACCGCCGCAAGGTCGAGGCGGCCGTGACCAACGCGCAGCTGTTCCTGGACGTGGTCGAGGGGTTCGGCAGCTTCTATGCGTTCATCTGGTGGTACGTGGACGGCGAGCCCATCGTGAACCGTTGGGAAACCCAAGCGGATATGCCGGCCACCACGCCGCTGTCCGACCGCATCAGCAAGGACCTCAAGAAGCGCGGCTTCAAGTTCGTCGGCTCTACCATCGTCTACGCCTATATGCAGTCCATCGGCATGGCGAACGACCACGTGGTGGATTGTTTCGTGCGAGAGGAGATGGTCGAGGAGCTATAAGCAGTCCTTGGCACGAAGTTTGCGCAAAGCTTTGTCAATACAATTGACCGGGATCATCTTCGACCTCCTTTTGCAAGGTTCGATATTTTCTGCCCACGAGTACTGATGGGTGAATGCCGCCAGCAATAGCATTGAGGTCGTCTCCATTGATCAAGAGCATGCTCTTTCCTTGGCATGCAAGTCTTGTCGACTGTTCGGTAGCCACCTTGCTAAATCCAGACATTGAAACGATCAGGCCGGTTCTGCTTCCTTTCGCATCCATGACAAAAGATAAATTACGCACAACGGAAACTCCCGTGATCTCGACCCTGTTCTTGCATTCGACAAGCAATATGGTTCCCATGTCCCAGGCATTCTGATTCAGCGACGCGTTTACATAGCACAGATCTATCTCGCAATCGTCTGCTTTGACTCTTCGGCCCGCTAATAGCCACCCTTCAACGGCACTTAGCATATATGCGACCAGATTCTCAAGGGCTATGCCTTTATCCGAGGTGGCTGAGGCTTTGCAGTTTGCGAGCAATTCGCAGAATCGTTCGCAACTGAAGGCCTGTGACTCAAGAGGTAATGTCATCGCGTCAGGAAGGTTCTTACGCAAAATCGGCATTATGGCGTTTAGCTGATAGACCCTATACGGCATTTCAAGAGCGAAACGCCTTGTCAATGAAGATTCTTCTATGCCTCTCAATGACTTAGCAGCATGTTCAGCGGACATGAGAAACGATTTGAGAAAAATGTCTTCATCAACGATTGCTTCACTTGTCTCATAAGGGAGTCTCGCTTTCAGCGTCTCCAGGAAATCTCGATAGATGCTTCGCGCTTCATTTAAACTCCATTTGCGAATATAAAACGAAATGGCGCAGCAGTATAAGAGCGCACTGATCCACTCGTCCGCAATATGATAGGGCAAGATATGTATTCCGTAGCCGTAAGCTGGTGTCATCAGAATTTGCTCGATATCGACTTCTGTCCATCGGCCGACTATAGACGAGTCTGTTTGCCGACCGATAAGAGGGCCTTCACCGCTTAGGTTGATTCTCCTGGCACCTTCAAGAAGCAGTTCCCATTCGTGTTCACGGGGATTGAAGAATGGCGCTATGATTCTTTTGCCCCTCGTGGAATTGAGCAGAAATGAGGTTGTGATTATCTGGTGCTTGAAAAGAGCGGGTTCTTCCTGCTCGATCCAAGCTTCTGCAAATTGTTGAAGAGAAAGTAGGCATTCGTTTTTCCCAGGGTAAGTTTCTCCCGCCGTCATTATAAGCAATGCGAATTCCTCTTCATCGTCGTACATTTGAAGATAACTTGCTTTCGACCACGGCGTTACGATACTCGCTATCGGCGCGCACAAATCAAGAAACTCTTCGAAGCTTTTGCCATAAAGAACCTCAAGAGTCGTTGGCTCAAATAACGAGCCATCGTCAGGATCGCCGCAGATTACCGAGTTCATCGAGAAGCCATAAGACCTTTCGAGAAGAACATTCCTGAACACATCAACGTCTTTTTCATGCCCGAAGAATCCGTATACCTCGGAAAAACTGACACCCTCTTTCGTTGCAATTGAAGACTGCTCGTCGCGCAGTTCGGCGATGCGTTCAATAAAATTTAATGGGTGCTGCATAGTATCTTTCGAGACAAACTGGAACTTCTCTCCGTCGTCAAGTACTGCAAGGTATAAAAATTCCACGATGATCCCATCTCGAAATAGTAACGCTTTGTCAATTTCTCTAATAAATCTAGCAAAAGGGTGCCTAAATCATATTGTCCGTATTGATAATAGTTATCTTTTTCAATATGCGAAAGACTAGCAAGCTATCTACGCTTTTGCAGCTTCCTCCTCGTCCAACAGCTGGCGCGCGAAAGCTATGGCGTCGTCGATGTTCACGCAGAAGTGGTCCTCGCCCACGAGGTCCACGACGTCGAGCGTTGTTGCCGCGGCGCTTGAAATGCTGGGTCGGCCCTCGGAAAGTTCCTTTTCCAGTAGCCTGTTCGGGTAGGTCTTGACCGATAGTGGGATCGACCTTTCAGACGCAGTAGCGCTCGAAAGGTCGATCTTCAGCGGAACCGTCCGTTGCAAAATGCGCTACTGCGGCGTGGGCCACTCCCGGCGGAAGGACGGATGCGAGCGCAACCATGTCGAGCTCTGCAAACTCCTCCCCAAGAGCCATGTCTCCTTCGGTCAGCCTTTTATTGGGGGTAAGGCTGCGACTAACCTATCTTTGTTATTTGATAGAATGCAAAAGGTCATATAAGCGCTTCAGTCTTTGTTTGGTTAGGATGGATACATGGAGTATGTTGAAATACTTGATTCCGATGCGTCTTTAGCGGGCTATTCAGCCATGTCTCATCTATTCAGGACTGTATCGCAACTATTAATTTCGGAATGCGTTGTATCTGGGATATGCAGGCACGGGGCGAAGTGTTGGGCAAATAGGATAAAGCTATGATTTCAACTAAGAAGATCGTCAATACACCTGTTAAAGTCGACTTCCATATCCATTCCGCCGCTTCCGCCCACAAGGACGGAGAAAAGGTCAAAGACGGAACGGCGGATAATACTAGTGTTCTTTTTAGCATGCTTGAAGAGAATCAAGTGAATATGGCCGCTATAACTGACCACGATATTTTCGACTACTCAGTATACAAGGCTTTGCGGGCTAAAACAAAAAATGCTGTCCATCTGCACCGAGTTCTGCCAGGCGTCGAGTTTACTGTTTCCTTCAAAACTGACAGAGGCGATAGGCCTGTCCATATTGTCACCTTGTTTGACGATACGAAGCAGGAACTTGTGCAATCCATCGCTAATGCGATTCCGCTCAAAAACGGAAAACCTGACTATGATATGAGCAATGCTTTCAGCGAAGACAAGTACTGGGGCATCATTCGCGCAATCGGTCTCGACATCGTTGCGATTGCCCACCAGAAAGCATCCCCTGGTTCGGACCGGAAAAGAAAAAACGATGCAAATAGCGTTGGTGACGCGCTCTTCAACGAGTTCCTCTTTGTTGAGTACTTCGAGGCTTACGAATACAAAAACCGTCGGAATGAGCTATTCAACAAAAATTACGCCTACTCGACAGACCAGCTTGAACAGCTACGATTCATTACGGGATCCGATTGTCACACTTGGAGTTCATACCCTGCATATGATGCCAGCTCTGACCCAGATCTTCCCTACTCCTACCTCAAGTGTTTGCCAACCTTCAAGGGCCTCGCTATGGCCGTGACAGACGTTTCTCGCATCAGGACTGTTCCGAGTTTCTTTAGCGGCTCTACAACAACGCTCGATGCAATTGAGCTGACCTTGAATGGTGCGGACGTAAGCATACCTTTATCGCCCGGAATAAACGCAATCATTGGCGACAACTCGATAGGCAAGTCTTCTCTGTTGAATGCCATAAATGGCTATCGAGAAATTGGGGCCACAGTTCAGAAAGGGCAGTCAAGGTACCTTGAGGAGTCGGGTCTTGTCCTGAAAACCACCATTCCGGAAGATTACCTTTTGCAGTTCGACGGGCAGGATGCTATCAGGAAGAGTTTTGAGGGCTTGAGTGTGGGCAAGGCTAAAAAGCAGCTCGAAAAGCATTTCCCGGATCCCGTGAACCCGGATTCGTTCAAGAGTTTTGCAATGAACCAGTTTAAGAAGTTTCATGCAGCCCTGAGAAAGTCGTGTAAGTACCAGGAGTCACTTGCAGCCCTAGGTGTATTCAAACTTCCTGAGCAACCGCCGTTGGGTGCACCTCAGAGTATAACCTTTGATAAAAGCGTCAAACTAGACGATGTCTCATGTCATAATGGGCTCGTCAATGATGTCAAGAATGCTCGTATCCAGCTTGGAGGTGTCATCGAGCTTCATGAAGAGGCCATCCTGAAAGAAGATGAGCCGGACTTTGAAGCTGCGATAGCCGCTCTGGATCGTATCGTAAAACGCCATCAAACCATCGTTGATGAAATAACCTTGGAAGCGCGCGTTGCCAACAAAGTGATTGAGGCTATAACTACTCGCGAGAACGAGCAGGATAAGGTCATTACCGATGCCCAGAAAGCGCAGGCTGAATTCTTGCGCGCTATTGACCGAGCCGGAAGCAGCCTTGCCAATGCGGTGATGAACGAACAGCGGCTTCTTAACTTCAGCTTCGACTTTAAGCCCCTAGAGATAACGCCTAACACTAACCCCGTTGGTGACTTACAATTCGTATGCAAACTTGGTATCGATGAGATAACGCCTGGTCTTTTATCCGAGCTTATCGATGGTCTTATTGGCAAGAGGAAGGACCTCGATACGCTCACTTCCAGCTATGAAAGCGTCAAGGATGCTATTAATAACTACCCAGAAAATGAGGACGATCCTCTTGTGGCGTTAGAGGCAAAATTTGAGGTGGCTCTGGACGCAAAGCTCAAGGCGGTTAAAACAATCAACCGCGAGGATGATGATGTATTCGACGAACTTTCGCGAGGGTACAACGCGCAGATGTATTTTAAACTTATGGCCGACCGAAATGTTGGAGACGGAATCTATATCGTCGATCAACCAGAAGACCAAATATCGCAGCGAGCTATAAAACAAACGGTACTCAAGGAGTTTCGCGATATTGCTGGTGCCCGCCAGGTTATACTCATCACGCATAATCCCCAATTTGTAGTGAATCTTGACGTCGACAACGTGATTTTTGTAGGCAAGAAGGATGGAAAGCTTTTTTTGAGGAGCGGCGCACTTGAGTACGAGTGCTCAGAATACGGCATACTGGAAACTGTTGCCGAGAACATTGAAGGTGGCTTAGAAACCATCCAGAGGAGGATGAAGCGATATGAAAAAGCAAGTTAACTTTGAAGACGCAGTCGAGGCGTATCGCTTCGAAGTCAGCAAGAGCACCCTTGCTTTTAACGCGGACAGTTTCTACAAATGCTTCTTTAAGGGTCTCGATGAAAAGCCGCTATACGAGCTTATTAAACCTCCGTCTGATCTGGATATAAAGGCAAAGCATGTCTTCGCTACGGTTGAGGCTATTTTCAAGAAGACTTGTGACTCGATTGACGAGAAATGGTTTGCGCCCGTTGGCGAACATGATGAAGACAAACCTGTGCCAGTCGAAAACATAAAATTGTAAGTATCTATTTGCAAGGGGCAAAGTGGCGTATTCGAGCCACCTAATTGTTCCGTCAACGAGTGCAAGAAACTTAAGGTTACCCTCCTCTAAAACGCAAAGGACAGGTGCTTTATCTGGGCATAAGATCGATATGTCAGTTCTGGTGGGTTTATTGCGCCCGATAAACGGTTGTGGTTGAGTTTTCTTCGGATAAGAATGACTTTCTAGCGGAGCTAAAAGAAGGCGATACAATCAAAACTACAGGATATAAATCACCGATTAAAAGTGGTAATAAGGAGAATATTATAGTGATACGTTCGATAACCCTCTAAGACTTGAAGAGGGATACACCCTCGAAAAGACGCCAATCACTATCAGAAGGGGCTTAGCGATGCAAATTGCATCACACCAAGTCTGCCTGACTATTGCGAGCCCCTTCCTATTTGGCTCCTCTGTTATCTGATTTCGTCGTTCTCTTACCACTGCAGTATTGCAGGATATTCGGATCACTCACCATTTCGGTTTTATAGATGCTCAGTTTGATAGTATCTTCATTTCGTTCTCGTATTGCATGGCAAAAACATGACGGCGATAAAGAACGCCCGCCTAAAGAAAATGGCGAGCGTTCTGATCAGAAATTACATTTGCTGATTTGTAGAGTGTTACTCCCACTCAATGGTCCCAATAGGCTTGGGCGTGAGGTCGTAGACCACGCGGCAGATGCCCGGGACTTCGTCCAGGATACGGGCAGTGATCTTCTTGAGCAGCGCCCAATCGAGTTCCGGCACCTCGGCGGTCATGGCATCCACCGTGTTTACCGCGCGGATGATGGCGGGCCACTCGAAGGCGCGGACGCCGTCGCGGACGCCGGTGGCGCGGAAGTCGGGGATGCTCACGAAGTACTGCCACACCTTGCCCTCGAGCCCAGCGTTGTCGAACTCCTCGCGCAGAATGGCGTCGGCTTCGCGCAGCGCTTCCAGTCGATCGCGGGTGATGGCGCCGAGGCAGCGCACGCCGAGGCCGGGGCCGGGGAAGGGCTGACGGTACACCATCTCGTCGGGAAGGCCGAGTTCCTTGCCGATCACGCGCACCTCGTCCTTGTACAGCAGTTTTACGGGTTCGCACAGCTCGAATTGCAGATCGTCGGGCAGGCCGCCCACGTTGTGGTGCGCCTTCACGCCGTCGGATTCGATGATGTCGGGATAGATCGTACCCTGGGCGAGGAAGCTCACTTCGTCGCCGACTTTTCGGGCCTCTTCCTCAAACACGCGAATGAATTCAGCGCCGATGATCTTGCGCTTGGCTTCGGGCTCGGCAACCCCGTCGAGGAGCTCGAGGAAGCGATCGACGGCGTCTACGTACACGAGGTTCGCGTCGAGCTGGTTTTGGAACACATCGACGACTTGCTCGCTTTCGCCTTTGCGCATGAGGCCGTGGTTCACGTGCACGCAGATGAGTTGCTTGCCGATGGCCTTGATGAGCAATGCCGCGACAACCGATGAATCCACGCCGCCCGAGAGGGCCAGAAGCACCTTCTTATCGCCGACCTGATTCTGTATGGCAGAAACCTGTTCGTCGATGAACGCTTGTGCTTGTTCGGGTGTGGTGATTCGTTCCATGTCGTCGGTACGCTTGTTCGGGTCCATTCGTGCTCCTTCTCGTATCCGATGATGTTTTGGAAGATTATACGGGATATGATGCACGTTGGTATGCAGGTCGTTTGTTCTTTTTGGCGACGCGCCGATCCGATTGGGTACACCGTTTCCCCGCGATGGCGCAAAGCCCGTCGCGGGCACGGGCTTGTACGTGCGCGATGCGCCAAAGGCTGCTCGGCAGCTACCGCAGGGGTTCGATCGAGACGATGTTTTTAATCGGGAGCACCCAGCGCGTGCCTTCCGGCACGGTGAACGAGGCGTATGCGCTTTCGGCCAGCACACAGTAATCGTCGATGTCGAGGATGCGAACCGTGTCCTTGCTGCCCGTGCTAAACGTCATCTTGACACAGGATCCCACCGCATCGCGCAAGCTGTCGGTGGACGTGCCCTTTGGCGAGCCGACGCTGCGCACGAGACTCCTGAGCTTTCCGTACATGCAGAACAACGCGATAACGATCAGGAAAAGCCAGAAATTCGTCCAACTACTCGCATCCATCGAACGTGCTCTCTTTCTGCTCGTGTCGGCCATCGGCGTTCGGCGGCGCAACGATCTGGAATCCGGCAATCGAGCTCATGTCGACAAGCTCGACCACGCGACCTTTGCGCGGGCGGTCGTATTCGACGCGTACCCAATCGGTATCCGCATCGAGCACCCGAACGACGCCATCGAAGCCAGAGTCTGCCATGAGCAAGCCGGAGGTGAGCGCGATTCGGCATTGCGAACCCTCGAGCGACTTCAGTACATGGGTATCGATCTCGCCGTCGCTTCCGCTGTCCTCGGCGATCGTCACGTCGATTTCGTCATTAACCAGATCGTCGAGACTGATGCGGTAGAGGGCAGCGAGGTCTATCGCTTTGCCTATGTCGGGTGCGCTCGATCCGCTTTCCCAGTTCGAGATGGTTTGCCGCGAGACAGAAAGCGCAATCGCCACATCCTGCTGGCTCATCCCGCTTTTCCTACGCAGCTTCATAAGCTTCTCGCCTAACACGTGTGCGGTCCTTTCTCGCTGGTGCGTGCGGTTTTCATTATTCCAGACGCGCCCATGCCGATGCCGGCAAATATCATTGGAATCTTGTCCAATCTTTCTTCCATTGTGCAAATCGAGAGATGCGGCATCGTTCTGCGAAAAACTTCCAGCATTGACAACCATCTTCTTCAGAATTATATTACAACTGTTATATAACAGATGTAATGTAAGGAAGTGGGCCATGCCTAAACAGTGGGTAGCGCGGGAGACGGTGCTCGATGCGGCGCTTTCGATACTGCGTGAAAAGGGGGAAGCGGCCTTGAGCGCACGAGCCGTCGCCGAGGCGGCGGGTTGCTCGGTGCAGCCGATTTACAGCCTGTTCGACGATATGACGGGTTTGGTCGCGGAGCTGTACGACCACGCGCGGGCGTGGGTTGCTGCGTACAACCTCGATCATGCGCATGACGGGGCGAACCTCTTCGAATCGAACGGCTTCTCGCATCTGCGGCTCGCGAAGACCGAGACCAACCTGTTCCGTTTCCTCTACCTTTCGCCCCATATGCGACCCCGGGGATTCGAAGAGCTGTTTCAGAGCGTGGCGCTCGACGGGGTCGTGGAGTGCATCCAGGATCTGGGACATCTATCGGCCGAAGCCGCTCACGAGCTGTATCTCAACATGATTGTCTACACGCACGGCATGGCTGCCATGATCGCGTGCGGCGCTCGGTTCACCGAGCAGGAGCTGCACGAACGGATCGACCGGTCTTTCCGGGCATTCGTTCGGCAGGTTCGAGAAAGAGGGGACGAGGTATGAGCGTGCACGCGGAGCCGACGTCCAAAGCGAAAGGGCGCGGCAGCCAAAGCCGTGCGGGGAAGCGCCAGCAAGTACGCCGTTTGGTATTGCTCGTATCGTTTCTCCTGTTCCCGATCACCATATTCTACTTCTCGCCGGTGCTTAGCGTCAGCGGGGCGCTTGAAGGCGTGGTCGCTGGAAGCATCATCGTGTTTGCGCTGCAGTTCTTATTCTCCTTCGTGTTCGGCCGTGCGTTTTGCGGATGGATGTGCCCGAGCGGCGGTTTGCAGGAGATTGCCGCAACGGTGAACAGCAAGCCTGCGAAGCTTGCATGGCGGCGTTTCATCAAGTATGCGATCTGGATACCGTGGGTCGCCTCGATTGTGGTCTGCGCGTGGATCGCGGGCGGTTTTGCGGTTGTCGATCCGGTGTACCACACGCCGGGAGGCATTTCGGCAAACAGCCCCTTAGGCCTTGGGATATACTTTGGCATCGTAGCGCTCTTCTTCATTCCCAACCTGTTTCTCGGAAGGCGCGCCATGTGCCACTACATCTGCTGGATGGCCCCCTTCATGGTGCTCGGCGAGAAGCTCGGAAGGCTTATTCGCCTACCTCAGCTGGGTATCGATGCAAAGCCCGAAGCATGCGTGTCATGCGGTGCATGCACGAAGGCATGCCCGATGAGCCTTGATGTTTCGACGCTGCTCGAGAAGGGGAGCATCGCCGATGCCGAATGCATTCAATGCGCCGAGTGCGCCGACTCGTGTCCGAAACACGTGCTCAAGCTGACGATTCGATCCCGAAGACGGTGACGTGCATGTCTGATTGGAATGAGCTCGTTCGCGAACCCGACAGCCTCGATGCGTGGCCCGAGCCCGCCGTTGCCTCTATGGTGCTCCATTGGCGGCATCTTGGCGTTGAGGGGCGGCCGAAGACCCAAAAAGTCGCGCTCTGAAGGCGTCGGTATCATGATACCGAAATACGCCGTTCTAAGTGTCAGTAAAACACCAGTTCGGGGGCTTACATATTCGAGATGTTCGTAACCGCTTCCCGCAAACGTGCCCAGTGGCGCTTCGATCCGGCGCAAAACCCTTCACAGCGCGACTTTTTGGGCTTTGGCACTGGATTTCGGGCACTGTAGTTTCCGCGGCACGCCCCAGCTGCGAGAAAATCGGCTCATGGTATACTCGCGGGCAGATGCGTGATGCGAGCAGGCGCGGGTGTGCGGTAGGCGGGTGCGACCACGGGTTGTCCGCCTACGGGGGCTCGGCTGCGAAAAGCGCGGGTGTGCGGCGCGGATGGGTTTGAACGGGTACTTGGCGAGGGCGTGTGTGAGCGAGTGTTTCCGCGAAGGCGAGAGCGAGGAGGCGTATGGATCACGGGTTTCTGCCAGTAACCAGGCAGGAGATGCTCGATCGGGGGTGGGATGCGGTCGATTTCGTGTACGTGTCGGGCGATGCGTACGTGGACCATCCGTCGTTCGGCAGTGCCATCATCACGCGGCTCCTAGAAGCCAACGGCTACAAGGTCGGGTTCATCGCGCAGCCCGACTGGACCGACGAACGGAGTATCGCCGTGTTCGGTGAGCCGCGGCTCGGCTTCCTCGTTTCGGCGGGCAATATGGACTCCATGGTAAACCACTACACGGTGGCCAAGAAACGCCGCAAAAGCGATGCATATACGCCGGGCGGCGCGGCGGGCAGGCGCCCGAACCATGCGGCGGTGGTGTACGGCAACCTCATCCGCCGCACGTACAAGAAGACGCCCATCATCCTCGGTGGCATCGAAGCGAGCCTTCGCAGGCTTTCGCATTACGACTACTGGTCTGACAAGCTCAAACGTTCCATCCTGCTCGATTCGGGTGCCGATCTTGTCTCGTACGGCATGGGGGAGCACTCGATCATCGAGATCGCCGACGCGCTCGCAAGCGGCCTTTCCATCGAAGACGTCACCTACATCGACGGCACGGTGTATCGCGCTTCGACGCTCGAGCACGTCTACGATGCGGAAGTGCTCCCATCGTTTCCCGAGATGCAAACCGATAAACTCGCTTATGCGAGAAGCTTTGCCATCCAGTACCGAAACAGCGATCCGTTTATGGGCAAGCGGCTCGTCGAGCCGTATTCCGATCACGAGTTCGTGGTGCAGAATCCGCCTGCACGTCCGCTCACTCAAGAAGAACTCGACGCGGTGTATCGCTTGCCGTATGCTCGCGCGTATCATCCGATGTACGAGAAGGACGGCGGCGTCCCCGCAATCGCCGAGGTTAAGTTCAGCCTGACGAGCAACCGCGGCTGTTTCGGCGAATGCTCGTTTTGCGCGCTTACCTTCCATCAGGGCCGTATCGTGCAGGTGCGCAGCTGCGAATCGCTTCTCGAAGAAGCGAAGCGTATCGTGGGTGACTCCGATTTCAAAGGCTACATCCACGATGTGGGCGGACCTACGGCGAACTTCCGTGCTCCCGCATGCGCAAAGCAGCTCAAAGCGGGTGCCTGCCCGAACAAGCGCTGTTTGTCTCCCGAGCCGTGCAAAGAGCTCAATGCCGACCATACCGATTACCTTGATGTACTGCGAAAGCTGCGGAAGCTGCCCGGTGTGAAGAAGGTGTTCGTGCGCTCGGGCATCCGCTTCGACTACGTGCTGGCCGATACGCAGCACGGCGACGAATTCATCCGCGAGCTTGCCGAACACCACGTGAGCGGTCAGCTGCGCGTGGCCCCCGAACACGTGTCAAACGCGGTACTCTCGGTGATGGGCAAGCCGCAAAATGGCGTATACGAGCGGTTCGTACACAAGTTCGATGCCGTCAACGAGAAGCTCGGCAAGAAGCAGTTCGCGGTCCCGTACCTCATGTCGTCGCATCCGGGCTCGACGCTTGTCGAAGCGATCGAGCTCGCCGAGTATTGCCGCGACTTGGGCTACATGCCCGAGCAGGTGCAGGATTTCTACCCGACGCCCTCCACGATGGCCACCTGCATGTACTACACGGGCGTCGACCCGCGTACTATGGAGCCGATCTACGTGCCGAAGAGCCCGCACGAGAAGGCACTCCAACGTGCGCTTATCCAATACCGCAATCCGAAGAACTACGAGCTCGTCCTTGAGGCTTTGCGCAAAGCGGGCCGCATGGATTTGGTCGGTTACGAACCCGAATGCCTTATTCGGCCGAGAAAGAAGAAAAAGGGTCTATAATGGCCCGCAGTACGGCGTGTCCGTACCGCGTCTCCTGCGTTGCATGGTTGCACTGAAGGAGACGTGACGAAACCTGGTTCGAAATCGCTGCTTCGGCACCGTTGTCGCTGCGGCGAAAGGGGGACGCTATGGTAGTGCTCTTCGTTGTTGTGGCAATCGTCGTCGTGCTCGCGATCGTGCTGGTGGTGAATGCGGCGCGGCTCAAACCGACGCCGGTTGCCAATCCGCTGCCACAGAGCAAGGCAGCGGGAGATGATGCGGCGGTCGTACGGTTCCGGGAGATGCTGCGCATCCCGACCGTGTGGGGCGCCGAGAATCCCGCCGCTGATCACGAGCCGTTCGATCGGTTCGTTTCACGCATGCGCGAGCTGTATCCTCGCATGTTCGAGAACCTCGAGCTCACCTTGGTGGAAACGTACGGCATCATGCTCAGGTGGAAGGGAGCGAACCCCAACCTTGGCCCGGTCGTTCTCATGGCGCATCACGATGTCGTGTCGGCTAATCCCGAGGAATGGACGCACGATCCGTTTGCGGCCGATATCGAGGACGGCAAGATCTGGGCGCGCGGTGCAGTTGATACCAAGTGCATCCTCGCGGCGCTTTTCGAAGCGACCGAAACTCTGCTCGCGGAAGGCTACGTACCCCCGCGCGACATCTACCTCTGTTCATCGAACTGCGAAGAGGACAACGGTAACACGGCTCCCGCCATGGTCGAGCTCTTCAAGGAGCGCGGCATAGAGCCCTATCTGGTTCTCGACGAGGGCGGTGCGGTCATCGACAATCCGCCGCTCGGCGTGACGCGACCCTTCGCAGCTATCGGCGTGACGGAGAAGGGGCTGTTCAGCGCATTTCTCACCGTTGACTCGCAAGGCGGGCACGCCTCGACGCCCTCGCCCGAAGATGCAACGGCGAAGCTCGTATCGGGCCTTGATGCGCTTCAAAAGAACCCTGCCCCCGCAAAGCTCTCCACGCCGATCGAAGCCATGCTCAAGGAGCTCGCTTCCTACGGTGGGTTCGGGCTTCGGCTTGTGTTCGGCAACCTCTGGTTGTTCCGCCCGCTCGTCCTCAAAATCATGAAGGGCAACCATGAGACGGCGGCCATGGTGCGCACCACCTACGCCATCACCGAGCTCGAGGGATCTCCTGCGGCGAACATCATCCCGAAACAGGCGAAGGGCACGGTGAACGTGCGCATCGATCCGTCTGAGACGATCGATGTCGCTTTCGAGCGCATCAAGGAGCGTTTCGACGATCAAACGGCGTACGAGCTGCGCTTCGCTATCGATCCTTCGCCCATCTCGCCGTTCGACGATGCGGCGTTCAATTACCTACGTGCGGTTACGCACAGCATCTATCCCGATGCGGGTATCGCCCCCTACGTGCAATCATCTTCGAGCGACGCACGCCATTGGCATCGCATCTGCCCGCGCACCTATCGATTCGCCGGCTTCTTGTTCAAGGGCGATCAGCGCGCCCGCATTCACGGACAGGACGAGAACCTCGATGTGGATGCGTACAAGAAGGGCATCGGGTTCTACCTCGAACTGATCCGCAACCTCGACCGATTGGGAAAGTGAGGCATCATGGGCGACAGCGCAACGCGGAAAGGGGACAAACGGGACATGGCAGCCACGCAAGGCAGCAAACAGGATCCGGCAGACGCGCAAGGTGCGGCGACCACGCAAGGTGCGGCAGACGTGCGGGGCGCAACGGCCCTGCAGGATCCGGCAACCCCGCAAGGTGCGGCAGCCACGCAAGGCGGCAAACAGGGCAAGTTCTTCTACGGATGGTGGATCGTAATCGGCGGTCTTCTGATCATGGCTACCTGCTACACGATCTTCGTGAACTGCATTCCGCTGTTCCAGTCGCACATGGTGGCCGATCTCGGTATTTCGGTGGGGCAGTTCAATACTGGCGTGTCCATCTGCACGGTTGTTGCGGTGTTCGCATCGCTCGTCATAGGCAAGCTCACCGACAAGTGCTCGGCGCGCGTGCTCGCGGCGGTTACGATCCTCACGAGTTCGATCGTGCTCGTCCTGTTCTCGTTCATCACGGCGCTCTGGCAGCTCTACGTGCTCTGCGTCATCGCGGGCATGGTGGTGGTTGCGGGCACGCGCCTGCTCGTATCGGTGGTCATCGCGAACTGGTTCACGCTCAAGCGCGGGCTTGCCGTGTCGATCGCGCTTGCCGGTTCGGGCTTGGGCGGTGTGGTACTCTCGCCGGTGACGAGCGCCATGATCGACGGCTACGGATGGCGCCCCGCGTTTCTTTTGCTTGCCGTCACGTGCCTCGTGGTTGCGCTGCCGCTTTCGGTGGCGACGTTTCGCAGCCGTCCCAGCGACAAGGGGCTCGAGCCTTACGGGGCCGGTCAGGTTGAACAGACGAAGTCCGACCGCTCGCCCGATGTGCCCGTCACCGTATCGATCGGGTGGAAGCATCTGCGCAAGAGCGCCGGGTTCTGGCTGCTCATCATCGGTTTCGTTATGATGGGCGTCACGAACGGCGCCATCATCACCAACTCCATCTCCAACATGACATCGGTTACGCTCGACGGCGTCGAGGTGGTCACGGGCGGGCATTCGACGCTCTGGGCGGGCTCGGTGTGGTCGTTCTACTTGGCTGTGGTCATCTTCGCGAAAGTGGCGCTCGGCGCGATCTACGACCGCTGGGGCATGAAGACGGGTACTGTTCTCGGTACCATCACCTCGGTGCTCGCGGGCGTCGCGCTCTGTTTTCCGGCGACCGATTGGGGCCCGATTCTCGCGTGTTTGTTCTTCGGGTTTGCTACCTGTATGGGAACGGTGGCACCGCCGATCATGGTAGTGAAGGAGTACGGCAAGAAGGATCTCGGCACCGTAACGGGTATCGTGACCGCGTTCGAGATGTTCGGTGCGGCGGTGGGTTCGGTCGTCTCGGGCATCATGTTCGATGCGTACCTGTCGTTTATCCCCGTGTGGATCATGGTCATCATCGCGTCGGTGGTGATGGGTGTGACGCTGATTGCGTCGATTCCCGCAGCCCGCAGGCTCGTCGAGCGCCGCAAGGCAGAAGGTGCGCCCGAGCTCGATGCGGAAGGGTTCGAGATCGACGCGTCGGGCGCGCGCATAGGGGCGTAAAGGCGGGGTCGCCGAGAAATCGCTCCCTGCGCCACCGAAGCACAAAGCCGAACACCGTGCGAGCCTCCCTGGAAGCAGGCGGGGCTCGCGTTCGTTTGAGGCAAGGTGCATGCTGGTAAGCGGTAACGCCTTCTTTACACGGATGGAACAACTTGCCCTAAAAAGGCTGATCAAGGAGCTATGAATGTAAACCCGAACATACAATGACTCTATCGGTAAGCACAAGCGTTACTAAGGAGCCGTATGAAACGGGTAATCGTGATCGGCGCGGGAGTTGCGGGTTTGGCCGCTGCGATCCGGCTGCAGCATGCTGGATACGAGGTCGAGCTCTACGAGAAAGAGCCTCGCGTCGGCGGAAAGATGAACCAGATAACGGGCGACGGTTTCACGTTCGACGTGGGACCGACCATCGTGATGATGCCCTCGCAGTACCGCGAGGTGTTCGAACTTGTCGGACGCGACCCAGACGACTACATCCCTATGGAAAAAATCGATCCGATGCTCGAGATCAGCTTCTCGCCCGATGAGCGCCTGGCGCTTTCGAACGACCTCTCGGAACTTACAGCAACCGTCGAAGCGGTGAGCGAGGGGGATGCGCAAGGGTATTTCGAATACCTCGCAACGCTGTACAAGCGCTATCTTATCGCGAAGAACAACTTCCTCCAGCGTTCGTTTAGGGGGCCGGCCGATTTTTACAATCCAAAAAGCCTGATGGCGGGTTTGCGGCTCCATACGCTTGGCGACGCGTACTCGTCGGTGTCGAAGTACGTGCATGACGATCGGCTCCGCAAAGCTCTTGCTTTTCAAACCCTCTACATCGGGATATCGCCTTACGAAGGGCCTTCGCTCTACATGATCATCCCCATGATCGAGCTTCTGTACGGCGTCTGGTTCATCAAGGGCGGCATGTACGCGATGGCGGATGCTTTGGGCAGGCTCTTCACCGAGCTGGGCGGAACGCTGCACCTGGCCGAGCCGGTCGAGCGCATTGCCATCAAAGACGGGCAGGCCATCGGGGTCGTGGTAGGCGGAGACATGCGCGAGTCCGACTACGTGGTGTGCAACGCCGATTTCCCGTACGCTGCCAAAAACCTCGTGCAGGACAGCCGGGCGCGCGGAAAGTATACGCCCGAGAAGGTCGATGCGATGGATTACTCGTGCTCGTGTTTCATCCTGTACCTCGGGCTCGACAAGCGCTATCCGCAGAGCGCCGTGCATTCGATCAGGTTCGCCTCGGATTTCAAGAAGAACATCGCGGATTTGTTCGACGAGGGGCGCTTTCCCGAAGATCCGTCGTTTTACCTGTATGCGCCTTCCGTGCTTGATCCGTCGCTTGCACCCGAGGGCTGCCAGACGCTGTACGTGCTCGTTCCCGTTCCGCCGATTTCCGAGAAATCGCCTTCGTGGTCGCCCGATGCGACGGCGCGCTACCGTGCGCGCGTGCTCGATCTGATCGAGCGGGAAACCGTGTACGACGATATCCGCGAGCACATAACCTTCGAGAAAGTATACACGCCGGTTGATTTTTCCGAGCGGTTCAACGCATACAACGGCGCGACGTTCGGGTTGCGACCGACGCTCTTGCAGAGCAACTACTGGCGGCCGCACAACAAGGCGACCGACTGCGAGAACCTGTATTTCTGTGGAAGCAGCACCCATCCGGGTGCCGGAGTGCCCATCGTGCTCATGAGCGCGAAATTGGCTGCTGAGGAGTTGATGCATGATGACCGTGCAAACTGAACGTTTCAAGGAACGTGCCGAAGATTTCGCGTGGTGCGAAGGGGTTATCAAGCGCAATTCGAAAAGCTTCTACCGCGCGTTCTCCCTGCTGCCCGCCTGCAAGCGCGCAAGCGTGTACGCTCTGTACGCGTTCTGCCGCGCCGCCGACGATTCGGTCGATCGCGATAAAAGTGCCGAAGCGCTCGATCGCCTCGAAGGAGATCTTGTCGACTTTTTTGCGGGCAGCGTTTCCGACCAGCCGCTGTGGCGGGCGCTGGAAGTTGTATTCGAAAACTTCGCCATCGACGAGCAGCCGTTCTTCGACATGATCGAGGGACAGCGACGAGACCTTTCGTTCCAGCAGCCGAAAACGCTTGCCGACCTCGAGGAGTACAGCTATTACGTAGCCGGTTCGGTCGGCCTGATGCTGCTACCGATTCTCCACGCTCGCGCGGAGGTGCCCGAAGAGCTGAAACGAAGCGGTATCGACCTCGGCGTAGCCATGCAGATCACGAACATTCTGAGGGATGTAGGCGAGGATCTGGACAACGGGCGGGTGTATCTGCCGCTCGAATCGATGCGCGAGGCGCGTTATTCGCGCAGAGATCTCAAGCGGCGTATCGTCGACGAGTCGTTTGTGAGCCTATGGGAGTCGCTCGCCGAGCGCGCCGAGGTGCTGTATCTTCCCATGCAGCTCGACGCAATGCAGCTTGACGAGGACAGCCGGTTCGCAACGATTTCCTCGCTGTTTCTGTACCGTGGCATACTCGATCAGGTGCGCGACGGGGGATACCAATGCCTCACGTCGCGCAGTGTCGTGCCGAAAGAGCAGGCGCGAAGGCTTGTTGCCGAAGCCGAAGCGCTTTTGAGTGCCGATCGCACCCTCGCGTTTGCGGATGCGAGGTGATCGGGGTGGGAAACCTCGCGGGAATCGTCGTGTCGATCGTCTACATCGGGCTCGTGCTCGGTGCATCAGAGCTTTTGTCGCGCAGGGGCATGTCGTCGGAGGGAACGCGCAAGGTCGTCCACATCGCGCTCGGTGGTTGGTGGATCATCGCGATGCTGTTCTTCGATTCGCCTTGGTGGGCTGCGGCGCTTCCCGTCGCGTTCATTTTCGTGAACGGCTATGCGTACCGCCGCGCAAAACTCACGTTCATGGCGCGCGAAGAGGACGATACGCCGGGCACAGTGTACTATGCCGTGTCGCTTACGGTGCTCGCGCTGTTCTCGTTCGGCATCGGCGCGCCCTACGCAGGTGCGCTCGGCGTGTTTGCGATGGCGTTCGGCGACGGTTTCGCCGCCGTCGTTGGCAAACGGTTCAGTGCGCGGAAGCTGCCGTTTGTGCAAGGCAAGTCGGTTGCTGGAAGCGCGACCATGTTCGCGGTGAGTTTTGCGGCGTGCGCGGCGGTGCTGCTTGCCGCAGGCGTGCCGTTTGCGCTTCCGATTGCGCTTTTTCTGGCCGTTACGGCGACGGTCATCGAGGCCTTCTCGACCGAGGGGCTCGACAACCTATGGGTTCCGCTTGGAGTATCGGCCCTGTACGTGGCGTTGTTCCTTCCCGCTACACCGTTTACGCCCGCGCTTTTCGGCATGCTTTTGAGCGGTATCATCGTCATGGCGTCGCTTCGGTTGCGGCTTTTGACCGTGGGCGGCGGCCTGGGTGCGCTTGTGGTGGGAACGCTCGCATTCGGCATCGGCGGGTGGCCGCTCTGGCTTCTGCTCATGTGGTTCTTCGGCAGCTCGAACATCGCCTCTAAGATCATGGCGAAGCGCACGGGGGCGGTGACGAAAAAGGCGCACGAAACGCGTACGCTCAAGCAGGTGCTCGCGAACAGCGTGCCGTTTCTCGTGTGCGCCCTCGCGTACGTGGCAACAAACGATGCGCGCTTCCTCATCGTATCGGCAGCGGCGCTTGCGGCGAGCACCGCCGATACCTGGGCATCGGAGATCGGTGTGTTCAGCAAGAATCCCCCGATCAACATCCTCACCGGTAAAAGGATGCAGCGCGGTCTTTCGGGAGGCGTAAGTCCCCTCGGTCTTGTTGCGACGGCGATCGGATCGACGACGTCCGCCTTCCTTGCGATGCTCTTGTTCCATACGTTCGGCTATGCGGTGCCCACGGGCCCCGACGCCTTCTTCTTTATCATCGCGTGCGGTATCTTGGGGTCGCTTGTCGATAGCGTCCTTGGATCGCTGCTGCAGGCGAAATACCTGAGGTCTGCGGGTGCGGGCGGCGAATCCGACGGAGGTGCGGGCAGGCAGGCGGGCGGCGGGCAATCCCTCGGCAGCGCGTTCGGCGGACCTGCAAGCGGTTCGGGGTCGATTGGCGGCGGGTATGCGGGAAGTGCGCCCGTTCTGGTCGAGAAGCTGCCCCGGGGAGACCGTGCGGGATATGCGCTCGTATCGGGGTTCGCGTGGGTTACCAACGACGCGGTCAACCTCATGAGCGGCGCGATTGTTGTCGCGCTCGGGCTGCTGCTCGTGATCTAACCTGCAAGTGGCTTCCTGCCTCGTGCGGTATGGGTCTCGTGCTTAGTGCTGAGGGCGAGACCTTGATTCGCCGGGCAGAGTGTGCGGAAATGAGGGGCTTCCGCAGCAGATTTTTTCGACTTGTGCACGTTTTAGCGCGGTCTCTGTAAAAGCTCTCATTGAGCGCGTTCTGAAAAGCCAGATCAGAAATTATTCTTTAAAAGGTATAGAAAAGCAAACGCCGGTATTGTCTCTGGGAAGGTGCTCGCAAGCGGCTTTTTACAGCACAAGTCGAAAAAATCTGTTACCAAGGCGACTTTTTTTCGCCCGCTGTCCGTCGCCGCGAGCCTTGAGGTCAGTTCTGAGAAGACGCCGGTGTCGCTTGCTTTGCTATTACCATGCGGTCTTTGGTGATGCTCCGACGAAGAAAAAGCACAGTCGCCCAAGTCGGACGACTGTGCTTCGATCGCTTGCGCTCGGGAAGGGAGCTGGGGCGTTCCCGTGTTGGGCCATACGCCCATGCGGGCGGTTTGCGGCATCGCCGCCCTTACGCTGCCTTGGGTGCGGGGGCATCCTCGGCGCGCGCCATGGCCTCTTCGTAATCCTTCGTGCCGACGAAGATCTCGTTGGTGTAGGGGTTGCGCTTGAGCTTCTTCGAGCGGTAGATCACGTAGCTGATCGCGGCGATGTTGGCGAGCAGCGAGATGATCGAAACGACGAGGTTCACGTTGGGGTTGTTCACCGATTGCACGGCGAATACGCTCGAATCGAGGAACATCGGGAAGCACTGGGCGAACATGCACCAGATCGCAAGCGTGAACGCGCGGTTCTGGATCCAGCCGCCCTTGTTCCAGAAGAATGCGGCGATGGTGGGGGCCAGCAGAAGCGCGAGGCCGCAGTAGAAGGAGTGCGTGGGCAGGCAGTTGTAGGTGTAGCAGAAGTTCCAGATGTCGTAGGAGATGATGAACACCCACGTCATGTCGGGCCAAAGCATGTCTTGCTTCTTCTTGGACACGTAGATGCCGAACCAGCCGGTCATGACGAAGATGTTGATGAGGCCGGCGACTCCATTGAACACGTTGTGCCAACCGCCGTAGAGCGTGACGCCTTCAGACGATACCCAGGTGGTGCCGAATGCCCGAACCGCCGATTCGAAATCGCTCACGACGGCGATGAGGATGTTGATGGCCACGATGACGAACGGGAAGCACTTGAACCAGTGAGACTTGCCGATCTTGCCCCATCGGTACTTGAGCGCCATGAAGCCGATGCAGCCGATGGTGGCTGCGTAGAGCTTCGCATAGTGGAACCAGCTGTTCATATACAGGTGGGTCGGGTTGTTGAGCGCCCACTCGGCACCCGATGCGGCGCTTACGGTGATGGCGATGAAGTAGATGGTGAGTCCGGCGGGCAGCACGAGGAAGCAGAAGATGCCTCCGGCTTTCGTTCGACGGGCGAACTCGTTGATGAGGATGAGGCTGATGAGCACTACGGCCCAGCCGAGCCACTGGTAGAGGGCGTTTTCGCCGTACACTTGGAAAAGCATGATCGGTCCTTTCTATCGGGTATCGAGACGTGCGAAGCCAAGCATCCGCTAAGACGCTCCTTTCCTGCGGCCGGGCTGCTTCGCGGCGCTCGGCCCTGTTCTGCGGTTCCTAGTCGTTCTCCTTGCGACGATCCTGCGGCGAGCGTGGATCGGCTTTCCCCTTGTCCTTGGTTTGCGGCGCGTTTCGGCCGAAGCCTTGTTCGGCAGCGGCTTTCGATGCGAGCGGATTCGCGCGGTGCGTCGCAGGGTCTTTTAGCACGCACGGGCCGTCGGCATCCTCGTCGTCTGCGAGCGCATGCAGGTCACCGGTTTTGTCGTCTGCGAGCCCACATCCTCGATCCATGTGCAGCGTTTGGGCGATGATGTCTTTGAGCACCTCGTCGTCTGCTTCTGGATGGCGGCGGACGAACCCGACGATGCCGATGATCAGCACGTAGAAGGTTTCGTACACATGGTCGATCCTGATTTCGTGAAGCGTTTCGTAATCGCGCACGGTGGTTTCGACGATATAGGAGGCGGTGCGGTCGGCCACGCGGTTGAGGAACTCGAGGTAGAGCGCCGAGTTTTCCCGCGAGGCGAGCGCGCGCCGAAACGAATCGTTCTCGAATACACCGAGGCGGAGAATCCTCACCACGCTGTCCAGTGCATGTTCGATGTTGCCGCGCTGCCGCTCGGCATTCCAATGCTGAAGCGCTTCGAGGTAATCGCCGATGTAATCGTCGAGCACGGCAGAGGTTACGGCGTCCTTGTCGGCGAAGTAGTGGTAGAACAGCGTCCTGGTGACGCCGACGCGGTTCGTGATGTCCTGCACCGACGTGCGGGAGAGCCCTTGCTCTTCGTAGAGCTGTCTGGCCGCTTCGACGATGCTTGCGCGGCGTGCGGCATGCAGCTCGCTTTCGGTGTCCATCGGTCTCACCCCGCTCGATTCGCTCGGATCTCTTTCGATGAGCGCAGAATACGCTCTTGGTTGACGGATCGTCAATAGACACTTTCGATAATCCGTCAATGACTTTTCCTTCCGAGCCTGATACCATGTGCGGCATAAAAGTTCATTGCTGAAATAAAAACAATACTGCAATGAAGAAATAAGGAGGAAGGATACAAATGGGGAATTCTGAGGAGGCATCTGCAAAGCGGAAGCAAAGGCGCTGGCCCATTATCGTCGGTGTCGTTGCGATCGTGGTTGTTGCGGCGGGCGCCGGTTTTCTCGTGTGGCACGAGCAGCCTGGATTTTGCAACGCCGTCTGCCACGATCCGATGGATAGCTATGTCGAGGGCTACCACAACGACGAGACGCTCATGGCATACACCCACGCACGCGAGAACGTGACGTGCCTGCAATGCCACGAACCCAGGATGGATGAGCAGATTGCCGAAGGCATCGCGTGGGTGACGGGCGATTTCGGGACCGACGACGCAGGCAAGATCGTTCGGACGGGTGTGACGGCCGACGAGAAGATGTGCACGCAGAACGGCTGCCACGATTTCAGTGAGGTTAGAGCGGCAACCGCCGATTGGGGTGGCGAGACCGGGGTCAACCCGCACGACTCGCACCAGGGCATCGCCCTTGACTGCAGCAATTGCCACGGCGCGCACGGGCAATCGTATATGTACTGCAATACGTGTCACGACTACGAGGTTCCCGGCGGCTGGGCGGACCCCGGGATTCGCGGTGTCTGATCACGCGGCGCTCGGCTGGCGTGCCGGGTGGAAGCGAAGGAGGTCCGCACGCGACGGTATGTTGATGCGGAACCGAGTTTTACGGAATGCGGGTTGCCGCATTCGATCAAGGAGGTTTTGATGAAAAGGGAAGCACTACTTGCATGCGGCGCCGTACTGACGCTCGGGCTTTCGGGGTGCGCAGCATCGTTCGAGGGATCGGGATCGAAGGACGCGGCGAGCGCTGAACAGCTGGCGTTGCGCGCCGACGATCCGTGGGCGCATGAAATCGCCGTCGATGCGTCGGCGAGGACTGCGGGAAACCTGCACGACGGCGTGTACACCGGCACGGGCAAAGGCATGGAGGGCCTGATACGGGTTTCGCTGCTCGTCGACGACGGACGCATAACCTGTTTGGAGATCACGCAGGAAGGTGAAAGCCAGAGCAGAGGCGGTTTCGAAGCCATTCGCGACGGAAAGTTCGCGGCCATGATCGACGCTGCCCAAGGCTCTGAAATCGATGCGGTTTCGGGGGCGACCATTACCACAGCAGGCGTGCGTCAAGCGGTGGACGACGCGCTCGCCCAGGCGCAGGCCGGTGTAGCCGCATCGCCTTCGGCTGATGAGGGCGATGCGGCGCAAGGGGCCGATGCGCGGCCGATCGCAACCGCCCAGGCGGAGGAAGGAGCAGGCGATGAGCGCTAGCAAACACGAGGCGGGCAACCTCTCCCGTCGTGACTTCCTAGCAAGCGCTGCTGCCGTTGTCGGCAGCACGGCGGCAGCGGGCGTGATGGCGGCGGCGATGCCAGTGCCGGTTGCCTACGGCATGGAGAACGGCGCTATCGGCGATTGGTCCGCCGACGGTTCGAAGAACTTCGAGGTGCCTGCGAGCAACCAGACGAACGCAACCGGTTCTGACGGTACGTACCGCGAGCATAACGGCGCCGCCTTCCCAGCCGACGACGCGAGTCCGATCCCGCCCCGCGCTGTGCCCGCTACGTGGGACTACGAATGCGAGATGTGCGTGGTGGGTGCGGGCGGCGGCGGCTTGAACGCGGCTGCGCGTGCGGCCGAGCTCGGCGCGCGAACCATCTGCGTAGAGGCGATGGGGCTTCACGGCGGCAATGCGCAGGAGGCGGGCATGTGCGCCATCCTCGGTGGATCGAAGCTGCAGGAATCCAAGAGATTCGCCTTTCCAAGCTATCCGTTCGACGCTCGCAAACTCGCCGATTGGGCCATCGACGAGTACCATTACGCCGCCGATCCGCACCTCATCTACCGTATCGCTGAAGCGGGCGGCACATGCATCGACTGGATGGGCGATTGCGGCGTACGGTGGCGCCTCGGCGAGGTACCCGTGTACGTGGCACCGAAGAACTCGACGCTCGACCACCATGTCCTCAAGATGAAGGATGCCACTGACGCCATGTTCAGCTTCGGGCAAAAGCATGGCGTCGAGTACCATTTCCAGAGTCCGGCCGAGGCGCTCGTGCAAGACGATGCCGGCCGTATCGTGGGCGTGGTGTGCCGCGAGGACTACGAGCGCGAGGTATACATTCACGCGACGAAGGCGGTCATCCTTACGGCTGGCGGCTTCTGCAACAACAAGGCGCTTCTGAAAGCGTACATTCCCACTGCCGCGATGGGCTGCGCTTCGAGCTATCTGACGGCGGGGGAGACCGGCGAATGCTTCCGCATGGGACTCGGCGCAGGCGCCGACGTGTCGGGCTTCAACAGCTCGGCATCGTTTGACGGGGGAGTCGATTGGGAGGCCGAAGGCGGGCAGTGGGCGCGCTTCCTCTACGACGGCATGACGCAGCTTTCGCGCCAGCCGTGGTTCACGATCGACCGCTGCGGCAACCGTCTGCGCTACATGGACAGCCGCGTGCACGAAGACGGCGCGAACGCCATCTACGCGCTCGGCGATTTGGCGACCATCCAGATGACGCCCCCGGGGCACCGCTCCTACATCATCTTCGATGCGAACTACGAGGATCATCTGGCAGGGTTTGCGCAGGAGCACTGCCGTAAGCTCATTACGCCCGATCTGGAGCAGATCGAGAAGGTGCCCGAGCATTACCGCGATTGGCATCACGGCGTGCAAGACGCCATCGACGCTGACGTGCTGAAGAAGCGCGATACACTCGAGGAGCTTGAACGCGATCTGGGATTCGCCGAAGGCGTGCTCGTAGAAGCCGTTGCCACGTGGAACGAGACGTGCGAGAAGGGCGAGGACGACTATATGTACCCGATGCCGCCCGAGTGGCTCCACGCCATAGCGACGCCGCCGTTCTACGGTTGCCGCATCGGCGGAAACCTGTACGGTACGAAGGCGGGCCTGCTCATCAACGACGAGATGCAGGTGATTTCGACCGGCGGCCGGCCCATCCCCGGCCTGTACGCTGGCTGGCATACGGCAGGCGGCGCGTGCGGCGAGAACAGCTACATCGGAGATCCGATCTTAGGTTCGCTGCTCGGCGACGTGAGCCTCGCCTTCTGCGGCGGGTACCTGTGCGGAACGTACGCGGTTAAAAACGAAATAGAGGAAGCGTAAGCGGTCGCTTACAGAAGGAGGTTTGACATGCTGCATCAACTGAAAAGCATGGCGCGCCCGTATGCGACGCTGTTCGCCCTCGCGCTTGTGGTGGCCGTGGTCGCGCGGATCGGGCTTGCCGTGATGGATGTGACGGGCGCGCTTTCGTACGATTACATTTCGGCGGCCGATGTGCCCATGCTCGAGGTGATCTGCTCGATCCTTACGGGTTCGACGCTGGTGGCGTTCATGGTTTTGGCGGGGCTTGTGCTCGTGATATCGACCGCGGGCGTTGCGCTGTACGGCTTTCTGTACGAGCGAGGCTATGAAGGAACCGGCAAGCCGGCGACGGCGTTTCTGTGGGGATGGGCCACCGTACTCGTCGCTCTCGTGTGCGCCTTCGTTGTGGCAAGCGGCATCCTCTCTGCCGTGCAGGTGGGCTCCATGAGTTCGAAGCTGCCGTCGCCTTTGGTGCTCGCGGTGGCGCTCGTCGTTTTCGCAGCGTTCATCGGCACGCTTTTGGCGGCGGCCTCGCAGGTGGTCTGTTTGTGCATCGCGCAGGCGCGTGCGAGGGGCGGGGAAGGTTTGGGCCGCCGGCTCGTGGCGGCGGCCGCCGTGTGCGGGCTTGCGATCATGGTGCTCACGGTGGGCACCTTCGCCTCGATCAACGCCGCGTCGATCGAGCTGGGTGTCGTGCTCGGATGGTTCGCTGTCGATATCGTCGTGAACCTGGGCATCCTGTTCGGCGCGCGTGCGCTCGAAAGACGGGCGGAGGCTGTGGCGTAGAGGGTCGTGAGGTGCGCTTGCGCCTGCGATGTGCAGGCCAAGGCGGGGCCGCAAACTATCGGATGGGTTCCAGGAGGTCGAGCGCGGCTTTGCGTTCGGCCTCCTCGCGCGATTGGATGTCGACGAGCACCACATGCCCCGCCTCGGCGAGCGCGCGGCTTTGGCTCTCGTCGAGCCTGCTCCACAAAAACGTCTCGGCTACGCCGTCGACGGCGTCTGCGATCTGCCGTTGCGCCCGTGCCCCTTCGGCGGTTGGCGACACGAACACCGCTTTGCGATCGGCAGGGCTGGCGAGCCGCTGTGCCCACGAACGGGCGACGAGTCTATCGGTTGCACGGGCGACGGTGACCGGCGTGAGCTGGAGCTGCCGCGCCAAATCGCCGATGCGCAGCGGATCGCGCGCTTCCCCAAGCTTCATCAGCACGATGCATTCGCTGACGGATGCGCCGCACGCTTCGCGCAGCGCATCTTCCATGGCTTTTCTGATGAGTTCAAGCGAAACGAGCGTTCGCGAGGCGAAGTAGCGCTTCGCCGCCTCTTTCGAAAGCGGGGGATCGATGTTGGCGCCTGCGGCGATCGATGCCTCTAGAATGCTGCGATACGCCTTGTTCTGGGTGGGAAAGAGCGTGTAGAGCTCCTCGACGATGGCCGTGTTCGCACGCTCGACCAGGTTCGTACCCGCTTTGGTGATGTGCACGAAACGGACGCGTCCGTCGCCGTTTGCGCACTTGCGCCGCTTGGCGTATCCTGCCGCCTCAAGCGCGTTGACTACCTGCGAAGCGACGTTCGCCTTGATGCCGAGCAGTTCAGAAAGCTCCGATTGGGTCATACCGGAAGGCGCTGTTGCCACCAGTTTGACGAGCGCCCGAAACTGCGTGACGCTCAGATCGCTCACGCTGGTCAGCCCCCCTTTAAGGGCGCGATGGGTCAGGTCGCATGCGACGAAGAACGATGAATCGAGCGAAAGCTCGCTCTGGCTGGCCATGGACGGGGGCTCCTTACCGGTTTTACGCGATTGTTGCAGTGTTGAACTAATGGTATCTGTTCGCCCTCTGAGGGAGAAGCGGTGTGCGAAGTCTCCATGCAAACCGCAGCCGCCAATCGCTTTGAGTACGCGGGCGGCGATCTGAAAGGAGCGCCGTTGTCCGACGACTCGGACCAGATCGGCATCGTTGCGGTGAGGTGCGAGCAATAATTTATTTCGTAAATTCCCTTTTTGTGCTTGACGCGAAATGGATAAGCGATTACCCTGCATAAGGTTTCAAAACCGACTCGGTAGGTGAGGCTACCGCAGGGATACGGGTTGCTGCCGCGAAATGATGGAGACACCATGAGCTGGTTAGCAGTCCAGGTCGAGACAAGGCCTGGACTAATGCAACTACATCGCCCTGCGAAGCTGAAGCTCAAACGATGGGTCCTCGGCGTCTGCGCATGCGCGGCCCCCGTAAACGGATGCGTGCATCCCTTGCCATCGCGAGAGCTTTGGCAAGGGATTTTTTCGTTTGTAGGAGGTGAGGACATGGACGGAGACGAACCGAGCCGAAGGTGCGGCTGCTCGGCGGATGACGACCATCCTGGGTCCTTGCCCCTAGCGGGCTCGTATCCTCAATGCGCTCGTTTCTGATCGGGACGCGGTTCCCCTCAGATCATGCGCCAAGCTGCGCATCTTAGGCATTCCCGCGACAATACAAAGAAGTTCGGCACGCAGACAGGATGGTTCGCGTAGGCGATTCGTGCGCTCTCGCATGCAGTCCGTGTGTCCACGTGCCGCGCAAAGGAGGAATGACCCATGATCCAGACATTGCTGACAACGATGCAGCCGAACGCCCAGAAGGTCCGCGCAGCCGACATGCGCCGGACCGAGCTTGACGACCGGTTGCTGTTCGCCTCGCAGGCGAATCCCGACGAGCTGTACATCGCGTTCTCGAGCACACCGAACGGGCTTAGGGCCGATCGGTTTGAAAAAATGCGCGACGAGTACGGTGCGAACATCGTCACCAAAGGAAAGAAAACCTCGCTGCCCAAGCGCGTTATCCAGGCGTTCGTCAACCCGTTTACGGCCATCCTGTTCGTGCTGGCCCTCGTGTCGGGGTTCACCGACATCATCGCTGCCGATCCGGGGGAGGCTGATCCGACGACGGTGATCATCATCGCCACGATGGTGATCATCTCGGGAGCGCTTCGCTTCGTGCAGGAGGCGCGCAGCGGAAGTGCGGCCGAGAACCTGCTCAAGATGATTACCACGACAACCTGCGTTGACCGGCTCGGCGTAGGCGAGCGCGAAATCGACATCGAAGAGGTTGTGGTGGGCGATGTCGTGAGACTTGCAGCGGGCGACATGGTTCCTGCCGATATGCGCATCGTGCAGGCGAAGGACCTGTTCGTAAGCCAGTCGTCGCTTACCGGCGAGAGCGAGCCGATCGAGAAGACCCCCCGCTCGGGGCGAGGCCGTCACCGATCTCGATTCGATCGCCTTCATGGGCACCACCGTGATCAGCGGAAGCGCTACAGGCATCGTGGTCGCCACCGGCGACGACACCGTATTCGGCTCGATTGCCAAATCGCTCGATGTCAAACCCGTGAAAACCGGGTTCGAGAAGGGCGTGAACTCGGTATCCTGGTTGCTCATCAGATTCATGTTCGTCATGGTTCCCGTCGTGCTGTTCATAAACGGGTTCACGAAAGGCGACTGGATGGAAGCGACCCTCTTCGCTATCTCGGTCGCCGTCGGCCTGACGCCGGAAATGCTTCCGATGATCGTGACCACGTGCCTTGCGAAGGGTGCGACGGCGATGTCGAAGAAGACCATCATCAAGAACCTCAACTCGATTCAGAACCTCGGATCGATCGACATCCTGTGCACCGACAAGACCGGCACGCTCACGCAGGACAAGGTGGTTCTCGAGTACCACCTCGACATCGAGGGGAACGAAGACGATCGCGTGCTGCGCCATGCGTTCCTCAACAGCTCCTTCCAAACAGGACTTCGCAACCTCATGGACAGGGCCATTATCGCAAGCCTTGAGGAAGAGCAGGCCGAAAAGCCTTCGCTGCAGAACCTGTCGTCCCGCTATCGGAAGGTGGACGAAATTCCCTTTGATTTCGAGCGCCGCCGCATGAGCGTCGTCGTGGAGGACGAAGCGGGCAAAACGCAGATGATCACGAAGGGGGCCGTCGAGGAGATGCTCGTCGTGTCCTCGTACGCCGAGTACCACGGGCAGGTGGTCGAGCTCACCGACGAGGTACGGCGCTTCATACTCGAGAAAGTCGATGCGCTCAACGAAGACGGGATGCGCGTTATCGCCGTCGCGCAGAAGACCGATCCCCGCCCCGTCGGCGCGTTCGGCGTCGACGACGAGCGCGACATGGTACTCATCGGCTACCTCGCGTTCCTCGATCCGCCGAAGGAGTCGGCGCAGGCTGCCATTGCCGCTTTGAACGAGCACGGCGTCGACGTGAAGATTCTCACCGGCGACAACGATAAAGTGGCCCGCACCGTGTGCCGTCAGGTGGGCATTCCGGTTGACAAGATTCTCACGGGAGCCGATGTCGATTTGCTCAGCGACAGCGAGCTCATGCGCGAAGCGCGCGACGTGCAGGTATTCGCGAAGCTTTCGCCCCAGCAGAAGGCACGGATCGTCACAGTGCTGCGCGATAGCGGGCGCAGCGTGGGCTACATGGGAGACGGCATCAACGACGCCGCCGCCATGCGGGCGTCCGATGTCGGCATTTCCGTCGACACCGCGGTCGACGTGGCCAAGGAGTCGGCCGACGTGATTCTGCTCGAGAAGGACCTCATGGTTCTCGAAACGGGCATCGAAGAGGGACGCAAGACCTACGCCAACATGATCAAGTACATCAAGATGACCGCGAGCTCGAACTTCGGCAACATGTTCTCGGTGCTCGCCGCCAGCGCGTTTCTGCCGTTCATGCCCATGATGAGCCTGCACCTTGTGTTGCTCAACCTCATCTACGACCTTTCGTGCACGGTCATTCCCTGGGACAACGTCGATAAGGAGTACCTCGACAAGCCCAGGGCATGGAACGCGACCAGCATCGGCAAGTTCATGGTGTGGATAGGGCCTACGAGCTCCGTGTTCGATATCACCACGTACCTGCTCATGTATTTCGTGGTCTGCCCGATGATGTGCGGCGGCATGCTCTTCCACGAAATCGCCGATCCCGCGATGCAGGCGTACTACATCGCCGTGTTCCAGGCGGGCTGGTTCGTCGAGTCGATGTGGACGCAGACGCTTGTGATCCACATGATTCGCACGCCCAAGATCCCGTTTCTGCAAAGCAGGGCTTCGGCTCCGGTCATGCTGCTCACGTTTACGGGCATCGCCGTTCTGACGATCATTCCGTTCACCGCTTTCGGCGCTTCGATCGGGCTCGCTCCGTTGCCGCCGATCTTCTTCGTCGGGCTTGCCGTGACCGTCGTGCTCTACATGGCACTCGTCACAGTGGCGAAACGGGCGTACGTTCGCACATACGGGGAGCTGCTGTAATTCGCTCGCTGTTGTGCTGCGACCCCGGTGCGCGTCTGCCCTGGGGTCGCAGAAATGAGACAGTGCGGCCCCTTCTGCGCGTCGCCAGGGTATCCGATGCCGTGCGCGTCTCCTTCGCTCCCTTCTGCACGTCGTTGGGATACCCGATGACGCGCTCGTCCTTTTCGCCCCCTGTCCGCCGCGAAAGGGTTTCTTTCCGACGCCGAGGCGCTCGGGCATTCGGTGGCATTCTCTCTACGCTTATGCCGTGTGCAGGCAATCCGCGAGAAGAGCAAGTAGAATCAAGCCGTACCGCCCCAGTTTGCCTATAGTGCAAAGAGGGTTGCAGAAACGAGGTGAAAAGACCGTGTATGAATGGCAGAAGCAGATCCAAACGATCGTCAACAAGATCGACGAAAGCATCGAGCATCACGACGACGAGGCGTTGACGCTGCGTTCGCTGTCCCGCATGCTCGGATACTCCGAGTTTCATACGACGAGGAAATTCAAAGAGATTTCGGGCATGCAGCTGCGCGACTACCTTCGGCGGCGGAAGCTCGCCTTCGCGCTCAGAGAGGTGCGAGATAGCGAGAAAAGCCTGCTCGATATCGCCTTTGAGTACGGCTTCTCCTCGCACGAGGCGTTCACCAGAGCATTCAAAGATGCGTACGGCGTGGCTCCCAGCGAGTTCCGAAAACACCCGAAGCCCGTCGTCCTTCGCACGAAGATCAACCCCTTCGACCGCTACTTATTGGGATTAGGAGAGATTGGCATGGTTAAATCTACCGACGACGTCAAGGTGTACTTCGTGACCATTCCGGCGCACAAGTTCTTGCACGTGAAAAACTACGAGAGCAACGGGTACTGGGATTTCTGGCAAAAGCAGAGTCTCGTACCCGGTCAGGATTACGAGACGATCTGCGGCTTGCTCGACAGCATCAAAGGCAAACTCGACGACGACGGGGGAAGCGAACCCAATGCCGGCGGCGGGCAGGTTATGGCGTATATCAGCGATCCGGAAGGGAGGCTCTGCGACTGGGGCTTTCCGCGCACGGAATGCCACGGTGCGCGTTTGCCTGCCGACTACGACGGCGAGGTCCCGCCGAACATGCTCATGGTTGACGTCCCCGAGGGCGAGTACATCGTGTTCGAGCACGGGCCGTTCGATTACGAGCAGGAAAACCGCAGCGTGGAGGAAAAGATCGAGAAGGCGATGAGCGCGTTCGAGGTATCGGATGACGAGTACCGCTTCGATACCTCGCCGGGGAAGATCCTGTATTTGTACTACGATCCCGAGCAGTTCTGCAAGTACGTGAGACCCGTTCGAAAAAGGTAGCCGCAGCGCGAAATGTCGGGTCCGATCCTCAGTAAAAATCTGCTTCCATAATAAGAACAAATGTTCTATACTTGGAAATGGCACGCATGCCATCGGGTGCTCAGGTGCCTGATTCGACAACGCGGCGGACCGCTTTTTGCGGGTCGCACAGGAAAGGGATGCTATGGAACTTAACGTGGACGACTTCATTGAAACGGTGCGTACCGAAGAGATCATGTTTCTTGCGACGGCAGCAGGTGACGAAGTGTCGGTGAGGCCGGTGAGTCCGCTGATGGGCGAAGGCAACGTGGTGTACTTCTACACGAGCAAAGATTCGCGGAAGTACCGTCAGATGAAAGAGAATCCGGTTGCCGCCTTTGTCATTGGGGCGGCAGGCCGCTACCAGGCCGAAGGTACCGTGCGGTTTCTCGGAAGCGTGTTCAGCGAAGAGAACGAAGAGCTTAACGGGCAGTATAGGGCTAAGTACCGCGGTGCGTTCGAAGAGGCGGCACCAGGCGAGGATATGGAGTCGAACGAGTTCATCGCTTTTGACCTGAAAACGCTCAAGGGATGGATTTTCGATACGGAGAATCCCGAGATACCCATCGGCAAAGGCGAGCTCACATTCGCGTAGCTTCTCATGCGGCGCGACGGGCTCTGAACTCGGCAGAGCCTGTCCGCCTGGTTCACGCGGTGCGCAAGGCTGTGCATGCGGTGATGCGCCGACGATCGGGATGTCGCACCGGAGGTCACTTCACCGCTCTTTTCCTTTGATTCAGTCTATGAACGGGTATAATCGTTTTTCATGGAATCTCTTACAGTAAATATCCCCGATACCGCCCTCATCATCGAGGGCGGAGGAATGCGGGCGAGCTATACGGCCGGTGCGATGGTCACGCTACTCGAGCGCGGCTTGCATTTTGGTAAGGCGTATGGCATCTCGGCCGGTTCGAGCCACGCCGTGAACTACGTATCTCGCGACATTCCGCGCACCAAGGCATCGTTTGTCGACCTGGTGAACGATCCGCAGTTCGGCGGCGTGAAAAGCATGCTGTCTGGCAGGGGTTACTTCAACGGCCCGCACTTGTACGAAGGGCTTGCCGAGGACTTCGCTGGAACCGATGAGGTGTTCGCCTTTGACTGGGATACGTTTCAGGCAAACCCGGCCGACGTGCATATCGAAGGCTTCGACTGGGAGTCGGGCGATACCGTCGCATGGACCAAGGCCGATATGCCGAGCGTCCGCGATATGATGCTGCGCGTTCGAGCGAGCTCCACCATGCCTCTTTTCATGCCCCCAACAGAAATCGAAGGCCGTACCTACATGGACGGCGGCATGGGCACGAGCTGGGGGATCCTGCTTGATGCCGCTCGGCGCGATGGATTCGAGCGGTTCTTCATCGTGCGTACGCAACCGCGTGCGTACCGCAAAAAACCGATGGGCGCGACAACGCAGGCGCTCTTCCGCGCGCTTTTCCGCAAGCATCCGCTCGTGGCTGAACGATCGATCGAGCGCTGGCATCATTACAACGACCTGCTTGACGAGGTTGAGCGGCTCGAGCAGGCGGGCGATGCGTTCGTGTTCTATCCCGATAAGATGCCTGTTTCGAATAAAGAGACCAACTACGCGAAGCTGCGGGCGTCATACGAGCACGGTTACGCCCAGGCTCAGCGCGAAGTTGCCGCGTGGGAAACGTGGCTCGGGCGATAGACTCCTTCGAGTACGCCTCACCTGGGATTTAGAATTCCACTACTGTACGGCCTTCGGACGTTTGCTGTGGGGTTCCGAGTTCCATTGCTGCGCGGTCTTCGGTGTCTGCTTTGTAGCTACGGGATCCTCCTGTTTGTACGGCCTCCGGGTGCCCCGACTACGCAGACCAGCTGTTACGTGGTTCTCTGTGTTCCCGAGATCCCGAATTACGGCACAAAATCCGAGGTTGGGGGTGCGGCAGGATTCTTGGACTGCTCAGGCCGCCAGCCCGAGCCTCCTGCGGCGGCCCTCGATGGTCTCGCAGGTGGCCTTCTTCCCGTTCTCCCTGAACGTCTTGAGGCGGCCGTCATTGTACCACGTGATGTAGCGCGCGACGGCCTCGAATATCTCGGCGACGGGCGCCCCCGCGCGCACGAGCGAATGGAACGCCTCGACCTTCGCCCGGCCGAAGAAGCCCTCGCACGCCGCGTTGTCGGGGCTGTGCCCCTTGCGCGACATCGAGCGCACGAGGCCGGCCCCCTCGCACAGCGCGATCCACCCCTTCCAGCGGTAGTGCCCGCCGCGGTCGGAGTGGATGACGGGACGCTGGCCCTCCCGAAGCGTCGCTATCGCGTCGGCGAGCGTGGAGTTCGCGAGCTCGGCGTTGGGGCTCTCCGAGGCGCGCCAGGCGACGACCTTGCCGTCGAAGCAGTCGACGACGGCGGACAGGTAGCACTTGCCGTCGCGCCCCCGCATCTCGGTGATGTCGGTGAGCCACAGCTCGTTGGGCGCGTCCGCCGAGAAGTCGTGCCTCCCGTGCTCGCCGAGCAGCAGGTTCCCGGGCGCGTCCGACACCTCGCCCGCGTACGAGCTCCATCTCTTCTCCGACCTGGAGCACCGGGCGACGAGCCCCTGGCGCGCCATCGACTCGCGCACCCTGCGCTCGGGCGCGCGGACGCCGCCGGCCTCCAGCGCCGCCTTGAGGCGGCGGTAGCCGTAGATCCCGCCGTTCTCCGCGAAGGCCGCGGCCACGGCCCCGTCGAAGCCCCCGTCCGTCATGCCGGACGGGCTATCGAGCCTCGCCCGGTGGTAGAGGTAGGTGCTCTTCGAGATTCCCAAGAACGTCGAGATCCGGGCCAGGGAGCACCCGCAGTCCCGCCTCAGCCTCTCGCCTAACCCGACGAGCCGCCTCTTCGACAGGCTCGCCGGGCTTGCGGCTTTTGGGTCGCGCATCAGCTCCTTGTAGACGCTCACCTCGAAGAGCGCCTCCTCGAGCTCGGCCCGGAGGGCCTCGATCCGCCTGTCGTCCGATCCCGCCGCCTGCCCCATGCCCGGCTTCGCCCCCTCGTCCTCGCGCGGCGCGCCCTCCGCGCCGGTCTCGGACATGATAGCGCTTTTGCGGGCCTTCCTGCTCCAGACCGATATTATGCTCGCTTCGGCGATGCCGAGGCGGCGGGCGATGTGCGCGGGCTTCTCCCCGAGGCCGTAGAGGCGGACGGCCTCCGCCTTGGTGGCCTCGGGGTAGCGGGAGTGGGGCGCGTGCTCGGCGCGCCCCTTCACCCTGGGCATCTCCGCCGGCAGGGAGCCCTCCTCGGCCTGCTCCAGCCACCGCCTCAGCGACTCCCTGGACGGGGTCCCCCATTTCCGCTCGGCGGCGCGGGGCGTGAGCCCCTCGGCCCACATCGTCTCGACGTAGCGGACCTTCTCCCTTTCCGTGTACATGCGGCTCCCTCCTCGCGGCCCCCGCGGGGGCCGCTCGATCGGTCGTGGACCGCCTGCCGGCGGTCCAACTTCCTGCCGCACCTCCGGTTTGACAATTATGGAATGAGATACATTAATATCTTAGAGCTATTAGCGAGCAAAAGGCCTGATGGCAGATTTTCAAGGTGCCGCATTTTAAATACATGATATTCCCTAATTGTCAAACCTCCAATTTTGTGCCAAGATCTCAGACTTCGGGAACAAAAGGGGGTTCTAACGAGCGGAATGCTCAAGCCATCGAGCAAACTGCTTGGCTCTCGCAGCAAGAGGAGTTAAGGGTTTGTTGGCGGGCGCTTTCGGTGCAGTCGTGCTACCATACTGCCGACGGAAAGGGCGGTTCATGGCAGACGACGCGCAAAGCGCTACAGCGAAACTTGAAGTTATACTCGGCCAAGAGGGGGTCGAGCGGCTTCGGGCATCGACCGTGATGGTGCTCGGGCTCGGTGGCGTCGGCTCGAACTGCGTCGAGGCTCTGGTGCGCGGCGGTGTGGGAAAGCTCATCGTCGTCGATCACGACGTCGTGCAAGCAAGCAACATCAACCGGCAGGCCATCGCGTTTCACAGCACCATCGGCCGAAAGAAAACCGATGTCATGAGCGCAATGATCGCCGACATCAATCCGTCGGCCGAGGTGATCGCCTACGATACGTTCGTGCTTGCCGAAAACCTCGAAGAGGTGATCGGAGCGCATCTCGATGAACTCGATTACGTGGTCGATGCCATCGATACCGTTTCGACGAAACTTGCACTTGCGCGCTACGCAGAAACATGCGGATTCGAGCTTATCAGCAGCATGGGGGCCGCCAACAAGCTCCATCCTGAATGCTTCAGAATCGCTGATCTGTACGATACGGTCAACTGTCCGCTTTGCCGTATTATGCGAAAGGAGGCGCGCAAGCGAGGTGTCGGGCGATTGCGCGTGCTGTACTCGTGCGAAGACCCGGTGCGCACAGTTGCGCGCGAGGGCGCTTCTCGCCGTGAACGGTCGGATCTCGGGACCGCTTCGTTCGTGCCGCCGATTATGGGGCAGATGATCGCCGGCGAGGTCATCCGCAGCATATCGGGTATAGGATGCGACAAGCAGGCGAAACGCGATGCGATGAGGCTCGCCGATACGATAGGTGCGCGTCCGCCCGAGACTGCAACGACGAAAGAGGCGCGATGAACCTGTTCGATATGCACTGCCATCTCGACTTCATGGAAAATGCAGGCGGTGCTGCCGAGCGGGCGCAGGCGCTCGGCATAGGATGCTACTCGGTGACCGTGACGCCGCACGACTACGAGCGGGTAAGCAGGGAGTTCGCCGCGCATGAGAACGTACGCGTGGGGCTCGGGCTTCATCCGTGGTGGATCGCCGACGGCAGCTGCGGGGAAGAGGATATCGACCGGTTCGGGGTGCTGGCAGCAGAAACGCGGTTCATCGGAGAAGTGGGGCTTGACTTCGGAAAGCGCTGCGCGGGAACCGAAGAGCTCCAGACGGCGGCATTCGAGCGGATTGCCTCTGCGTGCTCGCAGGGGGGCAAGGTCGTATCCCTTCATGCGGTCAAAGCGGTCGGCGCGGTGCTCGACGTGCTCGAACAGTTTTCGTGCCTCGAAGGCAACGCATGCATACTCCACTGGTTTTCCGGCACCTCCGACGAACTGCAGCGCGCCATCCGGATGGGCTGCTATTTCTCGGTCGGCCCGAGGATGCTTGCGGCCAAGAGGGGTGTCGAATACGTGAAAGCTATACCCGCTTCGAGGCTGTTGCTCGAGACCGATGCTCCGCCTGAGTCTGGCTCGACTATGCCGTATGACGAGATAGCCCAGCAGCTTCGCGAAACGCTCGAGCGGATCGAGCGTTTGCGAGGTGACGGAGTCGCCGAGGAGATAGCAGGCGCGAGCAAGGAACTGCTCTTTTCTCGTGCATGTTCGGTGGGCTAGCGATAATCCTCTTCGCTCGCAAACTGCCAACCGAGCAGCGCATCGCCGACGAGGCGGAATTCGAACGGCAGCGGTTTTACAAGCTTGCCTTCGTCGATATTGGTGGGGATGGATTCCAACTCGCTTTGCATCTCGAAGAACGTATCGTCCTCGAAGTCATCGAGATGCCCTTCGATTTCGTTCGGATCGGTTTTTAGTATACGTATGACGATGTCGAGATAGCCGTCAAGGCTTTCAGAGCTTTCTCGGATGGCTTCCAGCTCGCTTTGCTTGAACACCGACAGCTCGCCGCAATACCAACCGATCGCATCGTCGTCGTCCTCGCCCATGCGGGTGCTCAGTACGATGCCGTGGTTTTCGAGGTCTTCGATCGTGTAGCATTCGGCAAGCAGCTCGGGCGTGACGAGCATCTCGTCATCCTCGTCGCAATCGCTCATAACGTACACGGCCAGCACGATGAGCATCTGGTCGCGGAAGTCGAGCGAAATGCCGAAGTGATAGTTCGGATCGTCGTGATAGGAACCCCAGAACAGCTCGTCTTGGTTCTCGAGGAGGGTTTTGACGGTAGCGCCCATGAAGCTCCCTTCGTTGAATTCTGCTTCCAGGAAACTATAGCACGGAATCGACCGATGCCTCCGTGCATGTTTTACCGCGGGAAGGTCTTTGCCGCTCGGGAAAGGATTGCGGAAGGTTTCAGGAGGCGATGCGCATGTTTCATGGCTGCGAGGTAACGGTTGGATGGAGAATCGAACGCTCGTTTCTCTGTGCGGTATGTTCGATATGTCAGCAATACCGACGGCGAAGGAGGTCGAACATGGAGCGCGATTCGAGCGATCAAAAGCCCAAGAAGGGCGGCTTGTTCGACGACCTGTCTGCCACACAGGTGATCGCCGGTGCTCTTGCCGCCGTTACTTCGATGCTGCTTGCTTCGCAGATCGGCATCGCCGGCTCGGTTATCGGCGTTGGCGTGGGTTCTATCGTGTCGGCGGTGGCATCGCAGCTGTACAAGAAATTCCTTGCCGCCTCTGCCGACAAGCTGAAAGACCTCCATCCTACGGAGATATTGGCGGGCGGAGCACAGGTCGAGAGCGGATCGGGCGTTCACGTTGGTGACGCATCGCGTCCTCTAGCCGCAGAAAAGACGGCAGTGTTGAACCCGGTTGCGCGCCGCGCGTCGAACACTCCGAGCATCGACGACGCCGCGCTTGCAGACGATGCCACCGTTCTCAAGGTGCAGTCGCTGCGCACGAACAAGCGGAAGCTGCAGCGCCGTGTTGCCGCAGTTGCCGTTGCGTCGGCGCTGGTGGCGGTTGCGCTCACCGCATTTTTCGTAAACTTCGTAACAGATGGCGAAGGGTTCGGCGAGAAGGTTTCCACGCTGCCCTACGTGCAATCCCAGCCGACGGATGAGGGGGCGCAACAAGGTAACGACAGCGGTTCGGACAAGGCTCCAAGCGATTCGGCGTCAGAGAGCGGCAGCTCGACTTCCGGCGACGCGAAAAACGACCAGAGCACGGACGGCAAAGACGACTCCGCTTCAGGTTCGACCGACAATGGCCAACAGGGAGGTTCGACCGATCCTTCGAATCCATCTGAGGGAAGCGGCGATCAGGGAACGAATGGTGGATCGGGAGACGACGGTACGGAGGACGGCGGCCAAGGGTCAAATAACCAGGGTTCTGGTTCGGGAACGAACAACGGCTCGAGCGCCGGCAGCCAACCGAATACGGGCAGCAGCCAAGGGTCGGGAGGCGCTCAGGGTTCGACTTCTGCTAGCAGGTAGGCGGTACCGGTTGTTGGACCGATGGGCGGATGCGATGGTAGCTTGCGTGTGCATCCGCCCATCGGCGTTTCGTTCGGCTTCGCCGCGGAAAGGCATGCGGAGCCGTCTGTGTACGCGGTTGGTTTTCCTACAGAAGATGTTCGCGCAGGTATTCGGGACTCTTCGGCGAGAGGTATGAAGGCGCGATATCGAACACCGTGCGTGCACCCGTCTGCCCCTCTTTGACGAGCCGGTACGCAGCACGCGCATACGCCACGAGCACATTTCCGGTAAATCCGGGGTTCGAGCCGAGCTTGAGCGAATATTCCACGAGTGCGGGATTGCCGTCGCCCGTCTTGCCGCTTCTGAGAACGAATCCGCCGTGGGGCATGGCAGAATGGTCGCGGTCGAGCTCTTGCTGAGAGATGAAGTGCACGGTTGTGTCGTAATCGGCGAAGTAGTTGGGCATCTCGACGATCTCTTTTTCGACGGCTGCTGCGTCGGCTCCGTCTTCGAGCACGACCCAACAGTCACGCAGATGCTTTTGGCGTGTGGTGAGCTGCGGGTTCGATCCCGACCGAACGGCTTCGAGCGCCGCTTCGACAGGTACGGTGTACTGCTTCGCATCGGCTACGCCCTCGATGCGGCGAATCGCGTCGGAGTGGCCCTGGCTGACGCCGCGGCCCCAGAACGTGTAATCTGCTCCTTCGGGCAGAATGCAGGTGCCGTACAGGCGGTTGAGCGAGAACATGCCCGGATCCCAGCCGCACGAGATGACGGCAATCGTACCTGCATCTTGAGCGGCATCGTTCGCCGCGGCGAAATGCTCGGGTATGTTCGCGTGGGTGTCGAAGCTGTCTACCACGGTGAATCGTTCGGCGTAGTACGGCGTCTGCTTGGGCAGGTCAGTCGCGCTGCCTCCGCACAGGATAAGCACGTCGACGTCGTTCGCCCCCTCGTCGAGCTCGCTTGCCGAACGCACCGCCACGCCCTTGGTGAGCGCTTCGACGGTGGCGGGATCGCGCCGGGTGAAGATGCCGGCGAGTTCCATATCTTCCTGCTGGGCGATGGCGGCTTCGACGCCGCGCCCGAGATTGCCGTATCCGAGAATTCCTATGCGAATGCTGTTCATGGTGCTCCTTGCATGTTGTTGCGTACGGGTTCGTGTGTTTTGCACTGTATATACTAATGCCACAGTGTTGCTTGCGGGTAAAATCTTCGAAAGACAACGAAAGAATCCAAGGACGTGCGCTCGGCGGACGGCGTGCCTCACTCGAGCCGCATCGCACGGCGATAAGGCCGCTTTGCTATAATCGCCGTATGGCAACTGGAAAGAACAAGGTGAAAAGTATCCTCATCGTCGAAGACGATGCGGCTATCAACGACGTCGTCTGCTCGTTTCTTGCGAAGGCGGGATACGCATGCACCCCGGCGTTCTCGGGTACCGAGGCCCGCTTGCTTTTGCAAGGCTCTTCTCGCTTCGATATGGTGATTACCGACCTCATGTTGCCGGGGATGTCGGGAAAAGACGTGGTGAGCCTCGTCCGCGCAAGCGGCGATGTGCCGATCATCGTGGTTTCTGCGAAAAGCGAGGTTTCGGACAAAGTCGATCTGTTGAGGATTGGTGCGGACGACTACCTCGTGAAGCCGTTCGACCTCGAAGAACTGCTCGCTCGCGTGGAGGTGCAGGCAAGACGAAACGCGCAGCGCAGCGATTCAGGATCGGTGCCGGGGCGTCTGCTCCGATTCGCCTCATGGGAACTCGATCTCGATGCCCGCACTCTCCGGGTGGCGGGCGAGTCGATCAAGCTTACGCGTACCGAATTCGAGATGGTTGCCGCGCTCATGGCTCATCCGATGAGGGTGTATTCGAAGAGGGATCTTTCGATGGCTGCGTGGGGTGATGAGGCGGCGCTTGAGGAGAAGAGTGTGAGCACGCATATCGGCAACATTCGCACCAAACTCAAGGGCACGGGCACCGACGGGTGCATCGAGACGGTGTGGGGTGTTGGGTTTAGGCTCGTCGACGATGCGCGTCGATAAGTGGCCTGCTGCGGCCTGGCAGCCTGTGACCCCCCGATCAGGTACGCAGACCGTCGCGGCTCGCTCTCTCGTGACCCCCCGATCAGGCAAGCAGACCGTCGTGGCTCGTCCGCCCGTGACCTCGCGCGCCCGCGGGCGGCTCGGTGCGGCTTGTCCGCGCGCGATCTTTGCGGAATGCCTGCGTGCTTGCCGGCCGTCTGTTTGGCAAGCGTCGCTCGTGTCACGATCTTGCAGCTTTCTTGTAGCTTTCCCAGGGGTTCCTGAAAATCCGTTTCCTATCGTGGGGATACGACAAAACCCCCAGGGAAAGGAGACGGTATGAATGCTCTTAAAACCGTAGCGCTCGGCAAGCGATACGGTGGGACATGGGCGGTCGACCATGTGACCATGACGGTTGCCGAAGGCGATATCTACGGATTCGTCGGCCGCAACGGGGCGGGGAAGTCGACGCTCATGCGGGTGGTGGCGGGGCTGTCGCTTCCGACGGAGGGCTCCGTCGAGCTGTTCGGCGAAGTCGTCCAGCCCGGCGAAACGAGTCCCCGCTTGGGTTCGATCATCGAAGGCCCCGGGTTGCACCCGAACCTTTCGGGGCTTGACAACGTGATGTGCCGTGCGCTCGCGCTCGGTGCTGCGAACCCCCGAGCGATTTCGGGAGATGTGCTCGAGTTCGTGGGGCTCGCCGATGTTGCCAAGCAAAGGGCGTACTCCTATTCGCTCGGCATGAAGCAACGTCTCGGTCTCGCGCTCGCTCTCGTGGGTTCCCCGGACCTTCTGTTGCTTGACGAGCCGTTCAACGGTCTCGACCCGGAAGGCGTACGCGATATCCGCAGCCTCATCATGCGCCTTAACGCGGAACGCGGTATCACGGTGTTCATCAGCTCGCATGTGCTCGACCAGCTCGAGCGCATGGTTACGCGCTACGGCGTCATCCGCGAAGGCCGATTGGTGCGGGAGCTGACGGTTGAGGAGCTCGATCGTGAGTGCTCGGATTACCTGTGCATCCAAAGCCCCGAATGCGAAACGGCGCTTGCGGTACTCGAGCGCGCACGGCCCGACATCGCGTTCGGCGTCTACGAGGACGGGTCGATCCGGGCTGCAACCGAGCTCTCTTCCGACGAGGTGGGATGGATACTTGCTAAGGCGGGTATTCCCGTATCGGCGATGTATCGCCATTCGCGCGATATCGAAGACTACTTCGTCGAGCTGATGGGTGAAGAGCCTTCGCGGGGCAGTCGCGCGAAAGGGGGCGGTGCGTCATGCTGAGCATGCTGAGATCGAACCTGTATCGCCTGATCAAAACACGATCTACCTGGGCTTTCCTCTTTCTTTACGCTCTTACTGTATATCTTGGCGCCTCATTTGTCTTGTTCGTCGCATCGAACACGACCGACAGCTCCTATATCGCATCGTCCTCCTCGCTCAGCATCACGGCGGCGCAGATGTACGGAAAGGCCCTTGCGTCGACAGTCACGGTGCCGATTGCCGCAAGCGTGTTTCTTGCGAACTTCTTCTGCGCCGATTTCAAGACGAAGGCGGTCAAGAACGTGCTCCAAGCAAAGGGCGGAAGGACGTCGTATGCGCTTGCCGCCGTGGTTACGACTTGTATCGTGGTCGTGGCGGCGATGGTTGCGGCGATAGCAGTTGCGGAGATCGCGTACCGAACCCTTGGCTTCGCGATCACCGATTACGACTTCGCGGGGTTGGCGCTGTTGGCGTGTCAGGTTCTGCTCGTTTCGGTGGCGTACGCCTGTATCGCCGTTTTTCTGACGTTTGTTTCAGGCGACGAGACGTTTTCGGTTATGGCGGCGCTTCTCGTGTCCTCGGGGCTCATAGAATCGTTTCTGAGCATGGTGTTCTCGAACGTGTTCAGCGGGTTTCCGCCCCTGCGCGATTGTCTCGACGGGTACCTCGCCGCTCAGGTGGCAGTACAGCTGAGCTCGGGTGCGGTGTCGGATGCAGGCGGCTTCGTAGCCGCTGGGGTTACCTGCGTCGTTGCCGTCGGTCTGTGCGTGTTCGTGATGAGGAAGCGGGAGCTTGCAAAATGATCGTTGCCATCGTCATCCTGTCGCTTGCTGTCGTGCTGCTTGCGGTACTGGTCGTGTGCTACGAGCGCGAGTTTCGCCGGTTCGCACATTTTCTTGCGCATCGAAATGCAACCAGCAATCAGCGCTTGGCAGTTGAGCTTCGCACGCGGGGAACCGTTGGTGCTGCGCAGGAGGCGAATGGTCTGCTAGATGGCGAGCGGCGGCTGCACATCGAAGTCGATGACGAGCGGCAGCGTTTCCACGAGGATCTCGTAGCGCTCTCGCACGATGTGCGCACGCCGCTTGCCGGGGCGCAAGGCTACCTCCAGCTCTACGGGTTCGAAGACGATCCGGCCGAGCGCGAGCGATGCGTGCGCGAGGCGCAGGATCGGTTGGCGGCTATGAAGCAGCTCGTCGATCAGCTGTTCGAGTATACGAAAGCTCACGATCCCGGTCGCGAGTCGTGTGCGGATAAGGTTTCGGTGTATGAAGCGGTCGTCGAGGCGTTCACTGCGCTCTATCCCGATTTCGAAAGCAAGGGATGGGAGCCGGTCATCGATTTCGAAGACGAGGGGTTTGCGGTAAAGGCGGCTCGAGACGATGCGGTGCGCGTGTTTTCCAACCTTGCCATGAACTGTCTCAAGCACGGCTCATCCGCCCCTGTAGTGGTGCAGCGAGGCAGTGTGATTACCGTGTCGAACCGCGTCGACGCGCCCCGCGCCATCGATATCGACCAGCTGTTCACAAGATTCTACCGTGCCGACGTATCGAGGGGCGCTATAGGTAGCGGCTTGGGTTTGGCGATCGTCGCGCGCTTGTGTGAGAGCATGGGGGCAACAGCCGAAGCCGAGATTGAAGGAGACGTGCTTTCAATCAGGATCGCGTTTAGGCGCTAACACGCTTCGGCTTCAGCACGCTTCGGGCTCGAGCCGGTAGCCGATGCCCCAGACGGTTTGGATGATGCGCGGGTCGGACGGATCGTCTTCGACCTTCTCGCGGAGTTTCTTGATGAACACCGTGATGCTTGATGTTTCGCCGACGAACTCCTTGCCCCACGCCGCTTCCACGAGCTGCTCTTTCGAAAGCACGACGCCGGGATTGCTGGCGAGCGCGAAGAGTATCTTGAACTCTTTCGGGGTGAGCGAAATCCGCGCGTCTTCCTTGGTTGCACGGAATTGGGCGGCATCGAGCGTAAACCGGCCGAAACGCAGCACCTCTTCTTTCGCCGTCGCCGCAGTGGTCATGCTCGCCCGGCGCAGGTGCGCTTCGATATGCATGAGCAGTTCGCGCGGATCGAACGGTTTTACCATGTAGTCGTCGCCGCCAGCTTGAAAACCGATGCCCTTGTCGACGATGTCGCCTTTCGCTGAAAGGAAGATGACAGGCGCCGTGACGCCGCGTGCGCGCAGTTCGCGGCAGGCGGTGAACCCGTCCATTTTCGGCATCATCACATCCATGATGATGAGGTCGGGCTTTTCCTCTTCGGCAACGGTAAGGGCATCGTGTCCGTTGTCGGTGTAGGCGAACTCGTAGCCCGCATCAGTTATCATGCTCGACACCAAACGTTCGATGCTGGCTTCGTCGTCAACAAGCAGTATCTTCATCGTATTCCTCCGTATCAACGGGCGCATAGGGAATCCGTACCGTAAACGTGCTACCTTTTTTACGGGCCGATGCAACTGATACCGTACCCCCGTGGAGTTCGGTGAGCTCCTTGACCACGGCGAGCCCGAGACCCGTGCCGCGATAGCGTCGGTTGGGGGATTGGCCTGCTTGGCGGTACCGCTCGAAGATGTGCTCTTGGTCTTCCTCGGCGATGCCGATGCCGTCGTCGGTGACCGCTATGGCGATGTCGCCGTGGCGTGGTGGTGCCGTGGCCTCCGGGTCCGTCTCCTGGGCCGGCGTATCGCGGTCCGCGGCGTCCTTGGCATCGGTGGATGATGCCTCCGAATCGTCGAACCAGACGCGGACATCGACCGATCCGCCGGGATGGGTGTACTTGATCGCGTTGTCGACGAGGTTCTCGACGATGCGCCGAAGCTTTTCCCAATCAGCCATCGAAAGCGGCACGTCGGCGTCTGCCTTCGCGCTCAACGAAACGTTCTTGTTCTTGGCGACCGGCTCGAGCGAGCTTCTGATGAATCCGATCAGATCGACGAAATCAACGGGCTCGATAACGAGCTCGTTTTTGCGGGCTTCGGCTTTCGAAATGGTGAGGATGTTGTTGACCATGTTGAGCAAAAGCGTTGCGTTCGCCTCGATCTCCTCGACGGCATTGCGTGTTTTATCGTCAAGCGAATCGACGCCGCGCAGGATGCGTGCGAAGGCGAGAATGGAGGTAAGCGGCGTGCGCAGCTCATGGCTCATGATAGCGAAGAACTCGTTTTTGTACGCGGTTTCCTCGCTTAAACGGTCGAGCGTTTTCTTGAGTTCGGCTTTCTGATAGATGAGCAGGTCGTTCAATGCAGAGAGCTCGTCGGTTTGTTTTTGCACTTCGCTTTCCATGTTCGTGTAGAGGCGCTCGAGCCTGCGCGCCATCTTATCGAAATCGTTGGCGAACTCGGTTATCTCGTCGGGCTTTCGGGTGCTTTCGAGACCAAGTTCGTATTCGAATTCCCCTTCGCCGATCTTCTTGGCGGCGGTTCCGAGCGCCTCGATGGGGCGCAGCACGAGTTTGCTCACCGCCGCGTAGATGCCGATACAGGCGATCACCAACACGAGCAGCACCATGAACACCTGCTGGAACACGCTTACCTGCATACCCGAGGCGTAGATGTCCATGGGCTCGATGATCGACATGGCGCCGCCGATGTCGCCGACGCGCATGCCCTCCTTCTCGTATCCGTACTGGTCGAGTTCTCCTGCAGGCTCTCCGTGGCATTCGAGGCACGTTTCGGTAACGTAGAGGGGTTCGGTATAGCGGAAGACCCGCTGTCCGTCCGCCTTGGTCTCGACGTCGTAGTAGGCCTCAAGCGATGGATCGGCTTTGAAGGCGGCGAAAGCTTTCTCCTCGAACGCATCCGGCGCGCTTGCGCGCTGGCGCGGCGTCTGGTTGGTGAAGTGGATCTCGTACTCCGAGTTCGTGGTGAAAAGCGTGCTCACCGATTTGGCCGCCACCACGCACACGAGGTGCTTCGTGCGAAACGAACCGTCTTCGTTTCTGTTGATGATATCTTGGTTGATGTCGATGAAATTCCAGACGGCGCGCATCTCCTCGGCGAGCACCTCGGCTTTCTCGAGCGCCTCGTTCTTCGACTGCTGCTCTTGCAGATTGATGTTCCATAGCGCGTCGACTGCCATGAGCGCAACCACCAGCGCGCCGATCAGCACGGCGAACTTGAAGCGGATGCCGTAGCGAAACGGCTTGACGCGCGTGGCTTTCATGGTACCCCTCGTCCCCTTGGCGGTGGGATTTCGCTGAATCAGACGTTCGGCCCCGTGCTCGAACGCAAACCCCTCGCCGCGATGTCCATTATCGGCGAAAATGAAACCGAAGGGAACAGGGACGAGCCTCGGTAATTCTTTTTTAATACTTCGCAGGAATTTCTTAAGGGAAAGTTCAATTCGTATGCATTGCAAGTCGTTTTCGAAGTGCGGAGAATGGGACGAGAGATGCACCGGGGGATGAAACGGTGCGTCGAGACGAGACGATTCGAGAGGGGAACGCTATGAAGCAATCTGCCGATCATGGAATGCCGTCGGTGTCGCGCAGGACGTTCGTTGCAGCGGCGGCTGCAACGGGCGCGGTCGCTGCGGCGGGGCTTGCAGGATGCAGTCCGGCGGCCGAGAAGGAGCCCAAGAAGGAAGCATCGCCGGTCGCCGAAGACCCGTTTGTCGATTGCGAGTACGTGTACGGATGCTGTTCTCCGGAATGCCAGCATCATCTGCTGAAAGGCTATGTGCGCGACGGCAAGCTGCTGAAGGTTGAGAGTGGCGAGGTGAATGAGAGTCCTGCATGTCTGCGTGGTTTTGCGCGCGCTGAGATGTGCAATAGTGAAGATAGGTTGACCAAGCCCTTGAAGCTCGTCGGCGAAAAGGGTTCTGGCGATTTCGAAGAGATCAGCTGGGATGAAGCGTACGATCTTATCGAGGAGAAGCTTCGTTACGCGCTCGACAACGGCGGCAGTCAATCCATTATCGTCCAAGGAGGTTCGGGCAATTTCAGTTCCTTCCTCGATGCCATGGGGGTGTTCGGATCTTGGCTTGGGGGGACGACGTCTGTTGCGGGCAATATGTGCTGTGCAGGCATCGATTCGGGTCTCGGAACTGTGTTAGGATCGCGTACGAGTCTCATTCGCAATGAAATACCGAAATCGAAGTACATCATCGCGTGGGGCAACAATCCCGTAATCAGCATGACGGGCTACTTCGCGCGCTTCCAGCAGATGATCGACAACGGCGGCACCCTTTGCACGATCGATCCCTTCTATTCGGAGACGGCGGACAAGTCGCAAGAGTGGATTCAGCCGTTGCCAGGTACCGATTCCGCCGTTGCGCTTGCAATGCTGAAGGTAGTTATCGATGAGGGCCTTTTCGACGAAGAGTATCTGCTTGCACATACGACGGCTCCATGTTTGATCGACAAGGCGACAAATGCTCCGTACTTCTCCGATCTTGCCGACGATACCACCTATATGGTATACGATGGTGCTTCTGGGAAGATCGCGGCGCATGACGAAGCGAGTGCAAAACCCGTGCTCACCGTCGAGGGCACCGACGCTGCCGCACAATACGTCACCATCTTTGACCTCGTTAAGGCTGAAGCTGACAAGTGGGGCAAAGAAGCCGTCGAAGCCGAGTCGGGTTGCTCATACGATGACATAGCCCGAATTGCGCGCGATTACGCCAAAGCCGATGCGGCCATCATCATTCAGAACATGGGAGGCTATCAGCGGACCGAAAACGGTGCGTACGCAACGGCAACTCAGGTGTATTTGGCGCTGTTCTGCGGACACATCGGCCACGAGGGCGATGGCGTCTACGATGCGGGTGGAGCGGGCAACCTTGTGCCAACGGGCGCTCCGTTCGAGAGTAATCCCGATGCAAAGGAATTCGAATCCATTCCCTTCTCTCACTTTGGAGAGTTCGTTCTCGAAGACAAGCCTACGAAGATCAACTTCATGTGGATACACTGCGGAAACATCGCCACTCAATGGCCTAATTCTAATATGGTCAAAAAAGGCCTCGAGCACATCCCGTTTGTTGTGAAGGTCGATCACTTTATGACCTCCACGGGGCTTTGGGCCGACCTCGTCTTGCCGTGCACGGCTTTGTTCGAAACGCCAAATGTAACGGCAAGCGTTCGTTCTTCGGTTATTCAGATCAGTGAAGCGGGTGTGACTCCTCCGGGTGAAGCGAAGACCGATTTGGAGATAACGGCAGATATTGCGAAGCGATTCGGCTTCGATCAATATTTCAATGAAGATCCCAGCGTGTATATCAAGCGCGTTCTCGAACCGACGGGCGTCACCTATGATGAACTGATGGAGAAGAAGGGCGTCGATGCGTGGGATCTCGTGCCAAACTGGATAGCATACGAGGGAGGAAACTTTGACACCTCGACTGGGAAAGCGCATCTTTGGGTGCAGGCTTGGGTTGACGAGGGATATCCCGGAATCGCTTGTCATCAGCGTCCTGTCGAGCATCCCCTCAACACCGACGGCTTGGCTGCCACCTATCCGCTTGCGGCTGTGCAGCGCAAGACTCGCAATCAGGTCCATACGATTTTCAAGAATCTGGAAACTATGCTCGATCTTGATGGGCACGAGCCGACCATAACCATTAATCCTGTCGACGCCGAAGCTCGCGGCATCGCGCAAGGGGATCATGTCGTTGCCTACAACGACCGTGGAGAACATGCGGGCAGGGCATATGTGACAGACCATGTGAAGCAGGGGGTTGTTGTGTTGGAAAACGGATGGGACGATACGACTGCTTCGCCATCGAGCAACGTCACCAATAACGCTTGGCCAACGCTCGGCACCATCCATTGCTGCAATTCCACGCTCGTCGAAGTGAAGAAGGGGGCATAACATGTCATTGGGATTCCATGTGGCGACGGATCATTGCTACGGATGCAAAACCTGCACGGTCGGGTGCGCTAACGAACATCTTTTGAACCCTGGCGTTCTTTTGCGGCGTGTCCGTCAAATCGACTCATCCGATCCTATCGGGCACGCATTCGTTTCCATGAGCTGCAACCATTGTGATGAACCGGTATGCGTTGCAAACTGTCCGGTTGGTGCGTACACCAAGCAAGAAGACACCGGCTTAGTCATTCAGGACCACAGCCTCTGTATCGGCTGCAAGACGTGCATCGAAGCATGCCCGTTCAATGCGCCAAGTTACGATGAAGTGAGCTCAACCACCTACAAGTGCGACGGCTGTATCGCGCGCCGTCAAAAGGGCCTTCCCCCTGTATGTACGGTTGTCTGTCCGAGTGCGAATATCTCTATGGACGAGTTTGACTCGCTGGCGAGCTCCTATGGCGATAGCGCTTCGGTCAAAGAGATAGGTGAGACCATGCCGAACCTGATCGTATCGCTCGACCCCGACATCACGGTAGACGTATTCGCTGATATTGACGGTTGGGAAGAGACGGTAGACCGCGGAGGAGAAGCGTATTAGCGAAATAGCTTGGACGTGCGATCTGATCGATGGTGCTTGATAACAAGCGGAAAACGCGGGCCATGTTCGTGTTTTCCGCTTTAGGGGATGCCGATGCTGTATCTTGCTTGGAGAAATATAACGCGACGATTAGGGCAATCTGTTGCGACGGGAATCATCGTTTTCATATCCGTGTTTGCACTCACCGCCTCCTGCGTGATCGTCTCTTCGCTCGAGGAGAGCATTAGCCTTTCGCGTGAGCGCCTTGGTGCTGACATCATGGTTTTGCCAGCGGGAGCGTCGGCAGATGCTTCAAGCGTGTTGTTCACGGCCCAGCCCATCAACGTGTATCTTCCGAAAACGGTATGCGACGAAGTGTCTGCCGTCGAAGGTGTTGAGCGGATAACACCGCAATTTTTCACCCAGACCGTCGATCAGAGCTGTTGCTCGGTTGTTGGCGTGACCCGTATCGTTGGCATTGATTCCGAAAGCGATTTCATCGTAACTCCTTGGCTTTCAGGAGAGAGCCGAACGAGCTTGGATGACAACGAGATTCTCCTTGGTTCGGCGGCGCCTCGTGTGGATGGGGGCGGCGTCGCGATCCTCGGAAGAACGTTTGAGGTTGCTGGTACGGTGGAACCGACGGGTACGAGCGTCGATGAGACCATCTTTATGAATATTGACGCTGCCCGCGCGCTTGCCGCAGAAAGCCCTTACCTCGTGGGGCTCTGGGAGAAAACAGACCCGCTCGCTTCCGTTTCGTGCGTAATGGTGGGCGTTCGAGACGGGTTTGATGCGGCGACGGTCGCCGATGCTATTACCCAGGCGTGCGTGGGTACAGTTGCCGTTACGACATCGGACATGATAGTGGGCGTCTCATCGCAGATGAGGGTGCTGGAGGTCGCTCTGATCACCTTGATCGGCCTGCTTATCGTCGTGGCAGCATTCGCCTTGACGGGGCGCATCTCTGCTCTTGTCGCGAATAGGAAAAAAGAACTCGGTCTCATGCGCACCCTGGGCATTTCCGCAAAGACTGTACTCGCAAGCCTTGCCCTTGAGACGGGAATCACAACGGTTTTGTCTGCTGTTGCGGGCATCGCCTGCGCATGCGCCGCGGCGGTTCATGCAGTGGGGCTCTTGCACGAGTCGTTCAACGTGCCGGGTTCAGCCCCTTCTTACGAGGTATATTGCGCATCGGCTGTTCTCGGGCTTGCGTTCGCTCTCGTTTTGAACGGAGCAACGTTGGTTCGCCCTATGATCGGGCTTTTGCGCACCGATCCTCAAGCGATGCTTTCGAAGGGAGACCTGTGATGGACCCCTTGATGAGCCTAGTCGGCATAGAAAAAACCTTTCAAACAAATCCTCCCATACAGCCTCTTTCGCAGCTTGATCTTGAGGTTGATGCAGGTCAGATGGTTGCGATCACCGGAGTTTCGGGTAAAGGGAAGACGACGCTCCTGAGCGTTATGGGCGGGATACTGCGACCCGATGCGGGGGCGGTGCTCTACCGAGGCGAGAATCTTGCATGTGCCTCGGCGAAACGACTTGACGCGTTGCATCGGCAAGGCATCGGGTTTGTTTTCCAGAGCCCGTATTTGTTCCAGGCGCTTACTGTCGAAGAGAATCTCTTGTTCTCGGCAAAGGTTCAGCGATCGGGTGCCGATGCTGAGACGATAGGTACAGCGCTTGAAGAATTTGGTCTGGCCGATCGCAAAGGGCATCTTCCGTGCGAATTGTCGGTCGGACAAAAGCGGCGTCTTGTTATCGCTCGAACGCTGCTTGCCGAACATGATCTCATCCTCGCAGACGAACCGACAAATGATCTGGATGCTACCTGGTCGGACTATGTATTCGAGAAGCTGAAAAACGTAGCGGCTCAAGGGGAGAAAGCCGTTGTTGTCGTTACGCACGATGAGGCATATGCGCGGCGTGCCGACGCTGTTTATGCTCTCGACAAAGGCGCCCTGATGCCGCTTAAGGAAGGATGCTCATGAGTCGTTCGATGACGCGTCGCTCTTTTTCGCTGCTGCTCGGTTCCGTTGCTGCAGGTGTTGCGATCTCCTCTATGTGCGGTTGCGCAACCGAAGCTCCAAAACAAGAGGGCGAAAGGACGGGTGTTGTCGATCGAGCCGAGGGCGAGGGGAGTCCGTCTGAACGATCTCGTGTGCCATTGCCGATCGCGGGAGGCTCTATCTGCGTTACCGAGTATGCGGGGAACACAATGGCGATCGTAGATGGCGATACCGAAACGGTTGTCAGCCGGGTACCCGTAGGTCAGAATCCGGCCATGATCGAGCTTGCTGGCGAGACGATTTTCGTTGGCAGTTCGGGAGGTGGAGAGATCGCCGCTGTTCCCGTCAATGACTGGTCGCTGGTCGGGTGCGTTCCTGTTGGAACGCAGCCGCTAGGTCTTTGCTTCGACGAGGCGAGAAAGTGTGTCTACGTCGCCGACTATCATGGCGGTAGCGTCCATGTGGTCGATCCGGCTTTGGGATCAATGGTCGAGACTTTCGTGCTTTCTCGTACGGGGTATCATAATCGAACCGATCCGCCCGCGTGCTGTCGGGAGTCGGCTGCGACGGGTCGTCGCACTGTTGCGCTGGCGCTTGCGCCCGATGGTTCGATCTTGTACTGCGCGAATTACGGCACCTATGATATCGCGCGCATCGATCTACGAACCGGCGCCGAGATAGAGGCTTTCGATGGTGTGGTGGGGCCGCGAGCCTTGGTTGTTTCGGAGGATGGAAAAGAACTCCTCCTTGCGGGCGCAGGGGGAGAAGAGAGCGAGAAGGTCGATTCGCTCTATGTCATCGACGCCGCGACGGGAAAGCGGCTGCATGAGGTGTTCGTGGGACTTGCTGTAGTCGATTTGTGCCAAGTTCGCGACGGATCGACGGTGTACGCTATTGCGCGAGACGAAGGTGTTCTCGTTGGGTTTAATCGCGAGACATGGAGCGAGCTCGGTCGTGTAGACGTCGGAGTGGGGGTTGACTCTCTTGCGATATCAGCCGATGGCGAGACTGTCTATATCGGGAACGGATCGACGGGCGATCTGCTGATCGTAGACGCTGCTTCTTATACGGTTTCGGGTAGCGTTGGGGGATTTGCGAACCCCAAAGACGTCTACGTTCTTCCCTGAGCGGTGAAGAACAGGGGTTTCGCAATCGTTGGATGAGTGGGGCTATTCGGAGGGAGACTTGCGAATGAAGAAAAACATCGGTGTAATCGTGAACGGTATATCCATCTTATGCGCTTTAGCTGTCGTGGGAGCTGTTGCTTTTTGGGCTAAACCCTGCCAGGCGACTCTTGAACTGGCGAACGGATCTGCGGTCCCCATGCGCTGTGCCTTTACAGGAAAGGTTGCACTTTTGCTTGCCGTAGTGCTGATCGTTGTGTGCATTGCTTCGATCGCGACAAAGAAACCAATGAGCGTTGCCGTTGCGGCAATTTCGATAGCCCTTATTGTCTTGACGTTCGATACGCCGATCTCGATCGGCATCTGCAAAGACGGCATGGCGTGTTCGGCGACTGCGTTTTGGTTGAGATTGGGCGCAGTGATCTCCTTTGTTGCTGCATGCGCTGGTTTTGCTCTTGATGGCAAACGGGTTCACGTTAAACCCTAAGACCGTCGGCGGGAAATCTGCGCGAAGATTGCCTTTGTTGTCATGAGGTCCTATTCCAAACCCTCAACCAACCCGTCGAAATCGAGGAAGTCTTCGACGAACTGCTTGCGCAAAAGGGGATAGGGGACGTATTCGTTGTACTTCGCGGCTATCTCGATATCGTCGGGCAGGGGCAGTTCGTGCAGGTTGGGCTTCGATGCAAGGATGTCGGCTATCTCGCGTTCGAGTTCTTCTGCTGTGCCCCCGAAGCATACCTCGAGATAGACCGCGGTGCGCCAGGGCATCTTGCTTTTGATTCCCCGTCCGAGCAGGCAGAAGTGCAGTGTGAAAAGCTGGCGCGTGCCCACCCAGGGAAAGACGGCGAAGGTGTGTTCGGAGAGCTGCGTGACCAGATTCTCGGTGATGGTGCTGCCTAAAGCGAGATAGCGGATTTCGGCGAGGCGCTCCTTGCAGCTGTCGCTGAGGTAGGGATACGACTCGTTGCCGCGAAGGATGCTGCGCATGGTGCGCACAAGTACGGTATGGAGCTCCGATTCGAAATCGACGTTCCAATCGACGACGGATATGCCGGGCACGCGCTTCACGAACAAAACCTTTGATTTCTCGTTCACGTCGAGTGTTTCCCAGGTGATGCCGGCAAGCGAGAAGCGCACACCGACCGGGTATATCTTATCGACCGTGCCTATGGGCTTGTTTTCGTCTTTGACAAGATAATACTCGGGTACGATGAACACCGTATAGAAATGGAAGTGATTCACGATCTTCTCGCCCACGCGCCCGATAATGAGGCCGCCTTGCTCCGTCTTTTGGATATGCTCGGTGGCGATGAGATGGTTGAGAAGCAGTTTGAAATCGTCTTGGCTGATACTCTTAAAGCTTCCGAGTGAAAGAACTTCCTGAGCGAGTTTGGCAGCCGAAAGCTCCCCGTTGCTCTTGAGCGTGCTCATGGTTTGGTGGTAGACGAGCGAGTAAGGGTGCTTTTGGGGCGGTATCGGCTCGATCCAACGGTGTTTGGTGTACAGTTGGATGATGGCTATGAGCCTGATGAAGGACCAGTTGATGGGACCGAGCTTGTCGGCAGCAGTTGCCTGGACATCTTCGACGAACGTAAAGAGAAGCTGCGGCACCTGACCGCGTCTGCCGCAGCGGCCAAGGCGCTGGGCGAAGCTCGAAACGGTTGCGGGCGCTCCTATCTGCACTGCCTGGTCGAGTGAGCCGATGTCGATGCCGAGCTCGAGTGTGACGGTGGCTCCCGTCACGATCCGATCCTCCGATACCTTCATTTCATCTTCGGCCTGCTCGCGCAACTGGGCGGATACGTTGCCGTGGTGGACGCGATACACGTCGGGAGCCTTGTTCGCAAGTGCGATCTCGCGCAGGTTCGCCATGATGAACTCGATCTCCTCGCGGGAATTCGCGAAGATGATCGTTTTCTTGTCGAGCGTCATTTTGAACAGGTACTCGAAGTGCGCGCGATCACCCGAATCGGCGTGCGTTGCGTCATCGTCTTGCGCTTTGACGAAGCGGTGCACGAACAGGCGGATGCTTCCGCTCTTGTCATCGGTAACAGGAGATATGCATTCGCGTCCCGAGCCGGTGTTGAGCCATCTTTCGGCAAGGCCGATGTCGCCGAGCGTGGCGGATAGCCCGATGCGGCGCGGAACGTTTCCGGTAAGCCGCTGCATCCGTTCGAGCAGGCTGAGCACCTGGATGCCGCGCGAGTCGCGCATGAAATGATGGACCTCGTCGATGATGACGTAGCGCAGATCGGAAAACATCTTGATTGAGGCCCCGCGCTTATTCATGAGCAAGCTTTCAAGCGATTCCGGCGTGATCTGCAGCACGCCTTCGGGCTTCTTCACGAGCGCGTTTTTCTTCGAGATCGATGCGTCGCCGTGCCATTTGCATACGGGGATATTGCCTTCGACAAGGATCTGTTCGAGTCGTTTGAACTGGTCGTTGATAAGCGCCTTCAGGGGGCTTATGTAAAGGATGCCCACCGATGACGAGGGGTGCTTTGCCAGGTCGGTGAGTACGGGAAGAAAAGCGGCTTCGGTTTTGCCTGAGGCCGTACCCGACGAGAGCAGGAGGTTGCACTCGGTGTCGAAGATGACATCGCACGCGGCTACCTGTACAGCGCGAAGCTCGGTCCACTCGTTGGCGTAGATGTAGTCCTGGATGAAAGGCGCAAGCCTTCCGAACGCATCGCTCATAGCTCGAACTCCGCAAACTCGCTGTGGACATCTTCGTCGGTCAGGCCGCCCTTGGCCATCTCGAAACTGTTGCTGCCCAGAACCGCCTGGATAGACGTTTCGGGGTTCTGATGGAGAATGCCGACAAGTTCGATGAAATCGCGGATGATCTCGCGCGGGGTAATGTGTGTATCGGCACCGACGCGGTTGTACTCGACGGTGAGGAAATACACCAGATCGTCGTGATGAAGTACCGGCTCGTAGTCGTAGAGTTGCGCGTGGATATCACGGAGTTTCTCGATGAGCACGTACAACTCTTCCTGTGAGAGCATTTCGAGCCTGATGATGGGGGCGGTAAGATCGGTGCGTCCATCACCTGAGAAATGACCTTCAGTGAGGCGCGAACGGAGAGCCTCGTAACTGAAGATGCCCTTGTAGCGATCTTCGACGCACTGGGGTGTGCACCCCATGAGAAACCCGATGTGCTGCGCTTTTCCCTGCAACGCGTCGTTGTACATGGTGAGGAGCTTTTCGTAGTTGTTCTGGCGTGAAATCGAATTGGGTATCTTGAAGATGTTCACCAGCTCGTCGACCATGACGAGCGTGCCCGAGTAACCCGCACCCACCATGAATGCGGCGAGGATCTTCAGGAAGTCGTACCAGGTTTCATCGGTGACGATCCAGTTGATGCCGAGATCGGCTTTTGCATCCTTGCGCGTAGCGTATTCGCCGCGAAACCATCGAAGCACGTTCGATTTCGTGAGGGCATCGTCTTCGCGGTAGGCTCGGTGGTACGCGGTGAGGGCGCGCGCGAACTCGAAGCCGTTCACCATGCCTTCGAGCTCGCCGGTTACCCGGTAGATGCGCTTCTCGACCAGGGCGTCGAACTCCGAGCTGCCAGGCTCGCATTCTTGGGCGACTGCCGATTGGATGCCCGAAATCCAGCGTTCGAGCACAAGCGGAAGCGCGCCCCCGTCGGGTTTGGATTTGACCGACACGTTGCGCACGAGTTCCTTGTACGTGGCAAGACCCTGCCCCTTGGTACCGGCAAAGCGGCGCTCGGGTGAAAGGTCCGCGTCCATCACGACGAAGCCTTTCGCGGTCGCATAGTTGCGGATGGTCTGCAGAAGAAAGCTCTTGCCCGCTCCGTATTTGCCCACGATGAAGCGAAACGATGCACCCCCGTCTTGGACGATGTCGATGTCGTGCAGGATCGCATCGATCTCGCGGGTTCGACCGACCGTTATATATTCGAGCCCAATGCGCGGCACGACGCCTCCCTTGAGCGCGTTCATGATCGTGTTGGCAACTCGTCTCGGCACCTGGTTTTCCATTTTATGCATCCATCGCTTTCCTGAGATCGTATTCGTAGTCTTCGTAGACAGAGATGCTGTCGTCGGTTTCCACGACTGCATCGCCTAGGGAATCCATGGCTTTCTCGTTGATGCCGTCGAGCAGTACTTCGAGCATGATCGCGCGGGTTTGGGCAACCTGCTTGACATCGCCACCTGCAAGAACCGCTTCGAGGGCCTCCCGTTCCGCTTCGGTGAGCGATAGGGCGAACCTTTGCCATGCGGTTTGCTGTTCGGTGCCGTGCGCTTCAGGGAAGGATGGGTCGGCAGGTGCGGTCGGGGGCGGAGTTGCCTCGACAGAAGACGCGGCGCGGATATCCTCAGCGTCGGGCACGACGAGCTTTTCTTGAGTGGAGAGCGCATCGGTGCGGATGCGCTTCAGGCTGTCGAGGTTGACCGAGACGCTTCTGAAGGTGTAGTGCTCGTAAAATTCGGTGCAGGCCTCTTCGACAACGCGGGGTACCGATAGCCCTATCCGTTCAAAGCTGCCCTGGTCAACCGCTTTGAACGAATCGAGGTTGGCGGTAAGGCGGTGCTTGAACCGCACGGCTTTTCGCAGGTGCGCTTCGGTGGCCTTCATGAGATAGCCCGCAAGCTGCGGCCCTTGGGGGGCTAGCGCGACGCGTTTTGCCGTCCAGCGACCCGCCTCGCACTCGTAAACTTCCTTTTCCGAGATGCGCACGGTTCGACGGGGCTGGGCAAGCGTGGGATAGAAGAGCGCTTTGCCAAACGGCGACCAGCGCGACGCGCGACGCTCGGCTGAAAATACGGAATCCTCGAAGCGGCGCTTCTTTTCTGCAAACCTTTCGCGTAGTCGCGTGAGAACGAACCCGAAGCACTCGACGATCATGTCGCGGTGATCCTCGGTGAAGAACACCGACTTTTCGATGTCGTACGATGCGATGCGCGCATACAGCTCGAACGCTTCTGTGCCCTCGGTGCCGTAACAGAAGACGGTGGGGTAGTGCCTTTGGAGATTGTTCTGCAGCGCGAATTCCCGAAACGAAGTGTCGAGCGGGTAGTACACGCAGTAATCTTTGATCCAGCCAGGTACGTAGCGGTCGAGCACGGGAAGGTCAGCTCTGAGCGCAAACCATGTTGCGGTGAGTTTTTCTAGCCCGTCGAGAGGGCCATCTGCGCCGACGCCGTTGATGAGCTCGTAGAGGTAGAGAAACGCAAACGACGTTGACGTTTCCTTGAAGACACCCTCGCGTGCAGCGGTGCGCCAGGTGAAATACGTTCGAAGCTGGCTGTAGTCCATTTTCTGATAGCGGGGATAGTAGCAGGATAGCGATGCGGCACCCTCGTAATCGTCGATAAAGCTTTCCATGAGCCGGGCCTGGCGGTAGAACACCTCGGTTTTATCCATGCGGTACCACACGCCCTGCTGGGCGATATGGCGAAGTTCGCGGAAGGCTGCGCGCGTTGCGTCATCGTCGGGCTCGATCGCCTGTGCGACGGGGCGGCCGTAGACGTGCTGCACATCTTGATCGGCCTCGTTGCTGTGACCTCCTAAGCTGATTTCAGCAAAGTCGTCGAAAGTCGGTTCGGATGTCTGGACGACGCACACCGTGCCAGGGGCGGGCTTCGGCGACATATCGCGGTGCGGCGGAATGGGGCAGGGTTTATAACCCTGATCGGAGTCGAGTCCGTATATCAGTTGTGCCGAGCCCACGCTTCTCCCGATCGCCGTTGTCCAGTAACCAAACATTCGTTCGCTGATAGTACCTGAACGAACAGATGTTTGTCAATGGCTCATATACGGACGGTATCGTTCTCGGGTAGCGCAGGCAATGGGGTGCGGCAGACGGCGGCTGGTCCTCTGTATGGTGGGACCAGCCGCAGGTACCTGGTTTAGTCTTGTGGAGGAATGATCGGCCAATCGTTGCCGGTGAGCTTCCAGGTGTTGAAATCGAGTGCATCGCCGTCGATTTCAATCTCCCGGATGCCGGTATCGTGCTTGCCGTTCGAGGTGGTCATGTAGTAGAGCCGTTTGCGGTTCGGATCGTCGATCTCGAAGATCGTGTCGCCGTACTTCTCGCTGTCGGCGCCCATCGCATCGAGCACGGTCGGTTGGAAATCCATATGGCTCACCGGCATATCGGATACAGCCAAGGGTTTGCGCTCGCCGGTTTCGTTGGCGGGTTTGACGAGCATGATGGGGCTCGTGGTATCCCACACCATATCGGGGGTAATGTACCAGTAGCCGTGGTCGGCGGTTACGATGATCGTCGAAGAGTCGTACACGCCGAGTTCCTTCATCTGCTCGAGGTATTCGTTGACGATGGCGAGCGATCCGATCGCCTGCTGCTTGAACGAAGAACTGCTTTTGCCGACGTTGTTCCCGTTTTCGTCAAGGACATAGGGCGGATGGGCCCCCGCAAGATGTATGAAGCGAAATGCTCCCGCTTTCCCGTCATCCTCAAGGCTGAGTTTTTTGCTTTTCAGCTTCTGATGATAGGCGCCGTCGTTCATGCGGTATATAACGTTTGAATCCTCGCCCTCGTTGCTCACGAAGGTCATCTTGTCGTTCATTTCGTCAGTGTAGAACCAAAATTGCGGCTTCAGCAGCCAGGGCATATCTCGATACAGTGCGCTTTGCGCGAGTATTTCTATGGTTCCTCGCACATCGATTTGCTTGTTTTCGATAGGGTGCAAATTGATCGTTTGTGAAGCAAGTTTTTGCTCCGATGGCATCGTGTAGTCGACGCCGAGGGAATCGCTGTATAGACCGATCGAGTATCCCGTATCGTATACGTCGCTCAAGAACGTACCCTGGCCGTACCGATCGCTGTAATACTGCTCATACGTTTCTCCGGGCCGGGGAGTGACATCGGTAAGGAGAAAAGGGACGGCATAGCGTGTCGGTATCATCGATCCGGTGGAATTCTCGAAGAATGTGAAATTCTCGAAGGGGCGCATCAGATCAGGGTTCGTGTCGAAAACGTTTTGTAGATCGATGGTGTCGTACGTATCGAGAACGAATACTACCACGTTGTTTTCGGGGGATAATTCGAATAGGCCGTCTTCCGTGCATTCGATCTGGTCCTGCCTCGGAACAAATGAGATGTTTGACGCGGTAAAAAGGCTTGCGATGCCGACAGTTTGCACCACGATGAGTATGATGGCAACGGTTCCTGCAATCGTACGCCATAGCTTGGAGTTTCTCCTGCTCGCGATAATGGCTCCGACGATTAGTGCGAGCCATATGGCTGCGGTGGCAAACGAGACAGTTGAAAAGTCCTGCCATGGGACGGTCGAGCCATCTGCGGTCGGGAGCCCTTGGTTCATGAACATTGCCTGAAGGTAGCAGCATGTTCCTACGCTGACGATGGTGACAAGGGCGATAGTGAAGGCTCTTCCGTGAAGTGCCGAGGCGAGGAGGGCGCACCCTAATGCAAGGATGGCCGCAAATGCGATCATATACGAGCCTACATCTTGCAAGCCAAGTATGAGACTCCCTGAGTTCGACGCGACGATTTCGAACGGTGCTACGACGAAAAGGCTATAGAAAAGAAATGCACAGGCAAGAAGAGCTTGACCAAAGCGAGCGCGCCAACGAGGGCCATCCTGCGCGGTGGACGCCCTTCGCCTTTCGCGTACTGTTTGGCTGGATTTGCCGAAGCGATAGTCTTGGTCTAAAGCCACATAGGCCCCGTTTTCGTCAACTCTTCTTCCGTCTACCACGCGGTGAATGTCGCCTTCGACAACCTTATGTGCATTCTCGTCGATCTTGAACATGGCAAAGAGCTTGCGTCTCGTTTTCCTGAAAACCACGCCGAGGACGGCCGAGAGCGCAACGGCCACGCCGGCGAGCGCCTGGATGGTGTAGGTCATAACCGAGGGGTCTACGTACGCATAGGCGGGTTCTGCCATGAACGGCAGCGCAACAAGCGTTGCGAGAGCGGCCTCGGGCAGATGCGACGCTGCTGCCTTTGCAAGTTCGCGGCCGCGTTTCTTTTCAGGTCGCCGCTCCGCTGCGTCTGAAGAGCGCTTCTTGCCCGGATCGGACGGGGGCGTTGCCCCCTTCTTCGCTGCCTGCTTTTCGAGTAAACGCGTCAGGATGAACTCGCCGGCCACTTCGGCGCTGTGGCCGAGGTTGAACACGCTTTGTTTCGTGGCCGCCGCAATGCGGTCGTGCCACGCTTCGGGATTCGCGAGCATTTCGGCTACGGTATCGGGTAGCTGCTCAAGTCCGTCAAGCGGCAGCGAAACGCCGATTTCGTTGCGCAACGAAATGTCAGTGGGTACGATGCCGAGCTCTTCGTAGTCGGGGTTGCACACTTTCATGGGCGTGTCGATGAAGATGCTCGGCTTGTTCGTGGAGAACGAGAACTCGTGGGCGACCGTTGACCAATCGGTGATGAGCACGTCCGACGTGAACACCGATACGTTCGATGAGAAATCGCCCTCGAAATATAGCTCGTCATCGGGCGCATCGCCGTAGCGGGCGAGAATGGCCTCCCAGCGGGGACGGTAGCGCTTCACGTATTCGGGATGCGGGCGTACGATGACGCGGTAACCGCGTCCGCGAAGCCCTCCGATGACCTCGTCGATGCACGAATCGAGGATGCAACCCTCTTGCCACGAGGGGGCGACGATCACGGTGGGGCGCTCGTTTTGTGCTTCAGCGCCGCTCGCGACGAGCGCACGATAGGATTCGATGGTGCGGTCGAGCAGGTCGTAACCGTACGGTACGAGCGTTTTCGCGGGCGTTTTATAAAGCTCTTCGGCGCGGCGAAGCTCGTCTACCTGATGCTGGCCTACGCACATAACGGTGTCGTATCCGTCGAACGCGCCCTTGTTCGGAGTCATGTGAGTTGAGGTCATGTGATGGAAGAAGAACACGTATTCGGTGTCGTCGCATACATAGGAGCGCTTGATGTAGTAGTTGTCGAAGTCTTCGAGCGTGGCTGCGACCATCTGCGCATCCATCTTCATCATGAGCGTGATGATGCGTTTAGGACCTATGTAGTAGGGCTGGATGCGCTCCTCGCGCTTCGCTATGCCGAATATCTGATCGTCGGGGTCGTTTGTGATGTAGTGGATGGTCATATCGGAGTTCTCAAGAAGCCACTCGATCGTGCCCTGAAAGTACTTGTAGAAGCCGCTCGATTCCGAATAGAACACGAGATGTTTGTTCACTACGTTGAAGAACCGCTTGTAATCGGCTTTCTCACGCTTGCCGAGCGGATTTCTTTGGTACCACTTCCGATCGTTCGCATCGAGCGCTTCGAGTTCTTCGAGCTCGGTACGGCTTGCTTCGAGGTCGGCGTAGTCGATGTACTTCTTCGGCTTGATGATCACGTTGCAGATAGCCTGGATCGCGACAGACATGAGGTTCGAGCACACCCAGTAAAAACCCATGCCGGTTGCTACGAAGATACCGAGGATGAACGAGAGCCCGATCGAGAGCCCGTTCGTCATGTTCTTCTCGGCACGCGACTGCTCGCGCTGCAGCGGGTTGATGCGGTTTTGGGCGAATCCCATAACGATGGCCGAGAGCCCGGCGGCAAGCGGCATGAACCACGAAATGCCGCCGTCGGTCGCAGGCACCATGCCCAGAAGCTCGGTGCCCGGGGCGCCATAGTCGGTGATGCCGTGGATGACGTCGACGAGCCCGAACAGGATAAGTATTTGCACGGCGAGCGGCACGAGGCTTAAGAGAGGATGATAGTGCTTTTCCTTGAACATCTCATGCTGCTTATCGCCGATGGCCTCGCGGTCGCCGAAGTACTTGACCTTGATGCGGTTGATCGCCGGTATGAGCTGAACCATGACGATGGCGTTCTTCTGGCACCACAGAGACAAGGGCAGCAAGATGATCTTGACGATGACGGTAAAGAGAAGGATGGCGATCCACCAGTTGCCGGTGAGCTGGTAGCACGGTTGCATGATGACGTTGAGCGCCTGAGCGAGCCATTCCATTGTGTACGTGTTCCTCCCGATGATGCAAGGTGTCCCCGAGCGACCGCATCAGCGGCGGCCGCGACCGCTACGGCAGTCGATCCACCATGATAACCCTTAGCGGCGATACGGGATAGCCTTAAACGATCAGTTAACAGATAAGCGATAGCTTTGGATTGAGGGCGAGTAGACGAGTGCCCGGCCGCTCGCTTCGCGGGTGCAAGGGCGGCTGGTGGCTTTGCTGCGTTCGTTAGCCGAAAGCTGCATGGGGCTGAACGATCGGCAACGAAAAGTTGCCGAGGCGTCAATGCTCGTTTGACGGCCAGCGTTTCGAGTGCATGGTACGCTCGTCGTGTCAAAAACACGTGTTGCAAGTACAAGGACAGAACCCCAGGGGATACCGATGATGAAAGGCGCAGGCGACTGCGGCAGGGTTGTCGTGCGCCGATTGAGCGAGGAGGGAATCACCATGGAATCATCGCACACTACATTCACTGAAGAAGAATCATCGAGCGCGTTTTCACGCAGGACGTTCGTCAAGGGCGGTCTTTTGGCGAGCGCAGCCGCGCTCGGCGGCGCGGCGCTGGTCGGATGCGCAACGCCCGCGTCGTCTGAGCCAAAAGGGTCGGGAGGCGATGCGGGTCCCGCCGATGAGATCACCGCTCGGCTCGCCGAGCGTGTCAAGGGCGCGGATCTGCCCGATGCTGCACCCATCATGCCCGCCGATCCGCCCGAGTCGTGGGACGACGAAGCCGACGTGGTCGTCGTCGGCGTCGGCGGAGGCGGCCTTGTGGCTGTGGCGTATCTTGCCCAGCAGGGGCTGAAGGTCATCGGCATCGAGAAAGAGGGTATCGTCGGCGGCGCGAGCAGGCACGCCTGCACGTTTGCGAACGTGTTCGGCGGCTCGAAGGAGCAAAACGAGATGGAGTTCTCGGTTCCGACATTTCCGCCCGACGTGCACGCGTTCATGCGTCTGTACGAACAGGACAACTCGTACTCGATAGACGAGAAGTACCTGAAGAACATGCTCGAGATGTCGGGTCCGGCATGCGATTGGATCATGGAACAGGATGGCATGGACATGGTGTGCCTAGGCCCCATCTGGCACGACCGCGCCGTGCACGAAGGCATGCAGAGCGTCGTTTTGGGCATGGACAACCCCACGAACGCCATGGAAGCCGTCGCACTCGCCGAGGGTGCCGATATCCGTCTGTCCACCAAGTGCGCAAAGCTCGTCAGCGACGGGGAGCGCGTGCTCGGCGTGGTTGCCGAATCGGGCGGCACGGAAAGTTACATCAAGGCGAACAAGGGCGTGATCCTGTCTGCAGGCGGGTTCGGCATGAACCGCGATCTCATCAAAGCGTACCTTCCGAGCGCATACGAGGGCACCGTGCAGGGCGGCCCCATGCCGTCTCATACCGGCGAGGTGTTCCGCATGGGTCTCGGTCTCGGAGCCGACTTCGCGGGCTACGATTCGTGGAGCTGCTGGGAAGGTGCGATCGATGAGGAAACTTCGGGCGGCGACGGCCAGTTTTGGCACTATTTCTGGCACGGCGAGCGCCAGCTGTTCCACAATCCCTGGCTCATCATCGATAAGCGCGGCAACCGCCAGCCGTACTTCGCGCAGACCCAGGAGCTTTTCGCGAACCCCGGGGGCCAGATGGGCGATTTGAGCAACTGCGCGGCATGGATGTCGGCGGTAGGGCACAAGGTGTATTCCATCTGCGATTCGAACTTCGCTGTGAACATCTTCGAAAACAACGTGCTGCTGCCCACCCAATCGGATCGCAACCGCATTCCGATCACCGACGCCGATACGCTCATCGACAACGGCGGGCTCGTTTCGGCAGATTGGCTTTCCGAAGTGGAAGACGCCGTAGCGCGCGGTGCTGTTAAGAAGGCCGACACGCTTGAAGAGCTGGCCGAGATGCTCACGCTCGACCCCGATGTACTTACAAAGGCAGTCAAGGAGTACAACGAGCTCTGCGCCAAAGGCGTCGACGAAGAGATGTCGACTCCGTACGACCCCACGTGGCTCAATCCCGTGCAGGATCCGCCGTTCTACGGCGCGATCGTCGGCGGTCAGATGGCAAAGACCATGTGCGGTTTGCGTACCGACGAGAATCTGCAGGTCATGAAAGAAGACGGTACGCTCATCCCGGGCCTCTACGCCAACGCGACTACCGCTGGCGGACTTTCGGGCGAAGCGAACTACGGATGCTTCTGGAACTCGACGGTGTTCGGGGGCGTGGGTACGAGCTGGATCACCGGCTGGATCGCCGCTCAGTGCTTGCTCGACAACCAGGGCTAGATAATCGCTTTGCGATCCTCCCTTGCGGGGCCGTCTTATCGGGCGGTCCCGCTTGCTTTGCTGGACGAGCGCGTCGATTCAGGATGAGCAAACGGTTCGACGGTGCCTGTAGCCCGAGTCGGCGCATTGCCATGTCGCACCCGATGCATACTCAGCGCGAAAGCAGATGCAGGCGTCAACGCCGCACGCCGTTGCGGATGAACGCGGCGAGTCGTGCTACGGAAGGCTTCTCGTTTCTTTCGCTGTAGGCGAGGCAGAGGGGCAGATCAATTCGATCCTCGGGGTGAAACGGCATGAATTCCGATTCGGGGTAGGCCGTTTCCATCGAGGGGTCGAACGGCTGCAGGTGAACGCCTCCTTCGCGGCAGAACACGTCGATGGCGTCGTCGTTCAGCGGAACCTCGTGAAACAGCGGCTCGAATCCGCATGCGCAACAGCGCGAGATGAACAGGTGCGTAAAGCAATCGAAATCGAACGGGCTTCGTATGGGGACACCCTTGAGGTCGGCGATCTTGAGGGGAGCGCGTTTGCAGAGGGGGTTTTCCTTGAGCGTGATGACCCTTGTTTCAACGGTTGATACGGGAATGAACTTTATGCCGGGACGCTCGTATTGGCCGTGGACGAACCCGATGTCGATCGAGCCGTCTTCCAGTGCGTTCAAGGCTGCGGTATCGGAGAGCTTGTAGGTTGCGATGGTGCAGCCGGCCGTCCGGTTTCGAAATTCGTGCAAGAGCCGTATCGGTTCGAGCGAATCGTTGAAGAACAAATAGTCGAGGGGAAACGATTTGAACGAGACCGAAATGGTCGTTCGCGTGCATGTTCCCGTCTTGCGCTCATCGAGGTACAGGTTGATTTCGTCGAGCTCTCTGAGCACGTTGTCGGCATGCTTGAGTATCTCCTTGCCCTCTTCGGTCGGGCTCATCTTCCCGTCGCGATCGAAAACATCGAAGCCGAGCTCCTGTTCGAGCGAGCGCACCGCCTTCGAGACGGCCTGCTTGGAAACGTAGAGCTCGTCGGCGGCTTTCGCTATGCTGCCGCAGCGCGCCACCGTAGCGATGTATTTCAGTTGGTGCAGCTCCACGTTTCCTCCCTTTCCTTTTGCTGGTTGTTGGCGCCCGTCAGCCCTGCTCCCTTGAAATGTCGCTGGATCCATGAGTTTTCAGCTTCACGAACAGTTCCTCGCGGGTGGCAACGTTTGTTTTGAGATATATCTTCGAGATGTGCGTCTTCACGGTGCTTTGCGAAATATGCAGTTCCTGGGAGATGAGCCGGATTGTGTAACCGTCCATCAGAAGCGCAAATACTTCGGCTTCCCGCGTCGAAAAACTCGCCCGTGCGATAACGTCGCCGTACTCCGTTTCGGTACGACGAGCTTGATCACCCGGACTTTGCGCGGGGAATTCTGCCGCACCGAGTGCGAACAGCAGCTCGAGATCGCGCGGCGTGAACACCGTGAACAACAGAATCACTGCAACAAGGTCGATACCGAGCGTGAGATAGTACATCTGCTCGCCGCCTGCAAACAGCGCGTTATTCGTGAGGGCGTGGCCGAGAAACCCGCCGAGGCACACAGGGAATCCGCAGATGAGACCATAGGTTTGCGCGGTCGAAGTATGAAGGCGCCGCACAAGGAGTGCGCTGATCGCGAAGACTACGGCATCGAGCATGTTTCTGAGCGATCCGCTGATCCACGAGAACGCAGGTGAGTGGTACGAACCCAGGGTGGTGGCGATGAAAAGGATCACGATGACGGCCATCGCCGCATAGAACCCTTTGGTAAGAGCGGTGAGCTCTTGCTTCGGCGGTGCCACCACGATGAGCACCAAGAGAAAACTCAGCAGCAGCGTGCCGAAGTTAATAAGCTGAAACGACATGGCGGAGGCGTCGAGATCCGATATCGCAAGACCCTCTTGTTTTGTGAGCACGGCGATGAAGAACACGACGAAGCACACCATTGAGAGCTTGAGGACGCTTTTCTTCGAGATGCCGAGCGTGCTGAACTCATCGGTAGTACGGGCGAAGAAGCTCTGGGCGACGGGCGAATCAGCCGTGGTGCCGTTGCGATGTGAGCTCCTTTCGCCGTGGGGGCAATTGATTCGGCTGAGCAGCAACGCGACAACGGCGGGCGTCAATGCGAGCGAGACGAGCGTGAGTATGGCAGGAAGCGATACGGTTACGAAATAGAAGGCGATTCCGACGATTTTCGAAAGCCCCACCGATATGAAGATATCCTTTGCCTTGAGGCTTATATAAGCGTGTGCGCACGACATCATGAACCATGCAGAGCCAACGCCTGCAAACCCCGCTCCGATCCATACGAACGCGGCGGGAGCCCACCCCATTCCCACCGCTGCGCTGAAAACGATGCTGCCTGAGAGCAGGCACGCAGCAACAGCGAAGGCGGCAGATCGCTTGAACGAGGCATCGGTTCTACGGTACAGCACGACGCCGATCAGGATGGCGACGGTCATGAACAGCGAGAACCAATACAGATAGGTTTCAAGGAGCGCAGGGTTTCCCGAGGCGTCGGGCGGGAAGAGCACGTACGAAGACGTCTGAACGTCAAGCCAGCCCCACATGAGACCGAGGGAGAGGTATCCCATAGTCGGCCAGCGCGTTTCGGCGCATGTGAGTGTTTTGTTCAGAATCAACGAATCCCCTCGGAGCAATCGAATGCTGTCCCGCATTTGTACAGTATAGCGCCTTTACGCGTCGATCCCCCGAGCAGACAGCGGATCGGTATGCTGCGTACGGGGGATCGGTCGGTTAGGTATTACTTTTCTGGTTTGCTTCGGGGGTTCAAGGCGGATCGTGCTTTAGTCGGTGATGCCGCAGGCACGCCATGCGGCCACGCGCCCCGTCAGAAACGCCCTGCCGACGCTCATGCCCGGCGTGGTCATCTTCTGGTACACGCCTCCGAAGAAGTTGCCCGAGGAGTTGCCCGCGGCGTACAGGCCTTCGATCGGCTTGCGGTCTTCGCCGAGCACCTGCATGTCGGCGTTGACCTCCAAGCCGCTCAGCGTAGTGAGCACCGATGCGTGGCGGGGGATCGCGTAGAACGGCGCCTTCGCGATCGGCTTCACCTTGTAGCCGAGCTTGCCGAAATCGGGCTCGTAGTCGTAGTTGCCCGCGGCGAGTTCGTTGTAGCGATCGACGGTTGCGGCGAAAGCATCGGCCGGGACGCCCATCTGCTTTGCGAGGTCTTCGATCGTATCGGCTTTGTACACCCAGCCGTTCTCGACGCCGTCTGGCACGATCATGGTCCAATCGCCGTACTGGGTCATGCCGGTTCCCATGTTGGGCAGGTCCTCCCTGTAGTTGTCATCGAATATCTGGAAGTGCATCTGCTCGGGTTGGCGTACGTCCTGGGCCCATACCTCGTCGTAGCTCACATCTTCGTTCGAGAAGCGGTTGCCTTCGGCGTTGACGCGCAAGAAGGGGATGGTCGTGCCCTGCAGCGTGTGGAACCTCAAGCTCGGGTCGTAGTGGATGTTCGAACAGTGGGGCGAGCGCTGGATCTGACCTCCTGCCCACATGCCCATGAGGATGCCATCGCCTGTGGTTGCGTCGGGGCGCGTGTAAGCCGAGTCGAGACCGTCTGCCTGCGGCAGGTACTCCGCACGCATCTCGGGGTTGCCCTCGTAGCCGCCCGCTGCCAGAATGACGCCCTTCTTCGCATTGCAGAGGATGTAGTCGCCTGATTCCGTCTGGGCGACGACGCCCGTGACGCGACCGCTGTCGTCCTGGCGAAGCTGGACGGCGGGGGTGTTGTAGCGCACCTCGGTATTGCCACGCTCGACGGCGTCGTTCACGAGTTCGGTGGCGAGCGTCATCATCGTGCCCGTTCCGATCATCTCGCCGACAGGGATGAACGTGGTTTTGAACGAACGGTTCCAATGCTCGGAGGGAGCGATCGGATCCTCGATGATGAACGGGCCGTATTTCGTGTCGCTGAACCTGTCGACAATCCAATCGGCGAGGTTGCCGCTGTAGTTCACCCAGTTGCCGAGCACCTCCCATTTGCCGAGGTTGCACCCGGTTTCGCGGTTCATATCGCCGACGATCTCCCAGCCGTTCACGTCGTAGCCCATCTCCTGCTGCATCTTTGATCCGATGGCGGTGAATACGAAACCGTGCGAGTACACGCTCTCGAGCTTCTGCAGGAGAATGACGCTCGCGCCCTCTTCCGAGGCGGTGGCGGTGGCGATAGCGCCTGCGTTGCCGCCGCCGACGACAACGATATCCGCTTCGAGCGTTTCGATGATCTGATCGTCGCCGATGGGTTCGGGTTTCGCCTTGTAGTCCTTGGCGGCTTCGGGTTGCGCGCCTGTGTCTGCTTCAGGTGCGTTCTGTGCAGGCGACGAGCATCCCGCAAGTCCCGCCAACGCTGCGGTTCCCCCAAGTACGACGCCGCCTTTGATGAAGCTCCTGCGATCGAGTTCCATGATGTCCTCCCTTGTCCCTAGTTGTTGTTACGCCCTGCGCTCGAAGGGCGACGGGGCGATTCTCATGCTAGGGATCGTGCGGCGAAGGCGCATCGTGCAAAGCGTTCAAAATGCGCGATAGCCGCTCGACTATTCGGACTAGTCCGGGGTAGACAGGGAGAAAAGGAGTCGTACTATAGCGGAAGCCAGGGGTGCGAAATCGGTTACGAATCTGCAGCTAATAGAATTCCTGACAAGAACGATACAGCATTGCTATAGCGCACTCTCGAGGCAGCCGAAGCCGGCTTGACAGCGAAACGGGCCGTTTCTGGCCAATTGTCTCGGCCGTCCCACGTTCTCCTGCCGCAACCGAAGTGCACAAAAGCACTGCACCTTCCTGAACTGGCTATATGGATATCGGGGTAACGCCGCGGGCAGCGCATTGAAGCTTTGGCGGCCCTTTTTGTGGGACGGCCGAGACAATTGGCCAGAACAGGGCTCTCCCGCGTGCAAGGGCCTCTGCCGTCAAGCCAATGCCGACGCGGCCTGACAAGGCTCCCGATTGCTATTAGGCGTTAATGCTTTGAGCGGGCGTATGCTAGTTGTCTCACAACGGCCTAGCGATCCGAAGTTGAATAGGCGCGCATGGGTCCATTTCGTTAGGGCAGTCTAGCGGGAATTTACTGTCGTGCTGGTGCGAGTGCTACTCGTGTTGCGGCAGCGACAGTTCGAAGACCGTTACGCCGTTTTCGCTCTGCGCCGTGAGCGATCCTCCGAGGCGTTCGGTCAAGGCGTATGCGATCGAGAGGCCGAGTCCGTAGCCTGACGAGCCATCGTCGGTGCGAGACCGATCGGCGCGCCAGAAGCGGTCGAACACGTGGGGCAGATCGTCTTCGGCGATAGTCGTGCCTGTATTGGTCACGCGGAGCACGGCTCGCTCGGTTTCAGACGTTACGGCTATTTCGACGGACTCGTTCGGATCGGTGTACTTCAGTGCATTGTCCATGAGGATGTCGATGATCTGCTCGACGGCTTTCCAATCGCCGCGCGCAGTAACGTCGGAGACGATCGCGGTGTTCAAGGCGATTCCCTTTTCCGTCGCCCGCGCTTCGTTCGCTTCGGTTGCTTCGTATGCGATTGTGCTCAGGTTGAACCGTTCGTCTGAGCAGTTACGTGCAGGTTCGCTTTCCTCGGCACGGGAAAGCGCAAGCAGGCTTTCAACCAGCGCTTCCATGCGATCGGTGCCGAAGCGGATCCCGTCCATCCAGCGTCGCTGGCTCGCGATGGTCTGTTCGGCGTTAGCGTCGAGCACGTCGTAGTTCGCGCAGACGATGGAGAGCGGCGTTTTGAGCTCGTGCGAGGCATCGGCCACGAACTGCCGCTCGCGCTCCCATGCCGCCTGTGCTGGGCGGATAGCGCGCGATGCAATCAGGCGGCTGACGAAAAAGGCGGCAAGCAGGGCGAGTGCGGCTACGATGACGAGGGCTGTGGCAAGCTTGTGCAGCTGGTTGGTGCTTGGTGAGGTGTCGAGGAAGGTGAGGACGTGTTCGTCATCGGATTCGTTCAAACTGCTTATCGAGCTGCTTTCGGGCGGAGTCGTAGCAGCGCTGTGCTCCGATACGACGTATTGCCACGAGCGGCCATCCGAGTAGATTACGCCGCCTGCTGCTTGAGGACTTGCTTCGGCGGCGAGGGCTAAACACACCGCATCGTCGAGGCCAGAAACGTTTTCCAGCATTTCAACATCCCCGCCGTCACTTGCCTTCACTTTAAAGCGATAGCCGCCGAATGCGAAGAAGTCGTCATCGGGAGATGTAACCGTTATCGAATCGTCGGGCGGGTCGACCTTTCCGGCCGCTTCGCCGTTTTCCGCGACTTCATGGGTCAAAGGCGCAGAAACGTACTGATAGAGGTGCATCTCGCTCGTCTGCTGCATCAGTGTTTCACCCGTCATGTAGACGGCGATGAGGGCTGCGACGATGACGATCGAGGTGAGGCCCATGGCAAGTGCGAGCATCCGTCTGCGCAATGCTTCGAACATAGTTACTCCTTCCGTTCATTAAGCGTATAGCCGACGCCGCGCACGGTGCGAATCTGAGCGCTCGTGCCGACGCGCGCAAGCGCCTTGCGGACTCGTGAGACGTGCACTTCGACGCGGTTTGCATCTGCGAACGAACCAGGGCCCCACAGCTTGGCTATGATCTGCTCTTTCGATACGATGATGCCTTGGTTGCGAGCGAGCAGCTCAAGCAAACGCGCATCGGTGGGCCGCAGGTTTTCCGTACGCATACCGCATGCGAGCTGCATCGTGTTCGGGTCGAGCTTTGCGTCGGCGAAGGAGATCGTGTCGTCCGCGTTCACGGTGGGAGGCCTTCGCGCGAGGGCACGCAGGCGGGCTTGCAGCTCGTCGGCGTGGAAGGGTTTAGAAAGATAATCATCGGCTCCGGCATCGAGGCCGCGAACCCTGTCTTCGATCTGGCTTTTTGCCGTAAGCAACAGCACGGGGGTCGCAATGCCTTTCGCGCGTAGCTCGCGCAGGACTGCGACGCCGTCTTTCTTCGGCAACATGATATCGAGCACGATAGCGTCGTAGACGCCCGAACACGCGAGCGCGAGCCCCTCATCTCCGTCGAGGGTCGTGTCGACAACATAGCGAGCTTGCCTGAGAATCTGGGCGACCGCATCGATCAGATGTCGGGAATCCTCGATCAGAAGAACGCGCATGGCTGCCCCCTTTCCCGTCGCGCAGGTGCGCGTTTGCTCCGGACTTTCGCAATCGTATGCCGCAACCGAAACATCGTCCGCTTTTGGCCATCGTAGCATGCTCTTCGAGACCCACGGCCGATTTGGCTTCCTTGTTGCCCATAATAGGTCTCGAACCTGTACGAAGCCTTGCAGGTTTCGAGTGCTATGCTAATAAGCATTCCGCAAGAAGGTCGGAAGCATTGCAGGCTCATGATCCGGGATTCCCCGTTGCGGTATAGCTGCCTGCAAACCCCATGAAAGGGAGGGTATGGAAACGCACGTTACGTTGATCGACGCCAAGAGCATCCTTTCTAAATCGAATCTGCCGGTGTGCGACTATTCGGCCAATCCCTATGTGGGTTGCCCTCATGCGTGCCGATACTGCTACGCCTCCTTCATGAAGCGATTCACGGGCCATGCGGAGCCATGGGGGAGCTTCGTCGATGTGAAGCACTGGCCGGAGATCAAGAACCCGAAGAGGTACGCAGGAAAAGGCATCTTCATCGGCTCGGTGACAGACCCCTACAATCCTTACGAGGAACGCTACGGGCGTACGCGGGCTCTTCTGGAGCAGCTTTCGGGTAGCGGGGCAAGCATCAGCATCGCAACAAAATCAGATCTGGTGCTGAGGGACTTGGATTTGATACGGTCTTTTCCTAACGCCCGTGTATCGTGGTCGATCAACACGCTCGATGAAGGCTTCCGCGCCGCTATGGATGAGGCGGCAAGCATCGAGCGACGGCTTGCGGCCATGAAGGCTTTCCACGATGCGGGGGTGCGTACCACGTGCTTCATCTCGCCCATCTTTCCCGGCATCACCGATGTTGCCGCCATCATCGAGCGTGCCAAGGCCAACTGCAACCTGATCTGGTTGGAGAACCTGAACCTGCGCGGGGGCTACAAGGCGGATATCCTCGGCTACATTCGAACCGCTTACCCAGAGCTTCAAGCGCTCTATCACGACATATACGCGCGCGGCGACCGGAGCTATTGGGAGGAGCTTGACGCACAGATGCGTGCGCTCGCGAACGAGCAAGGGCTTGCCTACCTGCGTGACGATGATGCCGTCGAGCGGCCGTTCGAGGCGCCGCCGACCATCGTCAACTATTTTTACCACGAGGAGATCAAGCGGTCGGCCAAGGTCAACGCGCGTCGACCGGATCGCTCGAAGTAGGCCATCCGAAACGGAGCACTGTCGAACGGAGGCGTCGAGTGCGTTTCGGCGCTACAGCGAACACGGCGCAGCGGGAGAGTGGGGAAATTGGGGGAAACGACCACTGCCTGTACTACAATAAGGACAGGAACCATCGAGCAATTTGCTATCATAAAAACCTTAGTCGCAAACGGAGCGCTGCCGCAAAGTCGCCTTACATGCAAGGAGAAGCCATGGCCGAGGGACGTCAGAAACTCAAACTGCTGTACCTGATGAAGATGCTCGACGAGGAAACCGATTCCGAGTCAGGGCTTTCCATGACGCAGATCATCGCAAAGCTCGAGGTGTTGGGCATTACAGCCGAGCGCAAATCGATCTACCGTGATATCGAGACGCTGCGTGATTTCGGGCTGGACGTGCGCACGTACCAGCGCAGGCCGGTTGAGTACGCCGTCGAGGACCGCGATTTCGCGTTTCCCGAGCTGTTGCTGCTCGTGGATGCGGTGCAAAGCTCGCGCTTCTTGACGCAAAGCAAAAGCGACGCGCTCGTGCGCAGCGTCAAGAAGCTCGCTTCGCAGCGCCAACGCAAGCTGCTCGACAAGCGGCTGCACGTTGAGGGGCGCATCAAGACGCAGAACGAATCGGTGTTCAAAAACGTCGACCGCATCCAGGAAGCCCTTTCCAAGCGGAAGAAGATCTCGTTTCTCTACTTCAAGTACAATGCGGCCAAAGAGAAGATCATGCAGCACGACGGCGAGCGCTATGTCGAAACGCCCGTACAGCTCGTGTACTCCGACGGTTGCTACTACCTGGTCGTCTTCAATGAGAAGCACGATACGTTCGTCCATTACCGCGTCGATCGCATGGACGGCATCGAAGTTCTCGAAGAGTCTGCGCAGCGAAACGAGCAGATTGCGAACTTCGATCCGCAAAAACTCGAGAGCCGCGCGTTCGGCATGTACTCAGGCGAACCCGTTTCGGCATCGTTCATCGTCGAGGAAGAAGCCATGTGTGCGGTGATCGATCGATTCGGCAAAGACGTGCAGTCGATTCCCCTCGACGACGGTACCGCTCGGGTGAGCGCCGTCGTGATGAAGAGCCCCGTGTTTTTCGGCTGGCTCGCCCAGTTCGGGGACCGTGTGCGTATCGAAAAGCCCCAAGCGCTAGCTCGCGAGTACCGGGACTACCTCGCTGGGATCGTGGAAGCGTACGGGAGGTAGCCAGGATCGGGCATGTTCTGGCCGAGCGGGGCTTGCCTTGCCCCCGACATGCGTCGTCGAAGCGGTATTGTATTCCGGTTTCTGGACGGTTTCGATCGTGCAAGCGTCTGCCTCTGAGATGATGCGTATGCATTCGCCCGATCCCGTATGGATATCGAGCGTAAGCGACGAAGCATGTTCGTGTAGGGCGAGCCGTTTGACCTGGCTTCCCATCACGGACGAAAGAGCCCGGTAGCTTTCCCACTGTGCGCCGAGCGCAAAATCGCTGCTGAGTTGGGAATCGTCTGGCTGCTCGGCGTGCGTATGCGCTTCCCTGTGAAATGCAACGGGGGCATCGGTGTCGAGGGTGCCGATGCGCAGCGATGGTTTGCAGTCGTTCGAGGGATCTACGACGACATCGCACGTTTCAAGGCGCACGATAATCGGTGCGCTGCGCATCCATTCGCCGGAGGCTGCGTTTCGAACGCGAAGGATGTCGGCGATGTACGTGCCGGCAATGCCGTCGAGTCGGGCGTTCCATTCGTCGGTGTTGCGAGGGAGACGGTTCTTGCTGGGTTCTCTCATGGTCTGCCTTTCGATCGAGCGTTTCTTTGCCGCACAGGATATCGTTAAAAAGCGGAACAAATGTACGATTTTTGGGACAGTTCATGTATTGAGGGAAAAAGGTGAGGGTCGGTCTCTACCTCAAGAAGGCGCGATAGGGTCTTTCTGCGCTCAGCGAACTGCATACTTGGCGCGCAGCGGGCGACTAGCGTATTATGCGGGGGGACGAAACCTGTTGGAGGTAGCATATGCGCATACTGCTCGTGGAAGACGACGCGGCCATTGTGGCCGCGCTTTCGAACCTGCTTGCGAGCGAGGGCTACGAAGTCGAATCGGCTTCTCGTCAAGATGTCGCCGTGAACCTGCTTGAATCGTCGTCGTACGATTTGGCCTTGCTCGACGTGTCGCTTGAGCAAGGAAGCGGGTTTGCCGTGTGCGCGGCGGCGCGCGAGAAGGCACCCGCCATGCCGGTTGTGTTCCTCACCGCTTCCGACGACGAGTACAGTACCGTCGCTGGTCTCGACATGGGAGCGGTCGACTATATCGCGAAGCCGTTTCGAGCCCGGGAGCTTTTGGCCCGCATCAATGCGGCCCTGCGTCGTACGCAAGGTGCGATGCAGGTGCTCGTACTCGGAGATGTGGAAATAGATCCGGTATCGGCGACCGTGCGCAAAGGGGGCGACGAGGTTTTCCTTTCGGCGCTCGAATACCGGCTGGTGCTGTTGTTCGCGCAGAATGCGGGATCGCTCGTTACGCGGGAGCGTCTGCGCAATGCGCTTTGGGACAGCGCGGGCGAGTACGTAAGCGACAACGCCATCAACGTGTATATCAAACGGCTGCGCGAGCGCATCGAGGACGATCCGTCCAACCCGAAGATCATCGTGACGGTGCGCGGCCTTGGATACAAGGTGGGCAGCTAACATGGGCTCGCTTGTGCGCAACCCCGCGCTTCTGTGGCAGTCGATCGCTCTCGTGTGCGCCGAGCTTGCCGTGTGCGTTGGCGCCTTCGTTGTCGCAGGCTGGCAGGTTGCCGCGGCTGCCGGTGCAGCGGGCCTGGTCGCCTGCGTGCTGTTCTGCGTGTTCTCCGTCATGCGCCATCGCGAGATCGCTCGGCTCGCCGCAGAGATAGACGAAGTGCTCCACGCGGGACGCAGGATCGATCTTACCGATTGCCGCGAGGGCGATGTCGCCGTGCTGCGCAACGAGGTTTCGAAGATGGTTGCGCGCCTTTCGCGCACTGCTGAGCAGCTCGAGCGGGAGAAAGGCGCGCTTGCCGATGCGCTTGCCGATGTATCGCATCAGATTCGCACGCCGCTCACGGCAATCGAACTCATGATTCCCCTTATCGAGCGATCCGAAAGCGACGAAGAGCGCTCGCGATGGCTCCACGAGCTCGAGCGCATGGTCGATCGGGTGTCGTGGCTCGTGACCGCGCTCTTGAAAATGGCGAAGCTCGATGCGGGTGCGGTGCGCTTCCAGCAAAGACCCGTCGATGTGCCGCGTGCAGTTGAGGCTGCCGTCGATCCGCTTGCGGTTGCGCTCGATATGCGCGAAGTTGCCTGTTTGATCGAGGCGGACGGAAGCGAGACGTTCGAAGGCGATAGCGCCTGGACTACCGAAGCGGTCGCAAACATCGTCAAGAACTGCATGGAGCACACGCCGGCGGGAGGCCGGATCGCAATAGCCGTTGAAGATGACGCCGTGGCCTGCCGCATCCGCATTGCCGATACGGGTCCGGGTATCGCAGAAGATGACCTTCCGCATATTTTCGAACGGTTCTATCGCGGTCGAGCGCGGGTGCTGGGGGCGGAGGCCGACCCGCACGACGACGAGGTGCTTCGCCCGCAAGGGTTCGGCATCGGTCTTTCGCTTGCCCAATCGCTCGTGTCGGCGCAAGGCGGATCGCTGCGCGCGTTCAACTGCGAATCGGGCGGCGCCTGCTTCGAGATGACGTTTCCGAAGCTGACGGTGTAGGCTTTCGGACTACGTTTGCGGGTTGGCGGGCTGGAACTCGGCGCCGGCGGGTTGGCCGCACTCCGCGCGTTCCGCGCGCGTTTCGGTGCGATTTGGGCCGTACGCGATTGCAGTCTGGGCTTCGCCGCTCATGCAGCTCGGTCGCGTTCGGCCGTCGCGGCGGCACGGCGGGAAGAATTACAATTCCGTAATGCGAGCGTCATGTGCGGGCAAGACGATTCTGCGAAGCTGGAATCGGACTGCAATCGACGAGGAAAGCGGACGTTATGGACATCATCACCGTACAGCATCTCACGAAGGTTTACGGAACGGGGCCTGCGGCCACCCGCGCGCTCGATGACGTTTCGTTTTCTGTTGCGGAAGGCGAGTACGTTGCCATCGTGGGCTCGTCGGGGTCGGGCAAGTCGACGCTTCTGCATCTCATAGGCGGAGTCGACCGTCCGACGTCGGGGACCGTGCTTTTAAACGGGGCGGACGTGTACGCGCGCTCCGACGAGGAGCTTGCGGTGTTTCGCCGCCGCGAGGTGGGATTGGTGTATCAGTTCTACAATCTCATTCCCGTGCTGAACGTAGTTGAGAACATGACGCTTCCCGTTTCGCTCGACGGGCGTCCCGTGAACGGCGCGCGGCTTGCTTCGCTGCTCGGATCGCTGGGCCTCGAGGGACGCGAGGGGCATCTGCCCAATCAGCTCTCGGGCGGACAGCAACAGCGCGTGGCTATCGGCAGGGCGCTCATGAACGCACCCGCCGTCGTGCTTGCCGACGAACCCACCGGCAACCTCGATTCGAAGAACAGCCGCGAAATCATGGCGCTTCTGCGCGCATCGAACAAGCAGATGGGCCAGACGCTTATCGTCATCACCCATGACGAGGACATCGCGCTTTCGGCCGACCGCATCATCGCTATCGAAGACGGGCGAATCGCACGCGATGAGAGGATTCGGCGATGAGCGTGATGACCTCGTTCACGCTGCGTTCTCTCAAGAAGAACCGCGTGCGCACCGTCGTCTCCGTCGTCGGCATCGCGCTCTCGTGCGCTCTCATCACGGCGGTGTTTACGAGTGTGACGAGCCTTCAAGCAGGGCTTCTCGAGCGTACGCTGGCAACTGAGGGCTCGTGGCAGATCGCCTCGTCGCAGCTTTCCGAGAACGCTTACGAGGAATTCTTGACGAGCGATACCGTCGTCGATATGGCCGTCTCGCACGAACTCGGATCGGCGAAGCTGACACCCGAGGACAGCAGGTCCATGGGCGAGTTCGTGGCGGTGAAAACCTATCCCGATACCGTTAAGGGCACGTTCGCCCCCGGCGGAACGCCGCTTACCTTGGTTCCTGAACTCGAAGAGGGCCGCCTTCCCGAATCGGACACCGAAGTGGTGCTGCCCGACTACTGCAAGGGCGTCGTGCTTGGCGAAGGCGTTGCGGATGCGGGGGCGGTATCGGACGGCGCGCTCGAAGTGGGAAGCGCGCTCACGCTTCATCTCGGCACGCGGATGGTCGAAGACGCCAACGGCGGGGGGCAGCGCGCGCTCGACAGCTTCCGCTACGGCTACCTCTCTCCGGAAACCGGGTACCCGAGCGAAGAGGAGCTGGTGGATGCGAGTACCCGAACCTATACGGTCGTGGGCTTCTACGAGCGCCAATCGAATTTCGGGGGAAGCGATTTCACGGCTTCAAATTCCTCGATTGTCGCGCTGACAAGCGCCGATGCGTCGAGCGGGGGAATAATCAGCGCGTATTTAACGGTGCAGGGGCTCTCGAGCACTGCCGAGATGCAGGCGTTCGTGAACGAACGGATAACGGAAGCCGATGCGATTCCGATGTACCATGTAAATCTGTTCCGCTACCAAGGTATTGCCGACGGCCGCCCCATCGAAGGCACGCTTTGGATGATCGCGATTGTGCTCACCGCTGTGATCGTGGTGGCGTCGGTTTCGCTCATTTACAACTCATTCGCCATCTCGGTGGCTGACCGCACGCGGCAGTTCGGGCTGCTCTCGTCCATCGGCGCTTCGAAAAAGCAGATCAGACGGTCGGTATTGTTCGAGGCGTTCTTCCTCGGGCTTATCGGCGTGCCTGTAGGCGTGCTTGTGGGCATCGGGGGCGTAGCGGCGGTGTTCGCGCTCACGCAGGAAGCGTTTACGGCGATGATCGGAACCGGGGGTTCGGTGTCGCTTCATGTCGAACCTGTGGTGCTTGCGGTGGTTGTACTGCTTTCCGCCGTGACGCTGCTTGCAAGCGCTTGGGTACCTGCGCAGCGGGCGGGTAAGGTGTCGGCCGTCGACGCCATTAGGCAAACGCAGGACGTGAAGGTCTCGAAGCGTGCGGCGCGCAGGGCCCGGGCGGCGGGTGCGAAGGCGGCGAAGCGCGGAACGGAAGTGCCTGCGGGCGTGTCGGGGCTTTCCGGAAAGCTGTTCGGCGCCCCGGGCTTCATCGCCCATCGCAACCTTTCGCGGGCGAGCGCCAGGGGGCGTACCGTGGTGGCATCGCTTGCCGTGAGCGTGGCGCTCATCGTGGTTTCGGGAAGCGTGGCGCTGTACCTGACGCCCATAGCGGATCGCGCCGAGAGCAAGAACGCGGCGGGGAGCGGGGCGGATATCATCGTTTCGGGATCCGCTCCCGAAATGGCCGAGTTAAGCGCTTTTTCAGCCGAGCTCGACGAGTTTAAGGCGCAAGCCGAGAAGATCGGCGGCATCGAGTTTCTCAGTTCGTACAAACAGGGACAGGCCGACGCAGCGCTACCCGCTGCGATGATATCGGAAGACGGCCGTATGGTGGGCGATGACATCGACGAGCAGCAAAACGCATCGTTCGTACCGTCGAGCTTCTCAAGCAATGGGGACTACCTCGGCGATCTGACCATCTTCTACCTCGACGATAAGTCGTGGACCGACTTGGTGAAAGACCTCGGACTCGATGAGGCGGCGTTCACGGATCCCGCGAATCCGCAGGCGATCGGCCTCAATCGCTATCAGGGCATCATCGGAGGCGATTCGTATGCCGATGCGAAGCCGTTTGCGGCTACGGGCCCGATCGACCTGTATGCGATCGACTACAACCTCAAAGACGATGCGGGTTCATGGGGCAGTATGGGTGTGCGGGAGAATGCAAGCGGAAACCTCGTCGTGGGGTACGTGAACCAGTACAGCGAAGAGGAGCCCGAGATAATCGAGAAGCCGGTCGAAGAGGTCGCTTCGAAGACGACCATCGAGGTGGGGGCGCTCACCGACGAGGTGCCCGCTTCGGTCAACTCGGGAAGCGCGTCGATCCACTTCCCCGTGATCCTCTTGCCGGAAAGCGTTGCCGGTTCTGCCGCAGGTATCGTGAGCCCGAGCGGCGAGAGGGGCGTGTTCGATTACTACTGGACGAACCTTTCGTTCGGGGCCGAGAACCATGCCGAGGCGGCCGAAGCGCTCGAAGAACTGGCAAAACAGTCTGAGCTGTTGGATTTTAGAGTGTTCGACGTGACCGAATCGGCCCGTCAAAGCCGTCTCATCGCTCAGGCGGTGCAGCTTTTCATCGCGTGTTTTGCTGTGATCATGCTGCTCATATCGGTGGCAAACGTGTTCAATACGCTCACGAACAGCATCATCTTGCGTACGCGCGAATTCGCGATGCTGAAATCGGCGGGCATGGGAGATAGGGCGTTCGCCCGTATGCTCGTGTACGAATGCGCGAGCTACGCGGTGCGCGGTTTGGCGATCGGGCTTGCGGTGGCGTTGGGGGCGACGTATCTGCTCTATTGGGCGGTGAACCTGTCGTTCACGGGGCTTGTGTTCGCGTTACCATGGGGATACGTGGGCGTTGCGGTTGCCGTGGTGCTGGCCGTGCTGGCCCTGAGCGTTGCGTTTGCGCTGCGCAGGAGCCACGCATCGAGTGTCGTCGATGCGCTCAGGGCGGATGCGGTGTAGAAGGGATGCGGCTTCCGCTAATCTGCACAAGGCGGAACCTTCGCACCAGCTGCACGGCGGATGCGTTTTGTTGGCGTCCCTCACGCGGTCGTTCTCGTGCGGTATCTTCGAGCGTAACGGTCGGCTGCGGGCGTTTCGCCGAATGTCCGCAGCGGGGCGCCCGTCATGCGCTACCCTGTAAACCAGCTGTGAAAACCGACGATCGAGGATGGCGCGCATGGCCGATGTGGTTCCCTTTTTCTGTATCCGACCCCGCGAAGATTGTGCGAGCGAGGTGGCATCGCTTCCCTACGATGTGTTCAGCCTCGACGAAGCGCGCGCCGAAATAGAGCGGCATCCCCGTTCGTTTCTCCGGATCGATCTGCCCGAGGCGACGCTGCCCTATGCGGTCGAAACGCACGATGATGCCGTATACGCGCATGCTAGAGCCTTGCTCGACGAGGCAATCGAGGACGGCACGTATGTTGAGGATGGCGAGCCCTGCTACTATCTGTACCGCTTGCGTACATCCGACGGGCGTTCGCAGACGGGCGTTGTCGGATGCGCCTCGATCGACGACTACGAGAACGGTGTCGTAAAGAAACACGAGAAGACCCGCGCCGATAAAGAGAGAGACCGCATCCGTCACGTCGACACATGCAGCGCTCAGACGGGCCCTATTTTTCTGGCGTTTCGCTCCGACGGTGCAGTCGAAGGGGTGATCGACCGCGTTGGGGGCCAGCCGCCCCTGTACGATTTCGAGGCGGACGACGGCGTGCGTCATACGGTGTGGCGCGTAGACGATCTCGCCGATAGCGAGGCGATTCGCTGCGCGTTTGAGCGTACGCCTGCGCTCTATATAGCCGACGGGCACCACCGTGCGGCTTCTGCCGTGAAGGCAGGGCTACTGCGCCGTGAGGCTGCGATCGCGGCTGCTGGGGAAGGCTGCGAGGTGTCTCGTGTTGCGCAGGAGGGCGGTTGCTGCGAAGGCGAGGACGATGCTCGTGGCGGCGCCAAGGTCGGGTTCTGCGCAGGCGAGGACGGTGCCCACGACAGCGCAGTGCGTGCGGCTGCCGCCCCCGCGCTCGAGTCCGACCACTTCCTCTCCGTCATCTTCCCGAGCGATCAGCTGACGATCCTCGATTACAACCGCGTGGTAGCCGATTTGAATGGGCTTGGACAGGATGCGTTTCTCGACCGCGTGAAGGAGCGCTTCGAAGTGTCTGGGCCATACGCGGCACCCCGCAAGCCCGAGCGCAAGGGAACGTTCGGTATGTACCTGGGCGGCGCATGGTACGGGCTTGCAGTGAAAGATGCGTACCGCTCGGACGATCCCGTATCCGGCCTCGATGTTGCGCTTCTGCAGGACAACCTTCTGGGGCCCGTGCTCGGCATCGACGATCCTCGCACCGACAAGCGCATCGATTTTGTCGGCGGCATCCGCGGACTCGGCGAGCTCGCCCGCCGCGTCGATGAGGGCATGGCTGTGGCGTTTGCGCTGTATCCAACGTCCATTGACGAGCTGTTCGCTGTCGCCGATGCGGGTCTTCTCATGCCGCCGAAGTCGACCTGGTTCGAGCCGAAGCTTCGAAGCGGACTGTTCATCCATCGGATCTAGAAGGCTTGCTTGTGCGGCATGCTCCTGGTGCGCGGCTTGCAACCGTTCGGTAGAGATGACGGTGCTGCAAGCCGCCGCTCAGCGGACGGACTACCAAAGCCTTTTCGCTTGCTACGCGATTTGTGCGCCCGCATCCGCTCCGAGATGTACTTGCTTGCGTGTCGAGATTTGTGTCGGTCAGGTGAGCGGAATCTGCTGGTAGAGGCCGTTGTCGGAAAAGCCGAGGGAGCGGTAGTATTCGCGCGTTCCCACCGAGCTGATCACGTTCATCTTCGCGTACCCGTTTTTCCGTGCAATGTCGAAGGCTGTTTCGATGAGCTGCCTGCCCAATCCGAGATGTTGTGCGCCCGAACCCGTCGTATGCAGTCCCGCAACTTTGCCGTACACATGGACCTCGCGGATCATGGCCTCACCGAGCCCCACGGGCAGCTCTGATTGCCTTTGTGATATGTACGCTTGGTCTGGAAGGGAAAGCCGCAGAAATCCCGCTATTTTCCCCTCGGGCGTGGTCCATTGGAGGAAATGTTCCTGTGCAACGGCGGTGGCGTATGAGATGTCTTCGAGCGAGAGGCCTTCAACATCGGCTGTCGCTGTGCTGATCTCCCGATAGCGGATCTCGGAAATCGGGGTGTCCGTTTGCTCAGCCGTGCGCTCGACGAGCTGTCGCAGGTTCACCTTCTTGTTTCCCGCCACGATGTCGTGGGCCGAGATATCGCGAATCATACGCGAAATGCGCACGAACGCAGGCGTTGCGGCCGTATCGGCCACGAGCACGTCGAGCAGCTCGTCTTCGGTATAGGGCTTCCACGTGCCGTTTTCGAAGCGGTCGCAGAGTTCGGTTCCGTGCACGAGTACGCAGGGGTAGAGCTTCACCTCGTCTGGAAGGTAGTCCGGCTCGGTGACGAGCCGGAGGTAATCGCGCTTGTCGGCGTCGACTGTCGAGCCGTAGAGGTTCGCCATGAAATGCACGTGGATTTTGAAGCCGAATACCCGCAAGAGGTTGAAGGCTTCACGGATCGTATCGGTACCGATTCCGCGCTTGTTCAGCGCAAGGATGCGCTCGTCGAGGCTCTGGATGCCCATCTGGATTTTGGTGCACCCGAGACGCCTTGCGAGCATGAGGCTTTTCGGTGTGATGGTGTCGGGTCGAGTCTCGATGACGAGCCCTACCACGCGATGGTGCGCCCGCTCGTTTTCAGCGTGTTCTGCAGCAAGCTCGTTTTGATCGGCGGACTGAAACGAGGCGGCGGTTTTCCAGCCGTCGTGCTCCTCGTAGAGCTGGCGCATGGCTTGGTTGTACGTGAGGGTTCCCGCTTCGACTGCCTGCTGTTGAGCGCTTACACGGGTTGCAAGGTCTTCCCGGCTGGTGCTCAATCCAGCCCGTTCGTATTGTGCGCGGCGTTTTTGTGCATGGTCTTGCGCATCGGGTCGGTCCGCTTCGTTGAGCGCTCTGAACAGTTCCTTCACGAACCATATCTGGTACGCTTCAGGATAATCGGTCCAGGTACCGCCGAGTACGATGAGTTCGATCTTATCGGTAACGTGTCCCATGTGCGTGAGTGCGCGCAAACGCGATGCAACCTGCAGGTACGGATCGAAGTAGTTACGCTCGGCGCGCTGGCAGGCGGGTTCGTCGGCAAGGTAGCTTTTCGGCATGCGCAGATCGTTTGGGCAGTACAAACATGCACTCGAGCATTTCCAAGGCTTCGTGATGACGGTGATGGTGGCAACGCCCGATGCCGTGCGGCGGGGCTTTACCTGCAGGGTTCGGATCAGCTTCTTTTCGAGCTCGTTATCGACGCCCCATCGAGCCCAGCGTTCGGGATCCGACTCCTTCACCTTGAGGTAAAACGGCAGCAACCGCTTTTTTGCGAAGTGGCGCTTTTCGCCTGTGCGGTTCTGGTTATGCCTGCGAACCACGTTCTCGACAAACGCGCTGTCGAGTTGCTCGGCGCGCCGAAGTTCTTCGAATATTTCCAGGAGTATGTCTTCCATGCTACAGGGCATTCTATACTATGAGCGAACCGTATTCTTTCGACGATGGGACACGTGCACGCAATGGATAGCGAAACCGCCCGAAGGCTCTGCTGCATCACGAGCGAATTCTATCGCGAGCACAGCGATTCGTTTTCCGCAACTCGCCACGCGCCATGGGCGGGGTGGGAGCGCTGCCTTGAGGCGATAGGCACCGAGGCGTTCGAGCGCAAGGATGGCGAGGATCTCGACTCCAAGGGCAACTGGGTTTTTGATGACAAGGACGGCGGAGGTTTCGGCAGCACGGGCGGCGAGGCTTTCGGACGTTCAGGAGACGAAGCCGTTTCGGTGTTCGATCTTGCGTGCGGCAACTTACGGTTCGAGTCGTTTTTGGAATCCGCGTTTCCCGCTGTTGATTTCGAGTTCTATGCAGTGGACAAGTGCGATGCGCTTGCTTTCGGGGGCGCAGAAACGACGCTGCGCAGTTCGCTTCGCTATCGAAGCATCGACATCTTGAGTGCGCTTTCGGCTGGAAAGATCGACGTTCCCGTGTGCGACCTCGCCGTGGCATTCGGATTCATGCACCATGTTCCCGGTGCGCTCGATCGCGGGCGCGTGCTTGCCGAGCTCGTTTCCCATACGCGACCGGGGGGTTTTGCGGCCGTTTCGTTCTGGAGGTTTCTCAACGACGAGGGACTAGCCGAGAAGGCACGCGCGTCCCACGCGCGAGCTCGCGATGAGCTCGGCTTGCCCGAACTCGATGAGGGCGACTATCTGCTTGGGTGGAGAAACGAGCCAGGAGCCTACCGCTACTGCCACAGCTTCTCGGATGCGGAGATCGATGAGCTTGCAGGATCGGTTGCGGACAGGGCATCGGTCGTGGCCCGGTTTTCAGCCGACGGCAGAACGGGCGATCTCAACACGTACGTGGTGTTTCGAGCGCGGTAGGTGCGTTGATATCGGCGCTTCCTTTGTAGAATCCTTTGGTAGCGTCAGCGCGGGCCGATCTCGCGCTGACGAAGCCGCACACTTCCTTTGGGTGCTCCTTGTTCCCGAGTTCTTGGATTTGGGCACAAAATTGGAGGTTTGACAATTATGCAATTAGATACATTAAAAAATTCGAGTAAAAAGGGAACAAAACACCTGGTCGCGAAATTTCCAACCACTCAAAATTAAATACATGATATTCCCTAATTGTCAAACCTCCAATTTTGTGCCAAATTCTCGGAACTCGGGAACATGAACCGCGTTTTTCCAACAGGTTTTCCAATAGCGAATCGACAGTATGCTGTAAATACAACGGAAATGCCGAGGAAGCAACGATACGCTCTCTTCGGACAAATCGAACTGCATCGAACTGCGAGGTGCACAGCTTGGGGCGAGGCATATGGGTATCAAAATGAAGATTCGGACGCTGCTTCCTTTGCTTGCGCTGTTCGTAATCGCAGGTGCTGCGGCAACAGGGCTCGTTTCCTGTGCCGAGGTTTCCTCTCAGCCAGAACCATCAAAACCCCAGACGTCTGAACAGGCGGGTGATAGCGCTTTGCCAGAACTCGACGGCGAATACGCCTACGTGCTTGCCAAGGTGCTTTCGAAAGACGCTGAGAGGGGAACCATCGAGATCGAAGTCGAAAAATGGCAGGACGGCCGCCCGTTCAGCAAAGGATCGCTTGCCGTAGGAAGTACGGGGACGGTGTCGTGCTCTGAACTCGTGTTCTTCCCAGCTGGTATCGGCGATGGCTCGACGGTGGTTGTGTGCGTGTCGGCAACCGATGGCGCGTTCCCCCTGACGGCTTACACGATCGAGAAACTCGCTCTGTTCGAAGAGCGGGTCGATCGATGGTTCACCGCATGAGGCCCATCGATATCCCGTCCGACCCGACCGACCCTCACACCCGTAAACGCAAGGAGAAGATGTGCTTCCGTTCGTTCCGTCGTTCATTCCGAATCTCATGCAAGCAGCGCCGTTCGTCATCGCGTTTTCGATCCTGTGCGCAAAACCGCTCCGAAAGCACGCGGGCTGGTTCTATGCGTTCTGGACCGTTGCCGTGGTCTCGGTAACGTGGTTCGACCCCGTTATCTCGCTCATGGGAGAATCCGCCCCCGCCCTTGCATTAATGGCGGAGACCCAAGTAAATGCGCTTTCAGCGAATGCGCCGATACTGCATGCGATAGTCCAGTTAATCACCTCGTCGTTTACGGGGGTGTGCTTCTACTTCATCGTGATGTTCATAGGAGCCTTCGAACGGACGCCTATGGTCAAGCGTTTGCTTTCAGTGCGTTCGCAACTTTCTGTGATCGGCGGCATTGTGATCATGGGGCATCTCGTGCGCATTGTGGATTTCCCTTTTCTGTTCGCGAACCCGATGTGGGCGCAGATATGGGGGAGCCCTGCGGTCGATTACATGTTCATCGCTGCGGTGATCATCGGGCCGCTGCTCACGTTGACGTTCCTCGTGCCGTGGATCACCTCGTTCAAGGCCGTGCGTACGCGCATGTCGCCAGCCGCGTGGAAGAAAACGCAGCTTTTGGCGTATCCGTTCATGGCGCTCATGGTGGCGCAGGGCTTCTTCCTAGCGCTCGGGCATGCGGTATACGGGTTCCCGTACGACGGCACGCAGTTCATGATGTCGTTCATGTCCGATCCGACGGGATGGCTCGGCACCTTCGCCCAGCAGGTGGCGACTGCGTGGATGTACCTTGCGCTCGGCATCGGATACCTGGTGCTCAGGCTGCGCAAGTGTTCGCGCGACAAAGCACGGCGGGAAAGCGTGGTGGCAAGCGTCGAACAAGCGGGGGCGTTTTGATGAGCTCGCTGAAAACAAGGTAATCGTCTTGTGTGATGAAGTGCGCATTCGGCATGTGCCGGTTTGCATGCGTCGCGCCCTTTTCAGCACGAGCGATCCTGCTACGGTCGAGCTTTTGTGGAGCATGGCGAAGTAAGCACGCGCCGAAGGCTTTCCCCGCTGTTTCATATGTTTCGGCCCGCTTGCACTCTTTGAGTTGACAAGCGGGCCTTCTTCGGGAAGAATCGCTGCAACGGCAAAAGGAGGGAACCCCCATGCATGTAGTCTGCCTCGATTTGGAAGGCGTGCTCGTACCTGAAATCTGGATCGCGTTCGCTGAGGAGAGCGGCATCCCCGAGCTTAAGCGCACGACGCGCGATGAGCCCGACTACGACAAACTCATGGAATACCGCCTTGGCATTTTGAGGAAGCACGGGCTCGGACTCGCGGAGATCCAGGCGACTATCGCGCGCATCGACCCCATTCCGGGTGCCAAAGCGTTCCTCGACGAACTGCGCGCGTACACGCAGGTGCTCATCATCAGCGACACGTTCGAGCAGTTCGCGAAACCCTTGATGGAGAAGCTCGGATGGCCGACGATCTTCTGCAACACGCTCGAAGTTGCCGACAACGGCGCGATCACGGGTTTTCATATGCGCTGCCCGCAATCGAAGCTCACGACGGTCCGGGCGCTGCAATCCTGCGGCTTCGAGACCATTGCGGCGGGCGACAGCTTCAACGACCTCGCTATGATCAAGGCAAGCAAGGCGGGTTTTCTGTTCAAGAGCCCCGAATCGATCAAAGCGGACAACCCCGACCTTCCCGCGTTCGAGGAGTACGACGAACTGCTTGATGCCATTAAGCAGGCGATCGGGTAGGGTTTTGCGCGTGCGGCATTCGAGAAAAACGGGTCGTTAGTTCATATTCTCGAATGGAAAATTGTTACTCTTTCCCCGTCCAGCAGTACGTGCATACCTGCGTAGGGTCGATGCCGATGCCTTCGAGCATGCCCTCAAGCGATTGGAAGCCGAGCGAATCGAAGCCCATCTCCTTGCAGATGGCGCTTAGCATGCATTGGCCGCGTTCGGTCGAACTGTCGGCGTACTCGTCGAGGTGCCGCCGCCCTTCGTCGCCTTCGAGCTCCTGGATCGTACGGCGTGCCAAAAGCTCCATTTCCGACTTGCTGCTCGAGAAGCTCAGGTACTTGCAGCTGAACATGATGGGCGGGCAGGCCGAGCGCATGTGAACTTCTGCCGCGCCCGCGCCGTAGAGGAAATCGATTGTCTCGCGCAGCTGGGTGCCGCGTACGATGGAATCGTCCACGAACAAAAGCTTCTTGCCGTTGATGAGCTCGGGTACGGGAACCTGCTTCATCTTCGCCACGCGGTTGCGTACCTCTTGGTTGGAGGGCATGAACGAACGCGCCCAGGTGGGCGTGTATTTGATGAAGGGGCGGGAGAAGGGGATGCCGCTTTCGGTCGCGTACCCGATAGCGTGGGGGATGCCCGAATCGGGAACGCCGGCAACGTAGTCGACGTCCGGAATGCCGCCGCCGGCTGCTTCGTCGCGGGCCATGATTGCGCCGTTGCGGTAGCGAACCACCTCGACGTTCTCGCCTTCGTAGTTCGAGTTCGGGTAGCCGTAGTACGTCCAGAGAAACGCGCATATCTTCATATCGCTGCCTGCTGGCGAGATGGTCTTGTACCCGTCGGCGGTTACGCACACGATCTCGCCGGGACCGAGTTCGTATTCGTCGTCGTAATCGAGCTTGTGGTAAGGAAATGATTCGAAGGATATGCAGTAGCCGTCGTCCTTCTTGCCGACAAGTACGGGTAGGCGACCGTATTTGTCACGAGCTGCGATGATGTGGCCCTCGTTTGTCATGATGAGCAGGGTGAGGGATCCGTCGACCGCATCTTGAGCGAATTTGATGCCCGAAACGAAATCATCTTTCTGGTTGATGAGCGCAGCAACGAGTTCGGTTGTGTTCACCGCACCCGAACTCATGGCCATGAACTGCTTGCATCCATCGGCGAAGTAGCCTTCGACGAGTTCTTCGGCGTTGTTGATGGCGCCCACGGTGGTTATGCCGAACGTCCCCAAATGGGAACGCACAAGTAAAGGCTGCGGATCGGTGTCGCTGATGCAGCCGATGCCGCTCTTTCCGTGGAAGCCGGGAAGATCGTCTTCGAACCGCGTGCGGAACGGCGTGTTCTCGATGGAGTGGATCTCGCGCTGGAAGCTGCCCTTCCCGTCGTAGAAGATCATGCCCGCGCGTCGTGTTCCCAGATGCGAGTGGTAGTCGACGCCGAAAAACACATCCAGCACCACATCGTTGTGGGATGCCGCCCCGAAGAATCCGCCCATTGCATACCTTTCGTCTTGCTTCATTGCTTGGTGCATCAACAAAGACACCAGTATAAAGCTCCCAGCCGTAAGCGGGGCAAAACTCGGCGGAAGCTTCGCAAATTTCCGTCGAATGCGTCGACCTTACCTATTCGAGTTGCGCTTGGGTCTACCGATTCGAACGGTCATATGAGAAGATGATTCGACTATGAAAAAGATACTTCTGATAGCAACAGGCGGTACGATTGCCTCGGTCGAAGAGGGCTCGGGCCTTGCACCCTCGCTGACCGGAGAAGAGCTGACGAGGTTCGTACCTCAGCTTGAGGGGCTCTGCGAGCTCGACTTCGTGCAGCCCTTGAACATCGATTCGACGAACATGCGCCCTGTGCACTGGCTGCGTATTGCCGATGAAATTGCGCGCGCCTATGACGCGTTCGACGGATTCGTCGTGCTGCACGGCACCGATACGATGGCCTATACTGCGGCTGCGCTTTCCTACCTTATCCAGAAAAGCCCGAAACCCATCGTGCTCACGGGGTCGCAGCAACCCATGGCGAGCCCGTTTACCGATGCGAAGCTCAACCTGTACCAAAGCGTGCTGTTCGCATCCGACGACCGTTCGTGCGACGTGACGATCGTGTTCGGCGGCGCGGCGATAGCGGGTACGCGTGCACGCAAGCAGCGTACGATGAGTTTCAACGCATTCGCGAGCGTGAACTACCCCGAAGTAGCTCTGATCAGGTACGATCGCATCATTCGAGCAGGTTCGCCTGCGACATGCTCGTCGTGCATGGGGTCGCCCCGCTTCTACGACCGGCTCGACGAGCGCGTGTTCGTGCTCAAGCTTACGCCGGAGATGAGCCCGTGCATCTTCGAATTGCTCAAGCCTTATTGCGACGCTATCATTCTCGAGACGTTCGGCATCGGAGGCATCCCCGAATACGGCGACTACCAGCGTGCGATATTCGATTGGGTCGACGCGGGCAAGACGCTTGTGATGACCACGCAGGTTCCCGAAGAGGGGTTCGACCTCGGCGTGTACGAGGTCGGCCGCCCGTACGCCGACCACGACGGCATCCTCAAGGGCGGCGATATGACCACCGAGGCCCTCGTCGCAAAAACCATGTGGGCCCTCGGGCAAACCTGCGACCCCGACGAGGTGCGCGATCTGTTCTACCGCGTGATCAACCACGACCGTTCGCCTGAATAGGCGCCTGTGGCGAGTTCGCGCCGAACGCCGGTGTGCTCGGATCGTCTGCGGATCGCTTTCGGGCGTTTTCGTGAGGGCGGTGTTCCGTGAGCGGGATGCGCTAGAATTGGTACGGTATATACACGGTTTCTCGGGTGGCATTTCCGTACAAGTATGGCGCGGTGAACGACACTGCGGGAATCCGATCTCAATCCGATACGGAGGAGCTGGTGGTGAGACTATCGGTTGCGCCGAGGGCACGCGCCGACGAGCGCATCGCAGATTTCGTGGAGGCGTACGCACGCCGCATTGAGGCGACGGCGCCGGGCACGTGCCCGCTTGCCGTGCAGCTTTCGCTTCTCCAAGCGAGCGCAGCGCAAACCTGCGGCAAATGCGTGCCGTGCCGCGACGGCCTCAAGCGCCTCTCATCGATGCTCGAGCGCGTTGTTTCCTGCGAGGCCGAAGATGCCGAGCTGGAGTCCATGAGGGCGCTTGCCGAGATGATCCGCGACACGGCGGACTGTGCAATCGGCTACGAAGCGGCATCGGCGGTTCTCGACGGCCTCGAAACGTTCGAGGACGAATACCGAAGCCATATAGTCGCCCGGCGCTGCTTGCAAGGCGTCGGCCAGACCGTCCCCTGCGAAACGCTGTGTCCCGCCCATGTGGACGTTCCTGCCTACATCGCGCTTACCGGCGCGGCGAGGTACGCGGATGCGGTAAACATGATCCGCAAAGACAATCCGTTTCCCACCGCGTGCGCCTACGTGTGCGAGCATCCGTGCGAAACGCGGTGCCGCAGAACGCTCATCGATGCGCCGCTCAATATCCGCGGTATCAAGAAATTCGCCGTCGACCATGCGCCCGCAGACACCGTAGCGCCCCCGAAGCGCGGCGTGGATACCGGGTGTGCGATCGCGGTCGTGGGCGGCGGTCCGAGCGGGCTTACCTGTGCCTACTACCTCGCGCTCATGGGGCATCGCGTTTCCGTGTTCGAGGCGCGGGCGCAGCTCGGCGGCATGCTTCGCTACGGCATTCCCGCATACCGCTTCCCGCGGGAGCGGCTCGACGAAGACATTGCCGGCATTCTTTCGATCGGCGGCATTGAAGTGCGCTGCGGGGAAGCGATCGGGTCGGGCGAGATGAGCGATCTCGTCGAATCGTTCGATGCCGTGTACGTTGCGATTGGTGCGCAAGGCGGCAAGACGCTCAGGATCGATAACGCGAAGGCCGAAGGCGTGGCTTCGGCGGTCGAGCTGCTCGGCGATATCGGCGACGGTGCATACCCTGATTTCACGGGCAAGAATGTTGTGGTGATCGGCGGCGGCAACGTGGCCATGGATTGCGCGCGCACGGCGGTGCGGGCGGGAGCCGACGAAGTGTCGGTGGTGTATCGCAGGCGCAAAGACGATATGACGGCGCTCGCCGCCGAAGTCGAAAGCGCGGTGGCCGAAGGTGTGGAAATGGTGGTGCTCGAATCGCCTGCGGGTATCGAGGTGGACGAGCAGGGCAGGTGCGCTGCGCTTGTGACCCAGCCCCAGATGATCGGGCCGGTGAAAGACGGAAGGCCCGCTCCGCTCGCAGCCAATAAACCTGCTGGGCGCGTTAAGGCCGATGCGGTGCTCATGGCCGTGGGCCAAGCCGTCGTGGCCGAGCCGTTCGAAGAGTTCGGCATGAAGACCACCTGGGGCTGCTTTGACGCGGACGAGCATTTGCGGGCCGAGGGCTTCGCCAACGTGTTCGTCGGGGGCGATTGCCAGACGGGGCCCGCCTCGGCGATTCGCGCGATCGGCGCGGGCAAAGTTGCCGCCCGAAACATCGATGAGTTCCTCGGCTTCCATCATACGCTTGCATGCGACGTCGAAGCGCCCGATGCGGCCCCCAACGACCGAACGCCGACAGGACGCGTAGAGATAACGGAGCGCCCGGCCCGTATTCGCAAGCAGGATTTTCTCGAAGTCGAAGGCGGCATGAGCCGCGAAGAGGTTGAACAGGAGTGCGCGCGGTGCCTCCGCTGCGATCATTTCGGCTGCGGCACGCTCGAGGGAGGAAGGCAGCACTATGCGTAATGTGACGGTAGACGGGGTGCGCGTTCAGGTGCCTGATGGCGCGACGATTCTCGATGCGGCCGAGGCTGCGGGTATTCGCATTCCGACGCTCTGCTATCTCAAGAACGTGAGCGCCATCGGATCGTGCAGGGTGTGCGTGGTGGACGTGATGGGCGTCGACCATCCGGTATGCGCGTGCTCGACAATCGCCGAAGACGGCATGGCGGTTGTCACGCAGTCGAGGAGGCTCACCGGATACCGGCGCATCGCGCTCGAGCTGATCGTGGCGGACCTCGAGGCCGAAGCGGCAGACGATCTGTTCGCGGCAGCCAAGGGAGACGAATCCGAGCTTAAGCTGCTCTGCGACGAGTACGAGGTGCTCAAGCCCGCGCTCGCATCTGAGCGCATGCGGGAGCCGATCGTGGACGGCAATCCGTTTCTCGCCTACGATCCGAACCTCTGCATCGCCTGCGAGCGCTGCGTGGGCGCCTGCAACAAAGCTGCCCGCAACCACACGCTGCAAGCGGGGAAGCGCGGTGTGCGCACCGTCATCGAGGTACCGTTCGGAAGCGATTGGCGCGAGACGTCGTGCGAGTCGTGCGGAACCTGCGCCCAAGCGTGCCCGACAGGCGCACTCAAGAGCAAACGGCGTGCCGCCTACTACGCAAGCGATGTGGGAAAGGTGCTCACCACCTGCCCTCATTGCGGCGTGGGCTGTCAGCTTAACCTCGTCGTCGAAGACGGACGCATTGTCGATTCGCAAGGAGCGCTCGGCCCCTCGAACAAATCGCTTCTGTGCGTGAAGGGTCGCTTTGCGAGCTACGACTTCGTCGATGCGCCCGACCGCATCCGCACGCCGCTTATTAAGAACCCCGATTCAGGGAAATTCGAAGCGGCTACGTGGGACGAGGCGCTCGATCTCGTGGCAGCGCGCTTCACCGAGCTGCGGGATGGCTACGGCGGCGAATCGCTTGCTGCGTTCGCCTGCTCTCGTTCGACGAACGAGGATATTTACCTGTTCCAAAAAATGGCCCGCACGGCGCTTCGAACGAATACGATAGACAACTGCGCCCGCGTTTGACACGCCCCGAGCGTTGCCGGTCTGGCAACAACGTTAGGTTCAGGGGCAATGACGAATTCCATCGGCGACATCACGCAAGAGGCGGATGTCATCATGCTCGTGGGATCGAACCCCGAAGAGGCTCACCCGGTGCTCGGCATGCAGGTACGCGCCGCCGTCGAGCGGGGATGCAGGCTCATTGTGGTCGACCCGCGCGATATCGGCCTGGCGGGTTTGGCTGACGTCCATCTCAAGCTCAAGCCCGGCACGAACGTGGCGTTTGCGAACGGAATCGTGCACGTGCTCATTGAGGAAGGCCTTGTCGACGCGGCGTTTGTTGAAAGCCGCACAGAGGGCTTCGGCGAGCTGGCCCAGATGGTGAAGGAGTACACGCCCGAAAAGGTCGCGGACATCTGCGGCATCGATGCGCGCGATCTCGTGCAGGCGGCGCGTCTCTACGGCAGCGTCGAGCGGGCAGCGATTCTGTATTGCTTGGGAGTGACTGAACACGCGACGGGAACCGACGGCGTGATGGCGCTTTCGAACATCGCTGTGGTGTCGGGCAACGTGGGACGCACTGGATGCGGCGTGAACCCCGTGCGCGGACAGAACAACGTGCAGGGCGCATGCGACATGGGCGCGGCTCCCGCCGACTTCCCGGGCTACCAGAAGGTTGCCGACCCGGCGGTTGTCGCGAAGTTCGAGCAGGCGTGGGGCGTGGAGCTTCCTCGCGCGGCCGGGCTCAAGGCAACGGAGTGCTTTCCCTCCGTTATCGACGGGCGCATCAAGGGCATGTTCATCTTCGGCGAAGACCCCGTGCGCACCGACCCCGATACGGCCCACGTCATCCGCGCGCTCGAGGCGCTCGAGTTTCTCGTGGTCGACGAGCTGTTCATGACCGAGACGGCGAAGTACGCTGACGTAATTCTGCCTGGTCGCAGCTTTGCGGAGAAGGAAGGTACGTTCACCAACACCGAGCGGCGCATCCAGCGCGTTCGCAAGGCGGTTGACATCGCAGGCGACACGCGGTTCGATACCGATATCTTCATCGATCTCATGAACCGCATGGGATACGCCCAGCCGCGCCTGTCCGCCGCCGAAATCATGGACGAGATCGCCTCGCTTACGCCGTCGTACGGAGGCGTAAGCCATGCACGGCTCGACGGTGGGGAAGTCGCGGGCCGAGGCTTGCAGTGGCCGTGTCCCGATGCCGATCATCCGGGGACGCCGATTCTCCATGTGGACGCGTTTTCTCGCGGGATGGGGGCGTACTCGCTTTCCAGCTATCGGCAGCCGACCGAGATTCCCGATGAGGAATACCCGCTCGTTATGATGACGGGCCGCATTCTCTACCAGTACAACGCCTGCGCGATGACCGGCAGGTCTGAGGGCTTGAATGAGGCGGCTGGCAGCTCGTTCATTGAGATGAACGAGCGCGATGCCGAAGCGCTCGGCATTGCCGACGGGGACAAGGTGAGGGTAGCTTCACGGCGCGGTGCGATCGAGACGGTTGCCCGCGTGTCGGAAAAGACGTCTCCCGGCCAGACGTGGATGCCGTTTCATTTCCAGGACGGAAACAGCAACTGGCTCACGATCGCCGCACTCGATTCGGTATCGAAGACTCCCGAGTACAAAGTGTGCGCGGTGCGGGTTGAAAGAGCGTAGACGGGAAGTTGGGCGGAGCGAGGGAGCGTAGGGCGGGAAACGGAGCCGTCTGCGATGGTGCGTGCATGCGGCTTTCCCTCGCTTTGGGAATTTGCCGATGGCGGACATGAGGGAACGTGCGCTTGAAGCAGGCGTTTCCCAGTGCATCGATCGCGTTTGAGATGATTTGGCATCTGTGCTTTCTGGAAACCGAATAACGATATGCATGCGAGCTATCCGCTGTGTTCCCGAGTTACCGGATTTCGGCACAAAATTGGAGGTTTGACAATTAGAGAATATAGTATATTTTGGATTTGAAATCACCAGAATTTGCGATCAGGCATTATGTAGGCTGACGAGTAGAATTTTATTATGTAGTAATTTACACAATTGTCAAACCGGAGGTGCGGCAGGAAGCTGGACCGCCGGCAGGCGGTCCACGACCGATCGAGCGGCCCCCGCGGGGGCCGCGAGGAGGGAGCCGCATGTACACGGAAAGGGAGAAGGTCCGCTACGTCGAGACGATGTGGGCCGAGGGGCTCACGCCCCGCGCCGCCGAGCGGAAATGGGGGACCCCGTCCAGGGAGTCGCTGAGGCGGTGGCTGGAGCAGGCCGAGGAGGGCTCCCTGCCGGCGGAGATGCCCAGGGTGAAGGGGCGCGCCGAGCACGCGCCCCACTCCCGCTACCCCGAGGCCACCAAGGCGGAGGCCGTCCGCCTCTACGGCCTCGGGGAGAAGCCCGCGCACATCGCCCGCCGCCTCGGCATCGCCGAAGCGAGCATAATATCGGTCTGGAGCAGGAAGGCCCGCAAAAGCGCTATCATGTCCGAGACCGGCGCGGAGGGCGCGCCGCGCGAGGACGAGGGGGCGAAGCCGGGCATGGGGCAGGCGGCGGGATCGGACGACAGGCGGATCGAGGCCCTCCGGGCCGAGCTCGAGGAGGCGCTCTTCGAGGTGAGCGTCTACAAGGAGCTGATGCGCGACCCAAAAGCCGCAAGCCCGGCGAGCCTGTCGAAGAGGCGGCTCGTCGGGTTAGGCGAGAGGCTGAGGCGGGACTGCGGGTGCTCCCTGGCCCGGATCTCGACGTTCTTGGGAATCTCGAAGAGCACCTACCTCTACCACCGGGCGAGGCTCGATAGCCCGTCCGGCATGACGGACGGGGGCTTCGACGGGGCCGTGGCCGCGGCCTTCGCGGAGAACGGCGGGATCTACGGCTACCGCCGCCTCAGAGCGGCGCTGGAGGCCGGCGGCGTCCGCGCGCCCGAGCGCAGGGTGCGCGAGTCGATGGCGCGCCAGGGGCTCGTCGCCCGGTGCTCCAGGTCGGAGAAGAGATGGAGCTCGTACGCGGGCGAGGTGTCGGACGCGCCCGGGAACCTGCTGCTCGGCGAGCACGGGAGGCACGACTTCTCGGCGGACGCGCCCAACGAGCTGTGGCTCACCGACATCACCGAGATGCGGGGGCGCGACGGCAAGTGCTACCTGTCCGCCGTCGTCGACTGCTTCGACGGCAAGGTCGTCGCCTGGCGCGCCTCGGAGAGCCCCAACGCCGAGCTCGCGAACTCCACGCTCGCCGACGCGATAGCGACGCTTCGGGAGGGCCAGCGTCCCGTCATCCACTCCGACCGCGGCGGGCACTACCGCTGGAAGGGGTGGATCGCGCTGTGCGAGGGGGCCGGCCTCGTGCGCTCGATGTCGCGCAAGGGGCACAGCCCCGACAACGCGGCGTGCGAGGGCTTCTTCGGCCGGGCGAAGGTCGAGGCGTTCCATTCGCTCGTGCGCGCGGGGGCGCCCGTCGCCGAGATATTCGAGGCCGTCGCGCGCTACATCACGTGGTACAATGACGGCCGCCTCAAGACGTTCAGGGAGAACGGGAAGAAGGCCACCTGCGAGACCATCGAGGGCCGCCGCAGGAGGCTCGGGCTGGCGGCCTGAGCAGTCCAAGAATCCTGCCGCACCCCCAACCTCGGATTTTGTGCCAGAATTGACGAACTTCGGAACGTGAGGTGTAGGTATTACTCGGCAAAATCAAAACCCTTGTGATTCTGAACATTGACAGCGATTCCTTTGCTTGCTCTGTGCCCGAACAAAAGCGTCCATGCCGAGCGTTTGGATTACCTGGAGCGTACCCCAAGCTCGGAGATCTCTTTGCTGTTCTCGAGGTTCGAGATGAAGGTGATGCCAGCCCCGGAATACCGTGCCAGCTTCGTTTGCGTGTATCCTTTTTGCTTTCGCTCATCGTGTATGATGCGTCCGAGCTCTTCTGGTGTTGCGTAGGGAATCATGCAGCATACTCCTTTCATGCGTTGAAGTGAGTAAGACATCTTTTAGGAAAACTACCGCGAACGCATGAAAATGCTACCGAGAAGCCATATTTCATGCGTTCGCGTGAACCGATGAGTTTGATTGCCCGGTTTTGCAGGAGGCCTAAAGCAAGAGCACCCCGCGTCCAAGGGGATTCGCGAGGTGCTCGTTTCGGATGTCGGGAGCTGTTTCTTGGAGCTGATTGGTATGCCGTGCAAACCTAATCTCTCGTAAGCTTGCGGTGGATGCGGTGGGGCTTCGAAGCGTCGGGTCCCAAGCGTGCGATCCTGTTCTCCTGGTATGCCTCGAAGTTACCTTCAAACCAGTACCACGTGCCGGGATTCTCGTCGGTACCTTCCCATGCGAGGATGTGCGTTGCGATACGGTCGAGGAACCAGCGGTCGTGGCTGACAACCACCGAACAGCCGGGGAAGTTGAGCAGCGCTTCTTCCAGGCTCGAAAGCGTTTCGACGTCGAGGTCGTTGGTGGGCTCGTCGAGCAGTAAAAGGTTTCCGCCCTGCTTGAGCGTAAGCGCGAGGTTTAAGCGGTTGCGCTCGCCACCCGAGAGTACGCCGGCCTTCTTCTGCTGATCGGAGCCTTTGAAGCCGAAGCTCGCCACATACGCGCGGCTCGGGATTTCCGTATCGCCCACCATCATGTAGTCGTTGCCGTCGGAGACGACTTCCCACAGGCTTTTGTTCGGATCGATGCCCTCGCGATTCTGGTCGACGTAAGCGATCTTCACCGTCTCGCCGATTTCAAGGTTGCCGCCCGAGAGCTCCTCGAGCCCCACGATGGTTTTGAACAACGTCGTTTTGCCGACACCGTTCGGGCCGATCACGCCGACGATGCCGTTTCGGGGCAATGTGAACGAGAGATCGTCGATGAGCACGCGGTCTCCGAACGCCTTATGCAGATGCTCGGCGACGATGACCTTCGAGCCCAAGCGTGGACCCACGGGAATCTGAATCTCTGCGAAGTCGAGTTTCTTTGCAGCGCGAGCTTCGGCTTCCATCTGCTCGTAGCGGTCGAGGCGGGCCTTGCTTTTGGCTTGGCGGGCTTTGGGCGAACTGCGTACCCATTCGAGTTCGGACTGCATGCGCTTAGCGAGCTTCGCCTGCTGTTGCCCTTGGGACTCGAGACGCTTAGCCTTGGTTTCGAGATAGGTGGAGTAGTTGCCCTTGTAGGGGTAGAGGTGGCCGCGGTCGACTTCGCAGATCCACTCGGCTACGTTGTCGAGGAAGTAGCGGTCGTGGGTAACGGCGAGCACGGCACCTTCGTAGGTGTGGAGGAAATGCTCGAGCCAGAGTACCGATTCGGCATCGAGATGGTTCGTCGGCTCGTCGAGCAGGAGCAAATCGGGCGCTTCGAGCAGCAGACGGCAGAGCGCCACACGGCGGCGTTCGCCGCCCGAGAGCTGCTTGACCGGTGAGTCGGGATCGGGGCATTGGAGCGCATCCATCGCTTGAGTGAGCTGGCTATCGAGATCCCATGCATCGGCCGCGTCGATCTCGGTTTGAAGCTCGCCCATTTCGGCCATGAGCGCATCGAAGTCGGCATCGGGCGAGGCCATCTCCTCGCCGATCTGGTTGAAGCGCTCGATTTTCGCGAGGATGTCGCCGAATGCCTGGCGGATGTTCTCGATGACGGTCTTATCCTCATCGAGCGGCGGCTCCTGTTGGAGAATGCCCACCGTATAGCCGGGTGTGAGGCGCGCCTCGCCGTTCGTGACGTCTTCAAGCCCGGCCATGAGCTTGAGCAACGTCGATTTGCCCATGCCGTTCGGACCGACGACGCCGATCTTCGCGCCGGGATAGAACGAGAGCGATACGTCGTCGAGAATGACTTTGTCGCCGTGCGCCTTGCGCGCCTGATACATTGTGTAGATGAATTCTGCCATGGTGTACTTTCTTGCTCGGAGTTGCGGTGCGTGGGTATTGTCTCATGAGTGGGGTTGCGGCGCGCTGAGCATTTCGTGTGGATTATCCGTCTGTGCCTACAGGCGATTGAGAAGCGGATCGGCCGGGGCGGGTTGTTCCCGGCGAAACGGACGTGTCGGCTTTATCTGCGCCGCTAGTGGCAGCGCTCGCAATCGTAGATGTCGGCGTGATGGCAGCTCTGGCACGCTTCGGGGGCCATCTCGGATGCGTTGGCGGATCCGTGCATCGTATGGCAGGCGGTACAGTCGATCTTGGAATGGCTCTCGTTCTCCGGCAATGCATGGGGGTTGATGGTTGCTCGGTAGCTGTCGGTAAGGGCGGTGCTGTCGATCGTTTTCTCGGCGAGGGAGCCGGTATCGTGGCAGCTCATGCAGGCTTCGCTTTCGACAATGGTACGCTCGGCCTTGGCGGGGGGCTTGGCGTTGCGCATGTCTTCGTGGGCCTCCGTCAGCTTCTGAGCATCATCATGGCAGGTCAAACAACGCGATCGAGCGCTGGAAAAGCTCGTGCACGCAGAGTCGGCCGCCGATTGGGCTTCGGGGGTGTGGCAGGGCGCGCACTCCAGATCCTGGCTCCAGGTGAACTCTTCCTGCGAAGAGATGTCCTCGGCAGCGGAAATTCCGGGCATCAGCGTTTCGCCGGGGGACGGAGGTTGGCAGCCGAGCAAACCGGCCGCAACGAGCAGGCAGGAGGCGAACCCCGCCGCTACGAGAATCTTCGGTTTCCCCTTCGCATCCCCGCGCATGACGATCATCCCTGTTTCGTGAAGAGATCCTTTACGTCGTTCATGGTCCCGGCGTTGAAGCCTTCGCTGAAGGAGCTGGGAACCACGATGAGGTTGTTCCCACCGCTTTCTTTCACGCTCTCGTTCACCATGCTCGCCATGCGTATCTGGAATGCGATCTCGTCTTGGCGATACAGCTTTGCCGCCCCTACGTACAGCTCTGCGATCTGGTTTTCGATTTCCGCGAGGATCACGCGCGCATTGCTTTCCTGCTGGGCTTGCGCCTCGCGCGACATCGCATCCTGCAGGTCTTCGGGAATGAGGATGTTGCGGATTTCAACGGAGAGGATCGAAATGCCCCAATCGCTTGTTTTCGCGTTGAGCGTTTCCCGCAGTTCGGAATCGAGCTGCGAGCGCCGCGTCGAGATATCGGCGAGGTTGATCCTTCCTATGGCATCGCGCAGCGCCGTCTGCGCCGACCACGAAACGGCGTCAGGATAGTTGTCCACCTCGCACCAGGCCTTTTGGGGGTTCACCACCATCCAGAACAGAACGGCATCGATGTCGGTCGGCACGAGATCGGCGGTGAGCGCCTCTTCGGCGGAGAAGGGCGTCACGATGATGCGCTGATCGACCCGCAGCGCGGCCGATTCAAGGAAGGGGATGGTGAAGAAGATGCCGGGCCCTTCCACCCGGTTGAAGCGTCCGAGGCGCAGCACGACCACTTTCTCCCATTGCTGCGTGACGTGCACCGTCAAAAGCGCGGTGACCAGGTAGGCGAGGGCGATGAGCCCCAGCCAGAACGGCCAGCCATGATAGAGCACGAGGCCGAGGGGGAGAGCCGATACGACGAATGCAAAGGCCTCGAAAAGCCACACTCCCATGCGGGAGGAAAGAGGTTTCTTGGCGCGCGCGGTGGCGGGCAACCTGTTCCTCCGTTTTGCCTTCTTGCCTTTCTTACCCGACACGGCGCGCCCTTCCTCCTGCAGAAGCGTTGTCCGAAACCGCGTCGACGGTGATGCGAACGTCCAGATAATCTGCCACGATCCGAACGATTTCTTCAGCGGTCATGCCCAGCTGGGAAAGCTGGGAGACGTATTCGGACGTTATCATATGGGGCTCGCCCTCGAATGCGATGAAGTGCGAGTCGCTCAGATCGGCGACGTGTGACCCTCGGCCGGCCTGCACTTCGATAAGCCCGCTGCCTTCCAGCTCGTGATAGACTTTGTTCACGGTGTGGTAGTTGATGTCGAGGTGCACGGCCAGCTCTCGCACGGTCGGAAGCTGGTCGCCCGGCTGGTACGCGCCCGATATGATGAGGTAGGTAATGCGTTGCTTCAGCTGCACCCAGATCGGGATATCGCTCTTCTTGTCGATTTTATAGGAGTCGAACGGGTCCATGGCAACCCTTTCCTTTGTCGGTGAATGATATAGTATTATAATAGTTTCGAACAATCAACAGCGAACTTCGGGCTGTCCTTCGGGGCGAAGCCGAAAGCTGTTTCTGGGAAGCGTAAGCGCGGCACTCGATGGGAGTGGGTGTGGATCGTATGAAACCAGCGCGTTCGGCAACGCGGCGCTGTGTGCTGGCGACGGCATGCGTCGCTCTGGCGTCGGTGGCAACGCTTGCCTCATGCGCCCCTTCCGATTCCGCCGTTTCTTCTGAGGTTTCCGGGAACAAGCGCGCCCGCTACGGGTTCTGGATGGATACGAGGACCTGCGTGGGATGCGCGTCGTGCGTGGCCGCCTGCAGGGAGGCGAGCGACACGCCCGACGATTGCGAAGCGCGCAGGAAACTCGTCTCGTATACCTTTGAGCAGGGGCAGTCGAGGTTCGTCTCGGTTTCGTGCATGCATTGCGCGCACCCCGCCTGCGTGGCCGTCTGCCCGGCTGGAGCCGTAAGCAAACGCGAGGACGGCATCGTGGCGGTGGATCAGAGCCGCTGCATCGGCTGCAGGTATTGCCGCGAGGCGTGCCCTTTCGGAGTGCCGCACTATACCTCGCTCGGTATGGACAAGTGCGATTGCTGCCTCGGCGCCGGCGTGAAGCCCGACGAGGAACCGTACTGCGTGCAAGCTTGTCCGGCGAAGGCCCTGCACTTCGGAGAACTCGAAGACTTGCGCCGGCAGGTGGAAGAGGCGGCGGGAAAGGCCGAGCTGCTCGAAGCGCCCACCGAGCCGTCGTTCTATCTGACGTGAACCCTGTATGAAAGGCGTCTGATGGCTGAAACCGGCAAGGACCGCGCATGATCGAACTCCAAACGGCATGGGGATGGCAGGTTGGGCTCTACCTCTTTCTCGGGGGGCTCGGTGCGGGCACGTTCGCCGCCGCAACCGTGCTGTCGCTTGTGCGGCGCAAGCGGCATCGACGGGCGCTCGCGGTTTCCTACTGGGTTGCCGTCGCGTGCATTGCGGTCGGGCTGCTTTCGCTGCTTGCCGAGGTTGTTCGCCCGGACAGGGCGTTGCTCGTGTGGCAGAGCTTCAGCCGTCCCGCCTCGTGGATGGCGTTGGGCGCGTGGGGAGCGCTTGCGGCTCTGGTCGTGTTTTCCATCACCGCTTTTCTCGCGACGGGGAAGACGTCGGAGGTGCTCTCCGAGGTATGGGAGGGGCATCCCGGTCTGCGCAAAAGGCTGCGGACGGCGTTTTCGCTCGTCGGTCTCGCGCCTGCGCTTTTCGTAGCGCTGTACACGGGCATGCTGCTCAAGGAGGCGCAGGGCGTCCCCTTCTGGGATTCGTGGCTTCTGCCGTGCCTGTTTCTCGCAAGTGCGCTTGGGGCGGGGGTGAACGCCGTGTCTGCGTTTGCGGTCATCACGGGAAGCGCCGAGAAGGGTTCGCGCAGGCGGCGTCGGCTTTTCGCGGGCATCGTCATCGGGGCGGTGACCGTCGAGGGTGCGCTGCTGTTCGTTTACGTGGCGACCATGCTGCAAGGCGGATCGGGTGCGCTGACCGCGCAGCAATTCGCCGCCCGGGCTTCGGCCGAGCTGCTCCTGTTCGGCAGCTGCTCTGCGCCGTTCTGGGGGCTCGTGGTTGCGGGGGGCCTCGTTGCGCCGCTCGCATTGTCGGTATCGAGCTTTTTCTTGAAAAGCAGCGCGGGGTGGAAGCTCCTCGCTCTCGGCGCCCTGCTTACGGTGGCGGGCGATTGCACCCTTCGCTTCCTTGTTCTTCACGTAGGCATGGGTGCGGACTACCTCGGTCAGGCGTTGCTCTCGATCATGTAAATATATATTGACATAGAATAATAGAACGATTATGATGCAGCCATCGGGAAGATCTATATATATAGAACGATAGATAATTGGGACCCGATAGCACTGCGTCGAGAAGGGGAAAGGGGCAGAGATGGACGTTTCAAGAAGGGACTTGCTGAAGGGCGGAGCCGTTTTAGGAGCCGGTCTCGCCGTGAGCGCCGGGATAGCCGCAGGAGCTGCCGTCCTGCCGGGCTGCACGCCCGCGCCGGCAAAGCCGAGCGAGGCAGGCTCGGATAGCGCCGCTCCGGCAGACAGCGGCTCGGGAAACCCGAACGAGTATTATCAGACAGGCATCGACTGGCTGGGCACGCCTCCCGAGATCGACGAAGCCGACGTCACCGAGACCTTTGACGGAGACATCGTCGTCTGCGGCGGAGGAAACGCGGGAATCCAGGCCGCCCTGGCAGCGTCGGAAGGGGGCGCAAAGGTCCACGTACTCGAATCCTCATCCGAAAAGTACCGGAAGGTCAAGGGCAGGGATGTGGGACATGTCAATTCGCAATGGCTCATCGATCAGGGGTTCGGTCCCTACGATGAGGGCGAGATCGTCAACGAGTTCATGATGAGATGCGCGGGCAGGAACAATGCCGAGATAATCAAGCGCTTCGTGTACAATTCGGGAGAAACCTTCGACCACATGATAAGCTTGGTCAACTGGCCGGATGATCGGATCAAGCCGGTCAAGCGCTCGAATCCCGACGTCAGCCCTACGGATCCCAGCTCGATGTACGTTCCGCAGGCAGCGGGAGTCTTGGACGGACCGGTGGAGTACCCGGTTGCTCAAGGCGGATTCAAAACGTGGGCGTCCACGGCTTCTGTGGTGGGCGAGATCAGCCACGTTATCGGCGACGAGTCCGGCATCGAGTCGAACGACTACTCCCGATTCGACGAGGTGCAGCAGTTCTCCATTCTCAAGAGCCAGGATCTCGGTGCCGAGTGGCATTACGAGCAGCGCGCCCGCAGCCTCATCACCGATGATTCCGGCGCCGTCGTCGGAGTGTACGCCGAGAATGCGGACGGAACGTACACCCGGTACAATGCAGCGAAGGGCGTCATACTCTGCACGGGGGACTTTGGCGGAAACGTCGAAATGGCGTGGGCGCTTCTCGCGGAGATATCCGAGTTCGCAGCGCGTGCGGGCAAGGGGCCGGAGGATATCCGCGCCGAAAGCTTCTGCGAAGGCGACGGGCAGAAGATGGCCTGCTGGATAGGCGGGCAGATCGAGCCGCTTCCGCGCCCCATCCTCAACTACTACTGGACGGGTGCTCCTTGGGGTACGGTTCCCTACATCTGGCTCAACAGCGAGGGGAAGCGCTTCATGAACGAGGCTGCCGTGTCCAACGCATGGGCGAACAGCCTCAGGCAGCCGCTCGGTCCGATCTGCACTATCTCCGACAGCAAATGGTTCGACGTCTTGAAGCGGGGCGGCATAGAGCTCGGTGCTCCCAACGCCGGCAGAACGGAGTACGTGACGGAGCTCAAAGAAGATGTCGACAACGTGCCGGTGGGAGACCCCAACGGAGGCCGGTGCCGCGACAGCGTCGAGTGCGAGCGTCAGCCGCATATCGTCTACAAGGCGGATACCATCGAAGAGCTTTGCGGTTTTATGGGCTTTTCCGACGAGGCGACAAAAGAAGCAGTAGCTTCCATCGAGAGGTACAACGAGCTCTGCAAGCAGGGTCACGACGCGGATTTCGACAAAGATGACAAGTTCATGTCCCCGATCGACGAACCTCCCTACATCGGCTCCTTCTTCGAGAACGAACGGTGGAGCGGCGTGGGCCTCGTGTGCTTTGCCGGGTTGCTCACCGACGGCCATCTTCAAGTGGTGGACGGCGAAGGCAAGAAGATTCCGGGACTCTGGGCGGCGGGGAACTGCCTCGGCGGCCGCTTCGGCACCGGCTACGTTACCCCGATAGCGGGCAACTCCATTGGCATGGCGATCACCCATGGCCGCGTTGCGGGTAAGGTTGCGACGGGGCAGGAAGTGCGTTAGGCATTCGCCGTTCAGCTGCGTGTGACAACGCGGCAGACTCGCGCTTGACCATTGGAAGGGGCCGTATCAAAAGCCTCTACTGGAAAGAGCCGAAGCCTCTGACAGGTTTCGGCTCTTTTCGCGTGCGTGCGGCGAAAAGGGCGGACTCCCCGCGCCCGCGCTGTGCTTGCTCGGCCGCATGAGGCACAGCCTTTTTCTTTGAAAATCCGTGCGCAGGTAACGGCCGCTCCTGCTAAGCGCGCGACGGGTTACAATGGGATTCGTCCCGCGACTTGACGGCGGACGACGCCGTCTTGCCGAGCGGATATGCCGAAGGAGTCCTTCCATGAAAATCGACCGCATGTTCAAGATCGTCTACCTGCTCATGAGCCGGGACAGGGTGACGGTTCGGGAGCTCGCCGAACGCTTCGAGGTGTCTGCTCGGACGATCCATCGCGACATCGACGCGCTCATGCAGGCGGGCATCCCCCTCTACACGAGCCGCGGATCGGATGGCGGCGTATCGCTTGTCGACGGCTTCGTGCTCGACAAGGCACTCCTTTCCGAAGAGGAGCAGGAGCAGGTGCTCCTCGGGTTGCAGAGCCTTCCCCGAAACGGCTCGCTCGACAACGCGGCCCTCGAAAAGCTCAGCGTCCTGTTCGGCGAACCCCGCACCGATTGGATCGAGGTCGATTTCTCGCGCTGGGGTTACAAGCGCAAGGACGACAAGCGCTTCGACATCCTCCGTCGCGCCATCGTGCTCGAACAGGCGATCCGGTTCCGCTACGCCAATGCGGAAGGTGCCGTGAGCGAGCGGGAAGCGCACCCACTCAAGCTCGTGTTCAAGTCGAAGGCGTGGTATCTGCAGGCGTTCTGCTTGACTCGAAACGATTATCGCACGTTCAAGGTGAACCGGATGAGCGACATCGCGTTATGCGGCAGGTCGTTCGAGCGCAGCGAATACCGGGTACCCGAACTCGAAGCCGAAGACGGCCCTCCGCCCTACGAGCTGATCGCGCTCGAGCTCGTGTTCGAGCCTCGCGTCGCCTCACGCGTGTACGACGAGTTCGACATCGACGCCATCGAAACCTCGGAAGAAGGCGGCCTTCACGTGTACACCTCCTATCCCGCGGGGCTCTATCTCTTCGACCTGCTGCACTCGTTCGGCGATGCCGTGACCGTGCTTCAGCCGCAGAGCATCCGCGAGCGCTTGGACGCGGGACGCCCGTCCGTGATCGATATATGACATACAGCTGTCATATACGGTGCGCGAGAATGGGCCTGCGAAACCGATAAGGAGGCACTTATGAATTGGAACGAACGGTATGCGGCCGACGATCAGCCGAGCTTGGACGATATAGACGAATTCGCGAAAACGCCCCTCTGGAACGACTTCAACGCGTTTCTGCAGGACGGCTACGGAGTCGAGCCCGAACCATCGTATAGCTGCTGCTCGGAGCAACCGGGGTGGAACGTGAAGTACCGCAAAGGAGGCCGCTCGCTGTGCACGCTGTATCCGATGGACGGGTTCTTCATCGCGCTCGTGGTCATCGGCAACAAGGAGTACGACGAGGCGCTCGAGGTAATCGCGGGGTGCACGCCGTACACGCAAACGCTCTTCGAGCAGACGCACCACAGCGCAGGCGGCCGTTGGCTCATGATCAACGTGACCGATCAGGCGATCCTCGACGACGTGAAGCGCCTTGTGCAGGTGCGCCGGAGCATCAAGCGCTGAGAGTGCGGGTGCAGCGGGTGCCGAGCTTTGCGGAAACGACGCTTGCGTCCGGCGTGCAATCGCCCTATGAAGGTTCTGACGCCTCGCTTTCGGATGGCCGACGGTCTTACAACGGATACGCTCCGCGCGCATCGCCAAGGCGTAGTATGGTGGCCCCTAACGGCCGGGGCGCGCATGCGCCCTCGGGTAGAAACGAGGTTGCCATGAACGTATTGATAACGGGAGTCACCCCCGGATCGGGAATCGGGTTCGAGACGGCGAAGATGCTTTCCGCCGAGGGTCATAGCGTCATCGCGGGCGTCCATACCGATGAGGAGCTCGAAGAGGCGCTCGGCATGCCCGAGGGCGCGGGCATCGCCTTCATCAAGCTCGATGTGGACGACCCCGAGGACCGCGCCCATGCGGCCGAACTCGACATCGACGCGTATTTCGGCGTCGCCGGCATCGGCGTGAGCGGCAGCATCGCCGAGATCGATATGGAATTGGTAAAGCGGGCGTTTGAGACGAACGTGTTCTCGATGTTCGCCGTTGCCCAAAGCGTGCTTCCGGGCATGCTCAAGAAGGGAAGCGGCCGACTCGTGTTCACGTCGTCGCTTTCGTGCTACCAGCCCGTGCGGTTCTTGAGCGTGTACCAAGCCACGAAGGCGACCATCGCCATGTTAGCCTCGGCGCTTCGCCAGGAGCTCAAGATGATCGACTCCGGCATCGATGTGAGCGTGATTCTTCCCGGCGCCTACCATACGGGATTCAACCAGCGGCTCGTGAACTCCAAGGCGTGCTGGATGGGCCCCGACAGCCTGTTCGCCGACAAGCTCGACGACATCCTCGATCAGGAGCACGCCGCCTTCGACGTACTCGAACGCAGTACGCTCGACACGCTCATGCCCTCGATCAAGCGCGCGATCACGGGGAAGCGCCCGCGGCTTGCGTACGAGGCACCGCTGTCCCAGGCAGTCGGCGTCAAAGCGATGCGGGCGTGGCGCCCTCTCCTCATCGGAGCGGCTGCGGCCCTTGTTCCCGTCGCGGCGGTATGCGCGGTGAAGAAGCTTTTGCGCTAACGGTTCTGGCCCGAGTGCGGTCGGTCGTGCTAGCATACTCCCGATGGGAGTGATTGCAGTGAGCGAAGCTAAAGGATCCGGCCTTATCGATATGGACGACGCGTTTTTCGGGCGCGTGTACGAGCAGGTGAAAAGCGTGCCGTCCGGAACGGTGTGCACCTACGGGACCATCGCCGAGCTTGCAGGCTATCCCAAGGCGTCGCGCGAAGTCGGTTTTGCCATGAGCCGCGTCTTGAGCGAATGGAACCTGCCGTGCCACCGCATCGTCAACGCGAAGGGGACGCTCGCGCCCTCGTACGCGTTCGGCGGCAAGGACAAGCAGCGCGAGCTCTTGGAAGCCGAGGGCGTCACGTTCGTCGACGAAGAGACCATCGACATGCGGAAGCACCGCTGGCCTGCAAGCCCCGAGCCCGAGCAGTTGACGCTCGGCCTCGAGTGAGCGCGCGGCGCGGGTAGAGCGAACGGAGCAGCGTGAACGTACTTGTTTTGGGCGGCACCCAATTCGTCAGCCGGGCCTTGGCCATCCGGCTCATCGCCTGTGAGCACGAGGTGACCATTCTTACGCGCGGTATCGCGCCTGTCGACTACGAGGGCGCCATTCGGCACGTGCGGGCGGATCGCACCGATGCGGCGAGCTTGCGGCAGATGCGGGGGATGCGCTTCGATGCGGTGTTCGACGTGTCGGGATACTCCGTGCGCGATATAGCCCCCGTTCTCGAATCGCTTGCGCTCGACGAGCGGACGAAGTACGTCTTTCTCAGCTCGGGCGCCGTCTACCGCACCTCCGACGAACCGATGGCCGAAGACGCGCCCAAGGGTGAAAACGAGATCTGGGGCGCCTACGGCTCGGGCAAGCTTGCCGCGGAGGAGCTGCTTTGCGCGCAGCAATCCCGCAGAGGGTTTCCCTTGGCGATCATCCGTCCGGCCTACATCTACGGACCGGGAAACAACCTGTACCGCGAGGCGTATCTGTTCGACCGCCTCGAAAGGGGCGCGGCCATTCCGATTCCCAAAGGGGCGGCAAGAACGCAATTCGTGCATATCGATGATCTGGTGCGGATGCTCGAAGGGCTCCCGCGGCTCGATTGGCGCGGTGCCGAAGCGCTCAACTACACGCACCCCGTGACGATCGGGTGGGAGCATCTTGTGGCTTCCGCTGCCGCAGCGGTGGGAGTCGAGCCGCGGAGTGCGGCCGTGGACTACCGCGGAAAGCTGGACGCCCGCGAATTCTTTCCGTTTCGCGATTGCACGTACCTGCTCGATACCGCGAAAGCCGAGAGGTTCGGGTTGGCTCTACCCGAAGTTGGGCTAGCCAAGGGGCTCGAGGAAGCGTACGCATGGTATCGCCGCGCTCGCCCGACGTTGCACGATGCGAAGATGACGGAGGTGGAAGCAGCTCTCTCGCTCTAGCGCACCGCTGTGCTCGCGGGCGACTTCTGACGAGTGCGTGACGGCACCCGACCGCCACCTTCGCCTGTTCGCGGCCATGGTAGTATTGCTACCCGAACTATCGGCGGCTATCGGCGAGGAGCAGCGGTGCAAGAGACCAACGGGACCGGGGCGGGCCCTCAGAGAAACGTGATCGACGACGAGCAGCTGAAAAAGCTGCTTTCCTCGAACAAGCCGAGCTTCCTGCAGCAGAACAAGTACCGTATCGTCACGCTTGCGCTCATCGCGATCAACGTGGTCGTGTTCGCCATCGAAGCGATTCTCGCCGGGTTCAGGGTGAACATCCCCACCATGGTGCTCGTCGACATGGGTGCTATGTACGCGCCTCTGATCCAATCGCCGCTCGACCTGTACCGCTTCGCGACGCCGATGTTTTTGCACGTCGACCTCATGCACCTGGCATTCAACATGGTTGCGCTCTACAGCGTCGGAGAGGTGCTCGAACGGGTGCTCGGCCGCGGCAACTTTCTGCTTCTGTACTTCGTCGGCGGCATTACGGGCAACGCGATATCGTACGCGTCCGACGTGTTCTCGGCAGGAGCCCCCGTGGTGAGCGCCGGCGCTTCGACGAGCGTGTTCGCGCTGTTCGTAGCCGTTGCGCTGCTGGGCCTACTGCACAAGGGCAACCGCCGCTACTTCTCGCAGTACAGCAAAAGCATGCTCAGCATCATCGCCGTCAACGTGGTGTACACGTTCTTGGTCCCGAGCATCTCGATCAGCGGGCACTTGGGCGGCGCGCTCGGCGGCCTCATCGCCATGTTCATGATTCCGAGTAAGAACCTGCGGGTGAACACGGTTGTGCGGGTTGTCGTGGCCGTCGTGTGGGCGGGGGCGTTAGTCTGGCTGCTCGTGAGCCGGGGGTTGTTCGCGTAGAAAGCTCAGCGATGCGGTTTGGTGCTTGTCGCTGCGTGGGAATCGCATGTGATGGGAGGCGCAGCTGCAGGCTATCGTGCAGGCTATCGCAGGACCTTCCTTGTCAACGCGTCGATCTTCTGCATGACCGGGTAGGCGACTACGGCTCCGACGATCGCGCCGATCGCGTTGGTGAGCCACAGGGAAACCTCGGCTTCCTGGCCGGTGACGATGAAAACGACCGCCTCCCAGGGGACGCCGATGATCCCGGCGAGCACTGCCGCCGTGATGCAGGACGATTTGAGCGGCATATGCTGCCAAAGGGCGTTCACGAGGATGAAGCTCAGGCCCGCGAAACCGACCACGCTTACGATCGGTGCGGGGACGGACAGGTTCGGCGCGAGGAAAAACAGCGCAGGCACCCATGCGACAACGAGCAGCCAGCGCAGCATCGTAAGCGACGCGGGTCTCGCGTTTTTGTTCCCAGCGGTATCGTTCGGTGCGTTCTTCATAGTGCACACCCTACCACTGCCGCCGCGCGTTCGGGCGCGGCTTTGCAACCTGTGCTCGTTTCGTAAGGTATTCTGAACGCTTACGTTTCGGCAGCGATGCCCGAACAACCGTTGTATTCGCTTTCCCGTTGCCGCACCCTTGTACGGCAAGCGGCATCGTCTGATGCCGAAACCCAGGTGCAACCGACGGAGGTTCGTTATGAAGCACTACGACGTTGTGGTAATCGGATCGGGCCCCGGCGGTTCGGCTGCGGCCTACGCGCTGAAAGACGGCGGCAAGAGCGTCGCCCTCGTTGAGGAGGACCTGTGGGGAGGCACCTGTCCCAACAGGGGGTGCGATCCCAAGAAGATGCTCGTCAGCGGGTTGGAGGCGGTCGAGCGCACCAACCAGCTGGCAGGCAAGGGGTTCGATCCCATCGAGTCTATCGCATGGCCCGACCTCATGGCGTTCAAGCGCACGTTCACCGAACCGTTCCCGCGCTCGTTCAAGGAAGGCGCCGAAGAAGCGGGCATCGATGCGCTCGAGGGCTCGGCCCGCTTCGTCGACGAGGGACGGATCGAGGTTGCGGGGGAAACCATCGAAGCTGACGCGTTCGTCATCGCGACGGGGCAGCGACCGAGCATCCTCGACATCGAAGGCAAGGAGTACCTCGCTACGAGCACGGACTTCCTCGACATGGATACGCTGCCGGAGACGATGACCTTTCTCGGAGGCGGATACGTTTCGTTCGAGCTCGCTTCCATCGCGAACGCCGCAGGCAGCAAGGTGACGATCGTCCATCACAACGATCGGCCCCTCAAGGGCTTCGACGCCGATCTTGTGTCGGATTTGGTGAAGGCGCTTGAGGATCGGGGAGTCGAGTTCGCGTTCGATGTCGACGTTAAGCGCATCGCGAAGACCGAAAACGGATTCGCGCTCGAAGCTGACGGCTATTCTGCTCAAAGCGCGTGCGTTGTCGGTGCTACGGGAAGAATCCCCAACGTGGAGCACCTCGGCTTGGAAAACGCTCATATCGACTACGACAAGCACGGTATCGTGGTCGACGACCATCTTCGAACGGCGAACGAGCGCGTGTTCGCGTGCGGCGACGTACTCTCGAAGCGCGAGCCGAAGCTTACGCCGGTGGCGTCGTTCGAGGGCCGCTACGTTGCGCAGCAGATCCTCGGAAATTCGACCGACTCTCTCTCGTATCCCCCCATGGTTTCGGTGGTGTATGCGAGCCCCAAGGTGGCGCAAGCGGGGGTGAGCACGAAAGAGGCTGAACAGAATCCCGATCGGTACAAGGTCAAATCCGTAGACGTTACCGGCTGGTTCACGTACCGCAGGCTCAATGATCCGGTTGCATACGTGAAGCTCGTGTTCGAAGGCGATCGTCTCGTCGGGGCTGCCGCGCTGAATTCCCAGGCCGACGAGTTGATCAACCTGTTTGCGCTTTTGATCGACAGGGGTATCGGCCACGACGATCTCGACCGCATGATATTCGGCTACCCCACCATTGCAAGCGATTTATCCTCGTTTGTCTAAACCAGAAGCGGCTCGGTGTACCAATCTTTCTGCTCCCAACCGCCTCGCTGGATAAGCGTGTGAAATGCTTCTTCGAAGAAACCGCGCACCTCGGCTTCAGGATCATTTCGCTCAAGAGCTTTCTCGAGGGGAAGGAAGTATTCGGCCTTCTCTAGACTGTAGAATCCGGCCGATGATGCGCTGAGCGTTCCCGAAAGGTCTTCTTCGACGAACGGATAGGGAAGCACGAAGAAGCTCGGGTTGTCCTCGGCGCTGTCACCTGGCCAGAACCCGAACTCGATGAGCTCCTCATCGAACGCAACCTGTTCGATGATACCGTTTCCAGGATACGGCGCGGGCTTTCCGCTGTACAGCACGCCCGTCACGTCGAACGTGCCCCAGAACAAGCTCGGAAGGGCCGATTTGCAGCGGTAGCCCGACATGAAACCGAGGATAGCCCGATACGCGAACGCGAACATGTCGAACCCTTCGCGCGCGGCGCGCGCATCGTAGCGGCGCGTTTCGGTGTTCTCGTCGAAGGGGGTCGTTATATCCATTTCCTGAGGTGCGGGGTTGATGGCCGTATCGATGCCGATCTCGTCGAGCATGCGCTTGAACTCGTCGTAGTACTGGGCGATCGAGCGCTGGTCGCGAAGCTCAAACGAGCTGTGCGATCCGTCGGTGCTCGTTGCGGTTACGGTCGAGGCGAACAGGTCGATCGATATGCTGCACGCGTTTTTCTCGCAGGGGACGAGGCCGGTGGTGAAACCCGTGGCAGTAAGCGGAAGCGTGACCTGCTGCCATTCGGGTTGCGCGGGCATTTTGTCGAGTTTGAATTTGCCGAGCATCTGAGAGACGAGATGCACGGTTTCCGCAGTGCTGCTCCAGGAAGAATACGGGAGGGCTTTCATGGCGTTCTCCTTACGCGTTGTGGTTGTCGATGTGTCGGTTGAGCCGTCGTTCGACGAGCCTCAGCGTCGCATCGGCGATGACGGCGAGGCCTCCGGCAAGGATCGCTCCCCAGAGGATCTTCACCATGTTCTCGGTGCGGAGGCCGTCGAACAAGAGCGTGCCGATGCCGCCCGCGTTGATGAGTGCGGCGATGGTGATGATGCCGATCGTCGAAACGGTGGCGAGCCGAATGCCCGTGAAGAGCACGCTTTTCGCAAGCGGGAGGCGTATCTTGACGAGTATCTGAAACGTGCTCATCCCCATGCCCGTAGCGGCTTCGACGATGGCCGGATCAACGCTTTCGAGTCCGGCGAGGAAGTTTCTCAGCAAGAGGTACTGGTTGTACGTTACGAGCACGATGAGCGCGGTTGTGGTGCCGAGCCCGGTTAGCGGGATAAGGAGGACGAACAGCGCGATGCTCGGGATCGAGTAGATGACCGAGAAGACGTACGTCAAGCTTCTTGCGAGCGTTTTCGAATACATGGAAGCGATCGTGAGCAACGCGGCGATCACCAGGGATACGGCAAGCGTGATCACGAGCAGCTCAAGGTGTTGGAGCAGGGGAGTGACGAGTTTGTCGGGATAGGCGACGAGGTAATCGATCATGCAAGCTCCTCCCAGAACCGCTCTTGCTCGCGTGCCGAGGCGATAAGCGAAGCGGTGAACTCGTCGGCGGGGTGCAGCGCGATGTTTCGGGGGGTGTCGAACTGGCGGAGCGTTCCGTTATCCATGACGATAACGCGATCGCCCAGCTTGAACGCCTCGTTGATATCGTGCGTGACGAACAGAAACGTTTTGCAGAGAGTGCGATGCAGGCGCAAGAGCTCTTCTTGCAGGTTCGTGCGGGTGATGGCGTCAATGGCGCCGAACGGCTCGTCGAGCAGCATGATCTTCGGGTCGACGGCGAGCGCCCGTGCAAGGCCGACGCGTTGCTGTTGGCCGCCTGAGAGTTGCGAGGGATAGCGGTTCTTGTACTCGCGCGGATTAAGGCCCACAACCTCGAGCAATTCATCCGTGCGCTGCTCGATGGCCGTTTTGTCCCACTTGAGCAGCTTCGGTACCGTTGCGATGTTATCGGCGATCGTCATATGGGGGAACAGGCCCACCTGCTGGATCACGTAGCCGATGCGCCTTCTCACGGTTATCTTGTCGATGGTGGAAATATCCTCGCCGAACAGCGTGATCGTGCCTGATGTCGGCTCGTACAGCCTGTTGACCATCTTGAGAAGCGTCGTTTTGCCGCAGCCCGACGTGCCGAGGATAGTGATGAACTCGCCCTCTTCGATGCACAGGGAGACCCCGTTCACGGCAGGCATGCTCGCATCGCGGAACTGCTTGGTCACGTCCTTCATCTCGATGGCTTTCATCTCTGTCCAATCTTATCGTGTGTCTCATGCGGGTTCGATCGGTGCGCCGCCTGAATTTCTGAAAAGGCGGCGCACCGCTGGCGTTCGTGAGTTGGTCTCCCTGCGTACGTGCGCTCGATGCGCAATGGCGGGCGGTACGGTTCGGTTACTTGATCGAGTCGTAGTATTCGCGGGCGACTTCGTCGTACTCGCGCTTGTCGACATCGACGGCAGCGTTCAGGGCCGTGACGGTTTCGGTGTCGAGCGTTGCGCTCACCTTGTTGAGTATGTCGGCGATGTCGGGGTTCGCGTTCAGCACTTCGTTGCGGACAATGGGGGCGAGGTTGTAGGGAGGCCATACCTGCTTATCGTCTACCAAGAGCGTGTACTCGTCGGTGTTCGTGAGCTGTCCTTCGGTGGTATAGGCGGGCGACACGTCGCCTTCGCCGTTCGAGAGCACGCTGTACTTGAGACCGTTGTCGTAGACCTTCGAAGATTTCCAATCGAACGGCCCGTACGTTGCGATGAGGGCGGGAAGACCGTCTTCGCGCTGGTCGAATTCACCCTGTGAGGCGAAGTTCAAATCGCTCGCGTGCTTTTGCAGATCGGATATGGTTTTGATGCCGTACTCGTTGGCGACCGACGTGCGGATGACGAGGCCCTGCCCGTCGTTTGCCTGCGCGTACTCGAGCCAGGTGATATCGAATTGCTTGTCGTATTCGTCCTTGACGATGCGGTACACCTCGTCGGGATCGGTGACCATATCCATGCCGAGAACCGAAAGCAAGCCGGTTCCCGTGTACTCGGGGTACAGGTCGATTTCGTTGCTCGTGATGGTGGTGTGGATGACTGAGCTCGCCACGGCGGGCACGCGCTCGACGGTGTAGCCAGCGTCTTCGAGTGCGAGTGCGTACACTTCGCTCACGACGATGTTCTCCGTGAAGTCTTTGGAGCCGACGCGGATGGTATCCTTGCCGTTTTCGTTGCTGCCAGCGGTTGCGTTGCCGCAGGCGACCAGCGTGACCGCCAACCCTACGGCTGCAAGGCAGGCCGCGATCGTTTTTATCGGTTTCATTTTCGTACCTTCTTTCGCTCTGGCATGTCTATGCGCTACGAGCACGTATTCCAACAAGTCAAAGAGCAGACTGACTGCCAAGGATATGAGGGCGACCGATAAGCCGCCCACGAGGACGAGGCCCATTCTGTTGAGCCCGAGTCCCGTGAAGATAAGTTCGCCCAGGCCGCCTGCGCCGATTTTCGCGGCGAGGGTTGCGCTTGCGATGATTTCGATCGCAGCGGTTTTCATGCCTGCGAGGATGAGGGGAAGTGCTAACGGGAAGCGTACTTTGAAAAGAACTTGCCGGTCGGTCATGCCGAGTCCGTAGCCGGTTTCGACGACGGCTGGATCGACCTCGCCGAGCCCTGCCGTGGTGTTCATGAGGATGGCGGGTACGGCGAGCAGCACAAGCGCGATCGAGGCGGGAATGACGCCCGTGCCCATGATGGGTATGAACAAAAGCAGGATTGCGATGCTCGGTATGACGCGCAGAACCTGGAAGAAGGCGAGCAGCGGCTTTCCCGCGGACTTGAACCTCCAGCAAAGATAGCCCGAGGGGACGCCGATGATGACGGCGATAAGAAACGCGAGCGCGCTGATTTCTACATGCTGCAGAAAAGCCTGTTGCAGCTCGGCTCCGTTCGTGCTGAGGTATTGTGCTATCTGTTCGCCCATGTGCCTTCGTGACGTTCCTTACGCGGGGATGCCAAGGTAAGAGCTTAGTATACTGGTGCCTATAGGCGTGTTGATCTGCACCGTCAGGCTGTTGACAAGGTGAAGGGCTTTTGTAATATGGTCTTTTTGTAAGGGATTATCTAATAGGAAATTAGGATGCGGGTTCGCGCCCTGCATTATCCAGGCGATGCTTAGAGCGCCCTGCGTTACTAATGACGATTGACGTTATTAACGTGAGGCGTTATTATTCATGCATGATAGTTTCGTACAAAGACGGTGAAACGGAAAAGCTTGCACGAGGTGTCCGGGTAAAGAAGTTTGTGCCGTTTGAACGCACGGCTCGTCGAAAGCTGAGGCAGTTGGAAATTGCCAAGGTGCTTGAAGATCTTCGCATACCTCCAGGCAACAGACTTGAAGCCCTCAAAGGTGACCGTTGCGGGCAGCATAGCATTCGCATAAGCAACCGGTATCGCGTTTGCTTTCGTTGGACCGATGCAGGTGCGGAAGATGTCGAAATAGTTGACTACCATTGAAAGAGGCGATCGATATGGGCGAGATAGAATATGCAGTTGTTCCCATTACACCGGGGGAGCTTCTCAGGGAAGAATTTCTTGATCCAATGGGCATTTCCCAGTATCGACTTGCGAAAGAAATCGGTGTACCTGCTGGGCGTATAGGCCAAATCGTTTCAGGAAAGCGATCGATAACCGCAGATACCGATCTACGGCTGTGCAAGTTCTTCGGGCTGTCGGACGGATACTGGTTACGTGCCCAAGCAGCATACGATACAGAAATCGCGTCGCAGAAAATTGCCGACGAGCTTGCTGCCATCAAGCCGTGGAACGGGTCGGCGGCCTAGGGCGTCGATGGACAAGGTTCTGATCAGGCTGTATCTTTGCTTCCCTCGCTCAGGCGTTTTCCTGCATCGAGTTCGTCGAACTTCGCCTTCATGGTGGGGTTGTTGCGCGTGAGCTTCTTGATGGTGAGGCCCTCGGCCTTGTCGTTTGCGAGCCGGAGGTTCCTATCGGAGGACAGAAGCGCGTCTTTCGTCTTCTGCAGATGGTCGATGGTCTTGTCGATCTCGTCGATCGCAGTTTGGAACTTGCGGCTCGCGAGGTCGTAGTTGCGCGCGAAGCTCGATTTGAACGTGTTTATCTGTTCTTCGAAGTTCGTGATGTCGATGTTCTGGTTCCTGAGCGTTTGCAGCTGCGCTTTGTACTCGAGCGAGTTCAAGGCGGCATCGCGCAGAAGCGTGATCATGGGAATGAAGAACTGGGGGCGGATGACGTACATCTTGGGGTAGCGGTAGCTTACGTCGACGATGCCGGCGTTGTACAGTTCGCTTTCGGGTTCGAGCAGCGAGACCAAGATGGCGTATTCGCAGCCTTTGTCGGTGCGGTCTTTGTCGAGCTTCTTGAAGAAATCCTCGTTCTTGTGCTTCGTGGCGGTTTGGTCGCACTCGTTTTTCATCTCGAACATGATAGAGACGATCTCGTTGCCGTGCTCGTCGCACTCGCGGAAGATGTAATCGCCCTTGCTGCCTTGGCTCGCATCGTTGTCTTTATCGAACTGGGCGCTTCGAAACGCCGTTGCGCGCAGCTTGTTGAATTCGGTCTCGCAATGCTGCTCGAGCGTTTCGCCGACCATCTTGGTCGAAAGCTTCGCCTTCATGTCGCGCAAGCGCTCGATCTCTTGATCCTTGTACCGGATGATCTCCTGCTTCGATTGCAGCTCGCTGTGCATCTGCTCTTTGAACGAGGCTTCGAGTTGGGCTTTCTCACTCTCTTTAAGCTTCACTTCGTTGGCGAGCCTATCGCGCTCGCGCTCTGCTGCGGTGACGGCTTCCTGCACCGCAAGCTGCTTCTGCGTCTCGAATGCCGCCACCTGCGCCTTCAGGGCATCGCGTTCCTTTTCGACCGCCGCGAGCGCCTCTTGTACGGCGAGCTGCTTTTGCGTGCCGAACGCGGCTACTTTCGCCTGAAGCTCGTCACGCTCCTTTTCGAGTTTGGCGGCGACCTCTTGGACGGCGAGCGTCTTTTCGTTGTCGAACGCTTTGAGCTGGGACCTCAGGCTTTCGATTTCCGAATCCTTGGTGTTGAGGGCCTGTTGCACCTGGGCCTTCAGCTCGGATATCTCGACGTCTTTCTGCCCGAGTTCTTTCTGCTGCTCGGCTGCGAGCGTTTGCCGAGCGAGTTCGACGGCCTGCTCCCGTTCACGGCGCATCACCTGCTCGCGCTCGCGGATGGCCTCATCGAACTCGTGATTGCGCACCTGCTGCACGATGGCCGCGTAGTCTGATTCGTCGACGGTGAAAACCTGTCCGCAGCTCGGGCATTTGATTTCGTTCATGGGAACCTCTTTCGCGGCGTGTATGCAAAAAACGTATTGGTAGGTATTGTAGACGATATGCGGAAGGTAGGTGTCCCGAGTGGGGGACGAGTCGGATTCGTTGTTGACTCATGCCGTGCGCGCAAGGCATCGGTTCATTCGTATAGTGTCCTATTTATGGTACACATATTGCATGGTAGAGCGGTATGGTGATGCCTAACGGTTGATAGGAAGCGAACGGTGAACAGCATGGAGCATACGAACAACGCGCTCGTTGAGGCATTGCATGAAGAGCGTGCATTGCTCATCCAATTCGAAGAGATCGAACGCGAGCGCAGCGCAAAGGCGCTTGCAAGCATCGAAGGCAAGGGCGACGCGGTCGTCGCACGGCTGGCTGCGTATCGCCGACCGGCATAGAGGTTCGGAATCCTGGGCTCTGAGAGCGTTCGGCCTCCCGTCAAATTCTCGTGCGTCTTTACGGCCGACCTGCGGCGAGCTCGACGGAATGCAGGGGCTTGTACGCTGCGCCGTCCCGCCCGAGCGTGCTTCTGAAGAGCGTGACTGCGGTTGCTTCGTCGTCTTGGGGGAAGGCGAGCGGCGGCAGATCGGCTTTCGGTATGCGTGCGCGGCGGGCGAAGGTGATGTGCGGCTTGAACGGCTTGCCGTCGAAGGGTACGGCTCGGGCGGCAAGCTCTTCTCGTATGTTCGCAGAAAGCTGCATGAGCTCAGGTGCGGGTGCGATGCCGAGCCAGAGCGTCGCATCGTTTGCGCGCCCGAACTTTCCGAGGCCGTCGCTGCGCAGGGGGATAGCTGCGATGTTCGTGCAGGATACGTCTATCGCATCGATGGCGCAAGCGAGGTCCGTCTCGGATGTGTCGCCCAAGAACGCGAGCGTAAGGTGATAGCTTTCCGGGAAAAGGAAACGCCCCTCGATCGAGGGCTTAAGCCGCCGCGAAATCGCAGCGATATCCGAGGCGAAGTCGGGCGGCAGCTCGAGTGCGATGAAGGTTCTCATCGGATGCCTCCTAAATGGCGAACATTTCGGTCGGTTATGATGAGACATTGTACCTCAAACATCATATGCGGGTTTTTGTTGTACCACGTATGGGACACCAGCGGCAAATGTAATGGGTATACTCTCGATATAGAGTGGTGCAAGTTTTTCGAGATGATTGGTTGGCCAAAATGGAGAATGCCAAAAAATGCATCTGCTGGAACTGTGGGGAGGACGTGTCGCTAGAGTATGCGGGTAAAACGTGTCCCGAATGCGGAGCGAGTCTCACCGTTTTCGATTACGACGAGGTGGCCAAAGAGGTTTTAGAACTGAAAGAAGCTCTAAAAAACGAAACAGATGTGCTACGGGTTCGGGTTGAGAAGGCTGCCGGCAGAAATCGCTGTTTTGGTTTTTTGGGAAGATGCCGCTTTTTCCCTACCCTTGTTTTGCTTAAAAAGAAGGTTTCTGCGTTGGGGCGCAGAGAAAAGGAGATCGCTGAAACCGAAAAACGGCTTGCCGAACTTGCTGCAGCGAGATGGTATTGCGGTTTATGGTTCAGGGAGACGGCGATGCTGCCTCGTTCGCTTGGTGGCAATAGCTCGGCGATCGACAGCGTGTTCTATAACGGCGAAGGAAAGTACGAAGTAGAAAGCAGCGCGTCTAACCTATCTCGCGAGGCGGGCGAATACGGTGAGTATAGGGTGTTCGATCTTCTGTCTCAAAGCGTTGAGGCGGGAGAGTTTGGCTATGCTCATTTGATTCCGAGGGTTTTCGTTCCCGTTTTGCGCAATCCCTATTCTCGCCGATGCCAAAACTCCTATGCTGAAATCGATGCCGTGCTCATCACTGAACGGGTAGTTGTCGCCATAGAGGTGAAAAACGTTAGCTGCGAAATTGACATCCGGTATGTTCAGGGTAAGGGTCACCGTGTGGAATTTCGCTATCATGATGATATGGGGCGGGTCTTACGTCGGGAAAAAAGCAATGTAATCAAGCAAAACGCCTATCATTGCAAGGCCCTCGAACACGCTTTGGAAAACTGCGGTGTAAAGAAGGCGGTCAATCTCGTTGTCTTCTGCGAAAGCGACCCCCGCGTCAATGTTTCCACGCAAGGACGCGACGGCGTTTTCGTTGCAACCAACTGGCGCGGTGGCCGCTATCTTCCGAAGGTTATTCACCGGGTAATTCGTAAAAGCGCGCGTATGCGTACCCGAGAGCAGGTTGATGCTCTCTATGAGCACATCAAGCTGAATTACTCCGATCCACATGGTTCGAAAGCGAAGAGCCATGTAAAAGAAGTAAGGGAAGGAAAGCGTCTCGACGAGATGATCAAAGCCATGCGTTTCTTCGAGGCTTCTTGAGTTCTGAGCGTTCAGCGGGTGTGCAGCGGAATCTTCGGGCGGTACGGGAGCGGATACGGTTGGGAACAGGGGTGGACGGATATGGGTTCTCGGGCAAATGTGGTTTTGATACGCAATGGTACAAGGCGCGTTTTCTATAGCCATTCTGCTGGTCAGCATATGGATGAAATAATGATGTGGGGTCCGGAAATCGCCGAATTGGAGCTCTCTGGATGGCAAGATGTCACAGGAGCCGATTCGAATTGCCAAGACGTGCGCTGGCTCGATAACGCATGGGCCGAAGGAGGTGCGTGCATCGATTTTGATACGAGGCACCTCGTTCTATGCGGGGGAGAAGACATCGAGTGCGACGTCCTTTGGATAGAAACGTATCTACGCCTTTTACGATTCACCTGGCGAAACTGGACTATGGAATGGTCGTGGGGAAAGCTCGGTCAAATTGCTCGGTATGCCGGCGTAGATGGGAAGGCGCTTGCTGAAATCGAATGCGACACGAATTGGAGCGTAGGAATAGATCATCTGAGCGACGAATGGATTGCTGAAAATGTATTTACTGGTGAGCCTACTTCGACGTTATCGATTAAGGATTCCGGGTCGTGCGCTATAGCGTTTGTTGATAGTGTGGTTCCGGAATCTTTGCTTTCCCTCGGCGACAGGCTGTTGAGCTTTTCGCCCTTGCTCACACCCGACCCGTTGGACTTCAAGGATTTCAGGTGCTTTCTTATGGGGGGACTGCATATCGATGAAGACTCCAAAGACATCTTCTGCTGGAGAACGTGGAATGCCGATCGACGTATTGTGGATCATGACAAATGGTCTGGATATGCCATCCATGATCTTGGACATGATTATCGTGCGTTTTATCAGGTGATCAGGGGGATGATTCGCATCGAGCAAGTATCGGAAGGGGTTTATATCGACCAGATCCGAAAACGAGTGACCGATAATCTGAGTTCGACTCGGTTGAGCAGAGATGATCGGACGAAGCGTTTTGACGCTCTCGAGCAAGATTACTTTGACGAAAGCCCTTTCGATCGATATGTGCCTTGCGATCTTGACGCAGAAGAGTGCGAACCCGAAATAACAATGGGGGACGTTCTTATGGATGGCGAGCGAGAGTGGATCGAAAACTATCGTTGCCCAATGTGCGGCAGGCCCATACACTATCGTTACTCAGCGTGCATTGGCTTTTCGTACGGGTGCAAGTGTTTTGAGTGCAGAAGTCTGCCTCCGTCCTACATGCCCAATTGCGTTGTCTACTTTGGCGATGAAATGAATTGAGGGGAGCGACGCGTTGAGAGGTTGGCCAACGTGTCTCGGTGAAGACGTTTAGCTGGGTATGGGGTTTTAGATGATGATCCCGTTTATGTGATCTATCTCGTGCTGGATGATCTGCGCGGTCCATCCGGTGTACGATTTCGTTTTTTCGCGAAATTCGACATCTTCATAGCGTATCCTGATGGTGCGGTAGCGCGTGGTCGGACGACGGCCGGCAAGCGAAAGGCATCCCTCTTCCGTACCGTATGTGCCGGCCTTGCTGATGATTTCGGGGTTGTACATGATGCGGTATGTGCCCTCGTCGTCGAATGCGATGATGCGCTTGGCCACGCCGATCATGTTCGCCGCCATGCCGACGCACTCGTGTTTGTGGGCGGCAAGCGTGTCGAGGAGATCCTGGGCCGTCTGCGCATCTTCGACGGTTGCCTGCGCCGAAGGCTGAGCGAGGAACATCTCGTTGGTCATGATGGGCTTGATCATGGTGACTCCGGTTTTTCGCGGGATACATGCTGTACGTACTTAGTGTAGCCGAGCCTGTGCGGTTGCGGAACCTCTTGTGCGCGCACCCGACGACCGCGCACCGTGCCATTTGACTTAGAGTGCACTCCAGGTTTTACAATCGTGTGAACGAAACCGAACAGGAGGCATCAATGAGTAAAAAAGCACTGGTTGCGTACTTTTCATGCAGCGGCGTGACGAAGGGCGTCGCCGAATCGCTGGCCGAGGTTGCGGGAGCCGACCTCTTCGAGATCGAGCCCGAAAAACCCTACACCGCTGCCGATCTCGATTGGACGAACAAGAAAAGCCGCAGCACCGTCGAGATGAACAACCCCTCGTCAAGACCCGCGATCAGGCGCACCGTTTCTAACATGGACGACTACGACGTTGTGTTCGTCGGGTTCCCGATCTGGTGGTATGTCGCTCCGACCATCGTCAACACGTTTTTGGAGTCATACGATTTCGCGGGTAAAACGGTCGTGCCGTTCTGCACATCGGGGGGAAGTGGCGTCGGCCGCACGGGCGAGGTGCTCCGGGCGCTGTGTCCCGATACCGTCATCTGGCGTCCAGCCAAGCTGCTGAACGACGTTTCGAAGGCGAGCTTGCGGGCGTGGGTCGACGGGCTTGATTTGTAAGAGTCGGATACGCGGCATAGTCGAGCGGACGCCGAGCCGTCAGCGCTCTAGGCGATGATCGGATGGGCTGGACTGCTTGCGCGGATGACCTCCGATGCCGCTAAATCTTTCTCGGTTTCGCGGCAAGCAGGCGAAGGAACGTGCCGAGCCCGTCGGGCAGGGGTTTGTAGCGTTTGCCGTGGAGCCACATACCTTGCGCATGCATGCTTTCGAGACCCGCCGGTTCGATGTCGAGCAGGTTTTCCGTGCAGGTGAAGAAATTCGCCTCGTAGCCTTCGCGCAGAAGCCCCTTATTCTCGCCGAGCATCGCGCCGCCGTTTACGGTGTAGGTTTTGAGCGCCTCGTAGGCCGAAAGCGACTGGTCCTCGACATAGAACTCGCGCATGCCACGCATCTGCAGAAACGGATCGACCGATTGCACGGGCGCGTCGGTCGATCCGCAAAGCGGCACGCCCGCTTCGGCCAGGCGCGCAAGGGGGATCTGGCTTGCTATCTGGGTCTCGCTCAGGAAGCGCTCGTAGCCGTGCAGGTAGCGTTTGTCGATCCAGGCGTAGCCCGGCTGCACCGTGACGAAGGGCTTCAGCGTGCAGACGCGTTCGACGGCGTCTTTCGAGGGAAATTCGCAGTGGTCGATGCGATGCCGTCCGCCCACCCGCTCGAAGATGCCCACCAGCTGATCGATGGCCGCATCGCCGATGGCATGCGCCGAAACCATGAACCCGCGGTCCGCAAAGCCTTCGACGGTGTGCGCGAGCTCATCGGTATCGAAGTAGAGCGAGCCTGCGGAGCCGTCGGCGTAGGGCTCGAAGAACGCCGCCGTGCGCGATCCCACCGATCCGTCGAGTTCCCATTTCATGCAGCCGCCCACGCGGCTCGCTCCCATGCGGGGGAGCACCTTCTGAAGCTTCTCTTCGTCCATGTACTGGGGGAATAGGCGGACATCGAGGGGGAAGCGCTGTGCGAGGAACGCGGTAAGCTCCGCCATACGGTCGCGCTCGCTGTCGTCGGTTCCCTCGAGGGCGCACACGGTGCCGATGCCGTAGGCGGCGCACTGGTTGCAGAAGTGCGCGATGCCGCGGGCGAGTGCGGCGGGCGTGATGCTCGAGGCCAGATGGTCGGTGAACTTTCCGAGGTTCGCGTCGTGGGCGGGGCCGACGAAGATGCCGTCGGGCGCGATATCCTCAAGCCCGAGTGCTTCGAGGAGGGCCGAAGAGCACGCTCCCGAATGCCCGTCTATGTTGAGCACCCACACCCGCGCTCCGTTCGCCCACGCGTCGAGCTCATGGCGGTTGGGAAGGCGGCCTTCGTCCATGGCGGCGGACACGTAGTTGCTGAAGATGAAGAGCGAATTCGGCTTCGCTTGCGCGGTATGCGAGCGGATTTTTGCTTCGATGCCCGCGAGGTTGTGGGGCTTCACGCCGCCGTGCACGATATCGCAGATCTGCTCTCCCATGCTTGCGAGCGCGATGCTTTCGAGCATGTGCAGATGCGCATCGATGAGCGCGGGAAACACGTGCGCACCCCCGAGGTCGACCGTTTGCGCGCCGTTCGCTTCCGCAGTTTCATCGAATCCTGTGATGATGCCGTTCTCGACCGTCATCGTGGCGTGCGTGTCGGTTTCGCTTTCCATCGTGTGGAAGGTTGCGTTTACGAAGACAGTGCGCATGACGCTTGCCTAGATTCCAACCGCACTGCCGATGGCCATGAGCAGAAACGCCAGCAGCACGACAACCTGCAGGGGCGTGCTTGCAAGGGGGTTCGGCAGCAAAAGCTTGCCGTTTTCCCGACGGCAACGTCTGAACGCGGGCACGACGAGGAAAGCCATGAGGATGGCGATGAGGCCGCCCGCCGTGCGCATGATGTCGAGGAATCCCCCGAGGTTCAGCAGCACGAGGATGAGCGAGGGAAGCGTGGCGATGACCCAGCAGATGCGGCGGTTCCACTTCGTCTGTTCCTCGACGATATCTGAGAGCGCGAGCGAGATCGACCAGTATGTGGTGAGCATCGCGAGTACGGTGAACGCCGATCCGAGCACCTGGGCCCAAAGCCCTATGCCCTCAGACCAGCCAATCATTGCAAGCTCGGTGATGCGCGCGGAGCTTGCGAGCGAACACGTGACGATGACGAGGATGAACATGAGGTTGAGCCCGAGTCCGATGAGGATTGCCTTGCGCACCTTGGCGGGATCGCGATCGAGCCCTTCGACGGCTTGCGGCACGCTGAAGAACGCGACGAACGAGAACATGGCCATGCCGAAGAAAGCGAGGAGCTCGTTGGGCGTGCCAACGGTACTAAGCGGCAACGGATTATGCCAGTTGAAAAGCGAAGCAACGGCGAGTACCGCAACGATGGCGATGATGATGCTGACCGAGATGGATTCGCTTATGCCGAGCACTTTCAAACCGAAGAACACGACAGCAGCGGCGATCACGTAGAACAAGAGCTGAGCTGCCAAGGGAGGCAATCCGGCTGCCGCGAATATCTCGGCACCGCCTGCGATGTAGGCAGCGAGGTTCGTGATGAGCACGAGTGTGGTGAGCACGAACAGTGCGATCACGAACACATTGCCGTGTTTGCCGCGGAAAAGGTAGGTGCGAAATACCGAGATGACCTGCGTGCCCTTGCCGCTTCCGATCGTCAGCTCGGCGAGCATCATGTGCATGCAGTAGCTGAAGAAAAACGCGGCTAGCATGATGGCGAGGCTTGGTACGAGTCCGGCACGGTCGACGAGGTAGGGAAGCGTCATGACGCCGCTGCCCACGCCGTATCCGGTGATGATGCAGGCTGCCTGCCAGACGGTGAGTTTTCGTTCCATGGGGATCCGTTCTTGCGATGCGGCCTAGACCAGCTTGCCCTTGCAGTGGTCGATCATATGCTGGATGATCTGGGCCGTCCATCCCGTGAAATCCTTCTTGCGGGACACGAGCGCGCCATCGACAAGCTCGTCGTAGGCAACTTTGATGCGATCGTAGCGCGTCACCTTGGATTCGTCTTCGAGCGAAAGGCAGCCCTCGACGGCCTTGAACGCGCCGAGCGCCTGCTTGAGCACGGGATTGTACATGACGTGCGGCTGGTCGTTGTCATCGAGGTAGACGACAACGCGCTTGGCGAAGCCGATCTGGTTTGCGGCCAGGCACGCAGCGCCCTCGAGCGACGCGATGGTATCGAGCAAGTCCTGCGCCACCGCTTCGTCTTCGACCGTAGCTGCCTCGCAGGGCTGCGAGAGGATCGCTTCGTCTTTGGTGAGTTCCTTGATCATGGTGCTCCTGTCTTGGTGGGCCGTGCTCACGCGTTCTTCCGGCAATACCGCTCCCTCTCGGAGGCGGATTTCTCTTCCGATGAATTCTATCACGAGGGGATGTTGGTTGAGCACCTTGGATAAGCAGGGGCTAGTTACATTCTTGGGTCGAAATTTGCGTTTACCCGAAGTCGAGCAGATCCCGAATGTCCATGTCGAATACGTCCGCGAGGGCGAGCAGCGTAAACAAGCGCGGATTCATGGGGGTGCCTGGTTTTGATTCACCCTTTTCGAATTTCTGATACGTGTAGGTCGATATGCCCGCAGCGTGGGCGACGCTCTCTTGGCTTAAGCCCCGTTCGTCGCGAAGGGTGCGGAGACGTTGTGCGAGCTTTGCCGAATATGCCTCGAAAGGGGCTTGTTGTTTGCGAGTATCCATGTACTCATAATTCCTCAAATTCCCTCTAGACACTACCATATATGTATGGGAATATATTTATGGAGCTTTTTAGTAAGGGGTAGGGATGCACTAAGGTTCGGCGATGGGGTTTCTCGTCAATTCCGTCGCAAACCGTACGAGGGCTTGAGGATTATCTGACAAAGCAAAGGTTCGCTCAAAACTGAAAAGGCACTTAAAAGGCTTCGCAGCAGAGGCTATCCTCTCGCGGTCTTGCTGCGTATTCCCAGATTGAAAGGGGATTCGATGGGGCTTGCTCGAAATTCAATACGTCGTATAACATGGCTCTGCGTCTCGATATGCGCTGCGGGTGCGGTAGTGGGGTGTGCGCCGCATGCGCCCAACGCGGTCAAAACAGAGAACGTCAGCGAGAACCCCGTTTCAGCAGTCGCCTTTACTTGGTCGCCCGATTCCGATTGTGCGATGTGCCACGCTATCGAATCGGAATCGATGCAGGACTCCGCGTATCCAGCCGCTCTTCACGAGCAGGAAGCGGCTGATTGCCCAACGTGCCATGCGGATGATTCGAAGCTGTCCGTGGCACACGAAGGGGTTCTGCCCGATTCCGAAATGCCGCAACGGTTGAAAAGCACGGCAGTGCCCGAGCAGCTGTGCCTCGATTGTCACGATGACGTGGCGGTTCTCGCGCAGGCAACCGAGGACCGTGCGGCGCTTATCGATTCCGAGGGAACCGTCGTCAACCCCCATGAACTTTCGGAATCCGAGGATCACGAAGGAGTTTCCTGCTCCGATTGTCACAAAATGCACTCGTCTGATCCAGTGGAAGAGATTGCCATAGGGGCATGTCTCAGCTGCCATCACGAGGGCGTGTTCGAGTGCTACACATGCCACGAATAGGCGATTTAGCAGGGGCGCTCTTGAAAGGTATTGGCGGTACAAGACCGCCTGCCGAAGAAGAAAGGGGAACAGATGGAACATGCGGTATCGAGGAGAAGCTTCCTCAAAGGCGTTGGTCTTGCAGGTGGCGCGGTGGGTGCGGGGATGCTCCTCAACGGGTGCGCTTCGGGCGGGGAAAGCGCAGGCGAGGCGACTCCCTGGTGGGCTCCTGAATTGTGGGACATCGAAACCGACGTCATTGTGGTCGGCACGGGCGATGCCGGAGCGCCCGCAGCTATCCGCGCAGTCGATGCGGGTGCCGAGGTTGTCATGATCGACAAGGGCGAGTTTTTCGGCGGCTGCTCGGTGCTTGGCGGAGGAAACTGCCAGCTCGCGTGTACGAGCGTGCAGGAGCGGCTCGGCATCGAGGACAAGCCCGAATGGGCCTTTGAAGACCAGATGGAGTTCGGTTTGCACCGCTCCAATCCCGAGGTTCTTCAGGCGTGGATCGATACTTCTGACGAATACGCAAAATGGGTGGAAGACGTGTGCGGTGGCGAGTGGGTCGATGTGACCAAACAGGAGCCCGCACGCGTTCCGCGTTCGCATCAGATCGCAGAGCACAAAGGCCAGCCCCAGGGTTCGGGCGTCGTGTTCTCGATGCTGTTCCACGAGCAACTCGAGGCACGTGGCGTGCAAATTCTGCTTGAACACAAGATGACGAAGCTGTATCGCGAGCCAGGTGGTCCCGTTCTCGGGCTTAAGGTGGAAACGCCCGACGGCACCATCAACATGAAGGCTCGCAAAGGCGTGGTGATCGCTACAGGTGGGTTCAAGGGCAATCCACGGATGATCAGGGCACAGCACGCCGCGTTCGACGAGACGTTGATCTGGACCGGCTGGCCTGATGTTCTGCCGACCGGCGACGGCCATCTGTGCGTGATGGACGCGGGGGGCGGCTGCGTTGATATGTCGTTTATCATGGAGTTCAGCGGCAGGCTTGGGAGCCGTCAGTATGTGCGGTGGGATCGCCCGCACTTCGACAACCCCTCGACGAAGACGGGACTGCCTTCGGGAAAGCTCGACCACATGGTGTTCGTGCAGAACCAAGGCACCCGCTATCTCAACGAAGCAGGATGGGAGGCTGGGCACACGCTTCCGTGGCTCCCTCACATGATCGCCTTTTTGCAGATCGAAGGCAGGCCCCGTATGGAGTGGTTCGTGACGGATCAGGCGGGGGCTGTGGACGCCGGCTGGGACAAATTCGAGGATTCGTTTACGAGCCCCGATCCCGAGAACACGCCCTGCTGCGAACCGGGTTGGGTTGCCAAGGCCGACACCATCGCCGAGCTTGCGGAGCAGATGGGCGTTCCGGTTGATAACCTTGAGGCAACCATTGCGCAGTACAACGAGTACGCTGCTGCGGGCGAAGACCCCGATTTCGGCAGGCCCGGCCCCCTCTATCCGGTTGCTGAGCCGCCGTTTTGGGCTGCGCGTTGGTGCCGCATGCCGCACGATCAGTGCACGGGCATCCGCGTGAACCAGAACATGCAGGTCGTCGATCAGTCGTTCCAGTGGCAGCCCGAAGGCTGCGACAGCGTTGCCATCAGCGAAGAACCGGTTATCCCGCATCTGTATGCGGCAGGCGAGTGCACGGGCGGCACGGGCGGTGCCGTGCGCGGAAGCGGCAAGCGCGGCTGGTACCAGGTGCACGGCTACATCGCAGGCGACATGGTCGGCAAGGAAGAGCCGATTGCGTAGGTTGCGCTTGAGTTGGAAAACCGAGCAGATCGGCTGGTTTGGCCGGGTGGCCGATCGAGTAGTGTTTGGCAGAGGAGCCGATCGACTGGTTTGGCCGGCAGAAAAGTGCGCATCGGGCGATGCCTGATCGGCATACGGAGTTGACTGAACGGTTGACGCTGGATCGGCGGGATTCCCCATCACCAGCAAGGGCTGTTCGAGTCGAGAAGATTGCTTTTGGCGGGGAAGGGGCTTGGGATTCCTTCCCCGCTTCTGCGTGAAAGGTTGTTGCGATGGACGAAAATCGAAACGGTACCGACGATGCGGCACGCGGGATCAGAGACTCCTCGCCGATCGAGACGCATGCCGCCGAACTCTTGCTGAGCAGACGCAGGCTCGTCCGGCGGCCGGATGGGGCCGATCTGGTCCTGATCGCGCGGGTGACCTGCTTTGATTTCTGCGATCTCAGGGGAACCGGAGTGCTTGTGCGGGACAGCGCGGGTCGAAAATGGGAAGAGGAGATCGTTGCCTTCAACGGCGCCGAGAACGAGACGCGCGAGATATGCGTTTCTGTGGGTCCCGAAGCGGGAGCGTACTCATGGACGGCGACGTATTGCGACGCCGGGGATGAGGTGCGCCCTGCCCACGGCGAGGTCGAAAGCACGGTTTCATACGAGTACCGTCCTCACGCGGTGAGCCTGGCAACGTGGGGCGTACCGTTTCCGGCTTACGTGGGGTGGCCCGCCGCCGTCAAGGTCGGCGCGAAGTGCTCGAGCGGCTGCTGCTTGGGCGGCACAGGGTTTCGCATATGCGACGAGAGCGGGGAAGAGGTTGCCGTTGGCGTTCTCGGCGATGCTCCGCGCGAGGGCACCGATGGACTTTATTGGGCCGAAGCGTCTTTCGCCGCGCCCCATGAACCCGGAGTCTATCGCTATACCGTAGCGCTTGCCGCTACGGAGAGACATGAGGAAGCGAAGTCGACGTTCACACTGCTGGCTACTCGGGAAGCGCCCTACAAGATAAACGTCGCCGTGACCGACGAAAAAACCGGCAAGCCTCTCGCCACCGCGAGGGTTTCACTTCATCCCTTCATCGAGACGACCGAGGCCGACGGCCATACCGTACTCCCCGCATGCGCCAGCAAAGTGGATCTGCGCGTTGTTGCCGAGGGCTACGAAGACGAGTTGCTTTCCCTCGTGGTGACGGGGGATGCGAGTTTGCATGTTGCGCTCAGGAAGAAGCCTGAGGATGTGGGTGATTTTTAGGATGAAGCGGCACGCGGCTTCTTTTCATTTTGCGAGGTTCGCTTCGCGCTTGGAATGCTTAACGCATGGATTCGATCGAGGTACTGCGCTATAGTGGTGCAGGTGCGATAAACCGCTTTTGTTGGTGCACTCTTAGCATGAATAGTTGGCGTATGCTTTGTTTAGGTCAACACGACCGAAGGAGAGCCATTGAAGTGCTTGAGCTTCCAAGAACCCTTCGCGACATTCATAGCGACAGGCCAAAAGACGATTGAATGTCGTAGCAGGAAAGTTAAAACGCCAATCGAGAACCTTGTTGTTTGCGCATCGAAAACAGCGCGGATGTACGACAACATACCGGGTTTGCTCTATGGCTATGCAATTGGCTTGGTCGATGTTGTCGATTGCGTACCGTTTGCCCATGCCCATAGGAGGCAGGCGATGATGTCTGAGTTGCCTGACATAGATTCCTATGCGTGGATTCTTGAAAACCCTCGGATGATCAAGCCTTTTCCCGTGCATGCCTCCGCAGGGTTCTTCTATGATGAAACCGAACCTATTTTAGTCGAAACGAGCGAGTCGTCGTATAGAGAGCACATGCTTTCTTTGGCGTACCGCGGAGATAGAGATCAGGAAGAAGATGTTATCGAGTCACTGTTCGGAGACCCAGATCTTCCGTGGCAGATTTTTGACCTGTGAACTGCACGTCGGCATCCTGGGTGGCTTTTTAGTGCTTCTTTGTTTTTGACTTGAGCCATGCGTCTATAGTGCAACAAACCTCGTAGAACCCACTTAGATCGACGAAATAGAATTGTCATTCGCGCTTTGGGACAGCGGCGAAAAACTTGAAGTTGCGCGAAGTTATGATAGCCATAAAAGCAGTGCGGCCAATTTGGGTTGCTTCGTACTGCGATAAAATGGAAGACGATATCGTAAGTAAGCATTTTCATGGAGAAACGAGATGCGCATGGGTCGGTTGAAAACGATAACGACGCAATTCATTAACGGGAACCCAAAAGGGGTGCGCGTTTGCTTGAGAACTTTGTCGCCGATAACAACCGTCGTCGTTCCCCGTCCTCTTATGGACGAGGCGAGGACGATCGAACTCCCTTCCCATGGAGTCTACTATCTCATTGACGACGAAGACGGCAGACTTTCCCGTTTGTATATCGGACAGACTACCCAAGGTATACTTCGTCTTGAAGATCACAAGGTGAAAAAAGAGTTTTGGAATAAAGCCATACTGTTTTTAGCCGATAGCTCAGTGCTTACGCTGGATTTGATCAGTGCTCTTGAACGATATGCAATCGAAAAAGCTCAGGAATCGAAGCGTTATTCACTTGAAAACAAAATCAATCCAAAGTGCAGAATAGATCAGTATCAGAAACCGATTGTTGAAGAAGTGTACGAGGAGATAGGGTTTATTTTGTCGTCGCTTGGCTACGATATGGAGGATGCGCGCGAAGGGATCGCAAGAGAAAAGATCTTGTACACGTCGCGCAGGGGCGTCAAAGCTTCTGGTGTCTATACGGGAGACGAGTTCGTCGTTTTGGATGGTTCTCCGATCGATGTGTCTTTTCCGGCTAAACTCGAAAAGTACAATCAATTGCGAAAAGCTTTGGTTGAATCGGGGGACTTAAGCGAGGATGCAAGCGGGATTGTGCGGCTTGCGAAGTCGATTGCCTTTGACTCCCCAAGTGGTGCAGCAGATTTCGTCCTTGGGGGATCCAACAACGGTTGGGTTGAATGGCGGGACGGCGAAGGCCGAACGATGGATGGATTGTATAGGCGTTAGAGGAGAGCTGTCATTGTTTCGCAAGTATTGCAATATGGGCGAGATAGGCGGACGTGTTAACAGGGTTTCCGCCGTCTATGTATGGGAGAAGCAAATCTTTGCGAGAGCAAACGCAGTGAAATGCTGTCCCTACGTAACCGCCTAGCGCATTCGAACGTCTAGTCGAATATCAAGGCGAGATTCTGAAATGCTGCGACGGTCTAAGAGCTACATTTGTTTGCGAGGGTGGTAGAATATTACTGGCTTACTGGTGCAGGTGCGCACGGTTTCGCTTAGCGGCTGAAGAATCGTATACGCTTCTCATGATCGTGCAAACGTTTTTATGTAACGTCTGTCCTGCAACTCAATCAAGAAATGCCGCTTTTGACCATCGGGAGGCTCCTTGAAGCGCATTGAATCAATTGGTCAAGAGGAATTGAAAAACATGGCTTCGCTCATGCGCGGTTCTCCTATGAAAGCCATCGTTGAGGCTCGTTTGGGCCTCGTTGTTGTCGATCCAGAATCTCACTGCAATAAAGAGCTGTACTTGTTTGAGGTGGGTTCTGCGCAACCAGGTTTTCGGGGCATTGGTCTCCATCCTGATGGATTCGGTGTTGAAGATGATTCTATCGAGGTCGATTTCATGATCAACATTCGTCAAACGCGGGGCAGTATATTACACCACGTTGAAGGTGTGTTTAACGAAGGAGCTAATATGCTCAAGTGGTACTTCACTCAATTCGTTATGGCTACGAGCAGCGATAAGAATAATAAGCTATGAATAAATTGATGCCCAGAGAGAAGTTGGTAAAGTACGGCGTAGGCAACTTAAGTGATGTCGAGCTTCTTCATTTACTGATTGGAAGCGGCAACAGGCAAGTTTCTGCAGCCGAAATCGCGAAACAAATACTGGTGCTGCTAAAAGAAAAAGGCAGCTCCATCACCTATGATGAATTGAGCTGCATTAAAGGTATGGGGCAGGCTAAAACCAGTGAGATAATTGCGCTGTTTGAACTCGGCAGACGCTATTTGATGCCAGCGGATCGTCCGATAATTAGAGATACCGACGACGCTGTTGCGCAATTGGACAATATCAGAGATAAAAAACAGGAGTACTTTGTAGTCCTCACGTTGGATGGAGCGAATCGGCTCATCAGCAATCAGGTGGTTTTTCAAGGAACGCTCAATCAAAGCTTGGTTCATCCGAGGGAAATCTTTGCCAAGGCTATCGAGGATAGGGCTGCAAGCATTGTCGTCGCTCATAATCATCCCAGCGGAAACGTTGAGCCTTCGGATGAGGATATTGTAATAACCCAAAAGCTTAAAGAGGCCGGACAGCTCTTGGGAATCAAGGTGCTCGAGCACATCATAGTCGCCAAAGAAGGCTATACGAGTACATAAGCCTTTCGGTAATGCAAAAATGCCATTTTTAATAGATAGAACAGTAATTTTTTACAATTACAGATTTTATATTGACACATCTGATCATGTTCATATAATGAATCTATAATTGTTGAAAGGCAGAAAATGACGATACCTATTTCAGATGTCGTTGAATTGACTAGCGGTACGCCTCAGTTTCGTATCCAAGAATCGTTTAGCGATGAAGCGCCGGTGTATATCCTTTATGGCCAGCCTGAGATGGATGACGATCTTAATGGATTAAGTACCGTCAGAGATGCAAGGAGATCGATACGAACCTTCGATAGGGTAAGCACTGTGAATGCCGGAGATGTTATCTTTAGTCTGATTTCTGGAAAGGCGACAGTCGTCCAAGAGAATCATGCGGGTTATCTATTTACTCAAAATTTCGTGGTTCTTATTCCCTCAGAATCAATTGACGCAAAATATCTTGTATTTATGCTTAACGAGAATTGCGAAATCAAGCGGCAGCTCCAAAGCGGGCAACAAGGGTCGGCCGTGCTGAAATACACAATACGACAACTGAGCAACCTAGCTCTCCCGAATCTTCCGGTGATTGAAGAGCAGAGGATCATTGGGGATCTTTATTTCAACCAGCTTAAACGAGAAGCACTTATGAATCGAATCGCAGCGAACGAGACCCTTTTTTTACTGGGGAAAATCAAGGAGGCTACCAAGGCATGAACGAAGAGCAATTTGAAAGCGAGCTCATCCAATACCTATGCAGCGGAGCAGTATCTAGTGCGACGGATTCAGGGTGGGGCTTCGTCAAAGAAGGTGTTACTGACTATGTTGGTAAGACCAAGCTTTGGAAATACGAGCCAGACATCAAAACCACAGACCAACTTTGGGATAATTTTAAGATAATACTAGAGCAACACAATCAAAACACGTTGGATCATCCATTAAGCGCCGTTGAATTCAATCAAGTGAAGAGGGTTGTTTCCGATCTTCAAACACCCTATCAGGCAGGTCAGTTTCTCTATGGGCTTAACGGCGTTTCACAGATCGAGATCGATCTTGATGATGGCCGACATGTGTTTCTCACGGTTTTCGATCAGAAACAAATAGGGGCGGGCGACACGGTGTATCAAGTAGTGAACCAGATTGAGCGACCGGCGAAGATAACGGGAAAACAAGCCCGGCGCTTTGATACAACGCTTTTAATAAACGGCTTACCAATAATCCAGATTGAAGAAAAGTGCGCCACGCATAACGTTGATGAAGCGCTCGAGCAGATGCGCCAATACATCGATGAAAATCAGTACCGAGACATTTTTTCTACACTCCAGATTTTGGTTGCCATTACGCCCAATAATGTGAAGTATATGGCAAACACAACATCCGATCATTTTAATAAGGACTTTGCCTTTAACTGGCAACGTAAAAAGGACAATGAGACAGTGCGGAACTGGAAAGAATTCGCCGACTCTATGCTGTCAATCCCGATGGCGCATCAAATGGCAACAAACTATATGATTTTGGATGGTACGAAAAACAGGCAAAGCCTCAAGGTGATGCGTCCCTATCAAGTATATGCTACGCAAAATGCCATAGCTGGAATAAAGAAGGCGGATTTCGAGTTTGGCGTGAATAAAATTGGCTATATTTGGCATACTACTGGATCAGGGAAGACCATCACCAGCTTCAAAACAGCTTGGCTTGCAAGCCGCATGCCGGGTATTGATAAGGTGGTTTTCTTGGTTGATCGTATCGCTCTTACGAGGCAAGCTAACGAGAGCTACAAGGCTTATGATCCTGATGCTTCCGATGATGCTCTGGGCAGTATACAAGACACCAATAACACAACAGATCTCAGTCGCAAGTTGAAGTCTAAGGACAATAACATTATCGTCACTTCAGTTCAGAAGCTGGAAAGATTAATTAAGCGCAAATCGTTTAAGGCACCAGATAAAAACATTGTGTTTATCGTTGACGAAGCGCATCGCTCAACGGGAGGAGAGTCGTTTAAGGCAATACAAAAGGCTTTTAAGCGTGCCGCGTGGTTGGGCTATACCGGTACTCCAATGTTCGACGATACCACCTCAGGCCTTCGCACCGAAGACATCTTTGGTGAGCTACTGCACGCCTACACTATCCGGGAGGCTATATCGGATACTAATGTCTTAGGTTTCAAAGTTGATTTCGAAACAACCATCGACGAGAAAACAATGAAGGAGCGCTATCTTCCGCAGTTTTATAAAGAACAGCATCCAAATTGGTCTGAAGAGAAGATTAGGGATAAAATTGCTAATCTATCTCAGGATGATATGGATGATGCCATTGAGCCGAGTTTTTACGACGAAAATCACGATCACGTTACAGAGGTTGTACAAGACATATTTAAAAATTGGCGCAATCGCTCTGTTGAAGGCAAATACAATGCATTGCTCACTACGCACGTTGGCGGTGGCAAAGCCTCAACTCCTATGGCGATGATGTATTTCAATGAATTTCAGCGGGTGAACACCATACGTAAATCTGAAGGTAAACAGACGCTCAAAGTGGCTGTCACGTTTAGTCAGAACACGTCCAATAATGACACTATGCTCGACACCAACAGAGGGCTTTATTCGGCCATTGTCGCATACAACGAAGAATTCGGCACAAACTTTGGTATGGATAACGTTTCGGGCTATACGCAAGATGTCACATCGAGGCTTAACAAGACAGCAAGTGATGGAGTGTTCCTGGACATTGTTATCGTAGTAGATCAGCTTCTGACGGGCTTTGATGCGCCGGAACTTAATACGCTTTATGTTGATCGTACATTGAAGGGCGCAAGTCTGATCCAGGCATATTCTCGAACAAATCGCATTGCGGACATGCAGACAAAACCATGGGGTCGCATTGTAAACTATCGCTGGCCGGCGCAAAACGAAAAGCTCATGAACGAAGCTTTGGCAATCTACGCGAATAGGGATTCAGCCAATTTGACAGATGAAGAGCGCGGCAAGCAGAACATGAAAGACGGCATCACCGCACCGATGTTTGAAGAAGTGTTTAATGCAGTCAAGGGTAAAGTTTCAAAATTGGCAGATCTGACCAATGGGTTCACCAAACTTCCGCCGTCAGAAAAACAAAAGGATTACATGCTCGACCTTCTTCGCGAATACAATGTCGGTATGGCAAAACTAAAACAGTTCGAGTCGCAGAAAGTCAACGGAAAGCAAGTTGGCTTTAACTACGATCAACCAGATGAACTTTTGTATGCTTTAGGCATGACGCCTGATCAGGAAGTAATGTTGACTACGGTTTTAACAAATGAACTAAAGACGCACATCTCCAAAGAAAAGAGAATACCGCTTTATCAAATCGAGTTGCGAATGACGCATGTTAAGGATGTCAGAATAGACTACGATTACCTAACTGAGCTAATTGAGCGCCTGCTCAATGAAGTTCATGAAGAAAAGATCGATAAAGCTTTAGAGACGCAGAACAAGATCAATCAGTTTGCGAACGGGCTGGAAGATCGCGTCTATGCAGGGAAGATTATTAACGCAGCTGCTGCAATCGTTAAGGGCTATTATCCGAAGAGGGGTTCGGATTTCAAGTATCCAGCGAAACTTAACGATGTCGAACCGATTATTCAAGAAGCGAGCAATGTGAGCCTCGATAGAACGCTACTCGATTTTCGAGTTAAATGGGGCATAACCGACATTATTACCAGTGCTCAGATGCGCGAGTTGTTCAGCCGTCATCGATATGGTCTGCAGGATCTCGATGACAGGGGGCAGATCAGTGACATTCTGGCTAAAGCGTGTAGCGAGTATAGGTCTCTTGCGCATGATGAAGGTATACAGGTGCTATCAAGGATTAAGTACCGCAATGGCTTACGCGAAGCGATCTACGAAATAGCCGATGAGCTGGCAGAGGGTTAGGGGAGACCATGAGCGAATCAAAACGAAACGCACCTAAGCTGCGATTCCCTGGTTTTACTGATCCTTGGGAACAGCGTAAGCTGGGGGATGCCATTACAGTCTGGAGCGGTCGTGACTACAAGCATCTCGGCGAGGGGTCTGTTCCTGTCTACGGAACCGGCGGATACATGCTTGGCGTCGACGCAGCTTTGTCCGAAAATGAAGACGCAATCGGTATTGGAAGAAAAGGCACTATTGATAAACCGTATCTCCTCGAGGCGCCATTTTGGACGGTTGACACGCTGTTTTACTGCATTCCCAAGAAGAATTATGATCTTCAGTTTTCATTTCAGTTATTCAGTAGGATTGATTGGAAGAGGAAAGACGAATCAACAGGAGTGCCAAGCCTTTCGAAAGCAACAATCAATAATGTTAAAATTAGAGTTCCCGATTCTTCCGAACAAACTCAAATCGGCGCCTTCTTCCGCAGCCTTGACGGCCTCATCACCCTTCACCAGCGTAAGGTCGAGCACCTAAAATTACAGAAACGCGGATTCCTGCAAAAAATGTTTCCGAAAGATGGTGCCGACAGACCAGAGATACGCTTTCCTGGTTTTACTGACGCTTGGGAACAGCGTAAGCTGGGGGAATCCGGCACAGCGTATTCTGGTCTATCTGGTAAGTCGAAAGAAGACTTTGGTCATGGTGAAGCAAGATTCGTTCCATACACGAACGTGTTCGACAACCCCGTAACCGATACAACTCGACTGGAAGCTGTCGAAATCGATGCAACTCAAAACGAAGTAAAGCGTGGCGACGCGTTGTTCACTGTCTCTTCGGAGACGCCGGAGGAAGTCGGAATGTCTTCCGTTTGGCTCTCTGATCAGCGAAATGTATACCTTAACAGTTTTTGCTTTGGTTACAGACAAAGTGGGACGTTCGACTCTGGTTATCTTGCCTACATGCTCAGATCGCCAGCCGTGCGATCTGATTTGACTCTACTAGCACAAGGTATCTCGCGCTTCAATATTTCAAAAAACAAAGTAATGGAGCTTGAGGTTTCCTACCCATTCATCGACGAACAGCGCCAAATCGGCGCCTTCTTCCGCAGCCTTGACGGCCTCATCACCCTTCACCAGCGTAAGCTCGAGCACCTGCAAAAACTAAAAAAGGGCTTGCTTCAGCAAATGTTCATTTAGAGAGGAAACAGCACAATGAGCGATCTACATGCAATCTCATCGAAGCTTTGGGCAATGGCAAACGAGCTTCGAGGCAATATGGATGCGGCAGAATATAAGAATTACATCCTTGCGTTTATGTTCTATCGCTACCTATCGGAGCACCAGGAGCAATATCTTGTCATCAATAACGTCATCGATATTGAGTCAGAAAAAACAATTAACGAAGCTTATTTGGAGCAAGCCAATGTAGATGATTTAGATGATTACCTTGAAGATATCTCTTCGAGCTTGGGATACGCCATAGCTCCACTCGATACCTGGGCATCCTTGATACATAAGATCGACAACAGCATGGTCATTCCGAGTGACTACCAAACCATTTTTGACAACTTCAACAAGAATGCTGAGCGGAACAAGGAGGCTGTTCAGGATTTCAGAGGCGTATTTAACGATGTCAATCTAGGTGATTCACGACTTGGCTCATCAACAAACGAGCGGGCTAAGTCGCTTAATCGTATTGTCAAGCTGGTTGATAGCATTAACTATAAGAGCGATGACGGTAAAGACATACTTGGAGAAATCTACGAATACCTTATCGGACAATTTGCTGCTTCAGCTGGAAAAAAAGGCGGAGAGTTCTATACGCCGCATGAAGTAAGTGAAATACTGTCAAGGATTGTTACCTTAGGAAAAAACAAGGTCGATGATTTCTTTAGCGTTTACGACCCTGCCATGGGGTCGGGTTCGCTGCTTCTTACTGTAGGGCAGAATCTGCCAAAAGGGCAGCCGGTCAAATACTATGGACAAGAAAAGAATACGACCACCTACAATTTGGCTCGCATGAATCTCATGATGCATGGAGTGTCGTTTAATAATATGACCTTATCAAACGCGGATACGCTTGAAAGTGACTGGCCTGATGGACCCGATGAAAAAGGCGTAGATCATCCTCGTTCGTTTGATGCCGTGGTGGCCAATCCTCCCTACTCTGCCCACTGGGATAACGATGAAACGAAGCTCAAGGATGCTCGCTTTAATGATTACGGAAAGCTTGCCCCGAAGACAAAGGCTGACTATGCCTTCGTCTTGCACAGCCTCTACCATTTAGACAGAGAAGGCACTATGGCTATCGTTTTACCGCACGGCGTTCTGTTCCGTGGTGCTGCCGAAAGAGAGATACGAAAGACCATCATCGGGAAAAATTATTTAGATGCGGTCATTGGCTTGCCTGCAAATATTTTCTACGGTACCGGCATTCCGACTACCATCTTAGTATTCAAAAAAAATCGGACAACTAAAGATGTCCTCTTCATCGATGCGTCAAATGAGTTTATGAAGGTCAAGAAGCAGAATCGCTTGACTGATGACAACATTAGCAAAATTGTGGATACCTATCAAGAGCGAGCAGATGTCGAAAAATATGCGCATTTGGCATCTATCAAAGAGATTCAAGACAATGATTACAACCTGAACATACCACGTTATGTTGACACCTTCGAACAAGAAGAAGAGATTGATTTAAACGAAGTAAAACAATTGCTCGAACAGGACAAACAGGAAATAGCTGAGCTTGAAGCCAAAATCGCAGAGCAGCTCAAACTGCTAGGTGCTTAATGGGAGAGAAAAGGTTGGAGGCCATGATGACCAGTTCTGAAAAACCGACCCGATCATTCCAGATACCGCATAGGAGCTTGCTCTTTTGAGTCTTGCAGGGTGCGCATGCAATAGGAATTTGCCCGAAGGCATGGCTATGGAGCTCGTCCTGCTTACGCTGGTGAAGGGTGATGAGGCCGTCAAGGCTGCGGAAGAAGGCGCCGATTTGAGTTTGTTCCTGCTCTGTTGGAACTAAAATTGGCATACTCAGGAAGACGTCCTCATGAATTCGCTTAGCTTTTCTACCTCCATTTGCGATCATTCCGTGACGCAGATAAAAGTCTTCTTGTGTTACGCTGTCAAGCAAGAATCGGCTATCAATACTCGCAATATCGAAAGCCGGAGAATCGAGCGTAGATTCATAACCATCAAGTTTATCAGGAACGATGCCAAAAGCTGCATGTAAGAAATCGAGTTTTCCATACATAAACTGGCCGGAGCGGCGAACATAGTATTGAGTTTGTTCACTTCCTGTATAGGAATCCGCTTTCCCTACAACACCTTTCCCCCAAAGCTTAACTGTTAGCTTCTTTGCATTGGCACCTGTATGCCCAGGAGTTCTACTTAAAGTCAGAAAGTCCCCCAGCTTACGCTGTTCCCAAGCAGGCGTGCCCCAGCAAATGCATTTGACTGATTTATGCGACAGACTACCAAAAGCAAAGAACACGCCTGCTTGGGAACAGCGTAAGCTGGGGGACGTGGCGCTACTTAATCCGAAATCAACATTGCCGAATACGTTCGAGTACGTCGATCTCGAGTCGGTTGTAGGAACGGAGATGGTAAACAGTAGGCACGAGCAAAAAGAGTTTGCACCCTCTCGCGCGCAGAGGCTCGCAAAGGCTGGGGACATCTTTTTTCAAACCGTTCGTCCTTATCAAAAGAATAATTATTTATTTGAATTACCTGATGAAAGTTATGTTTTTTCAACTGGCTATGCTCAACTGAGACCTCGACATAACAGCCGCTTTCTCTTTTCTTTGCTGCAAAGAGATTCGTTCGTCGGGCAAGTTCTCGATAGGTGTACGGGGACCGGATATCCTGCCATTAATGCCAATGATCTTGTTGGTTTGGAAATTTCTTTACCTAGGAGCGAAGCAGAACAGCGCCAAATCGGCGCCTTCTTCCGCAGCCTTGACGGCCTCATCACCCTTCACCAGCGTAAGGTCGAGCACTGTTGTTTGAGGGTTACTTCTTGCTAGAATGGCCGTGCGAGTTGCTGAGGCGAAATGCTGCTTTACGATGATGCCGACTGGAAAACGATCATCGGTGTTCGGCGATGAGCAGGGTTTTGTGAATGTGCTTTATTGGAGCGCGGCTATCAGCATCGTGCAAAACAAGTAGATAACACGTTTGGCGGAAGCTCTAAGAATCGCGAGTGAACGCTTGTGGCGTGCGTTTATCTTGGAAGGGGGTTTAAGGGGATTTCGACATCGACTAAACAGTTTCAAGAGGCGGGAAACGCAGTCGCTTTCGCCATACTGCCCTATCAGCGCGGGCCGTATCTAATATCCGAAAGGAGAGATGAGGATATGATCGGCGAAGCAAAATGCACGGATTCTTTTTGTGATTATTATAAGCAGTGGATCTCAATTTATAAAGAAGGTGCCATCCGGAAGGTAACAATGGAGAAATACCTGCTCACCCATAGTTGGTTGACTAGGCTTATCCCCAATCTTGCTATTAAAGACCTTGATAGAATGGCTTATCAAGGCCTCTTGAACGCCTACGCAGAGGGCCATGAGCGGCAGACGGTTATGGATTTCCATCATCAGCTTAAAGGTGCGATTCTCGATGCAGTCGATGACGGTTTGCTGGAGCGAGACCCTACGCGAAAGGCGATCGTCAAAGGAAAGCCTCCACGAGATAAGAAGCCAAAGTTTCTCAACCAATTTGAATTACATAAACTTCTGGTTGAGTTGGATTTAGGCCCTCAGCTGAATTGGGATTGGCTAATTCTTCTAATGGCGAAAACAGGATTGAGGTTTTCGGAGGCTTTGGCTGTAACACCGCGGGATTTCGATTTCTCGCACCAATGTCTTTTAGTCGAAAAGACATGGGATTACAAAGGGGGAACGGGTTTTTTGCCAACGAAAAACAAGTCTTCCGTACGAAAAGTGGCAATCGATTGGCACTTAATTGTACAGTTTTCGGAGTTGGTTAAAGGGCTTCCCGACGATCGCCCGATTTTCGTGCAGGGAAAAGTGTATAACTCGACAGCGAATGATCTGCTTGCGCGACATTGCATGCGCGCTGAGGTTCCTGTGATTTCCATCCACGGACTTCGACATACTCATGCGTCACTGTTACTTTTTGCGGGTGTTTCGATAGCGAGCGTAGCGAGGAGGCTGGGGCATTCGAGCATTAACACAACACAAAAGACCTATCTTCACATCATTCAGGAATTAGAAAACAAAGATGTTGACTTAGTAATGAGATCCCTGTCCGGACTCCTGTAAACAACAAGACTGTACGGTCCGCGCTGACTTCGGATGGCGGCTGCAAAAACAACAAATGCGTAATGGCGGTCCGCCTTTGACCCATCCTGTAGTAGATTGAATTACTAGCTCGTATGGTTATGCAGATCTAGCCAAATATCTTCTGTCCCATCTAAGGAAAATATCCTCTACCTGAGTTCAATCATCCTTGACTCATGCTATGCTCATTCGGGTTATCCTTCGAGATGGGAGTCCGTATGGGTAACGGCTTGAAGCAAGGCAAACGTGCTTTGATCGGGGAACGCGAGTACCGCTTCGTCGAGCTGCTTGAGTCGGTTGGCGGCGATGGTGAAGTGGTTGTATGCGAGGGCGTCGATGGGGTGAGGCGATACGCTACGCAGGAATCGTGGGAAGCGGGGTGCCTGTATTTAGAAGCCGAGAACAAACGGAATCCCTCGCTTGTCACTTCCGCGAGCACGAATACCGAGAAGCTGGCTTTATTCCGATCGTTGTTTGCCGTACGGGACGATGTGTATGCGAAAAGTTACTTTAGCAAGAAAACGTCGCGTGTTGGGTATGTTCCCGCCTGTTCCAACGAGTGGGTTTCAGGGGTTTGCGGCAAGCCGCGCGTCAAATGTGCCGATTGCGCGCGCCGCGAGTTTTTGCCTCTCGACGATGCGGCGCTCAAGCGGCATTTCGTCGGTGCGGATCAAGAGGACTTCGGCATTGTTGCCGGCTATCCCTTGATCGACGAAGATAAAACCTGTGTATTGGCGATCGACTTTGACAAGGCCGACTAGGAGTCGGCGGTGCTTGCTTTTTGGCAGGTGTGCGATCAAGTGGGTGTACCCGTCGCTGTCGAGCGATCCCGTTCGGGTAACGGAGCCCATATCTGGCTGTTTTTCAGCGAACTTGTTGATGCTGCAGATGCGCGAAGGCTCGGTTGCGCCCTCGTGACGCGGGCGATGCAGGCAGACCCTCGCGTGAAGCTCTATTCCTACTACCTTCTTTTCCCAAGTCAAGATTTAACTCCGAAAGGCGGCTTCGGAAACGCCATCGCTCTTCCGTTTCAGGGCGGCGCTATGCGCAATGGGAATTCGGTGTTCGTCGACAAGGCTTTTGCGCCGTATGGCGATCAATGGCGCTTCTTGTCGTCCGTTAAGAGTCTGTCCGCCGATGAACTTGCAAAGCTCCCCCGTTGTTTCGGCAAGCGCGTGCTGGGCGATTTGGCGGATGCGAACGCTGCTGAAACGGACGAACTTTTAGGCGACAAAGGAGCCGATGGCGATGGGGAAGAGCGAAGGAACCCCTCAATGCTTTGGGCATCGAATCCGAAAAAGGGCTTAGGGGTCGGAGATGCGCCCGAACAGGTGCGCATAGTCCGCTCGAGCATGCTCTACATTGCTAAAGAGGGGTTGTCGGCGGCTGCGCTCAACAGGCTGAAGCGCGTGGCGGCATTCGGCAATCCGGAATTCTACCGAGCTCAGGCCATGCGCCAATCGGTGCACGGAAAGCCGCGCGTGCTGTACTTCGGGGAAGATGTCGGCGATTGGCTGGGACTGCCGCGGGGATGCGAAGATGCCGTTGTCGAGTTACTTGTGACATGCGGTTCGCAGGCGATTCTGAAAGACGAGCGATGCGACGGCTCCCCGATCAAGGTGAGCTTCAAGGGGGCTCTTCGACCCGAGCAAAAGCCAGCTGCAGATGCTCTCATGCGTCATGATATCGGTGTTCTTGTTGCTCCCACAGCGTTCGGAAGACGGTGGTTGCTGCCAATCTCATTGCCCGACGCAAAACGCGTACGCTCATACTCGTTTTGAGGGCTACCTTGCTCGAACAATGGCAGCAGAGGCTCTTACAATTTCTCGATATCGACGAAGAACTCCCCGAACTGCTCACCCCGACAGGTCGTCTGAGCAAGAAGAAGCGCTCGCTCGTCGGGCAGATCGGCGGCGGAAAGCGACTGCCGAGCGGTATCCTCGATGTTGCGCTGGTGCCGGCTCTGTTCGAGAAAGGCGAACTGTCGAACGAGAAGCGCGTGGCCGACATCGTGCAGCAGTACGGCATGGTGATCTGCGACGAGTGCCACCATGTGCCTGCATTCAGCTTCGAGCAGATCATGCGCAGCACGAAGGCTCGCTACGTGTACGGACTCACGGCCACCCCAAAGCGTGCCGACGGGCTGCAGGCCATCGCCTTCATGCAGTGTGGACCCATCCGTTATCGAGCAGAGAAGACCGAAGACGGCGAGCTGTCGTTTTCACGCATCATGATTCCCCGTTTCACTAAGTCGCACCTCGACGGCGTCGATCCCGACAATTACACCCAGATAGTCGAGGCTCTGAGCCTTGATGCGGCTCGCAACGATCTGATCGTGCGCGATGTGGTCCAGGTACTTGATCGGGGAGGGACCCCTTTGGTTCTGACAAAGCGCGTCGATCATGCAGTGTTGCTGGAAGAATCGCTGCGGGCGAAAGGACGCGAGACGGTGCTGCTCGTGGGTTCGGACCCGCAAAAGCTCAAACGGGAAAAGCTGCTCATGCTCGAACGAATCGAATCGGGGAAGTCGTTTGCGATCGTAGCAACCGGCAGCTATATCGGGAGGGGTTCGACGATGATCGCCTTGACGCCCTATTCCTTGCGGCACCGGTAGCGTGGAGCGGATTGGTGGCGCAGTACGTTGGGCGTCTGCATCGTCGACGCGAGGGAAAGCGAGAAGTGGTCGTATACGATTACGTTGATGTGAACGTCCGCATGCTCGACCGTATGTATCGCAAGCGTTTGAAGGAGTACGCATCGCAAGGCTATGTGCTGCGGCCTACGGCCGATGGGGGCGATGTGCGTGGGAGTTCGTTTTGCGTGACGAGTACCTGGAGCGATTCGAGCTTGATATCAAGTCTGCTGCAAAGAGTTTGTTCATAGCAAGTTCTGAGGTGCATAAGCGGCGCGTCGACTTGCTTGTTCCTTGTATCGAGGAAGCTACTGTTCACGGTGTCGTCGTAACGGTGGCGCTTCCCGATCCCGAGGAGGGGAAGGCGAAAAGGGCGGGTATTTGCCAAGGGGCTGCTGCTCTTTTAGAGCAAGCGGGTGCCTGGTACGGCGGCATCGCGCCGCTGGCCTTTCCGCATGCCGACGAGCAGGTGCTTCGCTTTGTAAGCGTTGATGTTGCAATCGAGCTGGAAGGGCTCGTGCGAGATTCTCGAGATTCCGAAAATGGGGCCGATGCGACTGTTGCCCTATAGCGGAGCGAATATATCGTTGCAGGATCGTGCACCAGAATCGCGTTATCCCGGAAATCCCAAAAGAGTTTTCATATACGGATAAAATAATATCCCTATCTAGCAAATTTCTCCATAATGGCTAAAATACTATCCATGATTAACCTCGATCAAAGAACCGCTCCTGAGATAGGCGCATCGATTGCGTCTCGAGTGCGCATGCGCCGAAAAGAGCTGAAGCTTACGCAAGAGCAACTGAGCCGCAAGGCGGGTATGTCGCTTGCGTCGTATAAGCGCTTCGAGCAGAAGGGGCTCATCTCCCTCGATGCGCTCATCCGCATAGCAATGGCTCTGGATTGCGAAGATGATTTCGATGGGCTCTTTTCAAAACGCGGATATGCGTCGATAGAGGAGGTGCTTCGTGGCCAAAGCCGTTGATCAGTCGCGCTTCAACAACGCTTCGGGTGATGGATCGCCTGCAAGGCGTCACGCGCCCGAAGGACTGAGCGGCTCCGATCTCGCCATTGCATCCCTTCGGGTTATTATGCACGGCAGGCTAGTCGGAACGCTCGCTCAAACCGAGGATGGCGTAGTCGCTTTCCAGTATGCGAGCTCATGGGTGGAAGAGGGCTTCTCGCTGAGCCCTTTGAGCCTCCCGCTGGAAAGCAAAGTGTTTGTTGCGAAACCGCATCCGCTTGGGGGACTGTTTGGCGTTTTCGACGACAGCCTACCCGATGGTTGGGGGCGTCTTTTGGTGGATCGAACCCTGCGAGAGCGCGGACTCGATCCTTATTCTATCGGCTCGCTTGCGCGCCTTGCCATCGTAGGGAAAAGCGGCATGGGGGCGCTCGAATACGAGCCGGAAGTTTCCCTCGCGCCGTCGTCTGCGCTTCGCGATCTTGACGAGATAGCGGCAGCGTGCGCCGAAATGCTCGCTACGGATTATTCGGAGGATATCGATGCCCTTTTTGCGCTGGGCGGCTCATCTGGCGGCGCGCGACCAAAGATCCTGACAACCATCGACAGTGAAGACTGGATCGTCAAATTTCCCTCTTCCTTCGACCACGATCGCATTGGTGCGGAAGAATATGCACTCGCATGTGCGGCAAAAGCGTGCGGAATCGAAATGCCCGAAGTTCGGTTATTGCCCTCCAAAGTACGCTCGGGCTATTTCGCAATTAAGCGTTTCGACAGGGTCTGTACCTCACAAGGCGGTGTTCGCAAGGTCCATATGGCTTCGGTCGGCGCGCTTCTAGAAACCTCGCACCGCACACCCAAGCTCGATTACGATGTACTTATGCGGCTAACGCTCCGCCTCACCGATGATATGGAAGAAGTCGAGCGGCTGTACCGCCTCATGGCGTTCAACGTGCTCATAGGCAACAGAGACGACCACGCCAAGAACTTTACGTTTCTCCATGAAGACTCGCTTGATGCATGGACTCTGTCCCCTGCGTATGATTTGACGAGAAACCCAGGCATGAACGGCGAGCATGCCACGACCGTCAACGGAAAAGGGAAGGGTATATCGCGCGCAGACCTGATAGAAGTCGGTTTGCGGGCCGGACTGCCTTCTCGCATTGTGCGTTCGGCAACCGAAGAGGTTGAGGAAGCGGCGCGCGAGGTGTTGAGGGAGTTGGGTTAGATTCCCGTTGTGCCCCAGTCGCCATCCCGGTTGCTTTGCGCCGATGCTTTTGACGTCGGGAGCATGGCGAAATACCCAGTGAGCTGGAAATCACCGTATGAGTGGAACGGTTTGTCCTCAAGGCAAAGTCAAAATTGATGTGTACGTGCGGTTGACTGAATCGTCTTCGCAATGCGATTGTGGGTAGCTGAGCTACGGGAGCCGGACGGCAAAGGTAAGTTCACTTCTTCGCCACGGGTTTCTTGTGCTGCTCTTTACCTTTAGCCTACTATATTAGGCGTTTTGCGCTGTTGGAGGCAATAGGCTGTTCTCCATGGATGCGGCTACGTACAAAACGATCATCGGCGGGAAGATACGGGCAGCTCGACGCGCTAACGGCATGAGCGTCGAGAAGCTTGCGCTCATGATCGGCGTCAATCGCAACTACCTACGCAACATAGAACTCGGCAGGGCTAACCCCACCCTCGACATCATCATGAAGATCGCCGACGGCTTGGGCCTGGCCATCTGGGAGCTCATGTCTCCCGACAAATAAGGAGCCGTCCGACCGCTCGTGCGTTTGGGCTTCGCCCCCCCCGGGTATCGGAAGGGCCTGTCGGGCAAGCTTGTGAATGCGGGTATGGGCAGCCCTGCGCTCGAACGCCCCGAAGGGTTCGCCGCTCGATATGGCCTCCGCGCGGAAAGCGCGAGTGGTATAATCGGCTCCCAGAAGAACTTACCCGTAGGTTTTGGCGGTCGGGATGGGCGGAGTTCATCGCACGTCAGGGGGAAGCGTGGCGAAATCCGGGAAACATATGGCGTTGCTGCCTACTAAAGTTTGCAGACCCGAGCCATCGGATAAGGCGGTGGTGCGCGAGCGCGTGGCCGAAAAGCTAGCGCGTACTATGGACTACAAGGTGGTAACGGTGGTATCGCCTGCGGGATTCGGCAAGACCACCGCCGTCTCGTCCTGGTCTGCAACTTTGGACGACACGACGGTCGCCTGGCTGCATGTGGATGAGGTCGATTCAGGGGCAGATCGCTTCTGGAGCTATTTCCTGGGAGCTCTCGAGGTGGCTGATCCTGCGCTTGGCGAAAGGCTCGATGCGATGCTTGCGCTCCAGGGTCCCGTTCATGCATTCCTCGATGAGCTCATAATGGGTCTCGCTGCATACGAAAAGCCGTGCGTCATCGTTCTGGAGGACTACCACAGGCTTTCCGAGGCGGATGAGATACACGAGGGTATCAGCTACGTGATCCGCCATCTTCCCGAAAACGCGCATCTAATTATCACTTCGCGTGCGATTCCCCCCATTCCGCTGTCTAAAATTCGCGTGCGAGGCGAACTTCTTGCGGTGGATGAAGAGGATCTTGCGTTCACGCCGCAAGAAACGGGCCTTGCCATGCTCGAGCACGGGGTGCGTTTGACCAAAGAAGATGCGCAGCGGGTCTTTGACGCGTTGCATGGTTGGCCGGCAGGCGTCGCCATCATCGGCCTTTTGTGCGAGTCGGGGGCGTCCGAAGAAGTGGAGCGCGCCCTTGCGAGCGCTCGCCATGATATCAGGGCTTACCTTGTCGAGGAGGTGCTTGACGGCTTACCGAACAACGTCCAGGATTTTCTCGAGGCCACGGCCATCGTCGATTCGTACAGCATCGATTTGGCTTGCGAGCTTACGGGGCTTGAGCGTGGGGCGGTGTCCGCCATTGTCGAAGAGCTGATGAGAAACGGCCTGTTCATCGGGCGTACGGAGCAAGACGGTTCGGGCGAGGCATGGTACCGCTACCACCATCTGTTCGCGGAGCTTCTCGAAGACAGGCTTCGCCGGATGGACGAACCGAAAACGAGGGCCCTCGCCTCCAGGGCTCGCGATTGGCTCGGCGCTCATGGCTACCTTGACAGTGCAGTCGAGCTCTCTTGCAGAATCGAGGATTACGGCTATGCGCGCTCCGTGCTGCTTGGGCAGTGGGAGACCTGCTATACGAGCGATTCTCATCGCATGCTTCTCAGATGGGCGGATCTTATGCCCGAAGACGAGGTGAAGGCGGATCCTCTCGTGTGCATCGTGTTGGCCCTTCCCATCATGATGGCTGCTGACTACGAGAGGGCCCGAGACTACATCCGGATAGCGGAAGCGGGCTGCGAGCGTTTGGATCCGGGCGATGCGCACGATATGCTCTTCGGCTTGTGTATGATGCAGCGGGCCTATCTCGCAACGTATCAGAACCATCGCGAGGAATCTGCCCGTTTCGCGTCGGCCGCGCTTGAGCGTCTTCCGCATGATGAAGCGGCGTATCTGCGAGGAACGATGAAGCAGGTTCTTGCTTCGTGCCACTGCTACGACGATCCGCTCGCATCCAAGCACGACCTCGAGGCGATCATCGCCGAACAGCGCGAGCGGGGAAACGCGAGTCTTTTGAGCGCTCTTTACTGCAATCTCGCGGTGCTCGATGCCCAGCTCGGGCTCGACGGCAAGTCGAAGTACATGTGCGAGCGCGCGTATGCTTTGTTCGATGAGAAAGACCGCTGTTACATGCCGATATACACCTTCGCCTACTACGCGGAGATGCTCTGCGCCTACGGGCGGGGGGACTTCGAAGAAGCGCTTGCGTTGTACGAAAGGTACGAGGGGGCCAATCTTGGCATCATCGTGTCTCATTACGATACCGAAGCGCTCTGCCTCAAGGCGAAGGCTCTCTATCGTCTCGGCATGCCCCAGGCAAGGCAAGTTTTTCTCGATGCTTGGGGTTCAAACGAAAATGCGGTGTATATGACGGTGCCTTCGCTTACGATGATGCGCGACTGGTGCGGTGTGTTCGGATCAGACGAGCCCCCTCGTTGCAACGTTGCGGGCGCGTTCGACCATGCCCGTGTGTTCTTGGGTATGAGGGATTACGCGTTGGGCAACATGGCTGCATGCGAGAGGGCCTGTCGCACGGCTGATGAGCTGTCTGAGCGCAACCGCGCCGCGAAGATCGCAGGCGATATCGTTGCGGCGCTCTTCTCTTTCGCAACAGGGCATTTGAGACGCGCTGGCGAATACGTACGTGCTGCGGCTTCTCTCGCAAGCGGCAGCGGGCTCGTTCAGTTGTTGTACGAAAACGCGCTCGACCTCAGGGGAGCGGCCGAGTTTGCCCTTGAGGACGCAGGTATCTCCGCAGACGAAAAGGCTGTGCTTGAGGAAACGGTGCGAGTTTGCGATGCTGCATCTTCGCTGCATGTTCCCCCTCAACTTACCGAACGCGAGCTCGAGGTGCTCAAGGAACTCGCGGGGGGAGCGACGGTAGCCCAGGCGGCGTCAAGTCTCTTCATTTCGAAGGATACTGCAAAAAGCCACCTCCAGAATGCCTACGGCAAGCTCAAGGTCCACTCCAAGGTGCAGGCCATATCGGTCTTGCGCGAACGAGGCATCCTCGACTGATCCGATCCGGGCGCATGCTGCACTCGAATCACCCCGCCCTCACCTCTTCGGGTGATATGCGCCGCGCCCGCTCGATCCCACAATGAAACGAGTTCATCCCCGTAGGGGTTCGTGGAAAGCGGGGATGCGGGGGTTTGCTTGGACGAGATCGCTTGACGGGAGGCTGCGATTCCGACCGTCTTCGCTGTATGCGCATGTCTTTCTTCGACTGATCTTGCCTGAGGGAACCTTTGACTCGAGATGAGAGGAAGGTGCAAGATGAAGGAGAACAGGGCGGGCATCTCTCGACGCAGTTTCACGCTAGGCGCGGGCGCAGCTGTCGGCGCAGGTATTGCTGCGACGGCGTTCGGATGCGCACCGTCGAAAGAATCCGACGAGGGTTCGGAGTCGACTGGGGCGGATGCGAAGGTGACAACTGCCGTATCGCATGATGACGGCGAATGGATTCCGACCACCTGCAACATGTGCTTCAACAACTGCTCCGTTTTGGCGCATGTTGTCGATGGGGTAGTGGTGGAACTCACCGGCAATCCCGAAAGTCCTATCGGCGGAGGACATATTTGCGCGAAGGGAGCTGCGGGCATCATGCAGCTCTACGACCCCGACCGCATTACCAAGCCGCTCAAGCGAACGAATCCCAACAAAGGCTTCGATGAGGATCCAGGTTGGGTGGAAATCAGCTGGGACGAGGCGTACGACACCATCGTGTCCACGATGCAGACCGCAGCCGCGACCGAGGGCAAATGCGTCGGCGGCGCGTCTATGGTGGCCGGTCTCAACGGCAGCGTATGGCGCGGACTTGCGCTTGGCTGCGTGTGCGGCGCATCCGAAGGCGTGCTTTCGGATATTTGCGGCGCGGGCATCCATGTGGTTGAGGCGCTCTACACCTCGAACGGCAATGCCATGCCCGATTACGACAACGCCAATTACGTGATCCAGTTCGGGACCCAGGCGGGTACGGCGACGCGCCATGGATTCACCATGACCTGCGACCGTTTCGCGCAGCGCCGTAGAGACGGGCTCAAGCTTGTCAGCTTCGATCCGCATATGAGCGCAGGTGCCGAGCAGGCCGACGTATGGATGGCGCTTCGTCCCGGCTCGGATGCGGCGGCGGCGCTCGCGATCGCCAACGTGCTTGTCGAAAACGACCTCATCGACCGCGAGTTCCTTATCGCGCGCACGAACGCGTGCGCTCTTGTTGACCCGGATACGGGCCGCGTGCTCCGCAGCCCTGGCGAATCGGGGAAATCCCTGTACTGGGATCAGAAGGCTAGCGCGCCCAAAGCCTACGACGAGGCGGAGGAACCTGCTCTGGAAGGTGCGTTCGACGTCGACGGCAAGCAGTACAAGACCGCGTTCGAAGTGTACAAGGAGCACATCGCATCGATGACTCCCGAATGGGCGGCTGACATCACGACGCTCGACGCAGATGCCCTGCGACAGGTGGCGATCGAATTCGGGGAAGCGGCCTGCATCGGCCAGACCACCAAGGTCGATGGCGTGGAGCTGCCTTACCGCCCCGCAGCGGTCGACATCTTCTCCGGCGTTTCGCGCCATAAGCATGCGATCTTGAGCACGTGGAGCTGCCTTATGCTCAATGTGCTCATAGGCGGTTGCAACTCGGTCGGCGGTTTCATTGGCTTCGGGCCGGCCTGCAACGGCTGGACCGACGACAACCCTCAGGCGGGGTTCCGCGCTACGATTTTCGAACCCGACGGCTTTATCAACAATACTTCGCTGATGATCGGTCAGCCCCACTCGTTCTACGAAACCATATACAACGGCGACTACACGCCGAGCGGTATGGGAATGGCGGCCTTGCAGCCGCTCTCCGAAGACGGCCATTTCGTGCACATTGCACAAAGCGATCCCGAGCGTTACCGCACCCAGCCCATCACGCATCTGTTCTGGTATGCGTGCAACCCCATCAAGTGGTGGGCGAACGCCGATGAGCAGGCCGAAGTGTACAAGAAGATGGATTTTATCGCCGGGTGCGATCTGTTTTTGAACGATATGAGCCTGTTCAGCGACATCATGTTGCCCGAAGCAACGTACCTCGAGCGATGGGACGTGCTGCCGCAATGGTTCATGAACCATCGTATGCCGGGCGGCATGACCAAACCTTGGACGCTTGCCATGTGGCAACCGGTTGTCGAGCCGAAGGACGGGGTTCCCGGCTTTATGGATATCTACGGCGAGCTCTGCTACCGAGCGGGCGAACAGTCGAACGCCGCCTTCATCGGCGCGCTTGCCGGCATGTACCGCGTCAAAGAGCAATACATGCCTGACCTTACCCAGAAGCTCGATAAAGAAGCCTTCATCGATGCAGTGTATAAATCGAACATCGACGAAGCGCACGGGCTTGAGTGGTTCAAGCAAAACAACGGGGTCTACACCCATGACCGCACTGTTGACGAGGTTTACATCTGGGCGAACGACGCCCCCGGCCGCATCCCGTTTTATTGGGATTTCATGCTCGAGATGAAGGACAAGGTCGAAGCGAAGGTTGCCGAGCTCGATATCCCGTGGGAGACCGACGACTACATCCCCTTGCCTGAATGGCGTCCGGGCAGCGATTTCTATCCGGTCGAGGATGCCTCTTTCGACATGTTCCCCATCTACTACACCAACGCCGCCAACACCGATAGCTGGACGGTCCAGAACCCTTGGCTGAACGAAGTTAACGAAGACGACGGCATGACCTATTGCATCGAGATGAATCCCGCAACCGCTCGGGCGAAGGGCATCGAAAGCGGCGATGAGATCGTGCTCACTTCGACCGCTGGCTATTCGGTCGAAGGCAAGGTCGTGCTCAACGAGGGCATCCATCCTGAATGCCTTTCGTCTGTGGTGGGTACTTGGGATTGCAAGAGCAAGGCGATGTCGATTGCATTCGGCAAGGGCGTGAACCTCGTGAGCTTGCTGCCGGGCACCAAAGCCGAGCGCATGGACCATATCGTATCGGCGTTCGATCAGCTCATCCGTGTCAAAGTCGAGAAGAAATAGGGACGTGATTTCCATGACATACGGAATGCTCATTGATCTGAAGAAATGCGTCGGCTGTCATGCGTGCTCGGTCGCCTGCAAAGAGGCCCACGGCACGCCTCCAGGGGTGCGTCGCTCTCATGTGGAGCGAGAAACGGAGGGCGTCTTTCCCGACGTGAAGAGGAACATCGTGCCGATGCTGTGCATGCAGTGCGAGATTGCACCATGCGTGGAAAACTGCCCCACGGGCGCGAGCATCAAGCGCGAAGACGGCATCGTCATCGTGGACAAGGAAACGTGCATCGGGTGTAAAACCTGCATCGAGGTCTGTCCCTACAATGCGCGCTACTATCGCGAAGACGACACCGGGTACTTCGGGGAAGAGCTCACCGAGTACGAGACCGTCATGTACGTTGACATGCCGAAGGGTACCGTCGACAAGTGCACCTTCTGCGTCGAGCGGATCGACGGTACGGGCGAGCCCCAGGCATGCGTGGCCGCCTGCCCGGCAGGTGCGCGCGTGTTCGGCGACCTCGAGGATATCAGGGCCGAGGCTGAGGCTGCAAACGGCTTCCAGCTTGAGGCGGAGGTAAGCACCAATCCGTCGGTGTGGTATCTGCCCCACGAGGTGAACGCATAGCGAGCACGGCAGCGGGAGACGTCGTCTGGCGTCTCCCGCAGGTTTTTGCGATGCGCCCCGGGCCTGTTCGGCTTTTCTAGGACGGGCGGGCGGCGCTTGACGAACAACCAGGCAAGGAGAACCCATGAAGACGGTAGATCTTTCGGTGCACGGAAACCATGCGAGCAGGGCGGGATACCCCATGTTGCACCTTGGGGCCGACGGCGGCGGGGAAGAAGCGTTCGACGAGGTTCAGACGGAAAGCGCGTTGGACATCCTTCTCGACGGTAAGCCAGTGATGCGGCTCGTATGCGATTTGTCCGACATTGCCGCGCTGGTCGTGGGACGCTTGTTTACCGAGGGGTTCATCGGAGGCGTTTGCGATGTCGAGTGCGTTTACGTGAACCGGCATGCGACGGAAGCCCATGTAACGCTTACTTCGGCGGCGTCGAGGAAGCTTTGGGGGAAAGCGAAGGGTACGGGACATGTCTCGATTGCAACCCACGGAGCACCGCAGCGCGAATTTGGGAGCCGCTTGCATCCCGTGAGCCCGATTCCCTGGAGTGTGGACGACGTATTCGCCCTCGCGCGAGTCTTTTCGAGCGATTCGCCCATGCACCGACGCACGTTCGGCGCGCACAGCTGCTATGTCGCGCTCGGGGATCGGGTGCTTTTCTGCTGCGAGGACTTGGGCAGGCATAACGCTTTCGACAAGGCGATAGGCAGAGCGCTGATCGAGGGAGTCGATCTCAAGCGGGCTACCGTGTTCACAAGCGGGCGAACTCCTGTAGACATGACGGCGAAAGCGATCCGCGCAGGGATTCCCCTTCTCGTATCCAAGGCCGTACCCACCAACCTTGCAATCGAACTTGCCCGCAATAACAGGCTTGCCCTCATCTGCTCTGCGCACCCCGATTCGATGCGGGTGTTCAATGACCCGCTCGGATGTGCTGGGGCGCGCAGGTGCGGGGACGGTCGGCGCGAGGCGCAGGGTAGTATTTCGTGGAAGGGCGCTCCTGTGGCTGGGTCGCGTGGCGAAAGGGTCGGGTTAAAAACTTCTTAGGCTAAACCATGGCGTAGATCATGTCCCACGTGATAACTTTCCTGATCGCGCCGCACGCTTTTCTGTAATCGCCAGCGGCAACGGCAGCCTCGTAAGCATGCTTTACGGTAGATTCATCGATTCCGGCAGCTTCGGCTATCCGGAGAAGCGACGCGGCGTTCATAAGCCTGTTGTAGCAACGCTGGGCACTTTCGTTGGGCGTCTGCCTCGAATACGAGCCTTTGCCTTTGGTTTCATTGGATTTGAACCACTCGACCATATGCTCTCGTTCGGTGTTGCCGGTTTTATCCGGCGAATCATGTATTTCGGCGATGTACTTGTCGGAATACGGATAGTGGTCCGCTTTCGTCGAGAGAATGCTCGAGAACTCCTTACACCCGATATCGGTCATAGTGTCCTCCGGTTTTTCTTTGCAAGCGTATTCTATCTGCATGGTTTCCTGTGCCGTCCTGCATTTTCCCACGCGTCCAAAGTCTGATTCGGCAATTTTTGTTTATCGAGCTGCTAAAGCCCTTTCGGGGAAACTTTCCCTGGTTACGGGCCTGAGCGACTATATTCCTGCTCCTTGATCAGGGAGCAGCCGGTTTATCACTCTGCTTTTACTCCATCTTTTACAATAAAACTGGCTCTTTTTGAAATAACGACACTAATTCGGCGGTGGTAATAAAATCATTGTTAAGTGAATGCAATAAGTCTACGGAAATGTCCATAGCGCTTCACCGATTGTGGCTCAACCCTACTTGGATAATTACATAAAGAAGCATTGCCCGAATTGTCCCGTCGGTCGACTTAACGTATAGAAGTCTACAATAAGCGGCAATTATGTCTACGTAGTTAAAGTTGAAGTTTGTTGTCATCATGATAGCCCAACGTTTTGCTAATCAATGACCGAAGAAGTTCAAGGTCCCTGCGTTCAATGTAGGAAAACATCATCAGATAACTGGCAGAAGAAAGTTTCGACTTCTGAGTAATATTCAGGATTCAGAAGAGTTCTTGCCAATTGAATAATACTTCAGCATCGAGTTGTTCAATCCTCATTTGCTCCTAGAGTGTTGGCGCGTTTAGAGGCGCCTTAACGGCATAAATCCCGAATACGCTATTTATAGCCTCTTGGGCTAACTCGATTAAGATGAATCTTTCTTCGGATGCCTGTCGTGCGCACCTGTCTATTGATGCGCCGAAAAAGGAACATTAGCATTGGGAGTAATTGGAAAAATGTCTTCAATAATTCTTCCAACCGAAAAACTAGCACTCAATGAGTTTGCGCGTGCGAAATCATGCATTTGCTCTGGAGCCATATAGCCGCGCGTTCAATAATTATTTCTAAAAAGATAAGTAACCCTATCGGAGTCAGAGCTGTCTTGGCGGTAGAGACCGAAATCCGCAATTGCGATGTCATGATTGGAGCTATAAAGAAGTTTTGCAGGTTTAAGATCGCGATGAGTGACGGTTTGACTGTGCATATATAAGAAACACCCGTAAGGATATTTGAGATCACTTGATATTGGTTTGCCGGATTATCGTACAGCTGAGGATTGATATCTACTAGGCTACAGGCATACAGCGGCATGGTGCAATAAACTTGATTCCCGTCATGTCCTTTGTCGAGTACTTTCACAATGAATGGATGATTCAAGCGTTCCGCAGTTCTTATCTCTTTGAAGGATATCTGTCGAGCCTCTTCGTCATTTGAGCTCAGGTACTTAATGGCAACTTCATTACCGCGAACATCATGGGTTCTATGGACGGTCCCCAAGCCTTCCCGCTGATCGCCAATTTTTTCCATATCTCAACTCTCAAATTGCCTTGCCATGTATAGGGTACACTTAATACTAGATTCATCCTTTAGTTCGACAAGCTATATTGTCTCGGACGGTGTCGCTTGGGGCTTGATAGAAGGGGTTAAAGCCAGTTTTTCCTCTGGTCGCTTCTTCAAGATTGATTGTATTGTCTGGTTGTAAATCCAGCTTTTCTTGATCTTCCTTGCCAAATAGAATTACCTGAATGTCTTCTTTGGAATAATCAACGTAAAGCTTGTTGAAGACAGCTCCAATGGCTTTCATATTTTCGTCATCAAACGGTTCTGCGATATTGTCTATTATTAGCACGGGAACAAGCGGGTACTCTTGGCTGGAGAGAAGAAAGATCAGAAATCCGAGATAGCCACAAAGTTGGATAAGCGTATGCCTCGCATGGCTTCCAGAATAATACCCCGTGGGTATTGAATTCTCTGAAAAATGAGGTTGAAGAATGTTACCACGTTTAAAGTATAAAATCGAAAAGTTTTGAAGACGTAAATCTTGTTCTACGAGTTTAGACACGCTGGCAGCGCTGAGATAAAAATCTGTTATCAGTGAAGATAATCGATTGATTCTTTCCTTATCATCGTTGTCGCGCAGTAGTCGCGCCTCTCTTTTTAATTCTAGCCGTTCGTTTTGCAATTCCTCAAGTTGCTCTGTGTCAAAGTTCTCGTCAAATTGAGAGAGATATTCTTTTGCTAGCATCAATGCTCTCGTTTTGTCTTCTATCGTGTATAGCTCGAATTTATTTTTGCTCAAAGTGAGCCTTTCTTGAAGAGCCTTCCTCTCCTTTTTCATTTTCTTCAAGGTGTTTGCCAAGGTTTCATCTTCAGCAAAAGAAAGACTGCTGCTAAGGTTGATTAAAACTTCATGTGTTGGCTCAATTAAATATGAACCCGAGGGATTGCTTTTGATGATTTGGGAGAACTCCTCAATCAGTGATTCTCGGTTGGCATTTTCTCGAAAAACCTGATCATAATCTGCAATTCTGTTTTCTAGCGTTTTGATTTGTTCTACAAGAGAGTCATATGCAAATTCTAATTCTGATTGAGTCTTCTCTTTTAGCTTTTTACCTCGAAGCTCGCCGTGCTCAACTCGGTGTATCTCGTCTTCGACCTGATCTTTGTTCCGCCCATTGAATGATATGGGGCATTTTAAGGTTGAAAGTTGTTTGTTTATCTGTGATTCGAGAAAACTGATTTCTCCTTGTTCGGCTTCGAGTCCTAATATGATCTCATCGATCGTCTTTAACCGTTTTTTTATCTCATGAAGCCTCACAAGGCTCATATTGAAAAAATAGTCGAGTAGAACGGGGAGTTTTATACGGTACTCTGTCTCGCTGCATTTATCGAAAAAATCATTCAGGATTCCGAATCTTTTTTGTCCAAGGAAATTGAACAATGTAAACGTCCTGAACGTGATGCGTTCCTCTGTGAAATCCCATAAGTTGCGCGTTGCAGTTTCCCCTTGACTCAGTAAATCGTTCAAGGAGGTTTTGTAGTCATCTAGCCTGTCGAAGGATTGTTTCCCGTTTTTAGACTCAATTGAAAAGTGTATATTATCGAGGTGTCTTTCTAGGGTATACTCGTCCTTGTTCAGGCGAAACCGAAGCTTCGCAGCTCTTAGTGTGCCTGCATACCAAAGGCGTAGGGAGATGTCTTCAAATTTTTTTCCGAGCATGTAGTCAAGAAAAAGATAGAATTCCGTTTTCCCGGTATCATTTGATCCTTGAATATAGTTTAGCCCGGGCTTGAATTCGTAAGAGAAGTTCTTTCCATCATAGCTGTATAGGGCGAGTTCGGTAAAACTAAACATTCTTTATTACCTCTTTTATAAAAATGGAGTCTTCTATCTCTTTGCTTGCTTCAATTACTTTTTTTGAAAACAGATCAATGTCTCCAGAATAATCGCGCCCTTCTTCATCTAGGGTGGATGCTCGATTGCCCTCTATACGAACCAGATTTGCATCTCGCAGTATCTCAAGCGAGAGGACAATATATCGTAAGTCTTTTCGCATCGCATCAATTGACCCAGAGGCTTCCAATGCCATCTTGGCAACCATGTGCCTGCTTTGTTTGCCGTCGAACAAGGAGTGAGGATTGACTCCGCGCCTCTTGATAAAATAGGCTAAGAATATAAGCTTTGATATGCTCAGTTCTCCAGAAACACTTAATATAGCTAATAGTTTACGGCAATAGATGCTGCCGAGGACGACTGCGAGGTCGGCCTGTACTTTTCGACTAAGATCTATGTACATTTTAGTCATCCTTCCATGAAACCAAATGATCGGGGTCGGTATCGCTCTTGGTCAGGAAGATGCATGAGCCCCACTTTTCGTGACTGTTGCATGAATAGGAGTTAGGCCTTGATTTTGTGTCTCTGAGTCTTTTTCCTGGGGTATCGGTTCCCGAGTCAACAAGGTCCGCTCGTACATCTCGAAAATTAGCATAGGTTTCGTCAAGAAGACCGTCTATATGCGCAACAGAATTCTGCTCCAGATGGAAAAACCTGATATGTTCGTAGTATTTCAAGTAATGCAAGTGATCAATTATCTCACGATCGCTGTTGCAGCTATAACCCAACTGCTCAACTTCTCTCAAACCATTTTCGACATATAGATTAATTGGATGAGTGTTCCTATATGTAATGAATTTGGGCTCATAACGGGTGGGGCAAATGGCCGCAACTATCTCATCGCAGTTTTTCATGAGCTGTTGATGGGTGTAAACGAAAGGCTTCTTTTGTTCAATGGATCGTGCAACTTCGCATAATATTGTGTTCTTGAGTTCTTCAACTCGCTGTTCGTAAAAGAAATTGGAAACTCCGCCCTTATGAAATGGGGTGGAGAGGTCTCTATAAATTAGCTCGTCAATATCGGATATTAGTTCAAGTTGATAGTGTTCTTTGATGTAAGCGTAGTCGGTCAATAAAGACCCTTCGTCATTTTCATATAAAGTTGCAACGCGGTTGCATAGAGCCAAAGGGCTTTTTTTCGTTGGTTCAAAAATTGTTTTCAATAATGCAGGATCGTCCATTACAAAAGCTTTATCCGAAAAGGAGTATCCGGTTTGTTGGGCAATTGTGAATTTTTCGATTCCTGAGCATGTTCGTATTGCGATTAGCCAGTTAAGTAGTATGCGATATCCAGTTGCTTGGGATATGTTGGCTTTTTTAACCTGCACCGCCACGTATGATCCATCAGAGTTTTGATGCAATCCCAAATACTCGTCTTTTTCGGAGAATTCTTTTATCGAAACGTCATCAATGTCTTCATACCCTATTGCTTGACCATCATCCAGCAGAGATGCCTTCCATGTGAAATATCTCATTTGGAAAACAAATCCGGCTTGACTTTCTATTCCTGGGTTAGTGCTCAAACAGGTCTCGAATCGATCGATGTATTTATGCTGGTCAAATTATAGCTTGAATAGATAGAATTTCAAAATACCTAATGAGGGGCGCGCGTTATTGTGGGTTAAAGGGTGTGCATCATTATGCAATTACTTAATGAAATGAAGTTATCGATAGAGTTAAATTAACTCGACTTGTGAGCATCAAAAAAGCGTCTTGTTTCAAAAGATCGCCGTCGTCGGCAACGGGTTGATGTTCGAGCGCTTGCGTAACTTGTTGGGCGAGATCAAGGCAGAGCTTCGATGGGTCAACAACGCTAGCGAGCTTGACGCCGTTTTGCTTTAACCGCTTCAAACGGTAGAAGAGATTTTGGCAGCCTTTGAAGTGGCCTAAAGCATTTACCAGCCACCCACTACCTCATACATAGGCAAAACGATAGCAGCCCTTCAGGATAAGAATGGCTGCCATACTATCTGCTTATGGCCAGCATCTTTCATGTCGTCACTCCGAAATTACCCCTAAAGCAGTACGACCAGTTGAGAAATAAACCTTGAACAGCATAAATGTCAGGACTAAAACCTTTCCTGCCTATTCCCACTCGATCGTCGCAGGCGGCTTGCTCGTGATGTCGTACGCTACCCGGTTCACGCCCGGGACCTCGGCGACGATCCTGCTCGAGATCCTCCCGAGAACTTCGTAGGGCAGCTTCGCCCAATCGGCCGTCATGGCGTCGCTCGACTCGACGGCGCGCAGGATGATGGGGTAGGCGTAGGTGCGCTCGTCGCCCATGACGCCGACGCTCTTCACGTCGGGGAGCACGGCGAAGTACTGCCACACGCTGCGCTCGGAGTTGCGCTCGCCGGTCTCCTCGAGCACCTGCGCGTTGTAGGCGTCGAGCTCCTCGCGCACGATCGCGTCGGCGCCTTTAAGGATCGAGAGCTTCTCGAGCGTCACGGTGCCGATGATGCGGATGGCGAGCCCCGGGCCGGGGAAGGGCTGGCGGTGCACGATGTGGTCGGGCAGCCCGAGCGCCGTCCCCAGCGCCCGCACCTCGTCCTTGAAGAAGCGGTCCAGAGGCTCGATGAGGTCGAAGTGCACGCCCTCGGGGAAGGGGATCAGGTTGTGGTGGCTCTTGATGGTGGACGCCTTGCCGCCCGTCTTGCGCGCGCCGCTCTCGATGATGTCGGGATAGATGGTGCCCTGAGCCAAAAACTGCACTCCGTCGAGATCCTGCGCGACGGTGAAGAATTCCTTCCAGAACTGCGACCCGATGATGCGGCGCTTCTCTTCGGGCTCAACCACGTCGGCGAGCAAGGCCGCATAGCGATCCTCGGCATGCACGTGCACGAAATCCACGTCGAACTGGCGGGTGAACACTTCCTCGACCTCTTCGGGCTCGTTCTTGCGCAGAAGCCCGTGGTTCACGAACACGCAGGTGAGCTGCCGGCCGATCGCGCGGGCGCACAGCGCCGCCACTACGCTCGAATCCACACCGCCTGAGAGGCCGAGGATCACGCGCTTGTCGCCCACTTGCTCGCGGATGGCGGCAACCGACTCTTCGATGATGCTGCCCATGGTCCACGTGGGCTCAAGGCCGCAGATTTTGAACAGGAAGTTCTCGAGCATGGCGTTTCCGCATTCGGTGTGGCGCACTTCGGGGTGGAACTGCGTCGCAAACAGCTTCGCTTCTGCGTTCTCCATAGATGCCACAGGGCAGGTGGAAGTCGACGAGGTTACCGTGAAGCCCTCGGGTACGGCAGTCACGGCGTCGCGGTGGCTCATCCAGACGGTCTGCGTCTCAGGCGTCCCGTCTAGCAGCTCGGATGATCCGCTGCGCGCAATCTCGGCAGGACCGTATTCACCCGCGTCGGTATGGCCGACGGTACCGCCGAGCGCGACGGCCATCGCCTGCTGCCCGTAACAGAAACCGAGAACGGGAATGCCGAGCTTCAGTATCTCGGGGTCCAGCGTGGGAGCATCTTTTGCATACACGCTCGCAGGGCCGCCCGATAAGATGATAGCCGAGGGGTTTTCGGCGCTCATCTCTTCGGCGGATATGTCGCAGGGCGCGATTTCGGAATACACGTGCAGATCACGCACGCGGCGAGCGATGAGCTGGCCGTACTGGGCTCCGAAATCGACGACGACGACTTTCTGATCGGGCGAGGGTGTTGCTTGCGTCACGGGTGCTCCTAGTCTGTTTGCTCGGGAGCACGTTGGCGGATCGGATGCTGCGGATCGGGCGGCTGCCGAAACGTGTCCCTGTAAGGTATCAGCACTATAGTACATGAACGTTTCAGGCTCGTTTCATTGGGCGCACAAGCATCACGTCGTTTCCTTTTCAGGACGCGTACCCCAACGCTTCGCCGCACGGAGAAATCGCTCGTATGCGAGTACGGGCAGTCCAAAACCAGGTGCAAACAGAAGGATGCGAACTCGCAGGGCGTGAGGGCGCCATCCCGCAGAAAAGCAACCGACTCGCAGAGCGCAGATGAATTCGCCCTAAAAGCACCGGCTTGGCAAGCGAGTTTTCGCAGGTACGTATGAGGTAAACCAAAGGTCTACTCGACTCAACTGACGTTCGGTAGAATGCGCAAGAGGAAAGCGATACGATGCGACCGCTATGCGAAGAGAAGTGACAACGTGAAACCGAGGAATGAATCCATGACTACCCAAACGCTTGGAGCGATGATCGCATCGCTGAGGAAAGAACACGGAATGACCCAGCTCGAGCTGGCAGAGAAGATGGGCGTGACCGATAAGGCCGTCTCAAAGTGGGAGCGGGACGTGTCGTGTCCGGATATCAACCTGCTGCCGAAGCTTGCAGAAGCGTTCGGCGTGTCGGTCGATCAACTTATGCGAGTCAAGTCGAAATCGCAGACGGGCGGCATCCGAAAGGAGGAGGTAGATCGCATCATCCCGCTCGTGTTCAGGGCGATCGCTTTGGCGATGGGGGTGGCCGTGCTCGTGCTGTCGATCTTGAGGTCGCTCGATATGTACACGGGATTCAGCCTGCTGGGCATTGGCTTGGTGTGCGTGGGGATTTCGCTCTTCTCGGAGAAGGATACTACTTCAGAATAACGGCATTCGTTTCGGTTGGATTCGGTAAGCAGCGTAACCGGTCTGAAGTCCTTTCAACCAGGATGACATCATGGTGTATTTTTCGCAGCATGCGAGGTCGTCGTGTACAATGCAGCGCATGGACAAAAAGCGAGTGGAAATAGATGAAGAGAAGCGCAAGGACTTGCACGAGTCCTTCAACAACCGCATCTCGTACGTGTGCAAGCTCGTGGCGCTCGTTATCGCCGTTGTCGCGTTCGGGTCGGTCATCCTCGGACAGGATGACAAGACGTTCGTCATCCTGGGATTGTGCGTCTCGGTCGCCCTGCTCGCCATCGCATCGCTGCAAGACAACCACGGCAAAAGGTAAAAGGTACCCAACCCTATGATTATCGAAGCGCTCAAGGCCTTCCTCATCGGCATCGTCGAGGGCATCACCGAATGGCTTCCCATCTCTTCGACCGGTCACATGATCCTCGTCGACGAATTCGTCAAATTGCAGGTGTCGGACGAATTCCTCGCCCTGTTCCTTGTGGTTATCCAGATTGGCGCCATCCTTGCCGTGCTCATCCTGTACTTCCACAAGCTCAATCCTTTCTCACCGCGCAAGAGCGCGACTGAGAAGAAGAGCACGTGGAGGCTGTGGGGGATGGTAGTCATCGGCTGCATTCCCGCCGCCATCTTCGGTTTCGCACTCGACGATTGGGTGAACGAGCATTTTTACAACAAGGTCGTCGTGGCGGCGATGCTCATTCTGTACGGCATCATCTTCATCGTGCTCGAGCGCCGCAACCGCAAGCGTCTGCGCCAGGCCGAGGCCATGGTCGCCGCGCCGCGCGGCCGCCATGCGCGCATCGAAGAGGGCGATGCGGGGGATGCGGCCGAAGAGGCCCTCTTCAAGGTGACCGATGTCGACGACATCGATTGGAAGACGGCGCTCAAGATCGGGTTGTTCCAAGTGCTCGCCATCATCCCCGGCACGAGCCGCTCGGGTGCCACTATCATTGGCGGCATGCTCTGCGGCTGCTCGCGCACCGCAGCGGCGGAGTTTACGTTTTTCCTGGCCATTCCCGTCATGCTCGGGTGGGGCCTCGTGAAGGTGGTCAAGTTCGTGCTTGCTGGTCTCGCGATGACGCAAGTGGAGATAGTCGTGCTCGCAGTGGGCATCGTGACTGCGTTCGCCATGTCCATCGTGGCCATCCGCTTCCTTATGGGCTACATCAAGAAGAACGACTTCACGGCGTTCGGTTGGTATCGCATCGTTGTGGGCGTGCTCGTGCTCGGGTACTTCTTCTTCGAGTCGATGGGTATGCTGCCGTAGGGCTGTTGCTCGGCAAACCTTCGGTGCCGTTTCCTATCCCGTGCAGCCTTTTGATTGTGCGCCTCGCGAGCGGTTTACGGCTGTACATCTATTTGATCAGGCGCGATGTAATCTCTGTTCGGACTCGGTGCTCAGCGCTCAGTACGTTTCCACCATGTCGATGAGCTCTTGTTGGGAGTGTAGATCCATCTTTTGGTAGATGTGCTTGATGTGCGTCTTGATGGTGTTGCGCGAGATGATGAGTTCCTCTTCGATGAAGGGCACGTTGCGCCCTTTCGCCAGCAGATTGAATACGTCGGTTTCGCGTTCGGTCAGAGCGAACCGCTCGGCGATGCGGGCGCATTGTGCTTCGATGGCGTCCGTCTGTTCGCTACCAGGATCTTCGATTCGCTCGAATACGGGTACGGCTTCAACGCCTTCGATGGTCTTTTCAAAGCTGAACGTGCGCAGAACGAGCAAGTTAAACGCCGAAAACGCAAGAACGACGAGCACGACGGTACCGGGAACCAGTATGGGGTCGGCAATCAAAAGTCCGTTCGTCAAGTGACCGAGCGACGTGCCGACGAGCGTACCCGCGCTTGTCGCAAACTGGCCCCATGCGAAAATGGGCAGCGCGTGGAGCGGGTTGCGTCTGCCTATTGCGGCGAGCGCATAGTATACGAGCACCGAGAAGCAGTCGGCGCCTGCGGCTAGCAGCACGTTGGGTGCAGGCGTACCCGAGAGCTGCGGTACGAGCACGCTCAAAAATCCCGCAAGAACGAACAAGCTTGCCACTTGGTACAAGATGTCGGCTGGTGCCGCTCTTCCTGCGATGAAAGCTTGCAGTGCCACGACGGCGAGGGGAAGAAACGCCAGGATGGTAAAGGGCGGGACCCCCTCCGAAACGCCGAACATGAGCGAGAAGCCATAAGCGATGCGGAAGATGAAAAACGAAATGAACAGGATGTGCGAATAGGATAGGAACGACCGCGGTTCGGTGAGGGCGAGGGTTGCCGCAGAAGGGTTCGAGCGGATGCGGTTGAGTATTTCGGAAGCGAGCGGATACGCAAGTGCGAGCGTGACAAGCGGTGCGAGCGCGAACGAAGCGATGCCGAAGCCGTCGGGAAGCGCGACGAACACGCCGCGCATGAGGTAGGCGAGCGCGAGGCTTCCCGCGATGCATACCGCCGATGCCCTCGTTTCGAGGGAGATGAGCGTGATGCAGGCGTATATCGATATGAGCCCCCTCCCCGGACTCATGAGAAAGCCGCCGCATGCGAGCAAAGCGGGGTTTTCGGTGAGCAGGCCCATCGCGATGAGCGAAAGTCCGACTGCGAGGAGCGCCACCGCTAGCGCGGCAAGCCTGTCTGGTCTGAAAAGAGTCGGCCTGAGCGAGGAGGCAACGGCGACCGTGAGGTATACGCAGCACGAGCCGAGCGTGGCGAACTCGCGGGCCATTCCGTACACGAGCGTGAAGCGGGGGAAGATGTACTGATTGAGCAACCATGTTCCCAGAAACACGAGCATGAGCGCACCGAACGTGCGAATCCACCGCGCGTTCGCGATTTCGGCGACGAAATGCGTGCTGTCTGATGGATTGCTTTCGCGTGCCTCGGCCTCATGAGAGCTCATGGTTCCCCCTTCCAAAAGCCCTAGTATAAAGCAAGTGCGCACACCGCGGTACGTCGCTGTATTTCACGTGTCGCGCTGCTGGCTCCGAAATACTGTTTTGGCAAGCGAAGCCCCCCGGTTCTTTTACTTGCCATCGAGATAGGCATCCTCAAACGCTCTTTGATCAGGACAAATAAAAATCTCCCCTCGTCTGGGTGATGGCGGATTCGGCTTCGATTCCATAATGAACGCCATCGGGAGCTCGTGTGGGCAGCGAAACGCCGGGCTTCCGCGGCAAGGATCGGCGCCGCATCGGGCGCGCGCCGGAAACGTGAAAGGGAGATCGAGGATATGGGAATCAAAGCGAACAGCGGCATCTCTCGCCGCAACTTCATCGGACTTGCGGGCATCGCGGGCGTCGGTGCGGTAGCCGGGCTTGCGGGATGCTCGCCGCAGCAAAGCGGATCGGGATCGGGTACGGCAGCTCAGGCGGCCGAGGGTGCATCGAGTGCTGCGGCGGCTGCGGGTGGTCAGGCTGACTGGCTCGGCAGCGCACCCGATATCGCCGAGGGCGACATCGTCGAGACGAAGTCTACCGACGTCCTCATCGTGGGTGCGGGCAACGGCGGCATGATGGCGGCTGCAACGGCTACCGACGAAGGTGTCGATTTCATCATCTGCGAGAAGAACGAGAAACCCCAGAGCACGCGTCACTGGATCGGCGCGGTCGACACCGCCCAGCAGAAGGCCGCGGGCGTCGAGATCAACCATGGCGAGCTGTTGAACGAGCTCGCACGCTACGCGTCCTACAAGTGCGACATGGACGTGTGGAAGGTGTGGATCAACGAATCTGCCGAGATGCTCGCCTACCTTGATCCGATCATGGAGGCCTCGCTCGGCCTTACGGCGACGGTCGACACCGAGAAGTTCGACAAGCAGCTCCATTACACGCCGATGGTGCAGCATATGTATCTCGAGGATCCCGCGCTCGGCACGCGACCCGAAAAGGAGCGCAACGAGGTGCTCTACGAGTACATTCAAAGCAAAGGGCAGGACATCGCGTTCAAGCACAAGCTGGTCAAGCTCGTCCGCGAGGGTGAGACCGAGGGCCGCGTGACCGGTGCCATTTTCGAAACCGACAACGGCTACGTGCAGATCAATGCAAACAAAGGTGTGCTCTTGACAACCGGTGGTTACGCGGGCAATGCCGTCATGACCAAGGCGCTCGCACCCATCGTGCCCCAGTGCACCACTACGGCGAACAACACCCCCTCCTGCGACGGCTCGGGCATCAAGGCGGCCCTCTGGGCGGGTGCGAAGATGGATACGCAGCCGGCTCCCATGCTGTTCGCCCGCGGTGCGGTGGCACCGGGCGTCGATGCTGGCTATACGGGTGAAGGCGAAGACGCGGCGCTTCCGGGCAACGTGTTCCAATCTAATGTGGGCACGCAGCCGTTCATGAAGGTCGACCGTTTGGGCAAGCGCTTTGTGAACGAATCGTCTCCCTACGAGGCCGTGTGCTTCGCTTCGGCCAATCGTCCCGGCGGCGTGTGGTGCGAGGTGTGGGACGGCAATATCGTCGAAGACGTCGAGCGCTTTTCCACCGTGGGCTGCTCGAAGGGCATCGCCCAGCAGTTCGCCGCAGGCGTTACACCCGATGAGATGTTCGCGAAGCAGATCGAAGGCGGAACCGTGTTCAAGGCCGACACGATCGACGAGCTCGCCGACCTGCTCGGTTTCGAGGGCAAAGCCAAGGATACCTTCCTTGCGCAAGTCGACCGTTACAACGAACTGTTCGACAAGCAGAGTGACGACGATTTCGGTAAGGAAGCATTTCGCCTCTCCGAGCTGCGCACGCCCCCGTTCTACGGCGGTTGGTTCGGAGCCTGCTATCTCACTACGGTCGACGGAATTAAGATCGACCCCGACATGCGTGCCCTCGACGAGAACGAAGAGGTCATTGAAGGCCTGTTCTGCGCTGGCGACTGCTCGGGTAGCCTCTACGCGGACAACTATCCCGAGTACATCATCGGATGCGCGTGCGGCCGTACCCTCACCTTCTCGCGCCATGCGGTGAAGTACATGATGGAGCACTAGCTCCCCGCTGCTTGGCGGCTTGTGCGGCCGTCGGGCAGGGGTCGCGGTGCGGTTCGAGCACCCGCTTCCGCATTGTGCGCGGAGGCGGGTGTTTCCTTGTGGGCCTACGGGGCTTTCGGGCGTCTGCGGTCGCGCGAGCGTTTCGCGCCGTTCCGAGCGCACGCAGAGCGGCGGCCGGGTGTTTCCTCATCGCGAACTTCTCCGTGAACTTTTCTCCATCCGCCCTGTGCGCTGCATGGCTTTTGCTATCATGATGCCCACACGAGGGCGCCTGTCTGCCTCGGCACCGCTTCAAGCACCGCCGCACCGAAGCGCCATGCTCGTTACCGTTTTTTGTGAATCTGAAAGGAAAGCCGATGTCTGAAGAAAACAGCGTACTCGCGCAAATCCAAGAACATCGTGCGAAGATCGATGAGATCGATCGCGAAATAGTCTCGCTGCTGAACAAGCGCGCGGGGCATTCGCTGGTCATCCGTGGTCTCAAGCCCGGTGCTCATCTGGGCTTGTATGACGCGAGACGAGAAGAGGAAATCTTCGAGCGGGTCGACGGCTATAACGAGGGACCCTTGTATAACGAGAACCTGCGTGAAATATATGCCAGCATCCTCAAGGTTATGAAGGAGACCCCGTCAGTATGAACGAGCAGATAGCAACCAAACTGCCGGATTACGGAACGCGCTCTGACGAGATCACTATCTTCGCCGGCCCGTGTTCCGTTGAATCCGAAGAACAATTCGACGAAGTGGCCGAATGCATTGCGGCCCTCGGCCTTACCTGGGTCCGTGGCGGGGCGTTCAAGCCGCGCACCAACCCGCACTCGTTCCAGGGCCTGGGCGAGGAAGCGCTTCAGATCATGAAAGCATCGGGCGAGAAGTGGGGCCTTAAAACCCTCACCGAGGTGATGGATTCCGCGCACTGCGAGCTCGTGCACTCCTACGTGGACGGCTTGCAGGTAGGTGCGCGTAACTTCCAGAACTTCAGCTTGCTGAAGAACATAGGAATCGTTACGGCCGAATCGCACAAGATGGTGCTCTACAAGCGCGGATTCGCCGGCACCATCGCCGAATGGCTTGCTGCCACCGACTACCTGACCGCCGAGGGCAACGACAACGTGGTTCTGTGCGAGCGCGGCATCCGCACGTTTGAGACGGCTACGCGCTTCACGCTCGATATCTCGGCTGTGCCCGTGATCCATAAGCAGAGCCTCTATCCGGTGTGCGTGGACGTGTCGCATCCCGCAGGCGTACGCGATCTCGTGCCGTCGCTTGCGAAGGCTGCCGTTGCTGTTGGATGCGATTCGATCATGATCGAGGTGCATCCCAACCCGCCCAAGGCTCTTTCCGACGGCCCGCAGCAGCTCACGCCCGCCCAGTTCGTCGATCTGGTGGCGGAACTCCGCGAGATCGCAGCGGTGTTCGGCAAGAAGATCGTGTAGGGTCCGGCGAAAATCGAATCGCGTAGCGTGCCGTCTCGGGATTGCGAGGCGGCACGTTTGCGTTGGGGGTTGTACAGGGCATGCGCCCGTTTTCCCATAAACTCCGCTCGCGAGGCTTCGAGCAATTCGGAACGCAGTGCTCATAATACGATGAGTGTATCTGACGTTCGAGCTGACGCGAGCTCCATCCCTCGTTGGCGGCTTCGTTCATATAGAAATGCCGCTTTTTTTCATCTGCTAGGCGTATGATCAGGCGATAGTGAGTCCAGATCAATTGTGCACGCAGTGCGTGCGGAATTCGAAAAGCAAGATAAAACTGACGTATCGCTTGTAGGTTCCTTTCGGTAAACCCCTTCCCGAATTCCTCCGTTAAGCGCCCAGACAGATACTTCATAAGCCGCTTGCCGTATTCCGCGCGCTCGCCTTGGGCTTCGACGATTTGTCGGCCGATTTCCCAATACGCAATAACTATGGCTTCGTTCACGGCTATACGAGTTTTGCGGCGTGCCTCTTCAAGGGTTTCTCGGATGCTCTTGTAGATTGATGGATCGAACTCTGGCGACGTAAGCGGAACGCTCATGACAGCCTCCTTCTCAAGAAGCGGCTGTCTTCCGTACAAGAGTTAGGGACTTCCCAACCAAGAACATTTGTTCTATTATAATGACGAACGGAAACCGTGTAAAGAAGTTCGGCGGAAAAACAAGGAAGTCGCCCAAGAAGCGGTAGAATACACCTTCTGACTACAGCAACACTTCGGAAGAAAGCGCAACCCATGCCCATCGACATCGACTCTTTGAATCCTGCCCAAAAAGAAGCCGTTCTGTGCACGGAAGGTCCGCTGCTCGTGCTCGCGGGAGCCGGCAGCGGCAAGACTCGCGTGCTCACGTACCGCATTGCGAATCTCATCGAGAATCTCAACGTGGCTCCGTGGCGCATCCTTGCCATCACGTTCACGAACAAAGCAGCCGCTGAAATGCGCGAACGCTTGGGGGCGCTCGTGGGGCCTGCTGCACGCGGCATGTGGGTGTCGACCTTTCACAGCATGTGCGTCCGCATAGTGCGCGCCGATGCCGAGCGGCTCGGGTTCACCCAGTCGTTTACCATTTACGCTGATGACGATTCGAAGCGCTTGGTCAAAGATATCATGGCCGAGCTCGACATCGATCCGAAGCGCTTTCCCGTGAATACGCTCAGGAATCGCATATCCACGGCGAAAAACGAACTCATCGTACCGGGCGATTTCGAAGCGCAGGCGGCCGATCCCATCGCGAAGGTTGCAGCGAAGGTGTACACACGGTTGCAGGAGCGACTGAAGGCGGCGAATGCCTTCGATTTCGACGACCTCTTGCTGTATGCGTATCTGCTGCTCAAGAACCATCCCGATGTGCTCGAAGCCTATCAGGACCGCTTCCGTTACCTCATGGTGGATGAGTATCAGGATACGAACCACGCGCAGTATGCCATCACGACGCTCTTGGCTGCCAAGCACAAAAACATCATGGTCGTGGGCGACGATGACCAATCCATCTATTCGTGGCGCGGTGCCGATATCCGCAACATCCTCGAGTTCGAAACCGACTATCCTGAAGCGCACACCGTTAAGCTCGAGCAGAACTACCGCTCCGTCGGAAACGTGCTTGCGGCGGCAAACGCCGTCATAGCGAACAACCAGAACCGCAAGGCGAAGAAGCTCTTCACGTCCGAGGAGGATGGCGACAAGATCCAGGTGTACATGGCCTCCGACGAGCGCGACGAAGGACGTTGGATCGCGGGCGAGATCGAGAAGCGCAAGGCGGAGGGCTTCTCGTACAACCAGATCGCGGTGTTCTACCGCACGAATGCCCAGAGCCGTATGGTTGAAGACATGCTCGTGCGTGCTGGCGTGCCGTACCGTATCGTCGGCGGCACGCGGTTCTTCGACCGCGCCGAGATCCGCGACGTACTCGCGTACCTGACGCTCGTGGTGAACCCTGCCGACGACATGGCTGCCAAGCGCGTGATCAACGTGCCTAAGCGCGGCATCGGCAAAACGACGATCGAGCTGATCGAGCGCGAAGCCCGCGAGATGCGTATGACGTTTCTCGAGGCTGCCGAGCTTGCGATCGGCAACGACACTATCCGGCTTGCCACACGCAAGGCGCTCGGCGAGTTCGTGGGCCTCATCAAAGATGCGTCCACTTACGGAGGCGACCTGCGCAAGGTGGTCGAAGCGATCATCGACAAGAGCGGCCTTATTACCGCGCTCATCGCTGAGGATACCGACGAAGCACGCGGACGGGTCGAGAACATCCAGGAGTTCCTGGGCGTCGTCGACGAGTTCGTCGATACGCATGACGAGGGCGATGCCGAGTACGCGGCGCCTACGGCAGAGTCCTCTCAGGAAGAGGCACCTGTGCGCGTGCTGCGGGCCAACTCGCTTTCCGACTTCGTGGAATGGGTGACGCTTCGGACCGACCTCGACACGATGTCGGAGGACGGCACGGCGGTCACGCTCATGACGGTGCATTCGTCGAAGGGGCTCGAGTTCGATTGCGTGTTCGTCGCAGGCATGGAGGAAACGCTGTTTCCGCACTCGAATTCGGCGAACGATCCTTCAGGCATCGAAGAGGAGCGCAGGCTCGCCTACGTGGCTATCACCCGCGCTCGCAAAAAACTATATCTCACCTGCGCCTATGCGCGCCAGATCTTCGGTCAGACCATGGCGAACCCCACGTCGCGCTTCATCTCGGAAATCCCGAACGAGCTGCGTCAGACGAGCGGTCTGGGTTCGTCGGGCTTCGAGGGTACCGGATGGGAGAAGCGGGGGAGTCGCAAGGGCATCGCCGGCTCGGGCACCGAAGCAGGCGGAGGCCGCGTGTTCGGCCAGTCGAGCGCATCGGGTCCGTCAAACCGCCCTCAGCGCGGGTCGTACGCGGCGTTCACGCGCGACACGGGCAAGAAAGCTGCTGCGGGCATGGCGTTTGCGGCGGGCGACACCGTCGACCACAAGACGTTCGGCCGCGGCAAGATCGTGAAGGTCGACGGCGATACGCTTCATATCAAATTCTCGAAGTCCGGCCAGACGAAGAAGCTTCTGAAGGATTACGCACCCATCGTGAAGATCGGGTAGAACTTAAGCTTGGATGCGAAGAGTGCCTTAGGCTCAGCGTTACCGACAGGCGCAGTGAGTGCATGCGTTGTGCGCGGCCTTACCGAGTATCTGTATCTGCAGCTTGTCCTTGCGTTGTAGCGTTTTGCACGATTGTCAGGAGGTCTTCGCGCGTGTGAACGCCGAACTTTTTATAGATATGCGATATATGCGTCTTTACGGTGCCGTCTGAAAGATACAGCGCTGTACTGATATGCGGTCTGCTTCTGCCTTGGGCGAGCAGAAGAAAGACGTCGGTTTCTCGGGGCGACAGCCCGTGTTGCTGTGCAAGTATGTGATAACACTGGGCGATATGCTCGCCGATGCTCTCGTGCTCTTTGACGGGTTGCGCAGGTGCGGTACTGTCCTTTGTGCCGTCAGGCGCTTCAGGTGAAGAAGATCCGATGATCGTTGACTCGGCCGGTTTTCTACTGAGCGGACGAATGGCGGCAGCCATTGCAAGAAATGCGGCAACGATGGCGAGCACGCCTTCGCCGATTTCCGTATACAGAAGAACGAGGGCCCATGCAATTGCCACGATGCCGTAAGTCGCGTTGATGATCCCTGGGAACTTCCATACGGGATCGCGCGTGGTTCGCATGGCGGTTAGCGTGACCGCCCAGAAAAGCAGGTGACCGAATAGTTCGACGGCAACCATCAACCAGGAGAAAACTGGTTCGAGTGCCGTTGGATCGAAGAGGTTGCCTTTGAGGGCGTAGACGAGAAATCCGCCGATGAGGACGAGGAAAGCGGGTTGGAATCTGATAAGCATGCGGTCGTTGCTGTTGCGGATAATCGTAGCGTAGGTGAATCCGGCCAACATGAGGCCGACCACGATGTATCCCGCGAGCGAAGCGACGGGCGATCCAAAGTAGCCTTCACCCCATAGACCAAGATGGCTGAGGCCGCGCAGGGCTGCGAGGATAACGGAAACCGCTACGAGCAGGTAAACGAGGTTGCGCTTCTCCGCTGCCCCAATGGTAGGTTCCGAGCGATAGCGCTCAAGATACTCCGGATGATTCAGCTTGCGCATGGCGCCCAAGCAGGCAAGGGAAACCAGTGACAACAGAGCGGTGATGACGATTTGGGTAGCGCCCGAAGAAGTACTTCCGATCGCATCGCCAAGCACTGTTTTGAGGAAAAGGCTTACGGCGATCGCCCATAAGGCAATGGAAAGCCGTTTGAGTCTTGCCAGTTCGCAGTATAGAAACAGCGTCGTACCCAGATAGCCGACCCCGTACAGCACGAGCCCGATAATAGCGGAAGCATCGGGTGGCACGAGTGTAGACGCATACGCGAAGCCATACAGTAACGCGCCGATGCCCGCGGTAAGGAATACGAACCATTTGACCATGGTGAGTTGCTGTCGGCTCAGTCGTGCAACGAATATCGCAATGATCGACAATAAGGTATATCCCGCAAGAAAGAATAAACGCGGATTGCCAAGCGGCTGAACCCCTGCTGATGACGCCTCGAATCCGAACCAGTGGCCAATAAGATCGGCTTGAGCAACGACCGCGGAAATGCCAAGCGCGCCGAACAAGGCGACAAGCATGCTTTTTTCAAACGTCGGCTGTGCCATGGCCTCCTCGATTTTGATTGTGATTGCCACATCGATGCGGCTTGATACCCCGACAGCAAACGCATCGATTATATCCCAAAACAGAAAAACTCAATTGCGCGCAACGATTAATTGCCCCGAGCATTGCTGCGAACTCGGGTAAATCACCCAGTTCGGGGATACGGTGATACTCGATTAGGCCACCTCGGTGATGCCGCTAATGCATCGGAGTCGGTACGCTGTTTCTCCCGCGCCGAAGACTGCATCTCATGCGTCGGCGTGGAAGAAACATGGAGGAATTCGAAAAAAGGGGTGTAGGAACATGAGTGAAAACAAGAATGGGATGAGAGTCGGCAAACCGCTTGCCTCACGTCGCAGTTTCGTCAGGGGGGCGGGGCTTGCACTAGCGGGTGCAGCTGCATTCGGCTTGGCCGGATGTGCTCAGGGAAGCGAAAACGCAGGACGGAGTACCGCGGCGAATCAAGGATCAGACGTCTCGTGGGACGAAGAATACGATGTTGTAGTGGTGGGAGCGGGCATTGCGGGCATTACCGCTGCTATTACGGTTGCCGAAGAGGGTGAAGGTGCATCGTGTCTCCTGCTGGAAAAAGACGCCGCGCCCAACGGTAACAGCCCGTTTTGCGCGGGGTGGCAGCTCTACATCGATGATGTTGATGGAGCCGTGGTCTATCTCAACGAGCTTATCGGCGAGAGCACGCCTGAAGACGTCATTGAGGCGTTCGCTGTCGAACTGAAGGAAAACCGCACTTGGCTTTTAGGTTTGGGAGCACAGGAGGACTGGCTAGAGCCGTATCCTCCTGACCCGACAGGGAAATCTACCAAAGAGTATCCCGAGATGCCCAACGACAACACCATGGGCTTCATCCTCTTTAAAACTGAGGGCGATCAGCCGTACTACCATATCAACGACTTCCTCCTAGACGTCTTGAACGATCGCAGCGACATCGTGACGTACAAGAAGTCCACGCCGATGGAATCGCTCATACAGGATCCTTTTACCAAGGCGATCGTCGGCGTCGAGGCTGGCGGCAAGAGCTACAGGGCGAAGCGCGGCGTCATCATGTGCACAGGGGGTTTCGAAAACGATCCCGAAATGCTTCGCGACTATACCGGTGTTCGGGGTTATCCCTACGCTGGCAAAGGCAACACGGGCGACGGACATCGGGCCTGCATGAAGGTCGGTGCCGATTTCTGGCACATGCACGGCGGAGCGCAGTACTGGCTTTCTCTTCGTGATCTTGAGAACACCAAGTTCGTCTCTACGCTCTTTTCCTTCACATCCAAGCAGCATGGCATCACGGTTGGCGTCAACGGTCGTCGTTTCTATCAGGATTTCGACGCATGCAGCAATTACAGCAAATATGCTGCACCCGACTCTGATCTGAGCCTTAACGTGGGCTACCGTCATGGAATTACGCAGTTCGGTGGCAATTGGACTCATTTGCCGTTGCCTGAGAAAGCGTGGTTCGTGTTCGATCAGGCGGGGCTCGATGCAGGAGCGATGCCTGCCGAGGTTTCGAAGGATCCCGTTGCAGAAGGTTGGGCTTTGAAGGCCGATACGATCGAAGAGCTCGCTGCGGCTACCGAGATGCCGCCCGACGAGCTCGTGAAGACAGTCGGACAGTGGAACGAATTTGTGGAGCGTGGCGAAGACCTCGCATTTTACCGCCCGGCTGACACCTTGACTCCGATCGCTACGTCTCCGTACTACGCGATGCTCTGCGTTCCCGCGCTGCTCAACACCGATGGCGGCCCTGTCCGCAGTGCGAAAGGCGAGATCCTCGACCCGATGGGCGAACCGATCGAAGGATTGTTTTCTGCTGGTGAATTCGGATCCGTTTGGGGGCATCTCTACCAAGGGGCGGGAAATGTTGGCGAATGCGGCGCGTTCGGTCGCATCTCGGCTCGCAGCGCACTTGCGCGATCGGAAAGCGCTTAAACGGCTAAGGAGGATGCGCTGGGCTGCAAAAGACGGTAGGGTGAAGGGCGATGCGGTATGCATCGCCCTTTTTTGGCTCAGATGCGGCTCAGGTAGGGCGCTCAAGATCGGGTAGGCGTGCGGGCTATTGCTCCGAAACGTAATCCCAGATTCTTCGGGCAGTAGTTCTGCTGCTTACCTTGGTGGGATCGGCGTTCTTGAAAAGGCGTTGATGATTTAGCCTTCCTACGAACAGCTCATCCCCGGCGTGCACGAGGCGCAAAAGCCGCAGGCGGCAGGGGTGGCCGCTATGCCGCCGAGAGCGCTTTCGCGCAGCTCGAAGGGAAGCGAGCGGCCCACTTTGCGCATAGCCTCGACCGTCTCGTCGAAATCGACGAGGTTGCCGATGCCTGCGAGCGCAATCTGCGCGCTCACAAGCGCCGTTGCGGCTCCTGAGGCGTTGCGCTTCTGGCAAGGCACCTCCACGAGCCCCGCGATCGGATCGCATACGAGGCCCATCATGTTCGTGAGCGCGTTGCTTGCGGCGGCGAAGCACTGGGCGGGCGTGCCGCCTGCGAGTTCGACAGCGGCTGCGGCGGCCATGGCGGCGGCCGAGCCGACCTCTGCCTGGCAGCCTCCTTCGGCACCCGAAACGGTGGCGTTGCGTGTGATGAGGTAGCCGATTGCGGCTGCGGCGGCGAGTCCGCGCTTAAGGTCGTCGTCGGAATACCTCCGGGTTTCCTGCAACGCGAGCAGCACGCCGGGTATCACGCCTGCCGAACCTGCGGTGGGGGCTGCGACGATGCGGCCCATCGAGGCGTTGGTTTCAAGTACGGCCATCGAAAAGGCAGTGGCAAGCGAAAGCTGATCGTCGCAGATGCCGTCGCCGAGCTTGCGTAAGGCGGCGAGCTTAAGCGCTTCGCCGCCGATCAAGCCTCCCATCGAAGGCAGCGGCTCTTCAAGCGGGCCGAGGGCCGATCGTCTCATCACCGAAAGCACGACATCGAGGTATCCGTTTGTGTTCACGGAGCAGCCGAGGCTTGCGCCAAGCGCTTCCTCGCGGGCGAGGAACGCTTCGGAAATCGTCGTTCCTGACTTCTCGCAGTAGGCAAGCAAAGCTGCGCCGGTCGGAAAATCGAGCTCGTCGAAACGCGCCTGCGCGGCAACCGCATCGACGGTCTCGTCTTTCGCCACCCCGGCCGTCGCGTCGCCGGGGATGATGCGCACGTCGCGGATGGCGGGATGCGCTTCAATGGCTTGCTTGATCTCCGAACTGACGGCTTGATCCGTCTCGAGGATGGTGTAGGCTGCATCGCCTTTGCGTTCGCGGTACATACGGGCGTTCGCGATGTTGACGCCGCGTTCGCCGAAGCTCTTGGCGATGTGCGCGAGTACGCCGGCCTCGTCTTTCTGCCGGATGACGACGTTCGTGTTCTCTCCGGTGATGTAGACCTCGATGCCGTCGATGCGCCTGATAACAGCCGCGCCGCCGCCTATACTCTCGCCGCGGATGCGCATGGCGTTGCCGTCTGCGTCGACGATACGGATGTCGACGGTGTTGGGATGGTCGTACTCGGCGTTCGCATCGGGCTTGAATGAAAACGCCATGCCGATTCCCCGCGCGAGGGCGAACGAATCGCGGATGCGCAGGTCGTCGGTGTCGAGGCCGAGCATGCCGCCGACAAGCGCCTTGTCGGTTCCGTGCCCGACGAGCGTATGAGCGAACGAGCCGAGCAGCGTGAACTCCACGGTTCTTGGCTCGGCGAGGCAGAGCCTGCGCGCCATGTAGGCGATGCGCAGCGCGCCTGCGGTATGGGAGCTCGACGGCCCGATCATGACGGGCCCGATGATATCGCGTATGCTCAAGGTGTCCATATGGTCTCCTTGCAAGATGGCGGTAGGGTGCGGGGCAATCGTATCACGGCCGAAGCCGTCTCCATCGAATCGTAACAGCGTTTCGATAAGCGTCCCGCGGATGGCGGCGACGAAGCGATGTACGGGTGGCGGCATCGGCTGTCTGGGACGAAGCGATGTGCGGGCGGACGGCGGTGAGTATCGTTATGAGCCCGCGATTTGTGGTGAATGCTTCAAACCTTTCGTGTCCTCGTCCAAACCAGCTACAATGGCTGCTTGCGCACGCCGAAGCACGCGTGCGCTCAAGCAAGCCGATACACCATTGCAAGGAGCGTAAACCATGGCGGCACCCATCGTCATCGTAGGACATCGCAACCCCGACAACGATTCGATCAGCGCAGCGGTCGGCTACGCGTACCTGAAAAACGAGCTGGCGAAGCGCGAGGCGAAAGCCTCGGGTACAGCGCCCGCCGAATACGTGCCGATGCGCCTCGGCCCCCTTCCTCCCGAGAGTTCCTGGGTCCTTGAGGAAAACGGCATCACGGCTCCCGCAATCTTGAGCCACATCCATGCGCGCGTGCTCGATGTGATGACGCCGAACCCTATCTCCATCCCACGCACCGCAACGCTACTCGAGGCGGGGCGCCTGTTGCGCAAGCACAACATTCGCTCGCTCGTCGTGGTGAACGACGATGAGACCTACCATGGCCTCATCACGACGCGCATGATCGCCGAGCGCTACATCTCGGCGACCGACGCACTCGAGGGCGACGGCTCCAACAGCATGGCGGTCGCAGGCGACCTCATCGCCTCGCTCGGTCAGAAGGTCGACGAGATGACCGAAACCGACGTGCTCGTACTCGACAAGGAGGGCTTACTGAACGAAGCGGTCGAAGACCTCATGGCGAGCGCGTTGCGGGAGGCGGTCGTGCTCGACGACGACGGGTACTGCATCGGCATCGTCACCCGCTCCGACGTGGCGACGCGCCCGAGGCGCAAAGTCATCCTCGTCGATCACAACGAAACGCGCCAGGCTGTGCACGGCATCGAAGAAGCCGACGTCGTGGAAATCGTCGACCATCATCGCATCGGCGACGTATCGACCACGAATCCCATCCAATTCTTGAACTTGCCCGTAGGCTCGACGGCGACCATCGTTTCGATGGAGTTCGAGCGGCACGGCGTCGAGGTGCCAAAGCCCATCGCAGCGGTGCTACTCTCCGCCATTATGACCGATACCGTGATTCTCAAATCGCCCACGGCGACGCAGTTCGATCGTGAACAGGTTGAGCGTCTTTCGGCTCTAGCAGGCGTCGATCCGACCGAATTCGGCCTCGCCGTGTTCAGGTGCCGGGGCGGCGAGGATAACCTGCCGGTCGATAAGCTCGTCGGTGCCGATTCCAAGGAATTCCAGCTCGGCGATTCCACCGTGCTCATCGCGCAACACGAGACGGTTGATCTGGGCGCGGTCATGGAGCGCGAGGACGAGATCCGCACCTACATGCGCCAGCTCAAAGACGAGAACAACTACGAGTTCGTGCTGTTCATGGCGACCGACATCATGGCCGAGGGCAGCCAGTTTCTGTGCGAGGGCAACCGGCGCATTGTGGATCGGGTGTTCAACATCAAGTGCACGGGCGTGGGCGGCACGTGGATGCCCGGCATCTTGAGCCGCAAAAAGCAGGTGGCGGCCCGTATCCTCGGGTCGTAAGCTTTCCTGTTTGTTCGCGCAGCAAACAGCGTCGAGGCACTCTTAGCAGCGCAAAGCAATCGACGCGGTCGTATGCGGCCGCTCGCAAAGGAGATGGTTGTTCGTGGCAGAGTTGCTCGAGGCGGCGATGCTGATATGCTTCGGCCTTTCATGGCCGCTCAATGCGTACAAGGCATACAAAGCGAAAACGGCGAAGGGCTCGAGCTGGCAGTTCATCGCGCTCATCACGTTCGGCTATGCGCTCGGCATTGCAGCGAAATTCGTTTCGGGCTCGATCAACTGGGTGCTTGTTGTGTACTTCGTCAACGTTGTGTGTCTCGGTGCGAACTGGCTCGTGTACTTTCGGAACCGAAGGCTCGATGCCATTGCCGACGAAGCAGGGGCAAAAGACAGCTGCGAAGCTATCATGCGACGTTCGCCGAAACCCGCTCAGCGGCATTCCTGATCGTATAAATCCCGATCGGAAATCCAGTAAGAGAAACCGTATGGAAGAAGGCCGTTAAGCGACGGTTGGAAGACGGCGAACCTGGAATACGCCGCAAAACCAGAAGCGGCATGCTTTAACGCAGGCGCCGTCGGTGATCGGGCGGTTCGGGCTTGGGCAGGTGTATGCCGCTGGTGGTTTTGCGGCAAAAAGAGCCCTTGGCTACACGTTTTCCGCCGATGTGTTGCGGAATCGGGACCCCGAGCCGCCCCGGGAGCACGCCAAGGGTGCCTCCTGTTGGCGTGCGATTTAGCGCAAAGCTGTGATCAGGGTGTTCGTTCAGGTTGAAAAAAGCCCACCCGTGCTTGCGCCCATCAAGCGCAACACGAAGAGGAAAACTGTGCGGAACGGATCGTCTTCGCTGCAAGGGATGCGGGGTCGATGCATTCGATACGTCGGCGATACGGGTCGTTCTGCTGACGGATAATGGGCGAAGTGGAGGACTTCCGTATCGCTCGCAGGAGACGGCGCGCAGGGGTATAATGGTCGCATGACTCTTTCAATCGTTTCCGTATCCAACAAAGCTGCGGCCGACGAGGCCGCTTACAGTCAAGCGCACCGCGCACTCGATGAGGGCGCGAAGCCCGTTATCGTGGTCTCGGCCTACGAAGAGACGGTTCGTCTCAAAGAGGCGTGGTCGACTCGTTCGCCGTTCGGCATCGATATCGTAGAGTTCTCGTCGTGGATCGCCGATCTCTGGGAGCTGTTCGGCGATGGTCGCTCGATCGTCAACGCAGTGCAGCGCCAGCTCATCGCAGGCGAGGTCCTGAGTTGTTTCTGCAGCGAACGGCGCGCGGCTCTGTTGCAGCCGACGCCGGGAACGCGGCGATTCATCGCATCGGCTGCGCGCGAAGCGCTCCCGAACGCGGTTCTAGGTTCTGACCTGGGCGAGGGCGAACGCGAGGCGGTCGAGGTGCTTCGGCTGTACCGCGAGCGTGCTGCAGAGGCGAACCTAGTCGAGCAGGCGGAAGCCGTCGCGATACTCACCGACCCCGATGTGCTCGCCGGATATCGCCCGATCGTCGTCGGCGCTTCTCTCGACGATTTCACGGCAATCGAACAAGCGCTGCTTGGGCAAGCCGATGCCGTGCTGCTCGAAAACGAGCGAAGTGCCGTTGCCGAAGGCGAACGGGCGCCCGAGCTCGCAGAGCTTCTCGCATCGTTGTATCGCCCCGATGAAGCGCATCCGGTTGAAGCGTCGGGGGCCGTGCGTTTCGTGCTGCCCGCTGGCCGCTACGCTTCGGCTCAGGCGTTGTGCGATGCGATCGAAGCGATGCGCGCCCACGACGGCTCGGCGTCCGTTGTCGTTGCGGCCCGCGATCCGCATACCTTGTTCGAAGGCGTTGCGGAGCGCCTTGCTGTGCGCGGCATCGCTTCGGAAGTGCGGGGGACCGTGCCGTTTTCTGCAACCGAGTTCGGTTCCGCATGGCTTGCGCTTCTTGAAACGCTCGACGGGGATTCCCCGTTCGTTGCACGCGCTGCAACGGATTTCGCGCTGAGTGCGTATTCGGGTGTGGGGGTGCGAAGCGCTTATTGGATGGACGCGCGCTGGCGGGCGAACCGTGCGATCGACCGCGATTCGGTGCTCACCGATTTGGCAGGTACTGCCGATCACGGGCTCAACGGGCTGGTCGGTCTGCTGGAAAGCGGCCGGGCTTCCGATGCCCTCGATCTTCTCCAGGCGCACGTGGGAAAGCAGGTTTCCTGGCCAGAAGGGTACCGCGATCGGCAGATGAGCGCTCTGGCGAGCGCCCGCACGGTTTACGACGAAGCTGTCGCCCTCGGCGCGAGCAGGGAGGAGTACCGCTCGGTTCTCGAGGATCAGCGCCTGTTCGCAAAACTGGCCGTCGAACCGGGAAGGCCGGGGGGCGCTCGGGTCGCACCGGCGGGTTCAGCGGCCTCGGAAACATCGAAAGAACCCCGAGGGATGCATGCTTCTGCTGAGGCGAATAATCCTGTCGAGTCCTGTGCGCAACCTGTGCTGATCGTCGACCTTGAGACCGCGGCGTCGCTTGGTCCTTCTACGTGCGACGTGCTGTTCGCGGTCGATCTGACGGCAACGTCGTATCCGGTGCGTGACGAGGGCGGCACGCTTGCGACGCTGCTCGAGAAGCTGGGCGCAGCACGCGAGCGCGACGGCCTCGCCTCGATCCGCGCTACGTTCGCCGATGCGCTCGCTGTGCCGCGCGCAGTGCTTTTCCTTTCTCGGCCGCTCAACAACGAGGCGGGCGACGAGGAGCGGCCCGCCGTCGTGTTCGAAGACGTAATCGACTGCTACCGCCGCGACTTGCAGAACCCTGCCGAGGTCGACAAGAAGACCGGGCTCACCGAAGCGCTCGGCCGGTACGCCTTGGTGCGAGGGGAGCAGAGCGCGTTCGTAAACCTTTCCGCCTCAGGCGAGCCGCAGGATCTGTCGATCGAGATCCCCGTTACCCGGACCGGATCCGTCACGGCAGCAGCGCGCGAGAAGATATTGCTTCCCATGCAGTGGGGCGGCGTCGTAAGCGAGGGGAGGAACCTTTCCCCTTCCGCGATCGAGAGCTACCTCGAATGCCCGTACAAATGGTTCGCGCACCGCAGACTCAGGCTCGAAGAGCTCGATGCGGGTTTCGGCGGACGCGAGTTCGGCCTGTTCGCCCATCGGGTGCTTGAGCGGTTTTACGCTCAGTTCAGATGCGAGGTCGCACCAAAGGTGTCTCCCGATACGCTCGATCGTGCGAAGCGCATCCTCTCCTGCGTGTTCGACGAGCAGCTTGCCTACGATGCGACGCTCATCGGCGATCCTGCTGCGCTCGTGCCGCTCGACGATCTCGAACGCCGCGAAGTTGCCGATCTCAAGCGCAAACTGCTCGGCTACCTCGATCGCGAGGCGCAGCTGCTTTCCGGATTCGTGCCGCTTGACGCTGAGGTGGGTTTCGGGCGCACGAAAGGTGCATTCGAGTATGCGGGCTTCATGGTGAACGGGACGATCGACCGCGTCGACGTCGACGGTTTCGGCCGTGCGGTCGTGATCGATTACAAAGGCGCCGTCGGCAAAGCGTATGCGCTGCGCGAGAAGGCGGGCGAGCCGTTTGCGCTTCCGCGCAAGGTGCAGACCCTCATCTACGCGCAAGCCGTGCGTAAAACCATGGGGCTCCAACCGGTCGGCGCACTGTACGTGTCGTACGGCAAGGACGGAGGCATAGCGGGATCGTTCGATCATGCGGTGCTCGATCCCGGCAAGGATCTGCTGGGAATCGATGCCGCTCGCTGCGCAACGACTGATTTCGAAAACCTGCTCGATACCGTCGAGGAAGCCATCGCGGCTCGATTGGAAGGGCTGCTCGCAGGCGAGATTCGCGCCTGCCCGCGCGATGCTGATGCGTGCACGTACTGCCCGGTCACCGTATGCAGCGTGCGCGATGCCGTGCAGCGCGAGCGCGAGGGAGGCGAATGATGGCGCAGGTGAGCTACACGTACGAGCAAGAGTGCTGCATCGGTCGGCTCGTCGGGCCGGTCGACATATCGGCAGGCGCCGGCTCGGGTAAGACGTTCACGCTTTCCCAGCGTATCGCCCATGCGCTCTCCCCCGATTCGCACTCCGGCATCCGCGACATCGACGAGGTGCTTGCCATCACGTTTACCGACAAGGCCGCATCCGAAATCAAGAGCCGCGTTCGTTCGACACTGCGGGCGAACGGTCTGTTCGAACCTGCGCTTAAAGTCGATTCTGCGTGGATATCCACCATTCACGGCATGTGCTCGCGCATCCTGCGAACCCATGCGCTCATGCTCGGCCTCGATCCAGGGTTTGCCGTGATCGGCGACAAGGAGCGCGACGAACTGCTCGACGCGGCCATCAACGAAATGGTAGGCGAAGATTCCGAAATAGTGAGCCGCACCGAGTTCGATGCGCTGTTCGAAGCGTTTCCCGCACGGAGCATCGGATTCGGCGGCGGATCGGTTTTTGCGATGGTCGAAGCGCTCATCGCAAAAGCCGCGGGCATGGTCGACGGGTTCGACGGCTTTCGCACAGGCCCTGCACCCGCATCACCGACCGAGCTCGCCAAGCGGTTGCTGCTTGCCTGCGAGGAAGTTTTAGCGGCGTACGAGGGTGCGAAAACCACAGCGACACTCGAGAAAAACAAGATGAGCCTCTCGAATGCCGCCGAGGCGCTTGAGGCCTATCTGCTCGATGGCGATCAGACGATTGAGGGGTTCATCGACGTGCTCGACCAGTGCGAGTTTCTCGGTAAGCGCGGCTGCCCTGCCGAAGAAACCGCCGAGTACATGAACGTCCATGCGGGCGTTGCCCAAGAGGCGTTTCTTGCAAAGGCGAGGCCGCTGCTCGACGATCTGCTCACCCTCGCCCAGAGGGCTCAGACGGCATACGAATCGCGCAAGCGCGCGCTCGGCGTTCTCGATAACGATGATCTGCTCAAACGTGCGCTCGATGCCTTGTCGCACGAAGAGATAGCCGCGCAGTACCGCGATCGCTTCAAGCTCGTCATGGTGGACGAGTTTCAGGATACGAGCCAGATCCAGATCGAGATCGTGCGCCGACTTGCGGGCGAGGGGCTGCGCTATCTGTGCACGGTCGGCGATGCGCAGCAGAGCATCTACCGGTTCCGCGGTGCCGATGTCAACGTGTACAAAGCGTTCCGATCGGGTTTGGAAACCGACGAGGTACGGGAAAGCGGGGGAGAGCCGACGCTGCTCAAGCTGTCGCGCAACTTCAGAAGCCATGCTGACGTGCTCGCGTTCGTACGCACGGTCTGCTCGCAGAAGCAGGTGTTCGGCGACGATTTCCTCGACCTTGAGGCAGCTTACGACGGACGGGGCTACCGCGCGGCAGAGCCGCGCATCCAGCTCGTGGCCGCAACCGTGCCGCAAGGGTGTTCGGGCGGCACTGCCGATCTGGCGCAAGCCGAAGCGCGCGCCATAGCGCAGTACTTCCGCAGGATGCACGATGCGGGCCATGCGCTTTCCGACATGGCCGTGCTCTTGGGCCGCATGGCGTACGCCGAGGTGTACGCGCAGGCGATCCGCGAAGAAGGGTTCCCGTGCGTGATCGCCGGGGGATCGCTCTTCCATAAAGCGCGCGAAGTCAAAGTGGTCGAACGCCTGCTGCGGGTGCTCGCCGATCTGAACGACACCCAAGCACTCTTTGAGGTGCTGACGAGCGAGATGTTCGAGCTTTCGGCCGACGACATGCTCGACCTCTCGACAGGGTTCGACGAAGCGAACGGCATTCCGCTCAAACGCAATTTGAGTAAGGGGTTTGCGGCGCTCGCCGAGTGCGAGGGCGAGCTTTCCCCTGGGCTTCGCCACGCGGTCATGCTGCTTCGGAAAGCCCAGATGGAGATACGTTTCAAGCGGCCTTCGAAAGCGCTTATGGACGTGCTTTTGGATTCGGGTTGGATCGCGCGGCTCGAGGCTTCGGGCGCGGAAGGCAGCGCATGCATAGCAAACGTGCTCAAGGCAGTGCGTTTCGTAGAGACGATGGAGGAAGATAAGGCGTACGGCATCGCGCGCGTCGCCGCAGAGTTCTCGGGGATGATCGCAGCTGGAATGAAAGAAGCACCCGGAGCGCTTTCGGCCGATGGCCAGGAGGCCGTGAAGATCATGACCATCCATGCTTCCAAGGGCCTCGAATTTCCCCTTGTTGCGCTTGCTCGGTTCGCAAAGGGTCCTTCGGGTTCGAAAAGCAAGCTTTCAGCCGAAACGATCGGTACCGAAACGTACCTCTCGCTTGGCGCCCCTTCCGCATGTATGGAAAAGGGATCGCTCTCGGCCAAAGCGCAGGCAAAACCATACGAAGCGTCTGACGATGCCGATCCCCGTACGGCGAAAAACCTCCTCGACTACCACGCGGCGCTCAAGCGCGTTGCCCACCGTGAGGAGGAAGCCGAAGAGCGGCGGCTTTTCTACGTGGGCGCGACACGCGCCAAAGAGGCGCTTGCAGTTGTGATGGGCATCAAGGAGCAGAAGACCGATCCGTACAGGGCCTACAAAGGCGCGGTTGAGGACATCCGCTCGGCCCTGTTCGGCGATGAGCTGTTTCCAGCCGACGATGCGCTTGCGGATTACGGTGGCAGCGAACCCGCTTCGTTCGTGCGCGTTGCGGCTGTTGCCGAGGATGCGGAAGGGGAGGAGCCGACCGCGGTCATCGCAGGGGATCTGCTCGAAAAGGGGGCTGCTTGCCGTGAAGCGCACCCCTCCGACGGCTATGAGCCTTCCGCATGCGCCGAGGCGACTCGCAGGGGCGAATCTGCGTGCCAGTACGCAGTGGGAGCAGGGGAAATCGGCGATCTCGGTACGGTTTTCGTTCCCGAAATCGAGCCGTTCGGCTTGCTTGACACGAGGGCGCCCGTCCGCGAACGATCCGGGCTCTTCTCGTATTCGTCCATCGCCGAACCACACGACGCCGTTGCGTCCGATATGCACGACGGAGCGCCATTAGCAGCCGATGCCGACAAGGCGACCGATCTCGGATCGGCATTCCACCGGCTCGCCCAGCTTGCCGCGCTGCGTTCTCCCGATTTCGCGCGATCCCGTTTCGACGCCGTGGCGAAAACCTACGGTATCAAGGACGTCGAGCGCCTGCGGAGCGCCGTCGATCGTTGGTTCTCGTCCGGGGTGTGCGCCCGCGCGCTCGGCATGCGCGTGCACGATGCCGAAGTTCCGTTTTGCGCAGCGGTTGCGGGGGCGGGAAGCCTTGAGGGAGAAATCGATTTGTTTTGCACCGATGACGGACGACATGCGCTTATCGTGGACTACAAGACGGGCGGGAGCGCGGCGGAAACCGACGAGCAGCTCCACGAAAAGCATCTTCTGCAAGCGCAGTGCTACGCGTTTGCGACGCTTCGTCAGGGCTACGATTCTGTGGAGTTCGCGTTCGTCCGCGTCGAGAGGGACGATCCCTCGGGTGTCGACACGTTGCAGGTGGTACCGTACCGTTTCGAACAGGGCGAGCTCGAAGAACTCGAGGCGGTTATCGCCGAGCGGGCCGAGGCGGCTCGCGCGCATCGGGAGTAGACTGCTCGTAGCTCGTAGCTCGTAGCTCGTAGCTCGCAGCTCGCAGCTCGCAGCTCGCAGCTCGCAGCTCGCAGCTCGCAGCCGGGCGGAATGCAGGTTTTCGCTTTGCACCCTAAGGAGGTTCTCGCTTTGCGGCGAGCCTACCTTTGGGCGATGAGCACCTCGTCGAGCGAGCGCTTGGGCACATGGTGCACCTGGGCATCGTCGCGCCAGTAGGCGGGCGATCCGTCGGTGGGCATGGCCTCGATAACGGCTTCTTCCCGAGGTCTGCCGAGCGCAACTACGAGATCGGGTTCGAGCGTCTCGCGGTCGATGCCGAGCACCTCAGACAGGCTCTTCTTCTTGAAAGCCCCGATAGGGCATGCGGCATATCCCTTTTCGCGTGCAGCGAGCATGATCGTTTGCAGCGCGATGCCCTCGTCCCATGCGGTAAACAACTCTCCGAGAACGAGCGTTTTGTCGTGCAGGATGACGAGATAGCCGCTTGGGCGTTCGCCCTGGTCGGGACCCGGCCAATCGGGAAGCGCTGCAGCCCACGAAAGGCAATCGAACACACGAGCGCACAGGGCGGGATCGTGAACGACGCAGTATTTGAGCGGTTGCCGATTCCCGCTCGAAGGGACGAGACGGGCGGTATCGACGAGATCGACAAGCGTATCGCGATCGATGCGTTCGTTCTCGTAAAAGCGTCGACAGGTTCGATTTTGGGAAACGGCATCATGCAGCATCGGGTCTCCTATCTCTTACTATGGCTATAATGAGACGAAACAACGGAAGGTGCAAGGCCATCATGCAAAGCGTTGGCCGATCGTTTCGCCCGCCGCTTGCGGCGATCATCCACGCCCAAGGCCCGCTAGAGTAAAAGGACACGACTTATGGATACTGCGCGTTTGCTCGATACGTTTTTCGATCTCGTCCGAATCGACAGTCCTTCGCGCCATGAAGCGCAGGTTGCCGCATATTGCGCAGATCGTCTGAAAGCGCTCGGATGTACCGTTCGCATCGATGCGACCGAGGAGGCTACGGGATCGGATACCGGCAATATCATCGCACATTTGCCCGGCACGGTGTCGGGCCATATCGCGCTTTCGGCTCATATGGATTGCGTGAGCCCGTGTTGCGGCGTCGAGCCGGTTGTCGACAGCGGCGTGGTGCGCTCGGCGGGCGATACCGTGCTCGGAGCCGACGATAAGGCGGGCATCTCCGCCATCCTCGAAGCGCTTGAAGCGGTCGTTGCCGACGGCAGGCCCCGTCCGGCGATCACCGTCGTGTTCACGGTGTGCGAAGAGCTGAGCCTGCTCGGATCAGGTGCGCTTGAGGCGGATCTGTTCGACGGAACCGTGCCGTGCTTCGTTTTCGATGCCGACGGCGCGCCTGGTTCCATCGTGCTCGGCGCACCGTTTCACTACACGCTTCGCGCGACGTTTCTCGGGTGCGCCGCCCATGCCGGCGTTGAGCCTGAAAACGGCGTGTCGGCCATCCAGATGGCAGCCGAAGCCATCGCGTCGATGCATCTCGGGCGCCTTGACGAGTGCACCACGGCAAACATCGGCATGGTTGAGGGCGGGCGCGAGGTCAATATCGTCCCTGACAGCTGCTCGCTTGCAGGGGAGTGTCGCTCGCTCTACGAAGACCGCGTGAACGCAGTGCGCGATCGAATGACCGAAGCGCTGACGAAGGCAGCGGAGAAGTTTGAAGGTTCGGTGGATATCGACTGGCGCCTCGATTATCCGGGCGTGCTTATCGATAAGGCCGACGAGATCGTCGAGAAGCTCTTCTCTGCTGCGCGCGCCGCAGGTCTTGAGCCTCAAACGACGGTGTCGGGCGGGGGAGCCGATGCGAACCTGCTTTCCACGAAAGGCGCGAAAGCGGTTACGCTCGGCATCGGCATGACGGCGTTCCATTCCCTTGACGAGCATATCGCCATAGCAGACATCGAGGGTACTGAACGGTTTATCGAAGCGATAATCGCCGAGTTCGCGGACTAGGCTTCGGATGCGCGGTCGGTGCCCCGCCTCTGCTCAGCTTATGATGTGCTATACTGTATAGCATGAAAGGAGAAGCGCATGGCCGCAACGCAGATGAATACGCGCATCGATTCCGCACTTAAGCGGAAGGGCGACGAGGTGCTGGCAAAGCATGGGTATTCTCCTTCGGAAGCCGTCCGCGCATTATGGGAGTACGCTGCCGCTCACGGCACGATCCCCGATTTCATGGCGGAAGCCGAAACCGCGGCGCGCGAAGCGGAACGGCAGCGCAAGATCACGTTAGCCCGCGAAGGCGCGGGAATGGCCCTTCGTCTAGCGATCGACAAAGGACTGGTTCCCCCCGGAAGCACGTCGGTATTCGAAGACATTTCCTACGACGAGCTTGTTGAGATGATGTATCTCGAGAAGCTCGAGAAATATGAGGCGATGGACCGTGGCTAGGGTTTTGGTTGATACAAACGTGTGGCTCGACTACCATGGAATTCACGAAACGGTTGACAACGAGGCGTTCGAGCTTGTCGATCGGCTGTCGAGTTGCGGAGACGAGATATGCGTGACGCCGATGGTCCTCAAAGACTTCTATTACCTTACGGGGTTAAACCTCAAACGTAAAGAGTTCCTAGAACAGGGGGGTGTAAGCGAGAGGTCGGCTCGTGCTGCTCACGAAATCGCCTGGAGCTGCACGAAGCAGATCATGGCCCTTTCGACGATTCTTCCGGTTGGCAGCGAAGAGTGCGGCGAGGCGTGTGCGCTTCGCTCCGTCCACGGAGACTTCGAAGACAATCTTCTGCTCGCTGCCGCTCGGCATTGCGCGGTCGAGTATTGCGCAACGTACGATAAGGCGCTTTGTCGGCATATTCCCGATCTGTGCGTTTCTCCCCGTATGCTTCTTGATATCCTCTCGTTTTAAACTAAAAACGTGACTCAATGCTCGAGGCGATCTTTCGGTAAGATCTCAGTGTGCGACGAAAGTTTTGAAGCTATAATAATCATTCATGCGCTCAAGCGTGTTCAAACAAACCATCCATCAGGCATAACGTACATGATTGGCTATAGATACACCCGGGTGCGTGGCGTTTGACAAGCCTGATGGCGGGTGATAAAGTTCTCGTTCGCGTCTCTAAGGGGCGCGATTTTTCGTGTGCGTAACAGCTGAACGCACTCGGAAGCGTAGAAGAAACGGCTTCCTCTTATATACAGTAAGGGAAGTCAAACGGAAAAGGTAGAAGGAGTACAGCTTTGCCTACAATCAACCAGCTGGTCCGCAAGGGCCGCAGCAAGTCGGCTGAGAAGAGCAAGACGCCGGCACTGAAGGGCAACCCGCAGAAGCGCGGGGTGTGCACCCGCGTGTTCACCACGACCCCGAAAAAGCCGAACTCGGCTCTTCGCAAGGTCTGCCGTGTTCGCCTCGTCAACGGTATGGAAGTGACCGCCTACATCCCCGGCGTCGGCCACAACCTCCAGGAGCACTCGATGGTGCTTCTGCGCGGCGGCCGCGTGAAGGACCTCCCGGGTGTTCGCTACAAGGTCATCCGTGCGGCGCTCGACTGCGCAGCCGTTGACAACCGCCGCCAGGCCCGTAGCCGCTACGGCGCTAAAAGGCCCAAGAACTAGCAATCGTTAAGCCGTGCGGGCCCAATCGGCCTAATGGGCGCAAGCGCCCCGAAGCACGCAGACAGGAAAAGGAGAAAGAATGCCGCGTCGTGCAGCAGCTATCCGCCGCGAAGTGCAGCCGGATGCAACGTACAACAATCGTTTGGTCACGCAGTTGATCAACAAAGTCCTCCTCGACGGCAAGAAGTCCGTCGCCGAGGGCATCGTCTATGGTGCTTTCGATATCATCGAAAAGAAGACCGGTGGCGATCCGCTGGCCGTGTTCAAGAAAGCCATGGACAACGTGCGCCCCACCCTCGAAGTCAAGCCGAAGCGTGTCGGCGGCGCAACGTACCAGGTGCCGATGGAGGTCAACTCCCGTCGCGCCACCACGCTCGCGATTCGCTGGATCGTGGACTTCTCGCGCAAGCGTAAGGAGCACACCATGAAAGAGCGCCTCGCAGGCGAAATCCTCGATGCCTCCGAGAACACCGGCGCTTCGGTTAAGAAGCGCGAAGATCTGTACAAGATGGCCGAGTCCAACCGTGCATTCTCGCACTATCGCTTCTAAGAAGGGCGGTATCGAGTATGGCTAAAACACCCCTCAAGGATACGCGCAACATCGGCATCATGGCTCATATCGACGCCGGTAAGACCACGACCACCGAGCGCATCCTCTACTACACGGGCAAGACCCACAAGATCGGCGAGGTTCACGACGGCGCTGCCACCATGGACTGGATGGTCCAGGAGCAGGAGCGCGGCGTAACCATCACCTCGGCGGCCACCACGACCTTCTGGGAAAAGGAAGGCGTGAGCTACCGTATCCAGATTATCGATACGCCCGGCCACGTTGACTTCACCTCCGAAGTCGAGCGCAGCCTGCGTGTTCTCGACGGCGCCGTCGCTGTGTTTGACGCGGTCGCCGGCGTGCAGCCCCAGTCCGAAACCGTGTGGCGCCAAGCGCATCGCTACGGCGTGCCGCGCATCGCCTACATCAACAAGTACGACCGCGTGGGAGCAGATTTCTTCCATGCCATCGACACCATGAAGGACCGTCTCGACGCACCTGCCATCGCAGCTCAAATGCCGATGGGCGCCGAGGACAACTTCTGGGGCGTCATCGATCTTGTCACCATGACCGCATGGGACTTCAAGGCCGATGACAAGGGCATGACCTACCCCGAGCCGATGGACGCGATTCCCGCAGAGTTCGCCGACGAAGCCGAGATGCGCCACCAGGAGCTGCTCGAGGCTGCAGCCGACTGCGACGACGACCTCATGGAGAAGGTCCTCATGGAGGAAGAGGTCTCCGTCGAGGAGCTCAAGGCCGCCATCCGCAAGGGTACGATCGAGAGCAAGATGAACCCGGTGTTCGTCGGTTCCTCTTACAAGAACAAAGGCGTGCAGGAGTTGCTCGACGCCGTAGTGGACTACCTTCCGAGCCCGATCGACGTTCCCGCCATCAAGGGCGTCAACCCCGATACGGGCGAAGAAGACGAGCGCGCTTCCGATCCGAAGGGCCCGTTCGCGGCGCTTGCGTTCAAGATCATGACCGACCCGTTCGTCGGCAAGCTGACGTACTTCCGCGTGTACTCCGGTACGCTCGACGCAGGCAGCTACGTCATCAACGCCACGCGCGACAAGAAGGAGCGCATCGGCCGTCTGCTCGAGATGCATTCGAACAACCGCGTCGACATCGATTCCTGCTCCGCTGGTGACATCTGCGCGGCCGTCGGCCTCAAAGACACCACCACAGGCGATACGCTCTGCGACGAGAAGGCTCCGATCATCCTCGAATCGATGGAGTTCCCCGATCCGGTTATCGACATCGCCATCGAGCCGAAGACCAAGGCCGAGCAGGACAAGCTTGGCGTTGCACTCCAGAAGCTCGCCGAAGAGGATCCGACGTTCAAGGTTTCCACGAACCAGGAAACCGGCCAAACCATCATCGCCGGTATGGGCGAGCTCCACTTGGAGATCATCGTCGACCGTTTGCTGCGCGAGTTCAAGGTCGAGGCGAACGTCGGCAAGCCGCAGGTTGCCTACCGCGAAACGGCTACCAAGCCGGTGCAGGGCGCCGAGGGCAAGTTCGTGCGCCAGTCGGGCGGTCGCGGCCAGTACGGCCATGCGGTCATCAACCTGATTCCGCAAGAGGCGGGCGATGGCTACGAGTTCGAGAACAAGATCGTGGGCGGCGTTATCCCCAAGGAGTACATCAACCCGATCGACAAGGGCATCCAAGAAGCGCTCAACTCGGGCGTGCTCGCCGGATACCCGGTCGTTGACATCAAAGTCGAGCTCGTCGACGGTTCGTATCACGAGGTCGACTCCTCGGAGGCCGCGTTCAAGGTTGCCGGCTCCATGGCCGTCAAGGACGCCCTCAAGAAGTCGAGCCCCGTCATCCTCGAGCCGATGATGTCGGTCGAGGTCGAGACGCCGGAAGAGTACATGGGCGACGTCATGGGCAACCTTTCGAGCCGTCGTGGTCAGATCCAGGGCATGGGCGATCGCGGCAACGCGAAGACCATCAAGGCGAAGGTGCCCCTGAGCGAAATGTTCGGTTACGCGACCGATCTTCGTTCCGGTACGCAGGGTCGCGCAGTCTACACGATGCAGTTCGACTCCTACGAGCCGGTCCCGAAGAACGTTGCAGAAGAAATCATCAGCAAGGCTGGCGGGAACGCGTAAGCCTTTCGGCTGCCGCATTTCGCTTATAGCTAACGGAGGTAAAACAAGTGGCTAATCAAAAGATTCGCATCCGCTTGAAGGGCTATGACCACGAGATCGTGGATCAGTCCACGAAGCTCATCGTGGACACCGCTCAGAAGACGGGTGCAAAGGTTTCCGGTCCCATTCCGCTGCCGACCGAGCGCAACATGTACTGCGTGATCCGTTCACCCCACGTGAACAAGGATTCGCGCGAGCAGTTCGAGATGCGCACGCACAAGCGTCTGATCGACATCTTGGAGCCGACCCCCAACACGGTCGATTCCCTGATGCGTTTGGACCTCCCGGCCGGCGTCGACATCGAGATCAAGCTGTAAGGGGGCAAACGATCATGATCACTACCATCTACGGTAAGAAACTGGGTATGACCCAGATCTTCGCCGAGGACGACCGCGTGCTTCCCGTGACGGTCATCCAAGCGGAGCCCAACAAGATCTGCCAGGTCAAAACCGCTGAGACCGACGGCTACGAAGCCGTTCAGCTCGGCTTCGGCTCCATCAAGGAGAAGAAGGTCAACAAGCCGATGGCGGGGCACTTCAAGAAGCAGGGCACCGATCCGGTGCGTTACCTTCGCGAGGTCCGTGTGGACGCTGCGGGCGATTTCAAGGTGGGCGACGAGGTAACGGTCGCAAACCTGAACGATGCCAAGAAGGTTCACGTGACGGGCACGTCCAAGGGCAAAGGCTTCGCAGGCGTTATGCGCCGCTACAACTTCGCCGGCGGTCCGGGCGGCCACGGTGCGCACTTCCATCGCGCTCCGGGTTCGGTCGGCCAGTGCGCTACGCCGTCCCGCGTGTTCAAGGGCCTGAAGCTCCCCGGTCACATGGGCTGTGAAACCGTCACCGTGAAGAACCTCGATGTTGTTCGCATCGATGAAGACCAGAACCTCATCCTCGTGAAGGGCGCTGTTCCCGGCGGTAAGAACGCCGTGGTCCGCATTCGCATGGCATAGAGTGCTTGAGAAACTTGAGGAGTTAAGACATTATGGCAAGTATTGAAGTAAAGAATGCAAGCGGCAAGAAGGTCAAAAGCGCCGACCTGTCCGCTTCCGTGTTCGGCATCGAGCCGAACGTGCATGCCATGCACGAAGTTGTCCGTGCCCAGCGCGCCTCGTGGCGCAGCGGCACTCACAACACGCTGACCCGCGGTCAGGTGCGTGGCGGCGGCAAGAAGCCGTGGCGCCAGAAGGGTACCGGCCGTGCCCGCCAAGGTTCCACCCGTTCGCCCCAGTGGGCAGGCGGCGGAACCGTGTTCGGCCCCCATCCGCGTTCCTATGCGATCAAGGTGCCGAACAAGGTCGTGAAGCTTGCGATGCGCTCGGCGCTTTCCGCGAAGCTGGCCGACGGCGAACTCATCGTGATCGAGGAGTTCGGCTTCGAGAAGCCCTCGACCAAGCAGGCTGCAGCTGCCATTAAGGCGCTCGGGTGCGAAGGCCGTACGACCGTGGTCATCGCCGACGACGACGTGAACGCGTACCTGTCGCTTCGGAATCTTCCGCGTGTGAACGTGATTCCCGTTGCCGAGGCGAATACCTACGAGCTCATCGACAACAAGGCGCTCGTCTTCACGGCAGCCGCCCTGGCTCGCATCGAGGAGGTGCTCGCATAATGAAGGATCCCCGCGAAGTCATCATCCGCCCGATCATCTCGGAGCATAGCTACGACATGATGGAGCAGAACTGCTACACGTTCGAGGTTGCCAAGACCGCTAATAAGGTCGAGATCGCCCAGGCGATCGAAGCCATCTTCGACGTGAAGGTAGCGAAGGTCAACACGCTCAACGTGAAAGCCAAGCCCAAGCGCGTCCGCTACCAGCTCGGTAAGACCCGCACGTGGAAGAAGGCTATGGTCACCCTCAAAGAAGGTGACTCGATCGAGCTGTTCGCCTCGTAAGGTCGGCATCGAATCGATCAGAGAGATAAAGGCCTCCGAGCGATCTATTCGCTCGGAGGCCTTTTTGCGCGCTGCGCTTTGGCCTTCGCTATCCCATAGCCGCCTTTGTTAGGCTCTTCCTGTATGCTGCGGTTTCGGATGCGTTGTTCCCTTCCAGGACCGATACAAGCTGCTCTGCACTGAAAGTCTTACGTCGGAAAGCGGTTCTAATACTTCATTGCGGGCGCAAATCGCAAAAAATAGTACCCCATTATCTACGGCTGCACCCGATTTCATCCTATCGGTGTCATGCTTTTTCGATCGAAAACGGTCATCATACTCAGTGCGCGCATGCTCGCCGGCGCATCGAACGCAAAGCGTTTGCCGTCCCCCGCGGTTGCTTTGCCGTTTGTCGGCCTTAAAGTTCGTCGGAAGCATGCGCGTTTCTCTTTTTGGCAGCTTCCGCGACGAGCAGGATGCGGTTCTTGCGGTTGAGCGCCGAAGCGTCCGGGTCGTAATCGATGACGGTGATCGACAAATTCGGAAACCGCTCCTTCAGCTCCCTGAGCGCTCCGCGCGATTCGATGTGCCCTTTCAGACATCCGAAACTCTGAGCATACACCACATGGTCGATGCCGCGATCGTTCCATATCCTGAGCTGATCGAGATAGCGAACATCATCGACCAAGAGCTTATCTGCGTGCGGCAACACCGCTTCGCAGTCGAGCGATTCGATAAGCGAGAGGAGATCGTCGTTCAAGGCGCGCTCGAATGTGAGATAGGGGTTGCCGATAATGCCGATCCGAGGCTTGCGCGTCGGGGCTTTCGACAGCTTGCTCGGGGCGGCCGCATGTGCCGGTTGTCTTTCGAAGCCTCCTCCGCCGTTTCGAGGCGGCGCTTCGCCTGCCGACCACTGCCGCTTCAAGACGACGGCGATGTCGCGGCCGAGCGGGAAGCGGACGAGTTCGGGAAGCGCGTCGAAAAGACACGAGACGCATCCTTCATCCACGATGACGGTGTCGATGTGCGGATCGGCCCTGCTGAGCCTGATGATGCGTCCCGCAACGGCGGCCACCGTCGAGCAGATGTCCTGGCTCACCTCTTGACGACCGACTTCGACGTCTTCGCGCTCGATTCTGCCGAGGGCTACGCTGCGGCTCGGGGACTGCGGATGTCCAGGGAAAGACGGGGCCGATTCGGCTTCGCTCGGATTCTCCGCAGCGGTACGTGATGCGATGTGCGGGGCGGAGGCCGACATTCGGGATTCAGAGGAGCTGGCGCACGCGCGTCCCGGGGGAGACGGAAAGCCGCCGCCGCTCGTGGCCCTTTTGGTCTCGGCGCCCTTCCTCCCTTCGATGGTATCGGCGAGCGTGCGCAAACGGATGAGGACGTGCGCCGTGTCGGCGATCTCGTCTACCTTGAGCGCCGTAAAGGGATGATCGGCGGCTTCGAGCACCTGTTTCGCCTCAAGCAGGCTCACGGCATCGAAGGCGCAGCCGAACGATTGCAGGCATACCATGTCGATGTCTCTGCGGGTTGCCGTAAACGCTGCGAGGCGGCCGAGGCGCTTGCCCTGCTTCCAGAGTGCATGGGATGCAAGCGCGCCATCCTCGCCAGCGGCCAGGGGAGCCTCGGCCTTGCGTGCGGGCGCAGCGGTATCGGCGGAATAGGTGTCGAGGGAGGCTTCGGTAGTGGCAGGTGCGCTCGAAGCAGGATTTCGCAGAGCTTTATGCGCGGAGCGTGCGAGCTCATCGAGGCCGACGGGCGAGAGGACGGCGAATCCCAGCGAAGCGAGCATGGCATCGATGCCATGGCACAGTGCGCTGTCGGCGTGGTAGGGCCTGCCGGCGAGCACGATTCCGTGTGCTTGCTCGGCTTCGATCCACGAAAGGGCCTTCTCGCATGCTCGTCTCATCGTGCAGGCGAACGCCTCCTGCTCGGCGAGGGCGGCGGTGAGGGCGCAGTCGAACTCTTCGAGGCAAACGGGGTGGTCGCCCGGTGCGAAGGAGTTTACGGCGGCGAAGAGCGCTGCGCGGTCCTCTTCGCTCGAAACGATCTGAGCGGGTTTCAAGGAGGCGAGTTCGGGACTCGCGAACCGGGTGGTGCCATCGTGCAGAAGCGGCATGCTATCGTTGACGGCGCGAGCGTACAAGCTCGATACCGGGCAATGCGAGCCGCGATGGTATACGGGCATGAACACGACGTTTGCGCCGCGCTCGATAAGCGAGAAGATGCGCTCGTGGCCGATCTTCGCTGGATAGCAGACGCTTTCCGAGGGGATGGTATCGATTCCGCCCGAGCCGAGGTCGACGGCAAAGCCTGTGGAAACCGAGAAACCGAGCCGCACCATGAGCGTGTGCCAGAACGGAATGGTCTCGCAGTCGTTGAGGGTCGAAGGAAGGCCGACGACGATGTGCCCGCGCCCGTCCGCCTCGTTGCCTTCGCAGTCGGCAAAGCGAAAGAGCAGGCCCTGCTCGAGCGCGACGGTGTTGGGGGCTTTCGAGGGAGTTTTGCCCTGCGTGCCGATGCGCCCCTGAGTGTTCTCGAAGAACCCGTAAGCCCGTTCGCAGCGGTTGCCGTCAACGAAGCATCGTGGGGGCGCGGCGGAGTTCGGGTCGTGCGGCGTGCGGGCACGTTCGGCTATCGCTCGCCCCTGGGAAGAGTTTTTAGGCGCTCGCTCGCGGACCTGTTCGAATGTGACGATGGAGAGTGCGCAGGCGTTCGCACACCCTGGGCAGGTTTCGCTGCGAAAGCGTGGTTCGAGCACGGCGATCTCTTCGCTGGTGGAAAGCGTGCTCGGGCGGCTTCCGGCACGCGATCGGGCAACGAGCGCAGCACCGTATGCGCCCATGAGGTGCGCGATGTCGGGACGCAGCGCATGGGTTTTCGTGACGAGCTCGAACGCGCGCAACACGGCGTCGGACAGAAACGTGCCGCCCTGTACGACTACCTCGTTGCCGAGCGAATCGAGGTTGTCGAGGCCGATCACCTTGAAGAGCGCATTGTTGACGACCGAGTAGGCGATGCCTGCGGAGATGTCGCCGTAGGATACGCCGATCTTCTGTGCATGGCGCACGCGCGAGGTCATGAAGACCGTGCACTTGGTGCCGAGGTCTACCGGCGCCGGTGCCTTGACGGCAAGATCTGAAAACGAGTAGGGCGTGCAGCGCAAGGAGTGAGCGCTTCCTTCGACGAACGATCCGCAGCCCGACGAGCAGGCTTCGTTGAGTACTGCTTTAGAGATCGCGCCGTGGTCGGTCCAGAGCGCTTTCATATCCTGGCCGCCGATGTCGAGCACGAAGCTTACGTTGGGTCGAAAGGCGCGGGCGGCTCGCAGGTGGGCCGTGGTTTCGACGACGCCTGAATCGATGCCGAAAGCGGTTTTCAGTAAGCGCTCGCCGTACCCGGTGACGGTGGCATGGGCGATGCGGACAAGCGGCGTGCCGTCGTATTCGTTGGGCAGCGCGCGGTAGAGATCGAGCAACATCGCCGAGGCGGCTGCGAGCACGTTTCCTTCGACGGGTCGGTAATCCGAGTACAGCAGGCGCTCGTCGTCGTCGATCAATGCAAGCTTGACCGCCGTCGACCCCGCATCGATGCCGAGGTATACGGTGCCCTCGGTATCCGCTATGCGCCGCCGCGGCACCTTTTCCATTTCATGGCGTGCTCTGAACGCTTCGTACTCGTCGTCGGACGAAAAGAGCGGAGCAAGACGCGCGAGGTCGTCGTGGGCAGTGCAGGTGTTTTTTAGGGCGGCTTCGAGTGCGACAAGCGACGTTTCAACCGGGCTTTCGTCGAGCCGGGCGGGATCGCCCGCGGCGAGCGCGGCACCCAATGCGGTGAACAGGTGGGCGTTCGCAGGTTTGATCCCCGTGCGATGATCGAGTCCGAGCGCTGCGCGAAAGCGGTGCACAAGGCTCGCGATGTGCTCGAGCGGACCGCCGAGGAACACAACGGTGCCCGTGATGGGGCGTCCGCAGGCAAGCCCCCCGAGCGTTTGCTTGACGACGGCATCGAGCGCGCTTGCGGCGATGTCCGTTTTCTTCGCGCCTGCGTTGAGAAGTGGCCGTACGTCGGTTTGGGCGAACACGGCACAGCGCGATGCGATGGGGTAGGTTTTGGTGGCACCCATCGCAAGGCTGCTCATTTCTCGGGAAGAAACGCCGAGCATGAACGCGATGGTGTCGATGAAGCCGCCGGTTCCGCCTGCGCAGGTTGCGTTCATGCGCTGCTCCAGACCGCCCGAGAGGTAGACCACCTTCGCATCCTCGCCGCCGAGTTCGATGATGGCGTCGGCTTGGGGCAGCGCGTTCTGGACGGCATAGGTGGTAGCGACCACCTCCTGCACGAACGGCAACCCGAGCGCGGCGGCAAGCTCGATGCCCGCCGAACCGGTAACTGCGACTGTGCCTGCCGCATCTCCGTAGCGCCACACGAGGTCGTGCACGACCTCACCGAGCGTCGTTTTGATGTCGGCCCGGTGTCTGCGATACGCCGAGCGCTCAATTGCGCCCGACTCGTCGAGAACGACGACCTTGATGGTCTTGGACCCCGCGTCTATGCCGATTCTGAATGCCATAGGTACTATCTATACCGCAAAACGCGGCAAAGCGCTATGAGTCGGCGAGCATGAATCGGCAATTCTCTTTTACGCAACGATGATACCCGCAAGCGTCCTGGGTGCTTTTTTGTGCTCTTGCAAGCGGTCTCATACTTTAAATGAGCTGAAAAATACCTGATGGGAAGACAAGATTAGTCTGTTGGTATTATCTCTTATCTTCTATTTAGTGACGATCACGGGATGCTTTCGGTGAAGCCCGTTGCTAGAGTTTCCTTCAGGTTCTCGAGTAAAAGTGAAAGGATACACCATGTGTTTCAGACCAGCTTCCGTCGAGCTCGACAAAACGTGCTCGAAATGCGGTGCTCCATGCAAAGCTTCCGAAACCGAATGTCCCGAATGCGGCGAACGCTTGCCGGCGGGTCCGGCGATGCCCGGTAGCCCGGGCGCTCCAGGGGCTCCCGGGGCGCCGAAAGCGCCGGGAGCGCCAGGCGCGCCGAAGGCTCCGGGGGCTCCCGGTGCGCCGAATCGGCCTGGGGGCAATTAGGCTGTATACTCGATCGCGGCGATGCGGTTATTGTTCGCATCGCCGCAAAACGGCCTGCAAGCCGTCGAATGCTTGAGCGAGTACGAGAGGTTTGGCGCGTATCGGATTCGGCAGGAAGGAGGAAGGCATGTGCTATCCCTGTACTCATTGCAACAAATGCGGTCGCGAACCCGAACCTGGACGCTGTCCGCGGTGCGGGTATGCGAACGGACTCGGTGCGCAGATATGCACGCGGTGCGGCGCACTGTTTCCTCGTCCACCCGGGCCGCCTCCTGAAAGAAAAGCGGCTGATCGCACAGAACGTGTGTCCTGAGCGATCCGGTCGCCGTTGCGGATTCAGATGCCGTCGAGAAACTCCGAAAGCGTCAAGCCGAATCCGTTTGCGATTCTCTCTATCATATCGATGCTCGGGTTTCTTTCGCCTGATTCGACCCTGCTGAGATACGCCCGTTCGATATTCACCATGTTGGCGAACGTGACTTGCGTCAAACCGTTTTGCTTGCGCAGCGAACGGATTCTTGCACCGATGGCTTTTCTCGTGGCTTTAGTCATGGGGAAATGGTATCTTTAGCACTAAGATTTACGGTGTCCGATAGAACACATCAGGTGGTAACAGTAAGAAATGAGCACGTTTAGGAGCGCGTGGACTACCGATCGCACGTCGAACGGTCGGACGATTATGGTAATCTCTTAGATGCTTGAAGTCCACAGCGTCTTGGACGCGGTCTAAAAAACGAGAGAGCCGACTCTCTTATATGGCGAATGCAATAACTGGGGGTAGATGTTGCATGGAAGACGTATCGATCAGTCACGTACCCGATCTCGAGCAGACGGAAAAGAAGACCCGCGAAAAGAAAAACGAATGGCTTTTCGTCAACCCGTATCTTATCGCAGGAATCGCAGGGGCGTCGTTTTGCTTCTCTTGGTTTTTCTCGATTCTTCTCACCCCTGATTTTCTCTATTCCCATCTTGCCGATACACGCGTCGATCAGTTGCTTCATATAGCGTTTGCCGCGGTTTTGTTCATAACGTATCTGATCGTTTGGCGGCTATCGGGTTTCTTCCAGCGCCATAGGGGGTTTCTTCTCGTTATCGCTCTTGTATGCGGTCTTATAAGCGCTTTTCCTGTGGTATGGCCGGGATTTCTCCAGGATGCAGTGCTTCCGGTGAGGACTGCATGTGCAGGAATAGGCGTGGCATCACTTGCGACGCTCTGGGTCGAATTTCTTTGTGTGCATCTCAAGGAGCAAGTACGCGTGGCAATTGCCTCGATATTCGTTTTGTCGTTTGTCTGGTATGCCGGTGTGCTGCTCGTCGATGAGAGGTACTCGCCGTTTGTCGTCGTGGCTTTCGTTCTCGTATCATGCGGGGTCTACTATTTCTTACGTAAGAATTTTGCTCTTATGGACGCCATGCCGGCAATCGAGGCCCGCGAATCCGATTCGAGACTGCTCATTACCTGGAAACCGTCGTTGTTGACGGTGATGGGATCAGTTGCCCAAGGGTTTGTGCTCTATTGGCTTTTGCAGGCGGAAGCGCATGCTTCAGCGACATCGTTTTTACTCGAGGGGGTATCGCTCGTTGTCGTGGTACTCTTGCTCGTTGATTCGCTGAAATCGTTCACCATCAAGGAATCGTTTATTAGGAAGCTGTTCCTTCCCGTGTTGGCGGCATGTATCCTGGCACTCCTTTTCATCCCCGCTGAATGGCGCTATGTGCCATGCTTACTCGCGTTCGGCTTTTCGCTCCTACCGTATTCGAGTGCAATTTTCGCAACGTGCGAACATATCGTGCGTTGCCGCCTTTCTGCGATCCGTGCGTTCTCCTGGGCTCGCCTCTATGCGTCCATCGGTCTTCTCATCGGTTTGGGGGCGGGATGGTTGGCCTTTTCGAGCAAAGTGTTCGGCGATGTGACCCTGCCCGTCCTGATCGTTATCATCGTGATGTTCTTCATCCTCGTGTCGACAACCCTGAGTACGAAAAGCTATTACCCAGGCGAAGACGAGGAAGGTGAGAGGATCGCCCGTATCGGGCAAAACGGAGAAATCCTGTTCGAGCTGGTCGAGCATCAAGCAGACCATCCGGGTGACGGCAAAAAATACTTCCAGCAAAAATGCGATGCCATAGCTCGTATATACGGTCTGACAAACAGGCAAACTGAGGTGTTGCATCTGCTTGCGAAGGGCCGCAATGCAGCGTATATCCAAAAGCAGTTGGTGATTTCCCAGCATACAGCGAAGGCTCATATCTACTCGATCTACAAAAAGACGGAAACTCATTCCCAGCAAGATCTGATGGACCTCGTTGAGGCTTACGAGCTCTACGAGGGGTAAGCGTTGTTGCCGTTCCGAACGATTTCGAAGTGAGGTGATAGTATGCCAGCAATCGAATCCAAAGGTGCGGTAGGGATAGGTTCGCTTAAGCTCGGCGTTGACGCTTTGGGAGGTTTCGTCGGGTTCGGGTGCACTATAGCCTCCATTCTGGCGTTGTTCGTCGTCGTCCCCGACCTCGTTGCGGATATTGGTGTTGACGCGCTGCAGCTCAGGTTTGTGTACGCGGTGTCCATGGCTCTCGGGTTCATGATCGTTCGCATGGGCGCTTACGTGATTGCGCGTCGCAAATGCACGGTGCTTTTCGCGGGAGCAATCATAGGGCTTGCCGCTATGGCTGCGGTTTTGTTCGCGCCGATTTCCTTCACTGCCGTTCGCGTAGTATGTCAGATCGTGTCCGCTGTCGGACTCTCCTTTTTAGCGTTGCAGTGGTTCAGCTATCTGTGCTCTCAGCCGAACCGTATCATACTCATGCTTGTAGCCGCAGGCGTTGCTGCGGGGATTGCGGGATGCCTGATCGAGCAGTATCTTGTGCGAGAAGCCGCTCGCATCGTGATCCTAGCCATGTGGGCTACTTCGTTTGGCTGCATGGTCGCTCTGGTTCGTTTTCGGTCTGAAGACGCTCTTCCGCTCGCTATCGGCAACAAGGAATCCGACAAACGTTCGAAAATTCTCTGGACTTCGACGATCATGCTCTCCTTCAGCAGTTTCGAGTTCGGTTTCACGGTGAGCGTTGCATCGGAAGTGGGGGCGACGGCGGTGTGTCTCGGTGCGGCGATTGTAGCTGCGGCGCTTCTTGCGGTCGACTGGATGAACCGGAGGATGATAACCGAACGGAGCATGTCGCCGCTCAAGCCGCCGTTGACTATGCTGGCTTTTGTAGCGTTGTTCTTGTTCGGCGATGTCGTTCAGGTCGTCTCGCTCTGCGTCCTCTCTGCGCTATTCTCCATTTATACGGTTTTCGGGTGGGCTGCTATGGTCGAACACGTGCGCATTTCGCGTTTGGCACCTTTGCGCACGTTCTCAAAGGCTCGCCTCATGGATTATTGCGGCATGGCGTTCGGTCTCATATGCGGCTACGCGGTCTTCCTGATGGCACAGCAGGGCGGTCTTCTCGCGGTGCAGGTGTCGGCGGCCATTGCGATTGCGTACAGCTTTCTCGCTGCGTTCTGCCATAAAGCACGGTTTCCCGAATCGGGCGTCGAAGACGTCGGACGCGCATCGCTTCCCGAAACGAAGGGGTTGTGGAAGAAACGGTGCCGTGCGGTAAGTGAGCAGCACGGGCTTTCGGAGCGGCAGTACGAAGTGCTCATGTTGGTTGCCCAGGGTCGCAACGCCAAGTACATCGAACAGACACTCACGATTTCGCTCAGCACGGCGCAGACGCATATCAGAAACATCTACCGCAAAACCGGCGTTCATTCTCGGCAAGAGCTTTTAAACCTCATCGAGAATACGAAACTGTACGGTGAAGACTGATTCTCGCCTCATTGGTCTTCGGGTATGAGGCGTTGGGCGGCTTAGTCGGTCGTACCCATAGCCCTTTGGCGCTAGGCTGATCTTTTGGCGTTTCCCGAGGTCGGCTATCGTCAAAAAATAGGTATGCACCCGAACACCAGCAACGGTACGATGACATCCTCTTTTGTCCGGAGCTATTCTTCGCGTCAATGGCACCGTCATACGCCAGAGACGAGAAGGAGGAATGGCTCATGGCCGATTATCAAGGATTCTTGGATGGCATAGACCGCGCAGCCTACCATGAGGGCGAGGTAACGTGGGAGGAAGACGGCTATACCGTAACGCGTACGTATAACTACACGGCACCCGGCTGTCACGACTCATGCGGCGTGCTGCTGTATACCAAAGACGGCAAGCTGGAAAAGGTCGAGGGCGATCCGCTCGATCCCTATGCGAACGGTAAGCTCTGCATGCGCTGCCTCGACCTCGAGGAGATGGTCAATCATCCGCAGCGTTTGAAGTACCCGATGAAGCGAGCGGGCGAGCGCGGCGAGAACAAGTGGGAGCGCATCACGTGGGACGAGGCGCTCGACATGATCGAAACCTACATCAAAGAAGAGATCGACGGTAAGGGTCTCGGCCGCGAAGCGATCCTCGTCGGGCACGGCACGGGCCGCAACATCAACTGGCAGGTGCCCTTCATCGCTGGTGCGTGCTTCAGGACGGCGAATGTGGGCGGCATCTACTTCTCCGGATGGTGGTGCTACATGCCGCGCGTGTGCGGTGCTGCAGGACCTTTGGGAGATTATCCAATCGTGGATGCGTCCGAGACGCTGCCCGATCGCTACGCAAACAGCGAGTGGGAGCGTCCCGACGTACTGGTCGTGTGGGGCAACGAACCGCTTAAATCGAACGGCGACGGGTATCTGGGCCACTGGCTGAACGTATGCGTGCAGGCCGGTACGAAAATCGTTTCCATCGATCCGATGCTTACCTGGTGGGGTGCGCGAGCCGAGTACTGGTTGCAGCCGCATCCCGGCACCGACTGCTGCATTGCGCTTGCGTGGCTGAATGTCATCATGAACGAAGATATCATCGACCACGAGTTTGTAGAGAACTGGTGCGCATACTACGACGAGCTCAAGGAGCATGTCCAGGAGTTCACTCCCGAATGGGCTTCGTCAATTACGGGCGTTCCTGCCGATCTGATCGCGGCATCGGCTCGATTGTATGCGCATGCCGACAAGGGGGCCATCCAGTGGGGCCTCGTGTTCGATGCGGGTACGAGCTCTTCGATGCATTGGGTCGAGGCCGTCTGCGATCTCATGGCTATCTGCGGCAACATTGAGAAGCCGGGTACGCACGTGCTTGTGCATAACTCTTTTGATATCAACGCAGGCTACTCGTCGGTCGATCTGTACGCCGATCCGCAGGCGCTCGAGCGTAAGTTCCGTAAGTGGATGGTGGGCGACGAGGGTCTCGACTTCGTCGGCATGTCAAACTGCGATGCGATGGCATCGGTACTCGAAGCAGGCGAGATTCCCGCGACTGGCGAGCCGTATCCCATCAAAATGCTCTGGGCGCAGAGCTGCAACGCCTTCGCTGGGCATGAGGGGCAGGCACCGCGCGCGTACAAGTACATGTCTCAGATTCCCTTCATCGTATACGCTGATCCGTTCATTACGCCGACGATGGTGGCACTTGCGGACATCATTTTGCCGGTGTCGATGTCGGTCGAACGCGATTCGGCCCGTACGTGGTGGACGCCGTTGCGCGCCATGAAGAAGGTTACAAGCTTCTACGAAGCTAAATCCGACGAGGAAATCGCGCTGTGGCTCGGGAAGCGGCTGAACCCTGAATTGTTCGTTCGCTGGGACAGCGCCGAAGATTTCATCAACGATTACCTGCTTACCGACCTTGCGGTTGTCGGGCCTGACGGCAAAGTGAAAAAAGCAAACTTCTCGGCGGCCACCGATGACGAGTGGGGCCATACGTCGGTTACCGACGACAGCGGCCCCTCCATCACTACGAAGTGCCCCTATACCTTCGACCAGCTTGTCGAAGCAGGTGGCCATGCCTATGACGAGTGGAACGCCACGTACTACAAACACGAGAAAGGCATGCTGCGCCCCGACGGCCAGGTCGGGTTCAATACGCCATCGGGACGTATCGAGCTTGTGCCGACAATCTTTCAGGCGTGGGGCATACCCCCTTATCCGGTATACACGCCGGCACCTGAAACGTGGGAGACCACGCCCGAGATCATGGAGGAGTTGCCCTTCTACATGATCAACGGAGCCCGTTCGTATGAGTTCTTCCACACCGAGCACCGCCAAGCGCCCACGATGCGCGAATTCCATCCCGAACCGCGCGTCAAGGTATCGCCGAAGACGGCGGCCGAATACGACCTGCATGACGGCGACTGGATTTGGATGGAGAACAACGAGGGCCGCTGTAAGCAGATGGTTGAGGTGTTCGAGGGCATTCCCGACGATTGCATTTCAGCTGAACATGGGTGGTGGAAGCCCGAGGAGGATGCGGCGGAGCCGCACTTGAATGGGTGTTTCGATTACAACGTGAACAACCTCACGCGCAATTTCCAATCGGGGCCGGGCGGCATCGGATCGCCGATCAAATGCACGCGTTGCCGTATCTACAAAGTGAGCGACGGCGACGTTATGCCCGGCGAGCAGATCACCCGCCTCGGCGGCTGGCGCGATGATTACCAGCCCATGCAGGCCTAAAGGAGGAGACGAACAATGACCAAGGCGATTCTCATCAACTACGAGTACTGCACGGGCTGCCACTCCTGCGAGGTGGCCTGCAAGAAGCACCTGGGCCTGCCGGCGGGCGAGTTCGGCATCAAGCTCTCCGAGACCGGGCCCTACGAGTACCGAGGCGCCCCCGAGGGCCCCGGCAGGTGGGAGTGGACGTGGCTTCCCGTGATCACGAAGGCCTGCGACCTGTGCGAGTCACGCACCGAGAAGGGCAAGATGCCCGCCTGCGTGCAGCACTGCCAGGCGTGGTGCATGTACTACGGCGAGGTCTCAGAGCTCGCCGCCAAGATGGACGGGGAGACGCGCTGGGCGCTCTTCACGAAGTAGGCTGGCTTTCCGACTGCGACGGTGCCCGGCAGGATTGTCGGGCACCGCAAAACGACGGTCGGTCTTATACGTCGAATGCCCGAGATGCGATCGGGTCGTTCGACCCTTCCGAGGGGAAATACGGGCATGCGGAAAGGGGGAGCGTACGAAAGCGGCTGCTCTTGGAAGGGCTCATATAGTGGGGGTTTCATTCAATAAGGAGGTTTTAGGTTATGACTACCGATATTGATGCGCGCAGTAAGAAAAGGGCAATGCTCGTATTCGCCGGCTGCTGCGTTATGCAGGCTTTCGGTTTGGGTACCGTGCTGAACTCTTCGTCAGCTTACTTCGCCATCGTTCCCGGTGCGCTCGGGATCGATATGGGCGTCTTTGCGATGTGGATCACGTGCTACGGTATTGCTGCCCTGTTCGGTACGTTCTTTGCGGGTATCCTCATCCCGAAGTTCGGTGCGAAAATCATCATTTCCATCGACGTCGTCATTACGGCGCTTTGCTGCGTGGCGTTCACCTTCGCCGATCCGACGTGGACATGGCAGTTCATGGCAATCGGGGCCGTCATGGGTTTGACGGGTGGCATGTACTTCCTCTACGCGACCCCGCTGCTCATGGGCGCGTGGTTCGGTAAAAAGGTTCTGGGCCGCTATCTCGGCATCGCCCAACTCATGTCCGGTGTTGGCGGAGCTATTTTCCCACTCGTGTTCACCTCCCTTTCCACCGTCGTCGGCTGGCAGGGTGTGTACTACGTGAACGCTGTTCTTCTGCTCTGCATCCTTTTCTTCTCGCTGACGGTGTTCAGCGAAGATCCTGCGAAGATCGGACTGCATGCCTACGGCGCCGATGAGAACGAGATGACCGATTCGAAGAGTTTGCCCGGCGTGCCGCTTAAATATGCGCTTCCCACGCTCGCGTTCGTGCTTCTGTTCTTGGGCTGCATGCTCTCCGCGTTCCCCGGAAGCTACAATTCCTTCGTCCAGGCGAATGCCATCGAAGTGCTCGGCCCCGAGGCGCTCATCTTCTCCTCAACGCTCATGATCGCACTTCAGATCGGCTACATCATCGCATCGTTCGTCGGCGGCATCTTGGTCGACAAGATCGGCGTGCGCTGGCTCACGATCATTCTGTATGCGATCCTCATCGTCTGCTACATCAGCTTCTCCTTCGCTTCGAGTGAGCTGGCGCTTATGGCGACGGCCTTCTTCTTCGGCATGAACAACGCGATTGTAACCATCTCAGTGCCGATGCTTGCCCGCGAGCACTTCGGTATGAAAGCATACGACAAGATTCTGTCTTACTGCATGATGGGCGTCGGCCTGTGCGGATCGATGGGAGCTCCCGTCATCGGCATCATTTTCGACACCACGAAAACCTACAGCGGATCGTTCTTGGTCGGCGCGGTGATCGCGGTGATTGCCATCGCCATCATCCTGCTGTCGTTCATTCCCGCCAAGAAGGTCAAAGAGGCTCACTGGGAGGCGTAGCACCCGTTTACCAGGGGTACGTTTCGCCAGGATGTTGAAAGGACTGATTATGGGATACGCGAAGCCTCTCGTGCTGGGAAGATTTCCGGAAAAAACGGGACTTCACCTTCCTGGCCGCATGTGGTTCATGCCCAACTAATCATGGCCGATGATCGCCTCCCGCCTAAGCGGGCGGGAGGCGTACTGCGAGGAGGACTGTTCAGTGGCTGAAAAGAAAAAAGGCATCCACTACGCATGGCTGATCGTTGTAGGATGCTGTTTTATGCAGGCGTGTTGCCTTGGCCTCATGATGAATTCGGCCGGTATATTCTATACGCCGGTTACCGAGGATTTGGGTATCGGCCTCGGGCCCTTGGCCCTGTACGTGACGGTGTATTTTTTCGTGACGACGTTCACGTATCCGTTCGTTGCACGGATTCTTCCCAAGTACAACATCAACGTGGTGCTCAGCGTTGCCGTGGCGATCTGCTGCATCGGTATGGGCTTGATGTCGACGTATACGGAGGTGTGGCAGTGGTACTTCTCCGGCGTGCTGTACGGCATCGGCGGTGCCTTCGTGTTCGTGGTTGCCGCGACGGTGCTCATAGAGAATTGGTTCGATAAGAAGCGCGGGCTCGCTCTCGGTATAACGCAATGCTTTTCGGGAATCGGCGGTGCCGTGTTCCCCCTTGTCGGCACGATGCTCATCAACCAAATCGGATGGCGTTCGACGTATCTGATTCTCGCCGTAGTCGCCGCCGTGCTCGTTTTGCCATGGACGCTGTTCGTGTTCAAATATAAGCCTGCGGACAAGGGCCTCAAGCCCTACGGGTACGAAGAGAAGAGAACCGACGAGGGCAAGGCCGTTGCGATGTATCCCGGGGTTTCGGCGAAAAAAGCACTTTTGACCATCGCTTTCTGGGCGCTGTTTCTCTATGGGGGAGTCGAGGCGCTCATGTCGGGCTACAACACCCATCTACCTGGCTTTTCGGTGTCGATAGGGTTAGGCGACATGTTCGGTTCGCAGATGCTTTCGCTCTCGATGATCGGTTACGTGTTCGCTACGGTGATCATGGGATGGCTCACCGACAAGATCGGGGTTATCATTCCATCGTTCATCACGCTTCTCATTACGGCGTTGTCGCTCCTGGGTTTTGCGATCTTCAGAGAGCAACTGCCGCTGGCGGTCTGTGCGTTCTTCTTTGGAACGAACTCGGTCATCATCACCATAAGCATGGCAACGCTCGTTTCAGATATCTTCGGACGACGCGACTACGCGAAAATCCTTTCGTATATCAGGATGTCGGGGTGCATTGCGGCCTTCGGCAGCAGTGCGATCGGGTTCGTCTACGACGCAACGGGGCGCTTCGACATCTCGTTTTATGCAGGTGTCGCCATCATAGCCGTATGCGCGATTCTCGTCGCCATAGCGGTATCTCAGAAGAAAAAGATCCGGAACACGCTGTGGGTTGCCACCGATGTCGAAGCAGAGCAAGCATCGGGCGCAAAACTCGATGCGAATGGTTCGTCGGCATAGGCCGGGTTGCGCATGTACGCTGCTCAAGCCACGAAAAGGGAAGTAAGCCTTGCGGTATAACGACGGTATGCCGAAGCCTCATGCTCTCGGACTGCCAAGCGCTTCGCGCATTGTAGCCCTCGATTTCGCAATTACAGCTTATCGGTGCAATGCGCAAAACGGAGCGCACCGCTACCATCCGGCGTGTTTCTGTGTGCAAGAACCAAAGGACGAAAAGAACAGGAGAGGCCATGGCTGATTATCAAGAGTTTCTCGACGGAGTCGACCGCGAGGCGTACCACGAAGGGGAATGGCAGTGGGAGGAGGACGGCTACACCGTCACCCGTACCTACCACTATTCGCCACCTGGATGCCATACGTCGTGCGGCATCCTTCTGTACACGAAAGACGGGAAGGTCGAGCGCGTCGAAGGCGATCCGCTCGATCCGTGCACGAACGGCAAGCTCTGCATTAAATGTCTGACGCTCGACGAATCGGTGAACCATCCGGATCGTTTGAAATATCCCATGCGAAGGGCTGGCGCGCGTGGCGAGAACAAATGGAAGCGTATTTCGTGGGACGAGGCGTACGACGAGATTGAAGCCAAGGTCAAAAGCATCTGGGAGACCGATGGCGGCAATGCGATCATCTGCGTCCACGGTACAGGCCGCAACATCAACTGGCAGGTGCCGTTCTTCGGTCAAGCCGGATTGAAGACCCCGAACATCTCGACCTTCGGTTTCACGGGTTTTTCGTGCTACATGCCCCGTATTTGCGGGTCGATCGCTCCTTTCGGCGATTTTCCGATCGTGGATGCATCCGAGACACATGCGGATCGTTACAACAATGCCGAATGGGTGCCGCCCGAGGTGCTCGTCGTGTGGGGCAACGAGCCGCTCGCCTCGAATGCTGATGGCTACGTGGGCCATTGGCTCGTCCAGTGCGTGCAGATGGGCACGAAGATCATATCGATCGATCCGCGCCTGACCTGGTGGGGTGCTCGTGCTGAGTATTGGCTGCAGATCCGTCCCGGAACCGATGCGGCGCTCGGTTGTGCGTGGCTGAACGTTATCATCGAGGAAGGCCTCTTCGATGAGGAGTACGTTGCCGCGTGGTGCGCGGGATTCGAGGAGCTGGCGGAATCGGTGAAGGATACGACTCCCGAGTGGGCGGCTGAGATCTGCGATCTCGATGCCGAGATGATCCGTGCATCTGCGCGTTTGTACGCGAATGCGAAACCGGGCGCCATCCAGTGGGGCCTTGCGTTCGACCAGCAGCTTTCCGCTATGGCGCTCTGTCTTGCCGGATGCGACCTCATGGCGCTTTGCGGCAACGTCGACGTTCCGGGTGGCAACATCCTCGTGCACAACGCATTCGAGATCAACGCGGGCTACGCGTCGGGCGAAAATCTGACTCCAGCCGAGTGGCGGGCCAAAAAGTTGAACAACAACTTCGCCCTTTCGATCGAGGGTGGCGATTTTGTGGCTCACGCGAGCTCCGACGGATTGCTCCAAGCCATCGAAGACGGTTTCCCGTATCCCATCAAGATGATGTGGATACAATCGTCCAACACGCTTTCATGCCCGAGCCAGGATTCGCCGCGCGTGATGAAGGCCATGCAGAACATACCGTTCATCGTCAACGCGGATCCCTACATTACTCCGACCTCGGTGGCGCTGGCCGACATCATCTTGCCAGTGGCGATGAGTGCGGAGCGCAATTCGGCTCGTACGTGGTGGTCACCCTGCCGCGCGATGGTGAAGGTTGCCGATTTCTACGAGGCGAAATCCGACGAGCAGATCATCCTCGAACTCGGAAAACGCTTGAACCCCGAGGTGTTCGGGCAATGGGAGACCGATATCGATTGGTTGAACTGGTATCTGCACGATGGAACCGGCTCGTTCTCAGCGACCACCGAGGCAACCGACCAAGGCGGAGCTAAGAACTCGGGAAAGACGCTATTTACCGCATCATGGGACGAGCTCGTGCGCGATCCGAGCATGGTCGGTCATGCCTACGACGAATTCAACGCTACGTACAACAAGGCGGAAAAAGGGATGTTCCGGCCCGACGGTTCGGTGGGCTACGGCACGCCGTCCGGCAGGCTCGAACTTGCGCCTATGCTCTACCAATACTGGGGCCTCTCCACGACGCCGTTTCATACCGAGCCGCCCGAGGGGCCGATTTCGACTCCTGAGCTTATGGGCGAGTATCCGCTCATCCTCACGTGCGGCGGCCGTTCGTTCGAATTCTTCCATTCGGAGCACCGTCAGCTGCCCACCATGCGCGAGCTTCACCCGCAGCCCTGCGTGCTCGTCAACCCGAAGACAGCCGAGCGCTACGGCATCGAAAACGGTCAGTGGGTGTGGATCGAGAACGATCACGGCCGTTTCAAACAGATCGCCAAGGTTTCCCCTGTCGTAAACGAGAAGACCGTCCATGCCGAGCACGGATGGTGGTTCCCCGAGACCGAGGCGGCCGCGCCGTATCTGTTCGGTACGTTCGAATCGAATCCGAACAACTGCACCAAAGCGTTTGTGACGGGGCAAGGCGGCGTGGGTTCGCCGATCAAGGCCATGATATGCAGGATATACCCCGTCAAAGAGGGCGATACGATGCCGTATCAGCAGATTGCCGAAACGGGCAATTTCCCATGGTACGAAAAAGTCGAATCTCCTCGCCAAGGCGAAATCGATCGGTTCCACACTGCCTTGGACGAAGGCATGGAATACGACGTTATGAAAAACGAGCTCATCGATCCCGCTACCGGTCAGCGTACCGATCTCAAAACCGGCGAAGCGATCGAGATCCAGGCCTAAAGGAGGAGACGAACAATGACCAAGGCGATTCTCATCAACTACGAGTACTGCACGGGCTGCCACTCCTGCGAGGTGGCCTGCAAGAAGCACCTGGGCCTGCCGGCGGGCGAGTTCGGCATCAAGCTCTCCGAGACCGGGCCCTACGAGTACCGAGGCGCCCCCGAGGGCCCCGGCAGGTGGGAGTGGACGTGGCTTCCCGTGATCACGAAGGCCTGCGACCTGTGCGAGTCACGCACCGAGAAGGGCAAGATGCCCGCCTGCGTGCAGCACTGCCAGGCGTGGTGCATGTACTACGGCGAGGTCTCAGAGCTCGCCGCCAAGATGGACGGGGAGACGCGCTGGGCGCTCTTCACGAAGTAGGCTGGCAAAGCATCCCGAAGAAGGCACCTTCTTCGGGATGTTGCCGAACGTTCGCAGAGGTTTTGCGCCATCGCCGCCAAAAAAACGGCAAGCGATGTGCGACGAGGGAGAAGGCGATATGGAAAAAATAACCGAGCGCGAAAACTTTATGCGTATGATCGGGCGCAAGCAGCCCGATTTCATACCTCATCAGCCGAGCCTGCTGCAGATGATCATCCCGAGTGCTTTGGGAGATCGTGCCGAGATGTGCTCGACGGGATACGACTGGTTCGGTGTGCATTGGACGGAAGACCCCGCTATGCCCATGATGCCTATGGTGACGCCGGGAAGCGATCCTGTTCTCGAGGACATCGAGGATTGGGAAGAGGTCATCGTGTGGCCCGACCTCGATGCGATCGATTGGGAGGCATGCGCGAAGAAAGATGTTCCCGAAAAGGATCCCACGAAGATTCTCTGCGCGATGATGCTTTCGGGCCCTTTCGAGCGCCTGCACGATCTCATGGGGTTCGAAGAGGCTCTGTGTGCGCTCGTGACCAATCCCGATGACTGCGAAGCCTTCTTCAGCCGTTTGTGCGACTTCAAGATCGAACAGATCAAACGTTTGAAGCGATATTACGACATCGATATGGTTCATTTCCAGGACGATTGGGGCACGCAAAACGATCTGATGTTTCAGCCTGAACTTTGGGAGAGCCTCATTCGCCCGCACGTTCAGCGTGTTGTCGAGGCGGCTCATGAGGTCGGCGTTCTGTTCGATCAGCACAGTTGCGGCAAGATCGACAGAATCGTCGGCAAGGTGATCGACATGGGCATCGATGTGCTCGATCCCGCTCAACCGGTCAACGACCTTGAGCGGTGGATAGACGAATACAAAGACCGAGTGATCTTCATGGGAGCTCTGGACGCGCAAAACGTGATCGACAATCCCGAAGCCACTGATGAGCAGATTATGGCCGAAGTAAAGCAGAAAATCGATGTGTTCGGGAATGCGGGAGCCTATTTCATACCTTTCGCCGTGTCGCTTACCCCCAACGTCATGAAGGCGCTCGACGACTGCTTCGTGTACGGCAGGACGTTCTACGGCGATGGGTATGCTGACGACGTCGAGGCGTTCAAGGTGGAAGCGGAAAAGCGGGCAGGCGAGCCGGTGAAGATGGGAACGGTACCCGGAACTGAAATGAACCAGTGAGAAGGGTTTATGTGGCACACGCGAACCCGTCCGATCAAAGTGTTGACTTCGGAGATTGAAATCTCCGAGAAAGGGCAGCTCATGACTGTTGTGGAAGATATTTCGAGTGCGGTGCAGCGCGGCAAGAAGAAAGAGGTCAAACCCCTCGTCCAGCAAGCGATCGACGAAGGTGTCGATCCCGCGGTGATTCTCAACGAAGGGCTCATTGACGCAATGGCGATAATCGGCGAGAAATTCTCCGCAGGCGAGGTGTTCGTTCCCGAAATGCTCGTCGCCGCACGCGCGATGAGTGCGGGAACCGAGATTCTCAAACCCCATCTTGCGGGGGAAAGCGCGGAGCCGTTGGGTAAAGCCGTCATTGGCACCGTCAAAGGCGATATGCACGATATAGGCAAGAACCTCGTGCGCATGATGATCGAGAGCAAGGGCTTCGAGGTTACTGATCTCGGAGTCGATGTGGCGCCCGAAACGTTCGTGAGCTTCTTACAGGAGCACGAAGACGTCGATATCGTGTGCTGTTCGGCGTTGCTCACGACTACCATGCCGGCGATTTCGGCCACCATCCAGGCTATCGAGGATGCGGGCTTGCGCGACAGCGTCAAGATCATGATCGGAGGAGCGCCGGTAACCCAGGCGTTTGCCGACGAGGTAGGGGCCGATGCGTACACAGCGGATGCGGGTGCCGCTGCGGTACGCGCAGCCGAGCTCGTAAGCCAATCCTGATCTGTGCCCGTGACGAAGGAGAAAATCTGATGAATATGAGGCAATGGATTGCCGCCACCATCGCGGCTGAAAGGAAGAAGGCGCTGCCCGTCTTGTCGTTTCCCGCAGTTCAGCTAATGGATATCACTGTGCGGGATCTTATCGGCTCGTCTGATTACCAAGCCCGTGCCATGCGCTTGATCGCAGAGCGCGTCAACAGCGCTGCTTCGGTGTCGTTCATGGACCTGTCGGTGGAGGCGGAGGCGTTTGGAAGTCGTATCGTGGTATCCGACGAGGAGGTCCCCACGGTCGTCGGTTCCATTGTCGGCGAAGATTCTGTTATCGAAGACCTTGCGATTCCCTCGGTCGGTGCCGGACGCACGGGGTTGTATCTCGGTGCGATAGAAAGCGTGATCCCCCAGATTGTCGACCGCCCCGTCTTCGCGGGCATCATCGGCCCGTTCTCCCTTGCTGGAAGGCTTATGGATGTAACCGAGGTGATGATGCTGTGCTATGACGAGCCAGAGTTGGTGCACGGTGTGCTCAGGAAGTGCACCGATTTCCTCGTCGAGTACGCACGCGCATACAAAGACGTGGGAGCTCACGGTGTCGTCATGGCGGAGCCTTTGGCGGGGCTTCTATCACCGAGTTTGGCGGAGGAGTTCTCGTCGACCTATGTTCGCCGCATCGTTGATGCGGTGCAGGATGATGCTTTTGCGGTGATCTACCACAACTGCGGAGGCGGGGTGGTCAAATCGATCGATTCGATCATCGAAACGGGCGCTTGGGGATTCCACTTCGGCAATGCTATCGATATGGCCGAGGTCGCACCGCTTGTTCCTGCCGATCGTCTCGTGATGGGAAACGTCGATCCTGCGGGAGAAATCAGAAACGGAACTCCCGAAAGCGTTCGTGCGAAGACCTTCGAGATTCTCGAACGCTGTGCGCAGTATCCCAATTTCATCATTTCGACGGGATGCGATATCCCCCCGATGGCGCCGTGGGAGAACATCGAGGCATTCTTTTTCGCAGTCGAAGAGTTCTACGACGAGAAGACGACGACCGAGTAGCCTCGGCAATAAGGCTTTACATGATAGATAAGGACGAGAACGAGGAAGGATGTGACCATGAGCGAAGACACGTTTTACAAAAAAGCGGAAGTAGTCAAGCTCGACACGCTTTCGGATGTGAACGACATCGGAAAGCCCTGGCGCTACGAGGAGGACGGCTTGACCGTGACACGGACAAGTCCCTGGTCGCCTCCCGGATGCCATCCGGTAGGCTGCGGCCTTAAACTTTACGTGAACGATGAGGGCAAATTGGTGAAAGTGGAGGGCGACGAGAACAATCCGGTTACCCAAGGCCGCCTGTGCCCGCGGTGCATCGCGTTGAAAGACTACATCTACAACCCCGCGCGCTTGCTTCATCCCATGAAGCGCGATCCGAAGGATCGTGGTAACGCGGATGCGTGGGAGCAGATAAGCTGGGATGAGGCGTTTGCCATCATCAAGAAGGAGTACGATCGCATCACGGCAGCATACGGTCGCGAGAGCATCGTCGTGTTCGCAGGCACCGGGCGCGAGGGCGGCACGTTCGCCCCGTACGGAACCATGTGCTTCGGAACCCCGAACTTCTGCTATACGCAATCGGGCTATGCATGCTACACGCCGCGCCTGGCTGCCATCGCCTATATTGCGGGCACGACGTATCCCGAATGGGATTACGCAGGAGCCCTTCCCGGACGATGGGACGACGAGCGCTACGAGCTCACCGAGTGTCTTGTCGTGTGGGGCAAGGCACCGCTCGAGTCGAACCCAGACGGATTTTTCGGCCACGCGGTCATCGACGCGATGCGCCGCGGCACCCGCCTCATCGTCATCGACCCCCGCGTCAACTGGCTTGCGACCCGAGCGGACATCCACTTGCAGCTGCGTGCCGGGACCGACACGGCCATGGGCATGGCGTGGTTGAACATCATCATCAACGAGGATCTGTACGACCATGATTTCGTCGAATACTGGTGTTACGGATTCGAGCAGCTCGCCGAGCGCGTGCAGGAGATGCCGCCTGAGAAGGCAGCCGAGATCTGCGACGTGCCGGTTGAGAAGATCTACGCTGCTGCGCGCATGTACGCCCAAGCAAAGCCTGCGGCCATCCAATGGGGCCTTGCAGCCGACCAGAAAACCGACGGCATGCAAAACGGCCAGGTAACGGTCGACCTCATGGCCATAACGGGCAATCTCGACGTTCCCGGGGGCCAGATTCTTCCCGGTACCGGTGCTGGCCACAACGAATCGGGCTTCGGCTTCGAGAAAGGCGTCGGCGAGGAACTCCAAAAGAAAATGATCGGTCTCGAGCAGTACCCGGCGTACTGCATGATCATCCTGAACGCCCACGCCGATCTTATGTTGCATGCGCTTGAAACGGGAGACCCGTATCCCATCAAGATGGGCTTCTATGCGGGCAACAACCTCATGAGCTGCACATCGATGGAGCCGAAGCGCTGGCATGACGCTATCGTGAAATCACTCGAATTCTGCATCGGATTCGATACGTTCATGAACCCGTCTATCGAAGCTTCGTGCGATATCTTCCTACCGCTTTCGACGGTTGCCGAACGCGAGGGAACCGTGTTTACCCACTACGCCCCGTGCACGGTGACGGCAGGCTTTATGCACAAAGCCATCGAGGTGGGCGAGACCATGACCGATTTCGAACTGTGCTACGAGCTCGGTCGTCGCTTGCGCCCCGAAGTATGGGAGGAATTCGCATCGGCGAAGGAATTCATGGAGGCTCTTCGACTGGGCCGTCGTGAACAGGGAAAGTACTTCGACGAGGTGTCCCAGAACGTGGTATGCCAGATTCCCGTAGACTATTATAAGTACGAGCGCGGCGAGATGCGTCAAGATGGTCAGCCCGGCTTCGCTACACCGACAGGGCGCGTCGAGCTCTGGTCGACAGCGTTCAACCAATTCGGCGACGACCCGCTCCCTTACTTCCTCGAACCCGAATTCGGGCCGTCGAATCCCGAGCTTATGAAGGAGTACCCCTTTATCCTGACGACGGGTGCTCGTACGACGGCATTCTTCCATTCGGAGCACCGCCAGATCGCGTATCTGCGTGAGCTCAACCCCGATCCGATCGTTGAGATCAATCCCGCGGTTGCAAAAGAACTCGGCATAACCGATGGGCAGTGGGTGCGTATGAAGAGTCCATTCGGCGAGTGCGTCGAAAAGGCGCGCATCACCGAAACCGTTGACGAGAAGACCATCCATGCACAGCATGCTTGGTGGTTCCCCGAAGAGGACGGCAATGAACCGAACTTGTACGGCAACTTCCGCTCCAACATCAACAACCTTCTTCCCAACGACCATTACGGAAAACTCGGTTTCGGTGCTCCCAACAAGTGCTTGGTCTGCAGCGTGGAGCCCATTTCCGAGAATTACGACACCGACATGGATCTGATTTGGGACAAATTCGGAAAGCTGGTGTAGCCATGACGACGTACGGACTATTGATTGATTACGAATTCTGCACGAACTGCGGTTCTTGCCAGGTTTCGTGCAAAGAGGAACACGCTTACCCTGTGGGCAAAACCGGCATTAAGGTTTTGTCCGACGGTCCGTGGAAGATTGATGACGAGCATTGGAACTGGAATTATTTCCCAGTGCTGACCGATTTATGCGACCTGTGCGCCGAGCGCGCGGCCGTAGGGCGCGAGCCGATGTGCGTACACCATTGTCTGGCAAACATCATAACGTACGGACCGGTCGAAGAGCTTGCCAAGAAACTCGAAGAGAAGCCGAAACAATTTCTCATGGTTCCCGAATTCAACCCCATCGTCTCCCGCGGAAAGTTCGTTCCGACGGGGAAGAGCAAACATCAGGCGGCCCACATCGAGGTTCAGGGTACCGGCAAGGCATCCTACGCCGTTCATCGGCACGATACCAAGGTGGGCGAAATCGACGAAACGGCCGAGCTTGGCGACTAGCACGAGACTCGAGCGAGACGAGGTAGGTATGGGCGATACGAACAGAATAGGCAGAGTAGCCTCGATTCGATACCGAGGTGGCGTGAAGGGCGAAGAACCCGCCGATGATCATTCGACGGGCGCACCGCTTGAGATAGTGCTCGGCGACATGAGGGTACCGCGAGGCATCGAAGAGGCCGTTTCCGACATGCAGGTCGGCGAGCAACGGGAAGTTGAGATACCTTGCGAGTTGGGGTACGGCCGCTATCAGGAAAAGCTTGCCAGCTGGCGGCCGAAATCCATGGTTGACGACGGGTACCGCCTCAAAGTCGGGGACGTCATATTCTGGACGAACCCAGACGACGGCCGTAAGATGCCGGTTTGGGTGGTAGATGAGACCGAAGACAACATTCGGCTCGATTTCAACCATCCGTTTGCCGGAAAGACGCTCGTATATTGGATCGAACTCGTCGATTTGAAATAGGTGGTCATCGTGTGCTATCCCTGCACGCAGTGCGGCCGATGCGGAAAGTACGAAGAAACGAGCCCGTACTACTCGCCTCCTGCAAAAGTGCCGTGCTTTACATGCGGTGGCGAAGTCGATCCCTCGACGGGTACGTGTGCGGCGTGCGGGGCCGTGGCGTTTGCTCCGAGCGGGACGAAGCTCGTCGAAACGCCCCCCGTTCGAGGGCAGCGTACGTGATATGAGATGGGGCCGGGGCTCTATGCGCCCGGCCTCTTTTTTGAAACCAGTAAGGAGGATGCATGACTATCAAACCGCTCGAGCACGATTTCTCCGTTTTTGAAAAGCTCGGTTTCGAAGATCCCCCTGTCGGAGTTAAATTCGAGTACTTCAAGCCTAATTCTATCGAACGTCTCGATCGCTCGCTCGCGATGTGCGAGATGGTGAAAGAAGCCCAGCTAAGAGACAGCGCTTTCTACATGGACGAGGGCAACGAGAACTGTATGGGCAAAGGGGCCATGGGGATGATGCCAGAAGATCCGAGCTGGGCCTGTGCCGGCTTGATCGGAGAACGCATGGGCATCTTCAAAGATGCTGGAGCCAACATGCGTTGCATGCAGCACTATACGACATTCGACAAGGGGGCGGTGAACTATGTTGCCTTCGCTCAGCTTTCCGCGCTCGATTTCGAACCCGATCTAATGGTGTTCAGCGGGCCGATGGAAACCTGCGAGATTGTTCTGCGGGCGATGGCGTATTCTACGGGCGAGATGTACGAATCTAAGGCAACGCCGGTGTTTCAGTGTTCGTGGCTGTACTCGTATCCCCAGTTGACAGGCAAGGTCAATTATATCGTTATGGGCACAGGGCACGGTACGACCGCACGCGAGACGTACAAGTCGGGAACGGTTCTCGTTTCGGTTCCTTCTCCGTGGTTTCCGGTGATTCTCGAAAATCTTGCAAGTATGGAGCTCGTCCCCCGTGCATGGTCAGTGGGGCGTGAAGCGTGGCTCGAAGAAGAGGGTGCCCTATACGGAAAGCTTGCAGCCGACGCGGAAACGAGCGGCGAGTGATCGTGCTGATGCGCGTCGGGGCTGCCTATTTATCGAAATGAACTCGCAGATACCTGCGTTCTGCGATACAATCCACAAGGAGCAAGAGGGGATTGTGCCTGAATGCGTGTCACAATGCTTTCTGGTGCAACCGTGCGAGACGTATCGAAACAAGGAGCTAGAGATGAAGGTAACCGATAAGAAACTTGACGACGGCAGGATTCAGCTCGAGGCCGTCGCGACGCCGGAAGAGGTCGACCAGGCGCTTAACGCTGCCGAATACGGGTTCGCCCAGCAGATGAACCTGAGGCCGGTACAGGGCAAATCCATCGAGCAAATCGCCGAAGACCAGCTCGGCATCAAGGACCTTGCTTCGATCGTCGAGCCGCAGGCAACCGAGATGCTCGTGCCGTTCGCCATCGATAAGAAGAACATCATTCCGTCGTATCCTCCGAAGGCAACGGCGAAGAGCCCCTTGAAGCGCGGCCAGAGCTTTACGTTCACCACGACTGTGGCGCCTCGCCCCGATTACGAACTGAGCTCCTATGACCCGGTTTCGATCACGGTTGCTCCGTTCGAGATCGATCCTGCAGAGGTGGAAAACGAAATCGCCCGCATGGCCGACCAGTTCGCCGAGTTCGTGACCGACGACCCGCATCCGGTTCAGTCGGGCGATCACTGCATGCTCGCCATCGAGGCGACTAAGGATGGAGAGACCATGCAGGGCCTTACGACCGACGGCCGCACCTACACTGCAGGCGCCGGCCTCATGCCCGACGGTTTCGACGAGAATGTGATCGGAATGGACGTGGGGGAGACGAAATCCTTTTCGTTCACGGGTCCCGGCTTTGACGATCAGGGCAATCAGGTTGACGAGACCATCGATTGCACTGTTACGGTAAAGGAGATCCAAAAGCGCGTCATTCCCACCATCACCGACGAATGGGTGAAGAAGAACATGCCGCTGTACCGCGATGCCGAGGCGTTGCGCGGCAGCATTAAAGAGCGCATCGAGAAGGGACGCGCGGCAGAGTACGAGAACTACAAGCGCCAGGTGGCCGCTTCCGAGCTTGCGAAGCGCTTCCAGGGCCGTATTGCCGACGAGGTGTACGAGGCCATGCAGCAGACGATGCTCGGCAACATCCGCGGCGAGCTGCAGCAGCAGGGTATGACTTTCGAGCAGTTCGTCGAGCAGAACGGCGGCGAACAGCAGTTCAACATGATGCTCATGATGCAGATCCGCGAGACGCTCGTGCAGGGCTACGCTCTCGATGCGCTGTTCCGCCATGAGGGTCTGGTCGTATCCGATGAGGACATCGACGATGCATGCAGGCTCATGAACGCTCAAAATCCGAAGATGGCCCGCGATCAGATGGAGAAGTCCGGCCGCGGTTTTGCGCTACGCGAAATCGCCGAGCGCATGAAGGCCAACAAGTGGCTGCTCGATCACGCCGACGTGACGGTTGCCGAGCCGCAGAAGTAGGCGCTCGCTTCTAGGCGGATGGCGGCTGCGTGCGCGACTGCCTAAAACTGAACCATGAGTACGGGGCCGGCGATTTACCGTCGGCCCCGTGATTTTGCGAGGGTGCAGCGCATCTGGGCCAGAAAAGTCCGGCTATAGTTTTATCGATAAAAGCGTGCACTTACGGCGATGCGGGCGAGACGCTTCAGACGAGCACACAGCTCGTGTAAGCGAGGGTGCCCTTTCCATGGTAGTAAGGTATGCCTGCCGATTCGCATACTTCGGAGACAACGAGGCCTGCTGCTTCGAGCGAAACGAAGGCACTGGTGGGGAATCGGCAGGGGGCGTCGGGGTAGGTACATGTGGGGCACAGGGTGCAGGTTCCTGCGGCGAGAAACAGCGGTTCGCCTGCGGCTTTTGCCGCTTCGCCCGGAGAGTCGCCTTTCCCCGATGCCGCGCTCAAGGTGGTGCGCACCGCTTGGGCGAAATGCGCAAACCGCTGTTTGTGAAGCACTTCGGCTTCCTGCATTCCCTCGATGTCGAACTCGTCTTCGAGGCGAGCGACCGTCTGCACGACGATTGCGGTTCCACGGTCGGCGATGAGCGCTGCGTACGTATCGAGGCTTCCGCAAGCGGGCGGACACACCCAATTTTTACCGTACGCATGGCATCGGTCGACTGCGCACATGGCACGCACTTCGGGTCTGACGACAAGGTGCGATGCGTCTAGCGATCCAACCGTATCGAACCCCGCATCCCGTGCGATCCCGATCAGCTTGATCGACGGTTCGGATCCGCGGTTTTCCAGGGGAGAGCTGCCGCTTGCGATGGCTTCCATACAGGCTCCTGCCGACGGTTTCATTGGGTTTACAAGCATATTAGCATCGAAGTCTTAGGGCCGGGTTCGGCACTGCACCCGATTTGCGAAGATCAGCCTTTACGCCTCATGCTTCCTCTTGCCTGGCTTTCTAAACTGCTCGTAGCGTTTGGCGGTGCCGTATCGTTTGGCGGTGCGAGGCATGCTTGCCCGCATACGCCCGCATGCACGGGGGCGCATGATGGCGCAATGCGGGTCGCGTGCGACGCATGTGCGAGGCTGTGTCCGGCGCGCCAAGCAAAAAAAGCAATTTCGAGCTGTAAGGAGAACCCATGTCAATCTACGACGATATCTCGAGCGCGGTTCAGCGCGGCAAGAAGAAGGAAGTCGCGCCGCTCGTGCAGCAGGCCCTCGACGAGGGATGCGACCCGATCGCGATCCTGAACGAGGGGCTCGTGCCCGCCATGTCCATCATCGGCGACAAGTTCTCCGCCGGCGAGGTGTTCGTACCCGAGATGCTCGTGGCGGCCCGCGCGATGGCCGCCGGAACCGAGATCCTGAAGCCGTTTCTGGCGGCCGAGGGCGCAAAGCCCGTGGGCAAGGCGGTCATCGGCACCGTGAAGGGCGACATGCACGACATCGGGAAGAACCTCGTGCGCATGATGATCGAATCCAAGGGCTTCGAGATCACCGACCTCGGCGTGGACGTGGCCCCCGAGCAGTTCGTGAGCTTTTTGCAGGAACACGACGACATCGACATCGTGTGCTGCTCGGCGCTCCTCACCACCACCATGCCCGAGATCGCGACGACCATCGAGGCCATCGAGGAAGCAGGGCTGCGCGACAGGGTGAAGATCATGGTCGGGGGAGCCCCCGTCACCCAGGCCTTCGCCGACGAGGTGGGGGCCGACGCCTACACCGTCGATGCGGGGGCGGCGGCTGTGAAAGCCGTCGAGCTCGTGCAGGGCTAAAGGCGCATCCCGGCGTCGAAACCAATCGCCGCCTTTGATTTCGAGGCAGTTACAGCAAGGAGGGTGTTTGACTATGGATATGCAGAAGTGGGCCGCCGACCTCATCGCGTCGGAAAAGAAGAAGCCCCTGCCGATCATCTCGTTTCCGGCCGTCCAGCTCATGGGCGTTTCGGTGCGCGAGCTTATCGGCGACGCGGCTTTGCAGGCCGAGGCGATGAGGGTCGTGGCCGAGCGCCTCGACGCTGCGGCCAGCGTGTCGTTCATGGACCTGTCGGTCGAAGCCGAAGCGTTCGGAAGCGAGATCCGCGTGTCCGACGAGGAGGTGCCCACGGTGGTCGGCTCCATCGTGGACGAGGATTCCGATCCGGGCGAACTTTCCGTGCCCGAGGTGGGCGCGGGCCGCACGGGGCTCTACGTCGAAGCCATCCGCCGCGTGGCCCCGCTCATCGCCGATCGCCCCGTTCTGTCGGGCGTCATCGGCCCCTTCTCGCTTGCGGGCAGGCTCATGGACGTGAACGAGATAATGCCCCTGTGCTACGAAGAGCCCGAGCTCGTGCACGCCGTGCTCGAGAAGACCGCGGCGTTCACGGCCGCCTACGCCCAGGCGTTCAAGGACGCCGGGGCCGACGGCGTGGTCATCGCGGAGCCCATGGCTGGCCTGCTTTCGCCCGAGCTCGTGGGTGAATTCTCCACGCCGTACGTGCGCCGCGTGGTCGATGCGGTCCAGGATGGGGCGTTTTCTGTGGTCTACCACAACTGCGGGGCGTCGGTCGTGAGGGCTCACGAGCAGGTTTTCGCTACCGGTGCGGCGGCGTACCACTTCGGAAACGCCATCCCAATGGCCGACATCATGCCACTCGTCCCGGCCGACCGCATCGCCATGGGCAACGTCGACCCGGCGGGCCAGATCAAGAACGGAACGCCCGAATCCGTGCGCCGGGCCACGCTCGAGCTCATGGAGTCGTGTTCGGGATACCCCAATTTCGTACCCTCGACCGGCTGCGACGTGCCGCCCATGGCCCCATGGGAGAACATCGAGGCCTTCTTCGGCGCGGTGGACGAGTTTTACGCACGTTGAGCGATGCGTCATCGTACAGACCGCGCCGAGCGCGCTCACGCACTGCGTGCACACATAGTGAAAGGAACGAATTCGATGGAGATGACTCCAAAAGAAAATATGATGGCCATTTTCGAGGGAAAACAGCCGACGCAGTACGGCGATTTCCAAAGTGCCGTCAAGATTATGTTCGATCCGATTTGGATGAGCGATTCGGTGCCCGAAGATGGCCTTGAGCACAAGGATTCATGGGGGACGGTGTGCGTTCGCGCTATCGGCTCGCCGGGTAAGCATCCGCATGTGACGCCCGAGAACGCCGTGGTCAAAGACATCACGGAATGGAAAAGCCAGCTCGTCATCCCCTCGTACAAAGACCTTGACTGGAGCAGCGCGAAAGAACAGGCTGCAGCGGTCGATCGCAGCCAGCATTTCGTCGAATACTTCTGCGCCCAAGGCCTGTTTGAACGTTCCCATTTTCTCATGGGTATGGAGGATGCGTTCTGCGCCTACCTCGAAGAGCCTGAGGCGATGATGGAGATGCTTGAGGCGATCGCCGAATACAAGAAGGCCGTCATCAAAGAAGCGGCTTTCCATTTGCATCCCGACGTCATCTTCTTCCAGGACGACTGGGGAAGCAAGCAGAACCTCTTTCTGCCGCCTGCCGTGTGGCGTGAGATGATCAAGCCGCTTCAAGCCGACATCGCTCAGACCATCCATGAGTGCGACATGCTCTACGTGCACCATGCCGACTGCATCTGCGAACCCATCGTCGAGGACATGGTTGAGATCGGAATCGACATCTGGCAGGGCGTCATCCCGCAAAACGACATCGTGTCCATCCAGGAGCGCACCGGCGGAAACCTCGCCATGATCGGCGGTATCGACGGGCCTGCCATCGACGACGAGACCACGCCCGACGAGGCGATCGTACGCGAAGTGCACCGCTGCATCGATACGTACTGCCCGGCTGGCAGGTTCTTCCCCGGTGCACCGGCACCGCTTCTGCGTGCGCGCAACGGAGCTGTGCTGAATGCCGAGCTCGACCGCTACGGTCGCGAGTGGGCAGAAAAGCATCCCATCGTGTAAGCAAGGGGCCCGCTGTAAGCGGGCCTTCGTTTTGCTCGGAGGCTCGTCACCTCAGGCGTGCCTGCGAGCCGATCAAGGAGGTTGCCATGCGCTATCGAACTTTGTTCGAGCCGGTGTCCATCGCCGAAGTTGAACTGCCGAACCGTTTCGCCATGTGCGCCATGGGTCCCATGGGCTTAGGCGATGCAGAGGGAGGCTTCACGCAGCGCGGCGTCGATTACTACGTGGAGCGCGCGAAGGGCGGCACGGGACTCATCATCACGGGTGTGACGCATGCTGCCAACAACGTCGAAGTGCACGAGTATCCTTCGACGCCCTCAGCGACCATCAATCCGCCTCATTTCATCCGAACGGCGCGCGAGATGACCGAGCGCATCCATGCATACGGATCGAGCATCTTCCTGCAACTTTCCGCAGGGTTCGGACGCGTTTTCGCCGAAATGGCGCCGGGGGAGCTTCCCGTTTCTGCCTCGCCGATCCAGAACCGCTGGTTCGATGTTGCCTGCCGCCCCCTCGCGGTAGACGAGATACGCGACATCGTGCGGCAATGCGGTCAGGCGGCGCGCATCGCCAAAGATGCCGGGTTCGACGGCGTGCAGATACACGCCGTGCACGAGGGCTACCTGCTCGACCAGTTCGCCATCTCGTTCTTCAACCAGCGAACCGACGAGTACGGCGGAACGCTTGAAAACCGTCTGCGTTTCGCACGTGAAGTATGCGAGGAGATCAAGCGAGAATGCGGGAGCGGTTTTCCCGTTACGCTGCGCTATTCTCCGAAAAGCTTCATCAAAGATTGGCGCGAAGGCGCCTTGCCGGGCGAAGCGTTCGAGGAGAAGGGGCGCGACGTCGCCGAAGGCGTTGAGGCTGCACGGCTCTTGGCGAGCTACGGCTACGATGCGCTCGATGTCGATGTGGGTTGCTACGACGCCTGGTGGTGGAACCATCCGCCGATGTACCAGGAAAAGGGGCTTTACCGCACCTACGCGAAGATAGTGAAGGAGGCTGTGGACGTTCCGGTCATATGCGCGGGCCGCATGGACGATCCCGACAGGGCGCTCGCAGCCGTGGAGGACGGCACCTGCGACATCGTGGGATTGGCGCGCCCGCTTCTGGCCGATCCCCAGTACGTGAACAAGCTGCGCGCCGACGACGTGGCGGGTATCCGCCCGTGCCTTTCATGCCACGAAGGCTGCCTTGGGCGCATGATCCGCTACAAGAACATCTCGTGCGCGGTCAACCCCGCATGCGCGCGCGAACGGTATGCGCAGCTCGTACCTGCGTTCGAGAAGAAGCGCATCGTGGTAGTGGGCGGCGGTCCCGCTGGAATGGAGGTCGCGCGCGTATGCACGGCGCGCGGCCATGATGTGGTGCTGTACGAAGCACGCGACCATCTGGGCGGAAACCTCGTGTGCGGCGGCGTCCCCGACTTCAAGGAGGACGATCGGGCGCTTGTCGCCTGGTATGTCGAGCAGCTGAAGCGTCTGGGCACAGACGTGCGGCTGAGCACGCCGATGACGGCGGAAACGCTTGCGAAGGAGACGTGCGATCATATCGTCGTCGCGACGGGGGCGCTTCCCAAGGCGTTTCCCCTCGGAGACGGTGTAGCGGTGTTCGGCGCCGAGGAAGTGCTGCTTGAGAAGGCGGACCCTGGAAGCGATGTCGCGGTGATCGGGGGCGGCCTCGTGGGATGCGAGCTCGCTCTGTGGCTTGCCAAGCAGGGCCGACGGGTGACGATCGTCGAGGCGCTTGAGGATATCCTTGCGCTCAACGGGCCTTTGTGTCCGAGCAATTTCGAAATGCTGCGCTTGCTGCTCGTGCAGCAGGGGGTCGACATCGTCGTCCAAGCGCGCGCGACGGCGTTCGAGGCAGGCGAGCTTACGGTGGAAACCCCCGAAGGAAGCAGGACCGTCACCGCAACGGGCGTGGTGGAATGCGTCGGGTATACCGAGAACGACGCGCTGTACGAGGCGTGCCGCTACGGCAAGCCCGCCGTGCACAAGATAGGAGACGCGCGCACGGTGGCGAACATCATGAACGCCCTATGGGACGCCTACGAGCTGGGAAGCTCGCTGTAGGTGCCGTCATGCGACCGAAGCGCCCCCGTACTTGCATGCGGGGGCGCAACGCATCGAGACTTTCAGTCGCCGAACTCCATAGCTTCGATGTAGCGCTCGTTGAACAGGGGGCTGCACGACAGTTCGAGGTATTCGCATCTCGTTGCTACCTGCTCGATGCCCTGCTTTCCCTCGTCGAACAACGCTTCAACGGCACCTTTGCCCGCAGCGTTGCCCAAAGCGGTGATCCGGTTGCCCAATGCGGGCGGAATGAGCCCGATCCGCTCGGCGCTTGCGGGGCGCATATGCATGCCGAAACCTCCCGCAAGAAAGACGGTGTCGATATCGCCGCAGCCCACGCCATACGTTTCCATCATCGTCTCGATGCCGGCACGAAATGCGGCCTTTGCAAGCTGCACGCAGCGAATGTCTTTCTGGGTCAGATAGACGCGGCGTTCGGCGTCGAGGTAGCAAACGGTTTGGCCGTGCTCTTCTCCGATGAGGTGCGCAAACGTTGCTTCGACTTCGTCTTTACTCGAAAGGTAGCCGGTCTCATCGACGATACCCGCTTCCACCAGGCAGGCCACAGCATCAAGCAGGCCCGATCCGCATAGCCCGAGGGGCTTCTTGCCATCGATCGTTTCGATGTCGAAGCCCTTTTCGGTGAGGGACGCTTGTGCGATGGCTCCCGGCATGGCGGGCATGCCGAAAGTGATGGAAGCGCCTTCGAATGCGGGGCCGGCTGCCGTGGCGCAGCACAGCATGCGTGTGCGATTTCCCAAAGCCATCTCACCGTTGGTGCCGATATCGATGAAGAGCTGCACTTCTTCGCGTTGTGCCATCCCCGAAACGTGCAAGCCGGCCGTGATGTCGCCGCCTACGTAGCCTGCGACCGCAGGAGCAAAGTACGCGTTTTCCGATGCGCCTTCGTTTTCCGAATAGAGAGAAAGCTCTGCGCCGAACAGGGAGCGCGGCGTGAAAGGCGTCACGCCGATCGAGGAGGGATCGAGTCCTGCGGCGAAGTGCTCCATGACCGTGTTGCCCGCAAGTGCCGTTCGCACGATACGGGAGGAATCTGCTCCGAACGTACGGCAGAGGTCCGCGCGGCCTTGATCGATGCACGTGCGCAAGAGGCCGCAGAGCATGCGCATGCCCTCGGGAGTCGAGGCGGCGTTGATGCGGGCGATAACGTCGGCTCCGAAGGCAGCCTGGGGGTTAACCTTGCCCGTTGCGCCCATCACCTTGCGCGTATCCAGATCGACGAGGTAGAACACCATCGTGGTCGTACCGATGTCGATAGCTAGGCCGAGCGGCGAAGGAGCTTTCCGAGGGGATTCGCCTCCGTGAGCCTGTGCCTCGGCATCCTCCGACCTCGCTTCGGCGTTCTCTGTTCGCGCGGGTGAGGCCGGTGCGCCTTCCACCCTCATCGCCCCGATGTCTTCCATGATGATCTCGACGCCGTCGGTTGCAGGAGTTTGGCAGGCGAGGCGGTAATCGATGCCCTCGGCGTCGCGAACGAGGATGCGGCAGCGCCCGCAGGTGCCGGCGCCCCCGCACGGAGCCAACATCGTCTCGCCCGCGCTTCTCAGGGCATCGAGCAAAGTCTGACCCGAAGCAGCCCCTATCGTGCGCGTCGTTTTGTCTTGATCGTGAATGGTCAGATGCATCGCATGTTCCTTCTCGCATGATCTATTACGGCAATGATATCGCATCGTGGGCCCGACGCACGGGACGAGGCGCCTTACGCGAGCGCGGACGGCAAAATAGGACATCACGCCCTATGACTCGGTTTTGATGCGCCTATACAATCGATGTGCCGGTTGCTCTGTACGCGTCGATGCGAACGACAGGGCGCAGCGGCTGCACTGACGTCGCGGTAGCGGGTGAAAAGCTCAGCCCGACTTCTGCCGACCCGCCACGAAAGGAAAACGATCGCATGCTTACGAAACGCCAGAACCTGCTTGAATGCATTCACGGAGGCAATCCCGACCGGTACGTTAACCAGTACGAGGCGCTGGGGCTCGTCATGGCGAGTCCCTTGAGCGATTATTCGCACCGGGATACCGAACACTACATCATCGATGCTTGGGGCTGTTACCAGATGCAGATCGAAGGGCAGCCAGGGTTGTTCCCGATGCACGATGCGGAGCACCGTGTCATCACCGACATCACTGAATGGCGCAACCAGGTGAACGTACCGGGGGCTGTCGACGATCCTTCGTTCTGGGAGCCCGTTGCGGCGCGCGCTGAGGCCATCGACCGCACCGAGCAGTTCGTATGCAGCGCTATCATCCCCGGCATCTTCGAGCGTGTGCACCATCTGTGTGAAATCACCGAAGCGCTCGTCAATTTCTACGAGGAGCCTGAAGAGATGCACGCTCTCATTGACGAGATCGTAGATTGGGAACTGCGCTTGGCCGAGGCGCACATCAAGTACGTGAAGCCCGACGCACTGTTCCATCACGACGACTGGGGCACTCAGATATCCACGTTCATGGCGCCCGAAATGTTCGAGGAGTTTTTGCTCGAACCCTACAAGCAGGTATACGGCTACTACAAGGACCACGGCGTTGAGCTGATCGTGCACCATTCCGACAGCTTCGGCGAGACGCTCGTGCCTTACATGATCGATATGGGCATCGATATCTGGCAGGGAACGCTGCGCTCGACCAACGACATTCCGAAGCTCGTGGATACCTACGGCGATAGGATCGCTTTCATGGGCGGCATCGAGTCGCAGATCATCGACAAACCCGATTGGACCGAAGGGGAGGTACGCGAGGAGGTGGAGCGAGCCCTGTCCGAAATAAACCGCACGAAGGGCTTCATCCCGTGCCTTACGGCCGGCCTGAACGACAGCGGTTATCCGGGGGTCTACGATGCCGTGAGCCAAATCATCGACGAGTGCTCGAAGCGGGATTTCGCATAGCGATTCGGAGCGAACGACCGTGCTCGGCAGCGTGCATTACGCTCTATGCGAGCTTAGAAACGGGGAAACGCGATGCTCGGAGACAGCTCCGGCCCGCTGCTCAAACCAAGAGAGCCGAAACCGCAAAGGGTTTCGGCTCTCTTTCGTCGGGGCTTTCTCGTGCGGCTCCCTTTTCTGGGCAACCGCGGTACGTCATGGGCGGCACCCTTGCAACCGAGCTCGTGGCGTGCAAGCTCACATGAACACGATGGTGATATCCTTGCGGGCGGGCTCTTGGCCTTTGTCGAGATACGCCTTTCCTCCGCCGATCTGCGTGCCCTGCGCGTCGTAGGTCATGCAGACGCCCATGTAGTTCTTCACGTGCTCTTGCCCGTCCTTCGCCTTTTCGGCGGCAAGCACGTACTTGTTCGCCTTCTCGTCGGCAAGAAACTGCGCCTCGAGGTCGAGCTTCGCGGCTTCGAAATCAATCGTGGCGTTCTCCTCGATGAACGCCTGGAACTTCTCTTCTCCCCGGATGGTCACGTTCACTTCCATGGTTCCCCCTTTGCATCGGTCTGAACGAATGATGCCCGCCGATTGCTCCCGAGCAGCCGGCGGGCAGGCGCATGCGGCACCGTCCGAAAGCAGGTACCGCATGCGCGGGTGTTAGGCTTGAAGCGGGCTGTAGAGTGCCCAGCGCGTCTTGCCGTCCATCTTCTTCGCGAGCTCTTCGATGTCGTCGTAGTACATGACCCATGCCTGGCATGCCTGGACGCACGAAGGGAGCTTTCCTTCGGCTGTACGCTCGGCGCACAGGTTGCAGGCTTTGGTGATCGTGGGGTTGTACACCCATTCGTAGGGCGTATCGGCCTTGATATCGGTCGAATACTCGTACGGGCCCACTTCGGTGAGCTTGATGCCGTATTCGCCTTTCGAGAGGCCGAGTTCGTTGCGACATGCGACTTCGCAGGAGTGGCAACCGGTGCAGTATTCGTAGTTGATGAGAATGCCTTTCATGGTGTACTCCTTAGTTCATCACGGTCACGACGGGCTCTTCGACCGGTTTGTACGGCTTGCCGGGCTCGTATTCGGCGAAGTCGCCTTTCTCGGCGATCACCTCATGCGGAAGCACATCGCCTTCCTGGCACGGGTAGATCTTGCAGAGCATGCTCTTGATGGCCGATCCGATGCCGCCCTGTCCGGTGCGGAATGCCTCGGTCATGTTGTTGAGGTTGGAATCGTATGTGCCGTAGAAGTTCGGCTCAGCGCCTTCTTGCTCGGGGAACCACCAGCCGTGCTCGGCATGCACGCGTCCCGGCTGCACCTCGATCGTTTCCTTGACTTTCTGCTTGAAGCGGGCGCCGCGGCTGTTCTCCACCCAAATCCATTCGCCGTCTTGTACGCCGTACTTCTCGCAATCGGCGGGGTTCACCATGATGAGCGGCCACGGGTGGAACTCGCGCATGGTGGGCAGTTGACGGTGCTCGGAATGGAAGAACTCGAACGAGCGGCCGCCGCCCGAAAGGATGATGGGGAACTCTTTGAACGTTTCGGGGGTCGAAAGCGGACTCTCGGGCGGTTCGATGTGATAAGGAAGCGGATCGACGCCCCAGTGGTCGTAGCCGAACGACCACAGCTCTATGCGGCCGGTGGGGGTGTTGAAGCCGGGCTGGCCGTCGGGGCGCAGCATGCCTTTTTCGTACTTGTGATACGTTGCATCCCAATCCCAGTACGCGGTGCCGTTGCAGCTGTTCTCGCTTGGGTTCTGAACCGTGTCCTCCCAGGTTCGGTCGTATTCGGTTCCGTTGGGATTGAGTTGGTCGGTCAGGTACCAGGTGCACCATTCTTTGTCGTCTTTCCACGGCCAGTGCTCGGGCTTGATGCGCTTGCCGAGTTCGAGACAGATCTGCTCGTCGGATTTCGCCTCGTAGTAATCGGTCACCTTCACCATCGTGCGTACAGGTGTCCACCACGTGCGGCACGAATTGCGCTCGCAGCTCATGGCGACGGGTAAAACGATGTCGGCGAGGGCTTGCGCAGTCGGCGTCATGAAGGGATCTGCCACCACGATGAACGGGACTTTCATGAGAGCTGCGCGGGTGCGGGCGGGGTCCATCGAGGCGCAGGCGAGCGCGTTCGAACTCTGGATCCAGAACATTTCGATCGAGTAGGGCTCTCCCGTTTCGATGGCGGCTAAGATGGCATCGGTGTCGGCGCACGAGACGATATTCGATTCGTTGATACCCGAGGTGGCGGGGATGAGCTTCTTCGCGTACACCTCCGGGTCGATGTACTCGTCGCCGAGGCCGTAGCGCTTTTCAATGAGGAACGCGCAGCGGTACAGCGCATTGCCGCCGGGGTTGTCGATGTTGCCGGTGATAGCCATGATGTCGGCGACCGCCTCGGTCACGCCGAGCGCGGCAATCTGCTGTTCGAACGCGAGGCCCCATTGGCATGCGCAGCTTGACGACGTGGCGATGAGCCGCGCCGCACCACGCAGCGCTTCGGGATCGACTTCGCAGATGGGGCTCGCCCATTCGGGCGTCTTGTCGGCTACGCGCTCAGCCAGAAGTTCGAAACCGTACGTCCAGCAATCGACGAAATCGTGGTCGTAGAGGTCTTCGGCGATAATGACGTTGAGCATGGCCATAGCGACGACGGCGTCGGTGCCGGGACGTACCGGCAGCCAGTAGGCAGCACGAGCGCCCCACCACGTCAGACGCGGGTCGACGGAGATGATTTTGGAGCCCATCTGCACGCACTGCACGAGCCAGTGGCCCAAGAATCCATCGGCATTCGATTTGATGGGCTCGTTGCCCCAAACGAGGATCACGCCCGGCGCCTGCCAATCTTCGCTTGCATAACGGTTGTAGTGCGCCTGCGATGCATCGACGATGATCATGTCGCCGTATTTGGCCGAGGTGCCGATCATGCGGGGCAGGTAGCAGGCGAAGCCGGTGAATCCGAACGTGGAGACGTTCGGCGTTTCCATGCAGGCGGAGGCGAAGTAGGGCACTTGCCAGCCGATGTTGCGGCCGGTGCCGTGTACGACCACGATCGACTGCGAACCGTGCTCCTCCTTGATCTTGAGCACCTTTTCGGTGATCTCGTCGTACGCCTCGTCCCAGCTGATGCGCTCCCATGTACCCTCGCCGCGCTCGCCCGCACGCCTCATCGGGTATTTCAGGCGATCGGGGTGGTTGACGGCTTCGGGCATGTCGAGGCAGCGCATGCACAGCTTGCCGTTCGCTACGGCGTTGAGCGGGTCGCCCTCGACTTTTTCGAGTTTGTTGTCCTTAGTGTACAAGAGGACACCGCATCCCATGTGGCAGCCGGGGGGCGACCAGTGCGTTGTGCGGGTAACGGTGAAATCCCCCTCTTGCCACTGCCACTCGCCTTCATGGTAAGCTTTTCTATCAAGCTTATCCATATACTCCTTGTAATCGGCCATAGTGCTCCTTCCTTTCGTCTGACACCATCGAGCGATGTTCGGTACGTCGCGATGCGTGACAGTTCGATTCTAGGAAGGGCGGGGCTTGCCCCGCATGCCGAGCGATGTCCTATTTCGTCTTCGGGTGCTTGAAAAGCATTAGCAATGGCGGCCTATTTCTTCGAGCGCATCTTGTTCGAGCGGTTTCACTCGGTTCGTATAAAGGAAGGGACCCAACAAGCTTGCTTCCTTCAAGGCGTTTTCGCATGCAGCTTACTTCGAGCCTGGAGCCTTCGAAGGACGCTCGGTCTGTTTCATCATGGGCGTTTGCGGCGACGCCGAGGCATTCGGAGCGATAGCCTCCATTTGCAGCCGTCCTAATACCTGAGGTATTATGATTCGCTTCGGCGAGGGGGTGATTAGGGTTTTTCGCCTCTTTGTTTCGGTGATTCGATCCCTTACCGTAACCGTATCGAATCAATCGCAATCCGAAAGCGGTGCCGGGAGACGTCGGTTGGAGGTATCCATAGTAATATATTACTCATAGAGCGGGCGCACAAAGGTTCAACGGGTGGTTTTCTCGTCCACGGAAAAGGCCGTCTGGGACGACGATCGTTATGGGGGTGATACCGTTGGTAGATAGCGGAGCAAAGGCGATGGTAGGAAAAGAAGGCGTACCGGAGCTCGGCTCGGATGGGTCTTCGTCGGACGGAGCGGGGGGATGGATTCTCGTCAACGCCCGTATCCTCGTCGGCCTGATCGGAGCCGTCTCGTGCTTCTCGTGGCTGTTCGTCATGTTGGGCACCTCGATATTTATTCCGTTTGCCGACCTCGAAGGCGTTGCAACGGGAGCCGCCCATCTTGCGTTTCTCGGAGGATGCTGTACGACGCTGCTCGCTTGCTGGCGGTTTTCCGATTGGCTTTCGGCCCATCGGATCGTGCAGGTGATCCTCGCCGCCGCTTTCACGCTGGCCGGATGCGTCGGGTTTTCGCTCTACGAGCTGGCGGCGACGTGGTACGGTGCGTTTGGATTCGTGCTCGGGTGCGGGTTTTCGCTCATCTATCCGCTGTACGGCGAATACATCTGCCTGTTCTTTCATTCCGACATCAAGCCCTATATTGTGGGTATTTTCGCGGCGAGCGTGTTCATGTGCACGGGACTACTCTTTTCGGGGCCCGATACGAGTTTTTTGTTTGCGATCATCTTTCCTGCGGTAGCTATTTCTGCGTACGCTGTCGCCATGGTGCTTCTGCGCCTCGATACAGTCGAAGGCGTGAAGGCGAAAGCGTCCGACAAGCGCAGCCAGGTGGTCTGGAGGTCGTATCTCGCAACGGCGACGTCGGGCATGGCGGCAGGTTTCGCACTCGGTTGCATTCTTTCGACCCAGAACGCGCAATCGGGCGTATTCGTGCTCATCGAGGTCGCCCTGCTCGGTACCTGCATCGGGCTGCTCGTCGATTCGCTTCATAAGAACTTCGCGAACGAAACCGCCACTATGAGGTTGTTTCTGCCTTTTTCAGCCGTGGTGGTGTTTCCGCTTTTGTTCGTGCCCGAAGAGATCCGCTACGTATTCGCCGTATTGCTTTTATGCGGCTCGATCTTTCCCACCACGTGCTCGCTCTCGGCGATATGCCGCCATGTAGTTCTCTGCGATCTTTCAGCCATCAGGGCTTTCTCATTCGGTCGTCTCATCTGTTTCGGGGGAATCGCACTCGGCATGATCATATCGTTCGCGGGGTTTTCGGAGTTGGCCGTGCAGGCCATCGGCTCGACGGCGACCATCCTCTCGATCATCCTGTTCATGGTCCTCGTCATATTCTCGGCGTCGTTTGTAATGACCGAAGACAATTATCCCGATCGGGATCGGTTCAAGCAAGCCGAGGTGAAGGCAGGATCGGGCGAGGGAGAAGCGGTACTCGTTGCCGGTCCCGGTACGCCAATCCGACGGTTGGCGGGCGAGCCTGCGGTATCAGACGAACCCGAAGTGATCGATGAGGGAAGACTCACGCGTCCCGGCATCTTCTATCTTAAATGCGATGCAGTGGCGAAGCGCTATGATCTGTCGAATCGGCAGAAAGAGGTGCTCGTCATGCTCGCCAAGGGGCGAAATGCCGAGTACATCACCGAGAAGCTCGTCATCTCGTCGCATACGGCTAAGGCTCACATCTACAACATCTACCAGAAGACCGGCGTCCATTCGCGCCAAGAGCTCATGGATCTGGTGGAAGAGATGGAGATCGAACTGCCGGGTTCCGACTGAGCGAGTGCATATCTCACGCAGCTCCCGTCCTCCTAATCCCTAGTGGCTTAGCGCAGGCGAATTAACCATTTTCACCCCATGAAAGCAGCTCTTCCATCTTCTATGGTTACGGAGAACGTGCGGTTGCGCCCAGTGCGCTTCTCACGGCAAACCGCATGCAAGACAAAAGGGAAGAGGTGTTTATGCTATTCGATTACAAGGCCTTTTTGGATGGGATCGATCGCGAAGCCTACCACGAGGGCGAATGGCAGTGGGAGGAAGACGGCTATACGGTCACCCGTACCTATAGCTATTCGGCTCCGGGATGCCATGATTCGTGCGGCGTGCTCATGTACACGAAGGACGGCAAGCTCGAGAAGGTGGAGGGCGATCCGCTCGACCCGTGCGCGAACGGCAGGCTGTGCATGCGCTGCTTGAACCTCGAGGAGGGCGTGAACTACGCCGAGCGGCCCAAGTACCCGCTTCGCCGCGCGGGGGCGCGCGGCGAGAACAAGTGGGAGCGCATCACGTGGGAGGAGGCGCTCGACGAGATCGCCGGATGGATCCATGAGAACATCGACGAAGCGGGCTACGGCCGCGAGTCCATCTTCGTGAACCACGGAACCGGGCGCAACATATCGTCGTGGGTGCCCTTCCTCGGCGGCGCGTGCCTGGGCACCCCCAACATCGGGGCCATCGGCTTCTCGGGCTATTCGTGCTACCTTCCGCGTACGTGCGGCACCGCTGCCGGCATCGGCGACTTTCCCATCGTCGACGCATCCGAGGGCCACGAGGACCGCTACGCCAACCCCGACTGGGTGCGCCCCGACGTCGTGGTCATCTGGGGCTGCGAGCCGCTCCGCTCGAATGCCGACGGATTCTTGGGCCACTGGCTCAACGTGTGCATGCAGCTCGGTACCGAGTTCGTGACGGTCGATCCGCAGCTCACCTGGTGGTCGGTGCGCTCCGAATACTGGCTTCCTATCCGTCCGGCCACCGATCTGGCTCTTGCCCTTGCGTGGCTCAACGTTATCACGGGCGAAGACCTTGTCGATCACGAGTTCATCGAGTACTGGTGCGCGTACTACGACGAGCTTAAGGAGCACGTGGCGCAATTCACGCCCGAGTGGGCATCCGAGATATGCCAGGTGCCCGCCGAGGACATAGCGGCGGCTGCCCGCTTTTATGCGAACGCCGAGCGCGGCGCCATCCAGTGGGGACTTGCATTCGACACGCAGGTCGACTCGATCCAGCTGTGCCAGACGGTCTCGAACCTCATGAGCGTCTGCGGCAACATCGACAAGCCGGGCACGAACATCCTCGTGCGCAACGGCTTCGAGATCAACCCGGGCTACGCGACCGCGCAGCTGTACTGCCCGCCCGAGACGTTCGCGAAGAAGCTCACCGTGGATCTCGTGCATCCTGGATGCGTGCAGTTCATCGGCATGGCCGACTGCGATGCGGTCAACCGCGCCTTCGAGACGGGAGAACCGTACCCCATCAAGATGTTCTGGTCGCAGGGCGCAAACGGCATCTCGTGTTCCGCCACGGCCGCACCGCGCGTTCACAAGATGCTCGAAAACGTCGAGTTCTGCGTGGTGGCCGATCCGTACATGACGCCGACCGCCGTCGCGTTCGCCGACATCTTCCTGCCTTTGAAGACCACCGCCGAGCGCGACTCGATGCGCGTGTGGTGGACGCCTTTGCGCGCGATGAAATCGGTCAGCGAATGGTACGAGGCGAAATCCGACGAGGAGCTCATCGTGGCGCTCGGAAACAAGCTCAACCCCGAGCTGTTCCAGAAGCGGTGGCCGACGCTCGAGGCGCTGCTTCAAGACTACCTCGATACCGGGTTTAACATCTACGACCCCGAGACGGGCAAGAGCTACAAGAGCGCGGGCCGCTCGAAGGCGGGCATGGTGGAGATCGACGACGCCCACACCGAGTACTGGAAGAAGCATCGCGAGGACGGCACCTGCTCATTCGACGCGCTCGTGGAAAAGGGCGGCTACGAGTACGACGACTTCTGCGACACGTACTACAAGTACGAGAAGGGGCTGCTGCGTCCCGACGGCCAACCTGGGTTCGCAACGCCTTCCGGTCGCATCGAGCTCGTGCCGTACGTGACGTTCGGCGCGTGGGGCATCCCGCCTCTGGCCGAGCATGTGGAATCGCTTTCGGTCAACCGGTGGCTCACCGATCCCGAATACAAGAAGGATTACCCTTTCATCTGCATCAACGGCTCGCGCTCCTACGAGTTCTTCCACTCCGAGAACCGCCAGCAGAAAACGATGCGCGAGTTCCATCCCATGCCCATCGTAAAGGTGAGCTCGCAAACCGCCGAAGAGTACGGGCTTTCCGAGGGGGAGTGGATCTGGATCGAGAACACCGAGGGCCGCTGCCGCCAGAAAGTGCACATCGACCCGACCCTCAACCCGAACTACATCCATGCCGAGCACGGCTGGTGGTTCCCTGAACAGGAGCCGGCGTTCCCGCATCTGTACGGCACGTTCGACTGCAACATCAACAACCTGACCGCCTCGTTCGAGACCGGTCAAGGCGGCATCGGCAACCCGCTCAAGAGCGTCGTGTGCAAAATATACAAGTGCACCGAGGATGTGGCCGAGCCGACGCCAGGCGAAGTCGTCACCAAGCTCGGCGGATTCCGCAGCGACTACGTTGCCGGGCAGCCGTTCGCATGGACAACCGATAATACGACGCGTGAGGGAGGGCGATTCTAAGTGAAGGGCATTCTCATCAACTACGAGTACTGCACGGGCTGCCACTCCTGCGAGGTGGCCTGCAAGAAGCACCTGGGCCTGCCCGCGGGCGAGTTCGGCATCAAGCTCTCCGAGACCGGGCCCTTCGAGTACGAGGGGAAATCCGGCAAGGAGCGCTGGGAGTGGACGTGGCTTCCCGTGATCACGAAGGCCTGCGACCTGTGCGCCGACCGCACCGAGAAGGGCAAGATCCCCGCCTGCGTGCAGCACTGCCAGGCGTGGTGCATGTACTACGGCGAGGTCTCCGAGCTCGCCGCCAAGATGGACGGGGAGTCGCGCTGCGCGCTGTTCACGCGCTAAGGCGCGAGCGGCAATAACCTCTGATCGGGGGCGCGGTGGGACAACCTGCCGCGCCCCTGCGCTTTTGTTCGTCCGCAGCTGCTGCGCTGCCGGACCTACATACGGGGGACCACAACGAGAGAAAGGGATGCGATGCTGTTTGATTACCGAGAGTTCTTAGACACGATCGACCGCGAAGCCTACCACGAGGGCGAATGGCAGTGGGAGGAGGACGGCTACACCGTTACCCGCACCTACACCTACTCCGCTCCCGGATGCCACACCTCTTGCGGCGTGCTCATGTACACGAAGGACGGCAAGCTCGAGAAGGTGGAGGGCGATCCGCTCGACCCGTGCGCGAACGGCAGGCTGTGCATGCGCTGCTTGAACCTCGAGGAGGGCGTGAACTACGCCGAGCGGCCCAAGTACCCGCTTCGCCGCGCGGGGGCGCGCGGAGAGAACAAGTGGGAGCGCATCACGTGGGAGGAGGCGCTCGACGAGATCGCCGGATGGATCCATGAGAACATCGACGAAGCGGGCTACGGCCGCGAGTCCATCTTCGTGAACCACGGAACCGGGCGCAACATATCGTCGTGGGTGCCCTTCCTCGGCGGCGCGTGCCTGGGCACCCCCAACATCGGGGCCATCGGATCGTCGGGGTACTCGTGCTATTTGCCACGCACGTGCGGCACCGCGGCGAGCATCGGCGACTTTCCCATCGTCGACGCATCCGAGGGCCACGAGGACCGCTACGCCAACCCCGACTGGGTGCGCCCCGACGTCGTGGTCATCTGGGGCTGCGAGCCGCTGAAGTCGAATGCCGATGGGTATTTGGGACACTGGCTCATTGCTTGCATGCAGATGGGAACCGAGTTCATTTCAATCGACCCGCAACTAACCTGGTGGGGTGCTCATGCAACGTATTGGCTGCCGTTGCGTCCCGCGACCGATCTGGCCATTGCGCTTGCGTGGCTCAACGTCATCACGACCGAGAACCTCCACGACGAGGACTTCGTCGACAAATGGTGCGCTTACTACGACGATCTGAAAAATTACGTTGCCGAGTTCACACCCGAATGGGCAGCAGAGGTGTCTGGAGTTGATGCCGACCTTATCCGCGAGTCGGCGCGCTTCTATGGAGGCGCCGAGCGCGGCGCCATCCAGTGGGGACTGGCGTTTGACACGCAGAACGACTCGATCCAGCTGTGCCAGACGGTCTCGAACCTCATGAGCGTCTGCGGCAACATCGACAAGCCGGGCACGAACATCCTCGTGCGCAACGGCTTCGACATCAACCCCGGCTACGCGACCGCGCAGCTGTACTGCCCGCCCGAGACGTTCGCGAAGAAGCTCACCGTCGACGTGATCCACCCCGGCTACGTCCATTTCATCGGCATGGCCGACTGCGATGCGGTGAACCAAGCTTTCGAAACCGGTAAACCCTATCCCATCAAGATGTTCTGGTCGCAAGGGGCCAACTGCATAACCTGCACGGCAAACGGCGCTCCTCGTGTATACAAGATGCTCGAAAACGTCGAGTTCTGCGTGGTGGCCGATCCGTATCTCACGCCGACCGCCGTCGCGTTCGCCGACATCTTCCTGCCTTTGAAGACCACCGCCGAGCGCGACTCGATGCGCGTGTGGTGGACGCCTTTGCGCGCGATGAAATCGGTCAGCGAATGGTACGAGGCGAAATCCGACGAGGAGCTCATCGTGGCGCTCGGAAACAAGCTCAACCCCGAGCTGTTCCAGAAGCGGTGGCCGACGCTCGAGGCGCTGCTTCAAGACTACCTCGATACCGGGTTTAACATCTACGACCCCGAGACGGGCAAGAGCTACAAGAGCGCGGGCCGCTCGAAGGCGGGCATGGTGGAGATCGACGACGCCCACACCGAGTACTGGAAGAAGCATCGCGAGGACGGCACCTGCTCATTCGACGCGCTCGTGGAAAAGGGCGGCTACGAGTACGACGACTTCTGCGACACGTACTACAAGTACGAGAAGGGCCTGCTTCGCCCTGACGGACAGGTCGGGTTCGCGACACCTTCGGGCCGCATCGAGCTCGTGCCGTACGCCACGTTCGGTGCGTGGGGCATCGATCCGTGGCCGAAGCACCACGAATCGATTCACTCGGTCAAGTGGCTCAACGATGCCGATTTCAAGAGAGAGTACCCCTTCATCTGCGTAAACGGGTCGCGCTCCTACGAGTTCTTCCACTCCGAGAACCGCCAACAGAAAACGATGCGCGAGTTCCATCCGTGGCCCATCGTGAGAATCAGCTCGCAGACGGCTGAGGAGTACGGCATCGGCGAAGGCGAGTGGATATGGCTCGAGAACACCGAAGGGCGCTGCCGCCAGAAAGCGCACATCGACCCGACCCTCAATCCGAATTACGTGTACGCCGAGCACGGCTGGTGGTTCCCCGAACAGGAGCCGGCGTTTCCGCACCTGTACGGTTCGTTCGACGTTAACATCAACAACCTGACCGCCTGTTATGAGACGGGGCCGGGTGGTATCGGAAGCCCCTTCAAGAGCATTGTCTGCAAAATATACAAGTGCGACGAGGCTGACGACAAGCCGATGCCGGGCGAAGTGGTCACGCAACGGGGAGGATTCCGCAGCGATTACGTGGCGGGTGAACCCTACGCCTACGGCAAGGAAGACAGCTGGCAAGAGCGAATGAAACGGGGGGAGGAGTAACCATGAAGGGCATTCTCATCAACTACGAGTACTGCACGGGCTGCCACTCCTGCGAGGTGGCCTGCAAGAAGCACCTGGGCCTGCCCGCGGGCGAGTTCGGCATCAAGCTCTCCGAGACCGGGCCCTTCGAGTACGAGGGGAAATCCGGCAAGGAGCGCTGGGAGTGGACGTGGCTTCCCGTGATCACGAAGGCCTGCGACCTGTGCGCCGACCGCACCGAGAAGGGCAAGATCCCCGCCTGCGTGCAGCACTGCCAGGCGTGGTGCATGTACTACGGCGAGGTCTCCGAGCTCGCCGCCAAGATGGACGGGGAGTCGCGCTGCGCGCTGTTCACGCGCTAAGGCGTAAACCGGTTGCAATCATGCGAGAAGAGCGCTGCGCACAAGTCCGCAGCGCTCTTTTTCTTACATACGGTAAACCTGAAAAACTCCTGATCAGAGCACAGCATAATACTTCATTGCTTAGCATCCTGACCTTATTTTGACCTCTTTTCGACCAGATAGGAATCCTCGCCCCATGAAAAACCGTCTGAAACAGAACAGAATCGTCGCAATTCGATCCCGGATCGAAGGCAAACGATCCTCAAGCGATGCTTCGGTGCGAGGACAGGGGGTGAGTGGCTGCGCCGAGTGGCCTATCCGGGTCGAGACGCAATCCTGGAGGAATCCTGGGGAAAGGTGAAACAATGACTGAAGAAAAGAAGGGGATACATCGGGCTTGGCTCGTCTTCATCGGCGTATGCATGATGATGGCAGGCGGCATGGGCTTGGTTCTCAACGTGATGGGCAACTACTTCGCCCCGATGGCGATGGCGTTCGGTCTGATCAATCCCGAAACGGGCGGTCCGGACGTTACGCAGGTAACGTTGCTCATGACCGTGTATTCGTACGTCATGCTTGTGTGGCTTCCGTTCTGCGGTCGCCTGTTCGACAAGGTTGACGCACGCATTCTGTTCGGCGTAAGCGGCATCCTCATCGTCGCCGGCCTTCTCTTGATGACGGTATGGACCGAAGTCTGGCAGATCTACATTTCCGGAGCGTTGTTCGGTTTGGCTGGCCCGGTAATCTTTCTGGTGGGTCCGTCGGTGCTCATCAACAACTGGTTTGCCCCGAAGCAGGCCGGTAAGTTCCTCGGTATCGCTTCCGCCTTCACCGGCGTTGGCACGTTCGTATGGTCGCCCGTGTTCGCAGGCATCATCCAGTCGAGCGGATACAAGACGGGCTTCATGGTGGAAGCCGTTGCCGCTGCGGTTCTCATCCTCATCCCGGCGTTTTTCTTCTTCCGCACGCGCCCCGAAGATGTGGGACTTAAGCAGTACGGCATCGAGAAAGAAGAGACCGTCGGGGGAGAAGAAGCGAAGAAGAGCGGTGTCAGCGGCAAGTTCGCACTCGGTACCATCGCGTTTTGGGCCATCCTCATCGGCGCCGGCCTCATTTCGCTCGGCGGCGGCTATAAATCGATGATGCCCACCGCTGTGCAGTCGGTCGGTGGCCCCGATCTCGCCATTCTCGGCGCGACGATGATCTCGGCTGCTGCGGTCGGCAACATTTTGGGCAAGATCACGCTCGGTACGTTGGCCGACAAGATCGGCATCCGCAACGCCATGGTCGGATTTGCCGGCGTGAGCATCATCGGCTTTCTGCTCATGGTTCTGTTCATGGGCGACAATCAGATTCCGATGCTCGTTGCGGGCTTCTGCATCGGCACGGGCGACGCCATGATGTCGGTCGGTCTGCCGCTCGTGACGCGTGCCTGCTACGGCGATCGCCGCTACGGCGAGATCTACTCCTACATGAACATGCCGATCGCCATTTTGGGCGGTCTGGGTGCAACGTTCGTGGCGCTCGTGGCAAACATGACCGGTGGTTTCCAAACCGCCTACGGGTGCGGTATCGTATTCATGGTCATCGTTGGCGCCTGCATGTTCATCGCCGTTACGACGGCTAAGAAGTTCCGCGACAAGTGGACCGTGGAAGGCGAACCGGAGAAGAGCCGTTCGTAAGCACCTGGTATTCGCATTGCATTCGGTGCGGTGGTTTCGCGCCGCACCGAATGAGCTCGATTGCGCCCGTATCGCGGAGGCGAAGCGGTGCGGGCGCACTGCGACACCATCGCCGCCCGAGCGCAGAAGCGCGTTTTGCGCGGGCAAGGCGTACTCGTAAAAACCCGGCGATCTATGTAGGATGCGCTGTGCGCATCGCCCGATAGACAGGTGATTTCCATGGAAAAAAAGGCTCCGCGGATGCATTTCGCGTGGGTGATTATGATCGGCTGCTGCTTCATGCAGGCAGGCGGTCTCGGCGCTGTACTCGACGCTGCAGGCGTGTTCTTCGTTCCCGTCTGCGAGGATCTCGGTTTGCTGAGATCTGAGATATCGCTGTACCTCACGTTCTACTTCATTGCCACCGTATTCGCCATGCCCATCGTGGGCAAGTGGATCACGAAATACAACATCAACATCCTTCTGAGCGTTTCGTTCGCGCTGGTTGTTCTCGCCGTAGCGCTCATGGGCACGTATACCGCCGCTTGGCAGTGGTGGATCTCCGGTATCGTGTTCGGTTTGGCGGGCAGCTTCATATTCGTGGTGCCTGCCCCGATTCTGATCGGCAACTGGTTCAAGAAGCGGCGCGGCATTGCGCTCGGCATCGCGATGTCGTTTTCCGGCATCGGCGGGGCTGCGCTCTCGCCGCTGTTCACGATCTTCATCCAAGAATTCGGATGGCGTAATGCGTACTTCATAGCCGCCGTCATCATGGCGGCGCTCGTGCTTCCCTGGACGATGTTCGTGTTCAAACTTCGCCCCGAGGATGTGGGCATGCGGCCTTACGGCTGGACCGAAGAAGACGAGCGCGCCGAGAAGATCCGCGAACAAGAGCACCGTGCTTTACCGGGCGTTCCGCTGAGCAAGGCACTCAAAACCGTACCATTCGTGTGCATGTTCTTGTTCGCCGGCCTCATAGCCTACTTTGCGGGATTCAATTCGCATCTGCCGGGCTTCGCCCAAACGGTGGGGCACAGCGCACTTGTGGGATCGTCGCTTCTGACGGCGGTTATGATCGGAAACGTTGTCGAGAAGCTGTTCGTGGGTTGGCTCAACGACAAAGTCGGTGTTCAGATCACGGTGAACATCCAGCTTGCGATGGTGGCGCTCGGGTTCATCGGGTTCATATTCTCGGGGGGAAACCTCGTGATGCTTTACATCTCGGCTTTCCTGTTCGGAGCGCAGAACTCGCTCGTATCGGTGTCGACGCCGCTTCTGATCCGTCAGATTTTCGGCGAACGTGATTTCCCGGCCATCTTCACCTACGCGCGCATCGGCACCGGCGTGATCGGCTGCTTCGGTCCGGTGACCGTCGGCGCCATCTTCGACGCGACGGGAAGCTTCATGCCCGCATTCGTGCTCGGCATCGGCATCACGGCTTTAGGGTTCATCGTGACGAGGCTTGCGTACGTGTACCGCAAGAAGCTGCACTGGGTCGATGAGAGCGGCACCGTACTGCCCGAAGCACCCAGCTCGAAGTTTTAAACGAAAAGCCTTCGGGGTTTCGCCCGACATCGACTTCGCACCTGCACCTCGGATGGCGCACGCGCCCCGCGACGAACTGCCGTGGGGCGCGTTGCCGTCTTCGCTTGCTCTGTCTGCAACGTTGGCTACTCTGGCTACTCTGACTCCGTCCGTAGCGTCGAGAGAGACGGGTTTCTGAAAGGTGCTATATTCCCTGTCCGTCAAGGCCCGCTAAACGACATTTTTTCAACCGCTAAATTATGCAATTAATGCATAGTACCTGATCATCGATATGTAGGCTACTAAGCAGTTTCACAAAAATGTCGTTTAGCGAGGGTTCGCGGACATCGCGGACATCGGGGGCATTCGCGGACATCGCGGGCATTCGCGGGCATTCTCAGGGTACTCGCCAGCATTCGCGGGCGATTGCGGGCGTATGCGTGCGTTTTCAAAAGCAACGGAGAGGAGGGAAGCGGCGCGAGAGGCCCTTCCGCTACATGCGCGCCAACTGCTTGTCGGTGATGGGAAGCGCTCGTTAGAAATAGCAAAATACCTGTTCAACGCGTGGTAATGTAAAAAATAACCACTCAATGCTTACGCGTTTTTCGCCTGCTGGAACAATAAGGTCGCGCGGTTCATGACAGCGGGGGAGGCGAACCGTATATTCATGTAAGCGCAGCGCAGGTGCGGGAAAGCAGCGGGTGCGGGGCGATCGGTCGCAGGGCGGAAGGTGCGGCAACTCGTCGCGTGTCCAGGGCTTGCTTCGCAGCAGTGCTCATGCGCACAAGCAGCGAGAGAGGAAGGAACGGTATGGAGTTTAAAAATGACTTGGGAAAGCCGTGGAAATACGAAGACGGCGATTTCACCGTCGTGCGTACCTCCATGTGGTCGCCCCCGGGATGCCATCCGGTGGGATGCGGCCTGAAGCTCTACGTCGACAAGGACGGCCGGCTCGACCATGTCGAAGGGGACGAGAACAATCCCATCACGAAGGGCCGGTTGTGCGCTCGGTGCCTGGCTTTGAAAGACTACGTGTACAATCCGAGCCGCGTCGTCTACCCGATGAAGCGCGATCCCGAGTTCCGCGGCCAGAGCGACAAGTGGGAGCGCATCACTTGGGACGAGGCGTTCGCCCTCGTCAAAGAGAAGCGCGATTACTTCCGCGACACGTACGGGGCGGAATCCATGGCCGTGTTCTCCGGAACGGGCCGCTCGGGGGGTATTCTTGTGTCCGATATGGCTCAGGCAGTGCTCGGTACGCCCAACGCGTGCTACACCCAGTCCGGCTACGCCTGCTATCAGCCCCGTTCGATGTCCTGTTCGCACGTGCTCGGCGCCTACTATCCCGAGATGGACTATGCGGGAGGCCTCGAAGGCACTTACGATAATCCGGCATACAACGTTCCCGAAGTTATGGTCATGTGGGGCAAGATGCCGCTCGCATCAAACGGCGACGGTCTGTGGGGCCATGCGGTCATCGATCTCATGAAGCGCGGAGCGAAACTCATCAGCGTCGACCCGCGCGTCAACTGGCTCGCCACGCGCGCCGAAGTGCATCTGCGCGTGCGCCCTGGCACCGATACGGCTATGGCCATGGCGTGGCTTTGGGTCATCATCAACGAGGATCTCTACGATCATGAGTTCGTCGAGTGCTGGACCTACGGGTTCGAGGAGTTCACGGGACGCATCAACGATCCCGAGTTGGGTATGACTCCCGAGAAGGCGGCCGAGATCTGCGAAGTTCCGGTTGAAGACATCTACAAGGCAGCCCGCATGTACGCAGCCGCAAAGCCCGCGTCCATCGCATGGGGCCTTGCGTTCGACCAGAACCAGAACGGCAACCAGGCAGCGCACTGCGTGCTTGCGCTTATGGCGATCACGGGCAACATCGACGTTCCCGGCGGTCAGATCGTCGCAGAGATCGATCCTGCCCCCGGCGTTAAGGACGAACTCGCCACCGATGGCGAGAAGGCCGAGTTCAACCTCGACAAAGCCGACGCGGGTGCAGACGACAACTCTGCTGAGGATGCAGCGCGTCCCACCCGTCGCATCGGCTGGGACAGTCTGCCCGAGGAGCTTCGCGATAAGACTGTCGGGTACAAGGAGTATCCGCTCTACGTCGACAACATCCGCAACGCTCAGGCAGACATCATGTTCGACGCCATGACCAAGGGCGAGCCGTACCGTATCCGCATGGGCTGGATCCAATCCACCACGCTGCTTGCCCCGACGTGCTGCGCTCAGCCTCACGGCTGGTACGAAGGCCTGAAGAACCTCGAGTTCTGCATGGCAACCGACCTGTTCGTAACGCCCGCCATCGAAGCTGCGTGCGACCTGTTCCTTCCCCTGGCATCCTGTGCCGAGAAGGACGACGTGGTCATGACCCATTACGGCGGGTCCCCCGTGTTCTACGGAGCCGTGAACAAAGCCGTCGACGTGGGCGAAGTGAAGGCCGATATGGACCTCATCATCGAGCTCGGCGAATACCTCGAACAGGATTGCCTGAAAGACGAGAACGGCGAGCGCATGTTTAAGGATCTCGAAGATTTCCTTACCCAGCGCCGTACCTCCGGTCCCATCCGCATGGATTTCGACAGCCTGCGCAAAAAGGTCGGCTTCCAGCGCGGCGTGAACTACCGCAAGTACGAGACCGGCAAACTGCGTCCCGACCGTCATCCCGGATTCCTCACCCCGACGGGCCGTGTGGAGCTGTGGTCGACGGCCTATGCGCAGTACGGCGAAGATCCGCTGCCCTACTACCAGGAACCGGCGTTCAGCCCGCACAAGGATCCCGAATTGGCAAAGAAGTATCCCTTCATCCTCACTACGGGCGCGCGCAACTACGCTTCGTTTCATGCCGAGCATCGCCAGATTCCCGTGCTTCGCGAACTGCACCCCAATCCGATCATCGAGATCCATCCCGAAGACGCCGCCGAGATCGGCGTAGCCGAAGGCCAATGGGTCGAGATCAAAAACGATTTCGGCCGCGCGAAGTTCAAGGCAGTTGTCTCACCCATCGTGAAGAAGGGCACCGTCCAGACCGATCATGGCTGGTGGTTCCCTGAGATGCCTGCTGACGACGAGGCGCGCGACGAGCTTGTTCCCGTCGGTGAGATCCTGGAAGACGGCCCCTTGGAGTTCGATATCAACGGAACCCATATCCGCAACGGCTACGTTAAGACCGACCATGCCGACGAGAAGGGCCTGTACGGTTTGTGGCAGTCGAACGTGAACGACCTTGTGTCCAACCACTACAACTCGAAGCTCGGTTACGGCGGCCCCTACAAGTGCAACTGCTGCAGCATTACTCCGTTGAAAGAGAGCTACGACACGGATATGGACCTTGTCGTCGAAAAATTCGGGAAGTTGGTGTAACCATGGCTGATTATGGACTGCTGATCGACTACGAGTACTGCACCGGATGCGAGACCTGCGTGGTGGCCTGCAAGGAGGAGCACGATTTTCCCGTGGGCAAATGGGGCATCCGCGTACTTGACGACGGTCCGTGGCAGAAGGACGATTCCGGCGAGGGCGGCAACTGCTTCAACTGGAACAAGATACCCGTACCGACCGATCTGTGCGATTTGTGCGCCGATCGAACGGCGGAGGGCAAAGACCCCTCCTGCGTTCACCATTGCCAGGCATTCTGCATGGAATTCGGTACGATCGACGAGCTTGCGGCCAAGCTCGGTAAGAAGCCGAAGCAGGTGCTGTGGGCACCGCTCGAGTCGTAAAGGTTTCATGCATGTGCTACTGCTGCAATCTCTGCAATAGGTGCGGTCGTGCCGACGAGATGAAGGACAAGCTGGGAAAACGGGCATGTCCTGCGTGCGGTAGGCTGGAGCCCGACAACGGCGTTGCCGTCTGTCCGGAATGCGGGGCGGCTTTGCCGCCCCCCTTCCCGCCGCTGCCGAGCAATCCGCCCCGCCGAACGTAAGGGCGCGCGGAGGGCCGTACCCGAAAGGGGGCTTATGAAGATCAAGGATCGTACCGTATTGAAGAACCTCGGCTCATGCGGGTTCGGGGGAGCATCCAATACCGGATGCGTCGATGTGCTCGACGGGAAGGTCGTGCGCATTAGACCGCTTCACTACGATGAGCACTACACGCCCGAGGACCTGAACGAATGGCGCTACGAGGTGCGCGGGCATACGTTCAGGCCGGGCATGAAAACGCTGTTGCCGCCGCTTTCGCTCGCATACAAGAAGCGCGCGTATTCCCCGAACCGCGTACCGTACCCGCTCAAGCGCGTCGATTGGGATCCGTCAGGCGATCGCAATCCGCAGACGAGAGGCATCTCCCCGTACGAGCGCATCAGCTGGGACGAGGCGACCGACATCATCGCCTCCGAAATCGAGCGCATCGGGCGCGAGTACGGGCGGCGCTCCATCCTCATCCAAGGGGAGGGCCACGGGGAGACGAAAGTGGTGAGCGGGGCGCACGGGTGCTCGTCGCTCATGCTCGATTACGTCGGCGACGAGCCGGGCGACTACCTTATCCAGGCGCGCCAACCCGACAGCTGGGAGGGGTGGTACTGGGGTGCCAAGCACGTGTGGGGCATGGAAACCCACGGACAGCAGAACCCGCAGGACAACGTCATCAAGGACGTGAGCGAGCACAGCGATGCGGTGTTGTTTTGGGGCGCCGACCCAGAGACCACGCCGTGGGGCTGGGGCGGATTGCAACCGAGCCGCCTGTGCTACTGGTTCACCGAAATCGGTGTGAAGCAGATACATATCGCACCCGATGTGAACTACACCAACGCGGTCCATGCGGACAAATGGATACCCATCCTGCCCAATACCGATGCGGCATTTCAGCTTGCGATCGCCTATGTGTGGATGACTGAGGGGCTCTACGATAAGGAGTACGTGGATGCCCACGTCGAGGGGTTCGACTGGTTCGAGTACTATGTGCTCGGCCACGAAGACGGCGTTGCGAAAACGCCCGAGTGGGCGGCCGAGAAGTGCGGGGTGCCGTCGTATCGCATCAAAGCGTTCGCGCGGTACTGGGCAACCCACAAGGTGTCCATTGCGCACTGCAACGGCGGCGGCTACATCCGCTCGTGCTTCTCGCATGAGCCGGCGCGGCTGGAAGTGTGCCTGCTCGGCATGCAAGGGCTCGGCAATCCGGGCGTCCACCAGTTCAAGTTCATCGAATGGGTGCTCCAGGGCGTGAACCCTGTTCCGCCGAGCGAGATCTATCCGACGCTCATGGGCGTGTACCACGGGTGGCGTATGGGAGCGCCCAAGCATTTCATCCCCAAAACGATGACGCCCGATGCGATTCTCGGCGGGTATACGCACGACAAGCCGATGACCTGGTTCGGTCATGTGGTGTGCTATATGAAGCGCGAGGATCAGTTCCTCGAATTCCAGTATCCCGAAGAAGGGGCGCATCCGATCCATATGATATGGAGCGATACGCCGTGTTGGGAGACGTGCTGGAACGGCGGAAACGCCTATCAGGACGCCGTGCGCGACGAAAGCATCGAATTCTATCTCGTGCAGCATCCGTGGATGGAAAACGATACGCTTCTCGCCGACATCATCCTGCCCGTGTCGACGCTGTTCGAGCTCAAGGACATCCAAGCCGACATTTTTTCGGGGCAATGGAACAAGATCATCTACGAAGATCAGGCAATCGAGCCCGTCGGCGAAGCGAAGGGCGATTACGAGGCCGTGTGCGAAATCGCCAAGAAGCTCGAAGCGTACGGAGGCGAGTACGAGGGCCTTTACGAGAAGCTCACCTGCGGGCGCACCATCGGCGAGGACATAGAATACGGCTACTCGATCAGCGAAGTGCCGCTTGACGTGTACCCGTTCGAGAAGCTCAAAGAACAGCAGTACTTCGCGTTCCCCACGAAAAAGGATTGGGAGAAGGATCCCGTGGGACTCGAGCTGTTCGCAAAAGACCCCGCTGGCCATCCGCTGCGAACGCCCTCGGGCAAGCTCGAGTTCTACTCGATCGGTTTGGCGGAGCATTTCCCCGACGATACGGTGCGCGGCCCGGTGCCCCACTGGATCGAGGAGGCCGACGGACACGAAGAGCGCATCACGTCGGCGCGGGCGAAGGACTATCCGTTTTTGCTCGTATCGAACCATCCCCGTTGGCGGGTGCACGCCCAGCACGACGATATCCCGTGGCTGCGCGAGATACCGACCTGCAAGGTGAGAGGGTCCGACGGATACCTCTACGAACCCATTTGGGTGAACCCCGCCGATGCTGCGGCGCTCGGGCTTGCAGACGGCGATATCGCCAAACTGTTCAACGAACGCGGTGCGGTGCTCGGCGGTGTGATTGTGACCGAGCGAATCATGCCCGGCGTACTGTACCAGGATCACGGTGCGCGAACCGATATCCTCGCATACGGTGCGGGCGGCCTCGACCGCGGGGGAGCGAACAACCTCATCTGTCCGAGTGCGACCACCTCGAAGAACGCAGCGGGCGAAGTGACGAACGGGTTTCTCGTGGGTATCGAGAAAGTCGATGTGAACTCGTTAGCCGAGCAGTATCCCGAAGCGTTCGCACGCGACTACGATCCCGCCGCGGGCCTATGCGCTTCGGCGCGTATCGTGAGGGAGGACTAAGCTATGGGCAAGGTGTTTTTGATCGACGTTGCGAAGTGCAACGGATGCTACGACTGCCAGATCGTCTGCAAAGACGAGCACTGCGGCAACGATTGGCGGCCCTACGCCGCGCCGCAACCCGAGACGGGGCAGTTCTGGATGAGGCTCGAGGAAAAGACGCGCGGGCAGGTACCGGTAGTCAGGGTGGCGTACAAACCGGTGATGTGCGCCCACTGCGCTTCGGCTCCCTGTGAAACAGCATGCCCTGACAACGCGTTCGTCCGACGCAGCGACGGGTTGCTCCTTATCGACCCCGAAACGTGTACGGGGTGCGGCCGGTGCGCCGAGGCGTGCCCGCAGGGTTCGATCTACCTCAACGCTGAGCTCGGCATCGCGCAGAAATGCACGGGGTGCGCGCACCTGCTCGACAACGGATGGGCGGTTCCCCGGTGCGTCGACGCCTGCGCCCACGACGCCATCCTCTACGACGAAGAGGAAAGCCTCGCTCCGCTCATTGAGGGTGCCGAGATGATAAAGGGGGTTGCTCCGTTCGGTGCCCGTGCGTACTACCACAATCTGCCGAAGCGCTTCGTCGCCGGCTCGATCGTCGATTTCGAAGCCGACGAGCTGCTGATCGGGGCTGAAGTGACTTTGATTGGCGCCGAAGGCTCGAGCTTTGCGCAGAAAACCGATCAGATGGGCGATTTCCTGTTCGATCAGGTACCGCCCGATGTATATGCGCTGTCGATTGCGGCTGAGGGCTATGAAACCTTGACGAGGGAAGTGGACGTGCGCGAAATCGACCGCTCTGTCGGCGACCTCGGAATGGCGAAACGCTAAACCGCGGCATCACGGATGGGCGCTCATCTGGCCATGATGCGGCACAGCAGGGCGACCGTTTACAGGGGGGTCTCGCGGCGTTTGGCGAGGCCCCTCGCGTTTCCAGCCGATTTCTCGTCGCGGGAAACGTGCTCTCAGCGTTGCCGAGTTTTCAGCCGGTTGTTCGTGAGTGCGGCGCATGCAGCCGCGACTGCTGCAAGAGCGGCAAGCCCTGAAACGCCGAGCGCGTATGCGCCCGTTTCGATGATCGACGTGCTTATAATAAGCGGACCTAAGAGAGCGGCGGGGATGAGCGTAAGGTTGAGAATCGAAAGGTTTTCCGCGTAGTGCAGGCTGCCGAACGCTTGGGCGATGAATCCCGATCCGACGACCGACGTACCCCCGATGCCGAGGCCTCCCACGATGACGCCGGCAACCATGAAGGCGGCCGATGCGTGCAGAAGCGCCGCAAGAACGAACAGGCACCCGAGCCCATGCGCTAACGCCACAACGGCCATGGTCGCGGCGATGCCCGCCCGATCGAACAGAAGCCCGACGACCAGTCGGCCGCATCCGTTGCATACCGAGAGGATGCCGACAATGGCTACCGCGAGCGGTACGGCGCTACCCGCGGCGAGCGCGAGCTGGTTTGCGGAGCCGATCAGCCCGAGACCGATACAGCTTACGGCGAGCATCCAGCATGCATACGTATAGAAAACAGGCTGGCGCAGCATGTCTGCGGTTGTGCAATTAAGCGGCGAGGCGGCTGCTTTCGGGTCGGATGCGGACGATCGCGATTCCATCAGAGAAAAGGCAAGGGCTGCGGCTTCCTGCTCGGTGGGCTTGCGGACGGCGAGCGAAAGGCTTCCGACAAGAACGGCGATGCACGCCGAGAGAGCGATGTAGGACCAGCGCCACCCTATGGCCGAAAACAGCCCCGCGGCAGCTGAACCGAGTATCATGGTGGACATGCCGTAGCACAGAAGCATCAACCCCGACACCGTTCCCGTACGATCGGGATACCAAGGCGCCGTGGCGCCCATCGTCGTGTTGTAGGCCATGCCGACGCAGCAGCCTCCAAGCACGCCATAGGTCAGGTACGGCAACCATGGCATGTCCTGCTGCACGAAGATCGCCGTCAAGGAGAACGCCGCGAACACGCCTGTTGCCGACACGATGAGCGTCGTGCGCGAAGACGCGCGGGCGGAAAGTTTCGCCCCTGTTATGCCGCCTGCGCAGAAGGCCCACATGAGTACCGTGAAGGTGAAGGATATCGTAGCCGCATCCCAGCCGAATTCTTCGGCGAGCGGCGCTGAGAACACCGACCATCCGTAGATGAAGCCGATGGCGCACATGATGATGCACGACACGAGAAGTTTGAGCCTGCGGAGGCGCGTAAGCGGCATGAGGTCTGTCGATGATGCGGGCGACATGGTCTTCTTTCCTCGTGGGGTTCGTTCGAGCGTGGCGGCTTCGGGCTTATCGGTTCTGCTTACTTTTGGGGACCGCGCGCGAGACGGTATTTCGTTCGCCGCATTTCGGGCATGCAGGCGTGCCCGGAGTTCTGATTTCTCCGCAGCGGGCGCAGCGCGTCTCCGCTTTGACGGAGAAGATGCCGCATTTGTTGCAATGGGTGCACGGGTAACATCCCATGGTGTGCCTTTCGCTCGGTTGTCTTGCCGATGCGACTTTACCGCGGGCTGCGCGACCCCGCATTCCCCGAAAAGGATGCACTTTCGGCAGACGTGTTCGAACCGTAGGCCTTGGGGGCTGGTTTTCGGGTCGTATTGGGAATGAGCTCTATCAAGCCTAGCAATAGTTCCAATAAAAATGTATAATCCCAATACAAATGGAATTATACAAAAAGGGCGGGAATGAAAGACTTCAAAGCATATCTCGAAGAAGAACTAGGGCTTGCCTTGACGGCTACTCCTTGGAATGATGCCGCTAACCTGCCCGTGTTCCTCTCCCGTGCGGCGCAGTACTGGCAGTGCGTAACCGGCGGCGTGCGGTTTCTTGTCGCTGAAGTGAACGGCGGCGAATCTCTTCCTGATTTGAAGAGGATACCATCGCAGCTTGCTCGGAGGACGGATTTATCCGTTGTTGTCGTTGCTGATATCGATGCAAGGCAGCGAAAAGCCCTTGTTCGGCAAGGCGTGCCCTTTATCGTCCCCGGTCGGCAGGCGTACCTTCCTTTTCTGGGATTTGTTGCAACCTCTGCGCGGCCGGTGCGTGCGCTCGGTGAGCGATTGTCGCCGAGCGCGCAGGCGGCGCTCGTTGCGCTTATTGCTAATCCGGAGATCCGCTTTGCAGGTGAGTTACGTGAGCTTACGGAAATGCCTTCGAGCAGCGTATCAAGGGCTCTTGATGAGCTATCGCGCAGAAAGCTCATCGTAAAGACGAAAGAAGGACGGGATATTGTTATCTCTCGCAGTGCAGAAAGAAACGTGCTATTGAAAAACGCGATGCCGTATCTCGCAAGTCCCGTCATGCGAATTCTTTACGCGAGGAAAAGTGGTCTAACGAGTGAATTATCTCTAGCGGGTGAAAGTGCGCTGTCCGAACGGACGATGATTGGCGCGCCGTCCATCGAACAGCGTGCCGTCTTTCGAAAGGATCTCGGTGGTTCAGAGTTTGAAGAGGTGCAGGAGGGCGAGCTGCCCGATATGGAAGTTTCTCAGATACAGATCTGGAGCTATGATCCGCTTGTCGCTGGTCGCAAGGAAATCGATGATGTGTCGCTCGCTTTGTCTTTGGTTGGGGAAAATGACGAGCGCATCAACGGCCAACTCGATGCGTTGTTCAATGAGGAGGATCTATGGCAGTAAGTGAAGTGCATGGGTTGAATCGTTTCGTCGAGTACATGCGCGGTTTTGAGGATTGTTATACGGTTATTGGCGGAACCGCCTGCGACATCATATTGAGGGATGTCGGCCTTCCTTTTAGGGCTACAAAGGATATCGATTTGATTCTGCTCATCGAGAATCGGTTTCCAGAGGTTGCAAGTGCTGTTTGGAAGCTCGTAAAAGCCGGCGATTACGCATGTGGATCGAAGAACTCTGATAATGTTCACTTCTACCGCTTTACGGAACCTAAGGCTGCTGGGTTTCCAAGCATGGTCGAGTTGTTCAGCAAAGCTCCATCATTCATAGAGGAGCCAGAGGGATTGACTATTGTTCCTCTGCCGGTTGACGACGAGATATCGAGCCTTTCGGCTATTCTGCTGGACGAAGATTACTATGCATATATGAAATCAGGCCGAAAGACGGTTAACGGCGTCACTGTACTTGACGAGGTACATTTAATCCCGTTCAAGGCAAGGGCTTTCATTGACCTTTCTGCGCGTAAAGTGCGTGGGGAGCACGTTGATTCGGGCGACATAAAGAAGCATAAGAAGGACGTGTTCAGGCTTGCTCAGCTGTTCGGACCCGATGCATCCTCCGTGCTTACGGAATCGATAAAGTCTGATATGACAGAGTTTTGCGAGATGGTGCAAAAGGAAGGTGTTCCGCTCAAGCAGATGGGCGTTCCGCTGACGCTCGATGAAGCAATCGAGCTGCTGTATCGCGTTTATGGTCTGTGAAAGGTGGCAGGTCCTCGCAGTAAGGATGTATCGCAAAGGGCAATAAACTCAATAAAGGATGCTCGGGGGAAATGCAGTGAAAAGCATGGGGAAAATATCGGAGCGCCTTATTCGCCAGATGGTACGCCTGCCGAGCACGCAGCCCGTTCTTCTGCGTGTTTCGCCATATGCTCGTTCTCGCGGTACAATAACCCGATGCACCGAAGCGCGGTGCAGGGAAGAGACGAGGAGCATACATGGCTACGGAAAACAAACTCGGAGGCAAGATCACCACGTTGCGCGAGTCGCTGCAGCTAACGCAGGACGAATTGGCGCTTCGGTGCAACTGCGACGTCGAGGTTATCCGCGACCTAGAAAACGGTGCGACGGCGCCGTCGCTTGCTCCGCTTATCAAAATTACCCGTGCGCTCGGCGTGCGGCTCGGCACGCTCATGGATGACGACGAGGCACTGGGCCCTGTGTACGTGAAGGCCGACGAAATCGAAGAAGCCACGCGCGCGAGCAGTTTGGAAACCGCATCCGACGCGGGCGATCTGCGGTTCTTCAGCCTTGCGGAGGGCCGTCCCTCGCGCCATATGGATCCGTTCATCATCACCATCAAACCCTCGGGCGAAACCGATCACGTGCTTTCGCAGCACGAGGGCGAGGAGTTCCTCTACGGCATGGAGGGATGTGTCGAGATCGAGTACGGCAAAGAGGTGTTCGTACTCCGTCCCGGCGAGAGCATCTACTACGATTCGATCGTACCGCATCAGGTGCGGGCCCACGACGGGCAGAGCGCCAAGTTCCTCGCCGTCGTGTACACGCCGATGTGAGGTGGGCTATGGAAACCGATATCGAATACAAAGGCGAGCCCGGCTCGCCCGATTATAAGCTCCACTCGGAAAAGACCATCGGCCGCTATTTCCGCGACCAGGTGGCGATCGATCCCGACCACGAGTTCGTCGTGTATCCCGACCGCAATCTGCGTTGGACGTATAGGGATTTCGACGAGCGCACCGACAATCTCGCGCGTGGGCTTCTCGCCATCGGCATGAAGCCGGGCGACCATCTGGGCGTTTGGGCGCGCAACATTCCCGATTGGCTCACGTTCATGTACGCCACCGCCAAGGCGGGCATCGTCATGGTGACGGTGAATCCGGTGTACAAGAGCCACGAGCTTGATTACGTGCTCAAGCAGTCGGACATGAAGGCGCTCTGCGTGATCGACGCGTACCGTGACGTCGATTACCTTGAGATCATCCGCGGACTCGTGCCCGAATCGCTTACCCAGCAGCGCGGGCATTTGAAATCGGAAAACTATCCCATGCTCGAAAACCTCATCTACATGGGACCCGAGAAGCACCGCGGATTCTACAGCGTGCCCGAACTGATCCTTTTGGGCGAATACCTCCCCGAAGACGCGCTCCCCGAGGCCGAGGCGCAGTTTGATAACAACGACGTGGTCATGATGCAGTACACCTCCGGCACGACGGGATTTCCGAAAGGCGTCATGCTCACGCATCGTAATATCTTGAACAACGGGTTCTATATCGGCGAGGGCCAGAAGCTCACCGCCGATGACCGGGTGGTTTTGCCGGTGCCGTTCTTCCACTGCTTCGGCTGCGTGCTCGGCGTGATGGCCAACCTCACGCACCGTTCGACCATGATCATCGTGGAGGACTTCAATGCGAGCCTTGTGCTGCAGGCCATTCACAAAGAGCGGGCGACGGCGGTCTACGGCGTACCCACCATGTTCATCGCCGAGCTCAACCATCCCGACTTCGAGAAGTACGATCTCACGAGTCTGCGCACCGGCATCATGGCGGGAAGCCCCTGTCCGCCCGAGACCATGCGTGAAGTCATGGACAAAATGCACATGACCGAGATCACGATCTGCTACGGGCTTACGGAAACGAGCCCCGTGTTCACGCAGACTTCGGCTGACGACGATATCGAGCACAAGTGCGAAACGGTCGGGCGCAAACACGAGCCGGTGCTCGTGAAGATCGTCGATCCCGATACGGGGCGCGTGTGCGGCATCGGCGAGCCGGGCGAGCTGTGCTGCAAAGGCTACAACGTCATGAAGGGTTACTACAAGATGCCCGAGGAAACCGCACGGGCAATCGACGAAGAGGGATACCTTCATTCAGGCGATATCGGTACGGTCGATGCGGACGGCTATTACCGCGTAACCGGTCGCGTGAAGGACATGATCATCAGAGGCGGCGAGAACGTCTATCCGCTCGAGGTCGAGAACTTCCTGCTCACGATGCCCGGCGTGCTCGACGCGCAAGTCGTAGGCGCTCCCGATGCGCGCCTCGGCGAGATCGTGGTGGCGTTTGTGCGCACCAGGCCGGGTCATGAGGATATGACCGAGGAGGACGTGCGCGCTTTCGCGATACCGCGTATCGCGCGCTACAAGGTGCCCAAGCGCGTGTTCTTCGTCGATGAGTTCCCGATGACCCCCTCGATGAAGGTACAGAAGTTCAAACTGCGCGAGATGGCGCAGGAGTACATCGAGGCGGGGAAGTAGAACAGGATTTCCGCGATGCGGGCCCCGGCTGTGTGAGCGGCGTTTCGATTCTTGGACTAGGAAAGCGACGCCGTTCAGCAGTCGGGGCTTTTTCTTGGTATAGGCATGGCACGACCGCTTGACGGGAGGTGCGGGCTGTAACGGGTTTTCGAAAGACTCCGAAGCACTGCACGGCGCAATGCATTACTCGCTTGCAGCAGGATGGGCTTCCGATTGCTCGAGTAAAGCTTTGAGCTCATCGGACGTATGTACGCCGAGCTTCTTGAAGATCGAGTACTTGTGCGCTTTTGCCGTGGAGGGCGAGATGCCCAGAGCGTTGCCGATGTAGGTCGGGTTACGTTCGTTTGCGAGGTAGCGCAGGATATGTCCCTCTCGCTCCGTTAACCCGTACTTTCGTTCCAGATCGAGGATCGCTTTCTTTCGTCTGCCCGGCACGCTTCCGCCGATGATGTCGTAGAGCGGGGTACCGGATCGCGTGTACTCGATATCGTCAAGCGCGTCGATGAGGTCGACAAGATAGTGCCCCATCTGCTGTTTGCTTTCGGTGTTGGCAAGATAACCGGGTATGGCGTTATAGAGGATTGCTGCAGCTTCGAGCACTTTCGATTCGCTTTCTTTCATGAGCTTGCTTTCGTTCGAATATAATACTGTTAAGTAGTATATAGAATATCGTATTGGTAGAAAAATGGGAAGCGAAGTTTTGATACGTGTGTACCAACGGTTACATTGGAGTGTTAGATTACCTGTTCATTGCACTATAGTGCTAAAAAAATCAAATCCCCCCGAAAGGGGGATTTGACTGGATCGCTCCAATAATCTGATCCATGGAGTATTAGACTGAACGCGAATCTAGGGAATGAAGCACGTGACCTTGCTTCCTCGATTCGCCAGTGCGGCGGAAAGTTCTTCAACAGGCACAAGCTCCATGCACTGTGCGAGGCAATGGTGGACGCATGCGGGTTTCTTTCCTTCGGCTACGCGCTCTTCGCATAAGTCGCAGAGGTCGGAAGGGATGGGGACATAATCCCAAAGCCACCTGCCTTGCATCTTCGCCGGACCTAGCTCGTTGAGCTTGATGCCCCATTCATCGAGCGGGATATCGTGTTCTTTGCGACACGAAACTTCGCATACGTGGCAGCCGGTGCAGTACTTGTAATCGATCAGTAAGGCGAATTCTTTCATACTAGGCCTCCTTCCTTATCGCGACAGGGCTTGAGGGATCAACTCCGATTGCCCCCTCTTCGGTATCAGGACTCAGGGTGCCGAACGCGTCAAGGCTGTCAACTTTGTATATCTTGCAGAGTACGTTCTTGAACGGTGCGCCGAAGCCGATGCGGCCGATTGCGCGATGGGGGATGAGGCTGTTGATATTCGCTTTCCAAACGCCGTTCAGATTCGGTGCTTCGGCATCTTGCTCGGGGAACCACCAGCCATGCTGTGCGTGGATTACGCGCGGATCGACGATCGGGGTAATCTTGGCTTTCTCGATGGCTTTGCCAAGCGGGTTTTCGATGCACACCCAATCGCCGTCTTCGATGCCGTATCGTGCGGCTGTTTCGGGGTTTATCTGCACAAGCGGGTTGGGCATGATGGCGCGCAATGACGGCACTTGCCTATGCTCGGAATGGAACGAGGTGGTTTCGCGCCCGCCTGTCGTCATGATGAGCGGGTACTCTTCGGCAAGATCGGGCCTGCTGAACGGCGTAAGCGCATTCTCCTCGAAGTAGGGGAGCGGATCCTCTCCCCAGTCCTCGTACAAACTCGAGCAGAGTTCGACAAGGCCCGTCGGAGTGTTGAAGCCGGGCTCACCGTCGGGGCGCAAAAGCCCCTTCTCGTATTTGCGGTATTCGAAGTCCATCTGCAGCCATCCGTCGTTTTGCAGGTCTTCGAATGTCATGTCGACGCCGCCGTTGTGAAGCTGCTCGGTGAAGAAATCGCCCACGTTGTCCCACGGCCACGCCTTCGGATTGAGCCGCTTGCCTACGAGGAAGTCTATCTCCAAGTCGGATCTGCAATCGCCCACTTCCACGCACTTGTTCATGGCCATGACCATGTGAGTATTTCGGCCGAAATGGGGGAGCACCATTCCATCATGCTCGGCAAAGGTGGTTACGGGAAGGAAGAGATCGCACAGTCCCATGGCGGTCGGTGTCATGAACACGTCTTGGCACACGTTGAATTCCATCTTCTCAAGCGCCTTGAACCAGCGTTTGCCCTGCGCGTTCGTCGTATTGGCAATGCCGTTAGTAGCATAGAACCATGCCATCTTGAGCGGATAGGGCTCTTCGGTTTCAAGGGTATCGAGAATGCAGTCGGGATGCGCGATAAGGTGCGCCGCCCGAAAGCCCTTGTACTTCGGATCGGTGATTTGTTTCTCGAGCATGCCTGGGGGGAGTTGCTGGGCGCATTCGTAGCGCCATTTGCCCATGAAGCTGGCGGGCACGGCAAGCGTGACGCCGCCCGGTACATCGAGGTCGCCGAGGATTGCGGCTAAGATGAGCACCGTGTGGCCCGCTTGTACGCCGTTGCTGTTCGTATCGATGGCAAGTCCCCACATGAACGAGGAGGGATGGTTCAAAGCGATGGCGCGGGTGGCTGCTGCGATGGTGTCGGCGGGAACCCAGGTGATTTCTTCTACTTTGGCGAGCGGATACTCTGCTGCGCGTTCCTTAAGCTCGTCAAAACCGTAGCACCAGTTCTCTACGAAATCATGGTCGTAGAGATCCTCTTCGATGATGAGGTTGATCATGCCGAGGCCGAGGGCGGCATCGGTGCCGGGGCGCAGTTGCAGATGGTATTCGGCATGCGCAGCCATCCAGGTGACGCGGGGATCGATAACGATGTACTTCGACCCGCGCTTCATGAGGTCGATGAGCGTGTGCCCGAAGAATCCATCGGGGTTCGAGAACAGCGGATCCTTGCCCCAGAGTACGATGTACTTGGGCACTTCGTAGCGCGGATCGTCGAAGCGGTCGGGGAAGAAGGCGGCATAGTCGAGTTCGGGATAACCTGCGCCGAGGATGAAATCAGCTACCGAGCAGCGTGGACCGTAGCATGAATCGCCGCTCATGGGGAAGCACGAGTTGGGCGTGCCGAGCGCAGCGTAGGCGAGCGGTGTCTTGTACAGCGTCGCCTCGCGTCCCGTTCCCTGAAAGGCGACGATCGATTCGGCCCCCCAGTTCGCCTTGACGTAGTTCACCTTCTCTTCGATGATGTCGAGCGCCTCATCCCAGGTGATAGGTTTCCACGCTTCTTTGCCACGGTCCTCGCGCTCGCGGTACAGCGGTGTGAGAACGCGCTTCTCGTTGTACATGTACTCGGGAAGCGTCAGGCAGCGCACGCAAAGGCGACCCTGCGTGATGGGGTGGTCGGGGTCTCCCTCGACATCCACGACCTTCCCGTTTTTTACGGTGAGGTACATGCCGCATCCCACGGGATGATCGCCCGGCGGCGACCATGCGCAGGTACGGCACTTGATAACGCCATCACCGCAATCGATTATCCTTTCCGACATAATCTCTCCTCTCGTCTTCTTTCATTGGAATATTCATGCTGTACTCGCCTATCGTGCTTGCGCTTTCGTTCAAGTCCTCACGCGCGAAACGGGGTAGGCGGACATGCTGAGGGACCCTACTCGCTTCGAGGCGCACCAGGTGCCTGCGGCGCGGACGGAGCTGGGGGTGCTCCCGGCGCTCCCGAGTCGGGAGTTTTCGGTGCGCTGGGAGCGGCGGGAGCTGGAATCTGCGAAACCGCTTCTTCGATGCCTTCGGTTGACGTTTTGCAGAAGGGGCATTTCGAGGGAAGCTGGCCGGCGACACGGTTGATCCGCTTTCCGCATGCGGGACACTGTAAGGGGGGAAGCTCTGTTTCGGCGGGTCTGAAACACATGATGGGCACCTTTCTCGTGTGAGTTCCGAATCCATACAATAGAACTAATAAGTACTAGAGTATTAGATTTGATGCTATACAAAATAATACTATTTTTTACTAATTGATAGTACCGAATAGGACTATAAACTATTCTATTTTCAATATAATTGACATGAACTAGTAGTGCACAGATATCGTAATAAAATGCCTTTTATCAGCAGTTATAAAGAACATAGTCGAAACCACGTGATTCTTTATTCTTAAAATAGAATAATATACCCTCTTGTTTAGTCATACTAAAAGGTATTATTTTGATCTCGCAAAATAAGACTTATAAGACTAGTATAAAAAGGATTAAAAGGAGTTCTGTATGTGTTTCAGACCAGCAGCGGTTTCCATGACCACAACGTGCCCGAAGTGCGGAGCTGAATGCGCGCTCGACGTGAAGACGTGTCCCCAATGCGGCTTTGAGTTGCCCGAAACCCCCGCTATGCCACAAGCACCTGGAGCACCTGGGGCTCCGGGTATGCCTGCTGCGCCGGGAGCGCCCGCAGCCCCCAAAGCGCCCGGTGCTCCGCAGTAAAAAGCTCCCGGCATAGCAAGGCTCTACATAGGCCTTGCGCACCGGTTGTCTTTATAGAATCCGACACGATGGTCAGAGACGAGTATGAGAGAAAGGGAGGAGCATGGATTACCAAGAATTCCTCGATTCGGTAGATCGTAAGGCCTACCATGAAGGCGAATGGCGGTGGCAGGAGGGCGAATATACCGTTACCCGCACCAATCACTGGTCGCCTCCGGGCTGCCATAATGGTTGCGGAGTGCTTTTGTACGTCGATGGGGAAGGCAAGCTTGCTCATATAGAGGGCGATCCCCTTGCCCCGTTCAACGGCGGAAAGCTCTGCATGCGCTGCCTTGATATGGTGGAGGCTGTAAACCATCCCGACCGGCTGAAATACCCCATGCGCCGAGCAGGCAAGCGCGGTGAGAACAAGTGGGAACGCATCACGTGGGACGAGGCCTACGACGAGATCGTCGAGAAAGTCAATGCCGTCAAACGTGATTTCGGCTCCCACACCATCCTGTTCGTGCATGGAACTGGTCGCAACATCGGCTGGCAGCTGCCGCTGTTCGCCTCTACGGCGCTCGAGACGCCGAACGTATGCAACTTCGGGTTCACGGGCTTCGCGTGCTATCTGCCGCGCATGATCGGAGCATCGGCGAAGATGGGCGAGATGACCATCATCGATGTGTCCGAAACACATGAGCAGCGTTACGCCGATCCTTCGTTCAAGCGCCCCGATGTAATCATGGTATGGGGAAACGAGCCTTTGAAGGCGAATGCCGACGGCTTTTTGGGACATTGGATACTCGAATGCATGCAGATGGGTACGAAGATCATCTCCATCGATCCGCGACTGACGTGGCTCGGAGCAAAAGCCGAGTATTGGCTGCAGGTACGTCCTGGAACCGACGGAGCGCTCGGTATCGCCATGCTGAACACCATCATCAACGAGGATCTGGTCGATCACGAGTTCATCGATCTGTGGTGCTACGGCTACGAGCAGCTTGTCGAGTCGGTGCAGGGTAAGGACGCCGAGTGGGCGGCCGAAATATGCGGGCTGAACGCCGATGATATCCGCGGCGCGGCGCGTATGTATGCGAATGCCGAAAACGCCTCTATCCAATGGGGCCTTGCATTTGAGCAGCAGCTTTCTGCGCTCGGCGTTACCGCGGCGGCATGCGACCTCATGGGCGTGACCGGTAACATCGACAATCCTGGTGGCAATCTGCTCATCAAGTGTGCGTTCGACATCGAAAAGCGCTATGGGTTGGGAGATTTCAAGATCCCGCGCGAGAACTACGCAGGGAAGATGACGCTTTCGGCTGGCATAGAATCCTCCGATATCGTGGCATGTGCTTCCTCCGACGCGCTTTTGCATGCGGTCGAGACGGGCGAACCTTTCATGCCCCAGATCCTCTGGCTGCAAAGCGCCAATCCGCTCTCGTGCTCGGGTATGGATGCTCCGCGCATGTACGAAGCCATGAACAAAATCCCGTACTGCGTCGTTGCTGATCCGTTCATGACGCCGACTGCCGTCGCCCATGCCGACATCGTCTTGCCGGTCGCCATGAGCTGCGAGCGCAATTCGGTGCGCACCTGGTGGACGCCTGCTCGGTCCATCTCGAAGTGCACGAGCTTCTACGAGTCCAAATCCGACGAACAGATCATCCTCGATCTTGGCCGCAGGCTTAAGCCCGAAAACTGGCCGTGGAAAGATGATAAGGAGCTTTCTACCTGGTACCTCACCGATCAGTACGCCGAAGGAGGTACGCGCTACGAGGGCGATTTCGAAGAATTGCAGGCGCGCGGCGGCTATAAGTACGATCCGTGGGACGCCGAGTACTACAAATACGAGAAGGGGATGTGCCGTCCCGACGGTCAGCCCGGCTTCGATACGGCTACCGGTCGCTTCGAGTTTTGGAGCTGGGGATACAATCATTGGGGCGTCGATCCCATGCCGTATCATATCGAGCCGAAAGACAGCCCGGTATCCACGCCCGAGAAGTTCAAGGAATATCCGCTCATCGCCACATCGGGCGGCCGCTCCTATGAGTTCTTCCATTCGGAGCACCGCCAACTCGAGACCATGCGCGAATTCCATCCGTGGCCGCTCGTGACTATTCATCCTGAAACGGCTGAGGAGTACGGTATCGAAGAGGGAGATTGGGTGTGGGTTGAGACCACGCATGGCCGCTGCCGTCAGAAGGCGTTTCTGTTCCCCGGTATCAAGAAAGACACCATCCACATGGAGCACGCATGGTGGTATCCGGAGCAAGAAGCGGCTGAGCCGAGCCTGTACGGAACGTTCGATTCCAACATCAATAACCTTGCCCTGAACTTCGAGACCGGCCAAGGGGGCATCGGATCGGGCATCAAGAGCTTCCTCGCCAAGATATACAAGTACCAGGAAGGCGATCAAATGCCCGGCGAGAAAGTTACCCGCGAAGGCGGCTGGGGCGATTACATTCCGGGCGTAATGGCGGGAGACAAAGATTCTGCCGAGAAACAGGCAGCTGAAGGCAACGATGCGCTGCAAAAGCAGCTTGAGAACGCGCGTCGCGTGCAGAGTCTCAAAGTGGAAGACGCCGATATGCAAGGACGCAACGCCCTCGAATATGCGAAAGAACACGCCGATGAGGTAATCAAGTAACGGACCGCACGATCAAGAGAAGGAGGCGAATAACCGTGACTAAGGCGATTCTCGTCAATTACGACTACTGCACCGGATGCCATTCATGCGAAGTGGCATGCAAGAAAATCCTTGACCTGCCAAAAGGCGAATTCGGCATCAAGGTTTGCGAAGTGGGGCCGTTTCAGTACAGCGAACGTGCCGGTTTGAAAGACTCGTGGGAATGGACGTACATGCCCGTGATCACGCAGGCATGCGATCTGTGCGTCGAGCGCACCGAGCAGGGCAAAATGCCCATGTGCGTACAGCACTGCCAGGCGTGGTGCATGTATTTCGGCGAAGCCGAAGAACTCGTCAAGAAGATGGACGGTCAAACCCGCTGGTCGCTCATCACCGTGAAAGACTAACAGGGGATAGAGCGCAGGCGACGGAAATCGTCTGCGCTCATAAGGGGGCTTCTCGCTTCGGCTGCGTGCTGCAGCCTACGGGAAGAGCGGGAAGCGCCCGCATTCGAAACGGGGTGTACTAACGTGACAATAACGGACGAAATCTGCGCGCACGTTGTTGCGGCAGACTACTCATTGCTCGACGACTTCACGGTCTCCCGATTAAAAACCCGCGTGCTTGATGCGATAGGGGTCATTGCCGCCGGTGCTCATGCGCCTTTGTGCGACGAGCTGTTCGATCTGCTGAAGAGCTACGGAACTGCTGCTCAGAGCGCAGCGTTTTTCCGCAGTGAGAAGATCGATGCGCCTTCGGCCGCCATGATCAACAGCTTCTCGATGCGGTCGTACGACTTCGAGGCCATCGAGGCCGAGAACGAGAACAGGAAAAGCAGCGCCGCGCATATCAGCGGCACGACGGTTCCGACCGCATTTGCCTGTGCTGAGCGGGCGGGGGCAAGCGGACGCGATTTCATGGTGGCGCTCGCCCTCGGCGACGATATCGCTGCACGATTGGGTGCGGCTTCGGGGTTCGACGTGTACGGGGGCTGGGATAACACCAACACCATCAACGGCCTCGGCGCTACCGTCATCGCCGGCAAGCTCGCGGGGCTTGACGAGCGACAGCTCAACAACGCGCTCGGTCTCGATCTCAACATGCTCGGCGGATCAATGGACAACATCAATTACAAGACGCTTGCCTTCAAGCTTCCGATGGCACTCGCTTCGCGCAACGCCATCTTTTCGGCCGATTTTGCGGCACGGGGCATGACGGCTACCCATGATGCATTCGGGGGGAAGAAGGGCTACTTCTTTTTGTATTGCGGAGAGAAGCAACAGCCGGAGCTTCTGTGCAAAGATCTAGGCAAGGTCTTCTACGGTGATGTGGTCATCAAACCGTGGTCAGCGTGCCGGGCCACCCACCCGTCTATCGATGCGTGCCTGCAGATCGTTGCCGCGCACGATATCGATCCCGAGCAGGTTTCCAGAGTGGTCGTGCATACGACACCGCGCACAGCCCAAGGGTTTGTGGGGCAGCCGTTCGATCCGGGCGAAGAGCCTCAGGTGAGCGGTGCGTTCAGTATCATCTATACCGCAGCGGTCGCCATCGCAACAAAAACGGTACGCCCGGATTCCATGAACCTAGCGGCCATGCAGGATCCGGCCCTCAAGCGCCTCATCGAAAAGATCGAGATACAGCCCTCGCTTGCGCCCGACGAGTACCAGACGGCGGAGGCTGACATCGTGATGGCGGACGGAGCGGCGTACCACGCCCGATGCGATGTTCCAAAAGGCGACATCTACAAGAGCCCGATGAGCGAAGAGGAGGTGTTGGATAAGTTTTACAGAAACATCGAGTTCTCCCAGACGCTTTCACGGGCTGATGCCGATCGCGTCGTGAAGGCGGTTTCGCGTCTTGAAGAGCTCGATGACATCGGCGAACTCGTTGCGTTCATGAGGTAGCCCAGGTTCATGAGACAAGGTCATAGATAGGAGAATGAAATGACCGCAGAACAAAAAGCTAAGACAAAGAAGGCTTTAGGCGTCACCGTGCAGATTGCCGCGTTGCTCGTCATCACGCTGCAGTATGCGAAATCGTTCTCGACACCGGCTATGTCTGCTATCGGGGCGGCATATGCCCCAGCTGGCATTGATTCGCTCATGCTCAAGAACATCGAAGGTCTTCCATCGCTCATGGCCATCGTCGGTGCATTCGCCGTCGGTGTCATGGAGCGGTATATGAAAAAGAAGACCATGCTCATCATAGCTATGGCCTGCACGCTTGTCGGAGGCGTCGCTGCAGGCTTCATGCCCGAGACGACAGAGGGTTTTTACGGTATCCTAGCCTGTCGCGTGATTCTCGGTTTCGGTCGCGGCATGATCTTCCCGATGGCGTCGTCGTTTATCGCCGATCTGTTCGACGGTAAAAAACGCGACCGCCTCATGAGCTTCAAAACGGCAGTCGGCGGTCTTTCTGGCTCGCTCTTCCAGCTCATCGGTGGATTCCTTGCCGTCCTTTCCTGGCGCTATGCGTTTATCGGCTATCTGTTCATCGTGCCTATCGTGCTGATGATCATCTTCTGGCTGCCCGAACCCGACGTAAAGCCTGCTGGAACCACGGCTGACGGCAAGAAGCAAAGTGCGCTCAAATCGATAACGGTCGCTGCATGGATCGTTATCCTGCTTGCCGGTATTTGGAATTTCTTCCAATTCTCGTATTTCACCAATATCTCGCTCTGCATCAAAGAAGCGGGGCTCGGTGATACCGGATTCGCCGGCATCATCAGCTCGACGCAAACGCTTGCTTGCGCGGTGGGCGCCATCTGCTACGGAGCGTTCATCAAAGGTCGTCTGCGCGGATTCGACCTGCCGATCGCGCTTTTGGGTGAGGCTGTCGGCTTCTTTATCCTGACGCACGTGATCACGGTGCCCGGCTATTATGCAGGAGCCATTATTTACGGTTTCGCGTTCGGTATGTTCAATCCGGCCCTTATACTGCAGATCGTGAAAGTGCTGCCGAAGGAAGGCGCGACATTGGGGTTGTCGCTTCTGGCAGCCGCACAGAACCTCTGCCAATATTTCTCGGCTTACGTGCTGGCGTTTCTTGCGGGCATCATGGGCGTTGCGGCTACTGGTCAGTTTGCCGGCTGGAACGTTGCGTGGCCCCTTGCGACGGGAATGGCGGTTTTGGTTGCCGTGATCATTGTGGCAACGAAGGCCAAGCACCCCGAGCTAATTGCAGGGTTGCGTGAACCAGCGGTTCCGGCCGAGCTCGAAGCGAAAGACGAGTAGGGATGAAGATGCGGCATTCGGCACTGTAGGGATGCATCAAGCGTGGGGCAAGCTATGTACCGGGTAGCCGTATCGGGCGATGAGGTGGGTAGTGTCCCCTCGATAGCATAGATCCGCACGAGCGGGGGCTGGGCGATCCTGTTTCGCCCGGCCCCGAATAAAGGGGGAACTGTGATGGCGCTTGTCAGGGATGGCAGGTTGTTCGGAACGATTCACTATGCGTTTGTTATTATGGTCTGCTGCTGTTTCGTGCAAGCGTTCGGTATGGGCCTAATTTTGAACTGCGGGAGCTTATTCTACGTTCCCGTCTGCGAAGATCTCGGTTTTCTCCGTTCCGAGATATCCACCTATATGACGGGGTACTTCATCGGCACGACGCTTGTGACGCCCTTGGCGGGCAAGCTTCTTTCGAAGTACGATACGCGCGTCGTCATGTCTGTGGCTATCGTTGTGCTTTCGGGAGCTGTTGTAGCCATGAGCACGTACACCGAGATATGGCAATGGCAGGTTTCGGGTTTTCTTGTCGGCGCTGCGGGGGCCGGCATCTTCGTCTTGCCTTCCGCGTCGCTTATTGGAAATTGGTTCATCAAGCGGCGGGGATTCGTATACGGCATCGTCATGGCATGTTCGGGCATTTCGGCAACCGTGTTCTCGATGGTTATCAGCTCTTTGATTCAAACGGCTGGATGGCGATCGGCTTACGTGTTCGTCGGTGTGGCATCGCTCGTGGTTATTCTGCCATGCAGCTTGCTCATGCGGAAAAAACCGACCGATCTGGGTATTGCGCCGTACGGCTATCAAGCCGAAGTTCAGGACGGGAAAGAGAAGCTGCCCGTCATGCGCGGTGTTGCTGTCAAAGTGGCTGTTGCGTCGCTTGCGTTTTGGTGTTTGTTTGTGTTTGCGGGCATCGCCTCGTTCATACACGGCGGAATCGAACAGCATATGCCCGGATATATCCAGTCGATTGGGTTCACGGCGTCGTTTGCGGCCATCATCGTCTCGGCTGAATCGGCGGAATCGGTAGTCGACAAGCTTGTTATGGGATGGCTCAACGACAAGATCGGCGTGAGGAAAACCACCATCATCGAACTGGTTCTCATCTTTGTCGGCATCGCGGGATTCATCGTGTTTAAAAACCCCGTCTTCCTGATTCTCTCGACGTTTCTGTTCGGTATCCAGGATTCGCTGATGTCGGTTAGCCTCCCCTTGCTCATACGCGACCTATTCGGGTCGAAGAACTATACGCAGATTCATGCATGGATTCGCACGGGCGTCGGCTTGTTCGGATCGTTCTCGGGGGTACTCGTCGGTGCCGTGTACGACTCGACGGGAACGTTCGTGCCAGCGTTTGCGGGGCTTATGGGCACCTGCGTTTTGGCCATAGGGTGCGTAGCCTTGGCGTACCGTTCCCGCAAGAAGCTCGTATGGACAGCCGATGATGGAACACCGTGCGAACACCGCGATATCGTTCAGGCGTGATAAAGGAAAGCAGATGCTATCACCACGAGAGAATGCTATGGCGATATTGAATCGGGAGCAACCCGATTATTACAACGATTTCATGGATGTGGTCAGATGGATCCCCGATCCCGTCCGCGCACGCGATGCGATTCCCCAAGACGGAAAAGAGCATAAGGATTCATGGGGAACCGTCAAGGTGTTTTTGCCTGGTTCGCCAGGAGCACATCCTCATTTTACTTCCGACAACCTCGTCATCCCCGATATCGAAGCCTGGGAGAGGTACCTTAGGGTTCCCGAAATCGAGAATCTTGATTGGTCTCGCGCGAAAGAGGCGGCAGCCCAGATAGACCGCAGCCAGCATTTTGCAGGCTTGTTCATGGCGGCAGGCCTGTTCGAGCGCTCTCATTTCCTCATGGGCATGGAGGATGCTTTGTGCAATTACCTCGAATACCCCGACGAGATGGCCGATCTGCTCTCTGCCATTGCGAATTTCAAGATTCGCGAAATCGAAATCGCAGCCGAGACGGTGAAGCCCGACATCGTCTTTTTCCAGGACGACTGGGGCAGCAAGCAGAACCTCTTTCTGCCGCCAGCGGTGTGGCGCGAGATCATCAAGCCGCTGCAGATGAACATAGCGGATGCGATCCACGCGACGGGAGCTCTTTACGTGCATCATGCCGATTGCATTTGCGAGCCCATCGTCGAGGACATGGTGGAGCTGGGAATCGACATCTGGCAGGGTGTCATTCCCCAAAACGACATCGTGGAAATACAGCGCATCACCGAGGGCAGGCTGCCCATGGTCGGAGGCGTCGATGTGCCGGCAATCGACGTCGAGGGGCTTCCCGAAGAGGCGATTCGCGCCGAAGTGCGTCGCGCGATAGACACGTACTGTCCCGCTGGTCGCTTTTTTCCGGGTAAACCGAGCGGTCGCTGCTTTATCGAGCGCAACAACGCCATCTTCCTTGACGAGCTTGACTCATACGGGCGCATATGGGCTCGAGAGCATCCCGTTTCTAGGGGGTAGAAAACGGCATGTGCTATCAGTGCTCGGGGTGCGGAAGATGCCTTGAGGGGCAGGGTGTTCCTTCAGCAGCTCGGTGTCCGTGCTGCCGCCGGGAAGTTGACCCCGCTGTACGGTACTGCCCTTCATGCGGGGCGTTCATCCGCCCGAAAGCAGGAAGCGTTAAGGTCAAAGTGTCAGGTGCGCGCAGAGCTTCACCTGGCAGCGAGCACGGGGATATGTCTCGATAGCGAAGTGCCCCGTCTTACGAGGGCGTTTGTCAAAAACAGCGAAAAGCTCGAGATATATCGCTGAAATCGATGAAACGGCCCAAGGCGTTCACGACGGGGCCTCATGCTACACTTGCGTCATGGAGCCATCTGCTTAAGTCGAACGGGGGAGACTTAAATGCGGTACGACCATGCCAACGTGCTTGACGCATCGATCAATTTGAAATTTCAGCAAAAAGAATCTCCTGTTCAGGAGAGGCGCCGGGTGTTTTCCGTACATATCCCGGTTCTCTGCCTGATCGGATTCTCGTTGTACCTTGGTTGGATATTCTGCTTGTTCTGGAGTCCATCCATTGTGCCGATGGGGATATTCAGCGATTACCAGATCCACCTCATGCGCATGGCTATGACTATCGCAATGTTCTTCGCGTACGTCATACTCGGCCTCTTCGCGCGGTTTTTCGCATCTGAGCGGGGAGGAGCACTGCTCAAGGGAATCTCGCTTGTGCTGAGTCCCATGGTGTGTATTGTGGGCTTCTTTTCCCAAGGTATCGGTATGCCGGTTGCATTCGCGCTGTGGGCGGCAAGCGGGATAGGGTCTTCCGCTCTCTTGCTCGTGTGGTCGAAAAAGATCGTCGAGTTGACGAGAAAGCAAGTCATATTCTCGGTTTCGAGTGCATTTCTCATCGGTGCTTTCCTTTTTATTTCAACTGCGTTTATGCCGATGGGCATCGCTTATCTTGCGATCGGCTCGCTTCCGGTCATTTCGGTCGTGTTCGCCGTGTTTGCCATGTCTCGTTCTCTTACCATCGATACAGACGTGCTCGATGGGGGAAAGAAACGGGAAGAACACCAGTCGCAGGCGGCTGGAAAACCGACTTCTAGCTGTGACGAGAACGGCGATGAGGGCAAATCAGATCGCAAGGTTTCGTTCATGCGCACGATCCTGCTCGCGTTGGCATACAGCGTGGGTATCGGGTTCGTCGGATCGTGTGCAACGGTTACGGCGTATTATCCGGACGGATTGTATGTCATCGCCGCCGGCAACGCGTTCGCAGCGATCTTCACGGTTTTGTTCCTTGTGAGGAAACCGAAGGACATTGCCGTTATTCTCATCGAGGTATTTCTGCCGATCATGCTCGTATGCATCTTTCTGTTTTCATTCGTGGGGCATGCCGGCCAGCTTGTGTGCATCTTCGTCATGCTTGCGCTCTTGGCATGCCATGACATCGTCGACATCGCCGACGTTTCGAAAAGTTCGCTTCTGTTCGGTGAGAACTACATTCGGACGTTCGCAGTCGGTCGAACGCTGAACGGACTGGGCTGTACATTCGGATGGATAGTCGGTATGGCGCTCAGTTTCTCGCCTGGCATCGATGCAAGCGGCAGATTGTTCATATGCTTTGCGCTCGTTGTCTTTCTCGTGGTCATCACGAGTTTCGCCGTGTTCCACCCGGGTCCGCTCTCGTATGTTCGCTCCGTGAAGATGGATGCGGTTCTCGAAGCGCGGAGGGCAAGCGCGATCGAGGGGGACCCAGGAGCGCTGCTCCATGCGAAAGTCGAGCGAATTGCCCAGATGTACGATTTGACTGCGCGGCAGGCGGAGGTTCTGATATGCCTTGCCCAAGGGCGCAACGCCAGCTATATCGCTCAGAAGTTTACGATCTCCACACATACGGCGAAAAGTCACATCTACAATATATATAATAAATTAAGTATTCACTCGCAGCAAGAGCTACTCGATATTGTAGAAGTTGCGCAGTGCGAGGAGCTCACGCAACGGACTCCGACATCACCTGCGGATTCACATGCTTAATACCGAGAGTCTGATCTTCTGCCCATCAGTATCTAAGCGCCTTGGCCTCGGTGCGGCGCATTGATAGGCTTCCGATGACCGTTCGGTATGGGAGGCGAGGCCTTCCAGCGGGGGCAAGGGGGATACTATGTCAAACGGAAAAGTGAAACACCGTTCGAAGCTCGGCACGAAAGCAACTCTGCTTTTGTGCGCGTGCGACAGCAATGCGCTCGGTTCTGAGATGACGCCTATCCTTGCGGTAATCGCGCTTGCTTTTCCCGGGGAGAACGTCAATCTCCTTGTGGCGCTGCCGCCTCTGTGCATCATTCCCGCATCGCTCATCGCGGCGAAACTCTCGTACTATATCAGCCGAAAAACCATTCTTACCGTCGGCCAGATACTGTTTATCATCGGCGGTATAGGAGGAGCATTCGCTCCGAACTTCGAAATGCTTCTCGTGACGCGCGTGTTTTTCGGGCTTGGCTGCGGTTTGGTGTACCCGATCGTGCCGACGCTCATTTCTTATTTCTTTGCCGGAAATGAGCGTGCGAGCATGATGGGCGGCGCCAATGCCGTTGGCAGCATCATCGCCATGGTCTTCTCGACCTTGTCCGGGACACTCGCCGTTATCGGATGGCACGTTCCGTTTTTCATCAACATATTCTTCATCTTCGTGCTCATCATGCAGATCATCTTTTTGCCGAAGGTTCCGCCCGAGAAAGACATGCCGTTTGCAAAGGAGGCTGCAAAGCTTTCTCCCGAGCAGAAGCGCATAGGCCGTCGCGCCTGGATGGGCATCCTGCTCATGTTTGTGACGATGACCATCAGTATGGTCTACCTTTTGAAGCTTGCGATTTTCATACAGGAGACAGGTATCGGCGATTCGGTTATGGCGGGGCTCGCCTCGTCGTCAACCACGTTCGTTGCGCTCGTCATCTCGCTTTTGTTCATGTTCATTTTCAGAAAGCTCAAGCGCTATACCGTGCTCGTCTCTATGGCTTCGATCGCGCTTGCGTTTACTCTGCTTGCCTTTGCGACGACTCCTGCCGGAGTGTTCGCCGGTGCCATCGTGTACGGCGTGTACCTCGGCACGATCATTCCGTATCTGCAAACGACGTTGAGCGGGCTCGTTCATCCATACCGCCGCACGTATGCGCTTTCGATTCTGTCGATGGCGATGTTTGCAGGTCAAGCTTGTTCGTCGGTGTACGTACAAACGGTCGAGGGCATCATCGGCACCAGTACGGCAGCCATGTTCGAGGTCATGTCGGTGACGTTCATTGCCTTGTTCGTCATTGTGCTCGTGTATTTGCTCGCTACGCGGAAAAACGCCGAGTTTCCCTACAGCGATGTGACGGAGTGAGCCGTGTGCTGCCCGTGCAACCATTGCGGCAAGTGCGCCGATCGACAAGGGCGCTGCATCGTGTGCCATAAGAAGCTTGCTCACGTGTTCGCACCCGTGTGCGACGCATGCGGTGCAGCGCAACCGCCGACGCCGGGCACGCCTCTTACGGTAAGCTCGGGCGGGTTTCACCGCAACGACGAAGCGCACCGCGGGCAGGAGTGATTCGACGACGGCTGGCTGAAGGCGCATAAACCATAAGTGACGGGGGTGCGATATGGGCGTAAAAAGAGGTTTGCTGATCGATTACGAGTTTTGTTTAGGCTGCTCGGAATGCGAGACTGCGTGCATGGCCGCTCACGGGTGCGGTCCCGATATGATGGGCATCAAGGTTACGAAGCTCGGCCCGTGGAAAACGCGCGATGGGGCATGGCAATACGATTTCGTCCCGATACCGACCGATTGGTGCGATTTGTGCGCTGAGCGACTGAACAAGGGGAACAGGCCCGCGTGTGTGCGCCATTGCCAATATGGCGTCATTACGTACGGTTCGATTGACGAGCTCGTCTCATTCGTGAAAACCAAGCCCAAGATGATGCTTTTTACGCCGAAGAGCCCCGATAACGTTTAGCTTCGAAGGCCGTCCATCGATCCGAACAGGTGCTTGTCGATGTTGGCGATGGGCGATGCACCGCTTTGCACCGTGGTGAGTTTCTCGTAGAGCGACCCCCAGATCGCATCGATGTGACTCAGGTAAAAGGCGCGCAGGTCCTTTTCGTCGAGTTGGCCTTTCTTCCTGAATCGGTAAAGATCGTTGCAATGCCGGTACAGCCCCATGACTACCGAAGCGCACAAAACCACCTGATCGTTCGGCTCGATGCCGCAGTTTAGCTGTTCCTGCTTGAACAGGTTGCAGTAAATCGATTCGGTTGCGAGGATGTTCTCGAGCTCGAACCTGGCGAACATGCCGTGCTCATCGCGGGCCGAATGGAGAATATAGCTTACATCAAACAGACAGAACATGGTTTTGAAATCGTACACCATGGTTTCGAGCACTTTGGTTTTCAACGGCATCTCTGCAGGCAGATTACTCGCAAACGACTTGAGAGAGTAGATGTTCTCCTTGCCGAATTTCCGAAGGATCGATTCTTTGGTGGGAAAGTACTTATAGAGCGTACGGGTCGAAACATCGGCTTCCGCTGCGATATCGGTGAGGGTTGTTTGCTTGTACCCCTGCTCGCAAAACAGGTCGATGGCAACATCGTAGAGATGTTGCTCGGTCAGCTGCTTTTTTTCTTCGCGATTCGCCATGATACCCCGTCTTCCCTACGGCGTCGAACCGGTGGTTAGTTTCGGTTCGACGTACCAAACGCATGATTTCATTATAGACGTTCGGGACGATGACCGACGGGCTTATCGCCTGTCTTCCGCGGTGGTTTCGTCATCGAAGGCGGGAGTCTCTTCGACGGGGCGCGCGATTCCCGCTGGAAGTGGAAGCGGCTTGCCGCAGGCGGAGCACCGATGAGCTTCCGGTTTAACGGGAGCGCGACAGAAAGGACATGCGTGTTCGAGTTCCCTCATCCACTCGCGGCATGTTCCGCAACCGCTGCAACTGTAGCATGCGCCCATCGACATCCGTTTCTTCCGTATTGCTTTCGGGAAAATGATACGCGACGAAAAGTAAGTTGCCAGGAGCTGTAAAGCGGCAGGCAGTGAATGGCTATTGACCGGGTCGAACCAGATCAAAAGCACGCTTTCGTGCCATTTTTCACGACTTGGCACGCGCGATGCGAAAGCTGTCGCAAGACCGTTCGGAATGAAAAACTTACTTTTTTCCTGCTAGACTTGCGGCAGCAGAAACATCTGATTGAGAAGGTTGGCGGCATGGCTTTGCGACAAATCGAAAGGGCGCCGTTTACGGGGGGTTTGGCATTCTCCTGGCGCTTCGTCGAGCAAAGCTTCCATAACGACAACCGTCTCTCGTGGTGGCTCTCGCATCTTTCCTCACCGCTTGACTAAGCGCGTTTTTCGCAACGCACCATCGCTAAAAAATCTATTCGATACGGCCTGACGCAGGGTTTCTCGCCGTGCGCATAGTGCCGATTTCAACTCGGAAGAACAAGGGGGAGACAACGTGACAGACGGTATCAGCACCACAATCAAAACCATGGGATTCTGCGGACCGTGCTCGGCTTCGGAGCCCGCCGAAGTCGATGTGAGAAACGGAAGGATCGTTCGCATCCGGCCGTTCGACTACCAAGCGAACGCTTCAGGGGGAGTGCTTCCTCGCTGGTCGATCAAGGCGCGCGGCTGCGAGTTCAAGGCGGCGGAGAAATCGGAGATCACCCCGTTCGCTTTGGCGACCAAACACAGAGTGTATTCGCCCAACCGCATCCTCTATCCCATGAAGCGCGTGGATTGGGATCCGAACGGCGAACGTAACCCGCAGAACCGCGGGCGTTCGAAGTATATACGTATCACATGGGATGAAGCTACGGAGCTTATCGCAAGCGAAGTGAGGCGCGTGCACGAGCGCTACGGCGTGAATTCGATCTTCGTGCAATCGGACGGACACCATCAGGTGAAGACGCTTCACGGTCCTCGCGGATGCGAAGGCGCGCTGCTCGATGTGCTGGGAGGCTATTGCCTGCAAGCACGAAATCCCGACAGCTGGGAGGGCTGGTATTGGGGCGCGAAGCACATCTGGGGTTGCGATCCGGTGGGCGAAGGAGATCAGCAGAACCTGTTTTTCGATGTCGCCCAAAACACCGACACCGTGCTGTTCTGGGGTTGCGACGTCGTAACGACACCGTGGGGATGGGGTGGCCATTTCCCAAGCCGGTACTGCTTCTTCCTGCACGATATCGGCGTGCGCCAGATATACATCTGCCCCGATGTGAACTACGGTGCTGCCGTGCATGCCGACAAGTGGATACCGGTGCTTCCCAACACCGATGCGGCTTTGCAGCTTGCGATCGCCCATACGTGGATCAAGGAAGGCACGTACGATAAGGAGTACCTTGCAACCCACGCTGTGGGTTTCGACTGGTTTGAGTACCATGTCATGGGCGGCGACGACGGCATCGAGAAGACCCCCGAGTGGGCCGAGGGCATCTGCGGCGTGCCTGCCCGCATCATCAAAGCACTGGCCCGGTCGTGGGCGAAGGAGAACGTGTCGATCGCCCACAGCAACGGCGGCTCCTACATCCGCTCGACGTATTCGCATGAACCAGCGCGCCTCGAGGTTGCGCTGCTCGGCATGCAGGCGCTCGGACATCCTGGGCGCAACCAGCTCAAGATGATGGAGTACCAGCTGTTCAGCCTGCCCCAGCAAACGCCTATTCCCCGTTCTCAGTTTATTCCGAACCTGTTCGCGGTTCTGCTTCCCTATGCGGCCGATACGCGCGATTCGATCGTTCCCGAAACCCTCGTGCCCGAGGCGCTTGCGGGCGAATTCGACCACGAGCATCCGCTTACCTGGTACGGCTGTACCGTTGCCGGCGTACCGGTGGAGGATCAGTTCCGCAAGATGCAGTACCCGGCAGAGGGCTCAGAACGGATCCATATGGTGTGGATCGATTCACCGAAATGGACGTCGTCATGGAACGGCGGCTTCAAGTTCATCGAAGCGCTCCATTCCGATCATATCGAATGCGTGGTCGCGCAGCACATCTGGATGGAGGATGATTGTCTGCTTGCCGATATCATCCTGCCCGTGAACACGAAGTTCGAAGAGCGCGATATCAACTGCGACATCATGTCGGGTAACTACAACACGCTCGTCCTGGAAGAGCAGTCGATCGAGCCGCTTGGAGAATCCAAGAGCGATTGGGAATGCGCAGTCGCCGTTGCCGAGAAGCTTGGAGTCGTCGAGCAACTTACCGGGGGCACGTCTCTCGAGGACAAGATGCGCATCGGGTTCGAGAACTCGGGCGTTCAGGACTTCATGTCGTTCGAGGAGTTTCTGGAGAAGAAAAGCTTCATTGTTCCGCCTGCCGAGGGGTGGGAAGACGATGCGGCAGGGTTTTACGGATTCTATGCCGATCCCGAGCGCCATCCGCTTACGACGCCGACCGGCAAGATCGAGTACTATTCGTCTCGTCTGGCGGAGAATTTCCCCGAAGACAAAGAGCGCATGCCCTATCCGCGGTGGATCGAGAAAGGGGAGACGCATCCGGATGAGCGCTTGACCACTCCACGTGCGAAACAGTACCCCTACCTGCTCGTATCGAACCATCCTCACTGGCGCTTACATTCCCAGCTGGACGATTGCGCGTGGTTCCGCGAGATCAAGACCTGCAAGGTCATCGGCCCCGACGGATACGCGTACGAACCGATATGGATCAACCCCCTCGATGCGCATGCACTCGATGTTTCATCGGGCGATGTGGTGAAGATATTCAACGATCGCGGCTGGACGATGGGCGGCGTGTACGTAACCGAACGCATACGCCCTGGCGCCGTGCTGCAGGATCACGGTGCCCGTATGGATCCGATCGAGCTTGGCGTGTCGGATCGAGGCGGTACCAACAATCTGATCGCTCCGAAAGCCATTGCTTCGAAAAACTGCGCAGGCGAGGTGACGAGCGGGTATTTGGTGGGTATAGAGAAAGTCGATGTATTCGAATTGGCGCAGCGGTATCCCGAGGCGTTTTCGCGACCGTACGATCCCGAGACCGGCCCGCTGCACATCGTGGATGCTTGGCTCGAGGAAGGCAAGGAGGTGCTCTGATGAAGGTGTTTATCGTTGACGTCGCGAAGTGCAACGGGTGCTACGGGTGCCAGGTGGCATGCAAAGACGAGCATGTAGGCAATACGTGGGAACCGTACTCGCTTCCGCAGCCCAATACGGGACAGTTCTGGATGCGTGTCAAGGAAAAGGACCATGGTCAGGTGCCAAAAGTGTGCGTCGAGTACACGCCGTGGCCATGCATGCATTGCGATGACCCGAAATGCAAGCAAGCGGCTCCCGAAGCGGTCTATAAGCGCGATGACGGATTGGTGATCATCGATCCGGTGAAAGCGAAGGGTCGTCGCGAACTCGTTGAAGCATGTCCGTATGGTGCCGTTTTCTACAACGAAGAGCTCGATGTAGCACAAAAGTGCACCGGGTGCGCCCACTTGGTGGACGAGGGCGCGATGCCGCACTGTGTCGATCTGTGCGCAACCGGGGGTCTCAGATTCGGCGATGAGGAAAAATTCGCCGAAGAGATAGCTCGCGCCGAAACGTTCGTTCCGGAGGATGGATGCAAACCGCGCGTGTATTACCTGAACCTGCCGCATCTGTTCATTGCGGGGGACGTGTGGGATCCCTCCGAAAACGAGATCGTCGAGAATGCGAAGGTGACGCTCGTCCTGCCTGACGGAACCGAACGCGAAACGAAGACCGACGACTTCGGCGATTTCTATTTCCGCCGCATAGACGAAGGCGTCTATGACGTGAGGATCGAAGCGGACGGATTTGAACCGGTCGAGAAGCGCGGGATCGAACTCGATGAAAGCTTGAACCTTGGAGATTTCCCGCTTGTAAGGGTTTCGGGTTAGCGGCTGCTGCCTAAAGGGCTTTGTTCGGCGAAATTCGGAGCAAAACGCTTCGATAAAGGGGCGAATGATAAGACGAAAGCGGAAGACCGAGGAGGATACTATGCCAACACTGCATTTTAACGAACACGCGTCACCAGCAATGGTCGAACTCGAAGACGGTACACGGGTGTACCGTACGTGCTCGGCGGGCATCGGTTGCCATAATCTTGGGTGCGGGCTCAAAGTGTTCGTAAAGGACGGGAAGCTTGTCAAAGTGGAGGGTGACGAGGAGAATCCCATCTCAAAAGGCCGTCTGTGCGTACGATGCCTGACGGCGAAAGAGTACTATTACCATAAAGACCGAATCCTGCATCCTTTGAAGCGTGCCCGCGAGGATCGGGGAAAGGATGCATGGGAGCGTATCAGCTGGGATGAGGCCCTCGATACGATCATCGCGCACTACAAACAAACCGTCGAGGAATACGGCATTGGCGCGGTAAGCGTCTGGTGCGGCACGGGCCGCGAGGCGAGCCAAGTACACTTCCAGATGGCGAACGACGTATTCGGCACGGTGAACGCAGTGCATCCTAACAGCGGATGGTCCTGCATCGTGCCGCGCATGGCGGCGATGCTATGGACTATGGGCAGCTCCTACATCGAGGCTGATAACTCGATCGGGTTTCCCGACCGCTACGACGATCCGCGATGGGTCTGTCCGAACTACATGCTTGTATGGGGACGCGATCCCTTGCGGTCGAACCCCGATGGGCTGTTCGGTCATTCCATCGTGGAGATGATGAAGCTCGGCATGAAGCTCATCGTTGCCGACCCACGCGTGAACTGGCTCGCGACGCGCGCCGAAGTCCATTTGCAGCTGCGTCCCGGCACCGACGGTGCGCTTGCTCTCGGACTGCTCAACGTGGTGATCGAGGAGGATCTGTACGATCATGAATTCGTCGAAGCTTGGTGCTACGGCTTCGATGAGCTTGCGGCGCGCGTGAAGGAGTATCCGGTCGACAAGGTCGCCGCGATCACCGAGGTCGACGCCGAAGACATACGGCGCGCCGCTCGCTGCCTCGCCCAAAGTCCCTCGACGCTTTCGATGGGGCTCGCGGTCGATCAGAATCCCAATACGCTCCAGATCGGCCATGCGCTCCTTTCGCTGTTCGCCATAACGGGCAGCATGGATGTGCCAGGAGGCTGCTTCATGGGTATGCCTCCCATCTTTGCAGGCATGGCTGAAAACGCCCTGGTGGCCGAAGAAGCAGGCGAGCCCGAGGGGCTTGCCCTGCACGGCAACATCGGCGTCGAGCCGCTCGGCCACGACCGGTATCCTGCTATGAGCGCCATCGTAAATACGACTCATCCCGATGCTACGCTCGACGTGCTCGAGACGAACGTGCCGTACAAAATCCGCTTTGCCTATATCTTCGGGCACAACACCATCTCGTGCATGGTTCCGCAGCCTCACCGTTGGCTCGAGGCGATGCGCAAGATCGATTTCGTCGCGGTGGCCGATCTGTTCATGACACCGACCATCATGGGAGTTGCTGACATCGTGCTGCCAGCGGCGACATTCTTCGAAAAACAGGGCTACGTGTCCAATAACAACGCTTCGCAACCAGGTCAGATGGGTGCCATCATTCCTATTCTCGAACCCGAGGGGGAATGTCGAGCCGATCTCGAGATCATGCTCGAGCTGCATCGCAGGCTCTATCCCAACAGCAAAAAGCCCGGGTGGGCGTCTTCTTCGGATTTCATCGACAGCCAGCTTGAGAAAATGCGCGGTGTTGATGCGACGTACGAAGATCTGTGCGAGCACGTGGTCGGCCAGTACGAGATCGAGTACAAAAAATACGAGAAGGGCCTTCTGCGGGCCGATGGCTCCCCTGGGTTCAACACGCCCACTGGGCGCATCGAGCTGTATTCGACGGTGCTGCAAAACCTCGGTGACGATCCTCTGCCGTATTACATCGAACCGAAATTCAGCGCGGTGTCGCGTCCTGATCTGGCAGAAGAGTACCCGCTTACGGTGACGACGGGCGGACGTCGTTTCACCTCGTTCCATTCGGAAAACCGCCAGATCGAGACGCTGCGCGAAATCCACCCGTGGCCGACGGTACAGATACATCCCGCTACTGCGGACGAATACGGCATTACCGAGGGCTCCGAAGTCGTGATCGAAAACCAGCTCGGAAAAGTGGTGATGCGGGCGCATCTGACCCCTATCGTCAAAGAAACCGTCGTGAGTTGCGATCACGGCTGGTGGCTTCCTGAAGCTGATCCTGAGAGCCTGTTCGATGTCTTCAAAGTGAACGTAAACCAGCTCATTCCCCACGAGGAAAACGGACCGCTCGGATTCGGAACCCATTACAAGAGCATGCCCTGCAAGATATATCGGGCCGAGTAGCGAAAGGAAGCGATGATGGCTCAGTATGGACTTCTCATAGACAACGAATACTGCACGGGCTGCCATTCCTGCGAAGTAGCGTGCAAGAACGAACACGATCTGCCCCACGGACAATGGGGGATCAAGGTTCTCGAGCTAGGGCCGTGGAAGCTTGAAGACGGCAAGCATTGGGAATACCGCTATATACCGGTTCCCACAACGGTGTGCGATCTGTGCGCAGACCGTGTGGCTGCAGGCGAGCGACCCAGTTGTGTGCACCATTGCCTTGCGAGCGCCATGGAGTACGGAACGCTCGAAGAGCTTGCGGTCAAGATGGCCGAGAAGGGAAGGATGGCTTCGATCTTCGTTCCGTAGGCGCTGTCTCGCGCGTGCAAAGAGCGTCGTGCATTGCGATGGTAGTGCTTTGCACGGCGCTTCGGCACAGGTGCAGGGCTTTGCGATTCGGACGTGAAAAGAACGTTGTCAAACGGCATGCGAGCTGTAAAACCCCTTATCGGAAGCTTGCTCCCTGTTCAAAACTTACTTTTTGTCACCCATACTCTCTATGGATGGAATGGATTGAAGGGGAACATCGACCTTGTGCCATCCGATTCCGGCGAGTCGTTTTTGCAAAGGCTGCTCGTGCCAAGTTGCTTTCGCAAAGATCTCTAACGATTGTCGGTGCCAGGGGAGATGTTGGTTCGAGGAGGTGAAAAGGTACCCGGATCCAGCAGGCGTCACTTAGTATCATATTACAAAGGAGGAATTACCCATGTCTGAGAAAATGAAGATATCTGCCGGTCAAATCGGCGTCTTCGCCGCGCTGATGTGCATGTATTTCATTGCACCGACGCATAGTGCCGTTAACGTGGCTTCGACCGGCCTTATGAGCACGTACGGAGTCGATGCAAACGCCATTTCCTATATGGTTTCCATCACGAATCTGCTCGAGATCCCCGCCGCGTTCGTCATCGGCCTCGTTGCAGGCCGTAAGCTGAGCTATCGGGTATGCGCTCTGCTTGCCACAGCGCTCGTATTCATCGGAGGTTTGCCGACGTTTCTGGGCGCTACGCTTCCGTGGGAGGGCATCCTCGTTACGCGTGCGATCCTCGGCCTTGGCCTTGGCTGCTTCATGCCCGTCGTGCTCGGCGTTATCACGCTCATGTTCCAAAGGGAATCCGTGCGCGCTACTATGATGAGCGTTGCCTCGGTCATCTTCAACATCGGCATGATCGTGACCACCAACGTAGCCGGTATCCTCGGTGCCATATCGTGGAACCTCGCGTGGGGCATCTACCTGTTCTCGCTCGTTCCGTTCGTGCTCTGCATCTTCCTGCTTACTCCCAAAAACGTTCCTGCGGTTCCCGAAACCGATGAGAAGGGCGAGAAGGTCAAGATCAAGCTTCCGGTTTCCGGGTGGCTCCTTCTCGTTCTGTTCCTCGGCGGCATCATTATGAGTCAGTCGCTCTTCAACCTCGGCGGCGCAACCATCGGTGCTGTGGTGGATAACCCGGCCGTTATCGGTACCATCTTCTCGCTGTTCTCCGTCGGAGCCATCGCTGCAGCGCTTCTGTTCGGTCCCGCTTATAAGTTTCTCAACGCAAGCGTGATCCCTGCGTTCTGGATCGTCGGTATCATCGGGTATGTCCTGTGGTACGTTGCCCATGTTACGGGCAATATCCCGCTGTTCTACGTCGCCATCATCCTTGCCGGTTTCGGCACAAACACGATGACCGTCGGCGTGCCTATGTTGCTCTCGACGTTCGTCGCTCCCGCCATCGTCGGTGCGGTCATGGGCTTCAGCTACGTGTTCCAAAACGGCGGCGGTTTCCTGGCTTCTCCGATCGATCAGCTGGTTTCCACCGTCGCCGGTGCCGATGCCATCATGAGCTCGGTGTGGATATTCAACATAGTCATCGGCGTCATCGTGCTCATCGGCTTGTTCTATGTGGCCAAGAAAGCCAAAGCCATGAGCGCTGAGAAGGCTGCTGAAACTACGGAGGCGTAAAGCAACCGCTCGATACGCGCGTTACAGGTGGCGGCCGGTTTTCCGGCCGCCTTTGCTATGGGCGGGGTTTGTCTCTCGCTCAGAAGGTCTGACGCTTAACCGGGATCGGAAGCGTTAACGGGCGCGGGTACGCGCCCATGCGAGACTGTCCGATCGTGCTTGTTCTACGGCAGGGTCAATTCCAGGTGCAAAACGGCTTGCAACTCGGGTGCGTTGGGATGGCTCCAGAAACGAGGAAGCCCCCAACTCGTTTTGAGCTGGAGGCTTCCTGTCGGTAACTCGCTCGCATCCAATACAGCAATGATGCATCGGATGGCCGTTGAGCAGGGGTCTTACGGTAAAAAGATCGCCGCTTTGCCACCGAGCTCGTCGAGTTTTTTCGAGAGCTCCTCAACCGGGCCCCATTCGATGACGTTTGCGAGGCAGTGCAGCGCGCAGGTGGGAGTGCCGCCCGCGTTCACGCGGTCTTCGCACATATCGCAATAGCTCGTCGGGAAGGGAAGGTAGTTCCATTCGAGCTTTCCCTCTTCCATTTCGAAGGGGCCGAACTCGACTACCTTGATACCCCATTTGTCCAGGGGAAAGCCGTGCTCGTTTTTGCACGCGAGCTCGCAGCTTTGGCAGCCGGTGCAGTACTGATAGTCAATCAGCAGTCCGTTTTTACTCATGGTCGCCTCCTTAGCTGAGCACGCGTTCTTCGTTCGGGGTCCTGTACACCTTTACCGGAACCTGCTTGTAGGGGGCTCCGAATCCCATCTTTCCGAGCACGCGGTGCGGGATGAGGCTGTTGACGTTAGATTTCCAGACGCCGTACAGATTCGGTTCCTCACCGTCTTGCTCCGGATACCACCAGCCATGCGCCGCAGCCACCACATCTTTGCGGACGACGGGTGTCACTTTGGCGATCTCATGCGCGCTGCCCCAGGGGTTCTCGATCGTCACCTCGTCACCGTCTTTGATGCCGAGCTCCTCGGCTGCTTCGGGATGTATTTCGAGATAGGGATCGGGCGTCAGTTGCCTGAGGCTCGGGATCTGCCTGTGCTCGGAGTGGAACGATGCGAAGTAGCGGGCACCTGTCGTGCACATAAAGGGGTATTCCTTTGCCAGATCGGGACGCGCTTCGGCACCGAGCTTCGGCGGGAAGTAATAGGGCAGTGGATCGTCGCCAAGAGATTGGTAGCCGGTCGACCACAGCTCGACGCGGCCGGTGGTCGTTTGGAAACCCGGTTGCCCGTCTGTGCGGATAAGCCCGCGCTCGTGCTTATGGTATCCACCGATATCGTTGGTTGCCACTACTTTCTCGGAAAGCTCTTCCCAGGTGGTATCCATCTTGCCTACATCATCGGTCAGGTATTCTTCGACCGTTTTAAACGGATACTCCTCACCGTAAGCCTTCTCGTAGAACGCGTTTCCGAAATGGATGAGCATTTCAAGGTCGGATTTGCATTCACCGACCTGCAGGCCCTTGTTGATGGCTCCGGCGATGCCCATTTGGCACCCTTGGTTGGTCATGACGATGCCGTCGTGCTCGGCCCAGGTAGCCAAGGGCAGCACCACATCGGCCAGCGCCATGACGGTTGGGGTCATGAACATCTCTTTGGCAACGGTGAACTCCATTTTCATGAGCGCATCGTGCCAGCGTTTGGGTTGCGCAGAACAGGTGGGGGAGAGCAGGTTTGTCGAATCGAGCCATGCCATCTTGAGCTCATAGGGACGACCTGTTTCAAGCGCTTCGAGCGTGATGTCGGGATGCGTTGTGTTCAGAAGCACTTTCACGATGGGATAGGTGTCCCATCCGATGCACTTGTTCTTGAGCTCGTCGCTCATGAAATCGGTGGCACCGGTCATCTCGAACTGCATTTGCACGCCGACAACCGTTCCCCCGGGCACGTCGAGGTTTCCGGTGATGGCGGCCATGGCGATGAGGCATTGCGTCACCTGACAGCCGTTGGGGTTCTGATCGACGGCTACGCCCATGAGCAGGCTCCAGTGATGCTCTCCGTCAAAGCCGAGCTTGCGAGCGCACACGCGAATCTCGTCGGCCGTGATGCCGCATGTTTCGGCGGCGAATTCGGGTGTGTACTCCTGCACGCGCTCGGCGAGCTCGTCGAATCCGTAGCACCACTTGTCGATGAAATCGTGATCGACCATATCCTCGTTGATGAGGACGTTCAGGATAGCGAGGCAGAGGGCGCCGTCAGTGCCGGGGATGATCTGCAGCACTTGATCGGCGCGGGTTGCAAGCCAGTTCACGCGGGGATCGACCATGATGAGCTTGCTGCCGCGCTTCATGATCTCGATGAGGGCATGCCCCCACAGGCCGTCTGGATTGGATTTCAGGGGCTCTTTACCCAGGCAGAATACATAGTCGGGGCGCGTCCATTCCGGATCGTCCCATACCTCGAGAGATCCGCCGTTGAAATCGAGCTCGATGTAGGCGCTGCCGAGCATCATGGTCATTGCGGTTTGGCGCGGGCCCATGCACGACCAACCCGACTGCGCATAGCAGTTGTTAGGTGTTCTGAGCACCTTCGAAGAAAGCGTGAACCCGTAGCGCACAGCCTCGCGGCCCGTTCCCATGTACACGCAGATCGATTCTGATCCGTACTTCGCGCGAATCTCCTCGGTTTTAGATACGATGAGCTCGGTTGCCTCGTCCCAGCTGATCCGCTCCCATGTGTCGAGCCCCCGGTCTTCGCGGGCGCGCTTCATGGGATAGAGGATGCGGTCGGGATGGTACACCGCCTCTTTAAGCGCAAGGCACCGGGGGCACAGACGTCCCTGCGTGAGCTGATGATCGGGATCGCCCTCTACTTTGACGAGTTCGCCGTCTTTGACGAACAGTCGGATGCCGCACCCGACCGCGTGACATCCCGGCGGCGACCAGGCGCAGGTGCGGATGATCTTCGTGCCGTCATCTTGCACCTGCTCTTTCGGCGCGGGATTGTCTTTGAAATGAAAAGCCATTCTGCACTCCTATCTTTGGGTATGCGCACGCATCCTTCGGGCGCACGCATTGGTGTGAAAAGAGAGGTCGTCTGATTGCTTGGCAGCAAAATCCTAGAGCCAAACAAGTAAGTTTCCCAGAGTCTGAAACGAGTGCAGAGGGACTCGGCTTCCTTGCTCGGCATGCGGTTTGGCACCTTAAAAACTTACTTTTTATCGCCTATCTTGTGAGCAGCGCACACGCCGCAGGCCAAACGCCGGGTCGAGGCGGCTATCGTGCCATGCTATGCCGCGCGAGTGCGTACGGGGGTAATGCACGGCAGGAGTTTCAAGCGGTGCGATGGAAGCAGTCTGGTTGCTTGGCAGCCGCAGGACATGCGGTGCAACGATTGCAGGCACGTGAGGGCGACGAGAGGAGAAAGGTATGGTTAAACGCATCGAAATGGAGGTGGAGCAGGGCGGTACGAACGAGGTGCGCCCTGACTTCTTCCGCGAGCCGCCGGTCAAATACACCGGTGGCGACCTGCCATGGCAGTGGGAGGAAGACAACATGATTGCCACGCGCACCGGCGCGTGGGCGGCTCCTGGTTGCCACGATGGTTGCGGTGTCATCGTATACACCGATAAGGAAACGGGAAAGTTCATCAAGGTCGAAGGCGATGAGGATAGCCCCTACTATCAGGGTCGTCTCTGCGCCCGCTGCATCGCACTCAAAGAGGCGGTGTATCATCCCGACCGCGTGCTCTACCCCATGAAGCGCGATCCGAAGGATCGCGGCAAGGCGGATGCGTGGGAGCGCATCTCATGGGATGAGGCATACGCGTTGATCAAAGAAAAGTTCGATGCGATCAAGGCGGAATCGGGCGGAAAAGCCGTGGTGTTCCATCTGGGGACGGGTCGCGGAACGGCTCCCTACATGACGCGTTTGCAGTATGCGTTCGGTTCGGTTCAGTATGCTTACATGTTGTCGGGCAACAGCTGTTACGTACCGCGCGTGGCTGCATGCAACGTGCTCATGGGCACGTATTGCGTTCCCGACTGTTCACAGAACCACTTCGATCGTTACGAACACGAGGGGTGGGTGCCGCCGAAGAACATCTTCGTGTGGGGCAACAACCCGCTCGTATCGAATGCTGACGGCAACCTCGGTCACTGGGTGGTCGACTGCATGAAGCGCGGAAGCAAGCTCGTGGTTATCGATCCGAAGCTGACATGGCTCGCCGCCAAGGCCGATCTGTGGTTGCAGATCCGCTGCGGCACCGATTCGGCGCTGGCGCTCGCCATGGGCAAGTACATCGTTGAGAACGATCTGTACGATCACGAGTTTGTGGAATCTTGGTGCTATGGGTTCGAAGAGTACTATGAGGCTACGCGCGAATGGACGCTCGAGCGTGCGGCTGAAGTGACGTGGATACCCGAGGAGAAAATCGCCCGAGCGGCTCAGATGATGGCAGAAAAGCCCACCTCGGTGCAATGGGGCCTTGCGCTCGATATGACTATGGAGTGCTTGGCGGGATCAGCCGCCGTTGTCGATCTGTGGTCCATTACAGGGCAGATCGACATTCCCGGTGGCATGGTGACGGTGCATCAGCCCTTCAACATCCAAACGTGGAATCCGCCTGATCCTGCAGAATGCCTGACCATCGAAGAGCAGAAGACGCGCATCGGCGGCGATGATTTCCCAGCTCTCAAGTATTCGGGCGTGGTGCTGACGCAAGCGGATATGACCGTCGATCAGATGCTGACGAACCGCCCGTACAAGATCCGTGCGAACTGGATCCAGTCGACCAATCCGCTTTCGTGCACGGCGCAGGAGCCCGATACGCGCATGGAGCAAGCATATAAAAACGCCGAGTTCAACGTGATGGTCGATCCCTTCATGACGCCGACGGCGCAGGCATGCTGCGATGTGTTTTTGCCCGTATGCATGTATCCCGAGCGCAATGGCATTCGTTCGATCTACTACCACGTGCAAACGACGAACAAGGCTTGCCAGGCGCTCGGCGAGAGCAAGTCCGACATGGAGATCTGCTGGGAGCTCGGCCGTCAATGGAACGACACGTTGTGGCCTGGCGAGACGCTCGAGGAGTTCTTCACCTTCACGATGAAGGAAACGGGTATGTCGTTCGAGGAAGCCCGCGCGGAAAACTGGATCTACCCCGAATACCATTACGAGAAATTCCGCACCGGCGAGCAGCGCCCGGACGGCAACCTCGGCTTCAACACGCCGACCGGCCGTATCGAGCTGTATTCGACGTTATTCGGACAGTGGGGCCAGAAGCCGGTGCCGCACTATGCCGAGCCTCCGTACAGCCCGAACCAGGTTCCTGAGCGGTTCGACAAAGAAGAGTACCTCGAGAAGTACCCGCTCATCATGACGACGGGTGCACGCCAGTGGGCGTCGTTCCACTCTGAACACCGCCAAATCCCGCATTTGCGTGCGCTCCATCCTAACCCCGAGTTCGAAATCGCACCCGAAACAGCTGAGAAGTACGGCATCAAGCAAGGCGATTGGTGTTGGATCGAAAACCATCTTGGACGCGTGCAGCTCAAAGCAAACGTGCAGCCCGTTTTAGACCCGTCGACCATCTCGCTCGACCATGCCTGGTGGTTCCCCGAGCGTAACCCCGAAGATGAGGGCACGGGATGTTACGACACGTACGTGTCCAACGCCAACGTCATCATCGAGGCGGGATGCGGCGAGAGCGGATTCGGAAACAACTGTAAGTCGCACATGTGCCGCGTTTACCGGTGCGAACCCGAAGAGATCATCGGCGACACCGACATGGATGAGATCGTCGAGCGCTTTGCGATGAACGAGGAGTTGGTGTAAATGGCAAACGAAAAAGCCTACGGCTTGCTGATCAATTACGAATACTGCACAGGCTGTCATTCCTGCGAAGTCTCCTGTCAGATGGAGCATGACCTGCCGGTTGATCGCTGGGGTATCAAGATCCAGAAGATCGGGCCGTGGCAGATCGGCGAGGACTGCTATCAGTACGATTTCGTGCCGGTTCCTACCGACCAGTGCAACCTTTGTGCAGAGCGGACCGCTCGGGGCAAGAAGCCGCTGTGCGTCAAGCACTGCCAAAGCCTCGTCATGCAGTACGGTCCGGTTGACGAACTCGTAGCGAACTTCGACGGCAAGAGCAAGTACGCCCTCTTCGTTCCGAAAGCGGGAACGGTAGCCTAGAACAAAGGCGCCGCTGCAAGATTGTCTGCACAAGCATGCTGCCCGCACGGCGGGAAGCCGCGTCGCGCGTCGCGTCGATACGGCTTCCCGCGCTTTGCCCGAAACCAGGGTGCAAGATGGCAAACCGAAGGAGTGACAATGGTTCGTTACGGTGAAACAGCAGTCGTCCGATACAGAGGCACGCTTGCCGACGGATCGGTGTTCGACAGTACCGAGGGTATCGACCCTTTAGAATTCGTGGTCGGATCGGGATCGGTTATCCATGGTTTCGACGAGGCCGTTGCATCCATGGAGGTGGGCGAAACGAAGTGCGTAACCGTATCCGCCCGTGAGGCGTACGGCGAATACTGCGACGAGCATATCGAGCGCAGCCCCATGTACGCGATTCCCAATGCCAAGGACATACAGGTAGGAAAACTCTTTTACTTCGTGACCGAGGAAGGCATGCGTTTTCCGGCAACCGTACGAGAGATCAACGAAGGCATTGCTACAATTGATTTCAATCATCCCCTCGCCGGCAAGGACCTCATCTTCGAAATCGAATTGGTTGCGATAAAAAGCGCCGAGTGAAGCGGTCCGAGTGCAGGCAAACGGTGAGGCGGGGACGATCATGAAGGTTCTTATTGTGGGAGGTTTTCTCGGATCGGGGAAAACCACGCTTCTTCTGCACCTTATCGAGCACGAGAAGGTGAGGTCGAATAAAGAAGTCCCCGTTGCGGTACTTGAAAACGAGATAGGCTCTATCGGCATCGACGACCGTGTGATAGGGGGAAAGGGATACGCGGTGACCACGATGCTTTCAGGGTGCGCCTGTTGTACGCTTGCGGGCGATCTCGTGCGGGCGGTTAGCGGAATTCGGGCTGATATCGATCCTGATCTGCTCGTGATCGAGGCGACGGGTCTTGCCGTACCCTGCGACATGAAACGAAATCTCGAGGCACAGCTCGGCGTTGCAGCGCGCATCTGCACCGTCGTCGATGCGTCGCGCTGGCGAAGGATGCTTGTGCCGCTGCAGACGCTGCTCTCCCAGCAACTCAACGATGCCGATCTGATCTGTATCAACAAGATTGACCTCGTTGATACGGAAGAGATTCACTTCATCGAAAGCTCCGTGCGAACATTTAACGAAACCGCTTGCACTCTGACTCTGAGCGTAACAGAGCATGTAAGCGATGACGCGCTTGAGAGAATCGTAGGCGAACGATGAACGATTCGCATGATACATCCGATACGCACATCGGCAAACTGCGCGAGAATAGCCATACTGGCGCTCACGGGCGCAATCTCGAGTTTACGCAAGGCACCGCATCACTAGAGGGTCACACCCATGCAATGGCTTCGGTGGTTTCGCTGAGGGTTTCACTGCATCCGGATACGAGCACCGAGTTCGACGCTCTCGTTTCTTCGCTCGAAGCGCTTGCTCGCGATATCGAGTGCGAGGGGGGCGTGGTCGGGCATATCAAAGCGCTTGCATCATGCGAAGCGGGTTCGGTGCGCATTTCGATCGTCGATGCGTGCCGTCCTGCACTTGTGCGAGGTCCCGCCCCTGCGGCTCTCAATGACGAGGCGTGCTTGGATATAGCTGTGATCGCGCTCGCCATCGACCTTGATCTTCTGATTGGCTTGGTCTGCGAAGCGATGAAATGCACGCTTGGATAAACGCACGCGCATTCCCCGTTCAAAACTTACTTTTTCTTACATACGCTAAACGAATCACTGCTCGTCGGCTTTCGTGTGCATGGTTGGACGCGAATCGGTCGGTTGTATGGTAGGAGTATCGATATGCTGGCAAAAGACAACCTTCTTGCATTCTATCGGCACAAGACGATAGAGATCATGCCGTTGACGGGTGAGGGGGAGGCGCTCGTCTATCCGGTTAACGGATTCGAAGAACGCCCCCCGCATGATCGGGGTGGCATCGACTGGTTCGGATGCGCGTGGGAATACATGGAAGCGGCGGGAGCTCCTGCCCCTGATTGCTCGACCCATGTGCTTGAGGATATCTGCGATTGGCGCGACGTGGTGAAGTTTCCCGATCTTGACGCGTGGGACTGGGAGGCGGCTGTAGAGCGAGACGGCGTCGATGCGCTCGACCGCGACGGGGCTATCGTGGATGTCGTAGTACTGATAGGGCTTTGGGAGCGGCTCCACGTTCTCATGGGATTCGAAGAGGCTCTGTGCGCCTTGATCGAGGAGCCGGAAGCAGTGGGGTCGTTCTTCGATGCGATGGTCGAGCACAAAATCAAGCTCATCGACAAGATCGCCGAGCATTACCGCCCGGATGTCATCACCTTCCACGATGATTGGGGTACGCAAACCGGTCCGTTTTTCTCGCCCGATACTTGGCGCGAACTCATAAAGCCCCGTCAGAAGCGCATCGTCGATGCGGCGCATGCCCGGGGCATAACGTTCATCCAGCATTCATGCGGAAAATACGACGAGATCATCCCCGATTTTCCCGAAATAGGCATCGATGTGCTGCAATGCATGGATATCAACGATATCGGATCTGCGCTCGAAAAGACCGGCGACGCGATGTCGTATCTGGTAAGCGTTCACTCGCAGGATTTCTGTGCAGCCGATGCGGCGGGTATCCTCACGCCGGAAACCGTTCGGGAAACCGTACGCGCCGAGTTCATGAATTGGGGAAGTACGGGACGGTACGCACCTTTCATATTTCCTCCAGCTACCTGGTACGAAGAAATCGTACTTGAAGACTATCGGGTCTGCAGAGAAAGACTCGCGGGCACCTACGCGTAATCGATGAAAGACGAACCGGGATATGGCAAGGGGGAGCGATGCTGACGAAAAAAGAAAACTATTTACTTGCGGCGCGGGGAAAGAAGCCCGAGTGGGTCCCGAGCTTTGTGGAAGACGCAAACGTATTCATGCCTCCCATCTGGGATATCGATCCTGAAACCGGTACTGATTTCTGCAACGTCAAATGGGTGGTCGACGAATACGGCCAGATGCCCGATCCTTCCTGGAGAGCCATGGAGGATATTTCCGAGTGGCGCGATGTTGTTCGGTTTCCGGATTTAGCGCAGCTCGACTGGGAAAAGCTTGCTGCAGAGTTTCATGGAGAAGGCTACGACTCCGACAAAGTCGATATTGCCATGGCCAACACATCGGGCATCTTCCTCATTCCCGTCAACATGCTCGGATGGGTCGACGGACTGTGCGCGATATACGAAGATCCCGAAGAGCTCGAGGCACTCACCTCCGCGCTGACGGATTACCTCTGTGAGCTCATCGGCTATTTCGGAGCCTACCTACAGCCCGACATCATCTTCTCGGGCGATGACATCGCAGCGGCTGATGGCCCTCTCGTATCGAGAGAAACGTGGAATGACCTGTTCAAACCTTATTTCAAAAAAATAGCCGACGCCATCCATGCCCAAGGAGCTCTCGCCGAGTTCCACTGTTGCGGCAACAACGGCTATCTTATCGAAGAGATCCTTGATATCGGCTATGACATTTGCCAACTCCCCGTTCCCAACGACGACCTCGTTGCCGACAAAATGCGGTTCGGCAAACGATTGGTCATTACCGGGGGATGGGAGCGGCATGGAAGCGCCGGGCTTCCCAATGCGAGCGAGGAGTGCGTGCGTGCATCCGTGCGCAAGGCAATCGATACTTTCGGTGCAGAAGGCGGCCTTATCTTCTGGGACGGCGGCATCATCGGAGACAGCGAGGATTCCCGAAACAAGATGGAGTGGCTCACTGACGAGCTTCACGCGTACGGACGCGAGGTGTATCGAGCGTAGGTAAAACGAGTCGACATCGATACGCTCCGGCTTGTCGAAAACACAGATAGCAAGGAGGAAGCGATATGGGTAGATACGAAGACATTTCAAGTGCGGTTCAGCGCGGTAAGAAGAAGGAAGTAAAGCCGCTTGTCCAGCAGGCTATCGATGAGGGGTGTGATCCCGTTGAGATTCTGAACGAAGCCCTCATTCCTGCCATGTCTCTGATCGGAGACAAATTCAGTGCTGGGGAGGTGTTCGTTCCCGAGATGCTCGTGGCCGCACGCGCAATGGCGGCTGGGACCGATGTTTTGAAGCCGTATTTAGCGGAAGCTGGATCAGAGCCTATCGGCAAGGCGGTTATCGGTACAGTGCAGGGCGACATGCATGATATCGGCAAGAACCTTGTGCGTATGATGATCGAATCGAAGGGATTCGAAGTGGTCGATCTCGGTGTGGACGTTGCTCCCGAGCAGTTCGTCGCGTACGTGAAGGAGCATCCCGAGTGCCAGATCGTGTGCCTTTCTGCGTTGCTTACCACCACAATGCCGATGATAGGCGAGACGATCAAAGCTCTTTCCGCGGCGGGCGTACGCGATGGGGTCAAGGTCATGATAGGGGGCGCACCGGTGACGCAGGCTTTTGCCGATGAAGTCGGGGCCGATGCGTACACCGCCGATGCCGGTTCCGCCGCGGTGAAAGCGGCAGAGCTCGTTGCTGCTTAGACGACGATAAAACATGTGGGTATAGGTGCGGCTGCAGCGTAAGGGGTGCATATGAACATGCAGGTATGGATCGAGGAAACGATTGCGGCGGATCGCAAGAAGGCGCTTCCGGTTCTCTCGTTTCCCGCCGTTCAGATGATGGGGATAACGGTACGCGACCTCATCGGCTCGTCTGACTACCAAGCAAAGGCTATGAAGCTTGTTGCCGATCGCGTCGATACTGCTGCAAGCGTGTCGTTCATGGACCTTTCCGTTGAAGCGGAGGCGTTCGGGAGTTCGGTGCGCGTCACCGATGACGAAGTTCCTACGGTGGTTGGGAGCCTCATCGACGAAGACAGCGACCCCCAGGGGATTTTCGTCCCATCGGTGGGCGCGGGCAGGACGGGCTTGTATCTCGAGGCGATCGAGAAAGTGGTTCCGCTTGTGGAGGACCGCCCGGTTCTAGCGGGCATCATAGGGCCGTTTTCCCTCGCCGGTCGCCTTATGGATATCTCGGAGATCATGGTGCTCTGCTACGAGGAGCCCGAACTCGTTCATGCCGTACTCGATTCGTGCGCCCGGTTCCTGAAAGAATACGCAAATGCGTACAAGCAGGTCGGCGCCGACGGCGTTGTTATGGCAGAACCGCTTGCCGGTCTGCTTTCGCCGAGTCTCGTCGACGAGTTCTCTACGCGCTTTGTACGTAGCATCGTCGATGCTGTGCAGGATGAAAGCTTTGCAGTGGTGTATCACAACTGCGGAGGCGGGGTGGTGAAGGCGATCGATGCCGTTCTTGCTACCGGTGCGATGGGCTTTCATTTCGGCAACGCGATCGATATGGCCGAGATCGTGCCCCTTGTTCCTTCCGATCGGCTGGTAATGGGCAATGTCGATCCTGCCGGGGAGCTGCGAAACGGAACGCCTGAAAGCGTACGGTCGAAGACTTTGGCCGTAATGGAGGCATGCTGCTCCTATCCGAACTTCGTCATATCGACGGGGTGCGACATTCCCCCGATGGCTCCGTGGGAAAACATCGAAGCGTTCTTCTCGGCTGTCGAGGAGTTTTATACGGTCCGTTAGCATTGTGCCGATGCGCGCGGAAGGGCTTGCCGCCGCACCCGGTGCGCTTATCGGTCTTGCAGATTTTCGAGGCCGTAGAGTTCGATGAGCTTAAAAGAGATGAGCAGGAGCAAACGGGTGTCGGGATCTTCGAGATCCATATTAAGCAGCCGTTTGATCTTCTCGAGACGATATACGAAGCTGTTGCGTTGCAGTGAGAGCGATTTGCTCGCCATGTTCGAATTGCAGTTCGCCTTGAGGTACGCATCGAGCGATCGGTACAGCTCGGGGTCCGTTCGAGCCAGCAAGACGAGCTCTTTCGGGCAAAAGCGCTCGGGGTTCATCTCGTTTAAGATGTAGCTCATGCCGATTTCGAGCGTATTGTCTTCGAAGCGCACGATGCAGCTCTGTTGTCCGCGACATCCTTTGTTGAGCGCTGCGAGCGCTTGACGGTAACTTCCCGGAAGGCTTTTCATACCGGGGTACAGCGAGCTTGCTCCGATCATGAGCCCATATTCGCAGCCGAATTGCTCGACCGTGTCGAAAAGCGAACTCTCAGCGGTGTCCGATCGGGTGCAGTTGACTACAACGATGATCCGGTTGTCGAGGATAAAAGCCACGCAGTCGAAGCGTTCCTGGATGCTGTTGCATACCGACGCGAGCGGCTTCATGAGAATACCGTCTTCGACGCGCATGTTCGGCACGAAGTCGATGCAGAGACACAGAAACTCGTCGGTTTCGCGGCTCCAGTCGAAAGCTATGGCGCATTGGATGAGATTGGAGTCGGATACGTATTTGCCCTGGATGAACGATCTGATAGTTGCGCGGACGTCGACGTATCGCTCGTTGCTGTCGAGCATTCCATACGAAGAGTACAGGTTTTTGATTGCGGCGGCTAAAACCAGCAAAGGTGCGCAATCGTACAGCCCGACTTCCTGGAAGTTGGAATGAACCGAGAGGATGAGTGCGTATCCGGGAGATACTTTAATGGTCGATCTGAGTACGGAGCAATGAAATGCATGCATTGTCGCAAACGTGGGTTCGAGGGAGGAGAAATCCATGCCGCCCTGTTCGTCTATGAGGCCGTCGAACACCATGTTCTTCGGGAGGTACTTGCCTTCTTCAATCTGATCGGTTTGGTCGCGAAGCAACTGTCCGGTTCGAAACACCCTATGCACGAGAACCCGGCTGAATTGATCGGTGATGCAGATGTCGTTTTTGAATATTCCCAAGCTCGCATTGGCAAGATCGGAAACGCCGCCGCCTCCGTTGACGATATCGTTGAGATTGCGCTCCCACGAGTCGTAGCGCTGAAATACCTTCTGGACAGCATTGAAAACGTGCGTTCTGCTTTGATTCGGGTCAATCCATGCGATATCGCAGTTGGGAATCGCATCGATGTAGCTTGGCGGCGTTCCGACGCAGACGAAGGAAAGCGAGAGATTGGGGTTTCTGCTGAGGTAGCGCTGAACGCGGTCCTTGGCTTCTTCGAGATGCTTGTCGATGGACACGTACAGGATATTGCCGTAATAGTGGTATTCGTTGAGACTGAACAGAACCGGATAGTCGATACTCGGCTTGTTGGGGTCGGATGACAGTATCTTGCCGATAACGATGTCGTTGAGTTCGTGAGCTATGGTGTGCACGTTGAGCTTCAAAGCCTACCCCCAAATAATGTGGATTGCGCGTACTGCCATTTTAATATATGAGGGTGATCGATGCTTGCGCGCAGGCTTGCTTTTGGCGAAGGCGCAGGGTTGCGAAGCGCTGATTCGCTCCAAAAAAAGAGCCGTCGGTTCGCATCGACGGCTCTTGTGTTTTTCAGCGTGTTACTTAACCCAGCATGCTCTTCGCGGCGTAGCGGCCGAAGGTGACGGCGCGTCCGCAGCTTGCGGCGCCGAGCCACAGCGGGTAATCGTTGCCGAAGAAGTTGCCCGACACGTTGCCTGCGGCGTACAGGCCCTCGATCGGCTGCTCTTCAAGGTCAAGCACCTGAAGCTTCTGGTTCACATGGAGCCCTCCGAGGATCGTGAGTACGCCCGGTACGCGCTTGATGGCGTAGAAGGGAGCCTTTTCGACTTTGCTGATCTTGAGATAATCGGGGTTCTTGCCGAAATCCTCGTCTTCGCCTTTGTCGACGAGTGCGTTGTAGCGCTCGACCGTTTTGAGGAAGTCGTCTTTCGGCACATCCATCATCTGGGCGAGCTCTTCGAGAGAATCAGCTTTCATGATGGCACCGCGCTCAAGCGCATCGTCCCATTCTGCTTGGTTGTCACCTGAGACGGTCCAGCGCATGAAATCGCCGCCGAAATCGTTCCAATGCTGGTTGTAATCGGCATCGGTGATCTGGAAGCGTGTGCTTTCGGGCTGCAGGATGCACTGGTTCACGAGATAGGGATAGTCGGTGTCCTCGTTCTGGAAGCGAACGCCGAGCTTGTTGACCGCGAGCCACGGGGTTCCCGAGAGGGGAGCGTCGCCTTCGGGCAGCGGGCTCGGATCGAAATGGATCATCGGCGCGTGGGCCGGCTTGTCGATCGAGGCACCCGCCCACATGGCCATCTTGTGGCCGCCGCCGGTATTGGAGGCGGGGAAGTACGTGTTCGGAAGATCGACGCAGAACGGCGCGTACGCTTTCACCATCTCGGGATCGTTGCCGTAGTCGCCCGTAGCGAGCAGCACGCCTTTGTTCGCGTTGAACTTGACGTAGCCTTTGGGGTCGCCCTTCGTGCGGTTGCCGATGACGCCTGTAACCTTGTCGCCCTCTTTCACGAGTTGCACGCCTTCGGTGTTGTAATACACCTGGGCTCCGCCTTCGACGGCCTTGTTGAGGATTGCTTCGAGCATCGCGTTTTGCTGGCCTACCCACGCATGCGCGAACGGCGGCTCGCCCATCATGCCGGCGAACTCGACGATGCCGTCGGTTTCCTCCATGAGCCAGTCGACCGTCTCGCCGCTGTTCTCCATGAATATCTTGAGCACGCGTTCGTCCGCTTTGCCCCCGTTGAGCTTAGCGTAGTTCGCCTGCACCTCGGCGACGTCGTACTCGATGCCGATCGACGCCTGGTACTTCGAGTTGAGCGCGCCGGTACTCCAGCCGTGGCTGATGAACACGGATTCGTTTTGCAGGATGGCTACGGTTGCGCCTGCTTCGACGGCCGTGAGTGCTGCGGTGATGCCTGCTGTGCCAGCGCCGACGATGACGACATCGGCTTCCACAGTCTCGACAATGTCGGCATCCGCGATGGGCTCGGGCGCGTTTTCGACCGTCCATGTTTTCACCAGCTCGCCGGAGGCGTCGGTGGCTCCTGCCTGTTGCTCGCCAGACGCCGGGGCGGGGTTTTCGCCCTGCGCGCTCGGGGCGCATCCGCCGAGTAGCCCCATGGCGGCGAAACTGGCCACGCCGATGCCTGTACCCTGTAAAAAGCTGCGGCGAGAGATCGATGCGCGTTCGTTGGTTTCCTTGTTCTTCATGATGAGTCCTCCCTTGTTCCCTCGGCCGAACGGTTCGGCCGGTGCATGGGAAGACCTTACGATGCTTTCGTGTGGAGAACTAGTGGAGCACCCACCGATTTTGTTTGTATGATCCTACAAAACAAGCGTTTGACCAGGATTGCAACCGATGGCTCCCTGGCACCTTCGTCGTCATGCGCCCCTCTGCTCGCTGTTCAAGAGATCGTAGAGCTTCACGGTGATGAAGTAGTTCGCCCGCACCGCCTGCTCGGAGAAATCGGAATCGAGCAGTTCGGCTATCTTGTCCATGCGGTAGCGCAGCGTGTTCACGTGGATGAACAGAAGCTTCGAAACGTCAGTCCAGCGAAACGAATGGTCGAGCATGAGTCTGAGCGTGTTCATGAGCGGAGTGCCTTGGGCTGCCTCGAAATCAACGACGGGCTTCAGTGCTTGCCTGCAGTGCTCTTTGAGCGTTTCGCGGTCGGTGTCGAGCAGGATGGCGAAGATCCCGAGGTGCGAATAGCGGATGATATCGTCGTCTTTGCCGAGAAGCCAGCCGAGTTCGAGGGCGTCCTTCGCCTCGCGCAGGCTTTTCCCGAGGTCGTGAAACGGGTAGCTGCGCCCGATGCCGATTGAGGTGACGATGCCGTTGTAGCGATCGTGTACGGCCTTGTGGTAGGCGAGGTCGTAGAAGTGGCGATGGGGCAGTTTGCGGCCCTCGTCATCGACGGCGTAGTCACTCGGGAAAATGTGGAGGAATCCTTCGTCGATACCGATATCGATTACGTCAGCAGCGTGTTGTTCGCGCAGGTATTGCCGAACCGACTCCGAGGTTGCCGCCCAATCGTAGCGCTGGCTGCTTCCACCGATGCGCGTGATCGTGACGAAGTAGGAGCCGCTTTCGTCGACGGGAAGCTTGCGGGCGGCGAGGTAGTCCGAAAGGCCGCGCGCTCCGTCTTCGAAGAGCTTGGCTGAAGCATCGTCTTTCATACTGCGGATCATGCGTTGCGACGAAAGGTAGCCTGCGAGGTGGTACGTGAGCGGCGCGCTTACCTCTTCGAGAATCGAAACGATGGTATCGAGCCTCGCCGTTTCGATGGGCGCGAGCACGATGCGCGCTTCTTTGCGACCGAGCGGGATGAAGTACGCAAGTTGCTTGCGGTCTGCGTCGTACGAATACGGTGCCTCGCCCGCGGCCTGCGGGGGCGTGCGGATTGCCTCGTCTGCGGAGCTGCTTTCGTCGGCTGCAGCGGGATAGAGCAGCTCACCGTCGGGGCCGATGATGAGCACCGTGCATCGGCACGCCTGCTCAAGATAGGCTCCGGCATAGCCGAAGCCCTCTTCGGCCAACCGCTCCATGAATCGAAACGACGAATCGTGCACCCCTTGCGGCATGGTTTCTCCCTCGACTTGCTTTGTTTTGCACGCTTCGCTAAGGGTAGCAGAATGACGGACGCGTGTGGTTGATGAGGGCGATTTGAAACCGAGCTATTGATTCGTCGGCGAACGGAGCCTATCCGACGGGGCGCGCCGGCCAAGTCGATTGCTGTGGCCGAATGAGGAATCTGCTTCGTGCGGCATTGTTTTTGCAGTATCGGGGTTTTCATGATTGGCGGTACGCGTTTTCGTGCACAAGCAGTGCGCAATGGCGAATCCCCTTCATCGTTGCGCACAATGACGCGATTTCTCGTGTTCCGCCGGGATTGATCACCGAATAGTCGATGAACCCCTTTTCGGCCATATCCATTAACATCGTGTTGCTCTCGAGGTCGTGCAGAAGCATGTTCGTCGGTTCCCAACCGTAGTCGTCCTGTCTCATCGCGAGATTGAAGAGAACGTTTTCTTGCTTATCGGTGAGTCTGGGTGTTTCGACATCGGACTGGATATTCTCTTCGTTTGGCATTTTTTCTCCTTCGTTGCGCATCAGGGAGGCGGGTGCGCGGATGTTCCTAACGGGCAGATTCAAAAGGGAACGGATGGCCAACGAAGACCCGTCTGGCCATCCGTTCGAACCCTCAAGAACTGCGGACGACTCAGCCCTTGCCAGGCAAAGTGTCGTCTTTCTCGTTACCGGTAGGCTTTACCGAGGTATAGCCGCCCCATACGCGGGCAAGGTACTTGCCCTTAACCCAGAAGATATTCAAAAACAGCTTATCGGCTTGGGTAAGCTCGAATTCGGCTTCGGCTTCCTCCGGAGTTTTTCCTGCCGCTATACGTTCGTTGAGTAGCTTGGCCGCTTCGGCGGATTCAAGCGCCATGAATTCAGTATGGTTCATTTCCAACCTCCTATCTATCATATCTAAAGATTGCAGCCACCCGCTTGCTCGGCCGATGGCCGCAATCTGCTATCTAGCTCAAAATTCTAAAGTTGGAACAAAACCATCGGACGGTCAAACTCCGCCATCTTGGCTTGCATTGCTTCCAACGTGCCGTAATACATGGAGGCGGACTCGTCGACCTGCACGGCAACTGGACGCTGCCCTGCCTTATCGCCGCCAGTGCCCCAATGCTCGGAAAAGATCGAAGTGGGGCAGGGGATGTAAAACCATTCCCAATCCTCGCCGTTGCTTCCGTTGCCGCCCTTCTTGAAGGGGCCGACCTCAACCTCTTTGATGCCAAATTGCTCGACGGGGAGGCCGAGCTCTTCCTTGCAGGCAATCTCGGCAGCGTGGTTTCCGGAATAGTACGTATAGTCAACGAGCAAAGCGTACTTTTGATCAGCCATATCAGTCACTTCCTCTCACCTTAGTTCGCATCGAGGCCACGGACGTGCTTCATATTGCACATGATGCCCTTGTAGGGCGCGCCGAATCCAAGTTTGCCTACGGCGAAATGCGGCATGAGGCTGTTGAAGTTAGACTTCCAGACGCCGAACAAATTGGGCTCTTCACCCTCTTGCTCGGGGAACCACCAGCCGTGAGCGCAGTTGATGATGCCGGGCTTTATGATCGGAGTCACTTCCACTTTGAAGCGGGCTTCGCCGTACATGTTGTACACCTCGCACCAATCGCCGTCGGTGAGGTCGTATTCCTCGGCGGTTTCGGGATTGATCTGCACCCAAGGCCATGGATCGATCTGGCGCAACGACGGGGTGTGGCGGTTCTCGGAATGAAATGAGCTGTATCGGCGCGAACCGGATGTGGCAAACAGCGGGTATTGGTTGGCGAACTCAGGTTTGCTGATCTGGCTGAAATTCGGCTCCTCATAGTAGGGCAAGGGATCCTCACCCCAAGATTCGTACAGGATCGAATATGCTTCGACCTGTCCGGTGATGGTGTTGAAGCCAGGTTCGCCGTCGAATCGAAGCAGTCCTTTCGCCCATTTTTCGTACTCGAAGCCATGGGCGCCAGGTTGGTAGATGCCGGCTTCGCGGAAGCTTTCCCATGTGTAGCCGAGCTCGCGTAGCTGATCGTCGTAGAAAGCCTCGACGCCTTTCTGCAGTGCTTCGGGATCATACGCATTGCCGTTCTCTGGCTTATACCACGGCCACCACTCAGGGTTCAGAAGATGACCGAACATCAGGTCAATTTCAATGTCGCTATGGGCTTCTCCGACGGTTAGGGCCTTGTTTATCGGAGCCATGAACACGGTATTGCGTCCATAGTGGGGAAGTACGACGCCGTCGGCTTCTGCCCATGTCGCAACAGGCAAGAAGTAATCTCCTACAGCCATGCACGTTGGCGTCATAACGATGTCGAGGAACACGGTGCACTCAAGCTTCTGGAGAGCTTTGTGCCAGCGCTTCGGCTGCGCCGAGCAGGTTGGCGCAAGGAAGTTGGTATGCGAGAACCAACCAAAGCGTAGAGGATACGGCTGATCGGTTTCCATGGTGTCCAGCGTGGCATCGGGTTGCGTGGTGGTCATGCCCGTGGAAAGCCCTGGCCATTCGGCAGCGCCGATCCGTTTTGCCCAGACTTCTTCGGTAAGTGCACCGCGTTGTTCCATGCGCCATTTGCCGAAAAGCGCCGTCGGAGGTCCGAGGGTTAGCCCACCAGGACGATCCAGGGAACCGGATAAGGCAGCGAGGATAATCATGATTTGAGAGACTTGGACGCCGTTTTTGTTTTGGTCGAATGCGAGACCCCACGCCCAACCTATGGGGCGTTCAGTGCCTATTATATGCGCCACGCGCTTGATGTCCTCGGCATCGACATCGCATATTTCGGCTACCTTTTCGACAGGATATTCCGCAGCACGAGCCTTCAGCTCATCTAAACCGAAAATCCAATTCTCAGCAAATTCGCGATCGTACTCGCCATTTTCGAACATCAGGTTCATGATACCCAAGCCGATGGCCGCATCCGTTTGGGGACGAAGCTGCAAAACGATGTTTCCTTTACGTGAACCGATCCATGTTACGCGGGGATCGATTGAGATGATATGGGAACCCCGTTTCATCAAGTCAACGACTGCGTGGCCAAATAGACCATCGCCGTTGGAAGGAAGTGGCTCTTTGCCCCATAAGACGATGTATTTCGGAACCTCGTAGCGCGGGTCGTCGTAACCGCCAGGCAGATGGCCCGCATAGTCCATTTCGGGGTAGCCGGCGCCCAGCACATAGTCAGCGACCGAGCAGCGCGGCCCGTAACAAGACCAACCAGACTGCGTATAGCAGTAATTAGGGGACGTCAGGCCCGAAAAGCAGAAGCCAAAGGAATACAGACATGCCTGACGGCCGGTACCGCCGAACTCGATTACTGATTCAGGTCCGTACTCCGTCTGCACCCTCCGGATCTCCGCCGTAATTTCATTCAGGGCCTGCTCCCAGGAAATCCTTTCCCATTTGTCCTTGCCACGGTTTTCGACTGAGCGCTTCATGGGGTAGATGATGCGATCCGGCGAATAGGTATACTCGCGCAAGGCGAGGTTCATTGCGTTGACTCGTCCCGTCGTAATCGGGTTATCGTCATCTCCCTCAACGCGAACGAGTTCGCCGTCTTTGGTGACGACTTTGACGCCGTATCCAACCGGATGGGAACCTGGAGGACTCCAGGTGTTAGAGCGGGTTGCAACTGTACCGTCTTCGCGTTCGACGCGCCATTGTTTGTCGTAGGCCATTGCGTACTCCTTCCTCCTCAAGTGTGTTCGTCTTAGCTCAAGCAACCGTAGATCTGTGCACGGGACCTACGCCTGCAGCGAGCATCGCAATGCTGCTTCTACTGGTTGCCGCCGTGTTAGAAGCTTGCCGACTGCTCGTTGCGCCGCCAATTCTATAATCGGGATGCCCTAAACCAAGCTTCGAAAGGGGGTGATTTTCGACAGATCACCCTCGCTCGAAAGCGGTGATTACTCCTTAAAAATAGTATTTCACCAGGCGTTATTTCTAGATTTGCATATGTTTTCAATTTCTGTGGCTTGAGGTATCATGCTCAACCAAGTAATTCGTGGGGGATTACTACTGTCTTTTCTTTCGGATCCCGAAGCCTTTCTAGCAGAAAGAAAGATAATGAACGATTCGATTCGGTATGACTTTTTCCTTGCATTGTGGAAACTGCTTGACACGCAGGACATCGATGAGATTTCCGTGAGCTCGATACTCAGCTTGTCGCAAGCAAGCCGCTCGTCTTTCTATCGGAGATTCGAGGACAAGTACGATCTGGTACTTACTTTGATTCAAGAAATAACAAGCGAAAGCGGCTTCTTTGACCCTGGTGTTCCGTTGTCGCCGGAAAGCGTCTTTCTGTTCCTCGCAATCATTGAAAAAGACAAGCATCGTTTCAGGCATGCTTTTTCGTCGTTTGAAAAACCGTCACCGTATGCAAGGCTCATGACGCTCTGCTCGGATAAAGCTCTACGCTACCTTGAGTTGAGAGGACTCGATAACAAGAGCGATTTGGCTGAGATTCAGTGTAGGGTGTATGCGTACGAGGTAATGGGTTTGCTTTTGGCCTGGATAAAGGAAGAGCATCAAGGATCTGCACAAAGCATCTATAAGGACTACCGATCGAATCTCTCGATCTTTGTTAAGAATATCTATTTGAATACTTTGCTCAAACGCTGAGGAGCCGATTATTTATGGATTTGATACAGAGCAGTATTTGGAGCGCTTGCAGCGACTATCTGTCTGTCAGAACGATTGAGGAGATTCGCACAAGTGAGATCATTTCGAAAGCGGCGGTAGGCCGATCAACGTTCTATCGAAAATTTCGTGATAAGTACGAAGTTGTAAACTTTGGTTTCAAGGCGATTTACGATACGTGTTTTTTCTCGCGTTCGACCCGGTTTGCCTTTACCGAACTATCGTTTCTGCGCTTATTGATCGAGTTGAGCAAAAGGAGAACCGTCGTCCTGAACGCGGTTGCTTCCAATACGCAAAGCAATCTTCGGAGGTTTACGGTTACCTACTTTCGCGGAGTGGTCGTGCATGACCTTTCCCGAGCTGGGATATGCAAAAAAGTGCTCGAGAGTCATGAGACGGTATTGGAAATATATCTCGTCGGGATCGTTGACTACTTGTTTGATTGGATAGCCTTGCCTACTTCGGCTATCGATAACACGGCCGCTGCTGTAGTGAGTCTTATGCCCATCGACTTTTTCGTCAGGGAAAACGAGATTTTATCTAAAGCGGTATGAGAAAAATCACTCCATATGGGCGATGAGGTGAGTGCGTTTTAACCCCGTTTGCGCAGAAAAGGGGATTTCGAATTGGTCTACGATAGCGTGGTCCGTTTTACCGAAGGAGTAAGACGACGATTTCCTCGCGACTGCTCGTATCTAATCCTGTTTTTGCTCGAATAGAAACGAAAGGATGTTGGTATGCGGCCAGGTTTTCGTTGTCAGCTCGAAGGGATCTATATACGTAATCAAGGAAAGGAATCTCTATGTGTTTTAGACCAGCAGAAGCATCTGTAGGCGGGAATTCTGTAAACAAATGCCCCGAATGCGGCAAAGCACTTCAGTCGATGGGCGGTCTTACTTTAAAATCCTGCCCGTTCTGCAAATGCGATTTCAGCCCTTATCTTGCAGGGGAAAAGCCACTGTCGGGAGATGATGCCAAGACTCCCCCTTCTAATGCGCCCGCAGCCCCGAAGGCTCCAGGAGCTCCTGCGGCCCCAAAGCCCCCCGCTGCTTAGGCTCGTTCTGCGGCTCATCGTTTTTCGAGATGCGCCGCAGACGGCTATTCCCTGAAACATACACGTTATGGCGGGCGCGATCGCCGGGTTTAGTAGGCGGCGTTATGGCCGGCAAATCGTTTTATCTCGGACTTGAATGCGAGGAGCTGGATTGAAATGGTAAAGTTCAATGGCTTGGGAGAAGTGACCCATGAAGAGCTCGCTGGTTTCACGCTGGTAGATTTGAAATGCCATGCATGCAGCGGATATGGTAACTGCGGGTACCGCATGTATCGCCTGTCCGAGGGAAAACCCGTGATCATCTGTCAATACAGAAAAGATAAGCTGATTCGCGAAAGAGAATCCTCCGATAAGTTGCCGAGATGATGGAACCCTGTTTACAAAAAGCCGATGTCATGGATAGCTTGCTCGGACAACTCACCTGAAGAATCAATGAGCTTCTGAAGATCTTGTCGGCTGTGTATATGCAGCTTACGATAAATGTGCGCGATGTGGGTCTTCGCGGTGTTTTTAGAAATATAGAGTTCTTCGGTAATGCGGCTTGTGGGATATCCCTTTGCGAGAAGAAACAAGACCTCCGTTTCGCGCCCGGATAGCATGCTCGAGTTAGCGATCTCCTCGCAACGGAGGCGGAAGCGTCCCATGGGGCGGGCGCCTTCACCGTCTTCCCCTTCGGCATTGAAGATTGAGCTCTGGTTTAGTGCAACGCCGCTATCGCCTGACTGGCTTGATTTCTCCCTTTTTCCACCCGAGAGACGGTCGGTTGCGGGTGCGCTCCCGCGATCGCCAGTCTTCGCTGATTCGTTTTTTTCAGCTTCCGCGTTGATAATGTTTTGAAGCTGCTGATTGAGCTGGGCAACCGTATTGGTGCTATGCGGCTCTTGACGGGAGATGACCGCTCTTTTGATGTCGTGGGGTCGCGGTAGAAGCACCTCGACGAGCATCAAGCACATAAGTATTGCAGCTAACTCCGTTGATTCTCCGTAAGGCGAACCAGCGCTTATGAATGCGATCGGCTCTGCGAGAGTGCTGCTCGCAATAGATCCAAGAGCTACTCCGAAATTAACAACGCTGAAGATGAGAATCGGGGATATGCGAAAGTTTTGAGCGGTGTAGCCGCTAAAAACCCAAGAAACGGCAAGCAAGAGCATGCAGCCGATCGTTGCCGGTATAAGAAACCAAGAGACTGCATCATCGCTGAAAAGCAATGAGGGAGCGCAGATCGCAGATCCAATAATTGCTATTCTGAGGAAATGGTCCCAGAACGAGCCCGAAGCCGACAAAAGCAACGTAAAAAGAATCAGTATAGCGATAAGACCAGCCAGTATCACTGCGAACACGGGATCGGCGATGCTTCCAGTTAAGAACCGCGCTATCACGGGATCGATAAACAAGCCCAGTGAAACTCCGAGAAAGATAGCTGGCACCGCAAGGCGGGACGAGAAAAACAAAGCATTGACCGGCAACGGGTTGAACAGAGGGATGGAGCGTCGAATTGCGTAACTTATCGGCGTACAGCTCCATAAGAAAGGAAGTCCGAGAATCGGCATAGATCCCAGCAGTGCGAGCCTCGATAAGCCCGGGAGGGCAAACAGGGCAATAAGAATGATAAAGGCGAGAAAGATAGAGAGAAAGGTGCATGAAAGAATCGATTGGAAGTTTTGCCGAGAATAGGCGACTCCCCAAAACACCAGAAGAAAAGCCGAGCCTATTCCTATCGTTGCATGAATAAACGAGCAGCCGATAAACGAGACGCTGAGCACTTCGAATGCCATTGCGGCCAAGGATCCCAGCGAAGTGACGATGGAGGCGCCGACAAGGACAATGCGCGATGAGTAGAGCCGGAGGAGTTTTTGATCGGTAGAGGCCATGAAGGCCAGCATGATCGCTTGGAAGAATTGGGCGACTACCGCAAAAACCCAATTATAGGAGGGGAAACTTTCGGACGTCTCGCTCGGGAATATCATAGTGGGGAATTCTGGGGTTATTATGGCGAGCCACCATGATACGTAGATGGCCAATCCTACGGATAGCCTAATGACGTGTCCGTCCTTGATAATCGGCTCGTCGTTTATTCTTATTTTTGTGAAAATAGAGGTATTCATGAACAAAGCGCCCCCTTGCAATGCTTATCGTTGCAGAACCGATTGCGCTACGCCGGATCCCCCCGCACTGTTCAGCGAGGCTTTAAGCATGCGATCAGGAAACACGATCTGCCAGGAGAATGTAGAGGGTTATACCCTCGACGGCCATCAGCATTCCTAAAGAGACGGTGAGGATAAGCTTTCTGGATAAACCCTTTGAGCAAAGCCATTCGTATAACCCCATCATGATCCCTCCGACGCGCTTGCACCGATAAGAGTTTAGCCGTTCCGCACTCCGCGAGAATCTGTTAGGAACAAAAACGTGTTTCTGTTTCAAAATAGCCGTCAAATAGCACTTGGGGCACCGTAAACCATACTATAGAACAATCCCTGTTTAGCGCGTCGGACGAAGGGGTTGCCTGCTTCTTATGCCGCCGTGGGCCCGTCATCTTCCGATCGTAATCGCCGACGCGAATCTTGGGGTATGCCCTTTGCCGCCGTAGGGCGCATATTCGCAAACAATTTGGAAGGGGAACCCATGGCAACCGATACTAAGTTCAATTACGGTTGGGTAAGTTTCATCGGCGTGTTTATCTGCATCTTCTGCACGTTCGGTATCGCGAGCGGCACTCATTCAATCTACAATCCGGAAAACATGGCCCGGCTCGGTGTGAGTACAACGGAGTATATGGCTCCCATCGGCACGTTCAGCATCATGACGGCCATCGGATGTCTTCTCGACGGTTTTCTAGAAAGGAAGATTACTGCAAGAGGCATTCTTCTTTTGGCGGTTATTGGCGATACCCTAGGCTTTATTCTTCTTGCAAATTCCGTTGACATGACCCTCGTCTGGGTCGCCTATCTCCTTTTGGGTCTCTGCAACGGCTTTGCGTTCATCACGGTATTCTCGGCGATCACCGATGCTTGGTTCGCTAAGAACAAAGCTCTCATGGCCGGCATCATAGGCTTTGGCGCCAATATCTCGACTACGCTTTGGACGAACCTTACTCGATTCGTCATTGATTCGTACGGTTGGCAGGCCAGCTACTATGTGTTTGCAGTGACCATGCTGGTGCTCGGCGGTATCGGCGTCCTTCTCGTTCGAAGTAAGCCGAGGACTATCGAGCAGATGATCTGGTACGTGCCTGGCATCTCGCTTGACGAGACCAACGATGAGAAAAAGCGAATTCCTCTCAAGACGGTGCTGCTCGAAGGGTTCAAAAATAAAAAAGTCATCATTGCTCTCGTCTGCACGTTCTTCATCGGTTTCATTTTCAACCCGATTTCGCAGTCGTTCACAAACGTTATGGCTGCTAACGGCTTCGACAGCGTAACCATCGCTTCGATGCTCGGTATCTACTATCTCTGCATCGCCGTCTACAAGATCATCGCCGGTATCATCACCGACAATCTCGGTATCCGCGTGACGCTCATGTCCATTTTTGGTTTCGCTATAGTCGGCCTGATCATCATGCTCAACGCTCCAGCGGGCAATAACACCGTGGGCTATATCGCGGCCATCATTCTCGGTTTTGCGGCCACCGCCACCACCTACGCCACGGCCTGTATGATGATGGCGGCTGTACCACGCCATGATTACTACGTGGGAATGCTGAGCTTCACCACGTTTTTGGTGTCGGTCTGCAACGCCATCGCCATTATCGCCATGGCCTTCATCTACGACACCTTCGGCAGCTATGTTCCTGCTGTTTACATAATGCTCGGCATGAGCGTAATCTGCCTCATCCTTGGATGGTTCTTCTCCGCAGGCATCAAGCCGCTCAACAAAGCTGCTCAAGAGCGCGTCGAAGTGGCAAAGGCCTAAAACCTGAAGTGTCTGAGTTTTGGTAATCGTTGACAACGTGCCCTGGCCTCCTTACGGCGGCCAGGGTTTTCGATACGGGAGGCGCCATGAAGATAGCCGATTGCGACTGCACGAAGGCGGATTACGTAGCTTGGTACAAATACAGGGTGTCTTTCGAGGAGAAAGCGGTAAGGCTCTTGGTGTTTGCGATACTTGTTGGAGCTTTTGTCAGCCTCTTTGGAAGCATGTCGAACGACTTTGCGCTCTTGGCTGCGAGCGTCCTCATCGTAGCCTCAGGGGCCGGGATCTGGTGCGTCTATAGCAGGATCCGGCTAGATGGAGAGATACGCCGCTATGCGCAGGAAAGAGAAGGCGGAAAGATCGTCGTCAGATTCGCCAAAAACGGTATACAGGTGAGTGAAAATCAAAAGCGCTTTTTCTATCCGTTCGACAGGATCCGAAAGGCGAGGGAGCTTCCTTGGTATCTCTTTCTCTGGTTGGATGAAGGGGCGTATCCACTCATGATAGACAAGGAAAAGATTAGGACCGTCGCAGACGATACGGAGCCGTATTACATAGCGAAAAAGCTGCGGGAGCTTTCACCGGATTACAAATACGTTCGCGGCAATGATCTAACCTATACGGGAAAATACAGCAAGCTGATCAAGCATCGCTAGAATCAACGCGAAGAGCGCGTTGTGCTCACCGAGATCAGCATGGATCTCTGTTGTATGTAAGAAACGTACGTAGGGGTTGCCCGGTTCCAAAGGAGGAACGCGGAATCGGGCCTATTTCGCTTCAAAATGCAAAGCCACTCCGCACGTAAACGGCGGAGTGGCTATGTTGTTGTTTAAACTCCTCCCGAGTGCTCAACGCTGGCGAGCGATTAGTCTTCGGGTGATACATCGATGCCTAAATCCCGTGCCGCGATTTCGTCGATCGAAAGGTGCATGTTTTCGTTTTTGATGATGAACAACGTCACGAGTATGCCGCAAGCTGCAGGCAGGCAGAAGAACAGCATCGTTTGAGCGTATGTGCCGTTCATCGCAAGGACGGCGCCGCAGACGATAGGAGCGATCGCTCCGCCGAAGCGGCCGAATGCGCTCGTCATGCCAGAAGCGCCGTTTCTGAACTCCGTGGGATAGGTCTCGTCTACCATGGAGTTAACGTCCGTCGTGGCGTAATTGACAGCGAAGCCCAAAAAGATCATGGAGAATATTACGAGTGGGAACGGGCTTTCGACGAAAGCACAAGCTATGCAGGCGAGAATGACGCAGGTAAAGCCAATGAATAAATTCTTCCGACGTCCGAGAATATCGTTGAGGGCTCCCACACTGACGTTCGCGCATACTGCCGCTACATTTTGAATGAGGGCTAGCGTGTAAGCCCCTTCGAGAGAATAGCCCTTTTCCAGAAGCAAGGAGGGCAGCCATGCGTTCACGCCATACACCGTAAACGTTGCGCATAAGTGGCAAAGCCATAGCCCAATAGTCGTTCTGATATAGGGCTTCGAGAACATCTTCAGAGCGTTTGCGCCCTGGGCTTTGATGGGAACATGCAATAGTTCGGGATCGAATACGTACTCGTCTTTACCTTTTGTAGCGATTTTCTGACACCATGTGAGCTCTTTGCAGGCTTCCTCCAACCGTCCCCTCATCGCAAGCCACTGGGGGCTTTCGTGCATAAAGAAATGCAGAAAGACGCCGAAGATAAACGGAATGAATCCCAGCAGATAACAAAATCTCCACCCGAATGCGGGGATCACGAGCATGGACACGACAGCCGCAGATGCCCAGCCTGCAACCATGTAGGCCATTACGACCGCAATAAAGGTGCCGCGCTTTTTTGAAGGCGCGAACTCTACAATGTAAGTCTGGCATGTGGGAATGCACATCCCGGTACCGAAACCCGCCACTACGCGGAATAGAGCGAACAGCTCGTAGTTCGGTGCGAAGTAAATGGCTCCTGTGAAGATCGAGTACCAGAGAATGCCGATGGTAAGGTTTTTCCTCCTTCCGATTTTATCGCCGATGGATCCTCCGACTATGCCGCCGATAACCATGCCTATCAATCCCCATGACGCAAGACTGCCCTGGACAACGGAATCGAGGCTCCATTCAGCGGAGATTTGATGCATCGTGTACGAGACGATCATGTAATCGTAGCCTTCGAAAAATATAGCGAAACCTACCGCTATGCATACCAAGATCGGCAAACGACTGACGCCCCATGAATCCATCACTTCTGAAACCGTGAATTTTTTGCCATCCCCAAACTTTTGTCTTTCCATGCTAACCCCTCAGATCTACATTGGAAATTGTATGTTTGCCTTACGGCGGCAGAAGGCATAAACCCGTACCATAGGATGCTGGATTGTTCGGCGTGGGCTACGGCGGCAAAAGCCCCTGATCTTCAGCATGCTTTCGGGTTTTCAGCATCATATACTGCTCTGTTCCATGGTGCTTCCATGCTGCGCATGTTGAAACAAAAACGAGCTTTTATCTCATTGCGGGAAAACGAGTGCTTGCTCATCTGGAGCGAAATCTCTGTCAGAAGAAAATCGGTTGGGAGCCTGGTTTATGATGTATGGGAGTACAGATATGATACTGGCTTTGCGTTGCATCTGGGAATCGAACTTGGTGATGGGTGCCAAGGTGTTCGATCGCTAACGCGAAAGGGACCCAGTATGCGCTGGGTCCCTTTCGCTCTGCTTACTTTTCATTCGCCTTATTGACCGGGCGCTTTTGGAGCACCAGGAGCGCCAGGTGCCTTGGGCGCACCAGGTGCTCCTGGTGCTTTGGGGGCTCCAGGCGCACCGGGTACGCCGGGCGCTCCCGGGGCGGCCGTTGCAGGGAGAGGTTTTCCGCAGGAGGCGCACTCGCTCGCCGAAGAATCGTTGTCCGCTCCGCACTCGGCGCATTTCTTGTTCGTGTCAATAGTTGGTGGTCTGAAGCACATGGGATTCTCTTTTCTGCTTGCTGGTATTTGATGAGGCCTGAGAATGCGAAACATATTGGGTAAGGCCGAATTCGAATCGCATTCCGATAGAAGAAGTATAGGATTTTGGAAAAATGCTTTCCTATGGAGATTGCTCCAAAAGACTTTGAGATTTTTTGGAAACTCCTCCGATTCCCAGCTGCGCGATCTTCCTTGAGGCGATTGCGCCGGGGTTTCGCACAGCCAGAAGGCGGTTGCTTTTCGATCGCGTTCGAAAAAACCCGCCCTGTTGCCAAGGCGGGTTCGAAAAGCATCGTGCCGGTTTTCGATCTCATGCCGATAGGATAAAGAGCATTCCCAACCGTCTACTTGTTTGCGGATTCTACGGCGTATTTCCCGCAGCGCATCATGAAGACGATGGCGCAGATCACGCCGATGATGCCGACGGCGGCCAACGGAGCAGCCGTCATCGCCCAGCTGCCCGTAGCGTCGACGATGGCGCCAGCCGATGTTGCAGCTGGAATGCCGCCGAAATTCGACCCGATGGGAAGCGCTGCCATGACGAGTGCGACGCCCGCGGGGGTTTTCGCAGCCCATTGCGCGTTTTGGAACAGGCAAGGGGGAACGATGTTCGTAGCAAGACCGACTGCGGCGGCGATAACGATCATAACGGCCGCTCCCGTGAACGTGAACATGATGGTGCCGACAGCGGCGCAGACGATCATCGCGACAACGAGTACCGCAGGGTGATTTTTGACCTTGCTGAGAATGACGCCCATGATAAGCGATCCGATGATGCCCGTGATCGTTGTGATAGACGATACGGAATTGGCCGTTGCCATGTCCATACCGACGAGCGGCGTTTGGAGGAAGGTCGGGCTCATGGCGGACCACACGGAGAAAATGTAGGCGAAGCAGGCGAACACGATCACCAGGAGCCACGAATTAAGCGAGGTCAATCCAGCCCATGGCTTCACGTCGCCTCCAGACACCATAGCCATTTCCTCAGCATGGTCGATTCGGATGAAGAAGATGGTTACGAGAAGAGCGATAGCGTTTACGACGACGCATACCCACCAAACACCCTGCCAGCTGCCGGTTGTCTGAATGAGAAACGCGAATGAGTTGAGCATGATGAGGGAGCCGACCGCCGTCCAGCATGCCCAAATCGAGTTCGGAAGACCGCGTTTAGAAGGATCTTTGAACAAAAGGGCGATGAGCGTCGGGCCTGCGGTTGCTAAAAAGCCGTTGCCTAAGCCTCCGATGAAGCGCGAGGCGATGAACACTTCGACATTCGGAGCTAAAACGCCCATGAGAGAATCGACGAGCATGCAGATGAGCGCCGCGATGAGCATACCCTTCGGGCCGATCTTCGTCTGAATCATGCCCGTAGCAAACGCGATAATCGTGCCAGCGACAGAGCAGGCCGACATGAACCAACCAGCTTCGCCGAGGCCGCATTGGAAGTATTCCATGAGCAGCGGCATAGCGGGTGGAACCTTGAAGAATCCGATGGCGAACACTCCGCCCATGATGAATATCAGGATGAAGTTAAGCCAAGCGTTCCCCGTCTTGCTGTTTTCTGACATCGTACCCCCTTCGTTTGTTGGATGTTCCCCTTGCGCTAGAGGTGTCTCTATCCCTCTGCCGCATCGTTGATGCTGAGTTGCCATTGGGCGTTCGCTCAATGATGCGGCAGAGGAAATGAACACACATGCGAGAGCGCAAGCAGTCAACGGATCGACTTCCGAAGAGTATAGAAAACGAAGATTCAAGGTTTCTATGGGATTTGCTCCAAAAAAAAGAGCAGTCTTTTGGAGATTCCTCCGTATCGCCGACCACAAACGGCTCCCTACAATGAACTCGTTTAGGCGAACGGATCCATTTATCCGATTTACGGTTTTTCGTGGGTGGGAACGGCACCGTATATTCCGTTAGCGGCTTATTTCGCCGCATGCAAACAGGCTTGCGTCGCTCAATACGCATGCAGGCAAACCAAGAGATTCGCTTCGAATCTGCCAGATAAGGCGGTTCAGGCGCTGAAAGATCTCAGGAGACGAGTAAGAGAGGAAAAGGTATGGAGTACAACAACGAGTACAACATGGACCTGTACCCGAAGCAGCTGCACTGGAAGGAGGGGGACCTCACGGCAACCCGCACGACCATGTGGTCGGGCCCGGGCTGCCACGAGGGGTGCCAGATCATCTTCTACACCGACGAGGACGGCAAGCTCGTCAAGACGGAGGGCGACCCGAACAGCCCGTTCAACCAGGGCAGGCTCTGCATGCGCTGCCTCGAGCTCCCCGAGCTCGTGAACCACAAGGACCGCCTCAAGTACCCTATGAAGCGCGCGGGGAAGCGCGGCGAGGACAAGTGGGAGCGGGTGAGCTGGGACGAGGCCTACGGCATCATCGAGGAGAAGGTGCGGCAGTTCCAGGAGGAGTCCGGCCCCGAGTCCATCATCTCGATGATCGGCACCGGCAGAAACGTCTCCCAGGTCATCGCCCATAACCAGTACGCCAACTTCGGCGGCCCCGACCTCACGCTGTGCTTCCTCTCGGGCGACTCGTGCATGCTGCCGCGCACGGCGCTGTGCTACGTGGTCATGGGCAACCAGTGGGTGGCCGACATGTCGCAGTTCCGTCCCGACCGCTACGAGAACGACCCGGAGTGGAAGGTTCCCGAGTGCGTCGTGCTCTGGGGAACGAACCCGGTCGTGTGCAACTCCGACGCCTTCCTCGGCCACTGGATCGTCGAGGCCATGAAGCGCGGCAGCGAGCTCATCACCATCGACCCGCAGCTCACGTGGATGGCGGCGAAGTCCAAGTACTGGCTGCGCCTGCGCCCCGGCACCGACGCGGCGCTCGCGCTCGGCATGATGAACGTGATCATCGGCGAGGACCTCGTCGACCGCGACTTCATCGACAAGTGGACCTACGGCTACGAGGCGCTCGCCGAGCGCGTGAAAGAGTACCCGCCCTCGAAGGTCGCCGAGATCTGCTGGATCGAGGAAGAGCTCATCGTGGAAGCCGCCCGCTTCTACGCAAACGCCCATCCCTCGACCATCCAGTGGGGCCTCGCGGTCGACATGTCCAAGATCGGCACTCCGACGGCTCATGCCATCGCTTGTCTTGCGGGCATCACGGGCAACATCGACAACCCGGGCGGCAACATCCTCATCGACCAGGCGTGCGGTCTCGAGTTCGGGTATAATTCGGGAATAGAGTACCTAAAAGAAGGCATGGTTGAGAAGCGCCTGGGCAACTCCAAATACAACCTCAAGAAGTACGGCTTTACTGCCTCGTCTCAGTCCGACGCCATCCTCGAAGCCATCGAGACCGGCCTCGACGAGAAGGGCGACCCGCGCCCGGTGCGGATGCTCTGGATCCAATCCTCGAACCCCATCACCAACATGGGGCAGGATGCTCCGCGCATCTATCGGGCTATGGACAAGGTCGACTTCATCTGCGTGGTCGATCTGTTCAAAACTCCCTACATTGTTGCCTGCGCGGACCTCGTGCTGCCTTGTGCCATGTCCAACGAGCGCGACTGCATCCGCGTGTGGTTCGATCCGGTACGATCGCTCACCAAGTGCTCGAGCTACTACGAAGCCAAGGAAGACGAGCAGATCATGATCGATCTGGGCCACAGGCTTGCACCGGAAAGCTGGCCCGAGTGGGTCAAGGAGCCGCGCGACTACATGAATTGGCGTCTCGAAGTGGGCAACTGCGGCTTCACCATGGAAGAGCTTGAAGAGCAAGGCGGCATGATCTACAACGACTTCCGCTACTACAAGTACGAGAAAGGTCTCCTGCGCCCCGACGGCCAGCCCGGCTTCATGACGCCGACGGGCCGCTACGAGTTCTACATCAGCCTGTTCGACTCCTGGGGCGTCGACCCGCTGCCCTTCTACGAGGAACCGCCGACGAGCCCCGTCGCCACCCCCGAGCTCGCCGAGGAGTACCCGCTCGTGCTCACCACGGGCAAGCGCTCCTTCGAGTTCTTCCACTCCGAGTGGCGCCAGGCCGACACGACCTCGCGCGAGCTGCACCCCGTGCCCTACTTCGACATCCACCCCGACACCGCGGCCGAGTACGGCGTGGCCGAGGGCCAGTGGACCTGGATCGAGAACCAGATGGGCAAGTGCCGCCAGGTCGCGCGCTTCAACGACACGCTCGACCCGCGCGTGATCTCCACCGAGCACGGCTGGTGGTTCCCCGAGCAGGAGGCGGCCGAGCCGAGCCTGTTCGGCGTGTTCGACTGCAACCCGAACAACCTCATCCCGATGTGCGAGAACGGGCCCTCGGGCTACGGCGCGCCCATCAAGTGCGGCATGGCGAAGGTCTACCCCGCGACGCCCGAGAACATGGCACGCGAGGACCAGCCGACCTACCAGGTCACGGCTACCAACGGATACACGCACGGCCCGTCGCACAAGTCCGACGAGCCGAGCTTCTACGACTACCGGTAAGGGGGAGAAGAGATGGCTGACAAGGGACAATACGGCCTCATGGTCGACTACGAGTACTGCTCGGGCTGCCACGCCTGCGAGGTGGCCTGCAAGAAGGAGCACGACATGCCCAAGGGCGACTTCGGGATCAAGGTCCTGCAGGACGGGCCCAGGCTCTCGAGCGACGGGGTGTGGGAGTACGACCACATCCCCGTGCCCACCCACCTGTGCGACCTGTGCGAGGCGCGCGTGTCGGCGGGCAAGCTCCCGACCTGCGTGCACCACTGCCAGGCGGGCGTGATGGTCTACGGGACCCTCGCCGAGCTCGCCGCCAAGGCGGCGTCGGCCGCCAAGGACAAGGTGGTCATCTTCGCGAAGTAGCGTAACCGGGGTCCGGGTTTCGTTGACGAGACCCGGACCGCTTGCGGCCACAGCGGCATGCGTGGTGCTGTGGCCGCAAGCGGCGGGCGGACGTCTTGTTCGCGCCGCCTAACCTGCGATATCAAGATCGGCTGGTCGGTGAAACGACCGGCTAGCGGCATATCGGACGAAAACGGGGGACCGTTGGCGTCCGGCCCGGCACGCAAGGGGCTTGCCGGGTACATGCACCATGTATATAAGGGGGTTAACCATGGAAGAAAAACTCTATCCTTGGCGATGGGCTATCCTCGTAGGCATGACGATTCTTCTCATCAGCCTACAATTCTCGTTCATCGTTCCCGGCGGCGCAGCGATACTCGTTATGCAGGAGTACCAATGCGAGCCGATGATGTTTTCCATGATCATGTCCATTCCGTACTTCTCGGGGGTACTCTTCTGCATGGCCGGAGGCGTCCTTGCCGACCGCCTCGGCCTCGGCAAGGTGTTTGCCGTTGCTTTCGTCATCTCGCTTCTGGGGGCACTTGCCCGTTGCTTCACCATGGACTACTGGACCTTGTTCGTCTCGAGCTTCTTTATGGGAATGGGAGTCGCAGCGCTCAACGCGAACTCCGCGAAACTCTTGCGCCTATGGTTTCCCGGTACGGCTAACTCGTTTGCCATGGGGGTCTACACCGCCGGCATGTCCGGCGGTGCCGCCTTGGCTATCTGGTTCGGCTCCCGCGTGGCTGCCATCCAGGATGCGTGGTGGTTCAGCTTCGGGCTCATGGTCGTCGGCGTCATTGCATGGTTCGCGGTGTATCGCAAGCATCCCGGCGGGGAATTTCGATCGGAGGAGCCCGTCGGCGATTATCTGCGTGTCGTGGTGAAAAACTGGCACGTTTGGGCTGTGGCCATCGTCGCGTTTTTGGTGTTCGGCATGACGAACGTCAACGGCTCGTACATGGTCGCCGCAGTCACCACGCTTATGGGCGATCCGAGTTTGACCGCCGTTGCGGGTGACATGTCTACGCTAAACACCGTCATAGCCTGCATAGCCTCGATGGCGCTGCCTGTGGTGTTCGCGAAACTGTTCAAAAACATGCGAGCGCCGTTCATCATATGCCTTGTGGGTACTGCCGTATGTTTCGCGCTCGTGTTCTTCCTTCCGTACGGACCGATCACCTGGGTGCTGTTCTGCATCCAGCCTATCCTTATGGCATCGGTCATGCCGTTTACGAAGATGCTTCCGACGCTGCTTCCCAGCGTTAAGCCTGAGCACTACGGCGTGGTCGGCGGCATTCAGGCAACGCTCCAGAACTTCGGCATGTTCCTGATCGCCTCCTACATCATTTCGCCGATTGCCATAGCGGCTACCGGAGCGGTTGACGGTGTTCCGTACTATCAGGGAGTATACGTCGCGACGGCGGTGCTGTGCCTCATAGCCGCGTTGTCGCTCTTCCTGTTCCCGAACGTGCGCAGCTCCGTTGGCAGGAAGATAGCCGACGAGACGGCAGCCGCAAAGGCGAAGAAAGCCGAGCGCTAGTTTTGCGTACATGTGCGCTGCGGACAGTGGTAAGCGGTCGGTAGCGCGGGACCTCGAGGCCTCTGCTGCGATCGGCGGAGGCCTCTTTTGGAGGCTGGATATGGGAAGTTGCCATTACTGCATGAATTGCGGGCGATGCCGCGGCGAGAAACCACGTGCATTTTACGTACGGCGGTGCCCTGCGTGCGGGACTATGAACGATATGGGAACGAAGCTCTGCAATTCGTGCGGCGGCTCTCTGCTTCTCGAGCCGGGTACGACGAGTTTCGTCGGTAGCGAAAAACCGGGGGATTCCCACGATGAGACGTGAACGTACGCAGAGCGGCATATTTGCTTAGGCACGGATTGTTGCAAAGACGATGGAGCCGTTGCAGGTGAAAGCGCCTATGCTTTAAGGCGGCATATTGATCAGAATAGCTTGCGATGCTCTATCGTCCGTATACGGAATTGCCCTGCCTGAAAAGAGGTCTGGATTTCTCGATGACTTAGGGCATGGAAACGCTTAGCTTTCCGCATCAGCGAATATCTTCTCGATCGATTCATGGCTGACGGTGAGGAAAAAGACTTTGAAGTCGAGCATCATGCGATCGCGCGCTGTACGCCATGAAAGATCGAAATCGAACCGCTTCTGTATCTTCTCGATGTGGTAAAGAACGGTGTTGCGATGCATGTGCAGTCGCTGAGCCACGGCGGTTGCATTGCGGCCATAGTAGAGGTAAAACCAGAACAGCGCAAGGCAGTTGGTTCCGTTTTGCTGGTCGTCTTCGTATATCTTTTTCAGGATGGTGTGGCTGAAGCAAAACCGCATGAACCGTTCGTCTTTATCGCTCGGGTCGACAAGATAGTACATGAGCGCATCGCCGAACAGGTAGATCCCCTTGGGCATCTCCTGATCGGAGGCGAACTGCTCGCTTGCGATGGTTTGCTTGAGGCCAAGCGCGATTTTCGTTTGCTGGAAAGCGAGGTCGAGGTTCGTGATGTCGGTGAACACCTCCGATACGCCGCTTACGATGCCGAGCGGTTCGTACATGCGTTCACGGAGTTCCTGGATGGTTTTGACGTGCGAGAGCAAGCTGTCGCTTGGGGGAGTGTGACATAAGGCGAGCGTCATGTTCTGATGCGGAAAGCAGAACACGTTTCCCTGGTTTAGGCCGCTTGCAGCCCGAATGGCAAGCGCTGCGCGATCGGGCTCCGTGTCGCCGTCGACCTCAAGTGCGATGAGCTTGTACTCAGTTGAACTATCGAGGCCTATCAGCTCCATTTGGTTGCGTACGTACTCGTCGGTTACGGAAGCATGCTCGAGCATTTTGGTGAAGAAGAAGTAATGGGGCATGTCAAGACGCATGCGCGCTCGCCAAAGGTTTTCACAGAGGGGCATGATGCGTTTTTCCAAGATGGAAAAAAGGTCCACGAGTCCATCGGTAAGCGGCATTTCGTTGCATGACATGGATAGCGATCCGAAATACGTATGGCTTACGTGCAGCGGGCGAGAGAGACGGGCATAGGGTGTGATGTCTGAGGGTGGCTTTATGTACGATGACTTCTCGGGTAACCGCTGCCGTTTCTCTTCGATCATTTGAGGCGTCAAGCAACCGGTTCCTATTATGCGCCGGTGAAGATCGTCGGGTGGTGCAATCAGGGTTGTTCGGGCAATGATGTTGAAGCTGCTATCGGATATGAACATGAAGTTCTTGATGACCGTTGTGCTGGCATCGAGCATTTCGGTTAAGGTGCCGTGGCGGGCGACGATGCGATCCAGCTCGTTTTGCCAGATGAGCAGTTGGGTGAAATACGATTGCATTTTGAAGATGAAATAAGCGAACCGACTCGTTTGCCGGATGACGACCATGCGATCGCACTGCAATTCGGGAACGTTTTTGCCTTCTGCTCGCATCAGTTCCTCGTTGCAAGCATCGGCTGCTTCGTTTTTGCTCGCGAGCACGAGTGCGAAAGCGGTGGGTTTTTCGCGCAGGAGCGCCTCGACTTCATCTTCGCTGCATACAAACAGAAGGTGGGCATCTGCAATGCTTGAGGGGGCTGCGCAATCCACGCTTTCTCGAGATACTGCGGCGAACCACTGGAAGGTTCTGCGTGGCAGCGTATTCGGCTGATAGAGGATTTCGGATTGGGAAAGGAAATCCATGAGCATATTCATGGTAACCGAAGGGAGATTCGCTCCCGTTGCAGGCGAAAAGTCTATATCACGTTCGTTGTGATCTGTCACAGGAACCCCCGCTCTGTGTGCCGATCTGGGAAAAGGTTTTTGTTCAGTATACCATTGCGAACGTCTGTCGCATCTTTCAAGCAGAGGGGATTTACGTATTCCAGGATATCTATAAAGCGGAAGGCCGGCTTGTTGAAGCTACAAGCCGGCCTAACACGCGGTGCAACGTATACGTTTTTCGGGCTGCTACTCCTTTTCGCCGGGAGCGAACAGCACGCATTTCTTGATGTACGTCATCTTCTTAGCGAGATCTTCAACATCGCCGTATTCCATGACCTTCGCCTGGCAGTTATGCACGCAAGCGGGAATCTTGCCGATGTTCAGGCGGTCTTGGCAGACGTCGCACAGGTCGGTGGGTACGGGGAGGTAGAAATAATCCCAGGTACCGTCAGGTTGCTTTGCTGGACCGTATTCCATGATCTTGATGCCAAACTCGCCGTGAGCGAGCTCGTGTTCCTTTTTGCATGCGACTTCGCAGGCGTGGCAGCCGGTGCAGAAATCGTATTGGATGATGAGGCCCTGATTAGAAGTCGAGATGGCAGCGCTCATAGTCCCAACCTCCTTTCTCGATGACTTGCTCGGTGGGAAGAACTTCGCTGTTCGCTTCGGTGCACGGGTATATCTTGCAGAGCAGGCCGTTGTAGGGAGCTCCATATCCGGACTGACCGATGTTGCTTTGCGTGGTCAGGTTGTTGATGTTGGAATCGAACACGCCAAACAGACGCTCGCGATCGCCCTCGGGGAACCACCAACCGTGCTCGGCCATAACGTATTCGGGGTTGAGGCCCGGTGTGATCTTGACGCGCTGTCGGCACCGCCCGCGTTGGTTCTCGATCCACACCCAGTCGCCGTCCTGGACGCCTTGCTGCTCGGCCAGTTCGGGCGCTATCTCGACAAGTGGGTCGGGATGGAACTCGCGCATGGTTTCGAGGTTACGGTGCTCCGAGTGGAAGAACTCCCACGAACGGCGGCCTGTCATGAGGATGAGAGGATATTGCTCGGCCAAATCAGGAGTTGATTCAGGGCTTTCGCGAGGCTCTTCGTAGTACGGCGCGAGCGGAAGGCCAAACTGCTGGAACAGAAGCGGCGTAAACTCGAAGCGGCCCGTGTAGGTGTTGAAGCCGGGCTTGCCGTCATAGCGGACCTCGCCGGTTTCATATTTCTTATAATGCCACTCGGGCCACACGATGACCTTCTTCGTGAGCTCTTCGAAGGTGAGATCGGTGTTCGATTCGGAAAGGATCTGGTTCATCCAGCCGATATCGGTGTCGGGAATGGGGCTGTCGGGATTTAGGCGGTTGCACAGCTCGGCCACCAGTTCCTCGTCTGTTTTGCACTCGTAGTAGCGATCGGATGCTTTGCGGATGACGCGCAGGGGCCACCACCATGCACGCAAAGAGTTGCGTTCCGGGCCCATGGCGATGGGCAGCACTAGCTCGCAGTACGCCATAGCGGAGGGAGTCAGCACATAGTTTATGTCGACGTTGAACTCGGAGTGGTTCACCATGGCGTCGTAGATGCGCGGTGCCTCGGTGGCCATGTTGCTGATGGGGTTGGTCGAATAAAGCACGAACATTTTCAAAGGAAAATTTTCGCCGACGTCGTTGAGCTTGCCGTCGGATTCGAGCGTCTCTAAAACCACGTCCTCCTGCGCCATGTTTCCTACATCGCCTTGCGCATGCATGGGATAGCGGTTGTTGCCGAGGATCATTTTGCGCTGGTCCTCGGGAACGAAGCGCCAGTTGCTCCCTGTGGAAAGGGCAAGATTGAATGCGTGGTCGACCATAAGCAGGTTGCCGCCGGGAACGTCGATGTTGCCCGTCATGCCGACGATACCCATGATGGTCTGTCCTGCGGGTGTGGCTGCTACTTGCTGGTCGAGCTTCAGCCCCCATTGAAGGGAGCAAGGCTTCGCCGACCCGATGAACCGGGCGGAGCTGCGGATGGTTTCGGCATCGAGGCGGCAGATCCGCGCCGCGTCCTCGACGCTCATGGTGCGGCAGCCCTCGATGAAGGCATCGTAGCCGTAGCTCCATAGATCGATGAATTCGTGATCGATGAGATCCTCTTCGTCGATCACGTTGGCGATGGCCATGGCAAGTGCCGCATCGGTCGCGGGACGCAGGGGAAGCCAGTACTTCGCTTTCGCTGCAAGCCACGTAAGGCGAGGATCGACGACGACAAGCTCGCTTCCGCGCTTCATGGCTTCGATGATCCAGTGACCCAAGAAGCCGTCGGGGTTCGATACGAGCGGGCTGTTGCCCCATACGAGAATGCATTCGGGAACAACGTAGTCGGGGGAATCGAAGCGCTCGGGAAGCGCTTGCGACATGTCCGAGATGATGAAGCAGCCGGCCATGAGCGCCATAACCGAAGCGCGCGGCCCGTAGCACGAGCTGCCCGACAGGAAGCCGCCGGTGTCGGAGGGGCTGTTGAAGCCAACGTAGCACAGGGCCGTGGAATGGAAGAACGTCGTGTTGCGCCCCGTGCCCTGCTGCACGACGATCGAGCCTGAGCCGTATTCCTTTTGGAAATAGCGAACCTTCTCTTCGATGAGATCGAACGCTTCGTCCCAGCTGATGCGCTCCCACGTGTCTTTGCCTCGGTCTTCGAAAGCGCGTTTCATGGGGTACTTTAGGCGATCCTGCGAATACATGGCCTCGACGATGTCAAGGCAGCGCATACACAGGGCTCCTCTGCTGTAGCCGTTGGCGGGGTCGCCTTCGACTTTCGCAAGCTTTCCATCCTTGTCAACGTAGGCGAGGATGCCGCATCCGTCGTGGCACCCCGGTGCCGTCCATTGCGTCGTGCGGTAGACCGTGTAATTTCCCTCCTCCCAATGGTCGAGGTCGCTGCGATAGATTTCGGGGTTGTACTGGTTTCCCTCTAAAAACTTCTTAACCATCGTCTCACTTCCTTCCGTTTGAACTCGTGTACCTGTATCGTAAAAAGCCTCGCTCGCGCGCCATCCCCTTGCTGGTGCCACGATCGGCGCTGCGGCGCTTAGCTGTTTTTCGGCGCTTCGGGAGCCTGGGGAGCACCTGGTGCGGCGGGGGCGCCGGGAGCCTGGGGTGCTCCTGGGGCGGCAGGAGCACCGGGAACTCCGGGAGCGCCGGGAGCGCCGATATTCGGGACGGGCATGGCGCTTGCGGGAAGCTCGGCTCCGCAGTCGGGACAGACCGTGTCGTTGGGTTGGCAGGTCTTCCCGCATGCGGGGCATTTCTTGTCGGCGGATATGGCAGCAGGTCTAAAACACATACGTATTCCTTTCGCGAGATTTGAAAAGGGGATCGTGGATCGGTGGCCAATGGGTTTGGCCCGACTCCTTGCTGCATCGTATCAACCGGTTTCGGGTCTGTCCCTCGTCTGGCAGTTTGCACGTGGAAAAGGTGCCTCATACTACCTGTATGAATTGGTTGGATGGGGGGAATGCATACTGTTCGATAATGGTTCGACAACGAAGATTTTGAGAAGGTAAGCCGTAGCGGCGGGGCCTGAGGAAATGCGGCGGGTCCAGAGCGCATATATGGCTGCTGAACTGCATGTATAAAACAGTGGGTCAAATCGATTACGCGATGGTGTACTGGCAGAAAAGCGGCGAAGCGGTACTTTGGTGCGGGGTCGGCACCGGGTTTTCTCGTCGACGTACAACGTTTCGAAGAGCAGTTTCAGGTATTCCGGCGGGTCGAACGATTGGCGGCAATCTACAAGGGGGTAGACGATGGAATATGCTCGCAAGCACGATGAATCGCAGTGGGGGAAAGGCAGGAAATCGAAAGTCGGCGCCAAGGCGGCGTTATTGCTAAGCGGCGATGACGGTATGGTGCAGACAGCGCTTATATCACCGTTGCTGGCAAGCATTGCGATCGCGTACCCTGATGCAACCGAGCTTTTGCTCGATCAAGCCATGTCGGTGACTGCGATGACGATGCTTCCCGCCATGCTGTGCTCGAGCGTTCTGGCCCGTTATTTCAATAAGAAGCGGCTAATCATGTTCGGCACAGTGCTTTTCATGCTTGCGGGGCTTTCAGCTATGCTGGCTCCCGACATGGGGGTTCTAATTCTTACGCGGGCGATTCTCGGTATCGGTGCCGGCATCGCATTCCCGCTTGTTCCTTCATCGATAGCCTACCTGTTCGGCGAGCATGAGAAAAACCAGATGCTCGGATGGATGAACGCATGCGGTTCGTTTCTCTCTTTCACGTTGAGCATGGCTGCGGGGTGGGTTGCCCTTGTCGATTGGAAACTGGCATTCTTGTTCTATTTGATCTTCATTCCGATTCTCGTTCTGCAGTATCTGTTCCTCCCGAACTTCAAACCGGAAAAACGCGAAGCATCCGAGCATGGACTTGCCAAAGAACCCTTGAACTGGAAGATGTGGTTTGTGGGCATCAGTATGCTCTTGTTCATGGTGCTCGCCATGGTTGCAACCTTCAAGTTGTCGCTTTTCGTCGAACTCAACGGGTTGGGGACTTCGGCTGACAGCGGTATGGGCATTTCGTTCATGACGTGCGCATCGTTTCTTATCAGCCTCTTTTTCGCACCGTATCTCGAAAAGCTCAAGCGGTTCGCTCCTGCGCTCTCGTTGTGCTTTGCCGCTGCTGCTTTTTTCACGCTTTCCGCCGCCCAGAGCGTTTGGATGGTGTTTGCGGGCATGGTGTTGCTCGGATTATGCATGGGTACCATCAACCCCTTCTTCATGTCCGCCATGTCGATCGTTGCACCCGATACGCGCAAGACGCTTGGGATGACCATGATGTGCATCTTCCAACTTGGGGGTCAGATATTCACGCCGTATTACATGATGCTGGTCGGTTCTCTGGGCTTCGCCGATGAACGCGCTTTGTTCGGTTTCACGGCTGGTGTGTTTTTTGTTGTTGCCATCGCCGTTGCCGCGTTCGCACTTCTCGTGATGGGTAAGGAAAGGAGGCAACCTGCAGAGTAGTTCGTTGCATTGCGGCGAAAGCCGTCTGTCTCGTACGTATCGTTTAAGGAGGGTTTTATGTCAAGTATAGCGAAGGCCTTGAATATGAAAGAGGCCTGGGGTGTCTATGCTCTCTACATCATGGTTGCGGGCGCTGGGGCCGTTACGCCCGCGTTGGCGGCGTTCGGCGCGGCGTTTCCCGATGCCGATCCGGTGACGATCAGCTTGATCCAGAGCTTGCCGTCGCTGACCACTATCATCGGCACGTTGTTCATCGGAGCCGTCGCTGGCAAGAAGATTCCGTTCAAGGTGGCGGGCATCGTGGCTTTGCTCGTGTACTTCGTGTTCGGCTGCCTGCCTGCCGTTTGGAACGATTCGCTCACGTCGATCCTCATTGCGCGCGCCTTGGTTGGGTTCGGCATGGGTATGGTTTCTCCCCTCGGCGCCGCGATTTTCCTCCGTCTCGTCGACAAGAAGGAAGACCGCTCCAAATACCTCGGTCGCGGCGGAGCCGTGCAGCAAGCGGGGTGCGTCGTCCTCACGCTTCTTGGGGGATTCCTCTGTGCCATCGATTGGCGACTGACGTTTTGGGCGTACGGTCTCGCTCTGGTTGCCCTTCTTATCTTCGTCATCTGCTTCAAGGAGCCGCCAACGCTTGCGGAGGAAGCCGCTGCCGAAGGTAAGACCGAGGAGAAGTCGCGCATCCCTTCGACGGCGTGGTTCTTCATCGTCGTGTTTTTGCTTGCCCAGGTGGTGTGCAGTCCGACCATGATGAATTTCTCCACGCTCATGGCTACGAATATTCCCGGCGAAGATCCGACAACGGTTGCAGGTATCGCTGGCACGCTGCTTTCGGTCTTCGTGCTCGCAGGCGTTGTTTCGTCGGTGCTCATGGATAAGCTCGTAGGACTCTTCGGCAAGTTCACTGGTGCTGCCGCGTTGGTCATCACCCTTGTCGGCAATATCATCATCGCCAATGCCAACTCGGTCGTGTTGTTCACGATCGGTATCCTCATCTTCGGCTTCGGCTGGTGCCTCGTCATTCCCGTGATCAACCTCGAATGCGGCAATGTGACCAACAAAGCGGGCCTCGCGATGGTCGCCTCGCTCGTCATGGTTGCCATGAACCTCGGTAACTTCGCCGCATCCTACTACATGGGAGCTGTGTTCTCGATCGTCGGCAACAACCCGTCGATGTGTCTGCTTGTCGACTCCGCAGCGTTTGCGGTGCTTGCGATCGTGTGGGCAGTATTCAACATGCGCAACAAAGCATGGAGCAAAGACGCTTCAATAGAGAAGTAAGCCATATTGCGCAGGATTTGGACGAACTTGCAAGAAAGATAAGCGGGCGGCACGGCTGCGTGCCGCCCGTGAAGAGAAGGGAGAAACCGTGGCATTTGGAACGTTTACAACGCCGATTTCGTGGCAAGAGGGGGAGTATACCGTTACGCGCACCAACTCTTGGTCGCCGCCGGGCGATCATCCGACTGGTGCCGGCATGCTTCTGTACGTGAAGGACGGCATTCTCGAGAAAGTCGAGGGCGATCCCGAGCAGTCTATCACAAAAGGTGCCATGCCCATCCGCATGCTGTCTCTTCCCGAATACGTGTACAGCCCGTACCGTATACTCCACCCCCTGAAGCGTGCCCGCGAAGAGCGCGGCAACGATGCTGCATGGGAGCAGGTGTCGTGGGATGAGGCGTACGACCTTATTGTCGAGAATGTGCGTCGCTGCACGGAACAGTACGGCTCGAACTCGATCGCGACGTTCGTGGGCACCGGTCGCGAGGCGGGAAACTGGGGTCCCACCATGTCGTGCCGTGTGTTCAACAGCCCCAACATAGTCTACATGCAATCTGGATGGTCGTGCTACGGACCGCGCATGGCCTGCACGTCGTACGTGCTCGGTGCGCCGTACCCCGAGCTCGATTACGCCTCCCAGTATCCGACGAGCTACGACGATCCCCGTTGGAAGTGCCCCGAGGTCATCCTTATCTGGGGCAAAGAGCCGTTGAAGTCGAACCCCGACGGATTCTGGGGCCATTCGATCGTCGACATGTATGCCATGGGGACCAAGTTTATCGTCGTAGATCCGCGCTTGACGTGGGAAGCGGCTCGCGCCGACATCTGGCTTCAAGTGCGTCCGGGCACTGATGCTGCTCTCGGTATGGCATTTTGCAACGTCATCATCTCGGAAGACCTGTACGATCACGACTTCGTGGAAAAGTGGTGCTTCGGGTTCGAGCAGTTCGCTGAACGCGTGCAAACCATGAGCCCCGCCCAGGCAGCGAAGATCTGCGAAGTACCCGAGGAGAAGATCGTCGAAGCAGCCCGCATGTACGCGAAAGCCGATCCCGCCGCTCTGCAGTGGGGGCTTGCCGTTGACCAGAAGCCAAACGGCATCCAGATGGGTTTCTGCTGTCTAGCCATGATGGCTATCACGGGCAACATCGACAATCCAGGCGGCAACATCATGGGCGCCATCGACATCGGCGGTTTGGGTTCGGGCTATACCGATCTCGATCCGCAAAGCAAAGTCAACGAGATGATCGGCGTCGACGAGTACCCTGCCATGGTCCGCACTCAACAGTTCACGCATCCCGATACCGTGCTCGACGAGTTGGAAAAAGAGGACACGATCTTCCATATGGGGTTCTTCACGAGCGCCAACGCGATAGCAAATCCCTGCAACTTGCCCGAGCGCTGGGAGAAGGCCCTGAACAAGCTCGAGTTCAACGTTGTCATGGACATCGTCATGACGCCGACTGCCGAGGCGCTGTGCGATGTGTTCTTGCCCGTGAACACGTACGCCGAGCGCGACATGTATGTAGCGACCCATTACGGCGCATGCGGTACGTGGATCGGTGCCATCAAGAAGGCGATCACCGTCGGCGAGGCGAAGTCCGATATTACCATTATGCGGGAGCTTGGCACGCGACTGCGCCCCGAGCTGTGGGAGCAGTACGAAACCGATATCGAGTACATCGACGACCAGAAGCTCTGTACACTCAGCACGCCCGACGGACGGCCCCTCACTATGCAGGATCTGTTCGATCATGGGTGCTATCACGTGGACTACGAGTACAAGAAGTACGAAAAAGGCCTGCTCCGCCCCGACGGCCAGCCGGGCTTTATGACTCCCACGGGTCGTATCGAGCTGTACTCGACTATGCTCGAAGCGTGGGGCGACGATCCTCTGCCGTACTACGAAGAGCCTCCGACATCCCCTGTTTCAACACCCGATTACGCGAAGGAATACCCCTTGGTGCTTTCGACAGGTGCACGCACGTGGTCGTACTTCCATTCCGAGCAGCGCCACGTGCCCCTTCTGCGCGAGGTTGAACCGTGGCCGCTTGTCGATATCAACCCTAAGGATGCCGCGAAATACGGTTTGAACGACGGCGATTGGGTGTGGTTGGAAAACGACAACGGGCGCTGCAAGATGAAGCTCTCGGTTGAGCCGGGCCAAAAGGAAGGTGCTCTCGCATCCCAACACGGTTGGTGGTATCCGGAGCGCGAAGCCTCGGCACCGTCGCTGTTCGACGTGTACGAAGTTAACGTAAACAATCTGGTTCCATACAAGACTATCGGGAAGCTCGGATGGGGCGCTCCGTTCAAGTGCCTCATGTGCAAGGTGTACAAGGCAGATCCCCCCGCCGACATCGATAGGATCGAGGAGGTCTACCATGGCTAAAAAGGGCTTGATGATCGATTATCTGCTGTGCACGGGCTGCCATTCGTGCGAAGTGTCGTGCAAGCTCGAAAAGAAGCTTTCCACGGGTGCGTACGGCATCAAGCTCGCCGAAGACGCACCGTGGCAGATCGACGAAGACACATGGGAATACAAATGGCTACCTGTGCCGACCCAGCTCTGCGACCTGTGCGAGGATCGAACGGCCGAGGGCAAAGAACCGAGCTGTGTTGTGCACTGCTGCTCGCATTGCATGCATTACGGCGATCTCGATGAACTTGCGAAAAAGATGGACGAGCTCGACCGCAAGGCGGTGCTCTATACGATTTAGCCTGGTTTTCGAATCGGGAACCGTGCGGCGGCCTTCGCCCGAAGCGTACGCGAAGGCCGCCGCCAGAAGAGAAAGGAACTGCTATGACAAAAGACGAATTCCTTGCGCTCTCGGAAGAAGCCCAGATCGCATGGTTGACCGAACAGACCGATGCTGGGCGCGAGGTGGCCGACATCTGCGAGGAAATGGGCTGTACGCGAGCCGATCTCCAAGGGTTCGGCTATACGTGGGCTTTGGGGCAATGGCGCTATCTTTCGATGAAAGACCGCGCATCGGTTGTTGCCCAAAACTGATCGTACGGGAAAAGCGCTGCGGGCGACACGGGTTGTCCGCAGCGTGAAAGCACACGTTGTTTAGGTAGCGCTGTGTACAAGCAGGTGCGATCGCTGCTGTGAGAGTAAAGGAGGATACCGATGCATGGAGGTGTTGTAATGCTCAAGCCCCCCGTGCGTGCTGATGCGCCGCTCTTCGTCTGACAATTCTTACGACGAGGAAAGGAGCATCGCAATGGACGATGTGCGGGAAACGGGCCGTGGGGTCACTGAAGATTGGATATGCGGAAAAGACGGTTCGTCTGCTTCGGTCGCGGCAACGGGGAAGGATCTGCCGTGGCGCTGGCAGGAAGGCGAACTTACCGTTACGAGAACGTGTGCCTGGTCGGCACCCGGCTGCCATCTGGGATGCGGGGTGAAGGTGTATACCGACGATGATGGCCGATTCGTCAAGCTCGAAGGCGACGAGGAGAATCCCTTCAACCAGGGTAGGTTATGTGTGCGGTGCCTTTCGTTCGATCAGGTCATCGATCACCCTGATCGCCTTAGATATCCCATGAAGCGCGCTCGTGAAAACCGGGGGGTTGATGCTTGGGAGCGTATTACATGGGAAGAAGCATACGATCTCATCTGCACGAAATTCGCCGAAATCAAAGAGCGATTCGGTCCCGAAGCCGTCATTTTCGCCTCGGGTACGGGCCGCGACATTGCCAACGGCATGTATCGTATGTGCTATTCGTTTGGCAGTCCGAACATCGCCTACCTGCAAACGGGCGTCGCATGTTACGGTCCCCGTATTTCAGCGACGTCGATCATGATGGGGAACTACTGCGTTCCCGATTGTTCGATGTATTTTGCTGATCGTTATAAAAACCCTGATTGGGATGTACCTGGCGTCCTTTTCATCTGGGGAAACAATCCCCTCATATCAAACGCTGACGGCAACTTCGGCCATTGGATGATCGATTGTATGAAACGGGGAAGCAAGCTCGTGGTCGTCGATCCGCGCCTGACGTGGCTCGCGGCGAAGGCCGATCTTTTCTTGAGGCTGCGACCTGGCACCGATGCTGCGCTTGCACTCGCAATCATCAATATCATTATCGAAGAGCAAGCCTACGATCACGAGTTTGTTGAGAATTGGACGTACGGGTTCGAAGACCTTGCAGCTGCAGCAGCGGAATATCCCGTGGCGAAAGCATCCGAGATCACCTGGGTACCCGAAGCGAAGATCCGCGAAGCTGCCCGGATGGCAACCGACATAAAACCGATGACCATCCAGTGGGGGCTTGCGCTTGATCAGACGCGCGAGGCGATTCCCGGTTCAATGGCGCTTGTCGCGCTTTGGGCCCTCACGGGTTCGATCGATGTGCCAGGCGGCATGGTGACTACCCATCAGCCGTTCGGTGCCGAAATTTGGCAGCCGCCTGCGGCGGAAACGTTTTTAGACGAGGCAGTGGTGCGAAAGCGCATCGGCTATGACGAGTATCCGCTCTACAAGTACAGCGGATGCGTGGTTTCACAGCCCGACATTACGCTCGACGCGTGCATTACCGGCGAGCCGTATCCGATCAAAGCCGCGTGGCTTCAAAGCACGAATCCGCTTTCCTGCTGTTCGCAGCAGCCTGAATCCAAGGTGCTCAAAGCGTTGACCAATCTTGAGTTCAACGTCGTGGTCGACATCTTCATGACACCAACTGCCATGGCCTGCGCCGAGGTTGTGCTTCCCGTAGCGACATTTGCCGAAAAAACGGGTATGCGAAGCATCTGGTATTATCTTCAGCCCATCAACGCCGCTGTCGATTCAAGCGATATCGACGTCAAATCCGATCTTCAGATCAATTTCGAACTCGGTAAACGTTGGAATCCTGAAAAGTGGCCATGGGATAGCCTCGAGGAGTTCTTTTCCGAACAGATGGGTTCGTCGGGTATCTCCTACGACGATCTTCGGGAGATCAACTGGATGTACCCCCGCTTCGAGTATCGCAAGTACCGCACAGGAAAACAGCGAAGCGATGGGCAGCCGGGATTCAATACGCCAACGGGTCGCGTCGAATTCAAGTCGACGCTGCTCGATGGTTGGGGTTTTGAGTCGGTTCCGAGCTATCATGAGACCGACTACGGTCCATTGTCCACACCAGAGCTCATGAAGGAGTATCCCCTTATTCTGACGACGGGCGCACGACATTGGTCGTACTTTCATTCAGAGGGGCGGCAGATCCCCCGACTGCGCGCGCTCAGACCCGATCCGATCGTCGAGATCCATCCTGATACGGCTGAACGATATGGAATACATGAAGGCGATTGGGTAAACGTTGAGAACATGCTTGGCAGCATTCGGATGAAAGCGGAGCTAACCATTGCGGTACCGCCTTCCGTGGTTAACGTCGATCATGCGTGGTGGTTTCCTGAAAGCGACCCCGAAGACCTGTACCTTACATTTGCATCTAACGCGAATCAGCTGGTCCCAACTGACTTCGGCAGTACCGGTTTCGGCGCTAACTGCAAATCGCTTATCTGCAAAATATCGAGAGAGTCTTAAGGGAGGTTCGCATGTCTCGTAAGGGAATACTTATCAACTACGAATACTGCACCGGCTGCCATTCGTGCGAGGTTGCGTGCCGTGTCGAGCATGGTTTTGCCGACGGCCAGGGCGGAATTGCTGTTACCCAGGTGGGACCGTGGGAGTACGCGCCCGACGTGTATCAATATGCTTACATGCCGGTTATCACTGATCAATGCGATCAGTGTCACGATCGGATAGAGGCGAGCAAAGATCCAATGTGCGTTCACCATTGCCAAGCTTTTGCGATGAGGTACGGTGATATCGATGGATTGCCGCAGGAGGTAGTCGAAGGCTCAAAATCTGTTCTGTATTACCTATAATATACACATAGGGTAATGGCCGCTTGCGTGCGTCCCGCCGTCTGCAAAGCTGCGGGACGCACAGAGAGCATGGCATTGAATCCGCCGTTCAGATATCATGGCCGATTGGGTGGCGGGTGCAGCAGCGAGGCGTGAGGCCGATATGCGGTTCAAAACGCATGCGACTATGTTGAAATCAGGGGGTGGCTTCAATTGCTGGAGCAAACAACGAAGAATGTCGTAGATACTATTTCCGACGGGAAGAAGCAGGCCGAAGAAGACTTGGCCGATGGCAGTCTCGCGTTGCTTCCTTTGTGTGACGTAGCCGGATACGCCTGCTTTGTTACGTGGGCGTTTGCTGTTGGATGGGATCGCGGTATAGCGCCGCTTTGGGAAGGGGGATCAGTCGGATATCTTGCACTGCGGTGCGCATTGTTCGGAGGCGTTGCGCTTGCTACGTGCGTGTTCCTATTCTCAGGCGGTACTGCGCTTGCCGGGATCCGGGGCAAAATCCGGGAGGCTTTTGCCCCGGCTCTTTGCATGGGCCTTGCAGCTACGTTCTTTGTACCTCTGCCGCCTGCGGTTGTGATCATGCTTTGGCTTATTGCTGGAGTCGGCCAGGCAGCTACGTTTTTTCTCTGGGGGTTGCGATTCAGGCTGCTGTCCCGCAAACAGCAGCTCTACACCGTTTGCGGGGCATTTGCCATAGGCGGACTGATGCTTTCGCTCTTTCCTTTCGTATCCCAATCGGTAGTTGCTCCTACAGTTGCGCTGCTTCCCGTGGCTTCATACGTCTTCTTGCGATTTGCATACCGCCAATATGCAGGAAGGGCCGATGAGGCTGTTGAATGGAAGGTCTCTCACGCGCTTTCAGGGGGCTTAAGCAAGCTGAAGGCTCAGATACCGTTCGAGGAAGATCGTCGATTCATCATCCTCAAAGGGCTTTTCACGCTTCTGTATTCCGTTTCGCTCGGATTTGTTGCCTGCGCCGCTTTAGCGGGATGGCTTTATCCAGAAAACGGGGTAGTCATCGGGTTCGCTAACGTTGCCGCTGCGTTGATCATGGTGGTGGTGCTGCGCGAGCGCGAACGAGACGTTTGCAATGTGCTTCCGAAACTGTTCTTGCCGGTTACCTGTTTTTGCTATCTGCTTCTCGGCATCCTGTGGCCGACGGAGGGAGTTCTTGCCTGTGCGGCCGTGCTGTTCGTTTTGTTCGGCTGTTACGAGATACTGAATGCCCATACAGCGTACGCGTATTCGTCCTACGATGCCGTCCGCTGTTTATGGGAACTCACGTCGTCTAAAGCGGGTAATTCGGTCGGATTTTTCTTTGGATGGGTATTGGGGGCTGCGAGCTTGTTTTTCTTCGAAGTGAACACGACGACGTTGCTCGTGTTGTGCTTCTTCATCGTATCGATTGCCGTTGTAGTTGATACCGCTCTGTTCAAGGAAATGAAGCTCGAGTTCAGGGAGGTGATTATCGACAACGAGCCTTTGCTGGAGGTTCTCGACCCCAAGGCCATCGAATCAGTGATTCAGGGAAGGGGGAGGTGGAGCCGCACGTGTGACGAACTCGCCGAACAGTACAGGTTGTCGCCGAGGCAGAAGGAGATATTCCTTTTCCTTGCGAAAGGGCGGAATGTGCAATTCATTCGTGACGAGCTCGTTTTGTCGACGCCGACAGTCAAGAGTCATATTTACAACATTTACCAGAAGATGGGTGTCCATTCTCACCAGGAGCTTATCAACCTCGTAGAAGACAGCATCAAAGGGCTCTAGCATGAGCGTTGAGCACTTTGGAGATCAAAGGAGGGAGCCGTGATGGCGTCAAGCGACGCAGGCACCTCTTCGTCATCCGGCGATTCGTTCTTTGCAACGTTCAATCTCAGGAGTTTAGGTATAGCTTTAGCCATGGCCTGGTTCACCGCAATGCTGTTTTCGCCCGCTGCCGTCTCTCCATATTACCTCGAAGCGGGTCTCGACGGATGGGTGCAGCTGCTCCGACTCGTTTTTCTCGTTGCGGCTTGCGCTATATGCGGTGCGGCACGCGCGCGCCCTCGTTACGTCTTTAGTAGGGTGATGCGCCGTGGTATCGTTGCGGGATGTCTGATTCTTTCCGTGCTGCCCTTAGTGGGCGTTGTCGTTTCCGATGCATGTATCGTATGGCCTGGCTATCGCGCACTCGATGTTTTGTTTTGGATGTGTGGCGGCGTTTCCGGCTCGGTCATGATGCTCGTGTGGGGCTTTGGAATGGTTGCGAAACAGACCTACGGACAAGGTATCGTCAACGTTGCCGCTGGAACCGCTTTTTCTGGGGTGCTGTTCGTGCTGCTCTCGTTTTTGCAGTATCCGGTGGCCGCGGTTCTTCTTTCGTGCATCCCGTTTGCGTTGTTTGCTCTGTGGATTGCGTGTTCGGGCGGTAACCCTACGGAGCGCGCAAGCAATGAAGGACGGGGTGGGGATGAGCAGTCGAGCGTAAAGACGAGCATATATGCTGCACTCGGCAAAGGCTCGACGGCGTTCGTGCTCTCGTCGGGGCTTCTTCTCGGATTTGCCGGTTCTGTTGGCACCTGCTTTTCCCTTGCGGGGTATGCTTCTCTTTACTTCGGAGCAGCAGCGGCCGGATCGGGTATCGTTATGCTTGTTCTTGCGCGTACGGGCCATTTGAGGGTCGGGATGCGAACGTTCGCTCTATTTTTCCCCTTTGCGAGCGTTTGCTTGTTCGGTTTTTCCCTCGCAACTGAAGCAATGACGGCAGTGCTGCTTTTTGCGGTATTCTTTGCAGAAGGAGCATGCACTGTCTTGAATACGGCGTACCGCACCGAGGAAAACCCATCGGGCGCAGCGGTTCCGAGCCAGGTGAACCCCGCAGATGCGCTTGCTAAGTTTTCCAGTGAATCAAGATTCGCGCATACGATTGGCATCGCGTGCGGATGGGCGGGTGGCATAATTGTCCAATTCGCTTTTGACGGTCAAGCGGTTCCATATGGATATTTTCTTGCGGCAATCGTGGTATCGGGGATAGCATCGCGAGCCTTAAGCTGCGAACATGCAGATGTTGTCGCCAATGACGAGAATTCGTTCACCTCGCTCGCAAAGGTGTGGGACGAAGGGTGCAACCGTCTTGCTCAAACCCACGGGCTTACCATGCGGGAGCAAGACGTGTTCTTGATGCTCTCACGCGGGCGGGATCGGCAGTACATCCATGATGCGCTGCAGATTTCGCCGAATACGGTACGCACCCATGCTTACAACCTGTATCGAAAACTTGGCGTGCATAATCAGCAGCAGCTTATCGATCTTGTCGAATCGGAACTATCGAGTTCAAAATAAGAATATGTAACGCCTGATCAAATAACTCATACTGCAATCTGATACTTTTCTGCGATGCTTGGAATCCCCGATTGATACCGTTCGCATCTTCATGCCTTTCCATTTTGCGTTGGACAATTTTCCTGTGTTTGCTTTGCGTTTACGAACCGCATACGGCCTAAGGGGGACCTACGTGAAAAACACCGCAACGTATTACAAGACGCTTGGACTCGGTAGCTTCGGCATGAGCGCATTATCAGCCGAGATCGACGTCAAAGATGGAAGGATCGTGCGAACGCGCGGCATGCGCTTCGACCGTTCATACACCGCCGAGTACCTCAAGCCCTGGACGCTTGAAGTAAAAGGAAAGAAGCTCGAAGGTTTGCTCAAGAACGACATCCCGCCTTTTGCGCTCGTGTACAAGAAACGCGCGTATTCGGACAACCGCATCCTATACCCGCTGAAGCGCGTAGATTGGGATCCTGAGGGCGAGCGCAATCCGCAAAATCGCGGGAAGTCGAAGTTTGAACGCATCAGTTGGGACGAGGCAACCGACATTATTGCAAAAGAGCTGAGGCGCATTGAGGACAAGTACGGCTTATACGCCGTGTTCTGCCAGGGCGACGGGCACGGCGAGACCAAAACCGTCCATGCGACGCATGGCTGCCAAATGCGGCTCATGTCGATTCTCGGCGGTTTCACCTTCCAGGCGCGCAATCCCGATAGCTGGGAGGGATGGTACTGGGGTGCGAAGCACGTGTGGGGGTGCGATCCTGTTGGGGAGGGCGATATCGGAAACCTCTTGCTCGACATTGCCGAGAATTCGAAGTACCTGCTGCATTGGGGATGCGACGAGGAAACGACGCCGTGGGGCTGGTGCGGCCAGCTTCCGTCGAGGTGGGCTTTTTGGCTCACCGACGTGGGTGTCAAGCAGATATACGTCTGTCCCGACGTGAATTACGGAGCTGCCGTGCACGCTGACAAGTGGATCCCCGTCAACCCGAATACCGACGTGGCGCTTCATATGGCCATTGCATACACGTGGATAGAGAATGGCTGGTACGACCAGGAATACCTCGACACGCACGCGGTCGGCTTCGACTGGGTCAAGTATTACGTCATGGGCGGTGAAGATGGTGTGCCGAAGACGCCTGCATGGGCAGCCCCTATCTGCGGCGTTCCTTCGCGGCAGATCAAAGCGCTTGCTAAAGCGTGGTATAAGCAAGCTACCTCGATCTCTCATGTCAATGGCGGATCGCTCATTCGCTCGCAGTTCTCTGCTGAGCCGGGGCGTATGGAGGTCGTGCTCATGGGCATGCAGGGGCTCGGCAAGCCCGGACGCAATGTGATCAAGCTGATCGAATGGGGTTTATACGGCCTACCGTCCCAATGCCCGAATCCGCGCAGCGATCTGTATATGATGCCCGCTGCGGCGTACCGCTCGCTCGACTACAACAATCCCGAGGTGTGGGATATTCGACAATCGTTCATCCCGAAGACCATGGTACCGAAAGCCATCCTCGGCGACTACACCGTCGAGAACCCGCTTACGTGGTACGGCACGGGTATTGCAGGATGGCCGAAGGAGGATCAATTCGTCAAATATCAGTACCCGAGCAAGACCGCAAATACGCGCATTCATATGATCTGGTCTGATACGCCATGCTGGTCAACGTGCTGGAACGGCGGGAACACACTCGCGAAGGCCGTACAGTCTGAAGAGATTGAATTCGTGCTCATCCAGCATCCGTGGATGGAAAACGATTGCATCTACGCCGACATCCTGCTTCCCGTCAACACGAAATTCGAAGAGCGCGACATCGCGGTTGATTCGTCCAACGGCTACACCAACGTCATGATGATCGAACCACGATGCATCGAGCCGCGAGGCGAATCGAAATCCGACTATGAGGCGGTCGCCGAGGTAGCCAAGAAGATGGGCGTGTACGACGAGTTCACCAGCGGGAAAACCGAAGAGGAGTGGATTCGGGAGGGCTTCGAGAACTCCGGGTGCCAGGAACGTGTGAGTTGGGAGGAATTCAAGGAAAAGGGCTACTATGCCGCTCCGACCTCCGAAGGTTGGGAGAACAACCCCCGCGGCTTCGCGCCGTTTTGCGAAGATCCCGAGGCAAATCCGCTCGGAACGCCTTCGGGCAAGCTCGAATTCTACTCGACAGCGCTCGCTCATCATTTTCCCGACGACGATTCGCGCCCACCCTTCCCGAAGTTCATCGCATCCGACGACCGGTTGTCCGAATCGCTCCTTACCGAGCGGGGCGAGACGTATCCGTACCTCATCGTATCGAATCATCCACGCTGGCGCGTGCATGCGAACATGGACGATATCACCTGGTTTCGCGAGATTGAAACGTGCAAGGTGAAAGGGCCCGACGGGTATTTGTACGAACCCGTGTGGATCAATCCGGTCGACGCCGAGGCTCACGGCATCGTCGCGGGTGACGTTGTGAAGATTTTCAACGACCGCGGCTGGGTGCTCGGTGGCGCGTACGTGACCGAACGTATCAAGCCCGGCGTCATCTACCAGGATCATGGGGCGCGGCTCGACCCCATCAAGGTGGGTGAAGCTGATCGCGGGGGAGCGAACAATCTTATAGCGCCGTCCGAGGTAGCAATGAAGAACACGAATGCAGAAGTAACGAGTGGTTATCTGGTCGATTTCGAGAAAGTCGACGTGTTCGAGCTTGCCGAGTCCTATCCCGAAGCGTTCGGCCGCGCCTTCAACGAGACGGGCGTGAAGATCGATAACTGGCTCGTCTAGAAAGGGACATCATGAAGGTTTTTGTTTTCGACTCGTCCAAGTGCAACGGCTGTTACGGATGTCAGCTTGCCTGCAAAGACGAACATTGGAACAACGAGTGGCCGCCCTACGCGGTACCTCAGCCCGATACCGGCCACTTTTGGTGCAAGATGACGCAAGTCGATCATGGGCAGGTGCCTAAAGTGCGCGTAGAATACACGCCTCTTTTCTGCAACCATTGCGACAACGCACCCTGCATCGATGCAGCGCCCGATGCGGTGTACAAGCGCGAAGACGGCCTCGTTATCGTTGATCCGATCAAGGCGAAAGGGAACAGGGCTTTAGCCGACGCGTGCCCTTACGGTGCCATCTACTACAACGACGAGCTCGACGTCCCGCAGAAATGTACCGGGTGTGCCCATCTCGTCGACGAGGGCGAGCTTCCTCACTGTGTGGATGTGTGCGCGACGGGTGCTCTGCGCTTTGGAGACGAGTCCGAGTTTGCTCAGGAGATACCCCTTGCCGAAGTGCTGGCGGATCGAGAGCATGGTCCGCGCGTGTACTACCTTAACAGGCCTCATCTGTTCATCGGGGGTGAGGTGTGGGACCCTGCGATCGACGAGATCATCGAGGGCGCGCGCGTGACGCTGTCCGGAGATGCGGATGCTGTGGTCGAATCCGACGAGTTCGGGGATTTTTGGTTCAGACGTATCGGTGGGGGATCGTATACGGTGACGGTAGAAGCTGAAGGCTATGAATCTGAAACGCGTGATATCGAGCTTACGAAGAGTCTCAACATCGGCGATATACCGATGCGCAGAGTTCGGGGCAACGAGGTCGCTGCTGTAAAGAAGCCGCGTACCGCGCTCGATATCGAAGCGCCTATCGGTGAGCCCGATGTCGATGTCATCGAAGTCGGCGAAGTAACGGCAGCCATGTCGGTCATGTCGCAGGCGCCGGACGAAGACGGTGGCGTCATGAGTACAGGGGGACTTGCGAAGAACTGAAACGGATTGCGTCGGTTCCGCTTGTGCGAAGCCGACCGTGCGCTGTCGAGTGACGGCGTCTAAACGATACCAACGAAAGGGGACAGCTGATGATTACGAAAGCAGATGATGTGAGGCTCACCGTGCAGCCCATCTTCCTTGAAATGGAGCATCTGTACAAATACGAGGGGCCGTGTCGGGTTGGGAGGGGCGAGGCGCTCGAACCGGGATTCGATGCTATTAGAAATGCCGAATGGTACAAGCGATTCCAGAAAAAGCTTGCCGACAACATCCCAGACGATATAGCCGAGGTCAAAGACATTCTCCGCATCAAACGGACTGACAACTGGGACCAGGAAGAAGAGTGGTGGACCCGCATAGCAGCCACAACTGCAGATACCGATTTCTATATTGTCCATTCGTTTCTCGGGCTTGATGACATCGCCGTTGAGTTCGGTGAGCGATTCAAAAAGCCGTTCAGCTTAGAGCCTGAATACGAGAACCCTTGCTCGACTACTTCAGTTGGCGCCGCACTGAACGCTCGCGATCGCGGATACGAATTCTACGGGTTCAGAACGTGGGATGAGCTTGTGCGGCAGCTCCGTATCCTGCGTGCACGCAAAGTCGTGAGGACATCTCGGATCCTCATGGCGCCGCGCAACGGGGCAGCGTTGTCGTTTAGCGGCGTTGATGGAGCCTACGATGTCGAGGAGCTCACTCATAATCTCGGGTGCCGTTTCCGCTACATGAGCATACACGAGCTGCTTGACCAGACGTCTCCGGCTAAGCCTGCTGGCAATCATACGACGCCCGGTCGCGATACCTGGGACATCACCGATGAGGATGCAGCCGAAATCGAGGCCGTGGCAGACGATCTTATCGCGCGCGCCGACGAGGTAGAGGTTGATCGCGAATATGTGATTAATTCTCTGAAATTCTTCAAAACGATGCGTAAACATATGGATCGTCTCGACTGCAACGGGTTTACGGCACCATGCCCCGATAGCTGCTCAACACGCCGCTTGAATGAAGAGAAATTTACATTCTGCCTTGCGCATTCCCTCAATATGAGGGAGGGGTTGCCCTCGGCGTGCGAATACGATGCATGTTCGGTTATCACCCAGCAAGCGCTCGTCGCCGTATCAGGGCAGCGGTGCTTCATGGGTAACACGATGCCGGTTGTGAAGGAGTCTGACGGCAGGTGGGCTACCTTCGGACTCGGCGGCATCGAGGACGAGGATATGCCGTTGCTCGACGAACACGAGGGGCATCTTTACATGATGGTGCACTCTGTCCCTAATCCGCGCATGAATGACCCCGAAAAAGATGCTCCCTACTCGCTTCGTCACTTTGCCGAAGAGCAGGGTTTTGGAGCGGTGTACCGTTACGATTTCAACCGTGACAAAGGTACGATCATCACCGTGGCGCGTTTTTCGCCCAACGGGAGCAAGCTCTTAGTTGCGAAAGGAACGATCGTTTGCGGAAACGGATTCCATCAGCATAGCTGCAACACTGCCATCGTGTTTTCCGTCGCCGATCAAAACGATTTGTTCCAAAAGCAGATGCTGGTGGGCAATCATCTCGCCACCGTGTATGGCGACTACACGCGAGAAATGGAAGCGCTCGGCAAGGCGCTTGGTGTCGAGGTTATAACGTCATAGTAGGTTTGGTGGCGGGCGGGCAGCCATGATGTCCGCCCGCAGTTATTTGCAGGAGGCCGACATGGGAGACGATGCGTCGAACCGCATCAAGGAGCGAATCGAGGCGTTGTATGAAAAATCGTTTGCGTATCTCGATTCGATCAAGAGTCAAGCGGGTGACGAGGAAGCTGTCCGTGCTCATTTGAAATCATTTGTGCTACACCGCTTCTTTCTTGTTGACGAGGATCCGGCCTCGGATGATATCGCGACGTTGGCGACGATGAGCACCGAAAAGCTTTTGAGAATAGACAGGAAAAACGCGCTAGGCGACATGCCGAACAATTGCGCAGGTACGAGTTCTGAGACGTTGAAAAAAGCCCTTTTGATCATGACCTTGCACAAACAGCTCGGAGTTCGGTTTGATCCACTCGAAAACGATACGATAGCGCAGCTGTCTCGCTCAATCGTGCAGCAGCTCGGCGGCGACCATGGGTAAGTTCGAGTTCGATATAGCGCGCGTGCGTTCAGACTTTCCTATTCTTGATCGTAAGGTGAACCGATGCCCTTTGGTGTATCTCGACAATGCGGCAACGACGCATGTGCCCGATCAGGTTCTTGCAGTAATCGCGAACCACTACCACACGCACAACGCCAACGTGCATCGTGGTGCCCATACACTGAGCCTAGAGGCGACCGGGTATTTTGAAAAGGCACGTGAGCGAGTTGCGGAGTTTGTCGGAGCGAACCGTAAAAGCGAAGTAGTCTTTACGCGGGGGACAACGGATTCGATCAATCTTGTAGCGCAGTCATGGGGTGCGGCGAACCGCAAAAGCGGAGTTGCCGTAACTGCGATGGAGCACCACTCCAACTTCATACCGTGGCAGCAGCTCTGCCGGGCTCGCAGGAAAAAACTCGGAGTCGTTCCGTTGGATTCCAGCGGAGATCTTGACCTCGATGCGCTTGAGGTGATGCTGCGGAAGGACGACATAGGCTTGGTAGCGGTAACACAGGTCTCGAACGTGCTCGGTACGGTAAATCCCCTTCGTGACATCGTCGAGCTGGCCCATCGATTCGGCGCGCTCGTGCTCATTGACGCCGCGCAGGCGGTTCGACACGAAGCTATACAGGCACACGAGCTCGAGTGCGATTTTCTCTGCTTTTCGGGCCACAAGATGATGGGTCCTACGGGTATCGGCGTTCTGTACGGGAAAGCGTCGCTTCTCGAGAAGATACCGCCGTTCGCCTTCGGGGGCGAGATGGCTGATCGGGTTGATGCGATAAGGAGCACGTTTCAGCCTGCGCCGCTCAAATTCGAGGCAGGTACGCCTAACTATGTGGGAGCGATCGGCCTAGCGGCAAGCATCGACTACCTGAAAGGAGTGGGACTATCGGCAATCCGTTTGCGCGAGCAGGAGCTTTTACGCTATGCGGAAAAGCGGATACGGTCGATAAGCGAGGTAAGGGTGCTGGGAAGCCCGAAGAGGCGGGCGGGATGTTTGTCGTTTGCAGTTGAAGGTCGAAACCCGTTCGATGTTGCCGCTATGCTCGATGCGCAGGGCATCGCCGTCAGATCGGGGAGTATGTGCGCCCAGCCTCTTGTAAAGAATCTCGACGTTGCGCAGGTTGTGAGAATCTCACCTGCTTTCTACAACACGTTCGAGGAGCTGGATGCATGCATTGCGGCTCTCGAGGAGACGGTCGCGATGCTTCCGCCGGCGCTGCAGGGGTGAGTGGAAGGAGCTACGGTATGTGCGGATATTTATGTACTGGATGCGGTAGATGCAGAGGAGAGCTAAGGGGCATGAAGTCGTTCGGAACCTGTCTTGTATGCAAAACGGAAAACGAACCAGGTAGAGAGATATGCCGGGCTTGCGGAGCAAAGCTGGTTCCTCCACCTGGAGCCGCGCTTGAAGTCAACGTGAAGAAAAAACCTACGTAGGCGATCCCTCGCATGAATCGCTTCCTCCAATAACCCCCAGCGCCTCCCGCCCGTCCATCGGCTTTGCGTACAGGAAGCCCTGTATCAGCGTACAGCCCGCTTCCTCGATGAACGCGCGTTGCTCGTCGGTTTCCACGCCCTCGGCGAGCACAGTGATTCCCATGGCGGCGAAGGAGGCAACGAGATGCCCGAGAAAATCGCTTCCCTCGAAATCGCGCCGTGACGTCATCCAGACGATGCTCTTGTCGAGCTTCACGACATCGATGGGTAGCCCGAGAATGGTCGAAAGATTCGAATATCCGGTGCCGAAATCATCGAGGCAAAAGGCTATTCCTGCCTCGTGCATTTCGAGCATGAACTGCGCAACGCCCTCGGGGTTGGAAACGAGCACGCTTTCGGTGATCTCGATCTTGATATGGCGCGGATCGATCTCGCTGGCCCGTATGATGTCGATTGTGCGCTCGGGCAGGTCGTTTTGCATGAACTGAACGGCTGAGAAGTTGACCGATACGCTATCGAACGGACTGTCGGGATAGTCGTCGCGTGCGGCTTTGATAAACGCGCATACCTTTTCGAGCACCGCGTAGGTCATATCGACGATGATCCCCGTTTCCTCAGCGATGGGTATGAATTCGGCGGGGGATATCGGACCGAGTTCGGTATCTTCGAGGCGGCAGAGCGCTTCTGCGGCGACGAACTTCTGCTGAGGCACCGACCATATGGGCTGGTAGTGGATCGTGAACCCGTCTTCGGCAAGCGCTCTGCGCAGGATATCGGCGATGCGGTGCTTGCGCCTGATGGCCCCTACCATCCCCTGGGTACAGCGGCACGGTTCGTTTGGCCCGAGCCGCTTCGATTCCTCGACGCTGTACTCGAGCGCGTTGGTCACCGATCCGCTGCTTGCGGCCACATCGGGGTAGTCCACGATGCCGATCGAGCACGAGACGACGAAGTTCGTGTCCCCGATCTGCCACGGTTCGGCCATGCGCGCGCGTAATTCGGCGAGAAACCCGTCCACCTCGCTTCGGCGATCTTTTTCGAACAGAGCGACGAACTGATCGCCGCCGTAGCGGTAGAGCCACGGAGTGCGGGCTGCGGTTTTCAGATACGCCGAAAGCGAGCCGAGGAACGCATCGCCGCTGTCGGTGCCGAACTTATCGTTGATGAACTTGAAGTTATCCACTGAAACGAGGACGGCGGTAAACGGGTTCTGGTGTTTCTGCTCGAGTGCGAGCATGTTAGAGAACTCCTGGCGATTGGGGATGCCGGTGAGGAAATCGATCGATATCTGCTTGTTTTGGAGATAGAGGTACACGATGAGGAGCGAGCATACGGCAGCGGAGCCCGAGAGAATGTAGCTCGGGAAGACCTGCTGAATCGCGATCACCGCGACGGCGAGCAGCGGGAAGAATATGAGTATGCGCGTGATCGCCGGATCGATGTCGCGGCGCGAGATGTAGGCGCGCACGAAGCACATTGCGCAGTACAGGTAGAACACAAGGTAGGTGATCGGGATCAGCGGACCTTGGTGGTACGCTCCTGTTTCGTCGAGGTAAAACAGGCTGCCGGTCCAAGCGTTCGACGCTACGCATGCAAGATAGATAAGATAGGGGATTGATCCGAGCGCGGCACGCGCGGCGTGCCGAGGGCGCGCCTCGGTGAAGGTCGCGTAAATGTAATAGTAATAGGCAGCGCCGATGAGCGGTGTCGCCGCAAAGTACAGCGTGGTGATAAGCCAGGTGAGTCCGATGAGCTCGATCGCTCTGTTCTCGATGAGGATCGTCGAGGCGATGTTGAGCCCGATTGCCGCCACCGTGATGATGAGGCATACCTGAAATATCCTGTTCTTCAGGCTCGGCGTCAAGTAGCTCTTGCGCGAATAGGCCAAGATGATGCATGCGATGACAAATGCGATGCACTCAGCCGTAAGATTCCACGTCACGTTACCCGTCTCTGTCGTCCCCGTTACTGCAAACCATGACCTATTGTATCGTATTACCGCTTCGAAACGCCGCTTGATGGTCGCCGCATTCTCTCGATGCGTTATTTGGAAAAACGAGCGTGCTTTCGTCCGAGCAACCCGCGAAGCTCGGCCGCGCCACGGCGCTCGCTTTCGTGGTCGCAGCACGAGACGTTACCAAAATGTAATATAGTATCTTATATATAAATTCTGCATGCGAACAGGCATTTCAAAAGATATCATTTCGACTTTAACCTCTTGGGAATCGGCGCGGCCAAAACGGCATTTCAGACACTGTTTCGTTGCTATAATTACAGAATGAGTTACCTACTATGGGTATCGTCTACCGGGGATCGACGAGCGCTCGGCTCGCCGTATGCCAGGCTGCGGATTCCCCGGTACGGTTACGGGAGGTTGTATCGATGGGAGTCCACGTTCTCGCAAAGCGAAGCCGGTTGCTCGCTGTTGTCCTTGCTGTTGTTGTTCCCCTCTCGCTCATGCCCGCGGGGCTTTCCTATGCTCTCGAGCTTCCTGTGGGCGGCGGCGAGAGCGAGACGCAGGAAAGCTCCTCGCACGACGCTCGCGAAAACTCCGAAAGCCTCGATGCCGGCAAGGATTTCGAAAGCCCCGACGAGAGCAAGAATTCCGAGGGCTCTGACTCTGGGATAGTCGGTGAAGGCTCAAGCGGCGATGATGCAGCCGACGGCCCCGACGGAAGAGAAACGGGCGAAGACCTGAGCGGCGACGAAGCAGCCGAAAGCCAAAACGGCATCGAAGCAGCCGAAAGCCTGCGCGGCACCGAGCTTGTCGCCAATGATTGGATCAGCCTGAAAACCATGGTCGAATCTGCAACCGGAAGCGTTGCGATACTCGTTGCCAACGACTGCACTGCGCTCGGTGCGATAATCGTTCCGTCCGGAACCTCGGTCGAAATCAAATCGGCAAGCGATACGAAAACGATCACAGCACAGGGTTCGTTCCGCATTTTCGAGGCTGCATCCGCAAAGCTTACCTTGGAAAACATCGTTTTGGACGGCAACGGCCTCGGCAGAGGCGTCACCCTTTCATCGGACGCGTCGCTTATGCTCGGAGACGGTGCTGTGATTCGGAACTGTGCTGGTAAAAACGGGGGCGATTCAAGCGGTCCGGTCGTTTATGCGCAGGACTCATCAATGGTAATCCAAGACGCAGTTCTCGAAGGTAGCGTGGTGGGGCAGCTAGGAAGCGGTGCCGGTGGAGCCGTGTTCGCCTCGAATTCCACAATCGACATGAAAGGCGGAACGATCCGCAACAACAGGGCTCTGTACGGAGCTGGGCTCTACGTTTCCGGCGCAGGCAGCCAACTTACCATGGACGGCGGATCGATCGAAGCCAACGATGCGTCGGATACAAACTATCCGCGTCCTCGCGGTTCCGAGAACATCGGGTACGGGGGCGGAGTCCTCGTTACGTCCGGCGCTCGTTTCGTGATGAACGGCGGAAGCGTGCAGGGCAACGAGTGCAACTACAGCGGCGGCGGCGTTTTTGTCGGATCGTACGGGGACGATCCGACGATTCCCGATGCTTCTTCCTTTGTCATAAATGGCGGTGCGATCAAGGGTAATTTCAGCCATTATGCGGGGGGCGGCATCCTCATTCGAGGATTCGGGCCCACGATGACCATGTACGGCGGCGAGATAACCGACAACGAGGCGGCAACCTACGAATACAGCGACGGAACGAAAGGCGGCGGGTACGGCGTCGGCATATACGTCTTGAGCGGTGCTGTAACGATCGGAGACCCGATCGGGAATGCGCCGTCGACGCCTTTGATTTCGAGGAACAAGGCAACGGGCGAGAACAGCCAAGGTGGTGCCCTGTATGCCATATCGTATGCCAATCAGCCGGGTATTGGCGGTCCGTCGGCTCCCGTCGTCATCAACGATGCCGACATCTCGTACAACACGTTGGTTGTATCCGGCGGCGGCATATCGCTCTACGATTCGGAAGTAACCATGAACGGCGGCCGCATCCGAGAGAACGCGACGGAGGGGTTCGGCGGCGGCATCTGCCTATACCCGTTCGGCACCGGCTCGTTCAGGCCGTCGTTTACGCTCAATGCCGGTTCGGTCGAGGGTAACCAAGCCCATGCTTCGAGTTTGGGCGGGGGAGGGGTGTTCGCCGTCGGCGCCTCCGAGAGCGCGACTGCTGAAGTGAACCTCAATGGCGGCGAAGTAAGCGGCAATGCGTCTGCCGGGCACGGGGGAGGCGTCTACGTCGGCGAGAATACGCTGCTTCGCGCCGAGGGCGCAGCCCTCATCGCAGATAACGAAGCCGCTTTCGAGGGCGGTGGCGTATACACGGCCGATTTCAACGGATTCGCGGCGGGCGAGCCGGTGGGGGATTACGGTGCGGTTACGCAGGCGGATTACGGCAACCTCAACTTCGATGCATCGGTGCGCTTCGAAGGCAATACCGCTTCTCATCCTTTCATGCCCCCGGTGTTTTCCTCCGATATGACGAAAATCGCGTATGCGACTTCGAGCCTGCGTTCCGATGGAGCATATCTTCATCCGCTCAACAACTACGACATAAACTATCGAGGAGATGAGATTACGAAGTACCGGGTCGTGTACCATCCGAACGGCGGTGAAGGCACGCTGCGCACCTACGAGCACTACCGGGGAGAGCTCCATGACGTGCGGGCCAACGAAGGAGATGTCGGATTCGCCCGGCCGATGCATGAGTTTTCGGGTTGGTCGCTTGATCCTGCAGCCGAGGGGGGCACGCTGTTCGGCGGGGAGCAGCTTTCGGAAGCCGATGCGACCGAAAGCTCCGTGACGCTGTATGCCATATGGAAGCAGGAAGAGGCGCCGATTCCCGACCCGGACCCCGATCCTGATCCGACTGTGCCGCCGGAAGACCCGACGCCGACGCCCAAGCCTTCTTATGGCACCTCGTTTCCGGCGAAGCTCGCAGCGGCGGGAGACGGGCTTTCGGTCGCCGTGCTTGCCGCGGGGGTCGGTGTGATTCTTGCGGGGGGAGCACTCCTTTTGGCCGTGCACCGCTCGCGCGAAAAGCGCTGATCCGCAGATGATGGTTCGCTGGGTGTAAATATTCTTAATCAAGGATATTACACCTAGTCATATGGTGTTTTTCTCGGGCAAAACTAGGCATATCGATCCGTTTGGGCATGGAAAAGGATCGCTTCGGCCTCGATACTGATTCCAACGATTCGCGCAGGCTCCGGGTGTGCTTGCGCGAACGTCCTCGGATCATGAAACGGGGTTGAGGGAATTGTCTGCATCGGTATCCGTTTGCCCGTCGAATTCCTATCCGCTTCGTTTTTGCAGAGCTTCGAAATTCTATCGCTTGTGACGTGCGCAGGCCGAATCGGCATGCGAGGTGCGCAGAGTATGCGCGCAAGACGAGAGAAAGGGGCAGCATGACGGATACGATTGAGGTAAAGCGAGCCGGATGCTTCTTCTGCCACGTGCGCTGCGGCGTGCTCGTGACGAAGAAGAACGGCAGGATCGTCGACATCGAAGGCGATCCGGATTGTCCGCACAACAAGGGGTACGTGTGCTCGAGGCTCGAGAAAGGGCGCTACCTCGAGGGGTTCGTGTACAACCCCAACCGTTTGAAGCGCCCGCTCAAGCGCAAAGGGGAACGCGGCGGCGGCGAGTGGGAGGAAATCACGTGGGACCAGGCATTCGACGAAATTGCCGATAAGCTTGCAAAGCTGCGCGACGAGTACGGTGCCGAAACACTCGCGTTCACCGAGGGCACGGCACGCACCTGGAGCTGGCTGCACTACAAGTTCACGAACCTGTTCGGCACCCCTAACACCGGAGGCAACGGAACCATCTGCTACTCGAGCGACATGTGGCTCGAGCCCTGCACCTACGGAGGATTTTGCTCTGACAAGGCCGACTGGGTGAACGCCGACCTTGTGGTTCTGTGGGGCCGCAACACCATCGCATCCGAGCCGCTTTTATGGCATTGGGTCGATACGAACCGCAAGGAACGCGGTGCGAAGCTGCTTGTCATCGACCCGCGTTTCAGCGAGGTGGCCCAAAAGGCCGATCTGTTCTTGCAGCTGCGCCCCGGCACCGATGCAGCGCTCGCGCTCGGCTTCATTAACGTCATCATCGAAGAGGACCTCTACGACCACGAGTTCGTGGATGAGTGGTGCATCGGTTTCGACGAGCTCAAAGAGCGCGCTGCCGAGTATCCGCCCGAGAAGGTCGCCGAGATCACGTGGGTAAGCGCCGATAAGATCAGGGAAGCCGCCCGCATGTACGCTACTACGAAGCCCGCGTGCCTGCCGTGGGGCCAGAAGGGCGGCGATGCGAGCGGTATCAACGCTTCAAGCGCCATACAGGCCAAAGCGATCCTGCGCGCCATCACGGGCAATCTCGACAAGAAGGGCGGCGATCAGCTGGCCCCGCCGTCGCGCTTCCCCCCGGCGTTCTACGAGCACTACGCGCTTTCGCAGGAGCAGCGCGACAAGATGATCGGCAACGATCGGTTCCCCGGTCTCACGTTCAAGGGATGGGACGTCATCTCGCAGGCCTATCCGTCGTTCTACCCGTACAGCAACGCGCCGCTTCTGTTCCGCGCGATGCGCGACGGCGACCCTTATCCGGTCAAGGCCCTCATCGTGCAGGCCGACAATCCGGTCATGGCGTTTTCGAACACGAAGCTCGTGGTCGACGCGCTCATGAACCTCGAGCTTCTGGTCGTGCACGACTACTTCCTCACGCCGACGGCGGCTCTTGCCGATTACGCGCTGCCTGCGGCCACGTGGCTTGAGCGTCCGGACAACTGCTATGCCGTCATGAACCATCGGCCGATGTACTTCGGAGCGCAGGCGCGGGTGATCGAACGGTTCGAGGGCGGTACCGACGTCGATTTCCGCGACGATTACGAGTTCTTCTACGGCTTGGCCGTCCGCCTCGGGCAAGAGGACAAGTGGTGGGGCCCGAAGGCCGAAGACATGCTCGATTTCCAGCTGGCTCCCATGGGCATGACGCACGAGAAGTTCTACAACGAGGTCAAGTACATGGCCGGGCAGAAGAAGTTCGAGAAGTACAAAGAGCCGGGGTTCAAATTCCTCACACCCACCGGCAAAGTCGAACTGCGCTCGACGGTAGTCGAGAAGCTCGCCGAGGAAACGGGGATACCGTTCGACCCGCTGCCGCATTTCGAATACCCGGGTTTGAGCGTGGAAAAGCATCCCGAATGGAAAGACGAATATCCTCTCATCATGATAACCGGTGCGAGGTTCATGCCGTTTTACCACTCCGAACACCGGCAACCCGGCCCTTACCGCGACCTGCATCCCGATCCGATCTTCGACATCCATCCCGACACGGCGATCGATTTGGATATCCGAGACGGCGACTGGTGCTGGATCGAGACGCACAAGGGACGCATTAAGCAGCGCGCCCGCAAGACGTCCATCGTCGATCCGCGCGTCATCAGCGTGCAGCATGATTGGTGGTTCCCCGAGAAAGAAGAGGCGCTGCCGAGTTTGTTCGGAGCGTTCGAGTCGAACGTGAACGTGCTTTTGGACGACGATCCCGAAACCCTCGACCAGCTCATCGGCGCATGGCAGCAAACCGGCGTTGCGGTGAAGGTGTACAAGTGCGAGGAGGAAGAAGCGTAGGCGAACGGAACCGATCGATCTTATGCAGGTTCGCTCGGCCGAGTGCCGGGCGAACCCTCGCGTCAAAGAGGAAAGGAGCATGCCATGGCAACGGATCTGTCCCAGCTGTTCGGAATCGATCCCGATGCGGCCGAGGCCATCAAGGCGCTCGGCATCGAGACGATCGAAGCCTTCTACGAAGTGGCCAAGCACCCCGATTCGAGAAACGAGCTTTCCGAGCAGATCGGCGTCGATGCCTTCAAGCTCGAAGAGTGGTCGTCGACGGCGGGAAACTTTATTTTGATGTCGAATTGCGAATGGTGAGGTGATCGTCATGTGTTTCAGGCCTCCGAGCGCAGAGGCGGGCGAGATCGTGTGCCCGAACTGCTTCATCGTGGCCGAGCCCGATGCGCAGGGCCGCTGCCCTGAGTGCGGCGAGCCGATGAGGCCGGCGGGAAGCGCGCCCGCACCTGCCGCACCGACGCCACCCGGTGCGCCAGCGCCACCGAGCGCGCCTGGTGCCCCCGAAGCGCCAAAACCGCCGCACTAGATTCATCCCTGCGGGCTTCCGCGTCGCGTGCGGGAGCCCGCCCGATCTGGACAAGCGAAAGAACCCGTGCCATGATGGGAAAAAGCGATCGGGGGTTGACCGCATGAGGGGAAGCGATTCCAAGCTGAGCTTCGCCGAGTCGTTCATCGACTTGGCCGAAACGATGCCCATAGACAAGATAACGGTGAACATGATCGTCGAGCGCATCGGCAAGCACCGCAAGACGTTCTACTACCATTTCTCCGACAAAGACGATCTCATGAGATGGCTCTTTCGATTCGATCTCGCCAGGGGGCTGGAAAGCGAGTTCGGCTCAGCGCAGCTGGTGTACGAGGATGAGGGAGGATCGTATCCGGAGTTTCCGTTCTACGTGAGAAACGTGCTCGGCAACGGACGGCTCTACAACGCGTTGTTCTTCGAGGCCTTCGCGCGCTCGCTCGAGAGCAGAAGGGCGTACTACCGGGCAGTCTTCTCGGTCCGCGGTCTCGGTTCGATGGAAAACTACCTGTACGATCTGTATTGCCCTGAGCTGAAAAAGGACATCGTCCATTTGATCGAGGTCGGTCTCGCCGACAAGCCGGCGCTGCTCCAGGCGGAGTGTCGCGAGCAGCTTGCCCAGGGGGAGGGTATCGATTTTCTTGCCGGGTTCTACACGGGGGCGTTCATCCAGCGGTTCGTCAAGCGCCTTATCGACGATCCGTCCCGCAGGACCATCGACGACATCAGGCCCTACGAGAACGTGATCCACGATTCGCTGTGGCTGCTCATCGGGGCGGGGGCGCAGAGCCGTTGCCGCTAGCTTCGCCGTGCTCGCCCTTCGTCTCAGGCGGATTCGGCGGCGATCCCCCGATAAAGGTGTGGCATGCTGGGCAGCAGAGGGCATCGGGCGGAAGGGGGCTTTTGCATTCGGGGCAGGAAAGGGGCCTCTCGTCGCGGCCCGTGTCGAAGCAGGCGCCGCACATCACGCAGGGTATGCACATGGCAAGCTCCTTTCGATGCGCTCTCGTTCAGTGCGCTCCGGCTTCTCCGTCTACTGTATAGAGTGTGCACCCGAGTTCTCCCGGGTGTCACTAGCCAGTTTTCGCTCTGTGGGCGAAATGCGGCTACGGATCTAGCCCCTCGCTCGTCTGAACCATCCGTGTCGGGTAAATGTGCGCAGGTTGTGCAGATGCCCGCACCAGCGGCTTTGCGAAAAAAGCTTCTTGCATCCACGCCGCCGGGCGTATATAATTCTCGGTTGCGTCTGGTTGTGGATGGATACACCCGGGCGCGTGGCAAGCCGGAGTCGTAAACGCTTCACTCCAAAACGGGCGTTAAGCGGCAAGCGGAACCACATAGGTTATCAGGGTCTTCTGGGGTACGCAAGGAGTGTGCGTGCGAGCAGGGGGCCGCAGGAAAGGAAACTGAGGACATGGGAGTAAAGCAGTACAAGCCGACCAGTCCCGGCAGGCGCTTCCAAACGGTCTCGGACTTTGCCGAGATCACGCGCACCACGCCGGAAAAGTCGCTGTTGACGCCGCTGCCCAACAAGGCAGGACGTAACAACAACGGCCGCATCACCACCCGCCATCAGGGCGGAGGTGCCAAGCGTCGTTACCGCATCATCGATTTCAAGCGCAACAAAGACGGTGTGCCCGCCAAGGTTGCGACCATCGAGTACGATCCGAACCGCTCCGCCCGCATCGCCCTTCTGCATTACGCAGACGGCGAGAAGCGCTACATCCTTCATCCGAAGGGCCTGTGCGTCGGCGATACCGTCATGAGCGGCGTCGACGCCGACATCAAGCCGGGCAACGCTCTGCCGTTGTCGGCTATCCCCGTGGGCACGCTCGTCCACGCCGTCGAGCTCCAGCCCGGCCGCGGTGCTGCCATCGCGCGTTCCGCCGGCACGAGCATCCAGCTCATGGGCAAGGAAGGCGACTACGCCATCCTCCGTATGCCCTCCTCTGAAATGCGCCGCGTGCTCGTTACCTGCCGCGCCACTGTGGGCGAAGTGGGCAACGCCGAGCATGCTAACATCAAGATCGGCAAAGCGGGCCGCAATCGCTGGAAGGGCATCCGCCCGAGCGTCCGCGGTACCGTCATGAATCCGGTCGACCATCCGCACGGCGGCGGCGAAGGCAAGAACAAATCCGCTGGTCGTCACCCGGTCACCCCGTGGGGCGTTCCCACCAAGGGCCATCGCACCCGCAATCCCAAGAAGGCTTCGAGCCGCTTGATCATCCGTCGGCGCAAGAAGTAGCGCGAGCGCATAAGGAGTAGATGTGAGTAGAAGTTTGAAAAAAGGTCCTTTCGTCGAACCGCGCCTTCTCGATCGCATTGAGGCGATGAATGCGGCAGGCGAGAAGAACGTCGTCAAGACCTGGTCGCGTGCCAGCACCATCTTCCCGGAAATGGTGGGACACACCATCGCCGTGCACGATGGCCGCAAGCACGTGCCCGTATACGTAACCGAATCCATGGTTGGCCATAAGCTCGGGGAATTTGCGCCTACGCGTACGTTCCGCGGCCATTCGGCCGACAAAGGCAAGCGATAGGAGGACGCGAGCATGGAAGCTAAAGCAGTATCGCGTTTCGTGCGCGTCTCGCCTCGCAAGGCCCGCATCGTCATCGATCAGATCCGCGGCAAGTCCGTTACCCAGGCGCGCGAGATCCTCAGGTTCACCAACCGCGGCATCGCTGAGACGGTCGAGAAGACCCTCAACTCTGCCGTTGCCAACGCCGAGCACAACCATCACGTTCGTGCCGAGTCGCTGGTCGTCAAAACTGCATTCGCCGACGAAGGCCCCACGCTCAAGCGCATTCGTCCGCGTGCAAAGGGCTCCGCTTCGCGTATCCGCAAGCGCACGAGCCATATCACCATCATCGTCGCAACACGAGAGGAGGCATAAAGCACATGGGTCAGAAAGTCAGCCCCACCGGATTCCGTCTCGGCATTACCGAGGAGTGGCGCAGCCGCTGGTATTCGGATAAGGACTATGCGAAGAACCTCGAGAACGACCTGGCTATTCGCAAGTTTTTGGACAAGTACCTCGCCCGCGCCGCCGTCTCCAAAGTGGAAATCGAACGCGCCGGTGACAAGATCAAAGTCGTCATCACCACGGCTCGCCCAGGCGTTGTGATCGGCAAGAAGGGTGCCGAGATCGACACGCTTCGCAAGAAGCTCGACAAAATCGCCAACGGTCCCGTTTCCGTCGAGGTGATCGAGATCAAGCGCCCCGAACTCGACGCCGTGCTCATTGCCCAGAGCGTCGCAGAGCAGCTCGAGGGTCGCGTGGCTTTCCGCCGCGCCATGCGCAAGGCCGTCCAATCCGCCCGCAAGAGCGGTGCCCAGGGCATCCGCATCCAGTGCGCCGGCCGTCTGGGCGGTGCCGAGATGAGCCGCCGCGAGTGGTACCGCGAGGGTCGCGTGCCGCTGCATACGCTGCGCGCCAAGATCGATTACGGTTTCGCCACCGCCGCCACCACGATGGGTTCCATCGGTGTGCAGGTGTGGGTTTACCACGGCGAAGTGCTCCCCGGCCAGAAGGCTCCCCAGCCCGCGCTCGAGGGCAGCTCTCGCCCCAACCGTTCCCGTCGTAACGACCGCAACGAGAGGGGGGCAAAGTAAATGCTCGTACCTAAGCGCGTAAAGCACCGCAAGGTGCAGCGTGGCTCGATGAAGGGTAAGGCCAAAGGCGGCACCCGCTTGAACCACGGCACCTACGGCATCCAGGCCCAAGAGGCCGCTTGGATCACCAACCGCCAGATCGAGGCTGCGCGTATCGCCATGACCCGTCATATGAAGCGCGGCGGTAAGGTGTGGATCACCATCTTCCCCGATAAGCCGATTACCCAGAAGCCTGCGGAAACCCGCATGGGTTCCGGTAAAGGTAACCCCGAGGCGTGGGTCGCTGTGGTGAAACCCGGCCGCATCATGTTCGAGATCGACGGCGTCGACGAAGAGACTGCCAAAGAGGCGCTTCGTCTCGCCATCAACAAATTGCCCATCAAGTGCAAGATTGTTTCTCGCGAAACGGAAGGGCAGGCGTAAATGAAAGCAGCAGAGATTCGCGAGCTTTCGGCTGACGATTTGCAGGCGAAGCTTAAAGAAGCCCGCGCAGAGCTTTTCAATCTGCGTTTCCAGATGGCCACGAGCCAGCTTGACAACACCGCTCGCGTGGGCCAGGTCAAGAAAGACATCGCTCGCATCCAAACCGAGATGCGCGCCCGTGAGCTGAGCGCTTAAAGCGAACTGTAGGAAAGGTTGAGAATACATGAGTGAAGATCGCAATTCTCGCAAGGTTCGCCAGGGCGTCGTCGTAAGCGCCGCGGGCGACAAAACCTGCGTGGTACAAGTGAAAGAACGCAAGCAGCATCCTGTGTACGGCAAGATGATGACGAGCACGAAGAAATTCCATGCCCATGACGAGGAGAACACCGCCGGCGTCGGCGACACCGTCCAGATCATGGAAACCCGTCCGCTCTCCAAGCTGAAGCGCTGGCGTTTGCTCAAGATCGTCGAGAAGGCCAAATAGTCTGCGTGCTTTTCCGGACTATACGAGATGAAAGTTAGGTTACAGCAATGATTCAGATGCAAACCATGCTCGCAGTGGCCGACAACTCCGGCGCTCGCAAGGTGCAGTGCATCAAGGTCCTCGGCGGCTCGAAGCGCCGTTACGCGGGACTGGGCGATGTCATCATCTGCAGCGTTAAGGAAGCGGCGCCCAACGGCAGCGTGAAGAAGGGCGAAGTCGTCCGCTGCGTCGTCGTGCGTGTGAAGAAGGAAGTCCGTCGCGCAGACGGCAGCTACATCAAGTTCGATCAGAACGCCGCCGTTCTCATCGACAACTCCGGAGCTCCGAAGGGCACCCGTATCTTCGGGCCTGTCGCTCGCGAGCTGCGTGATAAGAAGTACATGAAGATCGTGTCCCTGGCACCGGAAACGCTGTAAGGGGGGATACATACCATGGCAAAGATGAACATCAAGAAGGGCGACAAGGTCAAGGTTCTCACCGGCAAGGATAAGGGCAAAGAGTCCGTCGTCCTGCGCGCGCTGCCCGAAAAGGAGCGCGTGGTCGTCGAGAAGGTCAACGTCGTCAAGAAGGCGCTGCGTCCGACCCAGCAGAACCCGCAGGGCGGCATCTCGAGCGTCGAGGCTCCGATCCACGTTTCCAACGTCGCGATCATCTGCCCGAGCTGCAAGCAGGCCACCCGCATTTCGATCAAGCGCGAAGACGGCAAGAAGGTCCGTTATTGCAAGAAGTGCGGCAAGGCTATCGACGAGTAAATGATGAAAATCCGAAGCCCGCTTGGTCGGGCTTTCGGTTTACGGTAAAGTAAGCAAGCACATGACCCCCGCGCATGCGGGGGACGCAGGGTCGGAAATCCTGCGTTTAATTCATCGGAGAGAGGCAACACCATGGCTATTCCTCGTTTGAAGGAACTGTACAAAACCGAGATTGTTCCCGCGCTCGAAAAGGAGCTCGGCGTCGACAACGTCAACAAAGTTCCGCGCCTTGAGAAGATCGTCGTGAACATGGGCGTCGGCGCGGCTTCCAACGATTCGAAACTGCTCGATGCCGCTATGGCCGATCTGCGCGTCATCACGGGCCAGCAGCCCGCCATCACGCGTGCCAAGAAATCCATCGCAGGTTTTCACGTGCGCGAAGGCCAGCCCATCGGCTGCAAGGTTACCCTGCGCGGCGACCGCATGTGGGAGTTTCTCGACCGCCTGCTCGCCACGGCGCTTCCGCGTGTGCGCGACTTCCGCGGCATTCCCGCCACGAGCTTCGACGGACGCGGCAACTACACGCTCGGCGTGACCGAGCAGCTGATCTTCCCGGAGATCGAGTACGACAAGGTCGATCGCACCCGCGGCATGGACATCACGTTTGTGACCACCGCCGAGGACAACGAGAGCGCGTTTGCGCTTCTGAAGGCGCTCGGATTCCCGTTCAAGAATTAGGAACCTAAACTCGAATGCCATCGGGTTGGTTATAGGAAAGAAGGATTTGCATGGCTAAGAAATCGATGATCGCCAAAGCTAAGCGCGAGCCGAAGTTCTCGACGCGCCAGCACAATCGCTGCACTCGCTGTGGTCGCCCCCGTGCGTACTACCGCAAGTTCGGTCTGTGCCGCGTCTGCCTTCGCGAGCTTGCGAACAAGGGCGAACTTCCCGGCGTGACCAAATCTTCCTGGTAAGACTTACAGGCAACAACGGTACGCAACGGGTGTGCCGTCGGGATAGGCGGAGGCGCTACGGGCGCCGACGAACCGACCATTCGGCTCATCACGAACCAAAGGAGAAACAATGAGCATGAACGACCCCATTGCAGATATGCTTACGCGTGTGCGTAACGCTAACTCTGCAAGCAAGCCGACGGTTTCCATGCCGTCGAGCAAAAAGCTTGTCGAAATCGCCCGCATCATGCAGGAAGAGGGCTACATCGCAGGCTACGAGATCGAGAAGGCGGAGCCCCGCGACATTCTCGAGATCACGCTGAAGTACGGCGACAAGAAGAGCAAGACGATCCGCGGCCTCAAGCGCATTTCCAAGCCGGGTCTGCGCATCTACGCCGGCAAAGACGAACTGCCCCGCGTGCTCGGCGGTCTCGGCACGGCGGTTATCTCTACAAGCCACGGCGTCATGACTGACCGCGATGCCCGTAAAGCGGGCGTGGGCGGCGAAGTCATCGCCTACATCTGGTAGGAAAGGAAGGGATTTAGATATGTCTCGTATCGGTAAACAACCCATCGCCGTTCCTGCTGGCGTCGAAGTTACCATCGACGGAACCACCGTTTCGGTCAAGGGTGCGAAGGGAGAGCTTTCCCGCACGCTTCCCGAGATGATGATCATCAGCCGCGAGGGCGACGAAATCATCGTCGAGCGCCCGGACGACAGCCGCGAGGCGCGAAGTCTCCACGGTCTCACCCGCACGCTCATTGCCAATATGGTCGAAGGCGTGTCCGCCGGCTTCAAGAAGAAGCTCGAGCTCGTCGGTGTCGGTTACCGCGCCGCGCTCAAGGGCACTGACCTCGAAATGCAGCTCGGTTTTTCCCATCCGGTTCTGGTCAAGGCTCCCGAAGGCATCACCTTCGAGGTTCCGAGCCAAACCGAGATCATCGTATCCGGTCCCAGCAAAGAGGCTGTCGGCCAGGTTGCTGCGAACATCCGCAAGTGGCGCAAGCCCGAGCCGTACAAAGGCAAGGGTATTCGCTACGAAGGCGAGCATGTACGTCGCAAGCTCGGCAAGGCTGCCAAGTCCGATTAATCGAGATACGTTGCCGAGAAAAGGACTGAAGGGAAATTACCATGAAGAAACTTAAAGCAAAGCAAGCCGGGCTGCGTCGCCGTCACACCCGCGTCCGTGGGAAGATCTCCGGAACGCCGGCCCGTCCTCGCCTGTGCATCACGCGCAGCAATTCGAACATGTACGCTCAGGTCATCGATGACGTCGCGGGCAAGACCCTCTGTGCAGTGTCTACGCTCAGCGCCGACTTCAAGGCAAGCGAGAAAAGCGGTGCGACCGTTGAGGGAGCATCCGTACTCGGTAGCCTGATCGGCAAGAAAGCGATCGAATCCGGCGTCACGGAAGTCGTGTTCGACCGTGGCGGAAACCTGTATCACGGGCGCATCAAGGCCGTTGCCGACGGTGCCCGCGAAGCCGGACTGAAATTTTAAAGGGGTGTTTGACGCTTATGGCTCGTAAACAGCAAGAGAACCAGCCGTCCGTTCCTGAGCTCCAGGAGCGCGTGGTCTATATCAACCGCGTTTCCAAGGTTGTCAAGGGCGGCCGTCGTTTCGCCCTGACCGCGCTCGTGGTCGTCGGTGACGGCAACGGTCGCGTGGGCGTGGGCATGGGCAAGTCCCAGGAAGTGCCGATCGCCATCAAAAAGGGCGTCGAGGACGCGAAGAAAAACATGTTCACCGTGCCCTTGACCGACGAGAAGACGCTTCCGCACGACATTCTCGGCGAGTACGGCGCAGGTCGCGTGCTCATCAAGCCGGCGACTCCCGGTACCGGCGTTATCGCCGGCGGTCCGGTGCGCGCTATCATGGAGCTTGCCGGTGTGACCGACGTGCTTACCAAGTCGCTCGGCACCAACAACGCCATGAATATCGTGAAGGCAGCCGCAGAGGGCCTCAAGAATATGGAGAGCCCCGAGGAAGTCGCCAAGCGCCGTGGCATTTCGGTCGGCCAGATCTACGGCTGGAAGGAGAAGAAGTAACCATGGCAGATAAGACACTTCGCGTCACCCAGGTCAAAAGCGCCATCGGGTGTCCTGCCGATCAGGGTAAGACCCTGCGTGCCCTCGGGCTCGGCAAGATCGGCCGTACGGTCGAGCAGGTGGACAACCCCTGCGTCCGCGGCATGATTTTCAAGGTCAAGCATCTTGTGAACGTGGAAGAAGCCAACTAGGCTTCTTCCTTTTCCGTATATACTGCTCGATTGAGAATAGTATATACTTACTCGGAAGTTTGCTGGCGGCGAGCTGCCAGCATCGGATGGACGAGAGAGTCCGTCCGATTAGCGAATATGAAGGAGAACCACAGTGGAACTGAAAGATCTCGTACCTGCAGAAGGATCCAAAAAGGCCCGCAAGCGCGTTGGTCGCGGCCCTGCATCGGGCACCGGCAAAACTGCAGGCCGCGGTTACAACGGTCAGAAGTCCCGTGCGGGCGGCGGTAAGGGCCCCGGCTTCGAGGGCGGCCAGACCCCCTTGGCGCGCCGTCTTCCCAAGCTGCCCGGATTCCGCAATATCAACCATGTCGAGTACGTGCCGGTGAACGTGAGCCGTCTCGAGGCCGTGTACGAGGCCGGGGAAGTCGTCGATGGCGATACCCTCAAGGCCAAGGGCATCATCAAGCATGCCGACGCGCTTGTTAAAGTGCTCGGCGACGGCGAGATCACCAAATCGCTTACCGTGAAGGTCGATAAGGTTTCTGCTTCGGCGAAGGCGAAAATCGAAGCAGCCGGAGGAAAGGTTGAAGCGCCTTGCTAAGCTCAATCGTAGATGCATTCAAAGTCCCGGAGCTGCGTAAGAAGATCCTCTTCACGCTTGCCATCCTGGCTTTGTATCGCCTCGGAGCCTACATTCCGGTGCCCGGTATTCCGTTCAAGGCGTTCGCCGATGCGTTCGTCGCTGACGGGCAGGTTGCCATGACGATGCTCGACCTGTTCACCGGAGGCGCGCTCGCGAACTTCTCGGTGTTCTCGCTCGGCATCATGCCCTACATCACCGCATCGATCATCATGCAGCTGATGCAGGGTGTCATCCCGGCCGTCGGCAGATGGGCGAAGGAGGGGGACAGCGGCCGCAAGAAGATCACCCAGGTTACGCGTTATCTTACGCTCGGCCTCGGCCTGATCAATGCGATCGGCTACCTGTTCCTGTTCAAATCGCCGCAGTACGGCATCGTGTTCAGCCCTGAGGTTCCCGAGCTCCTCACCGACATCATCGTCGTGTTCACGCTCGTGGCGGGCACGGCGTTCATCATGTGGATGGGAGAGCTTATCACGCAGCGCGGCATCGGCAACGGCATGTCGCTCATCATCTTCGTGAGCATCGTGAGCCGCGTACCCTCCGCCATCTTCTCGTCGGTAAACCTCCAGGCCGACATGGGCATGGGCATCGCCATCACCGCGCTTATCGTGGTTGTCGTGCTCGTGTGCATTCCGCTCATCATCTTTGTCGAGCGGGCGCAGCGCCGCATTCCGGTGAACTACGCCAAGCGCATCCAGGGGCGCAAGATGATGGGAGGCCAGTCCACCTACATCCCCTTGAAGGTGAACGCGGCGGGCGTTATCCCGATCATCTTCGCGAGCTGCCTCATCTACTTCCCGGCCCAGATTGCGGCGTTGTTCAACGTCGATTGGCTGACAGGCTTCGCCAATGCGATCTCGACGGGTTGGGTCAACTGGATCATCACGCTCGTGCTCATCGTGTTCTTCGCGTACTTCTACACCTCGATGGTGTTCAATCCCGACGAGACGGCGGATAACCTGCGCAAGCAGGGCGGCTTCATTCCGGGTGTGCGTCCGGGGACGGCTACCGTGCAGTACATCAAGAACGTGATCCATCGCGTTACGCTGCCCGGCGGCATCTTCATCGCGCTCATCGCAGTCGTGCCGAGCATCGTCTTCTACTTCACGGGCAATCAGCTCATCCAGGCGTTCGGCGGCACGTCGATCCTCATCATGATCGGCGTCGCGCTCGATACTATGAGCAAGGTCGAATCGCAGCTGAAGATGCACAACTACGACGGCTTCTTCAAGTAGGGCAAGCACCAACGTAAGTGGGCGAGCACCAATTGCACCTGCTCGAGGCCTCCGATTTCGGGGGCCTCTTTTTTGACCGTGCGAGGGTGGGCCAAAAATCGTCCATATGGATGATCTTGTGCGAGGATAGTTGGCTGGCTCTGCTCCGTCGAGTTCCTGAACAGGCACGATGCAAACGGTTTTTCGAGGCGACTGGAACGGCGCGCGCAACCGTACCAGAAATCGTCCATATGGACGTTTTCTGGTACAAACGACTGGTGTTCGTTGCTCAAGCAGAATCAGTGCAACTTCGCAGAGCGCCAAAGGGCGATCCGGTGCTCTAGTGCTCTGAACGGGCGAATGCCGGTCCTGGTCGAGCGAGGGCCTTGGGTGTGGCTGCAGGTCTTGTTTGCGGAAGGTTGTCGTATCCAGATTTAAGGTTTTCTGGTGCCTATCTGCCGTTTGGGGTGTTTCTCTTGAAAATCAGGCCAGCTCCCAGCTCCTTTGCTACAATACGGTAATCGTTGATAGCGAAAGGATTCGAACATGAACATCGTGTTGTTGGGGGCTCCGGGCGCCGGTAAGGGTACGCAAGCCGCTAAGCTGGTTGAAGAGTACGAACTGCCGCATATCTCGACGGGCGACATGCTGCGCGCAGCGGTCAAGCAAGGAACCCCGCTGGGAAAGAAAGCCAAGTCTTTCATGGACGCCGGGGACCTTGTTCCCGATGACGTCATCATCGGGCTCGTGACCGAGCGGCTTCAGGCGAAGGACACCGAGAAAGGCTTCATTCTCGACGGCTTTCCCCGCACGTCGGCCCAGGCTGTCGCGCTCGATGCCGAGCTTTCGAAACTCGGCCGTCCTCTCGATGCGGCTCTGCTCATCGACGTCGACCCCGAGGTCATCGTGGGCCGCCTCACCTCGCGCCGCATGTGCAAGGATTGCGGCTACATCGGCACTGCTGCTGATGTGACCTGCCCCAAGTGCGGCGGCGAAATGTATCAGCGCGATGACGACAACGAAGCGACGGTGCGCAACCGCCTCGATGTGTACGAGAAGTCCACAGCTCCCTTGATCGATTACTACCGCGGCTGCGATCTGCTTGTCGCTATCGACGGCGACCGCGACCCCAACGTCGTCTACGCCGACGTGAAGAAAAGCCTCGGCCTGTAAAGGGCGAGGCTCACAAGGGCTTCGGCCTGTAAGGGGCGAGGCTCGCAAGGCTTCGGCCTGTGAGGGGCGAGCGGGCCGAAGGGTTGCGCTTGCAAAGCTTAACGTGATCGCGCAGTGCGAGTTCGCAAGTCTCGGGCGCACGGTACACCGAAGCGGGAAGCCGGATTGCCGGTTTCCCGCTTTTCTTATCGAGCGCCGTGTGCGCTGCCGTCGATTGCCGTCGCATGCCCGTGCTTCATCGCGTATAATCTGATTCGTTTATGCCAAGCTTATGGGAAAAGATCAGGGTGCTTGTACGCGATTATGCGCGTGCGAACAAGGCTGCCCTCGTTCACATCGCTAAGTGCATCGTCGTCATCGTGCTCGCGGCCACCATGCTCGAAGCGTTCGTTTTCAACTTCAACTTCTTCTCGTCGGCGGGCTACAACACGATCAACCTCAGCAGCAAGCTCGATCTTCAGGAGACGGGAACTGCGCTCGAGCCCGAATACCGACTGACCGAGGTCGATCATGTCATCGAATTCTCGAACCTCAACACCGAGGTCCGCAACCTCAGGCTCGATTTCGATTTCGAGCAACCTGCGCAGGCGCTCCAGGTGAAAATCCAATTTACCGACGAGGCGCACCATACGTACTTCGATTCGACCGAATACACGGTGGGCGTTCCGACGACGATTGTATCGACGTTTGTCGGCCAAAGCGAATACATCAATCTCAACACAACGGGGCTTGTCGACAACCTCCGTATCGAAATCGTCGGCGATGACGTGCAGTATCCGATTCTTTTGAGCGGCGTGTACGTCAACGCGCATCACCCGTTCGATTTCAATACGACGCGCTATTTGGTTACGCTCGGTATCCTTGCGCTCATCTGCGTGTTCAGGCCTAAATCGAGCATATACCGCTGCTTTATCGTCGAGCGCCCGCGTCGCTCGAAAGTCATCATCGTGGCAACGGTTGTTATCGAAGTGTACCTTATGGCGACGTTTCTGCTTCTCGGTTCGAATCTGGTGGGCGTAGCTACGCCCACGTACAATTACGGTTCATGGGACGGTGTGAGCATCGTCAATACCTTCGAGGTGGGCGGCGACAATGCCCAACAATACGCCGAGCTTGCAAAATCGATGGCGAAGGGCCAGCTCTACCTAGAAGAGGAGCCGCCTCAGTGGCTCCAAGACATGGCCGATCCGTACGACAAGGGGGCGCGTGACGAGGCGCAGAAGGTGACGGGCGAGCCGTACCTGTTTGATGTCGCCTATCACGACGGGCACTACTACGTGTACTTCGGGGTGGTTCCCGTGCTTTTGTTCTACTTGCCGTTCTTCCTGGTGACGGGGGCGAATTTCCCGACGGCTATCGGGGTGCTTGCCGCGTGCATCGCGTTCGTGCTCGGCTGCTCGGCGCTGCTCGACCGATTCGCGCGCTACCATTTCAAACGGGTGAGTTTAGGGTTGTACCTGCTTTTGCAGATACCGCTCGTTTTCTGCTGCGGCGTGCTCTATCTGCTGAAGTTCCCCACGTTCTACTCGCTTCCCATCATGCTCGGGCTCGCGTTCTCGGTGTGGGGTTTGTACTTCTGGATGAGGGGCCGCACGTCGGCATCGCCCTGCCCATGGTATCTTGCGGGCTCGCTGTGCATGGTGCTCGTCGCGGGGTGCCGTCCCCAGTTGCTTGCCTTCTCACTGCTCGCATTCCCGTTGTTCTGGCGTCTGTTCATTACGAAGCGGCACCTGTTCACGCCGCGGGGAGCACGGGAATTCGCCTGCTTGATCGCACCGTATCTTGTCGTAGCCGCGGGACTCATGTGGTACAACTGGGCTCGGTTCGGTTCGCCGACTAATTTCGGGGCGAACTATAACCTGACGGTCAACGATATGACCAAACGCGGATTCAGTTTCGGAAGGCTCGCCCCGGCTTTCTTCGCGTATTTCTTGCAGCCTCCGAGTGCGTCGGGCGTGTTCCCGTTTATCCAGCCCGCTCCGTTCGACACCACCTACATGGGGCAAACCATCAAAGAGGTTACGTTCGGCGGCATCCTCGCATGTTTGCCGATCCTGTGGATACTGCCGTTTTCCAAGCGCATTCTGCGGATGCGGATCGCCCAGCGCTCGACGCGCACGATCGCCGGCGTCATCCTTGTGCTCCTTTCGGCAGGCGTGCTCGTCGCGCTCCTCGATGCGCAGATGGCGGGCATTCTCCAGCGCTACTACGCCGATTTCAGCTTCATGTTCCTTGCAGCGGCCGTATTGCTTGCGTTCATCGTGAACGAGAACCTCGATCAGGAATCGGTCACGCGCAACCTGCTCATGAAAGTGCTCATCGTACTTGTAGCCTTAAGCGTTCTCTACAGTCTGCTCGTCTGCTTCGTTCCCGAGACGGGCTGGTTCTCCGATATCTACCCCTGGGCCTATCAGGAGATCATCGAGACGGCCCAGTTCTGGACGTAGGCGGGTTTCATGGCTGTCAATCCTTGCGTACCGAAAGCGTCGTCGGAAGCCGTCCATAAGTCGATGGTGTCCAACAAGAGGGCGAACACGAAGCCCGAGCTTCTCGTGCGCAAGCGCTTGCGCGGGGCGGGATTGACGGGCTACCGACTCCAGTGGAAGGTGCCGGGTCGCCCCGATGTTGCGTGGCCGGGAAAGCGCGTGGCGCTGTTCATCAACGGATGCTTCTGGCATCGCTGCCCTCATTGCAACCTGCCGCTCCCGAAATCGAACATCGAGTACTGGCATATCAAGTTCGAGCGAAACGTCGAACGCGACGAGAAAAATCTTGCTTTGCTTGAAGAGCTCGGATGGAAGGTCCACGTTGTCTGGGAATGCCAACTCAAGAAAAAGAAGATCGACGAGACGTTTTCCGAGCTGCTCCCGCTGCTCGCCGAAGAGCTCGGCAAACCGCTTCGCGCCTTGGAAGCGGACGATCATGCAAGCGATCGGGCGGACGCGTCGGGGGTTTCTGCTACGACCGAGGCGTAGGCCGTGGGCGCATCGGGGTTGTGGCTGCGGCAGAAGCCGGCGACCGAATCGTGGGTGCGCAGGCCGGACGGTCTTTGGTCCTGGGCGGTGTCTGATGCAACGAAATGCGGCGGCCACCGCGTTTGTTTATCCGAAAACGGCGAAACGCAGCGGCTATCGCGCTTGTTTAGCGAGGTAGAGTTGCTTGTCGGCCGCGCGAATGAGATCTTGGAGCGTTCGCATCTCGTCGGTGCACATGGCGCAGCCGACGCTCGCTTTCAGGGGGTAGGGGGCTTTCGCCGCCTCTCCGAGCCGCTCAAGCTCTGCGTTCAGAATATCGGAGACGCGGTCCAAGCCGTGCTCGTCTCCGGTCTCGGCGACGAGCACGAACTCATCGCCTCCGTAGCGCGCCAAGAAATACGAACTGCCGGCAAAGCCCGATCGCATCGCGTCGGCTACCCTTTGCAGCGCGCGATCGCCCTCGACGTGGCCGAACGTATCGTTGATGTGCTTGAAGCGGTCGACGTCGATGATGAAGAGGCGCAGGGGCCGCAACGCGTCTCGATGCCTCATCCTGCTCGAAACGTAGCGGGCAAGCTGGGTTCTGTTGTTGAGCTGGGTGAGGGGGTCGAGCGATATCTTCTGCTCCTGCATATCGAGATAGACCCACAGAAGGGCGAACGCAACGCCGACGCTCGTAAGCGGAACGCCGGGCAGAAACGCCTGTAGCGTAATGCCGACAAGCGGGAATACCGCGAATGAAGCGAGTGCGATGTACTGCGAGCGTTGTGCGAAGTTCTCCTTTTTGAACGCACCGATGAGCGCATGGACGGCGGTGACGGCACCGTAACCGTACACGATGCAGAACTGCACAGCGTACCAATCTCCCCGATAGTATGCGCCGTTTGCATCGACCGAGAGTATCCAGCCGGTTTCGGCGGACAGCGCTATCAGGACAACTGATACGATCAGGGGCAAAGCGCTCAGCGCGAGCCCTTTTGCCGTCGATGCGAAGCGCGAGTTCTGAACGCGTTCGGAATAGACGAACCAGCAGAAGCTGCCGACGGATGCGGCGAGGTAATACAGGGCGTTTATGCAGTAGCTACCGAAGCGGCCGAGATGCGCAAAGCCGTTGTCGACGAGGGCCCATGCGACGTCGAGCCCGCATGCGACGATGTTTGCGATCAGAACCGCTGCGAACCAAACCTGCCGGTCGCGCAAATCGCTACCCAGGTACGTCTTGGCAAGGATCAAGGCCATGATGAGAACACACAGGCCGTTTACCTCGATATAGAGCAAAAGCGGATCCATGTTCCTCCTTGAACATGATACATGACCTAAACAGTCAGCAATAGGCGATAGTATAGCGTATCCTCGCGAATTCCTGCCATTCAGGTATGTTTTCAGGATGCCGTGTGCTTTCGGACCGCCGAGCATCGCTTTCTGTCGTCTATGAGAACCTGCTCGTATTCGTTCACGCTTCCACCATAAAAACTGGCCGTTTGCCGATGGGAGCGACCGCGGCAAGCTGCCCGTTGCCCTCGTCGCATAAAGCGAAGAATTCCTACTGGTATCATGAATGCCGTGTATCCGATCAGACGAAGAGCTCTGAGTGGGGTTGAGGTTTAGGTGACGCTACGGCGCATCGCAAGCCGACGGTCATCGAAAGCTTCCGATCAGAGCATAATCCCTTCAAAGGAGAGGTGTATGACGAGAGAACTGAAATCAATGGACGGCAACAATGCTGCTGCGTACGTCTCCTATGCGTTTACGGAGGTAGCAGGCATTTACCCCATTACCCCGTCGAGCCCTATGGCCGATTTGGTGGATCAGTGGGCCGCTGCCGGACAGAAGAACATCTTCGGCACCACGGTGAAGGTATGCGAGATGCAGTCCGAGGGGGGGGCTGCCGGCGCGGTGCACGGGTCGCTTGCCGCAGGCGCGCTGACCACCACCTATACCGCCTCGCAGGGTCTGCTTCTCATGATCCCCAACATGTACAAGATCGCAGCTGAAATGCTGCCGTGCGTGTTCCACGTCAGCGCGCGTACGGTTGCCACCCAGGCGCTTTCCATCTTCGGCGACCATTCCGACGTTATGGCATGCCGCCAGACCGGGTTCGCCATGCTCGCCGAAAGCAACGTGCAGGAGGTCATGGACCTGTCTGCCGTCGCGCACCTCGCCGCCATCAAAGGCCGCGTGCCGTTCATCAACTTCTTCGACGGCTTCCGCACCTCCCACGAAGTGCAGAAGATCGCCGTGTGGGACTACGACGACTTGGCCGAGCTGTGCGACATGGATGCAGTCGCGGCGTTTCGCGACCATGCGCTCAACCCCGAGCGCCCCGCCATGCGCGGCAGCCATGAGAACGGCGACATCTTCTTCCAGCACCGCGAGGCCATCAACGGCCACTACGACGCGCTGCCCTCCGTCGTCGAAGAGTACCTGCACAAGGTGAACGAGAAGCTCGGCACCGATTACGAGCTGTTCAACTACTACGGTGCTCCGGACGCCGATCGCGTGATCGTGGCCATGGGCTCGTTCTGCGACGTCGTCGAGGAAGTCATCGACTACCTGAACGCGCACGGCGAGAAGGTCGGCCTCGTGAAGGTGCGCCTGTACCGTCCGTTCGTGTCCGAGAAGTTCGTGGCCGCGCTTCCCGCCACGGCAACCAAGATCGCGGTCATGGACCGCACCAAGGAGCCCGGTTCGGTGGGCGAGCCGCTCTACATGGACGTGGTCAACGCACTCGCTCAGGAAGGCCGCACCGATCTCACCGTCGTCGGCGGCCGCTATGGCTTGGGTTCGAAGGACACCCCGCCGTCTTCGGTGTTCGCCATCTACACGGAGCTCGAGAAGGACGCTCCCGCCCGCGAGTTTACCGTCGGCATCGTTGACGACGTGACGAACCTGTCCCTGCCCGAGGATCCGGCTTCCCCCAACACCGCTGCAGAAGGTACCATCGAGTGCAAGTTCTGGGGTCTCGGCGGCGATGGCACGGTGGGTGCGAACAAGAACTCCATCAAGATCATCGGCGACCACACCGATAAGTACGTGCAGGCCTACTTCCAGTACGATTCGAAGAAGACGGGCGGCGTGACGATCAGCCACCTGCGCTTCGGCGATTCGCCCATTCGTTCCACCTATTACATCAACAAGGCCGACTTCGTGGCCTGCCACAATCCCTCGTACGTGACCAAAGGCTTCCGCATGGTCAACGACGTGAAGCCCGGCGGAGTCTTCATGATCAACTGCCAATGGGATCTCGAAGAGCTCGAACATCACCTGAATGCCGAGGCGAAACGCTACATCGCCGAGAACGACATCCAACTCTACACCATCAACGCCATCGACCTTGCCCAGGAGATCGGCATGGGCAAGCGCACGAACACCATTCTGCAGTCGGCGTTCTTCTCGCTTGCGAACGTCATGCCGCAGGAAGAGGCCATCCAATACATGAAGGATGCTGCCACCGCCTCTTACCTGAAGAAGGGCCAGGAAGTCGTCGATATGAACCACCGCGCCATCGATGCCGGTGCAACGGCCTACAAGAAGATCGAGGTTCCGGCTAGCTGGGCGCAAGCGACCGACGACGGGGGAGCGCCCGGGCTCGTCGGCCGTCCCGAGGTGGTCACGATGGTCAACTCCATCATGGAGCCTGTGGGCTGCATGGACGGCGACAGCCTTCCCGTCTCGGTGTTCGCGGCGCATGCCGACGGACAGTTCGAGCTGGGTGCTGCGGCGTACGAGAAGCGCGGGGTCGCCGTTACCGTTCCCACGTGGGATGCATCGACGTGCATCCAGTGCAACCAGTGCTCGTTCGTGTGCCCGCATGCGACCATCCGTCCGTTCGCGTTAACCGCTGAGGAAGCGGCTTCGGCCCCCTCGGCTACTAAGCTCGTGCCGATGAAGGGCAAAGGCAACGAGGGCTATCAGTACACGCTTGCCATCTCGCCGCTCGATTGCATGGGTTGCGGCGTCTGCATCGGCACGTGTCCCACCGATTCGCTCGCAATGGTTCCCACTGAGGGCGAACTTGCGCAGCAAGAGGTGTTCGACTACTGCGTGCAGTCCGTGGCCGATAAGCCCGAGCTGGAAGACGTGAGCGTCAAGGGCAGCCAGTTCAAGCAGCCGCTCCTCGAGTTCTCGGGAGCCTGCGCCGGCTGCGCGGAGACCGCGTACGCGCGCCTCATCACCCAGCTGTTCGGCGACCGCATGTACGTGGCGAACGCGACCGGCTGCTCGTCGATCTGGGGCGGGCCTGCGGCGACTTCGCCGTATACGGTGAACAAAGACGGACACGGACCGGCATGGTCGAACTCGCTGTTCGAGGACAACGCCGAGCACGGCTTGGGCATGCTCCTCGGCCATGAGGCGGTGCGCAGCAAGCTCGTTGCCGACACCGAAGAGCTCGTGGCGGGAGATGTCAGCGAATCCGTCAAACAGGCCGCTCAGGCGTGGCTCGACTCCATGAACGAGGGAGATGCGAGCAAAGAGGCATCCGCTGCGTATGCGGCCGAACTTGAGAAGGTCGCAGCAGGCGATACGGGTGCGGCCAAACTCGCTTCCGCCATTCTCGAGAACAAAGAGTATCTCACCAAGAAGTCCGTCTGGATCTTCGGCGGCGACGGCTGGGCGTACGACATCGGCTACGGCGGCCTCGATCATGTGCTCGCTTCGGGCAAAGACGTGAACGTGTTCGTGTTCGACACCGAGGTGTATTCCAACACCGGCGGCCAGGCCTCGAAGGCTTCCAACATCGGCCAGGTCGCCCAGTTCGCGGCTGCGGGCAAAGATATCAAGAAGAAGAGCCTCGCCGAAATCGCCATTAGCTACGGGTACGTGTACGTGGCGCAGGTTGCCATGGGCGCCAAGCCCGCGCAGACCCTGAAGGCCATCGCCGAAGCTGAGGCGTATCCCGGACCGTCGCTCATCATCGGCTACTCGCCCTGCGAAATGCACTCCATCAAGGGCGGCATGGCCAACTGCCAAGACGAGATGAAGAAGGCCGTCGATTGCGGCTACTGGAACCTGCTTCGCTTCAATCCCGCCGCCCCGGCCGGCAAGAAGTTCGTGCTCGACTCCAAGGAGCCTGCGGGCGGATACAAGGAATTCCTCATGAATGAGGCGCGCTACAGCCGCCTGACGCGTGAGTTCCCCGATCGCGCGAACGAGCTGTTCGAGCGTAACGAGAAGGCGGCAATGGATCGCTACGACCACCTTCTGAAGCTCAAGGAGGTCTACTCCGAGGCGTAAGCCTCGGCGTGCGGAGATAAGAGAAAGAGGCTTGTCGCAAAAGCAAGCCTCTTTTCTTGTATAGTATGCAGATGAATCAGTAACCGTGTACGTATCAAGGAAGGAAAGAGGGACCCAATGGCAGAATTACCCCTGATCTTGGGCCTGGTAGCCGGCATCATCGCAGCCGTCTACGCAGGTGTCTTGATCACCCGGATCAACAAGATGCCTGCAGGCAATGAAAAAATGCAGAGCATCGCCGCGGCCATTCAAGAAGGAGCGATGGCGTATCTCGGCCGCCAGTACCGCACCGTCGCCATCGTCGGCGTTATCGTTGCCATCGTACTGCTCGTTCCCGGCTTCATGGGAGTATCGGGCTTCGGCATCTGGACGGCAATCGGCTTCATCGTAGGCGGCGTCGCATCGGCTGCAGCAGGCTTCATCGGCATGCGCATCTCGGTTGCGGCGAACGTGCGCACGGCTGAAGCGGCACGCACGGGCCTTGGACATGCCCTGCGCGTGGCGTTCCAGTCGGGCACCGTCACCGGCATGTTCGTCATCGGACTCGGGATTCTCTCGGTGTCCGTCATGTCGTTTCTCGTGCTGACGGGCACGGCACCGTTTGCTGCGCTCGTGGGCCTCGGCTTCGGCGGTTCGCTCATCTCGGTGTTCGCGCGTCTCGGCGGCGGCATCTTCACCAAAGCCGCCGACGTGGGAGCCGACCTTGTGGGCAAGGTCGAAGCAGGCATTCCCGAAGACGATCCGCGCAACCCCGCCGTTATCGCCGACAACGTGGGCGACAACGTGGGCGACTGCGCCGGCATGGCCGCCGACCTGTTCGAGACCTACGTGGTGACCACGGTTGCCGCCATGCTCATCGGCAACCTCGCCTTCGGTGCCGAGAACATCGTCGTGTCGCTCGGATTCCCGGTCGTGATCGGCGTCGCCTCCATCATCGCCTCGATCATCGGCACCGTGTTCGTCAAGATGAGCGAGAACGGCACCATCATGGGCGCGCTGTACAAGGGCCTGTGGATTTCGGCCATCCTTGCCATCGTGGCGTTCTTCCCGATCACGAACTGGATGCTCGCCGACGTCACCGTGGTGAACACCGGGCTCGCACCGGCCGGCATCACGCCGTTGTCCATTTGGATCTGCGCCGTTATCGGTGTCGTGCTTACTGCGGCTATGGTCTACATTACCGACCATTACACCTCGTCTGAGAAGAAGCCGGTCGAATCGATCGCGGAGGCTTCCGTGACTGGCCACGGCACGAACGTCATTCAGGGCCTCGCTGTCGGCATGGAGGCTACCGGCCTGCCGATCCTCGTGATCGTCATCGCAACGCTGGCGAGCTTCTTCCTTGGCGGCATCTTCGGCATCGCCGTCGCTGCGCTTTCGATGCTTTCGATGGCGGGCATCGTCGTCGCTATCGACTCGTTCGGTCCCGTGACCGACAACGCGGGCGGCATAGCCGAGATGAGCGGCCTGCCCGAGAGCGTGCGCGAGAATACCGACGCCCTCGATGCGGTGGGCAATACCACCAAGGCCGTCACCAAAGGCTACGCTATCGCATCGGCGGCTCTTGCGGCCGTGGTGCTGTTCGCTGACTTCACCCACACGGTAACCGAAGAAACGGGTGCGGCGTTCACATTCGACCTCGCGAACCCCTTCGTGCTCATCGGCCTGTTCATCGGCGGCCTTCTGCCGTATCTGTTCGCCGCCCGCGCCATGACGAGCGTCGGCAAGGCCGCAGGCGACGTCGTCGAGGAAGTGCGCCGTCAGTTCAAAGAGATTCCCGGCATCATGGAGGGTACGGGCAAGCCCGATTACGCACGTTGCGTTGATCTTGTAACCAAGGCCGCGCTGCGCGAGATGGTGCTTCCGGCCATGATCCCGATCGGCACGCCCATCCTCATCATCGTCGTCGGCTTCATCTTACAGGCCGTCGGCTACGACCAGGCGTTCGAATTCACGACGCTCGTGTTAGGCGGAGCGCTTGTGGGTACCATCATCACGGGTCTGTTTGTCGCCATCTCCATGACGAGCGGCGGCGGCGCGTGGGACAACGCCAAGAAGCTCATCGAAGAGGGCAAGTTCGGCGGCAAGGGCTCGTTCGCCCATCAGGCTGCCGTCACCGGTGACACGGTCGGCGATCCGTACAAGGATACCGCAGGTCCTGCGCTGAACTCTATGATCAAGGTGTTCAACATCGTTGCGCTTCTGCTGGTTCCGCTTTTGGCGCTTCTGGCATAAAAGCTTGCACCGAAGTTTGTTTGAAAAGGCCGGCAGCGCTGAGCTGCCGGCCTTTTTCTATGCGGTGTCGTGCCGACCTTCGACAAGATCGATGAGCTCTTGATGGGTGTGCACGTCGAGCTTCGCATAGATGTGGCTCACGTGGGTTTTCACGGTGTTGTACGAGACGACGAGCTTCTCTTGGATGAACCGCGCGTTGCGCCCCTGCGCGAGCAAGCTGAATATTTCGTCTTCGCGCGCGGTGAGTCCGTGGGCTTCGCTCAGCAGACGGCAGCGTTGCTCGAAATCGGCGGGCCGCTCGCTCGGCGAGAGGGGCGCGGCGGGTTCCACCTTGCGGATCGTGTCGCCGAAGCTGAAGTTGCGCTGCGTTGCCAGAATGTACACCACGAGGCCGAACACGATGCAGGCGGAAACGGTTGCGATCACGCCGTAGTCGATGTGGTAGTACTGGTTTGCGAGCCGCCCGAAGTTCGCCCCGATGATCGTTCCGAGCGATGCCATAGCGGTTCCCCAGGTAAGAACCACGAGCGCGTTGGCAACGTTTTTCGCGGCAAGCGCGACGAGCACGAAGTACATGAGAATCTCGAAGAGCCCCGTGCCGCTGCTCAGGAGGTTGCTTGCGATCAGATCGTTTTGTGTGCCCGCGATCGAGGGGACGAGAAACCCTGCGATGCTGAACAGAATGGAAACTCTGAACAGCGCATCCGGATCGAGGGGTTGCTTTCTCGCGAGCCGCACGAGCGCGTAGACGCCGAGCGGAAGGAGGGCGAGCAGCGGGAAGATGGGCACGCGGTCGGTTTCGGCGAACGTGAGCGTGTATCCGTATATGAACCGGAAGATGATGAGCGTGACGAACACCTGATGGACGAACGGCAGGTAAGAGGCAGGTGAGGTGACCGCCGCGTCGGCAGGGGGATCGGCTGCGAGGATCTGCCGTAAAACGGGTCGGGCCGACGAGGCGCAGAGGGCAAGGGTGACAAAAGGCAGCGCGACGAACAGAAGCAGATTCGCTTCGATAGGAAGCAGCGGGAACAGTATGCGCAGCGCATATGACGCGAAATAGGCGAACGCAATGCCTATCCCCAACGTGCGCAGATCGAGGCCCATGCATGCGACTCCTACGAGGACGGCTGCAAGGCTGATGCCGATGGTGATGACAGATGCTCCTGCAGCGAGCACGAAAAACGAATCGAGATACAGACCCGCAAGCGTGAGGATGGCTCCTGCGACGAGCGTGGCGAAGATTCCCGGGAAGAGGTGCTTTTTGAGCAGTCCCGGCTTCCAACGGGCTACGATCGCCATGACGATGAGTCCGATGCCTCCCGCTGCGGCGCTGATTTCGCGTGTCCAAGGCGATACAGCGTCGAATAGGGGAAATGCGCAGAAGTTCAAAAGCCAGTACTCGGTGAACATGAGCACGAGAGCGGCAAAGCACGCAGCTACGCGCTTTATCCGCTTTTTCGCGACGCTTCGCCCCGTGCGCTCATCGCGTCCTGCTGCGGCGACGTGCACTCTGCTCCTCCTCGGGTAACGACTTCTATTTCATCGCTTCATTCTAACAGGGTGATACGGGCGAAACGGCGCATTCAAGCCAAAATCACCCGAGTCGTATGATGAAAAAGGAGCTCCCGCGACGCTACGTTTGTATGCGTCGGATGCGGTTTCGGCGCAAGCGGAGCGCAATCCGAAGGAAAGAAAACGGTATGCAAGGGAGGAAACGATGAAGCAGGAAACCATGCAGAAAAGTGGGATGAGCCGCCGGGCGTTCTTGGGGCTCGGTGCCACGGCAGCCGCGCTGGCGGGTGCGGGGCTTGCGGGGTGCGCCCCAGCTGCACCGTCCGCGAGCGCCGAGGGAGGAAGCGGGGCCGCTGCAGCAACCGATTGGCTCGGAGCCGAACCCGAAATAGCGGAAAGCGATATCGTCGAAACCGTCGACACCGAGGTGCTCGTATGTGGGGCGGGAACGTCGGGTTTGTTCGCTGCGTGCTCTGCGGCGGAAGAGGGTGCCAAGGTCGTATGCCTCGAGAAGGGCTCCATCGGCGGAGGCGTGCGCGACAACCTCGGCTCGATCAACAGCCGTCTTCAGAAGGAAGCGGGCGTTGAAATCGACGAGAACGAGATCTGCAACGACCTGACCCGCTACGCGAACAACTACTGCAACCAGCGCCTGTACCATATTTGGGCTCAGAACTCCGGCGAGGCGATCGACTGGTATCAGGATCGACTCGAAGAGGCGGGTTTCGAGCTGTTCTTCGAGGGCGCCGAGAATGCGAAGCCGTCGCGCTACAAGCACTGGCCGACGGGCCATATCCCCAGCTGGCCCGCTGATGCCGAATTCGCCGGGCTCAAAGACGTCGTCAACGGCAAGATCGTACTCGGCGACTATGCGAAAGAGAAGGGCGTCGATTTCCGTTTCCTGACGCCGCTTGTCAAACTCGTGAAGGAAGGCGATAAGGTCACCGGTGCCATTGCGAAGGGTCCCGACGGCTACATCAAGATCAACGCCTCGAAGGGCACCGTGGTGTGCACGGGCGGCTACGCGCGCAACGAGGACATGCTCAAGGCCTTGCAGCCTCAGACGCTCAGCAAGTACTCGCTGTCCATCGCCATCGATGGAACGACGGGCGACGGCATCAAGTCGTGTCTGTGGGCGGGTGCGCACATGGACGAAGCGCACACGGCGATGGTGTTCGACCGCGTTGCCGTCAAGCCCGACGAGTACGGTGGAGCTGAAACGGTGGGGTCGCTGTTCTGGATGGGTTCGAACCCGTGGCTCAAGGTCAACCTCAACGGCGAGCGTTTCACCAACGAATCGGCTCCCTACGACTACGTGCTCAACGCCGCCATCGCGCAGCCGCATCATACGGTTGTCGATATCTGGGATGCGGACTACGCGACTTACCTCGAGCAGTTCGACATCCACGGATGCGCCCGCGTGTATCCTTTCGACAACGGGGCTCCCACCAACATGACGCTCGAAGTGACGCAGGGCATCAACGAAGGCCTTATCGAGAACGGCTACATCGTTGTAGCCGATACGATCGAGGAGCTTGCCGAGGGCCTCGGCATTCCGGCGGACAATCTGAAAAAGACGGTCGATCGTCAGAACGAGAACTTCGACAACCAGGTCGATCCTGATTTCGGCAAGGAGGATTTCCGCCTGTCCGCCATCCGCACGCCTCCGTTCTACGGCGTGCGCACCTCGGGCTACATGCTCTGCACGCTCGACGGCATCACGATCAACGAGAATTTCCAGGCTGTTGACGAGGGAGGCAACGCGATCGAGGGTCTCTACGTTGCCGGCGTCGATTCGGGATCGTATTTCGCCCACACCTACCCGAACATGTCGACTGGCCACTGCTGCGGCCGATCGGTCACCTTCGCGCGTATGATCGGCAAGGCGCTCGCCGCGAAGTAGCATGTGCGCAGATGCATGTCTCGAAGAGCATCTGAACCGTTTGGCAAGGCCCGTGCGCATTTGCGTGCGGGCCTTGTTTTTAGAGGCGGGCCATGCCGATTGGCAGGATCCGTTTTCGATTTCTGAGTTCAACCCAGCTTGTATGCTGACGCGATACGTCCTGTATAGAACATCGAACGTAGTGTACGGTATGGGAACCATGCTGTATTAATATAGATTGTAATCTACATTTACCATAAATTGGTATATGATGTAGATCATAATCTACAATAGGAGCATGATATGGATGCACTACGCTATAGTCGCCCTCGCTATGAAAAACTGCTTAACCACTATCTCGACACCGAACAGGTGAAGGTGCTCAAGGGCATACGGCGGTGCGGTAAATCGGTGCTTCTCGAAATGCTTGTCGAAGAGCTGAAACGTCGTGGTATTGAAGATAGAAATATCTTCTACAAACGCTTCGACCTGTTCGGGCTGCCCGCCGTGCAAGAAGCGGATGCTTTGCAGAAGGAAATTGAGGCAGCCCTGCAGTTGATCGATGAGGGATCTGCCTTTTATGTCTTTCTCGATGAGATACAAGAGGTCGTCGGATGGGAAAGAGTGGTACGAGGACTGCATGCCCAACCTGGCGTTGACATATACATAACGGGTTCGAATGCTGAGCTTTTTTCTTCCGAGCTTGCTACCTTGCTTTCGGGTCGCTATATCGAACTTGAGATCTATCCTCTTTCGTTTACGGAGTACCTGCACTTTTGGGAAGAAGCCGGGCTGCCTGCTCGGGATACGGAAAGCGCGTTTCGGCTCTATCTGCTTTACGGAGGCATGCCAAGCCTGTTTTCGCTGAAAACCTGGGATGAGGAAGATATTTTCAGAGAGTTGATCAGCATCTACAACACGGTGGTACTAAAAGATGTAGCTCAAAGGCACAAAATTCGCGATCTCGCATTGCTCGAGCGACTGGTGAAGTACATCTTCTCTACTTCCGGAAATCTGCTGTCAACCCGAAGCGTTGCAAATTACTTAACCAGTTCAGGAGTAAAAACAGCATACGAGACCGTAGATTCGTATTTGTACGCACTTGTACAGGCTTTGATACTGCATGCAGCACCGCAGGGGGGATTGCAGGGAAAAGAGCTATTGCGTCCGCTGCAGAAGTATTATCCGGCTGATACGGGACTGAGAAATCTTGCGACGAACTTCAGGTTGCAAAACATCGGATTCCAGTTGGAAAACGTGGTTTACATGGAATTGCTCCGCCGTGGATACGCCATCGAGGTCGGCACGCTCGAAAAGGCGGAGATCGATTTCGTCGCGCAACGCAGAAGCGAGCGCCTTTACATTCAAGTTTCGGAGACGCTCGGCGACGAAAAAGTCTTCGAGCGCGAGCTTGCTCCGCTCAGGGCGATTAGGGATTCTTTCCCTAAAGTGGTGCTCACAATGGATAAACTCCGTGTCGGAACAACCGAAGACGGTATTTTGGTGGGCAGTCTTCTTGAATGGCTGCAGCAAGAGGAGAAGTGAGCGGAGCATGCAAGCTACAGGAGCAAACGGCGACTCCGTGTGCTTTACTCTGGCTGTGAGCTGAGCGCCTCTTCGCAAGCGTCAATTAATAATTCGGAAAGGTATAATTAAGAAAGTCTCAAGGGTGAAAACATAGCCATTAATCTTTGCGGCTCGTAATCTCGATACAGACACCGAACGTGTCACTCCTGGGGGTATTCACAAGGAAGAGGAGGATCAATGACGAGCTATCTGGAAACAATAAGAGAGTCTTCGGGCATGAGCCGAAGGAATTTCCTGAAGGCGAGCGCGGCCGCTACGGCGGCACTCGCGGTTTCGGGCGGACTTGCGGGATGCGCGAACAAAGTCGAACCCGCCGATGCGACGACTGACAATGGCGAAACCGTTCCGGTTGACGGGCAGTGGATTACGGCAGCGTGCTGGCACAACTGCGGGGGACGCTGTTTGAACAAGGTGCTCGTGAAAGACGGCGTGGCAATTCGGCAGAAAACCGACGATACCCACGAGGACAGCGCCGATTATCCGCAGCAACGGGCCTGCCTTCGCGGCCGTTCTCAGCGCAAGCAGGTGTTTTCGGCCGACCGCATCAAATATCCCATGAAGCGCAAAGGGTGGAGCCCCGATAATCCGCAGGGCGAGCTGCGCGGTAAAGACGACTGGGAGCGTATCGAATGGGACGAGGCACTAACCTATGTAGCCGACGAGCTGAAGAAGGCGAAGGACCAGTACGGTAATCGCTCCATTTTGGCTATCGGCTCTGAGATCGGGCGCGTGCTGACGCTTTTCGGTGGCTACACTGCAACGTGGGGGACGGGATCATACGGTTCGTTCGCGCTTACGGCGGGCATTATCGGTACCGAAACGTGGTCGGGCGGCATCAACGATCGAATCGACATGCGGGAAAACACCGAGCTGTTCGTCATGATCGGATCGAATCCGGCATGGAGTTCGGGCGGGAATCCGACGTTCCATATGCTGCAGGCGAAAGAAAACGGAGCACGGTTTATCGCTATCGATCCGTACTATAACGATACCTACGAGGTGCTCGGTGCCGAATGGCTGCCGATCCGTCCCGGTCAGGACACCGCTTTCCTTATCGGACTCGCCTATGCGCTCATCGACGGCGATGCGCAAGGCAAAAGCCTCATCGATTGGGATTTTCTGACTACGCACACGATCGGCTTCGATGCCGAGCATATGCCCGAAGGAAGCGATCCGCAAGGCAATTTCAAGGACTACGTACTCGGAACATATGACGGTCTGCCGAAAACGCCCGAGTGGGCCGCGGAGCTTTGCGGTATCTCGGCGGATCGCATACGTCAGCTTGCCGAAGAAATCGCGCCGAGCACGGCCGTGGCGCTTATGTGCGGATGGGCGCCAGCTCGTACCCACAACTCCGATGGGTTCCCTCAGGTGTTCTCGACGATCGGAGCGATGACGGGGCATATGGGGAAACCGGGGCATATGACCGGAGTCAACTGCCATAGCGCTGCTGGTAACGGCGGCCCTTCGCTTGTTAATCCGGGTCCTTCCGGGGTAGCGGCAATCAAAGACGTCCCTGTCGATGACAGTATCAACAAGACCGAGGTATGGAGGTCGATACTGGAAGGGCAATACACGTGGAATGGACGCAACGGAACCGTGACCATGCCCGCCGATGCCGATAAAGCTCCTTCGGAGGTACGCGATATCGACATCCATGTGATCTATCATGGGGGAGGCGCCACGCTCCAAACGACCGACGCCATGTCAGAAGGTATAGAAGCCCATCGCAAAGTCGACTTCGTCGTGTCGCACGCGCAGTTCCTCACGACGAACGCGCTCTATTCCGACATTATCCTTCCCGTTACAACGTTGTGGGAACGGCCAGGCGGCTTTCTCACGGGAAATCGTGAAATGCTCATCATGTACACGCAGGTGACTGAACCGCTCTTCGAAAGCCAAAGCGACCAGTGGATCGCACGCGAGCTGGCCAAGAAGCTTGGAATCGACGAAGGTGCCGTGTACGATATCGACGAGAACCAGCAGTTCTTCAATACGGTTGCCGGAGCGACTTACGTTGAAGAAGACGGCACAACCGCATCTCCTTTGGTGACGATCACGCAGGAGGATATCGACGAATGGGGCGTTGAGGGTTCGCCTCAGGAAGGTGTGATCGGATTTCAGGAGCTCAAGGAAAAGGGCGTATATCAAATCGAGCGCAAACCGGGCGACAACTACGGATTCGTTGCCTACAGCGGCTTCGCGAGCGATCCTGAGAATAATCCGCTTCCCTCGCTCTCGGGTAAGCTCGAAATCCACTCGGCACGCCTTGCCGAAATCGTGAACGGTATGGGTTACAGCACCATCGAGCCCGTTCCCACCTATATTCCGCAAGTATGCGGATACGAAGACACGTTCGCCGATTATGCGACGGGTGAGAAAGGCGAGTACCCCTTCCAGATATTCAACATCCATTACCTGCGCCGTTCGCACACGGTGTTCGACAACATCCCCTGGCTGCGTGAAGCATGGGAGAACCCCGTGTACCTCAACGCGCAGGATGCTGCCGAGCGGGGCGTCGCCGCAGGCGATACCGTGCACGTTGCAAGCCCCTACGGCACGGTGCTGCGCAAGGCGACGTTGACCAATCGCGTGATCCCCGGTGTCGTTATGCTACCGCATGGAGCCTGGGTCGATATGGATGCTGCCGATGAGAACGACACCGCAGGAGCCGATAACGTCATCTGCGGAGGATGTCCGACGGGTCAGGGTGTTTCGGGATGGAACACCGCAATCTGCAACTTCGAAAAGTACACCGGCGAAGCGCTTGTCGACGATAGCGAGCGTCCGCAGCGCATCATCTGCGAATAGCGAATGGGGGAGATCATGGGAAGAAAAGGATTCTACTACAATCAAAATGCCTGCATAGGGTGTCGTACCTGTCAGGTTGCCTGCAAGGATAAAAACGATTTGGACGTGGGCACGCTGTTTCGCACCGTTACGAGCTACGAGACGGGCATGTTTCCCGAGGCACACGTGTATCACTACGCCGCAACGTGCAACCACTGCGAAGAGCCGGCATGCGTTGCCGTGTGCCCGAATGCCGCTACGTACATAGATGAGAACGATGGTACGGTACAGCACGACGACGAGAAGTGCATCGGGTGCCAGTACTGCGTGAAGGCGTGTCCGTACGGGGTGCCGCAGTACATCGAATCGATTCAGAAGACCCATAAGTGCGATGCCTGCATCGGACTCCGGTCGACGGGGGAGAATCCGGCTTGCGTCGCCGCCTGCCCCATGAGAGCGCTTGGTTTCGGAGACATCGAAGAGCTGAGAAAGATCTATCCCGATAGCGTGAGCGACATCGCCATCCTGCCCGATTCTTCACAGACGAACCCGTCGGTTGCCATCGATGCGAAAGCGACGGCGCTCAAGCCCGATCCGGTTTCAGTAACGCTCTAAGTTTTTGGGAAGCTCAAGCCGTGGCATCGGATACTCGATGCCACGGCTCTTTCGTAAGGGGGAGTCATGGACGAGGCAATCGATGTGCTTCTGTGCAATCGGAGTTTTCTGTATTCGTATCTGAGTCGGGCGTTTGCAGCTGAGCCTGATGAAGCGTTTCTCGAAATCGTGAGAAACGGCCATGCGCAGGAGGCTTGCGCGCTGCTCGGCGGTGAATGCGAATCGCTGCACCGCGCCCTTGTCTCGACGATAAGCAGAAGCTTCGATATCGGCGAAATACAAAGCGAGTATGCGAGGCTGTTCGTCGGTCCCGCCAAGCTGCCTGCACCTCCGTGGGAGTCGGTGTACGCAACGGGGGAGCCCCTCTTGTTCCAAGAAAGCACGTTGGCTGTTCGTGAAGCGTATCAAAGCGCAGGATTTCAAGCAGCTGGGTATCCGCATGAAGCAGACGACCACCTTGCGACGGAGTTGAGTTTCATGGCGGCCCTTGCAAAGAAAACGAGCTTTGCGTATGCGACTAGCGAGTACGTGCGATTGCATGAATTGCTTGCTGCGCAGATCGATTTTCTCGAGCATCATATCCAAGTATGGTTCAGGCCCTTCGCCGAACGCCTCAAGGGGCAAGACTCCTCGGGGTTTTATCCGTCGTTCGCTGCACTGGGCGCTTTAGTGTGTGAGTGCGACAACGCGGTTTTGAGGGAGATTCGATCTTTCGTGTAGTACTATAAGCTTCAGGGGGATCGCTATGGGAAACGTCACGCTGAAAACGAAGTTCGTTGTGCTGATATCGGCTCTTGTCGCCGTGTCGCTGTTTGCCAATCTTGCGTGGACCTCGATGAACAAGCGCGCCCAGATGGAAAGCGAGCTGCGCGAGAAAGGCGAGGTGCTTGCGCAGCAGATGGATGCGATGTGGGAGTTCATGGCGTCGAACCAAGACCGGCTCGAGCAGATATCCTACACCGAAGACGGGGTGTATCAGGGGCTTCACTGCGCCATCGTCGGCCGCAGCATCGGGCTTCTGTTCACATCGCAATCCGAGTATGAAACCAAGTTCGTGAACTTCAACCCGCGCAACATCGGCGATGAGCCCGATGAGTTCGAAGCTGCTGCGCTTAATGCGTTCATGGATGAAGGCCGCACCGAATACTACGCGATGACTGAACGCGACGGTAAGGAGGTCTTCCGCTACTCGGCACCCATGCGCATCGAAGAGAACTGCCTCGACTGCCACGGCGAGCCTAAAGGCGAGATCGACGTGACGGGATTTCCGAAGGAGGGGTGGACCATCGGCGATGTCGGCGGTGCCATCAGCATCACCATGCCGCTTGACGTGTACATGGAAAGCGAGCAATCCGCCATCGTGCAAGACGTAATCTTCTTCGGCGGCATGCTCGCGTTCTGCCTTGTGGTCGTTTATCTGGCGCTCGGATACCTTGTAACGCGGCCGCTCAATAAAATCCAGGCTGCGGTCGAGCAGATCCAAACCGGCAACCTCGATGTGGAGCTTGCCTACACCGAATCGTCGCGCGAGATGAACACGCTCACAGCCGATTTCAATCGGATGGCCGAGGAGCTGTCGACCATCTACGGCAACCTCGAAACGCAGGTGGAAGACCGTACCGCCCAGCTTGCCCGAGCAAACGACGTGCTCGAGCGGCAACGTGCCCAGCTCGAAGAGGCTAACGACCGCTTGCGCGGCGAGAACCAGTACAAATCCGACTTCCTTGCCATGATGAGCCACGAGCTGCGAACGCCGCTCACCTCCATCCTTGCGTTCGCCGAAATGCTCAACAAGGAAAACGATCCGAAAGACGAGAAGGAAGCGGAAACGCGCCGCGAGATCGAGGCGAACAGCCGCGCGCTTCTGTTCATGATCAACGACATTTTGGAGATGAGCCGCCTCGATGCGGGCAGGATAGAGATGAATGTGGAAACGGTTGATTTAGGGGATGTCGCGGGGCTCGTGCAGTCGGTCGTGCAGCCGCTCGCTAAGCAGAACGGTATCGAATTCACCTGCGATATCGATGCCGATGTCCCGCTCATCGTGGCGGACTTCGAAAAACTCCGCCACGTGCTCGAGAACCTTGCGGGCAACGCGGTGAAGTTCACGCCGCGCGGTGGGTCGGTTCGTTTGGCGATCAGCTACCATCCCGAATGCGACGAAGTGTGGTTCAAGGTAATCGACACGGGGATCGGCATCGCGAAGAAAGATCAGAAGCGCATATTCGAACGGTTCGTGCAGGTCGATTCTTCTGCTTCGCGCAGGTACAGCGGAACGGGTCTCGGCCTCGCTTTGGCCAAGGAGTACACCGAAATGCACGAAGGTACCCTCTGCGTCGAAAGCGCACCGGGAAAAGGCAGTACGTTCACTGTGAGGATTCCCGCCGATCCGGATGGCAGCGAGGGGGCGAGGGGTAGATGACCCAAGCAAAGATCATGCTCATCGATGACGATGAGAGCCTGCACGTGCTTATCAGGCGGCTCACCGAAGAGGCGGGCTACCGATTCTGTTCGGCGTACGGGGGAGAAGAAGGCCTCAAGGTGCTTGCGTCCGAAAAACCCGACCTGCTTCTGCTCGACGTGATGATGCCGGGTATGAACGGGTTTGACGTGTGCCAGACCATGCGCGAGGGGGGCAGGCGCATCCCGATCATCTTTCTTTCCGCAAAAGGCGACATCGTCGACAAGTCGATCGGTTTCAAAGCCGGCGGCGACGATTATGTGGTGAAGCCGTTCAGCTCCGACGAGCTTCTGCTGCGCATCGAAGCGCATCTGCGCAGGCATAAATCGGACCTCGCGTTCGCCAAGGCGATTACGCGCGAGGGAAGCAACGTCACGGGAGATGTCGAGGTGTGCTTCAACCGTTACGAAGTGCGGCTGCGCGGCGAGAAAGTGGATTTGACGGCGAAGGAATTCGAGATACTTGCGCTGTTGGCTGCAAGTCCCGGCCAAGTGTTTACACGTGCTCAGATATTCGAGCACATCTGGGGCGAGGGAAGCGATGTCGACGAGAACAGCATCACCGTGTTCATCCGCAAGATTCGCGAGAAGATCGAAGACAACCCCTCGCAGCCGAGGTATCTGCTTACCGTATGGCGCGTGGGGTACAAGTTCGCCGAGAGGGTGTAGGGCGAAAACTTCGCCGAGTAGCCGATAAAACCGCTCGGTTTATTCTGAGGTGCCTTGACGGTCGCGCATCGGTGCCATAAAGTGGTGGTTGAACCATTACCGATCTCATGAGAAAACCGAGGTGTCGGCCGCATTGAACACGCATGAAGCGTTAGAGTCTTTCGACCTTGATCCGCGCCTCTTTTACGATGCGATGGCGTTCAGCACCGAAGATTATCTGTACGTCATCGACATGAAAACCGATCGAGCGCTCGTATCCGAGAACATGCAGCAGGACTTCGGTCTACCCGATCGCCTGTTCGAGGGGCTTATCCCGCTTTGGAGAGAACTGATCGCAGGGCGCGATCAGCAGAGCTTCGACGACTCCATCGATGATATGCTGTGCGGAAAAACCGATGTGCACGATCTCGAATACCAGGTGAAGAACCGCAAAGGCGAGTACATTTGGGTTGTGTGCCGAGGACTTTTGAAACGCGACGGGGAAGGCGAGCCCGCCATGTTCGCGGGCGTCGTCACCAATCTCGAGCGTAAGGGCAAGGTTGATCCCACGACGGGGCTGTTCATGCACGACAAATGCCTGCACGTGCTCGATCGCATGCTATCGCGCGGGGGTGCACGGGGCGGCGTGCTGCTGCTCGGCCTCGATGATTTTTCGCGTATCAATTCGCTGAACGATCACACGTTCGGAGATGTCGTACTGCGCGTATTCGCCCAGAGCGTACAGCGCCTTCTGCCCGACGAAGCCTCGATGTTCCGCTTCGACGGCGACGAGTTCGCAATCGTCGTCGACGGAGTCGATCGTGCTGGCATGGAGGAATTATACCGAGCCGTCCACGCGCTCGCCAACCGCCAGCAGTCCATCGACGGCACTGTGTACTTCTGCACGGTATCGGGCGGCATCGCGATGGCCGGCGAAGATGAGTGCAGCGGATCGGATCTCCTTAAACGCGCTGAGAGCGCGCTTGAGGAAAGCAAGCACAGCGGCAAGAACACGGTTTCGTTCTTCTCCCCGGTGACGACTGAGAAGAAACTTCGTCGCCTCGAACTGAGCGACCGTCTGCAGGCTTCGGTGCTTGACGGCATGCGTGGGTTCTCGGTGTCCTACCAGCCGCTCGTCGATGCCGCCACCTTGGAGATCGGCGAAGCGGAGGCGCTGCTTCGGTGGGGTGCCGAAGGGCTCGGTCCGGTCGGCCCCGACGAGTTCGTTCCCGTGCTCGAATCGTACGGGTTGATTGGGCAGGTGGGCCGCTGGGTTCTCGATCAGGCTATTGCGCAGTGCGCCGAGTGGAACAAGCTTCGCCCGGGATTCGTCATGAACGTGAACATATCCTACGTGCAGCTGTTCGACCGCGATTTCATCCCGAACGTCCAACATTCGCTCGAAAAGACCGGGCTCGACCCTGCGCAGCTTGTTCTCGAGATGACGGAAAGCTACTTCGTCACCGATTTCGATGCACTCAAATTGACGTTCGATCGGCTGCGCAGCCTCGGCATCAGGCTCGCGATGGACGATTTCGGAACAGGCTACTCGTCGCTTGGCATGCTGTCGCAAACACCTGCCGACATCGTGAAGATCGACCGGGTGTTCATCCGAAACATCCACGCCGAAACGTTCAACCGCTCGTTCATCGATGCAGTCATCGACCTGTGCCATAGCGTAGGCATAGAGGTGACCGTCGAAGGCGTCGAAGCATCGCCCGAACTCGATACGGTCCGTTCGATCGGAGCCGATTGCATCCAGGGGTTTTTGGTTTCGAAACCCGTTTCGCCCGACGAATTCCAAACACGGTTTCTGGCGTAGTGCAGTGCCCGCTGTGGGATCCCGCTCGAAGGGCATCGTTTTGTCTACGGCTGTAGAAGTTCGATGAGGTCATCTTCGGTCAGGCTCGCAAGCGATACGCCGGCATCGCCTGCGCCGATCACCCGATCGGCGAGCTCGCTCTTGGCCTCCTGGAGGTGCAGGATGCGCTCCTCGATCGTGTCTTTGGCGATGACCTTGTATACGCTGACCATGTTCGATTGCCCGATGCGGTGCGCACGGTCGGTCGCTTGGGCCTGCGCAGCGGCGTTCCACCACGGATCGGCATGAATGACGATCGAGGCTCCCGTGAGGTTGAGGCCCGTCCCGCCTGCTTTGAGCGACATGAGGAACACCGGCGTATCGTCTTCGTTGAACGCGTTCACGAGTTCGAGGCGCTTTTTCTTCGCAGTCGCGCCGGTAAGGGTGTAATACGGCGCGCCGATGCGGTCGAGCCGCTCGGCGATGAGCGAGAGAAAGCTGGTGAACTGCGAGAACACGAGCACTTTCTCGTCTGAATCGCACGCTGATTCCACGAGTTCCACCACGGCATCGAGTTTTGCCGACGTACCCTCGTAGTTCTCGTACAGCAACCGGGGATCGCAGCAGAGTTGGCGGAGTTTCGTGAGCTCGGCGAGCACCTCGACCCGATGTTCTCCCGACCGCTTCTCCTTACGGTTCTTGTGCTGCTCGGTCAGCGTTTCGCGCAACTGCTGCTCGTGGGCGGCGTAGAGGCGGTGCTGCTGTTCGTCCATCTGCGCGTAGAATACCGATTCCAATTTATCGGGCAGATCGCGCAGCACCTCGGCTTTGAGCCTGCGCATCATGAACGGTCCGACGAGCGCTTTGAGGCGCGCAGCCGCTTCTTCGCCGCCGCCCATGACGGCGAGCTCGAAACGCTCGCGAAAGCGCATGGAGGAACCGAGCAAGCCGGGCATCAAGAAGTCGAAAATGCTCCAAAGTTCGCTCAGGCGGTTTTCCATGGGGGTCCCCGTCAGCGCAAGGCGGTGGCGGGCGCGTATACGTTTCACGCTTCTCGTCGTGAGCGTGGCGTGGTTTTTGATGTATTGCGCCTCGTCGAGTACGCAGCAGTGGAAGTCCTTGTTGCTGTACTCGTCCGAATCGATGCGGACGAGGTCGTAAGAGGTTACGAACACGTCGATGCCGCGCTCGGCGCGGATGCGCGCGCGTTCGCGCTTCGTGCCCGCGATCGGTTTTACCTGAAGCTCGGGTGCGAACCGCTCAAACTCCGCGATCCAGTTGTACACGAGTGAAGCGGGGCATACGATAAGGCTCGGGCCAACGGCGCTCGCTTCGTCTTTATTCGCAAGCAAAAGCGCAATGAGCTGAGCCGATTTCCCCAACCCCATCTCGTCGGCTAGAATGCCGCCGAATCCGCATTCGAGAAGCATGGCGAGCCACTGAAATCCCCCGACCTGATACGCACGCAAGACGCCTTCAAGGGAGGGCGGAATGCGACGGCGCGATGTGTCGGGAGCTTTGAAGCGCTCGACGTAGCGGGTGAACGTCTCGTCCCTGCGAGCGTCTTCGAGCTCTTCGTCAAGGTAGAACGCACGAAACGAGGGCAGCTCGACGGTGCCTTGGCCGAGCTGCTTCGCCGTGATTCCCAGATCCGCCGCGATGCGGTCGAGTTCGGCTACGTTGCTCTGCGCCAGATCGATGAAGGCTCCGCTGCGCAGGCGGTGGTATCTCTTGCGCTTTTTGTAGCTGGCGAGCAGCGCCGCTATTTCGGAGGCCGGAAGATCGTCGGAAGAGACCGTGAGGTTGATGAGATTGCCGGCAAGCGAGAGCCCGAAGGACACGCGGGGTTTACGGTCGGTGATGAGTCGGTCGAACGCCTGCGTGGTGAACACCTCGCCGATCTCTTTGAATTCCAGAAGGCCACCGAATACCAGGTTCGCCACATCTTCGTCGTTTTCGAGGGGTATACGTTGATCGGGGTAGCGGAAATACCGGTTGACGAGGTGCGTTGCCAGGGCCTCCACGCGCTCGTCGCGCAAGGGGCCGGGCGTTTGTTCGTCCGCTTCGACCTCGTCGATGAGGTTGTAGCGTCGCTCGCCGTACAGGGCGAACACTTCGCAGGAAACACCCTGTTTGTCTTTATCGAAGTAGAATGCGAGGTGGCAGGGAACGGGGCGGTACGCGTCGATTTCTCGCGGGGCCTGCACGCGCAGCGCTCCCTCGATCTTCGGTAGCACCGTAGCGCAGAAAAGGGGCATGTCGGCGCATGCGATAAACAGCCGATCGTCGTCGCTGTCATACACGGTCCGAAGAAAGTCGGCGCAGGAGGAACAAGCGGGCGAGCAGCGGTAGAACGCATCGCCGAGCCATACGTACATACGCTCGCCGCTCGCTGCGAACGGAATTGGATCGGCGCGAACGAGGGAATAGCCTGCGTCCCCTACTTTATTCAGCTTGATCTCGATGGGGGGATCCTCGTGCTCGACGTGGGCGCGCGTGTTCGCACGCACCCCGTAATCGGTTCCCTCGACGAGAAACGTCGTTCCGTCGAGCGCATCGATAAGCTCGATGAGCTCTGCTTCGGATAAATCGAGGTCACGGCCTGTATCGTCGCGGCCGCGGTAGCGCCACAGTGCTGAGCCGTTCGCGTAATCGCGCACCGAGACGGCCTTGTCGATGAACCGCGCAACCGCCTGCCCGCGTTCGGTGAACAAGGCAGGCGTATGGGTGAATGCGAGTTTCTTGCCGTAGGAGTAATGCTCGGCTTTGCGCATGCGGCTTGCGAATTCCGAGATGCTTTTGACAACATAGGAACCGTGGGGTCCCGCAACCTTGAAGTGCGCGGTCCAGCTGCCGTATCCGTACCCGATGATGGTTTCGAGCTCGATGGATCCGAGCTCTTCGGAAGTTTCGGCCTGCCTGCTGCGCTCCATGAACGCGGCGATGCTCGCCGATGTGGCAACCTTCGCGCGGCGCTCCTGAAATCCCATAAAACTTTGGGGTGCATCGTTGTAGGTGAGCACGAGGGCGGCGCAGTGCTTGCACATCCCGTCGAACGATTCGATGGCGGGGCAGGTGCATGAATAGTCGAGGATGGCGTCGTCTTCCTCGTCGAACACAACGAGGGTGCGGTAGCGTTCGTTCCAGCCTTTGCTGCTTACGAAAAAGGCGCTCACGGTGGTTTCTACGCCGTCGTGGCGGCACTGTTTCGTGAGGATGCTCCGGTTCGAGGCCGCAAGGTGCCGTGCGCGCTCCAATGTGCGTGCGAGGCAATGCTGGCTTATTTCATCCTCGGATATCATGGGCACCTTAAAGTGCTGCCCGCAGCATTCTGCGGGCAGTTCGGTCGAACGGGTTTTGCTGCGCTGCTCTCGTCACGTTATCGGGCTTCGAGCAGCTGTTCCACTGCCGCGAGCTTCACGCAGCACACGAATACGTCCATCGCCTCTTCGAGCTCCTCGAGCGGCGGCAGGGTGGGGGCGATGCGGATGTTGCTGTCGGCCGGATCGTTTTTGTACGGGTAGGTGGCGCCTGCGCCCGTCATCACGACGCCCGCCTCTTTTGCAAGTCCGACGATGCGCTTCGCGGTTCCTTCGGGAGCATCGAACGAGATGAAGTAACCGCCGCGCGGATTGCTCCACGCACCGCATCCGGTGCCTTCGAGCCCTGCACCGAGTTTCTCGCACACGAGCTCGAACTTCGGGCGCACGATGGCGGCGTGTTTGGCCATGTGCGCGGCAAGGTCGTCTTCGTCCTGGAAGAACCGCACGTGACGCAGCTGGTTGAGCTTGTCGTAACCGATGGTCTGCACGCCCATGCGTTTTTTGATCTCGGCGATGTTCTCGGGGCTGGCTGCCATGGCCGAAATGCCCGCACCGGGAAACGTCACCTTAGAGGTCGAAGCGAATTTGAAATAGCGGTCGGGGTTGCCCGCCTCGATGCACGCGTCGCCGATGTCTTTGAGGTGGTCCTGTTCGGATGCGTCGTCGTAAAGGTGGTGTACGCAGTAGGCGTTGTCCCAGAAGATGCGGAAGTCCTCTGCCGCGCACTCCATGTTCGCCAGACGCTCTACGACTTCGTCGGAGTAGGTAACGCCGCCGGGGTTAGAGTACTTCGGAACGCACCAGATGCCCTTGATCGATTCGTCTTCGGCGACGAGGCGCTCGACTTCGTCCATATCGGGACCGTCGGCGAGCATGGGTACGGTGATCATCTCGATGCCGAACGCTTCGGTGACGCCGAAATGGCGGTCGTAGCCTGGGGTGGGGCAGAGCCACTTCACCGTGTCGAGCGTACACCACGGTTTCGATCCGAGTGTGCCGAACGTCCAGCAGCGTGCAACCGTGTCGTACATGATGCTCAGGCTCGCGTTGCCGAATACGATGACGTTGTCGGCTTCGTCGTCGAGCATGGAAGCCATGAGCGCCTTCGCTTCGGGCAGACCGTCGAGAACGCCGTAGTTGCGGCAATCGGTGCCGTCTTCGCTTCGGTAATCGGCATCGGAGGCAAGGATGTCGAGCATCGGCATGCTCAGATCGAGCTGTGCGGCGGCGGGCTTTCCGCGGGCCATGTTGAGCTTGAGTTCCTTGGCCTTGTAGCCTGCGTACTCCTCTTCAAGCTGCGCATGCAGCGTTTCCAATTCGGCTGCCGATAGGTCCGCATAGGTTGACATCGTGATTCCTTTCACCGTCTCGCCCGATAGAAGCAACAAAATGAGGTGGGATACTCCACTGAGTTAAAGTATAATCCCACCGTATTGTTCATTATAGGGGAAGAAGCGATTACATGGTTTCCAATGATTTTTGGGTATTGTTCGCCATGCTCATCTACTTTATCGTCGTGGTCATCATCGGCTTCGTGTACGCGAAGCGCTCGAATGCCTCGTCGGAGAATTACTTTCTCGGTGGGCGCAGCCTCGGCCCGTGGCTTACGGCGCTTTCGGCCGAAGCATCGGATATGTCGGGGTGGCTGCTCATGGGCTTGCCCGGCGTGGCGTACTTCACGGGCGCGTCCGACGCCATGTGGACGGCGATCGGCCTAGCCATCGGCACGTATCTGAACTGGAAGATCGTTGCGCGGCGTTTACGCAAGTACTCCGAGGTGGCCAACAACTCCATCACTCTGCCGGATTTCTTCTCGAACCGCTTTCATGATAAGAAGAACATCCTGATGACAATCGCTGCGATTATCATCCTGTTGTTCTTCTGCATCTATGTGGGCAGTTGCTTCGTCACGTGCGGCAAGCTGTTCTCGACGCTGTTCGGGCTCGATTACGCCACCATGATGGTCCTAGGCGCGCTCATCGTGTTCCTCTACACGTTCGTAGGCGGCTACCTTTCGGTGTGCACGACCGACCTCGTCCAGGGCATGCTCATGGTGTGCGCGCTCGTGGTGGTATTCATCGGCAGCGTCGCCTCCGCTGGCGGCGTGGATAACACGGTGGCGTTTCTCCAGGATATCCCCGGTTTCTTGAGTGCCACGCATATGGCATCGCCCGTGCTTGACGAGGCGGGCAAGCAGGTTGTTGAAAACGGCATGCCCCTGTTCGGCGTCCCGAACGAGTACGGCCTCGTGACGATCATCTCGGGACTCGTGTGGGGTCTCGGCTACTTCGGCATGCCCCAGGTGCTCGTGCGTTTCATGAGCGTGCGGCATTCCGACGAGATCAAGAAATCCCGTATCATCGCCACGGTCTGGGTTGTTGTGTCGCTTACCGCCGCCGTGCTCATCGGCCTCATCGGGCGTGCAGTCATCCCCGACGCATTCCTTACGCAGTCGGCTGCCGAGAACGTGTTCATCGTGCTTTCCGAGATGCTTCTGCCCGCGTTCTTCTGCGGACTTGTCGTGTCGGGCATCTTCGCTGCATCGATGAGCTCGTCATCGTCGTATCTGCTCATCTCGGGTTCGGCTGTGGCCACCAACATTTTCAAGGGCCTCATCAAGAAGGATGCGACCGACCGCCAGGTCATGATCGTCGCGCGCCTGACGCTCGTGGTCGTGCTTCTGTTCGGCATCGCGATAGCACTCGACGAGAACTCGTCGATCTTCGCGGTGGTATCGTATGCGTGGGCCGGCTTCGGTGCCTCGTTCGGTCCGCTCATGCTCACGAGCCTGTACTGGAGGCGGACGAATCTGCCCGGAGCCGTTGCGGGTATGGTCGTCGGTGCCGGCACCGTGCTTATCTGGAACGCGTTCATAAAGCCGCTTGGGGGATGGTTCGGCATCTACGAGCTGTTCCCGGCGTTCGTGCTGGGTTTGCTCGCGATCGTGGTGGTATCGCTTGCAACCAAGGAGCCTTCGAAAGAAGTCACCGACGAGTTCGACACCTACCTCGAAGCCGACGTGTAGGCGTATCGGCAGAAGAACTTCGCTTACCGTTGAAAACGGTCCGCTACGGCAATGCGTGGCGGGCCGTTTCGTCTGTTCTGCCGACGTGGCAGCACTCGATGGGCGGACTGTGTCGGATGCCGCTTCGCTATGCGAGCGCTTCTTTATTGGCGGTCTGTTTCGCGGAAGCATTGTCGGTAAGGCGTTTCTGCGCGAAAACGGCCTTTGGGTGGTTGTGAAGGCCAGCTTTGCGACATACGGAAGCGCATCACGGTCTTTTTTCGGCTTGGAAGTTTGCTTTAGCAACCTGTGATCAGGGAGTATCCAAAAACTTTTCGCGCTCTGGGCCCCCGATTGTCTTTCCGTGCATCGCAAAGCGACGATTCGCCGCCTACCGAAGGGCAATTATCGACAAAACCTTGCGAGGTACTTAAGGGGTCCTCCGTTACGAAGGTGTTTTACGGGGTGATCGCTTGGAAAGGCAGTCGCTCGATAGCCGATCGGGAATGGATGCAAAGCGGTCGGGCGGAAGCGTAATCGATGGGCAGGAGATCGCAAATTAGCTGGGCAGAACAGGTGATTCACGAGTGATCACGGGCTGATCTCCGATGTATTGACCAAATCGGTCAATATCCGCTATACTCACCGTATTGACCGATTCGGTCAACAAAAGGGCGCGCAGGCAAGCTCGAAAAAGCGTGCGTCCTACGGTTCGAAAGGCGGGCATCATATGAACGAGCGGTTTTTCGCGCTGCCGGAAGCTAAGCGCAACGCGATCGTCAACGCGGGATTCCGCGTCTTTGCGAGGTACGGGTACAAAAAGGCGTCAACCGACGAGATCGCGCGCGAAGCGGGTATCTCGAAGGCGCTCTTGTTCCACTATTTCGGCAGTAAGCGCGAGTACTATCTCTACCTGTACAACTACGCGATCGAGTTTCTCGTCAAGGCGCTCAAAAGCATGACCGACCGCACCGAAACCGATTTCTTCAAGATATGCTTCAACGCTCAGATGGCGAAGATGAAGCTTTTGGCCGAGCATCCCGATGCCATGCAGTTTGCCCTGTACGCCTACCTCGAGGGTGACGAAGAGGTCAAGGGCGAGGCTGATGCGAGTTTTGGCATCGCCCTCGAAGCGAGCGCTCAAACGCTTATCACGCGCTCGAATGCCGCCATGTTCAAGGAGGGCGTGCAGGTTGAGAAGGTGCTCGACATCGTGCTGTGGATGTCGGAAGGCTACATGCTCAGCCGCACGCCGGAACAGCTCGCCGATCTTGAGGCGGTAAACGACGAGTTTCTCGACTACTTGGAGCTTTTGAAACGGCACTTCTACCGAGAGGAGTACCTATGAGCGAAAAAGCAGTGCAGGGCAGCGCCGGGGGAGCCGAGTTTCGCGGCGCGGCGGGAAAACCGGTTATCGAGACGATCGGCTTGACGAAGCGCTACGGCAAGGCGCGCGGGATCGAGCGGGTCGACCTCGCGGTTTTTGGCGGAGACATCTTCGGATTCATCGGACCGAACGGGGCGGGGAAGAGCACGCTTATCCGTACGCTGCTCGGTTTGATCAAGAAGACTTCGGGCGAAGCGCGGGTGCTCGGCCGGGAATGCGGCCCTTCGCGAAAAGACATTCTTTCACGGGTGGGATACATGCCTTCGGAGGCGCAGTTCTACCACGGCATGAAGGTAGCCGATGTGATCGCGTATTCCGCCCGGTTGCGACGCAAGGATTGCACGGCGGAAGCAGCGCGCCTTTGCGAGCGGCTCGGGCTCGATCCGAAACGCAAGGTGGAGGATCTCTCACTCGGCAACCGCAAGAAGGTGAGCATCGTGTGCGCGTTGCAGCATGCCCCTGAGCTCTACGTCCTCGACGAACCCACGAGTGGTCTCGATCCGCTTGTGCAGAAGGAGTTCTTCGCGCTCTTGCTCGAACGCCATGCGGCAGGTGCGACCATCATGCTTTCTTCCCACGTTCTTTCGGAGGTGCAGCGCTACTGCGAGCATGCAGCTATCATCCGCGAAGGCCGCATCATTGCGTCGGGGTCGGTCGAAGCGCTTTCGGCTTCCACGGCCAGGCGGGTGCGCATCCGCGGTTTCTCAGGCGGGCAGCCTTCGCTCATCGGCGTGCGAAACATCGATCAACAAGATGGCGATCTGGGCTTTCTCTACCAGGGCGACGTACACGAGCTTGTCACATGGCTTGCAGGCGCTCACTTCGACGACGTGATGATCGAAGAGCCCGACATCGAAGAGGTGTTCATGCATTACTACGAGGACGACGCTGCCGCTCGGGTGCTGTCCGGGAATGTGGCGGATGCGGACGGATTCGGCAGGGGGGATATCGGGACTGAGACGGCTGTGCATTCGTCCGGTGCCTCGATAGGCGGTGATCGACGATGACGGTGTTCGCACACGAAATGCGGCAGAATGCGAAGATGCTTGCGATATGGTCGGTGGTCCTCGGTGGGCTCATCGCCGTATGTCTGGCGATGTTTCCCGAGATGGAAGCGCAATCGGCCGACATAAGCGAGCTGTTTGCGAGCATGGGCGTGCTCACCGAGGCGTTCGGCATGGACCGTCTGAGCATGGCTGATCCCATGGGCTACTTCGGCATTCAGGCGGGAAGCGTGCTCGGAATCGGCGGCGCGTTCTTCGCAGCGTATCTCGGTATCAGGATGCTTTCCAAGGAAGAAACCGAGCACACGGCAGAATTCTTGCTCACTCACCCGGTGAGCCGCGTTTCCGTCGCCCTGCAGAAACTTGCGGCGGTCGTTGCGTGCATCGCCGTTCTCAACCTCGTATGCGCCGCGTGCTCGACCGCAACGTACGCGGCGATTGGCGTCGATCTCGAGTGGGACGGCTTCTGGGCGTTCACGGCAGCGCAGCTTGTCCTCCAGCTTGAAATCGCGTTCGTCTGCTTTGCGGCGTCGGCGTTTCTCGGACGCGGCAGCGTTGGCGCGGGTCTCGGCCTCGCGGCGCTTCTGTACTTCTTGAACATCGTGGGCAATCTGAGCGATAAAGTCGAATGGGTCCGCTACATCACGCCGTTTGCGTACGCAGATGCCTCGAACATCATCCCCGGCGCCTCGCTCGATACAGGGCTTGTGGGCCTCGGTGCGCTCTACGGTATCGTGGCGCTTGCAATCGCATGTGCGGCGTACGCGCGTAAAGACATTGCCGTATAGCAACGGCGGGTGCCGCGCATCGACAGTCATAGAAAGCAGGTACGGTATGGAGGCTTTATATACATCATGCGAGCGCGTGCACACGACGCCTCGGGGAGCTGTTCGGTATTGGGTGACAAACCCGTCTGCCCCGAACGGTTCGCCCAATCAAGCGCCGAGCGGGGAAGAATCGGGCATCGTGCTCGTGTTTCTGCACGGCATGACGGCGAATCATGATATGTTCGTGCCGCAAATCGCCGGCTTTGCCGACCGGTATCGCACCGTTGCGTGGGATGCTCCCCTGCATGGAGCGTCGCGTCCGTATGCCGATTTCTCCTACGCGCACGCGGCCGACGATCTGAGGGGCATCCTCGACGCCGAGGGCATTGACCGGGCTGTCCTTGTGGGGCAGTCCATGGGAGGGTTCATCTCGCAGGAATTCATCGCGCGCTACCCTGAGCGGGTTCGTGCGTTCGTCGCCATCGATTCGTGCCCCTACGACGAACGCTACTATTCGAAATCCGACCTCTGGTGGCTTCGCCGGATGGGTTGGATGATGCGGCTCTATCCCGGTCGAACCCTCGTAAACGCGATAGCCAAGCAGTCTTGCGAAACCGAGGCGGGTCGCGCTGCCATGCGCGCAATGCTCTCGATCTACGGCAAACGGGAGCTGTGCGATCTGACCGGGGTATGCTACCGAGCATTCGCCGACGAACACCGTGACGTCGACCTTCCGCTTCCCGTGCAGCTTATCGTGGGAGATCGCGACCGTACGGGCAAGGTGCGGTTCTACAACAGCGAATGGCATGAGCATGCTGCGCACCCCCTCGCGGTCATCGAGGGCGCGGGACACGGATCGAACATGGACGATCCCCGTGCGGTAAACCGCGTGATAGAGCGGTTTCTCGACTCCTTATAAGGCGTAACTGCCGTACCTTTTGCGCATACGGTGCACGTCTGGTGCGCGGGTAGCCTAGAACGAACGTTCGTGCGATACTATGCTTTCACGGAATCGAGGCACTGGAAAGAAAGCGACGCGAACATGGATGCGACGAACGGCTTGAACGCAGCAGACGATGGGATGGATCTGTTCTCCGAGGGCGTGCGCAGGTGGTTCCTCGATGCATTCGCAGCACCCACGCCCTTGCAAAGGCGGGCGTGGAAAACCATCGCCGATGCCGAGAACGTCCTGGTCGTTGCACCGACCGGCTCTGGTAAGACGCTTGCGGCGTTCCTGTATGCCATCGACGCGCTTATGCGCGAGAAGGCGGCGGGCGGCGGCGAAGGCCCCTGTGCGGATGGCGAAAACCCGGCTGCGGGGGGCGAAGGCCTGAGCGCGGGGGGCGATGATTCCGGCTCAGATGGCGAAGGCTCCGCGAGGAAGCGCAGCACCGCATCTGGCGAGCGCGCGCCGAAGCGCGATGCCGCCGCAGTGGGAAAAGCGCCTGCGGCTTCGCAGCCCGTGCAAGGCACCCGCGTCCTCTACGTTTCGCCGCTGAAGGCGCTCGGCGCCGACGTCGAACGCAACCTGCAGCAACCGCTTTCGGGTATAGCCGAGCGAATCGCCGAGATGGGCGGTGCCCTGTGTACGCTGCGTACCGGCATGCGCACGGGCGATACGACGTCCGACGAACGCCGCGCGCTTGTTCGCAATCCTCCCGACATTCTCATTACCACGCCCGAATCGCTCTATCTCATGCTCACGTCGAAAGCACGCGAAACGTTGCGAACGGTCGAGACGGTCATCGTCGACGAAGTGCACGCTTTGGCCGGCAACAAACGCGGCGCTCACCTTGCCCTGAGCCTCGAGCGTTTGGACGCCTTGCTTGCACGTCCCGCCCAGCGGATCGGTCTTTCGGCCACGGTGCGCCCCGCAGACGAGATCGCCCGCTTCCTCGGCGGCGTCCATCCCGTTTCGCTCGTCGTCTCCGAAGAGCGGCCCGCCATGGAGGTGCGGGTGCACGTACCCGTACAGGATATGACGGCGGTACCCTCGTTCGGCGGCTTCGAGCCCGACAAAGCGAACGCTTCGCACGGGGTAGGGCGGCGCGGGGGTGCAGGCGGGCCCCGCCGTGCGCCCGTCGAGCAGGCGTGGAAGTCCGACCGCGCGCTCCGTGCCGTCATGGATGGCCGCGCGCCGAAGACCGCTGCGCCCGACAGCCGGGTGGGCTCATCCTCCATCTGGCCCTACGTCGAATCGGCTCTGCTCGACGAGGTGCTCGCGCACCGGAGCACTATCGTGTTCGTGAATTCGCGCGGCCTATGCGAGAAGCTGACGTCGCGCTTGAACGAACTCTACGCAAAGAGGCAAGGCGTCTTTCCCGGTGGGAGCGAAACCGAGCCGAGCGCCATCCGCTCGGGCATCGGAGCGACCACCGACCTTGCCCAGCCCACGGCCGAAGTCATCGCCAAGGCCCATCACGGATCGGTGTCGAAAGAGCGCAGGCAGCAGGTCGAAGCCGAACTCAAGGCGGGCGAGCTGCCCTGCGTCGTAGCCACGTCGAGCCTCGAATTGGGAATCGACATGGGCTCGATCGATCTGGTGCTGCAGGTGGCGCCGCCGCCTTCGGTGGCAAGCGCGTTGCAGCGCATCGGTCGCGCGAACCATCAGGTGGGCGGCAGATCGACGGGCATCATCTACCCGCGCACGCGAACTGAGGTCATCGATGCGGCCGTCGTGTCCGAAGGCATGGCGGCGGGTGCCATCGAGAAGACGGCGATCGTGAGAAACCCGCTCGACGTGCTTGCGCAGCAGACGGTCGCCGCTGTTGCGATGGACGAGATCGCCGCCGACGCGTGGTACGCTACCGTGTGCCGCGCAGCGCCCTTCTCTGAGCTTCCGCGCCGTGCGTTCGATGCGGTGCTCGGCATGCTCGGGGGAGCGTATTCATCGGCCGACCTCGCCGATTTCTCGCCGCGCATCATCTGGGATCGCGAACAGGGCATGCTCCGGGCCCGTCCGGGCTCGCAACGCCAGGCGGTTACGGCGGCGGGCACCATTCCCGACCGCGGCATGTTCTCGGTCGTGCTGCCCGAAGGCGATGCGAAGGCGGGCAGGAGGCGCGTCGGCGAACTCGACGAGGAGATGGTGTATGAGTCGCGCGTCGGCGACATCATCGCGCTCGGTACGAGCACGTGGCGCATTCGCGAAATCACGCGGGATCGCGTTATCGTGGAGCCGGCACCCGGTCGGTCGGCTCGCTTGCCGTTCTGGCACGGCGAGGGCATCGGCCGTCCCGCCGAAACGGGAAGGATGCGGGGAAGCCTCATTCGCGCGATCGTCGCGGGGTTGGACGACGCCGACGGCGGGCGAGACGGCGGGGCTCGAGGTGCGCAGGCGCGCGAAGAAGATCGTACAAGACAGCTTTCGCCCGAGCTTGCCGCACGCCTCGAGGCCGACGGCCTCGATGACAACGCGCAGCGAAATCTTGTCGAGCTCGTTCGCGCCCAGCGCGCGGCGACGGGCTCGGTCCCCGAAGATCGGACGCTCGTCGTCGAACGCTGCGAAGACGAGCAGGGTGATTGGCGCGTCATACTCCACTCGCCCTACGGCCGTCGCGTGCACGAGCCGTGGGCGATGGCGGTGTCGGACCGCATCGTGCGTACGCGCGGGTTCGATCCGCAGATGCTTGCAACCGATGACGGCATCCTCTTGCGCATACCGATGACCGAGGCGGTGCTTCCCGGTGCCGAGCTGTTCGCGTTCGATGCAGGCGAGCTCGAGCGCATCGTGCGCGATCGTGTGGATTCGACGTCGTTGTTCTCGGCACGGTTCCGCGAATGCGCAGCCCGATCGCTCATCATGTCGCCGAACACCCCGGGCAAGCGCGCGCCTTTGTGGCAGCAGCGTTTGCGCGCGGGCCAGCTTTTGGAGGCAGCGCGCCGCGAAGACGATTTCCCGCTGCTCGTCGAAACCGCGCGCGAGTGTTTGCAGGATGTCTACGACATGGAATCGTTGCTTCGGCTCATGGGCGATATCGAGGCGGGTACGGTCCGACTTGTTGAGGCCCAAACAACTACGCCCTCGCCGTTCGCGGCACCGCTTCTGTTCGGATACGTGGGCGATCACCTCTACGACGGCGATCTTCCTGCAGCGGAGCGCAAAGCCTCGATGCTCTCGCTCGACCCGACGCTCCTCGGCGAGCTCCTCGGCTCCGACGAGGTCGGTCAGTTGATCGACGAGGACGTGGTCGAAACGGTCGAGACTCAGCTACAGCGCCTCGCGATCGACCGTCGCGTACGGGGTGTGGAGGGTGTTGCTGATCTGCTGCGTTTGCTCGGACCCCTTGCGGTCGAGGAAGTCGCTGTGCGCCTGCAATCGGATGCGGTCGAAGCGGCCGAGGAGGATTCCTTAACCAGCGAGATCGAAGTCCCCGCGGGCGAGGCGCTTGCGGCAACGGTTGCGCAGGCACGCGCCGCACTCGAAGAGCTCGACCGTGCCCATCGGGCGTTCGCGGTGACCATCGGCGGCGTTACGCGATGGGCGGCGGCCGACGATGCGGGGCGGCTGCATGCCGCTTTGGGCATCGAAGTTCCTGGATGGGCGCACGGCGTTGTCGCTTCCGAGCCGTCCGACCGCCGCGGCGTGCGTCCTCATCCGCTTGACGAGCTCGTAGCCCGCTTCGCACGCACGCACGGCCCTTTTTCCACGGCATATGCGGCAGAGCGCTTAGGCGTCGGGTGCGCGGTTGCGCGCGACAGCCTTGAGCGCCTCGTCGCCGCCGGCCGGCTCGTGCAGGGTCGATTCGGCAGCGCAGGGGATGGGCGAGAGGTGCGGGAATGGGTGGCGGCGGAGGTGTTCAGGCGGCTGCGGTCCCTTTCGCTCGCCAAGGCGCGCAAGGCGGTGCAGCCTGTCGGAAGCGATGCTTACCTGCGGTTTCTGTTCGATTTGCAAGGAGCGGGCCCAACCGGTCGCGGACGCTTCGAGGGAATCGAAGGCGTGGCGCACGTCATCGCGCAATTCGAGGGGGTGTATCTGCCGGCGGGCCTGTGGGAATCCGCAGTGCTGCCGAGCCGCGTGAGCGACTACCGTCCCTCGATGCTCGATGAGCTGATCGCGTCAGGTGAGATCGTATGGGTGGGAGGCCGACGCGACGAGTCGAGCGAGGAAGGCGGCGCAACCGCACGGCCCCGCGGTCGCGCTTCGTCGAAGCAGGCAGCCTTCACCGGCCTCGTCGCGTTCTACCCGACCGATTCGCCCTTCGCACCTGTTCGCCCGGATATCGAGGACGGTCTGTTCGAGGTTGCCGTTGCCGAGCCGGGGGCGGGGCTCGCATCCGAAGGCGTTCGTGCGAATGAGAGCCTTGCCGCCAGCGAGTCGGCGATCGAGGAAGGCATCGTCGACGTGCTCGGATTCGGGGGCGGGCTGTTTTTCCACCAGATCGTCGATGCTCTGCGGCGCAAGCTCTCGCCTGAAACGGTCGACGAGGAATCCGTGGCTGCTGCGATGCAGCGGCTTATGTGGCAGGGCCGCGCCACCAACGATACGTTCGCGCCGGTGAGGGTTTCGGTTTCCGGGGATCTAGCACCCAAGGCGCGCACGGCCTCGCGCCGTCGCGTCAGCAGCCGTCGCGTGCGCATGCGCGGCGATTACACCGAAGCGACGGAAACCCGGGCGCTCGCATCTGCGCGAATGAGCGTTCGGGCTGTGCACTCGGGCCGTTGGTCGCTGATCGCCTCCTCTGCGGAAAACGACACCGTGCGGGCCATCGCGCTCGTCGATTCCCTGCTCGACCGCTACGGCGTGCTCACCCGTGACATCGCGCTTCTGGCTGGGGTGCCAGGGGGACTCGGTACGCTCATGCCCGTGCTGCGATCGATGGAGGATGCGGGCGATCTTTTGCGCGGCATGTTTGTCGAGGGCCTCGGTCCCGCGCAGCTCGCCGCCCGCGAAACGATCGATGCGCTGCGCGCGTATGCCGCAGGCGGCGATGTTCAAGCGGATGCGGATGGCTCCGCCCCTGGGGCCGCCTCCTCTGAACGCAGCTGGGATTTCCTGCAGACGGAAGGTCGCGGAGGCACGGTGGTGCTTGCCGCCGATGATCCGGCGAACCTTTTCGGGGTCGGCTTTTCTTGGCCTCCGATTGCCCGAGGCGCCTCGAGTCCGGCTGGCGATGATGCGGCTGGCGAAGGTGCTCGGGCGAAGGATGGCAGGGGCGATGCGTGCGAAGCCGTTCAAACGAAGGACGGTGAGAACGATGCGTGCGAAGGTGCTCGAACGAGGTACGGCGAAGGTGGGCTGGACGGAGCCTCTAGCGCGGATGAGCCGTCCGATCGCGCTCAGCGTCCTTCGCGCCGTTCGGGCAGCCTCGTTGTGGTGCGCGACGGAACGCTGGTTCTCTATGCGACGTCCGGTTTGCGCTCCATCCTCTCGTTTACCGACGAGCCCGCAGCCGTCGCCGACGCAACGCGCGCCCTTGTCGAGCACACGCGGCAGACCATCAGGCGCGAAGGGGAATCGGGTGCGCGGAAGAAAGTGCTGGTCGAGGAATTCAACGGACGCCCCGTGCTCGACACCGCGTTTTCCGCCACCCTGCAGCACGAAGGGTTCGTGCGCCTTCCTGACGGTATGCGGCTCTACGTCTCGCCGTTCTAAGGGTTCGCCTTTGTTTCGCGGGCGCTCGGTGTTCGCGTTGCTGAAAAACGGTCGAATCCGGCGTGCGGGCAGACTTTGGCAGTCGTTTCAGCCCGCAAGCGCATCCTTCAGAGGCCGGTACGCTTCCACGAGATCGGACGTGCGCATGCGCGCGTTAGCGGGGCTCGTGGAGGGAAGGGCGATGTGGACAAGCCGTTCGGCCAACGCGGCGTCGTATGCGCGGAAGAGCGCAGAGGCCTTCGCCCCCGTCGTAACCACGGCTTCGATGGGGGCGACGTCGACAATGATTGAAAGGTTGTTCGGCACGGCGTCTTTGATGCTCGCATCGGACGCCCCCTCGATGGTGCACGAGGCGAGCACGTCCCACAGCGCGATGCGATGTTCGAGTGCGAGCGCCGCGCGCTCTTCGTTCGTCTCGGGTACGGGCTCGTCGAAGAGTGCGGCAAGCACCTTCCAAAACCGGTTCTGCGGATGCCCGTAATAAAAGCCGACTTCGCGTGAGACAGGGGAGGGCATCGTGCCGAGCACGAGTACGCGGGAGCGCTCGTCGAAAACGGGTGCAAGGGGATGTTCAATGCGTTGGGGTTCGGTCACGACGGCTTCCTTGATGCTGATCGGGCTGACGGGCGTGCGATGTTTCACGTGAAACATTTGTTCGTATTCTATAGATCCTGCAACTGCAAACGCTTTTGGCGATAGGTACATGCGACGTACGCGAAACCGGCAATGCGGATCGATGCGCATTACGTCTCTGTGTTCGGTTACCCATCGCTTTCCTCCTCGTACACGAAAATGTCTTCGATGGGCAGGTTGAAATAACGGGAGATTTTGAATGCGAGCGTGATGGAGGGGTTGTAGCGTCCCTTCTCAAGCGAGCTGATGGTTTGGCGCGTCACCTCGAGCGCGTCGGCGAGCGTTTCCTGGTTCAGGCCTCGTGTGCGGCGCAGCTCTTCGACGCGGTTCTTCACGGCGCTCCCTTCGATCGCGCACCTTCAATGTAAAGCTTGCTTTCCATTCACTGTACCATAGGCCTCTCGCTATGTAAAGTACGCTTTCCATCTTCGGAGTCCTGACGATGCTGCAATAAGGGCATCTCATACCTTTTTTCTTCTACCAGCCTCCTTTTCGTTTAGAATGGTAAGAAGGTAAGTATATGGGAGAGCACGGCGGCCGGTCGCAGTTCGCGTTTTGGGGGTTTAGGGCAGGGGTGCGCTTGCTCGTCGAACGAGCGTGACGGTAAGCCGAAGCGGAAGGGATCGTGATCGTCAGGGATGCGAAGGCCGCGTAACCTACATGGGAAAATACTGAAGGAAAAGGTGAGAGAATCTCTTTCCGCGGTTCTTCCCGTTACGGCCATCGTTCTTTTGATCAGCATCTTTCTCGTTCCCATGCGGCTCGGCACCATGGTCATGTTCTTCGCGGGAGCGCTCATGCTCATCGTCGGCATGGGTTTTTTCCAGCTGGGAGCCGAGATGTCGATGCAGCCGATGGGCGAGGGCCTCGGGTCGCAGATGTCGAAGGCGAAGCGGATCGGCGGCGTCGTTGTCGTCGCGTTTCTGATGGGCGTCATCATCACCCTCGCCGAGCCCGATCTTCAGGTGCTGGCGGATCAGGTTCCCGCGATTCCCGATATGGTCCTCATCCTCACCGTCGCGTTCGGTGTGGGCGCGTTTCTGGTAATCGCCATCCTGCGCATCGTGTTCAAAGTGAACCTCTCCACGTTGCTGATCGTGTTCTACACTGCCGTGATCGTCTTCTCGTTTTTTGTGCCCGACAATTTCGTGGCCGTCGCCTTCGACGCGGGGGGGCGTGACCACCGGTCCCATCACCGTGCCGTTCATCATCGCGATCGGCGTCGGCCTTGCGATGGTGCGCGGCGATAAGGATGCCGCAAGCGACAGCTTCGGGTTGGTTGCGCTTTGCAGCATCGGTCCCATTCTCGCGGTGATGGTGCTCGGGTGCTTCTTCAGTCCCGAGGAGGCGACTTACGAGCAGGTGCAGGTGGCGTACGTGTACACGATGGCCGACGTTGTACGCGAGTTCACGGTGGAGCTGCCGAGCTACGCGACCAAGGTGTTCGGGGCGCTGCTTCCGATAGGCGTGGTCTTCGTCGCCTTCGAGCTTGTGACCAAACGCTTCACCGCTCGGCAGAACGTACGCATGGGAATCGGGTTCGCGTACACGTTTATCGGTCTGGTCCTGTTCCTTTGCGGCGTCGGCATCGGGTTCGCTCCGGTGGGGGCGCAGCTCGGCGGGCAGCTTGCGCTCTCGGAATGGCGCTGGATGCTGATACCCATCGGCATGGTCATCGGATACTTCATCGTCAAGGCCGAGCCGGCGATCCAGATCCTCAACAACCAGGTTGCCGAAGTCACCAATGACGCCATCTCGGCTGCGGCGATGAACCGATGCCTCCAGATCGGCGTCGCCGCGAGTGTCGGGCTTGCGATGGTGCGCGCGATGACGGGGGTTTCCATCTACTGGATCATCATTCCGGGCTACATCGCAGCGCTCGTGCTCTCGCGCTTCGTGCCCAAGGTGTTCATCGGCATCGCATTCGACTCCGGCGGCGTGGCATCGGGGCCGATGACGTCCACGTTTCTGCTTCCGCTGTGCATCGGCGTCTCCGAGGCGCTCGGCGGCAACATCATGACCGACGCATTCGGCGTTGTCGCCCTGGTTGCGCTCACGCCGCTCATCGCCGTTCAGATAATGGGGCTTGCGTACCGGGTCAAAGAGAAGAGAGCCGAGAGAGAAACGAACGATTCGCTTTCGGACGAGACCATCGAGCTGGAGGAGGCATCGAAATGACGGCTGATCAAGGCAACCGCGAACCGTTGCGGATGTTGATTATGATCAACGAACCGAAGCTTGCGGATAAAGTCAACGCCGCCCTGAGCGATCCGGGGCTGCCGGTGCTCTACCACATGCGCGGTCGCGGCATCACCTCTGGCGAGATGATGGATCTGTTCGGCCTTGGCAGCGTTACGAAAATCGTCTCGCTGTGCGTTGTGACGAAGACGTACGCCGATCGGGCGCTGGTGCGGCTCAAGGAAACGCTTCGGCTGGGAAAGTACAACGACGGCCTCGCGTTCACGACCTCGCTGTCGAGCGTGAGCGCCACCTCGATGAAGATCATCGATGAGTACGGCAGAAAGGAGCTTCTGGAGGATATGGAAATCGACAACGCGCAGGTGGGCAAAGAGCGCGACCATAGCCTTATCGTCAGTTTCGTCAACCAGGGTTTCAGCGACGACGTGATGGAAGCCGCACAGAAGGCTGGCGCGCTCAGCGGTACCGTGCTGCACGCGCGTCAGCTCGGCGGGGAGGCGATTCTCAACTTCCTGGGGATTCCTTTGCACGAGGAGCGCGATCTGATCCTGATCATTGCGGAGCGGGAGAGGAAAGCGGACGTTATGAAGGCGCTCGGCGACCAGTTCGGCATGGGTACGAAGGCGCGCGGCATGGCGGTGTCGATGTCGATCGACGCGCTCGTGGGCTTCGAACACCTCGACGAGGAGTAAGCGGGATCCGCTTTCGGCGGCGCAATTGCACAGCCGGTCGCTTGCACGGTGCGGGTTCACCGGGGTGCGCGTCGGCCGCCTGTGCGCATGCGCACCTGATCGCCGTGCGCTTACGCGCGGCTCACCACCTCGATCTCGGCTTTTGCAAGCACATGTCCTCGGATGGCGCGCCGAAACTCGTTGAGGAAGTACCCCTCGACAAGGTCGAGCTCGATGTCGAGCGCGTATACCGTAAGCGTGTAGGCGTGATCCTTGTCGGGCGGATAGGGGCCGGCGTAGCGATGGATGATGCGCGGATCGGTCCAGCTTCCCGCAAGCGGCGACCAATCGCTGTTCGATCCCTGTACGCACGGCAGCTCGCCTGAGGCGCTCGCGTTTTCGGGGATGAGCGCGGTATCAGGTGGGAAGTTGCACGCAAGCCAGTGTATCCAGCAGAATCCGCCCACCGGTACCGCATCGAAGTCGACGAACGTAAGCGCAAGGCTCTTCGCTTCCGCAGGCGCCTCTTCGACGAAGATGGGAGGCGAGACGAACGGATGCCCGTCGCGCTGAAGCTTCGCAGGAGCATGCTTGCCGTAGGTGTCGGGGAGCATGCCGTGTTCGAGGGGAACCGATATGTTCATGGCGCTTCCTTTCCTTGGGTTCCATAAGCGGTATCGCGCGTTGCGCTCGCACGCGGTTTCGCCGTACTCTATTCTATACCTCGTTCGCGTCAGGCGTGTTTCGGACTGCTGCGGAATCGGATACGAAACCGTTGCAAGTGCATGCAAGCCAAACGCGGCAAAAGTCTTCGCGCATGTCGCGTTCGGTTGGTGGAGCATCGTGCGCGTGAGGGGTATCCTCGGTAGGCAAGGAGCATGAAAAACATGATCGGTACGAATATTCAGAGCAGACGCAAGGTGTGCAAGCTGACCCAGGAAGAGCTTGCCGAGCGGCTCGGCGTTTCGCGCCAAACGGTTGCCAAGTGGGAAAGCGGCGAAACGATGCCGGACTTGGGAAACGGGGCTGCGCTTGCCGATGTGCTCGACGTGTCGCTCGATGAGCTCATCGGATACGATCCTCGCGGTACGATGCTGCCGATGCCTCCGAAGGGCAAGCATCTGTTCGGTACCGTGACGGTGGGCGAGCGCGGGCAGGTTGTCATACCGAAACAGGCGCGCGATCTGTTCGGGATACAGCCGGGAGATGCGCTCATCGTGTTCGGTGACGAGGAACAGGGCATCGCCATCGCGAAAGCCGACGACTTCATGGAGCGCGTTTCGGTGCTGATCGATCATATGGACGCGGGATCGGGCCTGAGGCGCTAGCGCTCGGCCCCGCATGACGGGAGACGCGATGAGCGGTCAGAGCGAGCGGGCAGGTTCGAAAGCGGGAAAGCGGACAAAAAGGAGAATCGCCATGGTAGTCGCGGGCATCGTAGCCGCAGTGATTGCAGTGGGGGGCATCGCCCTCGCCGTATACGTGGACAACAACCGCTACGGCGAGGAACGTTTGATCGAGAAGGCTCGCGCGGCAGGTTTCGACGAGAAGCGCATCGAAATCGACGGCGCTACCGTCAACTTCGCCGAGGGTCCCGATAACGGACCCGCACTGCTTCTGATCCACGGACAGTCGATGCAGTGGGAAGATTACGCGAGCGTGTTGCCCGACCTTGCAGCGTCCTATCACGTGTTCGCCATCGACTGTTTCGGCCACGGCGAGTCGGCTCACGATCCCGCACGGTACACCTGCGCCATCCAGGGACAGGCGCTCGTGACGTTCGCCCGCGAAGTCATCGGAGGCCCTTACGCGGTATCGGGTCTCTCTTCTGGCGGCATCATCGCGGCATGGGTGGCGGCGCACGATGTCGAGCACGTCACGGCACTCGTGCTCGAAGACCCGCCGCTGTTTCACGTGACGCCCGATGAGATGCAGAAGGATCCCGGGTGCTTCGTATGGCTCGACGGGTTTACGGTGATCCACGGGTTTCTCGAACAGGACGAAACGGACGATCTCGCCGTCTACTACGCCGAGCACAGCTACCTGTTTTCGCAATTCGGCGGTTTGCAGCCGAAAATCGCCGAATGGACGCGGTCCGAACGCGCTGCGAACCCCGACGGTCACCTCGTGCTTTCGTGGGTTCCCCACGACTGGGTGCGCGGCATGTACTTCTACGACGATTTCGATCCGCGGTTCAGCGAGGCCTTCTATCAAGGAACCTGGGTGAGCGAGGACGAGCAAGCTGACATGCTCGAATCGGTCGCGTGCCCGACGGTGTATCTCAAGGCCGAAACCCAGTACGGCAAAGACGGGGTGCTGTATGCGGCGAACAGCGACGAAGATGCCGAACGTGTTGAAAGCCTTGTCAGGGAATGCGAAACCGTTCGCATCGCATCGGGCCACGACATCCACTACGAGCATCCCGCTGCGTTCATCGAAGCTGTCGACCGCGCGTGCGAGCGAGCGGGTGCATAGGAGGCCTCCTCGCAGAACACCGTCTGCCGCCCATTGGTGTTGTGTGTGCATCGTGCAGAAAATAGGGGCTTTTCCCTCAGGGTTAAAGACGCTATCATATCCCGCGGACGCGCCACGGCGCGCTCGATCGATGCGCAACCGTTTCTCTCGCAGGCGTTTTGCGGCGTTCCCACGCGAAAGACGCGACGCGGAAACGGAGGAATAGTGGAGATACGCCCGGGGGCGTGTAACCCGTTGACACCCCGCTTTTCCTAGCGTATTATTCATCTGCTCGCGCGTTCGCACCAAAACGAAGGCGCAAGCAGGCAGCTTGATAAATACACATGAGTTGAGCAGACATTTGGGAGTGTGCCCGAGTGGTTAAAGGGGACGGGCTGTAAACCCGTTAGCTATGCTTACCTAGGTTCGAATCCTAGCGCTCCCACCATCTGCCTGTGTAGCTCAGTCGGTAGAGCACTTCGTTGGTAACGAAGAGGTCACCGGTTCAAGTCCGGTCGCAGGCTCCACTATGGCGGTGTAGCTCAGTTGGTTAGAGCACACGGTTCATACCCGTGGCGTCACTGGTTCAAATCCAGTCACCGCTACCATTTGGAATTTCCACGGACGCATCGTCTGTGATCGCATCGCATGTACCTTCGGGGTGCATGCGTTTTTTTACTTGCTCGAAAGAGCACGTGTTTTACCCAGCGTGCCGCAAGGCGCGCGAAGCGCATCAGTTTATCTCTTATTCGCGTATGCGAAGCCAATTTTAGGAGGAGACACATGGCTAAGGAGAAGTTCGAGCGCAGCAAGCCGCATGTTAACATCGGTACGATCGGCCACGTTGACCACGGCAAGACCACGCTCACCGCTGCTATTTCCAAGACCCTTTCCAGCAACGACGGTTCCCATGGCACCGCCAGCGCTGACTTCACCGCCTTCGAGGACATCGACAAGGCTCCCGAAGAGCGCGAGCGCGGCATCACCATCTCGATCGCTCACATCGAGTACGAGACCGATGCTCGCCACTACGCTCACGTTGACTGCCCCGGCCACGCCGACTACGTCAAGAACATGATCACCGGCGCTGCTCAGATGGACGGCGCGATCCTCGTTATCGCTGCCACCGACGGCCCCATGGCCCAGACCCGCGAGCACATCCTGCTCGCCCGTCAGGTCGGCGTTCCCTACATCGTCGTGTTCCTCAACAAGTGCGACATGGTTGATGACGAAGAGCTTCTCGAGCTCGTCGAGATGGAAGTTCGCGAGCTGCTCGACAGCTACGAGTTCCCGGGCGACGACACCCCGATCATCCGCGGCTCTGCTCTCAAGGCTCTCGAGGGCGACGCCGACTACCAGGCAAAGATCTGGGAGCTCATGGATGCGGTCGACTCCTACATCCCGACTCCCGAGCGCGACGTCGACAAGCCGTTCTTGATGGCCGTCGAGGACACCATGACCATCACCGGCCGCGGCACCGTTGCCACCGGCCGTGTTGAGCGCGGTACCCTCCACGTCAACGACAACCTCGAGATCATCGGCATCAAAGAGACCATGACCACGGTCTGCACCGGCATCGAGATGTTCCGCAAGCTGCTCGACGAGGCTCAGGCCGGCGACAACATCGGTTGCTTGCTCCGCGGCGTGAAGCGCGAAGAGATCGTGCGCGGCCAGGTTCTCTGCAAGCCCGGTAGCGTTACCCCGCATACCGAGTTCGAGGGCCAGGTCTACATCCTGACCAAGGAAGAGGGCGGCCGCCACACCCCGTTCTTCGACGGCTATCGTCCGCAGTTCTACTTCCGCACCACCGACGTTACCGGCGTGGCGCACCTCCCCGAGGGCACCGAGATGGTTATGCCTGGCGACAACGTGCTGCTCAAGGGCGAGCTCATCCACCCGATCGCCATGGAAGAGGGTCTGCGCTTCGCTATCCGCGAAGGTGGCCGCACCGTCGGATCGGGCCGCGTTACCAAGATCCTCAAGTAACTCGCTCGACTGATCGAATGCTTAAATCGGAGCCCGTATCCTTACGGGTGCGGGCTCCGTATGTAAAGCCGCTTATCATGTGTATGAATCGAAGCGCACTACGTTACAATAAAAGGAGAGTTCATGCGTACATTGGTCACATTGGCGTGCACTGATTGCAAGCGCCGCAATTACACGACCAAGAAAAACAAGCAGAATAATCCTGATCGTCTCGAGATGAAGAAGTACTGCAAGTGGTGCGGGCACCACACGGTGCACAAGGAAACTCGATAGGTAGTCAGGTTAAGCACTAGGCCAGTAGCTCCAATTGGTAGAGCGGCGGTCTCCAAAACCGCATGTTGGGGGTTCGAGTCCCTCCTGGCCTGCCAGCTTGTTTGTTGAGCAGCTTGGTTCGAAGTTGCTGATGAGAAGCAGCTTGGGATCAGGCTGCTGATCGGATACCGATACGGTTGGTCGAGCAGTCTTGCATAGGCTGCTTGTTTGGCGTTATAAGGCGGATTGATTCCGCCGCGAATTAAAGGATGCAGATGGCTAAGAAATCAAAGACACAGCGAGCGAAGGCATCGGCCGCCCGTGCTGCGAAGAGAGAGCAGCAGGAGAAGGCTGAGAGCGCTGAGGTCGAGGCGAAAGACGTCGCCGAGGCCAACGCTGAAGCGGTCAAAGAGTCAAAGCTGAAGCTCTTCAAGAAGAAGGCCGAGAAGGCCGAGGAGCCTGCTGAGAAGAAGCAGGTGAAAAAAGAGGAGAAGAAGCCCGAGAAGAAACCCAAGAAACCGGGTTTCTTGAGCGAAGTGCGCGCGGAAATGAAGCGCGTCACCTGGCCGACGAAGACCGATGTGCTGCGCTGGAGCGGCGTTGTCGTGGTGGCTTTGCTGTTCTTCGGCATCTACGTTTCGGTGCTCGATAACTTTATCGTGACGCCGATTCTGTACGGCATTTCCGGGTTGGGGGCGCTGTAATCCATGGCGAAGAAATGGTACGTCCTCCATACGTATTCCGGATACGAGAACAAGGTTAAGAAGAATCTCGAAACCCGCATCGAGACGATGGGGCTCGAGAACAACGTGTTCGCCATCGAAATCCCCACGGAAATGGTCACCGAGATCAAAGAAGGCGGCCGCCGTGTGGAAAGCGAGAAGAAGGTGTTTCCCGGGTACGTGCTCGTGCGCATGGAGCTTGACGATCGCAGCTGGGCTGCGGTTCGCAACACGCCCGGCGTCACGGGATTCGTCGGCAGCCAGGGCAACCCGGCACCGCTCACCCGCGAGGAATACAACAAGATCATGAAACGGACGAGCCACGAGGCTCCGAAGAAGACCTCTTCCAGTTTGGAAGTGGGACAGGCCGTCAAGGTCGTGTCGGGTCCTTTGGCGGAGTTCGACGGTGTTGTGTCGGAGGTGTCGCCCGAGGCCGGCAAGGTCAAGGTGATGGTTTCGATCTTCGGCCGCGAAACCCCGGTCGAGCTTTCGTTCGATCAGGTGGCGAAGATTTAAGATTGGATATCATAAGCGGTGCGTGCCTGGTGGACGGGGCTTCTCACGCAAGACGCTTTTGTGATAGATGAAACAAGTACGTATCAGCTGAAAGGGACGTTCGATTATGGCTGAAAAGAAAGCAACCGGCTTCATTAAGCTTCAGATTCCCGCAGGCGCCGCAAACCCGGCTCCTCCGGTAGGCCCCGCACTTGGCGCGCAAGGCGTCAACATCATGCAATTCTGCCAGGCGTTCAACGCCGAGACGCAGGATAAGGCAGGCACCATTATCCCGGTCGAGATCACGGTGTACGAGGATAAAACGTTCTCGTTCGTCACCAAGACCCCGCCTGCGGCTATCCTGATCAAGGAGAAGCTCGGCATCCAGAGCGGCTCCGGCATTCCGCAGCTTCAGAAAGTGGGCTCGCTCACCGAAGACCAGCTTCGCGAAATCGCCGAGACCAAGATGCCCGACCTCAACGCCAACACGGTCGAGGCTGCGATGGAGATCATCGCTGGCACCGCTCGCAGCATGGGCGTGACCATCGAAGGTCGCGAGCCCAAGAAGGTCTACACGCCTTCCAAGAAGCTCGCCGCCATGCTCGCCGGCCGCTCGCTCGACGACGAGTAACCCGCCGTCGAGGAACGCCTGTCGGCAAAGGCTGCACGCCGACGAGGGTAACGTGTACGCTCAGAGGCCATCGGGCCTCTTTGCAAAGATAGGAGTGGAAGAGCGCACGCCCGCTCGCCATCACCACGAAAGGAAAGCGATATGGCTAAGAAATCCAAGAACTACAAGGCCGCTGCCGCCAAAGTGGGGGAGACCCCCTACGCGCCGCTCGAGGCCGTCAAGCTCGTGCAGGAGATCGCCACGGCGAAATTCGACGAGACCGTTGAAGCCCACTTCCGTTTGGGCATCGATACCCGCCAGGCCGATCAGCAGCTCCGCGGCACCGTCAGCCTGCCGAACGGCTCGGGCAAGACCGTCCGCGTTGCCGTGTTCGCCGAAGGCGATGCAGCTCGTGCGGCCGAAGAGGCCGGTGCCGATATCGTGGGTTCCGACGATCTGATCGCCGACATCCAGGCAGGCAACATCAACTTCGATGCCACGGTGGCAACGCCCGATCAGATGGCCAAGGTCGGTCGTCTCGGCAAGATCCTCGGTACGCGCGGCCTCATGCCGAACCCGAAGCTCGGCACCGTCACCAACGACGTGGCGAAGGCCATCAAAGAGCTCAAGGGCGGCCGTGTTGAGTACCGCGCCGACCGCTACGGCATCGCGCACGTTATCATCGGCAAGGTGAGCTTCACACCCGAACAGCTCGCCGAGAACTACGGAGCCGTGTACGACGAGGTCATCCGTATGAAGCCGGCTGCCGCGAAGGGCAAGTACGTGAAGTCGGTTACCGTTACCTCCACGATGGGCCCCGGCGTTCCGGTGGATCCGTCGGTAACGCGTAACTACACGGCTGCTGCCGAATAGTACGTTCCAGCTCGCTGATTGCAGCAAACAAGGTTGAAAGGAGTCTTCGGACTCCTTTCTTTTTTGATTTCAATGTGATATCATCTTAATATCACAGTTGAGGATTGTTCGGGCATCTTCGACTGTTGACGCTCGTCGGTATATCGGAAGCCCGCGAAGGAGTGGTCATCATGTCTGAAGAGAAGGTCGCGCACGCACGGAGCGGTTGGCCCATGCTCGCCGTCACCCTGCTGCTCGGGGTAGTTTGCGTCGTCGCCATTGTCGCGGGTGCGATGATGCTGCCACCCGACGAGGCCCCCATGACCACAACCGTGCACGCGCTGGGTGTGGTGCTTCTCGTTGTCGGCATCGTCGCGCTGTGCGTCGGCCCTGTGCTGCTTCTCATGGGCTTCTTCACTATCCAGCCGAACCAAGCGCGCGTGCTCATCCTGTTCGGCAACTACAAGGGCACAGTCCACGACGAGGGCTTTCATTGGGCGAACCCGTTCTATTCGCGCTCGGCAGGGTCGACCTACGATTTCCAATCGGGTAAAGCCGTGCCTAAGTCGACGAAGATATCGCTGCGCGCCCGCACCTACAACGGCGAGCATTTGAAGGTGAACGATAAAAACGGCAATCCCATCGAGATAGCCGATGTGGTGGTGTGGCGGGTAAGCGATACCGCGAAAGCTATCTTCGACGTAGACGATTACAACACCTATGTGCACACGCAAAGCGAAACGGCGCTGCGCCATGTGGCAACCACGTACGCCTACGATTCCGACGATGGGGAGATCACGCTGCGCAGCAACATCGAAGAGGTGTCGGCGGCGTTGAAAGACGAGCTTTCAGTCCGCCTTGAAAAAGCAGGCGTCATCATCGACGACGCGCGCCTCACGCATTTGGCGTACGCCCCTGAAATCGCCCAGGCAATGCTTCGCCGCCAGCAGGCCGAGGCCGTAATCGCTGCACGAGAGAAGATCGTCCAGGGAGCGGTGTCCATGGTGGATATGGCGCTCACCGAGCTCGCTGCGAAGCATGTGGTCGATCTGGATGACGAGCGACGCGCTGCCATGGTATCGAACCTTATGGTAGTCTTGTGCGGCGATTCCGAAGCCCAGCCTGTGCTCAACACCGGCACGCTGTACCAATAGGGTGGTTTAGCGCGGCATGGCCAAACGCAAGCAATATCCTTTGCGCATCGATACCGAGGTATGGGAGGCGCTCGAACGGTGGGCGGCCGACGATCTTCGCAGCGTGAATGCCCAAGTTGAATTCCTGTTGCGCAAATCGCTTAAGGATGCGGGGCGGCTCGGGAAAAAGGAGCCGCCCGATTCCGAGGAAACCGAGAGCAAAGGTTGACCGGCGATTCCGAGAACGGCAGGCGGAAAAGGGCAGGCGGGCGAGGCCGAGGGCGGCGAATAAGCGACTCGCTGCGAAACGAATGCTCTAGCGTAGGGCAAATCGGGCAGGATGCGGTTTCAGGGGGTCTGCCTGCGTCTGAGGGATCGGGTGAGCGCGGCGAAGGCCGCGGCCATGGCGATGAGTCCCGCACCGTCGAAAGCGACGAATCGGGAAATGCCCGCAGCGAGCAGCGCGTGGCCTTCAGGAATCGAGGCGAGAATGGCGCTTTCTCCGACAAGACCGATAATCTGCTGCACGAGCACGATGAAGTAGAGGGCCCTGAACCTGACAGGATCGACGATAACGAGCGGGTACGTCGCGTTCCACATGAGAAACGCGACACCGAGCCCCTGTACCGCTACGCTGCCTGCAACTCCCGAAAGCTCGTATGCGGGAGCAAACGCGTCAGGCCAGATGATGAACTGCACCGCGCACTGCACGTTCACGACGAACACGATAAAAACCGCGACTCGTGCCGCCCAGAGCGCCACTTTGCCCGCAGCCGGCTGCATGGCTGCTACCGGATGTGCGGCTGCTGCCGGCTGCGCGTTTGCTGCTGGTTGCGCAGCTGCAGTCGAATGAACGATCGGCCGTTCGGCCTTTTCTTCCTTCTCGGTTTGCGCAGGGGATGATTCTCCGGTGTTTTCGTTGCCCACGGTGTGCCTTTCGCTCAGTAAGCTCTTATTGTACCCGATGGTTCACTGCTCGGCTGTTATCTGCGGTTGTCTGCGGCAGATGCAGGTTCTCGCCGCTACGCGCCGATCGATCCTTCGGGTGTGCTCGAGTTGTTCGGCGTGTCTGGAATAGCGGGTACTTCGGGTGTGCTTGGGTGTTTGGGTCGTTTGGATGCCCCGAGAACGCTTGGCGGCTTGGACTGGTGGATGTGCCGGCAACCAGTCGGATGGCTGGGCGTTCGGATATGCCGAAATCGATCGGGTCTGGGATCGGTGGATGTGTCGACAACATTCGAATCGTGCGGTTCGCGGGCATTGTTTCGGGCTATGCGGTGGCCTCCTCGGTTTTCTGTTCCCGAAGTGGAAGATTTAGGCACAAAATTGGAGGTTTGACAATTATGGAATATCATATATTAAATATTTAGTACGTAAAAATTTCGCCATCAGGCATTTTGGTTACCAAAAAGCTAAAATCAAGTATGTATCTCATTATACAATTGTCAAACCTCCAATTTTGTGCCGAGATCGGGGATGTCGGGAACATAGAAGGGCGAATACCGTGTAACGCGACCGATTATGGCGCTCGGGTTTCAAGGGGAAATCGATGAGGCCGAAGCTACGTTGAGGACTCAAAGACCCTGCCCGCCGAAACAGCATTCGAGACCTAAAGGGACCCGATGCCGCCTTGGCGGCACCGGGTCTGCTGGATGTATCGGTAATAAGTAAAGCGCGCGCCTAAGTTACGCGGTCTGCTTGCGGCCAAGGTCGGTGTTATCGTTCTCGCGGTCGCGCAGCGCCTCGACGGGGCTCTCCTCGTCTTCGGAGCGGTAATCCTCGCCGGCCTTTTCCTGAAGCTCACGGATGACCTTGTGGCTCGGTGCATCCTGCGTGCGGCCGTTCACCTTGTCGTTCCACATGAAGAACTCATGGTCGCTCGGCAGGTCGTCGACGTCGACGAAATCTTCTTTGTCGGCGGTCAGCGTGACCTGGTTGGCGAGGATGTCGCGGACGTATTCCTTCGTCTCGTGGAAGTCGAGCAGCTCGGGGAATTCGCCATCGGTACCCATGACCTCCTGCCACTGCTTGCCGTCGTATTTCTCAAGCAGCTCGGCAGCCTTGTGCAGATGGGCGATCTCCTGCATGAGGTGCATCTCCCACATCTTCTTAACGTACGGGTCAACCTCGGTCTCGTAGAACGAGTAATACAGGTAACATTCCATATACTCGCGCATGAGCATGTTTTCGAGCCAGGTACACGTGGGGTCGAGCAGGGCGCCGTAATGCGTTACGTGCTGCTCTTCGACCATGGCGATTTCCTGGTAGAGGTCGCGGCCGACTCCTTCGGGATAGGTGTTGCCGAGGTTCATGTAGAAGTTCATGGTCTGCTGCTCTCCTGCGGTAAGGATAAGCGCACCGAGCTTCGTGCGAATGTCGGCGGTCTTGAAATCGCGCGCTTCCTTCACGGCTTCGGACGGATGGCGGTGATGGGCGATGGTGGGTCGGCCGGGCGTGATCTCGACGTAGCCCTTCACGAGCTTGTGGGCCGGAATGTCCTCGTCCATCTTGAGCAGGTCGGCGTAGCGGTACAGATGGTCGAAGTCTTCGAGCAGGGCGAAGTCCATGCAGGCCTTCGCGTACTCGTCGGGCTCGTGCATGGCGAGCCAGGCGGTCAAATCGACGGCGAGGTGCTCGTAACCGATGGTCAGCTCGAGCTGCGTCTCGTTGCTCGGGCTCATCCAGTTCACATGCTTCTGCTGCTGCTGTTCCATGCGGCGCACTAAGGCCAGCTCGCGGCGCAGATCGTTATCGGGGCAGTTCCGGTGGAAGTTATGGCCGAACATAACCGCCTCGACCTCGATGCCGTTCATGAGGATGATGCGCGTTTTGGTGTAGGGGTCGGCCTCCAGTTTGTCGTAGGGCTTAGGAGCCATGGTGCTCCAGTCCATGACCATTTCGACCATCTTCTTCTCGGGTTTCTGCTCGAATGGGTTCATTCGGGCCTCCTTTCGCGTGGGTGAATTCTCGTCTAACGGTGCGAAGCATCGTGTGGTTGATGGTAACGGGGGCTTCGCGCACGCAGGTGGCTTCGTTGCCGCGCCGCACACCGATCGTTGGCTTTGTTGTCATTTTGTGAGTCGAGCGATAAGAGAAGGTTGCGGCATCGTGATAAACCATGCAAAACGGTCATACAGAAGGCTCATCTGCGGGAGTGCTATACTGTGCCGAAATGAAAAAACGACGGCAAAGATAAGGTGCATACGGCATGATCATCAAGAAGTCACCGGCAGAAATCGAGGCGATGAAGGAGGCTGGCCGCATTTCGGCAAAGGTGCTGCGCGAAGTGGGGGCACGCGTTCAGCCGGGCGTTTCTACGCTCGAACTCGATCGGTTCGCTGAAACGCTCATTCGCCTCGAAGGCGGCATTCCCGCGTTCAAGGGATACGGCGGTTTCCCCGGTTCGATCTGCGCTTCGGTGAACGAGCAGATCGTCCACGGCATCCCCGCTGCAGACGTCATCTTGCAAGAGGGCGACATCCTGTCGGTTGACACGGGCGCCATCGTCGATGGCTGGGTAGGCGATAACGCATGGACGTATGCGGTCGGTACGGTTTCGGATGAGAAGCAGCAGCTACTCGACGTGACGGAGAAATGCATGTGGGCCGGCCTCGATGCCGCGCGGCCGGGCAACCGGCTCGGCGACATCGGCGCGGCCGTGCAGAGCATCGCCGAAGCGGCGGGCTACGGGGTCGTGCGCGAGTACGTCGGGCACGGCATCGGGCGCGCCATGCACGAAGACCCCAACGTGCCCAACTACGGTCACAAGCATACGGGCATCTTGCTCGAGCCCGGTATGGTGCTTGCCATTGAACCCATGATCAACATCGGCACGTACAAAACCAAGCAGATGCCCGACGGTTGGCTCGTGGTCACCCGCGACGGCAAGCCCTCTGCGCACTTCGAGAAAACCGTTGCCATAACCGAAGACGGTCCGCTTATCCTCACGACCGAAGAAGGCCATCGCCGTCCGGTATAACAGAGCGGGCTCTGAAACGGAAACGCTGCGTGCGGGCTGCTGCGCTTGCCGATGGCGGGCGGTGTGTATCTTTAGCGGACATAAAGGGGCGGCTGGCGGCCGTTTCGGTGCTTGCCTATAATGGAAAGGCCGCTTTGCGGCGCTGCATGGTTTGAATGAAAAGGATTCGCGTGAACACACCAGTCGATTTCGCCCCTGTCCTTCTGGGCGGCGATGCCAACGCCTACGGAATGGCCCGCTCGTTTTACGAAGAGTACGGCGTGACCTCTGCGGCGATCGGCAAGGGAGCTTTCCATATCTGCCTGCACAGCAAGATCGTGCACTTCGAGGTGTGCGAACCCCGTCTCGAAGAAGACGAGGTGTTCGTCGACACGCTCGTGCGCTACGCCCGCGACCATACAGCGGTGCCGCTTTTGCTCGTACCGTGCGGCGACAACTACACCAAGATGCTGGTGCGCAACCAGGACAAGCTGCGCGAGCACTACCGTTTCACCATCATGTCGCCCGACCAGTACGACCTCGTGTCGACCAAGGAGCGCTTCTACCGCACCTGCGAGAAATACGGCCTTCTGTTCCCTGAAACGTGCGAGGTTACGCCCGAAACGGCAAAGGGATTCGAGCCTCCGTTCGCCTACCCGGTGGTGGTGAAGCCGTCGAACAGCGTCGCGTATTGGACGTGCGATTTCCCTGGCAAGAAGAAGGTGTTTGTCGTGCAGAGCCCTGATGAGATGCGCCGCATCCTCGAAGGCGTGTACTCGTCGAGCTACCAGGACAGCATGATCGTACAGGATTTCGTGCCGGGCGACGATACGCGCATGCGCGTGATGAACTGCTACAGCGATTCATCGGCAACGGTGAAGATGATGGTGCTCGGCGATGTGCTCCTCGAAGAGCATACACCCGAGGGCATCGGCAGCTACGGCGCGATCATGACCGGGTACGACGAGGGCATCAACGATCGCATCAAGGGGTTTCTCGAAGAGATCGGGTACGTGGGCTTTTCGAATTTCGATTTGAAATACGACGAGCGCGACGGCTCGTACAAGCTTTTCGAGATCAATCCGCGTCAGGGGCGCTCGAGCTACTTCTCGACGGCGTCGGGTAAGAACCTGGCCCGCTACCTCGTGCGCGACGTCATATACGGCGAAGACCGCCCGATCGACATCGCCACGCTTGCCGACGAGCGGCTGTGGACCATGGTGCCGCTTTCGGTCATCCGCGAGTACGTGAGCGATCCGACTGCCCGCAAGCGGGCGGACCGCCTTATCGGGGAGGGCAAAGTAAGCCGTTCGTACTGGTCGAAGGACGACCGTTCCCTCCTGCGCTTTTTGAGCTATCGCATGAATCAGAGGAACTATCGGCAGCAGTACCGCGAGTGCTTCAACCGCCGAGGTATCGACGACTAGCCGCCTGATGCCGTCTCGGCGGCGCGCGCGGATATGCTGCGCGGACGGGTGAACGGTCGGGACTAAGGAAAGCGAGGTGTGACATGGAAAAACTCGGGATCATCGGGGGGTTGGGGCCTGCGGCGACAGCTCAACTGTTCTCCCGCATCGTGCAGTATACCGAAGCGGATCGCGACCAGGATCACCTCGATGTGACGATTCTCAACAGGCCCGCCATACCCGACAGAACGGCGTTTCTGCTTGGTAAGCCCGGTGCGGCAACCTTTGTCGAACCCATGCAGCAGGCCGCCCGCGAACTCGAGGAGCTCGGGTGCACGGTTCTCGCGACTCCCTGCAATACCGCCCATGCGCGCCTGGACGCCATCGCATCGGTTCTCGATGTCGCCCGCTTCGTCGATATGCCGCGCTCCGCCGCTGCGTTCGCTGCGCGCATCGGGTGCAAACGCGTCGGTGTGCTTGCGACCGATGGGGCTTTGGCCGCAGGCGTCTTTCAAACGGCTCTCGCAAAAGCGGGTTTGCAGACGGTGATCCCCGCCCGTGAGGTGCAGGCGGAGGTCATGAGCATCATCTATGACTACGTGAAAGCCGGGCGCAACGTGCCGCCGGAAACGGTTGCGAGCGTGTGCGAAGCGTTGGTGCGCGAGGGATGCGACGGCATTATGCTGGGATGCACCGAGTTATCGCTTCTGGGGCTGGGCGGGCGTGCGCAAGGAGCGCTCGTCATCGACGCTCTCGATGTGCTCGCATACACGTGCGTCACGGAGTGCGGCGCGAAGGCGGTCGACCTCGAAGGAGCATACCGGATGCGCGGCGCGGGCGAGGACGAACCGCCCAACGGCGGCTCGCTTGGCGACGGGCTCGCGTGCGGCGGCTCGGATGGCGATCCGCCTGACGGCCAAACGCCCAGTGGCGGCTCGTCTGACAACAACGAAACGACAGAGTAAGGAAGAACGCAACCTATGTGCGGATTTGCAGGATACGTCATAACGAAATCGGCCAACGACCCGCAGCGCATCATCGAGCTGATGGGCGATCGCATCAAGCACCGCGGACCCGACGGCGCGGGCTACTACGTCGACGGCGAGGTCGCGCTTGCGCATCGCCGCCTGTCGATCATCGATCTCGAGGGCGGAAGCCAGCCCATGTACAACGAGGACGGCTCGATGGTGCTCGTGTTCAACGGTGAGATATACAACTACCGCGAGCTGCGCGAAGAGCTGCTCGCGTGCGGTCACGCGTTTACGACCGAGTCGGATTCGGAAGTGATCCTGCACGGGTTCGAGCAGTACGGTCGCGGCGTGCTCGACAAGCTGCGCGGCATGTTCGCATTCGTCATCTGGGATATCCGGGAAAAGAAGCTGTTCGGCGCGCGCGATATCTTCGGCATCAAGCCTTTCTACTACTACCGCGACAACGGCGAGTTTCTGTTCGGCTCGGAGATCAAGAGCTTCCTCGATCATCCGGGTTTCGACAAGCGGATCGAGCGCACCCGTATCGCCGACTATCTTTCTTTCGAGTACCTGCCCGACGAGAACACGCTGTTCCAGGGCGTGTACAAGCTCATGCCCGGATCGTTTTTCGAGTGGACCGAAGCAAGCTTTACAACCGAGCGGTACTACAACCCCACCTACGCCATCGACGAGAACCCCTCGCTCGACGAATGGGCCGACCGCATCGAGGACGTGTTCAGCGAATCGGTCGAGGCGCACCAGATCGCCGACGTCGAGGTGGGCGGGTTCCTCTCGTCCGGCGTCGACTCGAGTTACGTGGTCGACCGCGTATTCGCGCGTGGAACGAAGATCCGCACGTTTTCGGTGGGGTACGAAGAAGAGCAGTACAGCGAGCTTTCCTATGCCAAGCAGTTCTCCGACGAGCTCGGGGTGGAGAACATCTCCAATAAGATAACGGCCGCCGATTTCTTCGATGCGATGCCCGACATTCAATACTACCTTGACGAGCCGCTTCCGAATCCTTCTGAGAACCCGCTGTACTTCCTGGCCGAGAACGCGGCGAAGCACGTAAAGGTGGTGCTTTCGGGGGAGGGGGCCGACGAGCTGTTCGGAGGATACCCGAACTATCTCGCCGAAGCGCATCTGGGAAACTACTGCGAGCGCGTACCGCGCCCCGTTCGCCGTGCGCTCGGTGCCGTCGCAGGCAGGCTTCCTCGCTTCAAGGGGCAGCATTTCCTCGTGCATGGAGCCATGGAGCCGTGGGAGCGGTTCTCGCGGGCCGACTACGTGTTCGAGAACGACGAGCGACAGCAGTACCTGAAAGACCCGATCACGGGACCGACGCCTCAAGAGCGCTCGAAGTGCTACTTCGAGCATGTTGAGGACCTCGATGCCGTGACGCAGCTGCAATACGTGGACATGCAGACATGGATGGCGTTCGATATCCTGCTTAAGGCCGACCGCATGTCGATGGCCCATTCGCTCGAGCTGCGCGTGCCGTTCCTCGATAAACGGGTGCTCGAAACCGCGCTCGCCATACCGGCGCGCTATCGGGCTAAGGACGACGACTCGAAGATAGCGTTGCGCCATGCGGCGGCGCGTCATCTGCCCGAGCGCGTCTACGGCAAAGAGAAGCTCGGCTTTCCCTCGCCGCTCGCTGCATGGCTGCGCGAGGACCGGTATTACGAGCGTGTGAAAGCTGCGTTCACCGGGGATGCGGCACGCGAGTTCTTCGTGCCCGAAAAGCTCATGGAGCTGCTCGACGAACATAAATCGGGAAGGGTATCGAACATGCAGAAGATATGGTCGTTCTACACCTTCATCGTATGGTACGAGGAATTCTTCGGCGCAGGCGAGCGCGCCGGGTGCCGCGCGTAAGCAGGTTGGCGAGCGCGCCTAGGCTGCATCATCGGCGCAAGCGAGCGCTTGAGGTGCACGGGTGGTGTCGAGCGGGGTGTCGCGCGTAACCGCCCAATAACCGATTGCATGCAAAACGGCTTCGTGCCGTTTTTCTGCATGCAGCAAGCCTTCTCCCACATGCTGTGCATGACGTGAAACAAGTTCGCTATATCCTGTGTCTGATCGGGATTTGCGCTCGCCAAGGGGCATATTTCATACAAGGAGACCTTGTGTGGCTTTTTTGAATGGCTTGGTGTGCGAGAAACCCGTTTGTTATGATCGGGCTGCTCTACGCAATACATAGAGAAACAAGGTGCATATGCAGACTATAACCACACAACGCACTTTCCGTAGCATCACGTCCATCGTCTTAGCACTTGTGCTGGCGACCTCGCTTATGGGGCTTGCTCCCGCGCAGGCTTTTGCGGTGACGAGTGCCGAAAAGCAGGCCGAGGCCGACGAGATCATGCGCAGCATCGATGCGCTGCAAACCCAACTCAACGAAGCGAACGCCGAATACGATCGCGCGACGCAGGAGTACGAGACGGCGAAAGCCGCTGCCGAGGACGCTGCCGCTCGCGTGCAGGCCGCTAAGGAGCGCATCGCCGAGCTGCAGGAGCGCTTGGGCGATCGGGCGGCGAGCATGTACAAGACGGGCGGCTCGATGTCGTTCATCGACGTGCTGCTGGGCGCTTCGTCATTCGAGGAGCTTGTGACCTCGTGGGATGCGTTCGAGAAGATCTCGAGCCAGGATGCCGAGCTCGTGCAGGAGAGCAAGGACGTCAAGGCCGAAGCCGAAGCGGCCGAGCAGGAGTACAACGAGCAGAAGGCCAAGGCCGCAGAGGAAGTCGAAAACGCCAAGGCCGCCCAAGCCGAAATCGAAAGCACGAAGTCTTCGATGGAATCCGAGCTTGCCCGCGTGAACGAGGAAGTTATCGCGCTGCAGGCAAAAGAAGAGGAAGAGCGCATCGCCGCCGAAGAGGCCGAGCGTCGCGCCGAAGAAGCGCGCAAGCTTGCCGAAGCTACGGTCATCCCCAATACGGGCGGCGGCGGAGGCGGCGGCTCGACGAGTGCGGGCACGACGGGCGGCGACGGATCGGTCAACGTATCCGGATGGACCCACCCGTGTCCCGGGTACTACGGTGTCACCAACGAGTTCGCGTGGGCAGGCGCATGGGATGGCAACTACCACAACGGCATCGACCTCGGCGCCGCATCGGGTACGCCCATTCTCTCGTGTGGTCCCGGTACGGTCACCTATGTCGGCTGGTACGGAACCGGCGGCAACGCCGTCATCGTCAGCCACGGCAACGGCATCCGCACCATCTACATGCATATGAGCTCGCAGGCCGCAACGGTGGGACAGCAGGTCTCAGCCGGCGACGTGATAGGCTATGTCGGTTCGACGGGGTACTCCACAGGTCCTCATCTGCACTTCCAGATAGAGATCAACGGAACCCCGGTCAACCCGAGAAACTACTTCAGTTTTTAGCGATACCCCAAAGCGATGCCGAAAGCATCGCTTTGCATATGGCTAGGATGTTCGGATCAGGGCGGTTCGGACGAGTACCCTAGGAGGCGAACATGGAACGAAATCATACGAAGGTGACGAGGCGGGCGTTTCTCGGCGGAGCGGCTGCGTTCGGAGCCGTGTCGCTCGCACTGCCCGCGTGGGCCTTTGCCGATCCGACTTCAGCCGACAAGCAGGCGGAAGCCGACGCGGTGCGCACGCGCGTTGCCGCCATGCAAACGGAGCTCTCCCAGAAATCCGAAGAGTACTACGCGGCGCTCGACGCCCACGATGCCGCCGTTGCCGCATGTGATGAGGCGCAGACGCGCATCGACGAGGCGAGCGGCCAGATAACCGAGCTGCAGGGCAAGCTCGGCACCCGTGCGCGCAGCATGTACCGCAGCGGTGGAACTTCGTTTCTCGACCTTCTGCTCGGAGCGACCACGTTCGAGGAGTTCGTGACGAACTGGGATATCCTCAACCAGATGAACGAGAACGATGCGAATCTCGTGCAGCAGACGAAAGATCTGCGTGCCGAGGTCGAAGCGCAGCAAGCGGAGCTCTCGAAGCAGGAGCAGATAGCAGCGGACAAGGCCGAAGAGGCGCGCGTCAACAAAGAAGAAGCAGAGGGTACCGTTGCGGCACTGCAGGCCGAACTCGACTCGCTCGATGCCGAGGCGCGTGCGTTGCTGTTGGCCGAACAGGAGGAGGCTGCTGCCGCAGCGCGTGCGGCCGAGGCTGCTGAAGCATCCTCGAACAACGGTGGGGCTACGGACGGTGGGGGCGGCACATCGAATACCGATACTCCCTCGAACACCAACCCCCCGAGCAATACTACCAATCCCCCGAGCAACGAGGGCGGTGGTTCATCGGGCGGCGGTGGCGGCAGCTATGTGCCCCCGAACGGCTCGGTGGTCGACTACGCCGTCTATTGTTTGGGGACCCCCTACGTCTACGGTGGCAACAGCCCCGGATCGGGCCTCGATTGCTCGGGTCTTACGTACTGGTGCTACAAGCAGGTGGGCAAGACCATCCCGCGTACCACGTACGGCATGCCGAGCGCTGCGGCGTGGCAGGGATCGGTTTCGGAGGCTCAGCCGGGAGACGTGCTGTGGAACTCGGGGCATGTCGGCATCTGCACGGCTGCGGGTGGCGGTACCTACATCCACGCACCTCAGCCGGGCGATGTGGTGAAGTACTCGTCGTGGCCGCAGTTCGTGAAGGCTTTGAGGTTCTAGGGCGCGTTCGGGATCTCGCAGCGGCGAGCTGGCATTACCGGCGAAGCGCGAAGCGATGGAGACATCGCGCGGCGTCGCGACCCGATCGCTGCAGCGCGGCTACGCTTTCGAAGACCAATCCAAAAGCTCTCGCTTCACGGCATCGAGGATGTCTTGGCATCGTGCGAAATGATCCTGCGATCCGACAGCGCTGGCGTTGAGCGTGCAGGTGTCGGCGAACGTGCTTACCGCCATCTGAAATGCGGGGGCAGGTCGGTACGTACCGGTCAGGTAACAGCGTTCGACCGCACATCCCTCAAAGGCGAATCGCTCTGCATCGATGATGCCGAAATTCGTGTACGAGATGGGCAGAATGCTGTAGATCGTGTGGCCGAGCCAATCGAGCAGGGGTGCGGGCATCCACGGCGAAATCGCATGGAGCGCAGAGACGCCCGCGAAACAGCGATGACGCTCTTTTTGGAGACGCATCTCGTCGTGGACGAGGGAAAGCGTCCGATCGAACGAATCGCCGTTCGCTACTTCGACGACGAGTGTGTACATGCCGGTCATATTGGCGAGGGTGAGCGCATCGTCTGCGGCGATCGGGAAGCTATCGCTTGCGAAACGTCGCAGATCAGCGGGACAGGGCAGCGTGACAACCGAGATGGGTTCGCCTCGCTTTCGCGCGATGATGCGGGCGTATGCGGCGAGGAACGCGTCGTTGAGCGTTGCGTGAAAACGCTCAACTGCACGCTTGACCGCTGCAAAATCCGATTCGCCGATACGCGCGGTAAGCGAGCGGAAGGACTGGCCTTCGTCTTCAGGCAAAAGCGGTTGCTGATTTTTGCGGTCAGTCGCTTTTTCATTTGGTGTGGGTTTGCCCACCTCGACGTTGCGTGCAAGGTCCCGTACCGAGCGGATGTTTCCGCTGAACTGCACGGGCGTGCGGTTGTAGAGCGTTGCAAGCAGGTAGAGGTACTGCTAAAACCCCCTGCCGTCGGAGAGGATGTGGCTTAGGGCAACGACAAACTCTGTTGTCTCTCCCCTCGGCATGACCGATAGCTTCAGTTGAGGCCCGGTGCCGAAGTCCCAGCGCCATCCCTCGCCGAAATCGTCGCTTCCGATGAGCATCGCGCGACTGACGGGAAAGCCGCGGTCGACGAATCGGCCCGTTCGGTACTCGTAGGCGTAGAGCACCTCGGGAACCAGGCGAGCGCTTTGGCTTACGGCATCCTCGAGTCGTCGGATGTCGAGTGCTCCCGAAAGCGTAGCGTGGCAGAAAACGATTGGATAGACGGTGTCGCGATGAGCGACCTCGATGCCGTCAAGGCAGGTGCGTCTGATGGCATTTCGCGTGCCGTCGAGTGCGGCAGCTGCGGTTTCGCTCATAGCGGCCACCTTTCCTGATCGAACGGTCGAGCGCGCGAAGAGTGCGTGCTCGGTGTACGGTGAAGAAGCCTGCGTAACGTCGGGCGCGTGGACGCCAAACGCATCTCCGCACGCTCATCATACTTCGTTGCCCGTCAAAACGCCACACGAACCCGTGCGCTCGGATCCCTCGGTATCCCTGCGGTTGACTGCCGCTTATCAGATCAACGAGCACTCCCTTGCGTCAACCGCTGCGATTCGGTCATACTGGATGGTGAAGATCATGCGCATCGTTGCAGCGGCAGCGTGTAAGGCGTGCGCAATACGCGGAAGGCAGGTGGCGGATGGACGGCGAGCGCAAGGCGGGGATGACCGAGGGGCCTTATGCCCTGAGCGTGCGCGATCTCGCATACCGCTACGCGTCGAACGACGTGTTCTCCGATGTGTCGTTTTCGCTCGACCGGGGATCGATCGCGTTTCTAACCGGCCCGAACGGTTCAGGGAAATCCACGCTCTTCCGGTGTCTGGCCGGATGGGCGGTGCCGCGCGACGGCACGATCGAGGTGTTCGGTGTAGGGTTCGATGGCACGAACAGGAACCAGCGCCGCGAAATCGCCTACGTTCCCGATGTCCCTGTCTTCTACGACGATCTTACGGCTGAGGAACACATCCGGTTCGTACAGCGCGCGAACAGGGTCGCCGACGGCGGCGACGGCGCCGATGCGCTCATGGAGGCGTTCGGGCTTTACGACCACAGGCGCCGCTATCCTTCGGCGTATTCGCGCGGCATGCGCCAGAAGCTCGCGCTCGTGATTGCGCTGGCGGCGAAACCCCGGCTGCTTTTGCTCGACGAACCCTACGGGCCGCTCGACCCCGAGGCTTCGGAGGTTTTGAGCGGCTTGCTCGACGATGCGCGACAGCGGGGTGCGGCGTTGCTTGTAAGCTGCCACCACGATGTCGCGACGCTTGTGCCCGACAAGCTTTTGCGACTTGAGGACAAAAGGCTGTACGAGCAGGCTTCCGAGTCCGAACGCCTTTCATTTGGCGTACATCCGTCCATTGCCGCGGGAAGCTAGCGGTATGCTGCACGATATGCGATTGCTGCTGTGGCTGCGCATCCGCCACGCTCGGACGACGCTCTCGCGCATCATGCATATGGCGGGAACCGATCCCGTCGCTGATGGCGGTGCGGGTGAGCGCGCCTACCAGCTCTACATCGCAGTCTTCATCGCCATTGCGCTCGTCCTTTTGTGGGCGGCGCTGCTCGATACGATCGCTTCGACGTTCGCATTGTTAGGGATAGAGGCGGCGGTTTCGGCGTTTCATGCGGGGTTGCTCGCGATGGCGGCGGTGTTCGTCGCAACGGGGGCAAGCGGGTTGAGAAGATCGCCGCTCACGTGCTCGCACCCCGATATCGCCTACGTTTTTGCAAGCGGTATGAACATGCCTTCTGTTGCGTTCGTAGCGTTGGCCGTTCGCGTTTTGGGAAGCGGCATCGTCGGGGGTTTGCTCGGCTATGCACTCGGGGTCGGGCTGGCAAGCGCATCGCTTGCGGTTGAGCCTGTTGCGATGGCGCTCGTCGGCGGCCTCGGTACTGCGGCGGCGGCAGGCGGCGGATGGCTCGTCGGCGCGGTGCGGCTTGCGGGCAAGCGGGCGCGGGGAAGCGTGGCTTGGGCGGGAGCCGTCCTCGTCGTACTTGCGCTTGCCGCAGTCGCGCTTTCGGTGACGGCCGATCCCCTTACGGTGCTTGCCGGCTCAGGCTTCGCGCTGGCGATGTTTGCGGAAGCCGCGGTAACAATCGCTTGCGTCGTTGCCGCAACGCTTTGTGCACGTACGTTCGATCGGGCGATTATCATCGAGGAAAACGCGCTGTTCGCCGATATGCAGCCTTTCGGCGCGTTCTCGCCGATCGACCCGAACACGATCAGGGAATACCGCCGCCGTAAGAAAATCGCTCTACGCAGGCCGCGTTTTCGTCTTCCTGCGGGCAGCGGGAGGGCGGTGCTTACAGCACGTGCGGCGCTTTCGCTCGTGCGTCAGTACGACGGATTGCCGGTGCTCGTCATGCAGGGCCTCGTGGCGGCTCCGCTCGGCGTGTACGCTCTCTCGGGAGCAGGCGGGCTCATCGCGCTTCTGTTCTGGATCCAGGCGCTGCTCATGTTCTCACAGGGCATTCGCGAGGAAACGCGGGCGTTCGGCGACGATATCCGTGTTCGGCTTGTGCGCGACCGGTTGCCGTTCAACGCGCTCGAACTGCTCGTGTTCGATACGCTGCCCTCGTTTGCGCTCGTCGCCGCGATTTCAACGGGAGCGATTGTCCTTTTTGCGCCGTACATGCAGGTGTCGGTTTTGTGGGCGGTCGTGCTCGGGCTTGTCCTCAGCGCATCTTACGTACTGGCCCGCGGTTTCGATGCGATACGGCTTCCCTTGACAGGGCGCACGATCGACTACGAGGTAGGTGCGCTCGCGCTGGTCTCGTGTTTGGGGATCGTCGCATCGTTTTCGGGCCCGACGTGGTGGCTCGTGCTCGCCGCAAGCGCCCTCGGAGCCCTGTTTGCTGCGATCGTGCGCTACGGCACCGAACGCGCGTAACCTGTTTGAGGGAAGCTTGGCCTCGAGCTTCGGCGCCTGTACCGTGCAGCGTGTTGCCGAACGCGCGCAAAACGCGCCGTGCGAGCAAGCGTGTAGCTTATCTGCGCTTGAGCTTGCCGGTTACGCGCCCCATGATGGAGCTCAAGAAAGCCGCCTCGGGGATCTTGAGCTTGAGGGCGATGCCGAAGGTGACGATGAGACTCACGAGTCCGCAGACCACGATATAGCCGAACGCCTGGAGCATGCTTCCCGAGAGGGGGGCGATGAGCGCTTGGATGGCAAAGAGGGCCGCGCCTCCCGCCGCCGCGCCGAGGGCGCCTAACGCGAGTGCGGCTGCGAATGCTTTCGCGGTAGAGCGCAGGCCGAATGCGCCGAACCGTTTGCGCAGGTACACGAACAGGCAGATGTCTCCGACGAGATAGAATACGAGCTCGGCCGCCGCGATGCTCTCGATGGGCACGTCGGCGATCCCGTTCGATGCGAGGTAGACCGCAGCCCCCGTGAGCGCGACCTGCACGAGCGCCGCGATGATGTTGAAGCCGGCGAACACCCCCATCTTGCGCAGGCTGCTGAAAATCTTCTGCAGGTAGGTGTTGATGCCGTAGAAGGGAAGCGATACCGCGAACACGGCAAGGTAGCTCGCCACGGCGGGAATGTTATCGGCCGTGAAGGCGCCTGCACTGTAGAGCGTGATCAGCGGTGTTGCGAACACGATGAGGTAGAGGGCGAACGGGATCATGAAGAACAGGATCTGGTTCGTACCCGATACGATGCCGCGTTTGACTCCCTCGGTGTTGCCTTCGGCCTGCATGTCGGCGAGTTCGGTGAACATGGCCGTGGTGATGGGCACCGCCAAAAACGAATAGGGCAGCATGAACCACAAGCGCGCGTAGTAGATGATCGAGGGGCCGTTGTCGGCAAACGCGTACGAGGCGGCGCTCTGCACCGACACGACGATGACCGAGCTCAGCATGACGATGACGGCGGGAATGCCGATGGAAAGCGTTTCGCGCAACGCCGGATCGCGCAGGTCGACGCGCGGGCGGATGCGGATTCCGTTTCGCTTCAGGGCGGGAATTTGAATGGCCATCTGCACGAATACTCCGAGTGGGTTGCCGATGGCGATCACGTAGAGCGCAAGTTCAGGATCGTTCGGCGCGATGAGGGCGTAGGCGAAGAACGTTGCGATGACGATCACGTTGTTGAACACGGGGGCGATCGAGGACCAGAGGTAGTCTCGGTTCGCGTTCAGAAGCCCTGAGACGACGGCACTCGCACCGTAGAATACGATCTGGATGGCGAAGAACTGGAAGAAGAACACCGAGGTGGCCATCTCGGACTGGTCGGAATAGAAGCTTTGGGTGAAGATGGCCTGGGCGGGAAAGGCCATGCAGATGAGCGAAACCACGCCGAGCAGCAGCACTACGATCGTGAGCAAATTCGAGGCGTAAGCGTTTCCTTCCGCCGCGCCGAGCTTCTTCTTCACCGATACGTACACGGGCAGAAACGCCGTGACGATCATGCCGCCCGCTACGAGCTCGTAGAGCATGTTGGGCAGGTTGTTCGCTACGGTGTACGAGCTTGCGAGCAGCGTCGATCCGAGCGCGAAAGCCATGGCCCACGTGCGTACGAAACCGGTTATGCGCGAGATCATCACGCATACGCTGATGAGCGCCGCCGACGAGCTGACCGTTGCGCCGTTTGCCGCTTCGGACGAAACGGCAAGATCGCCTGCGGTATCGTCTCCCTCGGGCGTGCGGACGAGCATATCGTCGGATGCGTTGTAAACTTCGGGTTCGGGTGCGAGCGCGGCTTCGTACTGCTCACGCACGGGTTCCGCAACGCGGCTCGTGTCGTGCGGTTCGCCAGCAGGCTCGAAATGCCGTCCCGACCCGCGCAGTTCGTCCGTGTCGTCCGCTGTCTTCGGTGCCGCTTTCGCGTGCCGTCCGATCTTTGCGGGTCGGTCGGTGTCGTGGGTGCGCCGGGCGTGTCGGCCGGCATACGGGTCGTAGTCCGATTCGTCGACCTCGAAGCCGAGCTCGCCGATGCGATGGAACGAACCGGTGGTGTCGGGAAGCTGAAGGAGTTCTCTTTCAACCGCTTCGCGGGTATGTTTGGCTCGTGAGAGCTTGTCCGACATCGAATGGCCTTCTTGCTTTTAGCTATAATTGCTTTACAGTTCGGTGAGGCGGCAGTGCGCGCTGATATCCTACATCATAGCAAACACGGAAAGAGGCGTTTCATGCATATCCTGATAGTCCGCAATAACTCCAATGCGAAGGCGGTCGACGCATCGCTGCTTCTGGCGGCTTATCTGGGAGCTCAATCGATCGACTACCGCCTGGTCGACTCGTCGAACCTCAACTATCTCGGCGATACCGACGACATCGGGGTGATCGGACCCGATACGTGCGATCTGGCCGTGGTGCTCGGCGGAGACGGCACTATCCTGCGCACCGCGCGCTTGGTAGGTTGCACGGGCGTGCCCATCCTCGGCATTAATTTCGGACACCTCGGGTTTCTGGCTAACGCGAGCGACGAGGGGGTCGTGGCCATCGTGGCAGCGGCGCTTGCCGAAGATGCGGTGCGAGAGCGGAGGACGAACCTGCGCATCGACGTGCTCTGCGAAGGCGACGATCTCGACGACGTGCCATGCGATGACGAGCCCGTCCGGACCGAGAACGGAGAGCTGCGCAGCTTCTTCGCGCTCAACGAGCTTGCGATAACTCGCGGTGCCATGGGCCGTGTCATCGACTTCTCTCTTTCCATCGCCGATTCGCACATTGCCGATATGCGCGGCGACGGACTCGTGGTGGCAACGGCTACTGGATCGACCGCTTATGCGCTTTCGGCCGGGGGACCGCTCGTGTCTCCGGGATTCGAGGGGCTGGTGGCTGTACCGCTCGCCCCGCACACGCTGCATTCGCGGGCCATCGTGACGGCGAAGAACGATGTGGTGGAAGTGGATCTGACGAGCAACCAGGCGTCGCGCGAAGCGACGCTGTTCGTTGACGGCGAGCTGCTCGTATTCGAGCGCCCCGTTGCCAAGGTGTTCGTCCGCGCGGGTGCGGCACCCACCATTCTTCTGCGCTACAAGTGCGAGACCTTCTACGACCACGCCGCAAAAGTGTTCTTCTAAGCTGCCGCTGTTCGGTCGGGTGCGCACCCGTTCAAGAGGCGGTGTTTATCGATAACGCGTTTTTGCTCGAGAATAACCCTCGGATGCAGGCGAACCGCCGCTTTGCGAAGTGTGGAAAGCCGCTACGGCTTTCCGTGTGCGAGTGTTTTCCCTATATCGCCCGATCATAGTTCGCTGAGGATAACATTTGAGCTCCGAAAAGGGTCCCAGATGATGCCTCGGCGTCGCAAAGCGACGGTTCGCCTGCATTCGAAGGCCGTTTTCGTGCAAAACTACCCAACGCAGATTGTGTCCCGCTTCGGAGCGTGGCAATCTATGCCAGAAGGCCTGTCGTTGCGCGAGCCAACCGCTTCGGCGCGGTGGCGGCTTGGCGATATCGACAAAACCTCGGTGCTAGGCCGGCGGGGCGACATCGATCCGCTCGCCTGTCTGGGCGTCGAACAGGTGCATGCATGCGATCTGGGCGCGCAGTGCGACGGGTTGGCCTGGGCGGAAGCGGCCGAGCGCATCTATGTCGGCTTTGCCTACAACGCGTGTCCCGCGAGTTTTCGCGATGAAATACACGTCGGATCCGATGATCTCCTCGCGCTCGAACTGCGCGTCTAACAGGAGGGAGTTGGCCAATCCGTCCCGCATGCCGATGCGCTCGGACGAGGAAGGGGGCCTTCCGCCCGGCGGCTCGATCGCGACATGCTCGGGTCTGAATCCAGCGAGCAGCGTGCTGCCCGCGTAGCGTGGCGGCACGCGGGGCATGGTACCGATCAGTTGAGGCAGCTGCACCCCCTCGTCACCCGTGCAACCCGAGGGCATGCGGGCCCCGGCGCAATCGCCCGAGTGCTGCGTGCCTTTGAAAACGAACCTGCCCCCCTCGATGTGGCATTCGAGGAAGTTCATGCTCGGCGAGCCGATGAATTCGGCAACGAACAGGTTCGCGGGTTTGCGATACAGCTCTTGCGGCGTGCCGATCTGCTGTACGCGGCCTTCGTTCATGACGACGATCCGCGTGGCGAGCGTCATGGCTTCGGTTTGGTCGTGCGTGACGTAGAGAATGGTCGCTTCGGTTGCGCGATGGAGGCGGGCGAGCTCATCGCGCATCTGGGCGCGCAGTTTCGCATCGAGGTTCGAAAGGGGCTCGTCCATGAGGAAAACTGCCGGCTCGCGCACGAGCGCCCTTCCGATGGCGACGCGCTGCTTCTCGCCGCCCGAGAGCTTCGGGGGTTTTCTGTCGAGCAGGTCGGTAATCTTGAGAAGCTCGGCTATAGCGCGCACGCGCGCCGCCCGTTCGCCCTTCGGTATCTTTCGAACCTTGAGGGGAAACGCGATGTTGTCGAATACGGTCAAGTGGGGGTACAGCGCGAAATCCTGAAACACCATCGCCACGTTGCGTTCGGCAGGCGGGGTGCGGGTGACGTCGGCACCGGCGAAGCGCACGGACCCTTCGCTCGGAGTCTCGAGACCGGCGATCAGACGCAACGTGGTCGATTTCCCGCAGCCCGACGAGCCGACGAATACGATGAACTCACCTTGTTCGACGCACAGCGAAAGTTCGTCCACCGCGCAAACCGAGCCTTTGGCGTATGTTTTGCTCAAGCGAACCGTTTCGAGAAACGCCATCTTAACCATCCTTTCGAGCATGTGCCGCGCCGCCGCTATCCCATCGCGCACAGCCGCGCATCGCACCCGCCGCGAGCACGGTCGAACCCGCGGCAAGCGCGACCGAGCAAATCCACGGGAACAGCAAGCGCAGGTCGGTAGCGCCTTTGGCGGTGGAGGCGATGAGGGCGACGCTGTCCGAAGCGGCCTCTGCCGCAGACGCCCATGCGGAAAAATCAGACCAGACGCTCGGGAGGTACCGGCCGAACTCCGGAAGCGACGAGGCGAAGGTGGCAGTAGCTGCAACGGCAACGAGAGCGGGTACTGTGAAGCCGAAGAGCGTGAGCGGTACAGGCATGGTTTCGCGCGTGCGAAAACGGCGGCAACGTATCGACGCGAATACGCCGAAGGCGAGGGGATAGGCGAGCAGGGCAAGAAACGACGCAAGCGAAAGCAAGCCGTATTCGAGCTGGTCGCACTCGATCGAGAGCGTCGAGAGGAGCGTATCCGCCGTGATGGGAAAACCATCTTTGTCGAGCTTCGCTGTGGTGAGGCGCGTGTAGACTGGATTGCCGGTATCGGCTTCGTTCCGGCTCGCAGACCCGTCCATCTGCGGCCAGAAGACGAGCGAATACGAATCGCATGTAGAAGCAGCCTGTTCGCATATCGCCTGAGCCTCGCTCTGCGCAATCCCCGCACCCCGCAGCACGAAGGTGCTCGCGTTCGCGCAGGCGCCGGTGAACGCGAGGTAGAAGAAGACGGATGCGCAGAAGCACGCGCACGATGCGATCAGCACGGCTATCGCTTTGAGCGGAATGCCTCCCAGCGCTCGGCGCAACCTGGGCGGCGATGTTCTGGGCGAGCTCGTCAACGTTGCGCTTATGCCTTCCAGCGCTCGGCGCAACTTGGGCGGTGCGGCGAACGGTGCATGCGGGACCTCGGCATCTCTGCGAAGTGCCGGACGCAAAGCGGTGAAAACCGACGGCGAGAAGCGATGATGTGTGCGACGCGTCCTAGGCATCGACCGCACGCACCTTGCTGCCTTCGGCGAGCAGGCGATCCGCTCGGGCAACGACGTCCTGTTGCGAGGAGAGCGCGCCGTCGGCGAGCGCCGCGCAATCGGGCCCGGTGCGCAAAACGGTAACACCCGTTTTTCGGGCGACAAGCTCGGTGCCCGAAAATCCCTGTTGCTCGGACGCTACGTAGACGTACGCCTGATTCCCTTCGAAATGCAGCGCCTCGAGCGGCACGCACGAGCGGTACGTTTTATCGTCGATGATCTGGGCGGAAGGTTTCTCGGTCGCAACGAGGACGACGCCCGTATCGGCGACGGCGCGCGCGAGTATGCCGAAACAGATCATGGACACGAGGAAGGCGTACAGGGCGCAGGCTGCTTTGCGTTTCATCAGCGCTCCTTTCGGGCGGTCGCGGCGATTCCCCGTTCGAGGTATTCCTGTCCCATCAGGAACACGAAAACGGCGGGCACGGCGGCCAGTACCGCCGCGGCGAACACGAGTCCGGCGTTGTCGAAGGCTATCGTGGGTTGGAAAAGCGAGAGTGGCCAAAGCGCTTGATCTTTGAGAAACGCGAGCGGCTGTTCGACGATGCTCCAGTATTCGAAGAATCCGAGCACGAGGGCGGCGAAGATGCCGGGTAGGCCGAGCGGGACGCCGATCGTGAGAAAGATACGCACTTCGCCCGCGCCGTCCAAGCGGGCCGATTCGATGAGGTGGTTCGGTATGGTGGCGAAGAAATGCCTCATGATGAACACGGGGAAGGCCGAGAACATGCCGGGCAGGATGATGGCTGCAAGCGTGTTGTTGATGCAAAGCGCGTTCAGTGCAAGATAGTTCGGCAACATGACCACCTGAAACGGCAGCATCATCAAGAGCACGTAGAGAAAGAGCAGCGCGTTTCTGCCGCGGAATTCGCAGCGAGCAAGGGCCCATGCGGCGGGCGTTGCAACAAGAAGCTGACCTGCGAGCACACCTGCCGTGATGGCGGCGGAGTTCCAGAAGAGGATGTGGTAGGCGGGCGTGTCGACGAGTACGGCAACGTAGGATTCAGCGGTCGGATAGGGGGGAAGAAGCGGCGGCTGCGCATATCCTTTGCCGCCTGCAACCACACCGCCGAGCGCCGAAGAGAGCTCGGCATGATCCATGAGCGATCCTGCAACCAGCATCGCGAGCGGAAAACAGATGGCGAACCCGAGCAGCGCGAGAGAAAGCGAAAGGACGACCGTGCGGATGCGTATCGCCTCGCATGTCCGCTGCGGCTTCCACGCCTCCGCGCGACCGCATGCCGCTGCATGCCCCCGCTTTCGTGCCGAGCGATCTTCCCTTCGCCGCCACGTCTTTCGCGCCCTGTGCGGCCCTCGGCGCTCGGACCTCATCGGTCCACCTGCTCTTGCTTGGACCACAGGCGAAACAGTACGCACACAACGACGGACAGCACGATCCCCAAAACCACGCCGCCCGCAGCAAGCTTGGCAACCGAAAGGCTCGCGAACCAGTTGTTGAACAGGTGGGGAAGCAGATACATGCTTTCGTGCGGGTAGCTTCCCGCCACAAGGTACGCTTCTCGATACACCTTGAACGCGTTTGCAAGGGCGAGTATCGCCACGACCGCGCCCGAGGGGGCGAGCAGAGGAAGCGTGATCCGAGCGGCGATCTGCGCCGAGTTCGCGCCGTCGATGCGCGCCGCATCGTAGAGGCTTTCGGGTATGCAGGAAAGCGCGGCGAGCCACAGCACGATACAGTAGCCGAGGTTGCGCCAGAGATAGCTAGCCACAAGCACCCAAAACGCCGCGTCGCTCGTCAGCCACGCAACGGGGTCGATTCCGAACAGGTCGAGGATGCCGTTTGCGATGCCCTGAGCATCGAACGTAACGCTCACGAGCAGCGCCGTCGTAAACACAGGAACGGCGAGCGGCAGCAGAAACGCCGTCTTCATAAGCCTTTTGAACGGCGTGCTCGCACACAGCAGCAAGGCGATGGCAAGCGAGAAAGCAAGCAGAAGCGGAACGCACACGGCTACGAACTTCGCCGTATTGCCCGCCGCCATCCGAAACGCCTCGTTTCCGAGAACGGCCGTGTAGTTGTCGAGCCCTGCGAAATCCGCTCCCGTCGAAGTAGTGAACGACCTGCGGATAACGTCAAGCAAGGGCACGAGGAAAAAGGCGGAAAGGCCTACGAGGCTTGGAGCCAGGAAAGCTCCGGCGAGAACTGGTTTCGGCTGACGCGGCATAGCGGCTCCGGTTTCTCTACTCAGCCCGGTACAGGTTGATCTTCTGCATCGCGCTGCTCACGGCTTGGTCGAGCGTCGCCTCGTCTTTGCAATAGGCGAGCAGTTCGGCTGCGATGATATCGCTTGTCGTCTTGTCGGGCATAGAGCACTGCGTGGCGCTTTCGATGAGCGCGCACTGCTTCGCTACCTCCTCTTCGGAAAACCCACCTCGTGAGAACGACGATTCCTCCGTGCCGCCGTCTCCCATGACGGCCATGCCATAGCCGCCCGATTCGAGCGATGTTTTCGTGAAGGCGGTCTTGCTCACGGGCAAGCCGGCATCGAGCGTTCGCTGCCCCTGCTGTTGATCGGAAAGGAGATACGCGACGAAATCTTTCGCCTGTTCGGGCTCGGTGGTAGTCGCGTACACGCCGAGGACGGAGATCGGCGCGAACACGCGGTTCTGCGAAAAGCTCAAGGGTTCGAGGACGCATTCGAACGGCGCATGCTCGATTCCGAGGCTCGCCGCTCCGAAGCTCGAAATCGACAGGAGCGAGGCGATTTCGAGCCATTCGTCGGTGGGTCCGCTTCCGAAATCAAGGATGCCCGAGCCGTTGATCGCCCATCCGTTGCCGTCGATGCTGGAAAGCACCGTGCCGAGGTAGTCGTATCCTTCGGGAGCGTTTTCGAATGCATTGTCGTTCAGCAGGAGGAGGGTTTTCACGCACGAGAAGAACGTCGCGAGCGCCTCCTGGTCGAGTGTTTGGTTCTCGTCCAGGATGTTCTCGTAGCTTGCGGCGTAAAGCGCCGCCACCGAAGCATACGCGGAGAAACCCCCGTTACTTTCGCGCATCGATTCGGCGTATGCCGTCAGGCCTTCGAGCGTCTGCGCGCGCTCGACCGCCTCGGTGCTCGCAAGGATTGCGGGAACGGAGAACTTGGTGGGGATCGCGTAGCACGCCTCTTCGGTTGCGAAGGCTGCAAGGACGGCTTCGAAGTACTCGCCGCCGCTTGTAAGCGTATCGTGCAAAACGTCCGAGAGGTCGAGCAGCACGCCTTCGCTTGCGAAATCTTCGATCGAAAGCCCGTCGAGCACGATGACGTCGGGACCTGTACCTGCGAGGATGTCGGCGTTGAGGACGCGCAGGGCATCATCGGTCGAGACGCCCGAGTTAGCGGAGATGCCCACGCGCACTTCGATTGCAACCTCCGGGTGCTCGTCGCGGTACGTGGCTGCCGCCTGCTGGATGGCGGCGTTGTCTTCGAGCGCGTACACCGTGATGCTCGAGCTAGTTTCGGGCGGTTCACCTAGGGGATAGCGGTAGAGCGTGTAGGGTTCGGTCAAACCGCCCCGGCTGTTGTAGAGGACTGCGATGTCGTCGGGTCCGGCGCCTACGATCAGGCGCTCGGCGTATTTCCCCGTGTTCGCAAGATTTGTGGCATCGCCCGAGGCGATGATGGCCGCCTCGCTTCCCGTGCACTCGTAGAGCGCTCCTTGCGAACACGCGAACAGGCCGCCCTCGTCGCTCGACCAAACAGGAGATGCGCCATCTGCCGAGTCGGCTGAGGGAAAGATGCTTGCGAACAGCGATTTCTCTTGAGCGGTCAAGGAAACTTGCTCTCCCGAATCGTAATCGAACACGTAGAATTCGCTTGTCGGGGTGCCGTCGTTGCCCGTGCTCACGCTCGCGTACACGCGGCTGTCGTGCACCGTGAAGTCTCCGAGCACGGCCCCGCTGGGCAAGCGGTACTCGCATACCTTCGCGCCGGTCGCGTGATTCGCGCGGTAAAACGAGCCCGTCCAATCCGAGGCAAGCACCGTCTCGTCGTCGAAGGAGCGCAGCTTGCCGATCCTTCCCGCCGGCAGGGAAACCTCGCTGTACGATCCAGGATCGACGAGGTAGCAGCCGCCGTCCGATCCGTCGGCAGACGCCGTGGAGCACAGCAGGCTTCCCTGCGGGGTGAGGCACGAGGCCATGATGGAGGTGTCGGGCTCAAGCGAATCGAGCAGGGCTTGGGTGTCGAACAGCGCTTCCCAGTATCCCTCGGAGGCCTGCACGTACACGGTGGTGTTGAGCGATCTGGTGGTCGAGGCTGCCATGGCGAGCGTCGCGTCGCTCAGGTACGCGATGTCGTCGACGTGCACGATTCCCGAGGGAAGGGGGACGGCTTGCTCGAAGCGAGCTTCACCGCTTCGAGCGGGTGCGTCTTTACCGCCTGTTGCAGGTGTGCAGGCGGGAAGACAGAACGCTGCGGCGAGGATGACGGAAAGGGCGAGCGCGAACACCCGCGGATACGGCCTCGCGGACGGAGCCGCTGACGGTTTCGCCGGCGCAGGCGCACTCGGCCGCGGCGCGCTCTGCGACCTTCTCGGCTGCAGCGACGCACTCTGCGGCCGTAGTGCATGCGGCAACGTGAAGAGCTTCGGGTTCATGGTGGTCCTTTCCTGCGGGTTTCGTAAGGTCGCGACCGCTTTTGGGCATGGCGTCGCCTTAGCCCTGGTCGGCTGAGGTCGGTTCGGATGAAGCGGTTCCAACGTGTGCGACGGCTATTTGAGCTCGAGCCTGTATGCGGTTGCGGTTCGGTAATCGACTGTTTGGATACAGAATCTCGAGAGATCCAGATTCTTGCCCGTACCGCCGTTTTCTAGGGCTTTGTTCGCGACGGTGAACGGCAAAACGAGCGTTTGCATCTCGCCGGGCTCGAGGGATATAGGCGCTGTCTGTGGGCCCTCAGGTGCAGGATCGTTGAGGGGAAGGTATTCGTTGATCAAGTGAAAAGCGTTGAAATCAAAAGTCGCTCCCGATCCGAGGCTTCCATCGGAAAGGGGCCCTGCCTCCCAGCCGGTTTCGCCGCTTTCGAGGATGATGGCTTCGACGGGGAAGTCGGCCCACGTGTCGGTCCAAAGCCAGAAGTTGGGTAGAGCCGCTCTTCCAAACGATCCGATCGAGCCCGAAATGGTTTCATCGGAGGTGTTGGTGACGGTTGCAGACACTAGCACGATGGTGCTGTCCTGAAAGGGTGTGGGCTGGTATCCAAAATCCCAATTGTAATAATCCGGATGCAGTTCGGCAAAAGCGGACCCCGATACTGCCCGCGCCTCGTCGATGCGCATCTCGAACGAAGGGTATTCGTACTCCCAATCGCCCGTTTGCTTCAGATGCTCGATGTATTCATCGACGGGAAACGCGTCTCCTGTTTCGTCAATCGCCGAATACCGGTCTTCCTCCCAGGTGAAGGCTACGCCCTGGACAATCTTCTCGAGCCGCGCCTGATCGTTGAACGGGTATTCGACCACCTGCTCAACGGCGGTTCCGTTCCCGTCGTACATGCCGGAAAGGAGAACGGATTCAGGGCCGTGGGGCGTGCCGGGAATATAGCGTCCCACGAACCATCCCATGGCAAGGGCGACTACGACCAGGCTTACGGCGCCGAGTGCCGCGCGTTGTGTCCGTTTGCTCTGCATGGCGCTCCTTTCGGTAGCGGGATTTCTCGATGTGCCGTAACGCTACCGTCGAAGCTACCAGTTTATTCGGGGATTCTGCAACGGTGAATTTTTTCACCCTGGCTATGAGCTCGTGCAATGGTATGGTTCACCGTAGTATTATGCACGAAATCAAGCAGAGGTGCGAAGGGCGGTTGGTTGATGGGTTGGTTGTCGGTGGCGGCTATCCTTGCAGGCACGGGAGTCGTGTTCGTCGTGTGCTGCGCGGCGATCGCGCGGGCTTCGTTCTCCGAAACCCTATCGAGGGCGAACTTGCAGGTTGCCGTCTATTACGGCGCGGTGTTCGCCGTTGCTTTGTTCGGATGCCTCGCGGTCACGCAAGCTGCAGGTACGGGGGCCGCTGCGGTGTTCTCCCTTGGTTTGTGCACGGTGTCACTCGCTGTGGGATGGTTTCTCTCTCGCGTTTGGAGGCGTGCCGAAGAGGCCGAGCTCGCCTCGATTGACGAGCTGCGCGCTTTCGTCGCAAGCCATCAGGACGTCGAAGCCACGCTGGAAGAGCGGTGCGCGCGCATGGCCCGCGAGTGCGATCTTACCCGACGTGAGGAAGCGATCTTGGGCCTGCTGCTCGAAGGCAAGACACGCTCCGAGATAGCCGATGCCCTCGTGGTTTCCCAGAACACCGTGAAGACGCACATCCGCAACCTCTACAAAAAGATGGGCGTGTCGGGCAAGTCCGAGCTTGCCCACGTCATGGGGGAGTGCCGCGCAGAAACCCGCTAACGTGCGGGCGTTGCGCACCGGTGAGGAGTGCAACGCCTAGCCAAAAAACGTCCATAGGGATTATCTTTGGCAAGGATTGGGCAGCAACGCTCGGTTGATGGTCGCGTGTTCCCGCTGACTCCGATTCTGGCACAGAATTCGAGGTTTGACAAATATCCAAGAAATTACTTAAATACTTATATACAGAGAAATCTGTGATCAGGGACTATGTAAATTGGTTATCGGAAAAATTTAAGTACATTATTCCTTAATTGTCAAACCTCGCATTTTGTGCCAAGATCGAGGGTCTGCTGCTCGAAACCCGAATCGAATACGCGCGCTCGGAAAATTGATGTGCCGAATTCGGCTCGTTCCGCCGCCGAACCGGGACCGGGGCGCCCCCGTTCGGGGCATGCTCCCGCGCAGCGGATGTCCCGAACGGGGGCCTGGTGCTCTGCGGTGCCGTGTCGATATCGGTTTGACAGCGCAGATCGATCCCGCGCGTATTGCTCGGACGGAGGTGCCCCTGAACGTCTACTTGTGATAGTAGCGGTGCTGCTCGTACTTCGGCTCGCAGCACACGTTGATGCCGAGCGTGCGGTAGAGCTTCTCGTCGGTCGACGATATGATCACCGAGAAAAACGCGTCGCAGCCCCGAAGCTCGCCGGTGTGTTCGATGATCTCGGCCGCAAGTGGGTTCGTGACCGAGCTGATCGAAAGCGCGATGAGCGTTTCGTCGGAATGCAGGCGCGGGTTCTTGTGGTTCAGGTGCTCGGTCTTGAGGTGGCAGATCGGCTCGATGACCGAATCGCTGATGACGTCGATGTCTCCCGTGCCTCCGAGCTCCTTGAGCGCGTTGATCATAAGCGATGATGCGGCACCTAAAAGCGTGGATGTCTTGCCGGTGACCACCTTGCCGTTCGGAAGCACCATCGCGCCTGCGGGGGATCCGGTCATCTCCTCTTTGAGAAGCGCCGCCGAGCGGGCGGGGGAGAGGCTCGCGTTTACGCCCGCCTGGTTCATAAGCAGCTCGAGCTTTTCCACCTGCTCCTCGCCGACTCCCGTGCGCTTCACGTCCACGGCAGTCTGGAAGTAGCGGCGCACGATCTCCATCTTGGCGGCATCGTTGACCGCTTCTTCGTCGACGATGGCGTAACCTGCCATGTTCACGCCCATGTCGGTGGGCGATTTGTAGGGGCTTTCGCCGCCGATCTTCTCAAGCATGGCCTTAAGCACGGGGAATATCTCGACATCGCGGTTGTAGTTGACGGTTGTCTCGCCGTACGCTTCGAGATGGAACGGGTCGATGGTGTTCACGTCGTCGAGGTCGACGGTGGCCGCCTCGTAGGCGATGTTCACCGGGTGCTTGAGCGGCAGGTTCCACACCGGAAACGTCTCGTACTTCGCGTATCCGGCTGCGATGCCGCGCTTGTGCTCGTGGTAGAGCTGCGAGAGGCAGGTGGCCATTTTGCCCGAGCCGGGTCCCGGTGCGGTTACCACCACGAGCGGACGCGTGGTTTCGATGTACTCGTTTTTGCCGTAGCCCTCGTCGCTTACGATGTGGTCGATGTCGTAGGGGTAGCCGGCGATGGGGTAGTGCATGTGGCACTTGATGCCGAGCCCGTCGAGCCTGCGGCGAAACGCTTCGGCGTCAGGCTGGTTCGCATAATGCGTGATAACGATGCCCCCGACGAGAAAGCCCATCGAGCGGAAGTTGTCCAAAAGGCGCAGAAGATCCTCGTCGTAGGTGATGCCCAAATCCCCGCGCTGCTTGCTCTTCTCGATGTCGTTCGCGTTGATGGCGATGATGATCTCAACATCATCGACCAGGCTCTTGAGCATGCGTATCTTCGCATCGGGTTCGAAGCCGGGAAGGACGCGCGCGGCATGGTAGTCGTCGAAGAGCTTGCCGCCGAATTCGAGGTAGAGCTTGCCGCCGAACTGGTCGATGCGGTTGCGAATGTGCTCGGCCTGCAGGGCGATGTACTTGTCGTTGTCGAATCCGATGCGCATGGCTTGAGGGCGTCCTTTCACGATGGCGGGCGGTGGGCGAATTCGTGCGCCGCAGCACAGGCGGGCGCACCGAAAACGATTATAGCTTACTTTCGCTCGGCAGCGCCGTGTGGTTCGCATCCTGTGCGGCCTTCCGTTCGGCTCCGCGCTTGCCCGCAGACGCGTTGCCTCCTCGCTGACTCCGCTGCTTTCCGCCTAGGACGCGTTGCCTCCCGCGCTGGCTCCGTCGCTTCCAGCTTCCCCTTGCTTGCGTGTTTCAAGCGTGTGAAATCCTGTCGCCCGCATGCCGTGCTGCTGCTTTTCGCGTAGAATAGAAAAGCGTTTGGAAGCGTATGCATATCGCTCCAGGCGCTTTTTTCTTGTCGGGTTCGTCGTGCTCTGTACGATGGATTCCGGCATCCGATACGCTTCGCATGCGACGGCATGCTTTTGCAAGGGAGGACCATGGCCAAGCACATCTTCGTAACCGGCGGTGTCGTGTCATCGCTCGGCAAGGGCATCACCGCTGCCTCCCTCGGGCACTTGCTCAAGGCGCGTGGCTACAAGGTCACCATGCAGAAGATGGATCCGTACTTGAACGTCGATCCCGGTACCATGTCGCCGTTTCAGCACGGGGAAGTGTTCGTGACCGAAGACGGGCACGAGGGCGATCTCGATCTTGGACACTACGAACGATTCATCGACGAGAACCTCACGCGGGAATCGAACTTCACCCAGGGCTCCATTTACCAAAGCCTCATCTCGCGCGAGCGTCGCGGTGATTTCCTCGGCGGCACCGTGCAGGTGATCCCCCATGTAACCGAGGCCATTAAGGAGCGTTTGCGCCGCGTTGCCGAGCAGAGTTCGGCCGACATCGTCATCTCCGAAATCGGGGGTACCATCGGAGACATCGAATCGCTGCCGTTCATCGAGGCGGCCCGTCAGTTCAAAAAGGAGAAGAAGCCGGGAGACGTGCTATTCGTGCACGTGACGCTCGTGCCCTACATCGCTGCTGCCCACGAAGTCAAAACCAAGCCGACGCAGCACAGCGTGAAAGAGCTGCGCTCGATCGGCGTGCAACCCGACTTCATCGTGTGTCGATCCGATCACGACATCTCTGATGCGGTGCGTGAAAAGATCGCGCTCTTTTGCGACGTAGCATCCGACGAGGTGCTTGCCTGCTCCGATGCACCCTCTATCTACGAGGTGCCGCTGAATCTGCACGTCCAGCGCTTCGACGAGAAGGTGCTCGATCGGCTGGGGCTTGCGCAGCGTGCGATCGACCTTGCGCCCTTGAACGCGTTTCTTGCCGCATCCGCCGGATGCGACCGGGAAGTCGAGGTGGCCGTGGTGGGCAAATACGTGAGCCTTCCCGATGCGTACCTTTCGGTTATCGAAGCGCTCAAGGTGGCGGGCGTGCATCACGGGTGCCGGGTTGAGGTGCGCCTTATTGACGGCGAGGCGATCGACGCTTCGAATGCTGCCGACATGCTCGGGGGTGCAGACGGCGTCCTCGTGCCGGGGGGCTTCGGCAAGCGCGCGTTCGAGGGAAAGATTGCCGCCGTGCAGTACGCCCGCGAAAGAGGCGTTCCGTTTTTCGGAATCTGCCTCGGGCTGCAGGCTGCGGTCTGCGAGTTCGCCCGCAACGTGGCGGACATGCCCGGTGCGACGTCGGCCGAATTCGACGAGAAGGCCGCTTATCCCGTCATCGATCTTATGCCCGAGCAGGAAGATGTGGAAAACAAAGGAGGAACCATGCGGCTCGGGGCGTATCCGTGCCGCGTCGTGCCGAACACGCGCGCTTACCAGGCGTACGCAGAAGAGGTTGTCTTCGAGCGCCATCGCCATCGTTTCGAGGTGAACAACGCGTTTCGCGAAAGGCTTATCGAGGCGGGGCTCGTCATTGCGGGCGTGTCCCCCGACGGAAGGCTGACTGAGATGATAGAGCTTGCCGACCATCCCTGGTTCGTTGCGAGCCAGGGTCATCCCGAGTTCAAGAGCCGGCCGACAAGGCCCCATCCGCTGTTCCGCGATTTCGTGGGTGCGGCGATTGCTCACCGCTCAGGACAGTCGTAGTGGTTGCGCATGCTCGACGCTGAGATCCGGGAATACACAGCTTACTTGAGCATCGAGCGCGGCAGCTCGCCTCTGACGGTGTCGGCTTACGAGCACGATCTGAAGTCGTACGCAGCGTTTCTCGAAGCGCAGGGGGTAGCTTCGCTCGAACGGATCGACCGCGATGCCGTGCTCGCCTACGAAGCGGAGCTCATCGCTTCTGGCTTGGCGCCTTCGACCATCGAACGCCGCGTCTCGGCGATCAAGGGGTTCCACCGATTCCTCGTACGCGAGAACATCACGGCGAAAAACCCCTCTGACACGCTTCGTCTGCCCAAGGTTCCCGATACGCTTCCCGACGTGCTTTCGATCGAGCAGGTCGACCGCATGCTTTCCCAGCCTTCGGAAGACGGTGCGGCGGGCTTGCGCAACCAGGCGATCCTTGAGATCCTCTACGGTTGCGGCTTGCGGGTAAGCGAGCTTACGGGTCTCGATCTCGGAAGCCTGATGCTCGAAGAGGGGTTCGTGCGCGTGGTGGGGAAAGGTTCGAAGGAACGCGTTGCGCCCATTGCAGGTACGGCCGAAGAGGCGCTGCGCGAGTACCTCGAGCGCGGCAGGCCCGAGCTGATGAAGCCGTACGCGAAGGCGACTTCGGCGGTGTTTTTGAACGCGCGGGGCGGTAGGCTTACCCGGCAGAGCGTTCATGCGATCGTGGCACGAGCGGGGCTTTCGATCGGCGTGGAGAACCTGCATCCCCATACGCTCAGGCACTCGTTTGCGACCCACCTGCTTTCAGGCGGTGCCGACCTTCGCGTCATACAAGAGATTCTGGGGCACTCCGACATTGCCACGACTCAGATATACACCCACGTCGACCGAACCCACATCCACGACGAGTACATGAGCGCCCATCCGCGGGCGAGGCACAAGGGGTAACCGGCCGGCGCAGCCCGCCATCGCGTCGGCCAGGCGACCGAGCCGCTTCGCTCTTCCTTGCGTCGGTCGCGTCCGACGTCGCCTGAAGCCCGTTACCACGCCGGCCGCATTCCTGCTGCCTAAAGCTCGCTACGCTGACCGCAAACGTGACAGCCAGGCGACCGTAATCTGTCTCTTTCTACACAGGTTCCCTAATCGGGCGTTCGGTCGTCTGTCGCTGGTGTATGATTCCATAGCATATTTGCACGGACGGAGTCATACAAACGTGAAGTTCAGTATACAGAAGCTCATGATGGGCCTTGTGATCGTCATCGTGTTGGCGTTCGTGCTTCTGCGCGGCGATCAGCTTGTCGAGCTCGTCGAAACCATGAAAAAGGGCGCCGTCATCCCGCTTATTGCGGCCATCATCACTCAGCTCTGCAAGTATTTCGCACAGAGTTTCGCCTACTCCTATTCGTTTTCGGCCGTCGAGGAGAAGATGGAGCCGCGCGAGACGCTGCCGCTTGTGTTCGGCACGTTTTTCATGAATACGATTGCCCCATCGCTTAACATGGCTGGTGCGACGCTTGTCGTCGACGACGCGCATCGGCGCGGCATTCCTGCGGGAAGGGCCACTTCGGCGGCGCTGCTCATGCAGATGTCGATCGAGTCGGGCTTTGCGACCATTATGATCATCGGGTTCGTCATCCTCGAATTCACCGGTCAGCTGGATCCTCTCTGGTTTTTGCTCGGCCTTGTCGTTGTGCTGCTCATTGCCATTATGGGATCGATCATGGTGCTCGGTCACAAGAAGCCGGCTTTGCTCATACGCCTGCTCAAGCCGGTCGAGCGTTTAGTCAACCGCGTTCGCGTGCGCTTTAAGAAAGAGCCGCTCAAGCCGTGGATCGAAGGTGCGGTCACCTCGTTCGGTGATGCGGCCGTGCTCATCGTGGAGAACCCGAAGTCAACGGCGAAGGTGTTCGGGTGCTCCATCCTCGCGAGCACCTGCGAGCTTGCGTGCTTCTGTCTGGTGGGCATCGCGTTCGATGTGTACATTCCCCAAGCGCTCATCTGCGGATACGTTGTTGCCACGCTGTTCGCTATGATCTCCATCACGCCCCAAGGTGTCGGTGTTGTCGAGGCAGCGGTACTTGTGCTGTTCACCTCCTACGGTGTGAGCGGTGCATCGGGCATGGCTATCGCGCTCGTGTATCGCGGGCTTGTGTTTTGGATGCCGTTTCTCATCGGCGCGATCCTCATTCAGCGCACGAAGACGTTTCGGGGCGATAAGAAAGGAAGCAAGAAGGGCGGCAAAGGGGGCAGAAAGCCTGCGGTCAAGGGCTCGACACTCGATGCGAAGCGCCTTGACGAGAGTGCCGCACCTGGGATACCCGCGGTGCCGCTGGTCAAGCCCGCCGCCGACCGCGACCGTCCCGATGATCCAGGCCCTAACGACAAGGCTGGCGTTTACGTCGGCGATCCCGCTTCGGCCGCTTCTGCCGCGTCCCGCGATCCCGCTTCGCACAGCGACCCGCGCCGCGATCCTTCCTCGCACAACGAATCGCATCGCTGACTCTCCCTTGCCTCGTGAGCCGTGTTGCCTTACTTGTTTCGGATCAAGTTTGTTCTGCCGTTAGAAGCCAGGATCGACATACGCCGTCCGGAGCACCGATACGCAAGATCGCCATCGGGTGCTCTGCGGGGCGTGCCGATCCCGGCCTGACGGCGGAAATCCAGCCAGATGCACGGTTTGGGGCGATGTGTTGCGAAATCGGGCCCCTTGGACTGCTCCGGAGGTTCGTCGCCGGCACCTTCCGCCGACGTGCGATTGGCTACGGTGCTGTGACCAGGGGATTTCTTCGGGCTGGCGGAACAGTCCCTTGCCCGCGCCTCTCTAGGCGCAACACAACGCGAGAAACTGTGCGAAACGGGCTCGGCCGCTGCTAAACCTGGGATTCGCTTACCCGTGCCTCTCGTGAGTTGTCCCTGGCTCCACAGGCCGCATCCCCGCGCCCCGCTCCTGCCCGCACTCCCGCTCTCGCCCGCACTCCCGCTTTCGCCCGGGCTCCCGTTCCTCCCGACACCAGCACCCGAATCCAACCCTTCCCACTTTCCTCCACTGCGCGCCGATCGCGCGGATAGGTGTCCGCCGATGCGCGTTCGGCTTGTGCAAGCCATGCCGCTCACCCGCGATTTCGACCTGCACGGTCCATGGTTTGCGCACATCTCTTTCTGGATTCAAGCGCGCGTTTCGGATTCGTTACCCACACCGTCCCACCACGTCACCATCTACATCTGGTACCCAGTAGCAATTCTGCATGCTACATGTGGCATGCCGTTGGCCGAAGCGGCAAAAATGCAGAGTAATCAGGTGCAAGAGGGGGGCGGTTTTAGGGAGATATTCCCGTATTTTGTTGCGAAGTGGGTCAAAGTGGGATAGAATACCAGCCATCGGAAAAACTATGTGAAAGGAAGGAGGCGCACCCTTGACGAATCTTGTCGGCGAGTTCCGGTACAAACTGGACGCCAAAGGTCGTCTGTCGCTGCCCTCTGATTTTCGCAAGGAGCTTCCGAAGAACTTGATGATCACGCTCGCTCCGAAGAACGACAGTCTGTACGTGTTCGATACAGATGGCTTCAGCGCGTGGGTGGCGTCCCTTTTCGATAAAGACGGGGGATTCCAGCCGAGCAACTCCAGGCATGTGAACATGCGCAAGGTGCTCAACTCTCGTGCGAAGAAGGTTGAACTCGATGGCTCCAACCGCATCGGCCTTTCCGCCGACCTGCGCGAGGCTGCTGGCTTGGACAAGGACGTCGTTTTGGTGGGCGATACTGATCACTTCGAGATTTGGGACGCAAAGCGTTGGGACGATTTCCGAAGCGACGTGGATCTTTCCGCGTTGTTCTTCGAAGACTAGACCCAAGACGTGAGCGCAATGACAAACGAATATCGGCATACACCGGTTCTGCTCGCCGAGTGCCTCGAATACCTCAACCTCAAAACACAGCACACATTCGTGGACGCAACACTCGGCGGTGCAGGGCATTCCCTCGAAGCAGCCCGTCTGCTCGGGCCGGATGGAACCCTGATCGGCATCGATCAGGATGCGGTGGCGCGAGCCGCCGCCGAGGAGCGCTTGCAGGCGCTTCCCGAAACCGTCCGACCGCACCTCGAGCTTCTGGCGGGCAACTTCGGCGATATGGATGAACTCCTTCTGGAAGCGGAGGTCCCCGGGGTCGATGCGTTTCTTTTCGACCTTGGCGTCTCCTCCGTGCAGATCGACACGCCATCACGCGGCTTCTCCTTTAAGGAAGACGGCCCCCTTGATATGCGGATGGATCCGAGTACACGAACCATAAACGCAGCAGAGATCGTCAACACTTACAACGCAGCAGATCTCGCTCGGGTCATCCGTAGCTACTCCGACGAAAAGTGGGCCACACGCATCGCGGAGTTCATCGTAGATGCGCGCAAAGAAGCCAGGATCGAAACGAGCGCCCAGCTCGTCGAGATCATCAAGGCGGCAATCCCAGCTTCGGCCAGGCGCGCAGGCGGTCATCCGGCTAAACGCACGTTCCAAGCGCTGCGCATCGAGGTCAACTCGGAGCTCTCCGTCTTGCGAAAGGGTCTCGAGGCAGCGGTACGCTGGCTCAACCCGGGCGGGCGGCTCGTCGTGATCAGCTACCATTCGCTTGAAGACCGCATCGTCAAGGACGTGTTCGCACGCTACGCGAAACGGTGTACCTGTCCACCCGACCTGCCAGTCTGCGTGTGCAAGAAACTGCCGATACTCGAACTCGTCACGCGCAAACCCGTTTTGCCGACCGCCGAAGAAATCGAGCGCAACCCGCGCGCACGCAGCGCCAAGCTGAGGGTCGCCGAAAAGCTCTGATCCCGCAGGGAAGAGCATCGGAAGAGCCCTCAAACTCGGGCTTGAGGGAAGCATTCGATGAAGGAATGTCGGAGTGCAACGAGCCGACATGCTAAAACGACGTGTTGGGCGCGCATGCGCAGCGGCACCGAACCTATGCCGCTGCCGCAGACCGTGCATCGGCACCGAAAACAGAACAAGGTAAGCGACCACCCGAAAATTGCAGCTTAAACGGAAAGGGGTGAGTGGTCATGGGCGCAGCACCGGCATATCGTTATCCCGAACGGGCACCCGAGCGGGCCCCGCGCGTACGCGTCGTCCCGGGCGGCAGGCCCCAAACCCGTCCCGATTCCCTGCCTGCTTCCGCGATCTTCCTCGCGAAGGCTTTCGCCGCGGTACTTGTGGTGTTCGCGTTATTGGGATTCGTGCGCATCGGCCTCGCCTCGGCTACGGTTACGACTGCGCTTTCCGCAGACGAGCTGTCGACGAGCATCGATTCGGCGCGCTCCGAAGGTAACGAGCTCGAAGTACGTCAAAGCTACCTTTCGAACCCCTCGAGCGTTAAGCAGGAGGCGGCATCAAGGCTCGGCATGTCCGAGCCGGCCGAAGCGCTCACCATCACCCTCGGCGAGGACGTCGTTGCGACCGATGCGAACGGCAACCTCTCGCTCGCTTCGAGCATACAGGCCGCATCAGCCCAGGCAAACACGCAAGGTTAGCCCATGGGCGACAGGCGGGGGCACACGTCATTCGGCTCGCGCCGATCGGGTTCGAGTCGCAATACGCCGCGCGGATCAGGCGGTTTTCCAAGCGAAGCGCTCAGTGACGGTTCGAGTCGCGCCGTCTGGGTCGTTCTCATCTTCGCTCTCATAGCGCTCGTGTTCTTCGGGCGGCTCATCTATCTCCAAGTCATCAAGGCGGACGAGTACTCGGCCAAAGCGCAGGAGGCTCGTACCGCCAACATCGAAACGTCTCCGCGCCGCGGCACGATCTACGACCGTAACGGTTACGTGCTCGCTACGAGCGTTGAGGCTACGACCATTTACGCGAACCCCTACGAGGTGACCGATCCCGCCGGCGAAGCCAAGCAGCTTGCGGAGGTGCTCGGCGGCGAGGCGGCCGATTACAAGGCCCTTCTCACCAAAGACGACATCTCGTTCGTCTACATAAAGCGCAAAGCCGAAGTCGATGTGGCCGATCAGGTTCGAGAACTCAAACTCGACGGCATCTACTTTTTGGCGGACACGAAGCGCGAATATCCTTACGGCCAGATAGGCGGCCAGGTTATCGGCGCCGTCAACATAGATGGCGAGGGACTTACGGGCCTTGAGCTGCAGTACGACGACATACTTTCCGGTACGGGCGGCAAGCTCGTGGTCGAGCGCGGGCGCGACGGCACGCCCATACCTGGTGGCGTCAAAGAGGAGACCGCTGCGGTTGACGGACAGGACATCATCATCTCGCTCGACATCAGCCTGCAGGAGAAGGTCGAGGAGAGCCTGACCCAAGGTGTTAAGGATGTGAACGGCGAAGGCGGAAACGCGATCGTCATGGATGCCGGAACGGGCGAAATATACGCGGCCGCCTCGCTGCCGCTCTATGATCCGAACGATCTTACTACCATTGTCGACGGATCGGAAACGCAGGCGAAGTCCATCACGCAGATATTCGAACCCGGCTCCATTTTCAAGACGGTGTCTACCATGGCGATCCTCGAGAACAACGTGATGACGCCTGAAGACGAGCTGTTTTGCCCGGCGGTCATCGAGGCCGACGAGTATAAGGTGTCCGACGCCCACGAGCGCGGCGACGAGACGATGACCCTGCGCCAGATCCTCGACAACTCATCGAACGTCGGCATATCGCTTTCTATCGAGAAGCTCGGATTCACGCCGTTCTACGAAAAGATCGTCGAATACAATTTGAACGAACTCACCGGCGTCGACTATCCGGGCGAGGGGCTGGGATATTTGCAGCCGCGCGACCAATGGGCGAAGATCACCGGCTACAACATCAGCTTCGGTCAGGGCATATCGGTGACGCCGCTTCAGATGGTGCGCTTCTACGGCGCGCTCATCAACGACGGCCTCGAAGTGGTGCCCCATTTCCTCGTGGAGAAACCGCTTTCCGATGAGAAGCCCGTGTACGCTACCGAAGACGTCATCGACAACAAGGAAGCCATTCCCACCATCACGAGCATGCTCGAGACGGTCGTGAGCGACGGTACCGGAACCGGCGCGCAGATCGAGGGCTACCGCGTCGCGGGCAAAACTTCAACGGCCGAAATCGCTGAAGAAGGCGTGTACAAGAAGGATGTCTACAACCTGTGCTTTACGGGATTTCTGCCCGACTCGAGTTCTCAATTGGTTTGTTTTGTGGGCGCAAACGAGGTTCCCGGAGGCGGAAACGTCAGCACGGTTTTTAAGGATATAATGGCGTTTGCGATTGACCGCTACAAGATAATGCCGAACTAGAGGTAAACGTCATGGGTAAGACTTGCAAAGAGCTGTTCGCAGGAATCGACTGCACCATCATCGGAAACGAAAACGAGATGGTGGGGGGTATCGCGTACCGAAGCGATCGGGTCGAGTCGAGCGACGCGTTTTTCTGCATCGTCGGTCTCGTAACCGACGGGCACTCGTTTGCCCAGGACGCCATCGACCGCGGTGCGAAGGTGCTTGTGGTGGAGCGCAAGGTGTACCTTGCCGATGCAACCGATGTCACCGAAGTGGTAGTGGCCGATACGCGCAAGGCGATGGCGCTCGCCTCCGCGAACTTTTACGACCATCCGTCGAACGCCTTAGACCTTGTGGGTATCACCGGCACAAACGGCAAGACCACGACGACCTATCTCGTCGAGCACATAGCGCACGTTGCAGGCAAGCGCACGGGCGTCATCGGCACGGTGGGCGTGCACATTGGAAAGAAGCTCGAGAAGAGCGAGCATACCACGCCCGAATCGCCCGATCTGCAGCGCCTGTTCGCCCGCATGCGCGACGAGCGCGTCGATGTCGTGTCGATGGAGGTGAGCTCGCACGCGCTCGACCTCGAACGCACGTGGGGCACGAAGTTCGCCGTTACGGCGTTCTCGAACCTCACGCAGGACCACCTCGATTACCATAAGACCTTCGAGGCGTACTTCGAAGCGAAGGCGCGCCTTTTCTCGCGCGAGTATCCCGCCAAACGCGTCATCTGCATCGACGATGCGTACGGCAAGGAGCTTTTGCGCCGCTGCTCGGTCGCCGAAGACAGCGTCATCACGACGGGCTTCGATCCGTCCGCTCAGATAAAGCCCGTCGAGGTCACGTACGAAACCACCCGGACCTCGGTCGTGCTCGACGTGCGCGGAACGAAGTACGCATTCGACTATCCGCTCGTCGGCAAGTTCAACGTTGAAAACATCATGTGTGCCTTCGGGATAGGCATGCAGCTCGGATACCCGGCGGCAACCATCGTGGAGGCGCTTTCCGAGGCGCCGCAGATTCCCGGGCGTCTGCAGCGCGTGAACGGTGCGGGCGAAGACCTCGGTGTCTCGGTGTACGTCGATTACGCCCATACGCCCGATGCACTCGAAAAAGCCATCGCCTCGATCAAGGCGCTCACGAAGGGCCGCACCATCGTCGTGTTCGGATGCGGCGGCGACCGCGATTCGAGCAAGCGCCCCATCATGGGCCGCGCGGCGCTCACGGCCGATTTTGCGGTGGTCACCTCTGACAATCCCCGCCATGAGGATCCAGGGGCCATCATCGCCGACATCCTGCCTGGCATGACCGCGGGAGCCGAGCGCTTCGAGGTTGATCCCGATCGCCGCAGCGCCATCGCGCGTGCGGTGCACCTCGCGCACTCCGGCGATTCGATCCTGATCGCCGGCAAAGGACATGAGGATTACCAGCTGGTCGGTGACGAGGTGCTCTCGTTCGACGACCGCATCGTTGCAGCCGAAGAGCTCGATCGCGCTCAGGCGCAGGCGTAAGGCGACGGTTGCCCATGCGGTTGAATTCGAAGCAGATTGCAGAATACACCGGCGGCTCGTTTATCGTCGAGCCGATCGATAGGAGCTTGCTCGCGTGCGGCATAACGTGGGATTCGCGCGAGATCGAGCGGGGCGATCTGTACGTCGCACTGCCCGGAGAGCGGACCGACGGCCATGCCTACGTAGGCGCGGCGCTTCGATCCGGGGCTGCCGTCGCGCTCGTGCAGGAGCGTCCCGACGAGGCGACTTGCCTGCTCGCACGCGAGATGGGCGCGGCTATCATCGAGGTCAGCAGCACGCATGCGGCCGTGACCGATCTGGCGCGTGCGTGGCGCGGCTTCTTGCGCGGCCACATCGTCGCGCTCACGGGTTCGACGGGCAAAACCACTACCAAAAACCTCGTACGCGACGTTTTGGCGGCTTCGTTTACGGTCGTTGCGACTGCGGGCAACCAAAACAACGAGCTCGGCGTACCCAAAACGCTTCTTTCCGCCGATCCCGAAACCGAGGTCATCGTCGTAGAGATGGGCATGCGGGGCCGAGGTCAGATCGCAGCGCTCTGCGATTTCGTGAAGCCTGGCATGGGGCTCATCACCAACGTGGGCGAAAGCCACATCGAGCTTCTCGGCAGCCGCGAGAATATCGCTCGTGCGAAAGCCGAGCTCGTAGAGGCGCTCCCGAACGGCACCGGTGCGGCGTTTCTGAACGCGAGCGACGAGTTCACGCCGTATATCTGCGAGGTTGCGAAAACGAAGGAGCGCGCGCTTCAGGTATGGCTCTACGACGGCTCTGCCGACGGTGCGGATGCAGCGGCCGATGCCTATGCGACCGACGTTGCGCTCGACGACGAGGGCCGTCCGCGCTTCACCCTGCACGTAGCGGGAGAAGAGGCGCCGTGCGCGCTTTCCTTGCGGGGTCTTCACAACGTGCAGAACGCCTGTGCTGCTGCGGCGGTGGCAGCCAAGTTCGGCATGGGGGCTTCGGCCATCGCGCGTGCGCTCGAACAGGCCCAGCCCGAGGCGGGCCGTCAGCACGTCATCCGGGCGCGCGGCGGATTCACCGTCATCGACGACGCGTACAACGCCAACCCCGACTCCATGCGCGCATCGCTTGCGATGTTCTCGTCGCTTGCCGTTTCGGGAAGGCGGGTCGCGGTGCTCGGCGATATGGGCGAGCTTGGCGAGTACGCCGTGGCATGCCACGAGGGCATCGGTCGTGCGGCTGCGGCAGCGCACCTCGACTACCTTCTGTGCGTAGGCGAGCTTGCTGGCCACATCGCCCGCGCGGCTCGCGAAGCCGGCATGGATGCAGATACCGTATTGGAAACCGATTCCGTTCCCGGAGCGCTCGGGGAATTGGACAACCTGCTCGAGGCGGGGGACGCGGTGCTGGTCAAGGCATCGCACTTCATGGGGCTCGAGCGCGTTGTCGGGGGGCTTGTGAACTGACATGTTTTCTATATTCGCGCAATATCCGACGTTTCTCGTGTTCTTGGCGATCGTGCTCGCCATCGTGGTGACCATCGTTCTCATGCCCGTGTGGATCCGCTTTCTGAAGTCGAGCCACATCGGCCAGCAGGTGAGGGCCGACGGACCCGAAAGCCATCTTGTCAAGCAGGGAACGCCTACCATGGGCGGCGTCATCATGCTCGTGGCCGTCATCGCAGCGGCCGTGCTCGTGGGCAAGCCGACGCCCGAAACCTACGTGCTCTTGGGCGCGACCGTGCTCACGGGCGTGCTCGGGCTCATCGACGATGCGTCGAAAGTGGTCAAGGAGCGCTCGCTCGGCCTCACGCCGAAAGCGAAGCTTATCGGCCAGTTCGCCATCGCTTCTGCCTTCTGCCTCGTCGCGGTGAATCTGCTCGGCATCGAGCCGACGGTCGAGATCCCGTTCATCTACACGTTCGACTTCGGCATACTCACCACGGTCATCCCCGTGGGCGACGGCATTGCGATTCCCTGGCTCTACCTCATCTTCGTGAACATCCTCCTCGTGGGCATGTGCAACGCGGTGAACCTCACCGACGGACTCGACGGGCTCGCTTCGGGCACCGTCATGATCGTCATGATCGTCATGGCCGCCATCGCCTACCGCTCCGATCTGCTCGAACCTGCCATCTTCGCGGCGGCGCTCGCCGGGGCGTGCATCGGCTTTCTCTGGTTCAACTCCCATCCAGCCGACATCTTCATGGGCGATACCGGCTCGCTTGCGCTCGGCATGGCGCTCGGCTGCTTGGCCGTCGTGACAAAGACCGAGTTCATTTCACTCATCATCGGCGGGCTGTTTGTGGCCGAAGCCGTTTCGGTTATGATCCAGGTGTTCTACTACAAAAAGACGAAGAAGCGGTTCTTCCTCATGGCACCGCTCCATCATCATTTCGAGAAGAAGGGGTGGAGCGAGACCAAGGTGGTCGTGCGGTTCTGGATCATCTCGGGCGTGCTCGCCGCAACCGGCTTCTCGATCTACTTCGCCCAGTCGCTTGTGGGGGTGCTCTAGTGGGTGCAAGCGCGTCAAGGGATTCCACCAAGAAGTACGCCCCGAAGCAGCTCGGGCGCGTGCTTGTTTTAGGGCTCGGAAAAAGCGGCAAGGCGGCAACGTCGTATCTGTGCGCGCTCATCGGCGACCGCGTTGAAAGCGTGACCGTGGCCGCGGGCGACGAGACCGCCGATGCCCGTGCGTTTGCGGCGCAGGCCGAGATAAGCGGCGCGCGCGTGCTCTTCGACCACCGCACGATCGAAGAGCGCTACGATCTCTGCATCGTCTCGCCCGGCATCTCGCAGTTCTCCGATTTCTACCGATCGGCAGCAGCTGCGAGCACCGAGATCGCAAGCGAGGTCGAGTTCGCCTGGCGCGAGAGCGCGGCCGCTTCGCGCTGGGTCGCCGTAACCGGAACCAACGGGAAGACCACCACGACGGCGCTGATCGCCCATATCCTGAAAAGCGCGGGAATCGATGCGGCGGCCGTGGGCAACATAGGCGATACCTGCCTTGAGGCGGTGGGCGGAAAGGGCGCGGATATCTACGTTGCCGAAACGTCCTCTTACCAACTTGCTTCGACAACGCGTTTCGCGCCCGACGTAGCGGTTGTGCTCAACATCACGCCCGACCACGTAAGCTGGCACCGTACGTTCGAGAATTACCGCGATGCGAAGTTCAAGGTGCTTGAGAACCTCGCCTCGTGCGAAGGTGCGCTCGCCGTGCTCGACGCGACTGACGAGATTGTGCGCGCGAAGGTGCGCGAGTTCAAGGCCCGTGCAGGAAAGGCGGATGCGATCGCTTATGTTCCCCTCGGCGCGAAGGCGGGCCTTCGCGCGAACATGCGCGAGGTGTGCGGCAGCGAGAATGCCGCGTATCTCGACGCCGATGTGCTGGTGGTCGAGCTGCAAGGCCGAGCCCACCGGCTCGTTCGGGCAGACGAGCTGCTCGTCAAAGGCGGCCACAACGTGTCGAACGCCCTCGCAGCGGCAAGCGCCGCGCTCGCACTCGGCGTATCCGACGAGGACGTGTGCGAAGGCCTGCGCACGTTTGCGCCCCTCGAGCACCGCATCGAGCCGTGCGGAACCGTCGGTGGTGTTGCGGTGTACAACGATTCGAAGGCGACGAACGTCGATGCGACGCTCCATGCGCTCGATGCGTTCGGTGCCGTGCGGCCCATCGTGCTTCTCGGCGGCGATGACAAAGGCACCGAGCTTTCCGAGCTGGTGGCGGCGGCCGAGCGGCACTGCAAAGCGGTCGTGTGCTTCGGCGCGGCGGGGCCGCGGTTCGCTGAGGCGTTTTCTCAGGCGAGCATCCAGGTTCTGAGGGCCCCCGCACTCGAAGGCGCGCTCGATGCGGCGCTCGCGGAGGCGGTGCCCGGCGATGTGATCGTGCTCTCTCCGGCGTGCGCTTCGTTCGACGAGTTCACGTCGTTCGAGCATCGGGGCCGGGTCTTCAAAGATCTCGTGCGAAAGCGGGCCATGCAGAAAGGCGCTGATTAGAACCATGGCGCGCAGGGCTCGAAACACACCGCAAACTTACTCAAACCAGCCCGCCCCCCAATCGCGATCGGCCGGTTCGGTGCCCTCCCATATCCAGGGGCCGCGCATCCTTCTGCTCTTGTCCGTGTTCGCGCTGCTGCTCATCGGGCTCGTGATGGTGTATTCCGCCGGGTCGATCGAGGCTATCAGCGAAGGCGATTCACCTGCCTCCTTTCTGGTAAGGCAGCTCGGCTTTGCGGTATTCGGCTGCGTGGGCGCCGTTTTCATCTGGAAGTTCATTCCGTACCACGTGTGGATGGGCAAGCTTCTGTGGGCCGCATGGATTCTTGCGGTGCTGCTTTTGCTGCTTACCGCGGTGATGGGCACCGTCGGGCTCGGCGCGCAGCGATGGCTCATCATCGGGCCCGTGCGCATTCAGCCCTCCGAATTCGCCAAGATCGTGTTCGTGCTCATGATGGCGCGCATTCTGTTCGATTTCCGCAACGGCGAACTCGATGTGAGAAACCTGTTCGTGCAGGTGGCCCTTCTTATCGTCGTGCCGCTTTTCATTATCTACCGCACCCAATCCGATCTTGGCACGACTATCATCTGCTTCGTCGGCATTCTCACCGTGCTCTGGGTTGGGGAGGTGCCGTTGCGCACGATCCTTTTGCTCGTGATCGGCGGCCTCGCGTTTGCGGCGCTCGCCTCGATGGTGGGCTATCGGCAGGATCGTTTCGTGTTCTTGAACCCGTGGGACGACGGCGAAGGGGGCTTCGGCAACGGCTACCAGCTCATCCACTCGTTCTATGCGTTTTCGGAGGGCGGCCTGTTCGGAGTCGGACTCGGCAACTCGCGCGAGAAGTTCCTGTATCTGCCCGAAGCGGAAACCGACTTCATCTTCTCGATCATCGGCGAGGAGCTGGGACTTATCGGTGCGGCTGCGGTCATCGCGCTCTTTCTGCTGTTCCTGTATGCGGGCATTCGCATCGCGCAGGCGGCTCCCGACAATTTCGGTACTATGATCGCAGGCTCCATCACGATTATGGTCGTGTTCCAAGCGTTTCTCAACATCGGGTGCGTGCTCGGACTCTTGCCCACCACGGGAAAGCCCCTTCCGTTCATATCGTCGGGCGGCTCGTCGCTTGTCGCGTGCTTGTTCATGGTGGGCTTGATCCTGTCGGTCTCGCAGCATTCCGACGTGCCGAGCGTGTACGAGCGCAGGCGAGACGATCTGCGCGTGGTGCGTTCGACGTCCCCGAGCGCACCTTCGCCGTCGAGAGGCTCATCCCGAGGCCAGGGAGCGGTACCTCGGCGCGGATCGGGGCAAACGGGATCGCGCAGCAGGTCGGGTTCGTCGAACAGCAGGTCGAGGAGGTAGGCCATGGTCATCGTATTATCGGGCGGGGGAACCGCCGGGCATATCAATCCAGCGCTCGCCGTGGCGGAGGTGCTTCAGGAGCGCGGCCACACCGTGCTCTTCGCGGGAACGCCTCAGGGTGTCGAAGCTCGCCTTGTGCGCGAAGCGAACATTCCGTTCACTGCGTTCGAGGCGGCCGGGTTCGATCGCAGCCGACCGGCGAGCATCCTTTCCGCCGTACGCAAAATCCTCAAAAGCACGCGCGACGCCAAGCGTTGGTTTTTTGATGTGAAGCCCGATGTGGTTGTGGGTTTCGGGGGCTACGTTTCCATTCCCGTGGGACGCGCTGCCGAGATCATGGGCATTCCCGTGGTCGTGCACGAGCAGAATTCGGTTATGGGCATGGCGAACAAGTACCTCGCCAAGCACGCGAAAACAGTTGCGCTCACCTACGAGGTGGCGGGTAGCGCCGTCGAAGATGCGTCGAAGATCGTCGTGACCGGAAACCCCGTGCGCTCATCGGTGCTTGCTGCCTCGCGCGCTGCCGGCCGGGAGATGCTCGGCGTGCCCGACGATGCGCTCATGCTGCTCGTGTTCGGCGGAAGCTTGGGCGCGCGTCACCTCAACAGCGCGGTGGTCGCGCTCAAGGAAAAGTTGCTCGACGTCGAGAACCTGTACGTGGTGCACGTAACGGGCCCTAAAGAGCTCGAAGCGGTCGAGGATGCGCTTGCGCTTTCGGAAGAGGAGAAGAAGCGCTGGCTTGTGTTCGGGTATCAGGATCGCATGGGCGAGACGCTTGCTGCGAGCGATGCGGTGGTGTCGCGCGCGGGCGCGACGTCGCTCGCCGAGATATCGGCGCTCCATCTGCCATCTCTGCTCGTTCCGTTCCCGTTCGCCACCGAAGACCATCAGACCAAAAACGCCCAGGCCTACGTTGCGGGCGGTGCAGCGTATCTGGTTTCCGACGACGAGGTCGAGGGCGACGGGTTTGCGACGCTTCTGTTCTCCATGATCGAAGACGAGGCGGTGCGCGAACGCATGCGCGAGGCGTCGAAGCAATTCAAGACGAAGGATGCGGCATCGAGATTGGCAGATGTTGTGATAGCGGCGGTTTAGAAGCCCTGCGAGCGATACAATGCCAACGGCAGACGCGGCCTTGCAGGTGCGCTTCTGCGCGAGTGCACAGACGAAAGGAACCCGTAAGCGACTATGACAGAGAAGCGCATCGAGACAGTCCACTTCATCGGCATCGGCGGAGTCGGCATGAGCGGCATCGCGCGCGTTGCCCACGATCAGGGCATGGTCGTGAGCGGCTCGGATCTGAAGGAGAGCCGCTATACCAAACAGCTCAAGGATGCGGGGGTAGCCGTGCACATCGGGCACAGCGCCGAGAACCTTCCTGCGAGCGATCCCGACGTCGTGGTCGTATCGACCGCCATACTCGATAACAACCCCGAGCTCAAAGCGGCCAAAGAGCGCAAGCTTCCCATCTGGCATCGCGCGAAGATGCTCGCGGCGCTCGGCGTCGGCAAGAAAACGCTTGCCGTTGCGGGCACGCACGGCAAGACCACCACCTCGTCGATGCTCGCGAGCACGCTCGATGCAATGGGTGCCGATCCGAGCTTCCTCATCGGCGGCATCGTGCGCGCATACGGCACGAACGCCCACTCGGGGCAGGGCGCGTACTACGTGGTCGAGGCCGACGAGAGCGACAAATCGTTCACCTACCTCGATCCGCACGCCGTGCTCGTCACCAACATCGAAGCCGACCATCTCGACCATTACAGCGGCATCGAGGAGATATACGGCCTGTTCGGCCAGTTCATCGGATCGATACCCGAGGAAAGCGCATGCGTGGCGTGCGGCGAGGACGCCGAACTTGTACGGGTTGCCCGCGAGACGGGCCGCACCGTGTACACCTACGGGTTTTCCGAGGGGTGTGACATACGCATCGCCGAGTACGAGCCGTGCGGCATCGGGAGCGATTTCACGGTTGTGTTTCCCGATAACACGTCCGTGCGCGCCCATATCAAGCAAAACCCCGGCAAGCACAACGTGCTCAACGGGGCGGGCGTGCTCGGCCTTGCCTGGGTGCTCGGCCTGCCCGTCGACGAGGCTGCGCGCGCGCTCGCGGAATTCTCGGGCGTGAGACGCAGGTTCGATCTGGTCGGCAGCGCTGCGGGTGTGACGGTCGTCGACGACTACGCGCACCATCCCACCGAAATCGCCGCGACGATCCAAGCGGCCAAGGCGCTCGACTTCAAGCGCGTTCACGTGCTGTTCCAGCCGCACCGTTATTCACGCGTGCCACTGTTCACCGAAGTGCTCAAAGACGAATTCGGTTCCGCGTTCGACGATGCCGATACCGTCACGTTCATGGACGTGTACCCCGCAGGCGAGACACCCGTTCCCGGCGTGTCGGGCAAGACGTTTCTCGATGTCGTGCTCGACCATGCAGGCCATCCCGACGCCGCGTACGTGCCCCGTCGCATCGAGGTTGTTCCCTACCTTGCATCGAAGGTGGCTCCGGGGGATCTGGTGCTCACCATGGGGGCGGGCGATGTGACCGCCATCGGCCCTCAGCTTGCATCGGCTCTCGAGGCTACGGTGCGCGTATCGGGATGCGACCGATGAGGCGGATGCGATGACGGCCCGCCACACCTCCGCCCTCGAGGCGCTGCTCGTCGACGATTCCTTCGACGGCGACATCTACCCCAACGAGCCGATGGCGCGCCATACGACGTACCGCATCGGCGGCCCGGCGCGTTTTTTCGTGTGCGCTTCGTCGCTGAGCGCGCTCTCTCAGCTCGTGCGCACCTGCGAGGAAAGCAACGTGGCGTGGATCGCCGTAGGCAAGGGAAGCAACCTGCTCGTATCGGACGACGGGTTCGACGGCGTGGTGATTTCGCTCGGTCGCGACTTCAAGACGTGCCGCTTCGACGAGGAGCGTTCCTCGTTTTCGGTCGGCGCAGGCGTTCCGCTTTCCTCGGTCGTGCAGGATGCATTCAAGCGAGGCCTTGCGGGACTCGAGTTCGCGGTGGGCACGCCGGGCACCGTCGGCGGTGCGGTTCGCATGAACGCTGGTTCGGCCGACGAGTGGATCGGCGGGCGCATCGCGTCGGTGACGACGATGGCCCCGAAGCAGGGACTCAAGCGTTATGCGGGTGCCGATATCGCGTGGGGCTACCGCTCGTGTTCGCTGCCTGCCGACGAGATCGTGCTCGAATGCGAACTTCTCGTGCAGAGCGCGCTGCCTTCGTTCATCCGTGGGAAAATGGAAGCGGCGCTCACCAAGCGCAAGAAGTCCCAGCCGCTCAACGTCGCCTCGTGCGGCAGCGTTTTCAAAAACCCGGAAGGGAACTCGGCTGGCGCGCTGATCGACGGCGTCGGGCTCAAGGGCACGCGCATCGGCGGCGCGCAGATATCGGACATGCATGCAAACTTCATCGTGAACGTCGACAATGCGACGGCGCGCGATGTGAGGGAGCTCATCGAGCTCGCACGTACCAAGGTGAAAGAGGCGTATGGCATCGAATTACAACCGGAAGTCCGCTTCCTCGGGTTCGCGTAGGAAGCCCGCAGCCCGAAGCGGCAGCGCCCGGTCGTATCCGAACGGCCGAAATCAGTCGCGCCCGCAGCGAAGCCAACCGGCACCGAACCGTTCGGCGGGCAGGTCGCGTCAAGGAAAAGGCTATGGCGCGCCCGCAAGCGGCCGTCAGGTCACGTCGGTGCGCATCGGCGATATCGGCCAGGCCGAGCGCGCCCAGCGGGCGCAGAGGACGTACCGCCGCTACATCATCCGCGTGGTCGCCGTAATCGCGCTTATCGGCGCGCTTTTCGTCGGTGGCGTCACGGTGTACAACTCGAACCTTTTCACGATCACGAACGTGCAGGTGACGGGCGTTGAGCACCTGACGGCCACCGAGATGACCGAACTTGCCTCGGTGCCCGCCGGTACCACACTTCTGCGCGTCGATGCCGGGGGCATCCAGCAGCGGCTTCTGCGCGACGCATGGGTGAAGGAGGCGTCGGTCAACCGCGTGTTCCCCGATACGCTCGAGCTCGCGATAACAGAGCGCACCATCGCAGCGGTGGTGAGCGTACCGGTTGACAGCGCTCAGAACACCGAGGATTGGGCGATCGCATCGGATGGCACGTGGCTCATGGCCATTCCCGAGGCGGGCTCCGAGGCATCGAAGACCATCAGCCAGAACGTGTACGAAGATGCGGCCGAGGTGCTCCACATCTCCGACGTGCCGCTTGGGGTGTCGCCCGAGGTGGGGGCGCATTGCACCGATGCGAACGTCGTGAACGCCCTCGACATCGTGAACGGACTCACGACCGATCTGGCCGATCAGGTGAAATCGGTGAAGGCGACCGAGACCGCATCGACGGTGCTCACGCTCGAAAACGGCATCGAGATCGCGTTCGGCGAAGCGGGTACGACCGAGGAGATCCGCACGAAAGAGCGCGTCATCTTGAAGCTCATGGAAGAGAACCCGGGAACGATCTCTTACATCAACGTGCGCGTGGTCGACCGTCCCACGTGGCGCTCGCTGTAGGCGCGGCGTTGCGCAGCTGTAACCTGCGCGTTCATGTTGTCGTGTGACTGATTACCGTTTTTTGACGTATCTGTTGTTTCACCGTGCTGTAATTTGCAATTGCACTGTCATCGTGTACAATAGCGCCACGTTGTAAAACGTACGTATACGCAGGAAAACGCAGCATTTGAAAACGCAGCATATGTGGGGAGTACAGGATGCCAAACATAACAGGTCCCGAGCATTTGGCGGTCATCAAGGTCGTAGGCGTTGGTGGCGGCGGCACGAATGCAGTCAATCGCATGGTCGAGGCTGGCATTAAGGGCGTTGAGCTCATCGCCGTTAACACCGACCGCCAGGCTTTGCTCATGTCCGACGCCGATAAGACGATCCATATCGGCGAAGAGCTCACCCGCGGTCTCGGTGCCGGCGCGAACCCCGAAGTGGGATGCCAGGCAGCCGAGGAAAGCCGGGCAGAGATCCGCGAAGCGCTCGCCGAAGCCGACATGGTGTTCGTCACCGCAGGCGAAGGCGGCGGAACGGGCACGGGAGCCGCTCCCATCGTAGCTGAAATCGCGCGCGAGGAAATCGGCGCGCTCACCGTGGGCATCGTAACGAAGCCCTTTTCTTTCGAAGGCCGTCTGCGCCGCAACCAGGCCGAGCAGGGTATCGATCTTCTGTCCCAGAAAGTCGATACGCTCATCGTCATCCCGAACGACCGTCTGCTCGAGATCGTCGAGAAGAAGACCACCATGCTCGACGCGTTCCGTATCGCCGACGATACGCTGCGCCAAGGCATTCAGGGCGTCACCGACCTCATCACCATTCCGGGCCTCATCAACCTCGACTTCGCGGACATCCGCACGGTCATGAAGGATGCGGGCACCGCGCTCATGGGCATCGGCCGCTCCTCGGGCGAGAGCCGTGCGCTCGACGCCGCCCAGCAGGCCACGAATTCCAAGCTGCTCGAATCTTCGATCTCGGGCGCTTCCCGCGTGCTGTTCTCCATTGCCGGCGGCCCCGATCTTACGCTCACCGAAGTCGACGAGGCGGCTCGTACCGTCGAGTCGTGTGCCGATGAGAGCGCGAACATCATCTACGGCCAGATCATCGACGAGACGCTCGGCGACGAGGTGCGTATCACCGTCATCGCCACCGGGTTCAAACAAGGTGCATCCCAGTCGTCGATGGACTTCTCGCGCAAGGATCTGTTTGCTTCTACCGCGCAGTCTTCGCCCGAACCGGCGCCGCAGCCAGCGCCGTCCGTCAACTTCTCGAACAGCCCGAACGGCCGCTTCGCAGACGAGGATTACATTCCCGACTTCCTGAAGCGCCAGCGTTAACCGAATATCCGGGTTACCCCACTATGAAAGCGACCCTTGAGCTGCCGTTGCCGCATCTGTCCAAGGGTCGTTTTGCGTCGGTTTCGGCGCTGACCGACGATGATCTGTACGCGTGTCTTGGCGTGCGCATTGCCTTCACCGACCGCATGGGCGGCGTGAGCGCGGGGCCTTTCGAATCGCTTAACCTGGGCGCTCACGTGAACGACGATGTCACATGCGTCGAGCGCAATCGTGCGATCGTAGCCGAAGCGTTCCGGGTCGCGCCCGAGCGCATGATCGTTCCCTTGCAGGTGCACGGCACGCATATCGTCGTCGCAGACGGCGAGAAGGCGGCTGATGTCGAGCGTGCACGTACCGCGGCGAACGCGGGTGCCGACGCCCTTGTCGTCGAAGCGACAAACGTGGCGGCGCTTCTGTGCTTCGCCGATTGCGTCCCGGTCATCATCGTGTCTCCAAGCGGGCGCTTCGCCGTTGCCCACGCGGGCTGGAGGGGTGCGGTGCATGGCATTGCGGCAAAGACGGCGAGTCTTTTAGCCCGGCTCGACGAGCGCGACGGGTTCGGTTCGACCGCGGCTTTGATGAACGCCTACCTAGGTCCGCATATTTGCGCCGAATGCTTTGAGACGGGCGACGAGGTGCGCGCACGCTTTCTCGAGAAGTTCGGCGAAGCATGTACTCCCGACGAGCGCCACGTTGATCTCGCGTGCGCCCTGCGTACCGATCTTAAGCGCGTCGGTGTCGTGCGGGTGGCCGATGCGGGGCAGTGCACGGTATGCGGAAACGAACGGTATTTCTCGCATCGCGCCCAAAACGGTGTCGCCGGACGCCACGGCGCGTTTGCGTATCGACAGAGGTGAGGATATGAGCATCGAAACGCGCTACAGGCGCCTGGAAGAAGAGATAGCGAAAGCCTGCATGCAGGCGGGCAGGGATCCGCACGAGGTAGCGCTCGTTGCGGTGTCGAAGACCGTCGGCGCCGACGAGGTGTCCGAGGCCTTCGCTGCCGGTGCGCGGAACTTCGGCGAGAACAGGCCCGACGGTCTACTTGAGAAAGCGCCCTTGCACGCAGGCGCGACATGGCACTTCATCGGAAACATCCAGTCGCGCAGAATCGGCGATATCGTGGCGCACGCCGATCTCGTGCATTCGCTGTTCGAAGAGCGCCACGCCGACAAGATCGACGCGGCGGCGCGTGCGGCAGGCAAGGTGCAAGACGTGCTTATCGAGGTGAACGTTTCGGGCGAGGCGAGCAAGAGCGGGCGCGCGCCTGACGAGGCGGCCTTGCTTGTCGAGCATTGCCTGGGGCTTGCCAACGTGCGCGTGCGCGGGCTCATGACGATGGCCCCTCAGGGCGATCTCGCCGGTGCAAGGGCGTGCTTCGAGCTTTTACACACGTTGCGCGACGAGCTCAAGGCGGAGCACTCGTCGTGCGAGGACGACCGGTTCATGCATGATCTTTCTATGGGAATGAGCGAAGACTGGCGCGAGGGCATAGCCGCGGGCGCTACCATAGTCCGAATTGGACGCGCAGTTTTCGATGATGCCTTCGAATGAGCGGCATGTCGCAATAGCAGCTAAGCGTCGGGCATACGCAGCGCCCGGCCGAAACGAAGCAGGTGATTACGATGGAACTGCCACGGATAGGGAAGTCGGATAAAGGTATGTTCGACGGGATAAAAAGCAAACTCGGGTTCGGCGATGCGAATGCCGCAGCCGATGACGGGTACTATGACGAATACGCCGACGAGTACGGCGAAGGCTACGAAGAGGAATACGGGGAGTATGGCGAAAGCTACGACGACGAGTACGCGTACAGCGATCGCGGCTCGCGCTCGTCGCGCTCCGGGGGGTACAGCTCCTCGTCGCCCAATCTCGTCTCGATCGACGACGTGCGGGCGAACACGCAGATTCCCGACAGCTTGAAGCGCGATCCGCTTCCACCTCGGCATGCGAGCTCGGCATCGACGTCGTATGCCGCGGGTTCGTCTTCGTATTCCCCTGGCTCGGGATACCGTTCCAGCTTCGGGTCGCGCCAGGTCGAGCGTGCGGCAGACTATCTGCGCAGCACCGAGACGAGCGATCTGCCCAACGGTGCGCAGCATGCTGCCGAAGCGAGGTCGGAGGGCCTCAATTCGCTGTTCACCTCGACCTCGGCTTCGACTTCGACCGCATCGGGTTCGGCCGGGTCGTCCTCGTCGTACGATCCGTACGAGGCGTACGCCGGAACCGGTACGGCAACGCATAACCCCACCCGGTCGCTCACGGTGCTCAAGCCCGCAAGCTACGGCGAGGTGGAGCGCGTTGCCAAGATCGTGAAAGCGGGCGACGTCGTCGTGCTCTCGCTGCGCAATACGCCCGATCATCTGGCTAAGCGCATCCTCGATTTCTCGTTCGGCGTTTCGAGCGCCCTCGATGCGAGCGTCGAATGCATCGCCGACAAGGTGTTCGTGATCCTGCGCGGCAGCGCGCTTACCGCCGACGAGCTTTCGGGCTTGCGCAACCAAGGCGTGCTTTAGATGATATCGGTTTCCGAATCGACCCGCATCGCGCTTATCGGCGGCGGAAAGATGGGCGAGGCCATCATGGGTGGCTGGATCGCCTCTGCACAAGCGCCCGCCGACGCGCTTTCGGCGGTGAACTTCACGGTTGCGAATCCTGGCATGCCACGGCGCGAGTACCTCGAGCGAGCCTACGGGGTGAGCACGGTTGCGCAGGCGTGTGAGATACGGGCTGCGGATATCGTCGTTTTAGCCGTCAAGCCGCAGGTGATGATGGGCATGCTCGAAACGATCGCCGCTGTGCCCGCCTATCGCGGATGTTTGTTCGTCTCCATAGCCGCAGGCATGACGACCGAGAGGCTTCAAGCCGCGCTGCCCATGGATGCGCGCCTTGTGCGCACGATGCCGAACACGCCTTTGCTCGTGGGCGCAGGGGCGACGAGCGTATGCGGATCGCCGAGCGCGACCGACGGCGATGTGGATTTGGTTCGGGAGCTGTTCGCCTGCCTCGGGGCCGCGTTTGTCGTCGACGAGGGCGCCATGGACGCCACAGGCGCCCTGTCGGGATCGGGCCCCGCATACGTAGCCGCCATGATCGAAGCGCTTGTTTCGGCAGGGGTTAACGAGGGCCTTTCCGCCGAGCTTTCCGAAGCGCTCGCTATCCAGACCGTATGGGGCACGGCCGAGCTTCTGCGCGCAACGGGCCAAACGCCCGAACAGGTGCGCGTTTCGGTGTGCAGCCCTGGCGGCTCGACGCTTGCGGCGCTCGCAGCAATGGACGAAGCGGGCCTTTCCCGCGCATACGAGGCGGGCGTTCGCGCCGCCGTACAACGATCTAAGGAGTTAGGTGCATGCTGAGCTTCAAGTACCTGCTTTCGTCGCTTGTCGACGTGTACACCATGATCATCTTCGTGTACGTGCTCATGTCGTGGATACCGAACAAGCGGGGCATCATCGCCGACATCGATAACGTGCTCGCGAAAATCTGCGATCCGTACCTGAACCTTTTCAGGAAATTTATCCCTCCCCTTGGAGGTATGGTGGACATAAGCCCCATAATAGCCCTGCTTGTATTACAATTTGGATTACGTTTGATCTTGATGTTCTTATAGTGCAGTACCATGTGTTCGCAAGGACAAAGTGAAGGGAAATCGCAATGGGTATGACTTCGGCTGATATACAGAATCAGAGCTTCTCTATCGACCGCAAAGGCTACGATGTCGATGAAGTCGACGTTTTCCTTGAGCATGTCGCAAACGAACTCGATGATATGAATGCGCTCATCGACCATTTGCAAGGCGAGCTTGACGATAACAAGTTCGGCGGCTTCGACCGTCCGGCCCGCGCTGCTTCGGGTGCGTCGAGCGAAGAGCTTGCCGAGAAGGATGCGCGCATCGCCGAACTCGAGCGCCAGCTCGAAGAGCGCAAGGCCGACGGCAACGCGATCGCCCAGGCGCTTATCATCGCGCAGCGCTCCGGCGACGAGATCATCGCAACCGCCAACGCCGAGGCCGCCCAGACGCGCGCCGACGCCGAAGAGGAAGCCGAGCGCATCCTCGATAAGGCCAACGGCGAGAAGCAGAGGATCATGGACGCCATCAAGGAACTCGAGGAAGATCGCGAGGATGTGCGCGGCGAGTATCAGGACCTCTTGAAGGACTTCATCGAGTCCGCGAGCAAGAAGCTCGTCGAGATCGGCGGTCCCGCACCGGCTCCCGTTGCCAGCGCCCATGCCAAATCGGCGGCGCGCCCCGCGTCGAAGGCGCAGGCTCCCATCCGCAAAGACACGACCGCGGCGGCAGCGGCGTACACCACGCCCTCCGCAAGCTCATCTTCGGTTGTCGTGCCCACTACGCCGCGCCCGTCGAAGGTCGAGAAGGACCTTTCGGGATTCGGCGATGCCGACGACGGCTTCGAGTTCGAAGAAATCGACTAGCTACGGAGCCGCAGGCCTAGAGGCTTGCGGCTCCGTTGACGCTCTGTTGCTCCGCGGGTCTGACGATCCGCGGAGCTTTTTTGCGTTGTGCCGGGTCCGCAGATCTGAAAACATGCGGACCTTTTGCGTCGCCTTGCGGCGCCAACCGCGATCCGTCAATCCAAGGTCCGCACACCCTGCGGTCCGCCAACCCGCGATCCGCTCGCCTACGGTCCGCCAACCCCTGATCCGCTTTCCTGCAAAATTGCCTTCGATGATGGCACCGGCTGGGTGCGGCGAACTCAGCTGAGATAACGTTTCCGAAGCGCATCGTGTTGCTTCCATACGTAAACCGGCGTTGCCTGGTACGTTCGGGTGGTTGCCGCTCGATCGGCCCTGCGCATGCAAGGGCTCGATGCCGTGCTCTGAGTTCCGGGCAGGCGTATGCCTGGGTAGGCTTGACGGCGAGCCGCGCTCGCGTGTGCCAAAAAACGTCCAAATGGATTATCTTTGACGAGAATAATCGGCGGCATCTGTTTCGCCGAGGTCCCGAACAGGCACGATGACCACAGCTTTTCGAGACGGCCAAAACGGCGCGCGAAGTCGCGCCAGAAATCATCCATTTGGGACGATTTTGGCGCGAGCGACTAGCATCCGCGAACTCTGCTTGCACGCGAAACGGACCATTTCTGGCCAATTGTCTCGGCTGTCCCACGTTTCTCCCGCCGCAACCCAAGCGCCCGAAAGCACGCACCTTCTTGACCTGGACGTATGGATTTCGAAGCAAAGCCGTGGGCTGCACGCTGGGCTTTCTGCGGCTTTTTTTGTGGGACAGCCGAGACAATTGGCCAGAACGAGGCCCTCCCGCGTGCAAGCTCCCGCCGTCGGACCGATTACGGCCCGCACGGTGCACGACGGCATCCGGCGCTTGAGCGCCAGTTGGGCGCACGCCGATCGGTTGTACTTCGCCCCAGCACCGCACTCTTCTCCCAACGGCGCTCATTGGAGCCCTGCGCGGTGCTTGTGGCTCCGCTTGGGGTTTATCCCCATGGTTGCATGGGTTTTGCGCTATTGTTTTGTACGATAATTTTGAATGCCAAGAAAAGCAGTTGACGGCGACGTAACGTCATCACGTATCGTTCAGTGCTGTCCGAGGTCGCACGACCGGTTCCATAGACGAGATTTCGAGGCGGACGCGGGCGTCCGCTGCCAGTAGGAGAACAGATGACCGATCCGGAATATCTGACGGTAGGAGAGCTTGCGCGCCGCGTGGGGGTTACCGTACGCACGATCCAATACTACGACCAACAGGGTCTGCTTTCGCCATCGGCGAAGGGCCCGCAGAATCAGCGCTTGTATACCGAAGAGAACGTACAAGATCTGTACCGTATTCTGACTCTGAAATACGTGGGACTTTCCCTTTCGGAGATCAAATCCGATGCAGGTTTTTTCCGCGACTCATCGACGTTTCATGCCCTTGCTGATGAGAAGATGGACGGTATTGAAGAAGATTTCCAGCGCCTGTTCAAGCGCCTTACGACGATGCGCGCTCTGCTCGAGGCATCCAACGAGCCCGGTGCGGTCGATTGGAAGGGAATGGCCGAAACCATCGAGAACGGCCAGGACGACAGCCAGTTTTTCTGGAGGCTCACCTGCATCAACGAGAGCGGTCTCACCGAGGCGAACGAAGAGGACAAGGCGCTGCGCGGCCAATCGGTATCCAAGTGGCACGAGCTCATCGCCGATACCATTCGGCTCATGACTGCGGGCGAACCTTACGATAGCCCGGGCAACCGCGACCTCGCAAGGCGCTACCTCGAGCTCGACCAGTCGCAGCAGACGCTTTCGGCCGATCAGAACTTCATCCTCATGGAGAACATCGCACCGCACGGCCACGGACACGGCCATCACGGGCACCACGGCCACGGCGATGACGGCTCCTTCGACGAGCTGCGCCAATCGGTCTGCGATCATCTCGATGCGGTGGTGGCGGCTTATCAGAAAGACATGGGGGATTCGAGCAGCTAACCGGACGGCTTCGCGATGCACCTGCCGAGCATGCGGCGGGCGGTGTTGTGCGGCCTGTGCCCCTTCGATCAACCGAATACAACGAGAGAAAGGCAACGCATGATCGTGTCATGGATGACCACAAACCAATGCAACCTCAAATGCGTCCATTGCTACCAGGATGCCGAGGAACAGCAGGAGCGCGAGCTGACCACCGAAGAGGGCATGAAGATGATCGACGAGATCGCGCGTGCCGGGTTCAAGATCATGATCTTCTCGGGCGGCGAGCCTCTTTTGCGTCCTGACATCTTCGATCTCGTGGCGCATGCGGCGCACGCCGGACTTCGCCCGGTGTTCGGTACGAACGGTACGCTCATCACCGAAGATATCGCCCGGCGGCTCAAGGAGTGCGGCGCTATGGCCATGGGCATCAGCGTGGACAGCCTCGATCCGGCGAAGCACGACAAGTTCAGGGGCCTGGCCGATGCCTACGATCTCACCATGGCGGGCATCGAGGCATGCAAGAAAGTCGGCCTGCCGTTTCAGCTGCATACGACCGTGGTCGACTGGAACCGCGACGAGGTGTGCGCCATCACCGATTTCGCGCAGGATATCGGAGCCATCGCGCACTACATCTTCTTCCTCATTCCCGTGGGCCGTGGCGTCTACATCCAAGAAACCGGCCTCGAGGTGCTTGAGAACGAAGCGCTGCTCAAGGACATCATGCTCAAATCGGACGAAGTGGCGATCGATGTGAAGCCCACATGCGCTCCGCAATTTACGCGCGTAGCGCAGCAGCTCGGCGTGGAAACTCGCTTCTCGCGAGGCTGTTTGGCTGGGCTCACGTACTGCGTGATCGGCTCGGAGGGCATCGTGCGGCCCTGCGCGTATATGACCGAAGAAGCAGGCGATGTGCGCGAGACGCCTTTCGATGAGATATGGAAGTCGAGCCCCGTGTTCGAGCGCCTTCGCACCGAAGAGTACAGCGGCGCGTGCGGAACCTGCGATTACAAACAGGGTTGCGGCGGGTGCAGGGCGCGCGCGGCCTACTACCACGACGGCGACATCATGGCCCAGGACGAGTATTGCGCCCACGGGCAGAAGCTTGATGCCGCCTCGTAGAGCATCGCGCGACGAAGCGGCGAGGCGCTTGGCGTCCAAGGTTTTCGGGCTTGCGCCCGAAGCGCCTTCACGTGGACCGCATACGGCGTTCGACGTGCCGCAAGCAACGGAAACACCCATCGAGAACAAGGAGAAGATACCCATGGAAACATCGAAACGAACCTTCAAGCTGCTCCTCGCAGGTATGGCGGCGGCGTTTGCCCTGTGTCTCGGCGCACTCGCCCTTGTCGGCTGCTCGCAAGGGACTGAGGCCGCCGATGCTGCTGGCGAGACCCAGGACAACGCCCCTGCCGCCCCTGCTGCGTACACCTTCACCGACGATCTCGGCAACGAGGTTACGGTCGATAATCCCGAGCGCGTCGTTGCCTGCATGGGCAGCTTCGCGAATACGTGGGAGCTTGCGGGCGGTACGCTCGTAGGTGCTTCCGACGATGCGTTCACAAGCTACGAGATCGCCTCGCCCGATGTGGCGAAGGTCGGCGATTTCTCGACGCTCAACCTCGAATCGATCATCGCGCTCGAGCCTGATTTCGTGATCATGACGGGTGCCTCGACCGGTAGGGACGGCATGGCGAGCCAGGTCGACCTCAAAGAGAGCCTCGAGGCTTCGGGCATCGCTGTGGCCTACTTCAACGTGACGACGTTCGAGGATTACCTGCGCATGCTGCGCACCTGCTGCGACATCACCGGTCGCGACGATCTGTACGAGGAAAACGGCCAAGCTGCGGCCGACAAGGTCGAAGCAGTCAAGGCATCGGTGCCCGAGGGGGAGGCCCCGAGCGTGCTTCTCATGACCACGTACTCGGGCGGTACGCGCGTGCAGAATTCCTCCACCATGACCGGCATCATGCTCTCCGAACTTGGCGGCAAGAACCTCGCTGACGAAAACCAGAGCCTGCTCAAGGATTTCAGTTTCGAATCGGTGATCGAGCTCAATCCGGATGTCATCCTTGTAGTGCCCATGGGCAACGACGAAGCCGCAGCCGAAAAGGCCCTGCAAGAACAGACCGAGCAGAATCCCGCATGGTCGACGCTCAGTGCCGTCGAGAACGGCCGCTACCATATGCTCTCACCGAATCTGTTCCAGTACAAGCCTAACAACAACTGGGCGGAAAGCTACCAGACGCTCTACGAATATCTGTACCAGTAGGATTGCGACGAGATGAAGGGCACTCCGACTAAGCGAGCCATACGGCTTACCGTCTCGATCACGGTTGTCTGCTTGATCGCGCTCACTGTGTGCGCCTTCCTCGTCGGCGCCTCGTCGGTGAGCCTCGGCGATCTTGTCGCCTGGGCCACCGGGGGCGAGGTAAGCGATGCGGCGAAGAGCATCCTCGTGAACGTGCGGTTGCCCCGCGTGCTCGCGGCGCTCCTCTCGGGCGCGGCGCTTGCGGTATCGGGTGCGATCATCCAGGCGGTGCTCGACAATCCGCTCGCAAGCCCTAACATCATCGGAATCAACTCGGGAGCGGGGCTCGCGGTATTGCTCGCGGCCTCGTTCTTCCCGGGGATGCTGTGGCTTCCGCCGCTGGCCGCGTTCGCCGGAGCGCTCGTGACCGCGCTCATCATATTCGGCATCTCGCTCGGGGCGAACACCTCGCGGTTGACGGTGGTGCTTGCCGGCATCGCCATCACCTCGGTGTTTGGCGCGGGTATGAATACGATTCTCATCGTGAACCCCGATGCGTACGTGGGCTCGGCGACGTTTCTCGTGGGCGGGTTGTCGGGTGTGCTCGTGAAAGACATCGTGTGGCCCGCCTGCTACATCGCCTGCGGACTCGTGCTCGCATTCCTGACTTCGGGAAAACTCAATATCATGGCGCTCGGAGACCAGACGGCCCATTCGCTCGGGATGAACGTAGGCGCGGTGCGCCTCGGGATGCTCGGGCTCGCTGCCGTGCTTGCGGGTGCGGCGGTGAGCTTCGCCGGACTGCTCGGATTCGTCGGGCTCATCGTGCCGCATCTCATCCGATTCTTCGTGGGCCACGACAATCGGATCGTTCTGCCGCTTTCGGCGGCCATGGGCGCGGCGTTCGTGGTGTTGTGCGATATGTGCGCGCGGGTGCTGTTTGCGCCCTACGAGGTGCCGGTGGGCATTCTCATGGCGTTTGTGGGCGGGCCGTTCTTCATCTACCTCATCCTCAAGAACCGCAAAGGAGGCATCGGTGGAGGCGATTAGGAAAGACGCTGCCTGCGGGCCTTCGTGCTTCGCCGAAGTGGGGGCGTGCGAAGCGATAGTCATTGACGATGTTTCTTTCTCCTACGGTAAGGAGCCGTTCATCGAAGGATTGTCGGCCGCATTCTCGTCGGGTGCGATCACGAGCATCGTTGGCCCGAACGGATGCGGCAAATCGACGCTCGTGAAGCTCGTCGATGGGATCAACTGCCCATCGCGCGGGCGTGTGCTCATCGGCGGCGTACCCACGCTTTCGATGGGCGGTAAGGAACGGGCGCGCAAAGTTGCTGTGCTCGCGCAGGCTTCGAGGCCTCCAGCCATGAGCGTCGAAGCGCTCGTCGCATGCGGACGCTACCCCTACCAGGCGCACAGCGGCAGACTCGGCGACGAGGACCGCGAACACGTGGAGCGCGCAATGGAGCTTGCGGGCGTCGAGCGCTTTCGCAACCATGATCTGCGCAGGCTTTCGGGCGGCGAGCGTCAGCGGGCGTTCATCGCCATGACGCTCGCTCAGGATACCGGCATCATCGTGCTCGACGAGCCGACTACGTATCTGGATATCGGGGCCTGCCACGAGACCATGGAGCTCGTGCGCCGCCTCAATGCCGAAATGGGAAAAACCGTCGTCATGGTTATCCACGACCTCGATTTGGCGCTGCGCTACTCCGATGAGCTTATGGTTATGGAGCGGGGCCGACGCACGTTTTCGGGATCGGTCGAGGCCGTGCTGGAATCGGGCGCGATCGAGCATGCCTTCGGCGTGCACATCCATTCCGTCGCCTGCGAGCACGGAAGGTCGTACAGTCTGTATCCGTCGTAGAACCGGGTTTCACCGTTTCGGGAATTCGAATCCCTCGAGTGCACGGTTCAGGAACTCGTTGAACGGGCGCATGGCGCGAAAGCTCTCGAGCAACCGCGCGCGAAGAGCATCGCCGTCTGCAACTACGTCGTCGGGTACGGCTTCCTCGACAGCCCAGCACTTGCATTTGAGGTACTCGGCGGCGGGGTTTTCCGCATCGAAGCCCTGCGGCACGCGTTTGAGCGGCATGCCGACGAACGAGAAGCGCCGTTTGAACGCATCGTCCTCGACGATGGCGAGAAATGCTTCAGGCTGCTCGGCGATAGCGTTGCGCACCATCTTCGTCGCGTCCTTGAAGTTAGGTGCGAACAGGCCGCCGCCTGCAAACGAGCTGCCGGGTGCGATGCTGATGAAGTACCCGACGGGAATGGGCATGCGCCCTGCCTGCGAGATGTGCGCTCGAAACACCGGGTTGTACGGGGCCTTGTTTTGGCTGAACCGCGTGTCGCGGTTGATGCGAAACACGAGGTCCTTCGCTTCGAGGTGCGCGAGCGAAGGATCGAGTGCGGAGAGGTCGTCGATGCACGCCTGCACAAAGTCAAGAAAGTCTGCTTGCGCCTGTTTCTTCTGAGGTTCGTGGGCGTGCATCCATTCGAGACTGTTGTTGTCTCGCACATCGGAGAGGAAGGCGAGGATGTTCTCAGTCGACATAAGCCACCTCCTTGCCCGTGTTGACCACGGTGCCGAAACTCTGCGTTTTCATGCAGGCGGCAAGGAGCTTTTTGGTGCGAGGCGTCGAGCGGTACGCCGGCAGCTCGTCGAACAAACACGCGTATCCGTCGAGCTCGTCCATGGCGTCGATGAACGCGTCTTCGGCGGATTCGGCTTCGGTGAGCGCCGTGTACTCGAGGTTGTTCGGGGTGAGGCGGTGTGTAGCGATGGCGAAGTTCACGCGGCGCTCGCACGAGCAGGCGTCGGAGCCGCCGTGCTGGCAGTAGGCTGCGAGGAACTCGGCAACCGTTTTTCGGGCGCGCGAAAGCCGCTGGCGATACGCCTCGGGCGTGATGCCGAGGATGTCGGCGGCGGTTGAGCTGTTCGCCTTGAACATCGTCCCGAGCACATAGGCGCAGCGGGCGTCAGCATCGAGGCACTGGAGCATGACGTTGGTGCATGAGAGCTTGAGTTCGCGTGCAAGCAGGCTCGTATCGACGCCTTCGGTGAGATCGGGCACCTCGAGCGCGCGCTTGTCGCAGATGTCGGCCCCGTACATCTCGAAGCTGAACGGCGCGTGTGCGAATTGGTGCGTGCGGCAGTCCTTCAAGTGGTTTACGGCGATGCGGTACACCCAGGTGGAAAATGCGCTTTCTTTTCGGAAGGTCGAGAGGTGCGTCATGATCTTCACAGCGATTTCCTGCGTGGCGTCCTCCGCGTCGCAGATGGTGCCGAGAAAGCGGAGCGAGAGGTTGAACACGAGGTCGTTTACGCTTTCGAGCAGCGCTTCGAGCGCGGTTTGATCCCCGGCGATCGCCTGGTCGACCAGCGATGCCTGCTCCTCGGGTGTCAGTTTAGTCGGTGTCATGTGCCTGCCTTTCTTGCGGACGTGCATGCCCGCTCCTTCTGTCGCATCGGACGCGCCATGCGGATTTTTCGTTACAGGTAATTAGACGGGCGCTCGCGCTTTCTGTGACACAGAATATCAGGAAATTTCACCGAAGGCTCATCGGGGGCAGGCGGTAGCCTGACAGGAACATCTGATGGACACGATGGATCGCCGAGAGCATCGGGTGGGGTACGGTAGCCCTCCGGGAGGCGCGGGCTGGACAGAGGACGCCCGCCGAGAAGCGCGATCCCCGCTGGCGCGCTCGGAGGCCGCATCGGCGGGTGGGCGGCGGGAGGCGTGGCGTACGCGGATGGTGATTTGGCGGCGGAAGGCTGCACAAAGCCCAAAAATCGCCGTCGTGAAGCGTTCGGCGGGCCTCAAAGCGTCGACGGGACGCGTAAGCGGAAGGCCGTCGCATGTGCCGAGGAACCGACGAGCCGGTGAACAGGGGTTATCGTTTCCAAGAAGTCTGCTTGCATCGGTAATACATTACGAAGCTCTTCACAGCGGCGATTTTTGGGCTTTCGGGGGCTCCGCCGCTCAATACTGGCGCGACTGGCATGGCACCTGACGGCCATCTGGCGCATCAGTGCTCCGAGCGGGCGCATGACGATTCTGGTTTAACAGCGAAGCTCGGGGTTGGCTCCAGAAGGTCGATGCCAGTATTTCCGGGGAGTGACGCCATGAAGGTGGAACCAGGGGTAGGTTACGGAAAATCGGCGTCGGGAGTTCATGTCGGAGGCTGACGCCACGAGACTGGCACGAGAAGCCGTACCGGGAAAAGAACCTGAGTGGGCCGATAAGCCGGGTTCTGTCGTTGGACGATCATTTATCTGAGACGCCTGTCGCCATGCGCCTTAAGCACGCAACCCGAACGCACGGAAGGGCAGCCGTATCGCGTTCCTATTTGCGCTTGCTCCAGATGGGGTTTACCAAGCCGCGCCGTTGCCGACGCGCTGGTGCGCTCTTACCGCACCGTTTCAGCTTTTCTCCCGCCTCCGCGCGCCGAAGCGCGTTTTCGCGGGGGAGTCTTCTTTTCTGTGGCACTGATCCGTCGGGTCGCCCCGCCCAGCCGTTAGCTGGCATCTTGCCCTTGGGAGCCCGGACTTTCCTCACACCAGGTGCGCGATCGTCTGGCCCACTCAGGTATGGTATTCTACCAAATCATCGATGAGAACGAAGGCAGGAACACATGAACAGCACCGCTTTGCGCTTCCGATTTGCAACCGTTGACGATATCGAAGGCATCCTCGAGATGATCCGCAGGCTCGCCGCCTACGAGCACGCCGAAGACGAGGTGAAGGCCACGCCGGAGATTCTGAGAACCTGGATGTTCGAGAAGCGGGCGGCGGAAACGGTTGTGGTCGAAGCGCCTGATAAAGGTATCGTCGGGATAGCGGTGTTCTTCCAGAACTTCTCGACGTGGACGGGTACGGGCGGGATGTACCTTGAGGATCTCTACCTCGACGAGGCGTATCGCGGGGCAGGCACGGGCAGGGCGCTTATGGCGCACCTTGCCGGCATCTGCAAAGAGCGCGGGTGGGTGCGCCTCGATTGGGCGTGTCTCGACTGGAACGAGCCGAGCCTTGCGTTTTACGAGCGCATCGGCGCCGAGCGTATGGACGAATGGGTGCATCATCGGCTTTCGGGCGCCGCGCTCGACGCGCTCGCGGGGGAGGCCTTTGCCACCTGCGCCGATACGCTTCCCGGGGAGCCCTTTGCTGGAAGCGCCGAAGCGCTCGCTCGGGAGGCGCACTAATGGGCGCCTGCGCGCTCGTGGGGGCGGTCGAGTTCAACGCCGAGCACTTTTCGGCGCAGCGCTTCGACGCGGTGATCGCTGTCGATGCGGGCTATGCCCATCTTGAGAAGATTAAAGTCGAACCCGATCTCGTCGTGGGCGATTTCGACTCGCTCGGGTATGTGCCTGATCATCCCCGTATCGAAACGCATCCGTCGCATAAGGATGCAAGCGACATCGAGCTCGCGATGCAGCGCGCCGCCGAACTCGGGTTCGATACCCTTGTTGTATACGGCTGCCTCTCGGGGCGGCTCGACCACACCTACGGCACGCTGCAGCTGCTCGCGCGGTTCGCTCGTCGCGGCTTGCGCGCGTTTGCGGTGGGGGATACGTTTGCCGTGTGCGCCCTTGAGGGGGGAGCGTACAACGCCCTCGAATTCGATGCGGTGGAAGCGGGCACGCTCTCGGCGTTCGCTGTTTCTGATACCGTGCGCGGTGTCGATGAGATCGGGCTCGAATACCCGCTCGATAAGGCGGTGCTCGTCAACGATGAACCGCTCGGCGTATCGAACGAGTTCATCGGAAAACCGGTGAAGGTTGCTATCGAAGAGGGCACGCTGCTCGTGTTCTTCCCCCTGCACGCGTGGAATTCGATGCGCTCCACTGTGTGAGGCCATCCTTCATGAAGCGGCATTCGCCTTACTGGTAGGGCGTGGGAAATATCTCCAGCAGCTTCTTCTGGTTGCGGATCAGCTCGATGAACGATTGCTCGTCGGGCGTGAGGTGGCCTTTGGTGTGCGTGAGGATGCTGAGCGGGCGCGTGAAGGAGCAGTCTTTTACGCGCAGCGCTACGAGCTGCCCGAGCCTGCATTCTTCCTGGACGGTGAGGATGGAGATGATGGCGATGCCCATGCCGCATCGAACCGCCTGCTTGATCGCCTGCGTGCTGCCGAGCTCAAGTCTGATGTTCAGATCCGCGTAATTGAACCCGTTGCGCGCGAATGCGAGCTCCATGACTTTTCGCGTGCCCGATCCCTGTTCGCGGGTTATGAGCCGTTCCGTCGTGAGCTCCTCGAAGCCGATGGTTTCGGCTTCGCACCAGGGGTGTTCGATGGGGACGATGACCACGAGCTCGTCATGCCAAAACGTTTCGACGGTGAAATTCGGCTCCTTGGGAACCGGGCCTTCGATGAGCGCGACGTGGAGCTTGCGGTCGAGCACATCGCGTGCAAGCACCTCGGTGTCTGCGATCTTCGCGTCGATGCCGGTATCTCCCTGATCGCTGCAGTACTCGCGCACGATGAAGGGAAGCAGGTATTCGCCGATGGTGAACGTTGCTCCGACATGGATGTCGCCGCTGTGGCAACTGGAGGTTTGGGCAATCGCCTCGCGCGCCTCGAATGTAAGCTGGATGATCTCTTCGACGTAGTGGTAGAACACCTCCCCGCATTCGGTGAGTTTGACTCCACGGTTCGTGCGGTCGAAAAACTGCACCCCGTATTCCTTCTCGAGGTTCTGGATCTGAATGCTGACACTCGGTTGGCTCATGTGCAGGCGCTGCGATGTCCGGGTTATGTTGCCCGTAGACACGACGTCTTTGAACACTATCAGCTCTTCTAACGAGCTCATGTCGACCTCCCCCTTGCGTCCTTCTCGGATAGGACCTCGACCGGCGACATGCTCCGATATATCAAAAGTATACGTACCTACAGGGGAAATGTGCTATAGCGATACGCGAGGGCTCGATACGATATTTTAATAGCCGAAGTTCGTTCGGTGCTGGTGCCGCTCGTACACGATACCAGCTTGCACGCTCCAAAGCGAGCATTCCAAGAAAAATGCTGGTCGTTTGCTAGAGTTTTCTTCGGTTTTGCGCGCCGCCGCCGCGCTCTGTTTTGAGATAGCGCCTCAGGGCATACTCTTTCTTTATGCCATGATCGTAAATCAGAATTTTACACCCCGCTTCCCGTGCTTTAGCGTAATGGGCGTACCGGATCGAGAAATTGACGAGGGGCTTTCTTCCGGACCTGAGACGCAAGGGGGCGTTTGTATGGTGGTCGACATGGTTGTATCCGTATTCATCCTGCTCGCTATGATCGGTTTTTTCGCACTCTCGCTGAGAAAAGCATGGAAGTTCGCGCACATGCAGATCCATGCGCGGCTCGACTTGTATCCCGTGCCGAAAGAAGGCGCGGGGCGCGCGGAATACGGCGGTTCCTACCTTGAAGAGCAAGAGTGGTGGACCAAGCCGCGCAAGATCGATCGCATCCACGAGACGACCGAGATTCTCAAGGAAATGATCTTCATCAAGAAGCTGTTCGAGAACCATCGGAGCCTCTGGTGGGCGTCGTATGCGCTCCATCTGGGCATCTACGTCATGCTCGGCTGGTCGGTTCTGCTTTTGATCAGCGTGTTCTGGCATCCTGCTGCTTTCGTGCTCGTCGTGGAGATCATCGGCGCTGTTGGGTTCGCTTTGAGCACGGCCGGCTGTCTGCTTCTTCTCGTACGGCGCACGACCGATAGGGTTTTGGAAAAGTACACGACGCCGCAAGAGTACTTCAACATCGTACTTTTGCTCACCGTGCTTTTGACCGGCGCCTACTCGTGGTTCTTCGAGGCGTCGCCGTTTGTCGTCGCCACCCAGGTGATCACGCTGAGCGCGCACGACCTGCCGCCGATCGTTTTGGTGCACCTCGTGCTGCTCGGCATCATGTTTCTCTACATCCCCCTCAGCAAAATGAGCCATTACGTGGGGAAGTTCTTCACGTACCACAAGGTCCTGTGGGATAACGACCCCAACGTGGCGGACAGCGCGGTAGCGCGCAAGTTCGAAAAAGCCGCAGCTCAGCCTCCGAAGACTGGGTGGTCGTCCTCGCAGGCGCGAAGCGCTTCGCCCGATACGTCCGAAACATCGAAAGGATAGGCGCCATGGCATCCTCGTACAAAACGGTGAGGACCACCGACATTTCGAAGAAAGACGGGTTGTTGAGCGGACTCGACACCTTGGCGACGCTGCCCGCGCCCTACGATACCAACGGACTCGAACCCGATTTCAAGGCACCGAAGCCGGAGTGGGCCGAGACGAACTGTTGCTCGCTCGACGGCGTGGTGGCCCTCGATGTCATGAAGCGGCCCCAGTCCAAAGAGGAAGAGGACGAGCTTATCCGAAAATTCCTCGCGGGTCTCGAAAAACTGTTCCTCGATGCGAACAACCGGTACCTCCAGCCGCTTACCTTGACGATGGATTACTGTGCCAAGTGCAACACCTGCTCGGAAGCGTGCCATATCTTCCAGGCTACGAGTGGCGACGAGATATACCGCCCGATTTTCCGCGTCGACGTGCTGCGCAAGCTGTACAAGCGCTACTTTACGCCGAGCGGAAAGCTGCTCAAAGGCTTCGCGGGTGCGGACATCGATCTCAACTGGGAGACGATCGCGCGCCTCGGCGAGCTCGCCTACCGCTGCAACCTGTGCCGCCGGTGCGCGCAGGTGTGTCCTTTAGGACTCGATAACGGCATGATGGCCCGCGAAATTCGCAAGATATTCAGCCAGGAGATGGGCATCGCGCCGACGCCGGTGCACACGAAGGGAACCCAGCTCCAGCTCAAAGTCGGGTCGACCACGGGTCTGTCGAAGGCGGCCTTGCTCGATACGCTCGAGTTCATCGAGGAGGATATCGAGGAGCAGACGGGGCGCAAGATCACATTCCCGATCGACAAGAAGGGCGCCGACGTGCTTTTGATGCACAACGCGGGCGAGTTCTTGGCGTGGCCCGAAAACCCCGCTGCGTTCGCAATCCTGCTCGACGAGGCGGGCATCGATTGGACGCTCAGCTCCGACATGCTCGGCTACGACAGCGTGAACTACGGCATCTGGTACGACGACGTGCAGGCTAAAAACGTTGCCATGGGGCAGTTCGAGGCGGCGAAGAAACTCGGCGTGAACAGGATCGTCATCGGGGAGTGCGGCCATGCCCACAAAGCGTCGATCGTGGGAGCCGACCGCATGGCCGATGCCGAACACCGCATACCCGTCGAGAGCTTTTTGCCGATGATGGCCGATCTGGTGAAGAACGGGCGGCTCAAGTTCGATCCGTCGAAGAACGATTTTCCCGTCACGCTGCACGATCCGTGCAATATGGTCAGGCAGATGGGCATCGTGAAGCCGCAACGCGAAATCCTCAAGGCGATCTGCCCGCAGTTCCGCGAGATGACGCCGCACGGAGTCGACAACTACTGCTGTGGAGGCGGCAGCGGATTTGCGATCATGAACTCGTACAACTTCGGCGATTTCCGCGACAAAGTGAGCGCACGCGTCAAGTTCGCGCAGATCATCAACGCGTTTCCCGACGAATTCGAGAACCCCGACATCGTGAAGTACGTATGCGCCCCGTGCTCCAACTGCAAGGGCACCATTCGCGACATCCTCAAGGTGTACAAGGCAACCGCCACCTACAACGTGCAGTACGGCGGCATCGTCGAGCTGATGGTGAACGGGCTTGCGAGCATGGATCGGCCGTACTTCGATTTCCTTTCCCTTCAGTAGGTGTTGACCGTCGGCGCGGGCGCGAACACCCGGGCCGGCATGCGGGCTTCGCGTTGCTGAAACGGGGAATGAGGAGGCATGAACGTGCACACCATTGTAGTGGGATTGAACATCAAGCGCGCTCCGATCGAGGTTTTGGAACAGTTGAGCGTGCACCATTCGCTCAACGCCTTGTGCGTGCAGGATCTGAAGGCTGCGGCCGGCTTGAGCGGCGCGGTCGTACTGAGCACCTGCAATCGGCTCGAGTTTTACGGTACCTGCGCCGATGTCGATGCGGGGATAGCCGCGATGAGCGATTTTCTGCTTGGGAAGGATGAAGGCGCAGATGCTGCGGAAGAAGCACGGCTTTTGAGCCTCGTCTATGCGTTTGCGGACGACCAGGCGGTCAGGCACCTGTTCGAAGTGGTGACCGGACTCGATTCCCTCATCGTGGGCGAGGCCGAGATCGCGGGCCAGGTTTCGAGGGCCTACCGCGCCGCCTGCAACGCGCATGCGACCGACAAGCTCGTCAACGTGCTGTTTCAGCGGGCGCTTTCGCTCGGCAAGAAGGTCCGTTCCGAAACCAGGATCAGCCGCTACTCCACCTCCATTGGACGCATTGCCGTCGATCTGGCCGTGCGCGAGCTCGGGGGCATCGCCGACAAGCGCGTGCTGATACTCGGTGCGGGGGAGATGAGCGAGCTTACGATGAAGTACCTCGTCGCGCAAAACGTGTCGGTCGTCATGGTGTCGAACCGCTCGCTCGACAAGGCGCAGCGACTCGCAGCCCAGTACGGCTTCGACGCGTATCCGATCGACGAGTTGCGCTCGTGCCTCGATGCGGCGGATGTGGTGTTCTCGGCCACGGCGGCCAAGGATTACCTCATCGATGCACCCACGGTCGCATCGGTGATGCGTGAGCGGCCCGCGAGGCCCCTTATCTGCATCGACATGGCCGTACCGCGCGATATCGATCCTGAGGTGCGCGTTTTGGAGAACGTAAGCTGCTTCGACATCAACGAGCTGCGCGACGTGGCGAAGGGCCATGAACGGCATCGCATGCTCGCCGCGAACAAGGCATCGCAGCTCATCGACGAGGCGCTTGCCGATTTCAATCGGTGGCAGCACTCGCTCGAATACATTCCCACGATCGAAGCGCTGTATAGGCAGGCCGAGCGGATCAAAGCAGAGAAGCTCGACAAAGCGCTCGGCAAGCTCCACGGCCTCACGCCCGCCCAGCTGCACACCGTGCAGGTCATGGCCTCGTCGATAGCGAACCAGCTCGTACACGAGCCGGTCGCCTCGTTGAACGCAATGGCAGGAACCGAGAAGAGCCGCGCGTATGCCGAGGTGCTCCAAGAGCTCTTCCATCTCGAACCGAATCCGGAAACCTCCGGTAAAGACCGAAGCGTTGCGACTGCGAGCAAGGACAGCCTATGAACGCCCTGACGATAGGAACGAGAAAAAGCGAACTTGCCCGGTGGCAGGCGGAATGGGTGAAGGAGCGCCTGCACGAGAGCTTTCCGCACAAAGACATCGAGCTCGCGCTGATGGACACCGAGGGAGATCGAGACCTCGAGAGGCCCCTGCCGCTGGTAGATGGCAAAGGGGTCTTCACGGCTGAGATCGAGTGCGGCCTGCAAGACGGTAGCATCGACATTGCGGTGCACAGCTTGAAAGATCTTCCGACCGTGCTGCCCGAGGGCTTCGAAATCGGCGCGTACTGTACGCGGCAGGATCCGCGCGACGTGTTCTTGGGCAAAGGTGGCCTTTCGCTTTCGAAGCTGCCCCGCGGCTCCCGCATCGGAACGTCGAGCTTGCGCAGGGCGGCGCAGGTGCACCGCTACCGCCCTGACATCGAGTGCGTGAACATCCGGGGAAACCTTGCTACGCGCTGGAGAAAACTGAACGAGCAGGACGATCTTGCGGGGATCATCCTGGCTGCAGCGGGCGTGATCAGGCTTGGATGGGAAGAGCGGATCACCGAGTATCTGCCCTACGACATCATGATGCCCGCGGCGGGCCAGGGCGTCATCGCCGTGGAATACGCCTCGCATCGCGACGACGTAGCGTCGATCGTGCGTGCGGTGAACGACGATGACTCGGAGCGTGCTGCGCGCGCTGAGCGCATGTTTCTCAAGGAGCTCGAGGGCGGCTGCCAGGTGCCGATCGGCGCGCTCGCCACCTGCGAAGGCGGCGAGATAACGCTAACGGGTATGGTGTGCAGCCTGGACGGGCTGACCATGGTCCGCGTAAAGCAAACGGGTACCGTACCCGAGCACGTCGGCTATGACGCCGCCCAAGTCGCCCTTGAGCGCGGAGCCGAGTCGATCCTTCAAGCGGAGGTGTCCGATGCAGTGCGCTGAACGCGACGGCAATAGCGGCTTTGTCTACCTCGTCGGAGCAGGCCCCGGAGATCCCAGCCTGCTCACACTCAAAGGCAAAGAGGCCATCGGCAAGGCCGACGTCCTCGTGTACGATCGACTCGTATCCGAGCGGTTGCTGGATTTCGCTAAGCCTGGCTGCGAGTTCGTGTACGTGGGCAAGCATCCAACGAACCATGCGGTGCCCCAACACGCCATCAACGAGCTCCTTGTCGAGAAGGCTCAAACCGGAGCGGTTGTGGTGCGGCTCAAGGGCGGCGACCCGTTCGTGTTCGGCAGGGGAGGCGAAGAAGCCGATGCCCTGCGCGAACACGGCATTCCATTCGCCATCGTACCCGGCGTCACGTCGGCTATAGCAGCACCCGCGTATGCGGGCATTCCCGTGACGCATCGCAGCGCCGCCTCGTCGTTCACCGTCATCACCGGACACGAACATGCCGATAAAGACGAGTCGTCGATCCCCTGGGAGCAGGTGGCGAACCTGCGCGGAACGCTCGTGTTTCTGATGGGCATGGACAACCTGCCCCTCATCGTCGGCAAGCTGCTTGAGCATGGGATGGACGGCGCTACGCCGGCAGCGGTCGTGCACCGCGGAACCTGGGCTTGCCAGAAAACCGTGTGCGCCACGCTGGCGAGCATCGAAGATAAGGTTGCCGAGCAGGGCATCGAGAATCCCTCGGTGATCGTAGTCGGCCAGGTTGCCGCGTTGCACGAACGCCTCGGGTGGTTCGAGGAACGGCCGCTTTTCGGCAAGACCGTCATCGTGACGCGCGCCCGCCATCAGCTATCCGCGCTTGCGGCCAAGCTCGAAGAGCTCGGCGCGCAGGTGATCGAATGCCCGCTCATCGAGATCACGCCGCCGAGCGATCCTCATGCGCTTGGCGATGCCGTCGAAAATATCGGCAGGTACCGCTGGCTCGTGTTTACCAGCGCGAACGGCGTCGACGCGTTCTTCGCCGAAGCCCGCGCTCAGGGAAAAGACGCGCGTATCTTATCAGGCCTGGACATCGCGGTCATCGGGACGGGAACGGAGGCTGCGCTTGCGCGCTTCGGCATCACGCAGGTCATGGTACCCGAAGAGTTCTGTGCCGAGGGGCTCGTCGCGCTTCTTGCACCCAAGGTGAACGCGGGCGAGCGTGTGCTCGTCGCTCGCGCCGAAGCGGCGCGGGACGTGCTGGTGAGCATGCTCCAAGCGCAGGGCGCCGACGTCGATGACGTTGCCGCCTATGCGACGCGCGAGGCACGCGGATGCGGCGAGGCGCTTGTGCGTGCGCTGCAAAGCGAAACGGTCGACGCCATCACGTTCACCAGCTCCTCGACGGTGCGCAGCCTCGTCGGATGCTTAGGTGCGGATGCAGCGCTCATCGAAGACGCGGCCCTGTTCTCGATCGGTCCGATAACGAGCCAAACCATGCGCGATTTCGGCCTCGAGCCGCGCGGTCAAGCGAGTACGTACACGATCGACGGTTTGGTGGAAGCGATCGTTGCGTCGTTGGGAGGAGTGCGATGAACCTGAGAAAACGTCCGCGCCGATTGCGCGAAACCGCGGCGATCCGCGCCATGGTCAGAGAGAACCGTCTGTGCGTCGACGATCTGATCTATCCGCTGTTCGTATGCGCAGGCGAGAACAAGACCGAACCGGTGTCGTCGATGCCCGGCGTCTATCACTATTCGATCGACCGTTTGGGGCTGGTGCTCGACGAGGTAATCGCCAAAGGCGTGCCGGCGATTCTTCTGTTCGGACTGCCCGAATCGAAGGACGGCGCGGGTTCGCAGGCGTACGCCGAAGACGGCATCGTGCAGCAGGCCATCGCGCTGGCGAAGAAACGGCATCCGCAGCTCGTGGTGATCAGCGACGTCTGCTTGTGCGAATACACCGACCACGGCCACTGCGGCCTTGTCGAAGGCACGCGCGTCCTCAACGATCAGACAGTGCAGCTGCTTGCGAAAACCGCAGTATCCCATGCGAAGGCGGGGGCCGATATGGTAGCGCCCTCCGACATGATGGACGGACGCGTCGGCGCGATCAGGGATGCGCTCGATGCAGCGGGGTTCACGCAGGTGGCCGTCATGTCGTACGCGGCGAAGTTCGCCTCGTCGTTCTACGGGCCGTTTCGGGAGGCGGCCGATTCCAAGCCGCAGTTCGGCGATCGGAAAACCTATCAGATGGACCCGGCGAACGGCGACGAGGCGCTCAAGGAAGCGCTGCTCGACGTCGACGAGGGCGCCGACATCATCATCGTGAAGCCGGCCCTTGCGTTCGGCGACGTCGTATACCGCACGAAGCGGGCGTGCGGCGTGCCCGTTGCCGCGTACTGCGTAAGCGGCGAATACGCCATGATCAAGGCGGCGAGCGAGCGAGGCTGGATTGACGAGCGCCAAGCGGTCATGGAGGCGTTGGTGGGATGCAAGCGTGCCGGAGCCGACATGGTCATCACCTACCACGCGCTCGAAGTGGCCGCATGGCTTGCCGAGCCGGCCGATCCGACCTATGCGGTTGACCCAGGCGATCCGGGTGACCCGGCCTGTGTGGCAGACCTGGGCGATCCGACCCGTGCGGCCGGTCCGCGCGCAGGCGAATAGGAGGCTTGCATGTTCGATACCGCAAAAAGCGAGCAGGCATTTGCCCGGGCGTCGAAAGTCATTCCCGGAGCAGTGAACTCCCCGGTGCGCGCAGCGCGTGCAGTCGGCCGAACGCCGGTGTTTCTGGAATCGGGTTCGGGGCCGTACGTCTGGGATGCAGACGGAAACCGCTACATCGACTACGTCGGTTCGTGGGGGCCTCTCATCTGCGGCCACGCGCATCCTGCCGTAGTCGAAGCCGTGTGCGAAGCGGCATCTCGGGGAACCTCGTTCGGCGCTCCCACCGAGGCTGAAACGGTTTTGGCCGAAGAGATCGCAAAAGCGAACCGCTCGGTCGATAGGGTGCGTCTGGTCAATTCCGGCACCGAGGCTGCAATGAGCGCGATTCGCCTTGCGCGCGGCGCAACCGGACGCGACTCCATTATCAAATTCGAAGGCTGCTACCACGGCCACGCCGATTCGCTTTTGGTGAAGGCGGGCAGCGGCGCTTTGACGCTCGGCGTGCCGAGTTCGAGCGGCGTTCCGCAGGCGCTCGTCGAGAAGACCCTCGTTGCGGATTACAACGACGCGGACAGCGTACGCGCCCTGTTCGAAGAGCACGAAGGTTCGATTGCCGCGGTCATCGTGGAGCCGGTTGCGGGCAACATGGGAGTCGTTGCGCCCGCCCCGGGATTTCTCGCCGAGCTGCGTTCGATCACGCGCGAGCACGACAGCCTGCTCATCTTCGACGAGGTGATGACCGGCTTTCGCGTGGCGTACGGCGGCGCGTCGGCCCTGTACGGGATCGACCCCGATCTGACCTGCTTCGGCAAGGTCATCGGCGGGGGCCTGCCGCTTGCCGCATTCGGCGGCAGGGCCGATCTCATGGAGCAGCTCGCCCCGCTCGGCCCGGTGTATCAGGCAGGCACCCTCTCGGGAAACCCCCTTGCGGTCGCCTGCGGCCTCGCGACGCTCCGGCTTCTGCAAGAACCGGGAACCTACGAGCATCTTTGCGCGCATACATCGGCTTTGGCCTGCGGCATCCGCGACATAGCGGATCGCTTCGGCGTGCCGTTGCGCGTCAATTGCGAGGGAGCCATGTTCTCGGTCTTCTTCACCGAGCACGAGGTGGTGGATTACCGAAGCGCCTGCGCCGCCGATGCCGATACCTACGCCCGCTACTACCGAGCGATGCTCGAAGCGGGGGTGTATCTGGCACCGAGCCAGTTCGAAGCGGCATTCGTTTCGACAGCGCATTCCGAACGCGATATAGCGTACACGCTCGAGCGCATCGAGCACGTCGTGGCCGCCTTGCAGCGATAGCCGCGTCAGGTGCCCTTGCGGCAAAGATAGACGGAACCGACCGGAAAGGAGGTGATCGTAATGTTTATGGTGACCTTAGACGAGGAACTCTGCACCGGGTGCGGCTCGTGTGCCGATGGCTGCCCTGCGCACATTCTGGGATTCGACGGGGAGAAAGCCTCCATCGTGGGCGATCAGTGCGAGTGCATGGGCTGTGAAGCCTGCGCGACCGTATGCCCGGCAGGCGCTTTCACCGTGACCGAGCTGTAGCAGGCGAGCTCCAACGTAAACAACAGGAGGAAATTATGGCGGAAAAGAGAGAAACCCCCCAGTTGGACGAGCTGGAAAAAGGCCCTTGGCCAAGCTTCGTAACCGAAATCAAGCGCGCGGGCGAGAAGAACCCCATGGCCGACGACCTGCTGGGGTTGCTCGAGCGCAGCTATGAGGAGAAGGTGGGCCACTGGAAGCACGGCGGCATCGTAGGCGTGAAGGGCTACGGCGGCGGCGTCATCGGCCGCTACACCGACCTGCCCGAGGAGTTCCCCCACATCAGCGAATTCCACACCGTGCGCATCAACCAGCCGAGCGGCTGGTTCTACACGACCGACGCGCTGCGCGACATCTGCGACATTTGGGAGGAGCGCGGCTCGGGGCTTACGAACATGCACGGCTCGACGGGCGACATCATCCTGCTCGGTACACACACCGATCAGCTGCAACCCATTTTCGACGACATCAGCGACAAGGGCTTCGACCTCGGTGGATCGGGATCGGACCTCCGCTCTCCGAGCTGCTGCGTGGGCCCCGGCCGCTGCGAGCACGCGTGCTACGACACGCTCGATATGTGCTTCGACATCACCAACGAGTACCAAGACGAACTGCATCGTCCCATGTGGCCCTACAAGTTCAAGATCAAGATGTCGGGATGCGCGAACGACTGCGTGGCCGCTGCCGCCCGCGCCGACTGTTCGGTCATCGGCACGTGGCGCGATACGATCGAAATCGATCAGGACGAAGTGAAGAAGTACGCCCAAGAAGGCCTCGATATCCAGATGGACGTGTGCCACAAGTGCCCGACGCACTGCCTCACCTACGATAAGGATACCCAAGAGCTCACCGTGCGCGGCGAGGACTGCTCCCGCTGCATGCACTGCATCAACGTCATGGGCAAAGCGATCAAACAGGGCAGGGAAAAAGGCGCGACCATCATGATCGGCGCGAAGTCGACCATCGTGAAATCGGCGTTCATGTCGTGGGTCGTCGTCCCGTTCATGAAGATGGAACCGCCCTATACCGAGTTCAAGGATCTGATGAACCGCATCTGGGATTGGTGGGACGAGAACGGCAAGACGCGCGAGCGCATCGGCGAGCTCATCTACCGTGTGGGCATGGGCGAGTTCCTACGCGGTGTCGGACTGCCTCCCGTGCCCCAGATGGTGTACCGTCCCCGTGCCAATCCGTACGTGTTCTGGCAGGAAGACGAAATCGAGAAGTAGCAAGCCGCCGTTTGGGCAAGGCCGTGCATCGGCTGCGCGATCGGGGCGCCGTGCTTCGAAGAGCGCTTCGCTGATGTGCGTGAACCATACTGTTTCCGATCAAAATGAGGTGATTTAACAATGCCAAAGATTGACAATGGACCTCCGGACTACCGTACGTATTTGCCTCCTATCATCAAGGACAACTACGGTAAGTGGGACTATCACGAGTCCCCCCGTCCGGGCGTGCTCAAGCACGTGGGTCCGGCCGGTGCGCTCTACAGCATCCGCGTCGGCTCCCCCCGCCTTGTCAGCATCGATTTCATCCGCGACGCGTGCGCTCTTGCAGACGAGTACTGTGACGGATACCTGCGTTTCACGAGCCGCAACAACATAGAGTTCCTCGTATCCGACGAAGCCAAGGTCGATCCGCTGATCGAAGCCTGCGAGAAGATCGGGCTGCCCGTCGGCGGCACCGGCGCCTCCATCAGCAACATCGTCCACACACAGGGTTGGGTGCACTGCCATACGCCGGCAACCGACGCCTCGGGCATCACGAAGGCGGTCATGGACGACCTGTTCGAGTACTTCAAGCGCGACGATCTGCCCAACAAGCTGAGGATAGCCATGGCATGCTGCCTCAACATGTGCGGCGCCGCTCACGTAAGCGATATCGCGCTCGTCGGCGTGCACCGCACGGTGCCGAGGATCAACCACGAGGTAATCCGCAAAGGCACGGAGATCCCGACGCTCGTCGCCTGCTGCCCGACGGCGGCGATCCGCCCCGATCCCAAGAACAAGAGCGTGACGATCGTCGAAGAGCGCTGCATGTACTGCGGCAACTGCTACACGATGTCGCCCGGCATGGAGATCATGGACGCCAAGAACGACGGCGTTGCCATCCTCATCGGCGGCAAGGTGGCCAACGCCCGCAGCAACCCGAGCTTCTCACGCATGGTCATCCCGTTTTTGCCCAACAACCCGCCGCGCTGGCCGGAGGTTACCGACGCCGTGCGCAAGATCATCGACCTGTGGATCGCAAACGCGCGCAAAGGGGAGCGCCTCGGCGAATGGATCGAGCGTATCGGGTGGGAGCGTTTCTTCGATATGGCGGAGATTCCCTTTACCGATAAGCATATCGACGATTACATCTTCTCGCGCGAAACGTTCAGAACGTCGGCAGCGTTCAAGTACTGACAACCTCAATCCATGCCGTCTGCCCTTGCTAAGAACACCGGCATGGATTGAGCAACGGTAACCGGCTTCCTTGGTTACCGTTGCTCGCGGGGTAGTGGTGGGGACCCATTGACGAAACACTATTCAAAGCAATGAGCAGGGGAGAATAAACTATGTCAACCAACAATACCAAGACAAACGGCGGGGGGCTGAAGAGCCTCTATCTCAAGGAAGACTGGTGGGCCGTATGGATCGGCCTCGGAACCGTGATCATCGCCTTGCTGCTATGGCAGTTCGGCGGTTCGCTGAAGGCCATCACCGTATCGTTCAAAGGATACGAGAACTTCGCCGACATGCCCGCGATGGTGGCACCGCTGCTTCCGGGCCTGCTGGTTTTGTACGTGATTATGGCCATCGTCTTCTGCATCGCCATGGCGATCATGAAGAAGAAGGTCACCCACTTCTTGGCGGGTTTCACAGTGCTCTACATCATGGCCATCATCGTCCAGATCCTCGGGGCGTGGGAAGTCGCCAAGACGCTTAACCTCGAGGCGCCGGTCATGGCGCTCATCGTGGGTATCATACTCGGAAACTTCTTGAAGATCCCCGCATGGTTCGAAGCGGGCATGCGCACCGAGTTCTACGTCAAGACCGGCATCGTGCTCATGGGTGCGACGCTTCCGTTCACGCTCATCCTCCAGTCGGGCCCCATGGCCCTTCTGCAGGCCACGGTGGTAGCCGTATCGACGTTTCTCGTGATCTATTTCGCGGGTACGAAGCTCTTCAAGCTCGAGAAGCCGTTCGCTGCCACCTTGGGCGCTGGCGGCTCCATCTGCGGCGTTTCCGCATCGATCGCCATCGGCAGCTCGGTCAACGCCAAGAAAGACCACGTGTCCGTCGCCATCTCCATGGTGGTTATCTGGGCCACGGTCATGGTCTTTCTGCTTCCTATCGTCTGCCGCGCGCTCGGCCTGTCCGACGGTGCCTCCGGCGCCTTCATCGGAACTTCCGAGTTCGCCGATGCCGCCGGTATCGCTGCGGCTGCCCAGTTCGGCGACGGGGCCATTACGACGTTTACGCTCATGAAGGTTGTCGGCCGCGATATCTTCGTCGGCATCTGGGCGTTCATCCTGGCCATCATCTCCGTGACGCTGTGGGAACGTAAAGCGGCTACCGCCGACGGCACGCGCCAGAAGCCCTCTGCGGGCGTTATCTGGGAGCGTTTCCCGAAGTTCGTGGTCGGCTTCTTCATCGCCTCCATCATCGTGACGCTTGTGAACATCGGCGCTTCGCCCGAGGTGGTTTCCTCCATCGAATCGTCAGTCATCTCGCCGGTTAAGAACCTCCGCGGCTGGGCCTTCGTGCTGTGCTTCCTCTGCATCGGCCTGACCACGCGCTTCAAAGACCTCGCCGCAACCGGCTGGAAGCCCTTCGCGGCGTTCACCATCGGCGTTGTGGTCAACGTGGCGCTCGGCTTCTTGTTCTCCGTGTTCATCCTGAACGACTACTGGACGGCCGTAGGGATGTAGTGTCATGGATGCAGCGGCACCGGTTAAGGAAACCTGCATTCAAAGCGCATGCTTCTTCCTGCCGTTCTTCGAGTCGGGAGAATGGCGGAGAAGGGGAAAGTCGCCTTGGAAGACGCTTAAGAAAGCAACGGTGGTTCCGGATACGCTTCGGTCGCTTGCCGCATACACGCAGGAGCGCATCGCGCGCAGCGCTGACGGCATGGAGTTTCTCATGAGCATCCATCACGACTGGGAGGTCACCGTCAAGAAGGACGGCGTTTGGATGGAAACCGAAACGATGCTGTACGAAGATATCCTGCCCAAACTCAAAGAAGCAGGCTTTTCTGAGGACGACTACGTGCTGTACAGCGAGTACACCCGCAAATGGGGCATGCTGTAAGCGAAGTCCGATACGGCGCACGTGCAGGCGGTCCCGCGGAAGCGGGGCTGCCTGCAGCCGTTGTCCTGGTGCATGGAAGCGGCGCGAGCGAAACGGGGTTGTGTGGAGACCATTACGAAAGAGGCCGTTCGCGCGCTTGTCGAAGCGGGCGGCGAAGAGAAGCTCGTCGAGCTGTTCGACGAAGATCCGAGCCGGATCAGGCGGTTTCTGACGCGCCTTTGCTACGAGCGCGACGAGGTCTGTCGGCTGCGTGCCATCGAGTGCTTCGCGCTGCTTTCACGCGAGCGCGCCGATGCGCTGCCCGCGTTCTTCACCGAGATCATTCGCCGCTGCCTGTGGGAGATGAACGAGGAGGGCGGAAACGTGGCCTGGTCGGCCCCTGAGATCGCCGGGGCGGTGATAGCGGGCTCACCCGACCGGTTCGGAGCCTATTTCTCGTACGTGGCCTGCGCGGCGCTCGACGAGCCGACGTTCGGCCCCAGCCTGATTGCGGCGTACGATCGGGTTTGCCAGGCGAAACCTTCGGTTGTGCAGGACTTCGAGGAGTCGGTGCGCGCGCTGTGCGAACGCCTTTAGCTGTGGGGTTTGGTTGACGGTGCGCACTGCGCGAACGCGTTTAGCCGCGCGGTTCGGTTTCGCGCAGCGCCTCGGAAAGCAGGCTCTCGAACAGCGCGCGGGCGGCTTCTTGCTCGCCAGCGCTCACCAGCGCGAACATGCGGCTGTCGGCCACCTGCTGCCAGAACCGAGCGCGTGCGCCCTCGTCGGGAAGCGCCTCGATGACGCGGCTTCTTTGCGCCTGCAACGCGTCGAGGTAGCCCTCGTAGCCTTCGGGTATGCGCTCTTCGAGTTCGGCGCGGAGGCGGCGGGCGGTAAGGGGGCTTGCGCCCTCGGTCGAGACGGCTACCGAGAGCTTGCCGCGCCTCATGACCGAAGGAAGAAAGAACGTGCACAGCTCGGGGCGGTCGGCTACGTTGACCATCAGGTGCTTGCCTGCGGCATCGCGGTACACGCGCGCGTTAGCCGCCTCGTCGTCGGTTGCGACGAAGACGATGTCGGCACCTTGAAGGTCGGTGGGTGTATAGGCGCGAGGCCGCCATTCTATACGGCGCTCGCATGCGAGCGCATGCAGGGTTTCGGTGAGCTCGGGCGATACCACGGCAATGGAAGCACCGCAGGGTACAAGCCCCTCGACTTTGCGCGTTGCAACAGCGCCTCCCCCCACAACGAGCGCCGTGCGGCCTTCCAGTACAAGCGAAACGGGGTAGGTTTGCAACATGGCGACTCCTGCTCTGCGCGGATGGCGACGGGTGCGTGGCACCTTGGCGGCGAGCGGCGAGGCTAAGGGGTGCGCCAAGTGCCGCAGCCTGTGCAACCCAGTATATGACCAGGCGATCCCCTCAGTCATCGCCTTTCGTAATGCTTTGATGAATTCATTTTATTTTACAGGCGGAATCCAGGGTGATTAACTGGTAGTCACGTGTACGGGCCGAAGGCTCGCGCTGGGATGCCCTCGGACTCGCGTCCAATTCAAGGAGGAGACCGCAATGGAAAAAGGTGCTGCAGATCCTGCCATCAAGCAAAAAGTTCTCGACTATCTTGACACCGTTGAAAAAGCGAAGAGCAAAGAGATCGCCAAAGCGATTTCGGAGGACAAATCGGCTGTCGATTTGGCTGTGAAGGAGCTCGCCTTCGAGGACAAGGTCGAATACCTCTACATCACTACCACGTTCATCGCCCTCAAAGGCAAAGTCGCCCCGCCGCAGTAAGGCGGATTCGAGCCGAAAGCACTGAACTCAACCGCTCCTTGCGCCGATGCCGCTTTGTCGGCGCAAAGACGGGGGTAAGCGCGCAGCTGGGAACTGCGCTCTGCATTCCTGGTTTGCCGGGGTCCGGCGAAAAACATGGAAGTGGGATGAATGCTGATGAACACGTTGTATGGGGAGATCGAATCGAGGCGTGCATCGATTCTCAAAGCCTGGCGGGCCAGCTTCGGCACCGAATCCCAGGCAAGCGGGTTTGCGCCGAAAAAAGGCGACAACCGATTCACCGATTCTCTTGGTTACCTGATCGACGAGAGCACAAACGACGCCCTTACCTGGTTGGTGAGGGGCGGCGGTAAGGAAAGCATTCCCGAGACGCTCGTCGACCTGTGCCGTTTGAAGGCCGTCCAGGAAGCGAGCCCGTCTGCCGCATTCGGGTTCATCTTCGATCTGAAGCGCGCCATCCGCTCGACGTGCGGGGGCGCCGCGCTCGCGAGCGGAACCGAGTTCGTGCAGGTAGAAGAGCGGATCGACGAGCTCGCCCTGTTCGCCTTCGATTGGTATTCGCAGTTCAGGGAGAAGATCTACCGGATCAAATTCGACGAGATGCAGAGAAGCGAGGGGCTCATGCAAAGAAGACGGACCGCGAAACGCGGCGAATGCGAAAGAGAAGCGGTATGAAGATAGTCATTCCTTTGGCGCTCACGGTTTTCTTAGCGCTGATCGCATGGGTGGGCACCGAGGTACTCGGCCTGTACGCCCTGTTCGGCATCGTCATACCCTACGTTGCCGTGGTAAGTTTCGTCGGCGGATTCGTCTACCGCCTCATCGTGTGGGGCCGGTCGGCCGTGCCGTTTCGCATTCCCACCACGTGCGGGCAGCAGAAATCGCTTCCGTGGGTCAAACAGAACAAGATCGACAACCCCTCATCGTCGGCCGGCGTCGTCGGCAGGATGCTGCTCGAAGTGCTCGTGTTCCGCTCGCTGTTCCGCAACACGAAAACCGAAAAGCGCGGCGAGGCGTTCGGCGTGGGCTCGGCGAAATGGCTGTGGCTCGGAGCGCTCGTATTCCACTGGTCGATGCTCGTCATCGTGCTGAGGCATCTGCGCTTCTTCCTCGATCCCGTGCCGGCTCCCTTGGCGGCAATCGAGGGCATGGATTCGTTTTTGCAGGTCGGCTTGCCGCTGCTCTACATCACCGACCTTCTGATCGTGTCCGCGCTCACGTTTCTGTTCATACGGCGCGTCGTCGTTCCGCGCGTGCGCTACCTTTCGCTGCCCAACGATTACTTCCCGCTGTTTCTGCTCATCGGGGTCGTCGTCGCAGGCATTGCGATGCGCTATTTCTTGAGGGTCGATATCACCGCGGTGAAGGAGATGGCCATGGGGCTTGTGACGTTGCACCCGGTTGTCATGGACAACGTCGGTTCGATCTTCTACGTCCATCTGTTCTTGGCAAGCGTGCTTGTGGGGTACTTCCCGTGGAGCAAGCTCATGCATGCGGGCGGGATCATCCTTTCTCCGACGCGCAACATGGCCAACAACACCCGCATGGTGCGCCACGTCAACCCGTGGAACCCCGAGGTCGAGGTGCATACGTACGCTGAGTACGAAGAGGAATTCAAAGACAAAATGGTGAAAGTCGGATTGCCGCTGGATGCGGAGTGAGGGCTATGGCAAACCAAGTGAAACAAGACGAGCTGCTCGATTTCTCCTTCGACGTTCCGGCTGCGAAATGGACGGATGTGCCGGTGGAGTTCAAGCCGGGCATGTACTGCCACGGAGCGAAGCCGAAGAACCTCGAGATCGTCGGTCTGCCGAACGGACACGACTGGTCCGTGACCGATGAAGATTGGCATCTGCCCGAGGGGTGGAAGGAAACCGTTCTGAACGGCATGCAGGACCTCATGAAGAAGTACCGATCGTTTCGGCTGTTCATGGACGTGTGCGTGCGCTGCGGCGCCTGCGCCGACAAGTGCCATTTCTACCTGGGTTCGGGCGATCCAAAGAACATGCCTGTTGTGCGCGCCGAGCTCTTGCGGTCGGTGTACCGCCGCTACTTCACCACGTCGGGCAAGCTGTTCGGCGAGCTGGTGGGTGCGCGCGACCTCACCGAAGAGGTGATCAAGGAGTGGTACGCCTACTTCTTCCAATGTACGGAGTGCCGCCGGTGCTCGGTGTTCTGCCCCTACGGGATCGACCAGGCCGAAATCACCATGATGGGCAGGGAGCTCTTGAACCTGCTCGGCCTCAACACCGAGTGGATCGCAGGGCCTGTTGCCAACTGCTACATGAAGGGCAACCACGTGGGCCTCGAGCCGCAGACCATCATGAGCAACATCGAGTTTCTCATGGAGGATCTGGCCGATATCACGGGCAAGGAGTTCAAGCCCTCGTTCAACCGGAAGGGTGCCGAGATCCTGCTCGTCGTACCCTCCGGAGACCTGTACGCCGAGCCGGGAACGTATACGTTCATGGGCTACATCCTTCTGCTCGAGCATCTGGGGCTCGACTACACGCTGAGCACCTACGCTTCGGAGGGCGGCAACTTCGGCTTCTTCACGACGAACGACATGGCGAAGCGACTCAACGCGAAGATGTATGCCGAGGCCGAGCGCTTGGGCGTCAAATGGATGCTCGGCGGCGAGTGCGGCCACATGTGGCGGCTCGTGAACCAGTACATGGACACGTGGAACGGGCCGGCCGATTTCCTCGAGGTGCCGGTATCCCCGATCACGGGCACGAGGTTCGAGAACGCGCGTTCCACGAAGATGGTCCACATCACCGAATTCACGGCCGACCTGCTCCACCACGGCAAGCTCAACCTCGACCCGAGCAGGAACGACCACCATGTGGTGACCTACCACGATTCCTGCAACACGGCGCGCGGTATGGGGTTGCTCGAGGAGCCGCGCTTCATCATCAACAAGGTGTGCAACCACTTTCACGAGATGCCCGAAGAGACCATCCGCGAGAAGACGCTGTGCTGCGGCAGCGGCGCCGGGCTCAATGCGGGCGAGAACATGGAGATGCGCATGCGGGGCGGGTTCCCGCGCGCGAACGCGGTGCGCTACGTGAGGGACCGCTACGGCGTGAACACGCTCGCCAACATCTGCGCGCTCGACCGCGCGTCGTTTCCGGCGCTTATGGATTACTGGGTTCCCGGAACCGAGGTTGCGGGCGTGCACGAGCTTTTGGGCAACGCGCTCATTCTTGACGGCGAGACCGAGCGCACGCTCGACTTGAGGCTGCGGGAGATTCCCCAGAAGCCCGCTGCGCCCGGGGACGAGGGTGCAGGCGATTGCCCAGAGCAGGGGGGAGACGAGCATGTATAAGGGAGGAAGGATCATCCTGTTCGCGGTGCTGTTCTGCCTCGTGGCGCTTTCGCCGTTTCTCGTGAATGCGTTCTCGGCATCGGCAGGACCCGAGGTGAGCACCGATACGCCCGTTATCAACGAGCTAAAAGCCAAGGAGTGCGTCGCGTCGACCGAGTACATGAAAGACTCGCATATGCAGCTGCTCGACCAGTGGCGAAACGACGTCGTCCGCGAAGGCTCGTACGAGTACGAAAGCGCGTCCGGGCAGATATACGAGAAGAGCCTCGACGAAACCTGCCTCGAGTGCCACTCGAACCGCGAGGAATTCTGCGACGCGTGCCACTCGTATGCGGGAGTCGAGCTGTACTGCTGGGATTGTCATGACAACGCCGGATCGTGAGCTGGTTTAGGATGTGCGGTTCAGGGGTGACGAGAGGAGTCGGGGACCGGTTATGAAAAGACGCGATTTTCTGATAGCGGGTGCCGCTTTGGGCGCTGCCGGGCTCGGCTGCCTTGCAGGATGCAGCGCGCCTGAGGCCGATGCCGCCGCTGCAGATTCAGGAGGCGTGGCTGGCAGGCATTGGGGGTTCGTGATCGATGTCGAGAAGTTCAACCGCGACGCCGATATGGAAAAGATCCGCACGGCGTGCCATAGCGCCTACAACGTTCCTTCGATCGATGATTCGAAGGAAGAGATCAAATGGATTTGGGAGGAAAGCTTCGAGCATGCGTTTCATGAGGTGAGCGGCGAGTTCTTAACGAGCGAGATCAAGGAGTCGGGGGTTCCCGTGCTCTGCAACCACTGCGAGGAGCCTCCGTGCGTGCGCGTGTGTCCGACGAAGGCCACGTTCAAGCGCGCCGACGGCATCGTGGAGATGGACTACCACCGCTGTATCGGCTGCCGGTTCTGCATGGCCGCCTGCCCCTACGGTGCGCGCAGCCTCAACTTCAGCGATCCGGCCGATCACCTCGACGCGGTCGATCCCGGCTATCCCACGCGGATGAGGGGCGTCGTTGAGAAATGCATGATGTGCGCCGGGCGCATCGACAAGGGCGAGATGCCCTTGTGCGCAGAGGCGTCGAACGGCTCGATCCTGTTCGGCGATTTGAACGATCCCGAATCGGAGGTGAGAAAGGTGCTCGATAGCTCCTTCTCGCTGAGGCGCAGGGCGTCGCTCGGTACTGGCCCGTCTGTCTACTACGTGCTCGGGGGAGGCGAACAGCATGCTTGAGAAAGCCTTGCGGGGTTCGAGGGGCTACCTGCTCTGGGTCGCCGTTTTGCTCATCGCCATAGCCGTCGGCGTGGCCGCCTATGCCAACCAGATCCAGAACGGCTTGGAGCTGACGGGCATGAGCCGCGATGTTTCCTGGGGGCTCTATATCTCCCAGTTCGTGTTTCTTGTGGGCGTGGCCGCTTCGGGCGTCATGGTGTCCATCCCGCACTACCTGCACCACTACAAGGAGTACGGAAAAATCGTCATCATCGGCGAGTTCATGGCGGTTGCCGCCGTGCTCACGGCCGTTCTGTTCGTGGTCGTCGATCTGGGCCAGCCCATGCGCGTGCTGAACGTGATTTTGTTCCCCACGCCGTCATCGATCCTGTTCTGGGACATGCTCGTGCTTTCGTCATATCTGATCGTCAACCTTGTGATCGGCTGGACGATGCTCAATGCGGAGAAGAAGGGCTTTCCGCCCCCGAAGTGGACCAAGATCTTGAGTTATGTCGCGATTCCTTTGGCCATCGGCATCCATACGGTAACCGCGTTTCTGATTTCGGGGTTGCCGGGAAGGGATTATTGGCTTACGGCCATTATGGCGGCGCGCTTTCTGTCATCTGCGTTCGCCGCGGGTCCGGCGGTGCTCATCATCTTGTGCCTGATCCTCAAGAAGGCGGCCTCGTTCGACGTGTCTGCGCGCGCCATCGACTCGCTCGCGAAAACGGTGTGCTACGCCATGATCGCGAACGTGTTCTTCTACGTGCTTGAGCTGTTCACCGCGTTTTACAGCAACATGCCGGGGCATATGGCGCCGTTCGAATACCTGTTCGCCGGGTTGAACGGGCACGGACAGCTCGTGCCTGTCATGTGGATCGGCGCGCTGCTCGCGTTCATCGGCATAGGGCTTTTGCTGGTCCCCCGTTTGCGACGCACCTACAAGGTGCTCGTTCCCGCGCTGCTTGCGGTGTTCTTCGCCTGCATGATCGATAAGGGGCTCGGCCTCGTGCTAGGCGGCTTCGTGCCGAATTCGTTCGAGCAGGTGGTCGAGTACACGCCCCATATCAACGAGATCCTCGTCATCGTGGGTGTGTACGGCATAGGGCTTTTGGTTCTGACGGTTCTGTGCAAGGTGGCCGTGGGTGTACGGGCGGAAACCAGGGGGAAGGCCGAAAGCGTTGACGGGGGCGAGCCCCTCGTCGTGCGCGAAGAACCGGCCGCATAACGGTAATGCATGGGTCGACTGACTGATCAGCGACTGGGCATAGTGGCATGAAGAAACGATTAGAGGAGGTACGACATGGCTGATTTGGTGGTAGGAGATCGCACGCTCGCTCTCGACGAGGACGGGTTTCTCGAAGATGCAAGCGAGTGGGACGAAGAGGTTGCGGCGAAGCTTGCGGAAACCGAAGAGGTAGAGCTGACGCCCGAGCACTGGGAGGTCATCAACTACCTGCGCGGATACTACGCCGAGTTCGGCGTGGCCCCGATGGTGCGCAAAATGCTGCGCGACACCGGCAAGACGAATGCCGAAATCTACGAGCTGTTCCCGAGCGGCCCGGGCAAGGGAGCCTGCAAGATCGCCGGTTTGCTCAAGCCGACCGGCTGCGTGTAGGAAGCGCTTCGGGTACGCGTTTGATGCGCGGCCTGGAAGGATACACCATGCGAGGGGACGAAAAAGCATCGAGTGCGGCGATTCCCCGCATCATGATCGCAGCACCCCATGGGAGAAGCGGTAAAACCGTTATCACCTTGGGGCTGCTGCGCGCCTTGCGGCGGCGCGGGCTTCTCGTGCAGCCGTTCAAGAAGGGTCCCGATTACATCGATCCCGGCTGGCATGCTGCTGCGGTCGGCGGGGTGAGCCGTAACCTCGACCTCTTCTTCATGAGCCCCGCCCAGATACGGGAGGTCGTTTTCGAGTGCGCCTGCGGCTCTGACGTGGGTGTGATCGAGGCGGCCATGGGGCTCTTCGACGGCCTTGATGTCGAGGGGAGCGGCTCGTCGGCGAAGATCGCCTGCGAAACGGCGACGCCTGTGGTGCTCGTCGTCGATGTGACGCGTATGACCAGGACGGCTGCTGCGCTTGTGCTGGGATGCCAGACGTTCGATCCCGCTGTTACGATCGCGGGCGTGATCCTCAACAAGGTGCGCGGAAAGCGCCAACGCGATCTTGTGACTGAGGCGATCGAGCGGTACTGCGGCATACCCGTTGTCGGGGCGGTGCCGAAAGACGCGCTGATGACCGTGCCGGACCGGCATCTGGGGCTTGTGACGAGCGCCGAGTCGGCCGAGCGCGATCGCGTGCTCGACGGGATCGCCGAGGTGATCGAGGCCTCCGTCGACCTCGACGCCGTGCTGGCCATCGCTCGCGCAGCCGAGCCGCTTGCCGGGGAAGGCTTCGGCGGTGGTGCCGGTGCGGTGGGGGAGCGCGGGCGGCCTGGTGCGGCCAGCGCCCCCGATTGCGCACGGGAGATGCATGCTCCGGCGGCCCCTGGGCAACCTTGTGCGACCAGCGCTGTACCCCCCGAGCAACCCTGTGCGACCATCGCCGTGATGCGCGACCAGGGGACGCACGCTGCGGCGACTCCCGAGCAATTGTGCGCGACAACCGCTGTGCCCCCCGAGCAATCCCGCACGACCATCGCCGTGATGCGCGACCAGGTGTTCTCGTTCTACTATCCCGAAAACCTCGCCGCGCTCGAGCGGGCCGGTGCGCAGCTTCGGTTCGTGCAGAGCCTCGGCGACGAAGCACTGCCTGAAGAGGTCGACGGACTCTACATAGGGGGCGGCTTTCCCGAGGAGTTCGCCGCCGAGCTCGAGGCGAACGAAGCGTTGCGGCGAAGCATCCGCAGCCGTGCCGAGGCCGGTTTGCCGATATTCGCCGAATGCGGCGGCCTCATGTATCTGGGGCGCACGCTTCGCTGCGGCGACGCTGTGTTTGAGATGGTGGGGGCTCTCGGATTGGACACGGTCATGCACGACCGGCAGACCGCGCACGGCTACGCGCAGGGTGTCATCGAAGAGCCGTGCGCCTGGCTTTCGCCGGGTACCGTGCTCGTCGGGCACGAACACCACCACTCCCAAGCGGTGAACCTCGATCCCGACCTGTGCCTTTCATGCAACCTTGGGCGCGGGAACGGCATCGCCGAAGGCCGTGACGGCGCGTGCGCACACACGGTCGTGGCCGGGTACCTCCACGTGAACGCTCTCGCATCGCCCGGATGGGCCCCGAGCTTCGTTGCCGCAGCGCAGGCGTACCGGGAGCGGAAGCGTAGGTAGTAGGGCTCGGTATGCTGCGCTTGGCGGACTTCGAAGGTTTGCAGGCGCTCGGACTCCCGACCCGCACCCGATCCGTCCTCGCCGGGCGATCCTCTTGGCAGGGATCGTGCCATATGGCACGATTGTGGTCCCGCTATCCTCGTTCATTTCGGCAAGCGAGGAATCGTTTTCGCATAACACCTGATCAGATCGGTATCATTTTTCTCAAAGGATATTATTCTTCATTACGGACCATGCCAAATGGCATGATGTTTGTTCGAGGCGGAGCTCGGCTTTTAAAGGCTATGATCGATAAGAATCGGATATGCCCTTAAAAAGCGGATGTAGCCATAAAAAGCGCATATACCCTCAAAAAGCGGCGGCCACCTTTGGTGCACGCTTTCCGACCTTCAGTACACGTTTTCCGATGAAGTGTTGCGTTTTTCAGGCCCTCGGGAAGGGATGCAAGACCCGGAAGCGGCACCCGTGGGAAGCTCGAATCGGCGCGAGCCGATGATCAGGCGTTATAGCCGAAGCGAAAGCAGCCGCCGCCGAAGAGGGATCCCGGAGCGCAACACTTGGCGAGAAACTGTGTATTTGGAAGGCACCTCGCTGTCGAACCGGGATGGACACGATCTGCGGAGCGCCTCACGGCGATCTGATGCTCGAGTGCTCCGAGTGGGCGTATGCCAATCCTGATTGACAGCGGACGAGGCCTGCTTGGGGCTCGGCGATGCCGCTGCGACCTTCCGAAGTTCCCGAAATGTGAAGAAACTGTGGATCCCGTCAATTCCGAGCGTTTTGCTGTATAAACCGCTGATTTAAGCTGGCGGTGCGGCGTTTCGTTCGGAGAAAACTCAACTTCAAATTTAACATCCCAGGTTGCATGCGGCGGAAGCACCCGATAGCGGCTGCGGCAAACCCCTTGAAATGCGTGCTATGCTCACTAAAATGGTCATCATTAACGCGCAGAGCGTCTAGCTGGCGACCAAAAAATAAAGCGTAAACGTTGCAGGGGGATGTTCTCTATGAAACCGAATACGATGGGAAAAGCTCTAACGGGAAGGGCCGCTCGGTCCGTTCTGTCGGTTGCGCTCGCCTTCGCCCTCGTGACGACATCCGTCCCGCTGGCGATTGCTGATGAGGGGGCATCCGGCGCGAATGACGCTGCGCAAGCGGAGGCAAGCGAAGCCCAGGGTGCGAAGAAGCCAGAAACCACCCTGCCCGCAGACTGCATTTCCGAAGACGTTGCCCTGCCTGAGGCCGAAGCTCCTGCCGATCGCGTGTTCAAAGACGTCGAGATCGCGCCGCCTGAGGCGCCCGAAGGCCCCGGCGAATCCGGGGCGAAAGCGCCTGCTGTGCCGAAGGCAGCGGCTGACGTGCCGCTTGCGGAGAAGAACCCGAAGCCCGCAGTGGGCACGCTTGTGTTCGACGGCTTGGAATACGAGCTCAACCAGGACGGCGAGACCGTGACGCTCGTCGGTTTCCACGGAGATGCGCCGAGGGGCGATCTGGTGATTCCCTCAAGAATTAAATCGGGCGAAGACGAATACTCTGTAACCCGCGTAGAGTTTCGGGGGGGGGCGTATATTTCCCTGCGCCTGAGGTAACGTCCGTTTCGATACCCGCCACCGTCTGCGAAATCGATACGGAATCGCTTTCGGCTCTCGACGGCTTGCAATCCGTGCACGTCGATTCGAAGAGCGAGGGCTACGCATCCTACGACGGGATGATTTTCGGAAAGGACCTCTCCGAGCTCTTGTTCGTACCTGCGGGCAAAGCGGGCACGGCGAATCTTCCCAACGAGGCAGCCGCCGTATCCGCTGCGGTTTTCTCCCGGGCCGGCGCGCTTTCGGCGATAGCGGTCGGCGAAGGCAACGCCGCGTTCTCGTCGGTTGACGGCGTTTTGTATACCAAGGATAAGAGGCTGCTCGTCTGCGGTCCGGCCGCTGGCGGCGATGCGGTGGCGTTGCCCGTCGAGACGCGCGAGATCGGCGAAAGCGCTTTCGCGCAGGCGGATCCTGCGTCCATCGTCGCTCCCGGCTTCGTGGAAACCATCGATTCGTCGGCGTTCTCGGACAAGACGAAGGCCAACGCGTGCGTCGCCCTTGCCGCAGGCGATTCGTACGATGAGCGCAAGGCCGTCTGGGAGGCCGCCGGGTTTTCGCGATTCGCCGAGCCTGCGCGGCCGGGCGAGACCGTTACCCCCGACGGGGAAGAAGAACCAGCGGCTTCCGGCTTCGCTTTCACGCTTCTCGATGACTACACGTTGGCCGTGTCGTGGCAGGGCAGCGAAGCCCCCGATGCGGATATCGAGATACCCTCGTCGGCTCGGGTTGGCGGCGTGTCCTACCGCGTGACCGCCGTTGCGCCCGACGGGTTCGCGGGACTGCCGATCGCCTCGGTGATAATCCCGTCATCCGTGTCGACGATCGAAAGCGGCGCGTTCTCGGCGTGCGGGAGCCTGGCTTCGGTCACGTTGCCTGAGGGTTTGGCGAAAATCGGTGAGCGCGCTTTCGAGGGCACTGCGGTAACGAACCTCGTTTTGCCGACATCGCTCGTCTCGGTGGGCGAGCGCGCCTTCGCCGACTGCGCTTCGCTTGCGCGCGTGGTCGCGCTTTCCGCCGTACTCTCCGTAGCCGCGAGCGCGCTCGCAGGATGCTCGGGGGTCTCGGTCTATTGCCCGTACGAGGAATCGGGCGCGTATCCCTGGAACCCCGGCATCGTTGCGGGGGGCAACCATGTGATGCCCTACGGCCTTTCCCTGGCAGGCGAGCCGCTTGTTGTGGAAACGGACGAAGCCGCTGACCTGTTCGAAGGCGGCATGTGCGAAGCGCCCGAGGGTGCCGAGCTCGCATACGCCTACGCCGCGTCGTTCATGTCGGTAGAAGGCGGAACCGTGACCGGCAAGAGGGCCGGTGCCGCCGACGTTACCGCCGTGCTTACGCTCGACGGGATTGAGCTCGCCCGCGCATCGCGCACGGTCGAGGTGACCGGTGCGCCCGCACGGGAAGATGCCCCCGAGGTGTCGGTCCCGCACCTGAGTCTCGACGTCGCTCTGGCCCCGGCATCCGCCGACGAGCCCGCCCCCGCGGCCGCCGACATAGCGAGCGGCGAATGGGGACGCTGCACGTGGGTCATCGATTCCGCGGGGAAGCTGACGATCTCACCGACCCCTGGGCAGTCGGGCGAGCTCGCGTCGTTCGCATTCAATGGCTCTGCGCCATGGTTTCCCCACGTGACCGAGGTAACTTCCGTTTCGATCATCCCCGGCGTGCGCGCGGGTTCGAGCCTGAAGGGTGCGTTCGTCAATTGCGCATCCCTGACCTCCGTCGACCTCTCGGGCCTCGACGCCTCGCGGGCGACGGACCTGTCCAGCATGTTCCAGGGCTGCTCCAAGCTGGCCTCCCTCGACCTGACGCCCCTCGCCGCCTCGAGGGCGGAGAACCTGTCCGGCATGTTCTCCGGCTGCTTATCCCTGACCACCCTAGACCTGACGCCCTTCGCCGCCTCGCGGCCGACGAACCTGTCCTGCATGTTTCAGAGCTGCTCCAAGCTGGCCTCCTTCGAGCTGCCCGACGGCTTCGCCTCTGCCGCCACGTACGTAGATAACATGTTCTACGGCTGCAACTCCCTCTCGGACATCCCCTCGAACCTTTCGTTCGGAAGCGCCGCTTCGATCCCGGCAAACTGCTTCAAGGTGACCTCGGGAGCTCCGCTGCGGACCGTGTACAAGGGGTCGGACGCGAAGATCCACGCCTACGACTGGGCGGCGGCCGGCCGCGCGTTCGAGGGGGCCGACGGGTTCTCGGGCGGCTGCTCGTGGGCCATCGACGACGCGGGAGTCCTGCGCATCTGGCCCACCGACGGCGCATCGGGCGAGCTCACGTCGTTCGCTGATTACAACGTCGTGCCCTGGTATTCCCGCAAGGCCGAGGTGACCTCCGCCTCCGTCGCTCCCGGCGTGCGCGCGGGTTCGAGCCTGAAGGGCATGTTCTACCAATGCTCATCCCTCACCTCGATTGACCTCTCGGGCCTCGACACATCGCAAGCGACTAACCTGTCCCAGATGTTCTACCAATGCTCATCCCTGGCCTCCCTCGACCTGACGCCCCTCGCCGCCTCGCGGGCGACTAACCTGTCCGGGATGTTCCGCGACTGCTACTCCCTGGCCTCCCTCGACCTGACGCCCCTCTCCGCCTCGCGGGCGACTAACCTGTCCCAGATGTTTCAAAGCTGCTACTCCCTGGCCTCCCTCGACCTGACGCCCCTCTCCGCCTCGCGGGCGACTAACCTGTCCCAGGTGTTCTACCAATGCTCATCACTGGTCTCCCTCGACCTGCCCGACGGCTTCGCCTCGGCCGCCACGAACCTGCTTTACGCGTTCTCCGACTGCAACTCCCTCTCGGTCATCCCCTCGAACCTCTCGTTCGGAAGCGCCGCCTCGATCCCGGTCGGCTGTTTCAGGGTGACCGCGGGGGAGCCGCTGCGGACCGTGTACAAGGGGTCCGACGCGAAGATCCACGCCTACGACTGGGCGGCGGCCGGCCGCACGTTCGAGGGGGCCGACGGGTTCTCGGGCGGCTGCTCGTGGGCCATCGACGACGCGGGCGCCCTGCGCGTCTGGCCGACCGACGGCGTGTCGGGCGAGCTCGCGTCGTTCGCCTCCGTGACGTCCGTGCCCTGGCACCTCCGCAGGGCCGAGGTGACCTCCGCCTCGGTCCTTCCCGGCGTGCGCGCGGGTGCTGGCCTGGTCGGCATGTTCCTTAACTGCTCAGAACTGGCCTACCTCGACCTCTCGGGCCTCGACGCCTCGCAGGCTACGGACCTGTCTACCATGTTCCGCAACTGCAGATCCCTTACCTCCCTCGACCTGACGCCCCTCGCCGCCTCTCGGGCTGGGAACTTGTCCAACATGTTCAACGGCTGCTCCGAGCTGGCCTCCCTCGACCTGACGCCCCTTGGCAACTCTCAGGCGACGAACCTGGCCAGCATGTTCCAGGGCTGCTCCAAGCTGGCCTCACTCGACCTGACGCCCCTCGACGCCTCGCAGGCGTTGTACCTGACCGAGATGTTCCTACGCTGCTCCAAACTGACCTCCCTGAAGCTCCCCGACGGCTTCGCCTCGGCCGCCACGTCCGTGAACGCCATGTTCTCAGGCTGCAACTCCCTCAAAACCATCCCCCCGAACCTCTCGTTCGAGAACCTCGCCTCGATCCCGCAGGGCTGCTTCTCCTACGCGGGCTCAACCCCGCCGCTTTCGACGCGCTACGAGGGCGACGACCCCAAGCTCAAATCCTACAACTGGGCGGCGGACAAACGCACGCTCGACGTCGAGCACGTCGTGTCCTTCGATGCGGGCGGGGGATCGCCCGAGCCCGCCGGCCAGTCCGTCTGGACGGGCGATCTCGCGACCGAGCCCGAGGCTCCGAAGAGGGCGGGCTACACGTTCGCGGGCTGGTGTTCGGACGCGGCGCTTGCCTCGCCCTACGACTTCTCGTCTCCGGTAACGTCCGATCTCACCCTCTACGCCAAGTGGACGCTCGTGATATCGGGCACGGTGCCGCTCAACGCGACCTTCTCGGTGGAATCGTCTGGTTCCGTTGCCGAGGTTCCCTGCGAGATTACCTCGACGTCGGCGGGCCCGCTCAAAGTGGTGTCGGTGGTGTGCGCCGAGGAGGCGGGGGCGGCGGAGGTGTTCCCCGATGCGGCCGAGCGCGCGCAGATCGCCGTAACGCTCAAACCCGGGGCGGCGAGCGCGGTGCAGCTTGCGCTTGGCGGCACCTTGCAGGAAGGCGGGCTTTCCGGATTCGCCATCGAAGCGAACGGGAAGCTGCCGCTTGCGCTGGGACTCTCCCTTCCGAAGGGCATCCGCATCGAGCCCACCGGCACCGACGCCGATCCCGATGCGACGAAGGCCTTCGCGAAGCTCGTCTACACCGTCGCACCTGCCTAAACGCAGTGCGACGCACATGCCCGACCGAACCGTACGAACCTAAGGAACAGCAACCATGAAACTTGAGGAACTGCCGACCATCGACAACGCAGACCCGGTAAACGGCCGGGCGAAACCAGACCCCCGGGAGCGGGGAGGGGTTGCACCGGGAACAGGAAGCCCGGCCCCGAAAAAGCGGCGTGTGCTCGTAGCCATTGCAGCAGTGCTGGTGCTGCTCGCGGCCGCCGGCGCAATCTGGCTTCTCGCAGGCGGCGCGCCCGACGATTTCTTCGACGCCGACGCCCAGTCGGGGCAGGCTCCCTACAAGACGCAGGAGGAGATCCAGGCCGAGCTCGACCGCGTGGTGGAGGAGGGCATGTTCAACATCTCCATCGCGAGCCTGATCGAGTTCGCCGACGGGACGTCCCCCGGCACCGCCTACATCGAGAACGTGCCGGGCAACCGCTACCTCATGCAGGTGACGATCTCGCTCGATGACACGGGCGAGGCGGTGTACGAATCGAAGGCCATCAAACCCGGCAGCTACATCGAGAACGTCGCCCTCGCAACCGACCTCGAACCCAGCGACTACCCGGCCACGGCCACCTTCGCCGCGCTCGACCCCGACTCCCGCGAGGAGATCGGCCGCGCTGCGGCGAAGGTGACCCTGAGCGTGAGGGGGTGATCCGCACGGCATCCATAGGTGATCGGGGCGGTTGACCGCGCGGCGCGGCATTCCGCATATCGATAGCACGGACAGAGAACGCAACGACTAAGGAGGAACCGACATGAAGAAGACCAAGACAACCCTGACGGCGCTCGCGCTTACTGCGGCGCTTGCGATGGCGGCGGCACCGGCCGCGCTCGCAGCCGACGCATCCGTAAACGAAACGGGCTCCATCGCATCGGACGGCACCGCATCCACCACGCTCAACGTGTACGCGACCGCATCGCAGATCCAGGCGACCATCCCAATCGACATCACCATCGTCACCCCTGCTGCGGGCGGAACCATCACCGCGCCCTCGGCCAACGCCTACAAGATCGTCAACAACAACACGACGACCGACCTGTACGTGAAGTCGGTCCAGGGCGTGAACGCCAACGGCTGGAATGCCGTTGACACCCTCACGTCGCCTGCCTCCGGCATGGCCGCCACTACCGGCGAGCTCAAGATGACGGTCAAGGCGGGCGCTTCGAACCCCCTTGCCATCGCCGCGGCGGCAACCGCAGTGCCCGAGCAGGCCAAAGAGTACTTCAAGGTTCCGGCGAAGGGCGAACTCGGCCTGACGCTTGCGGGCGAGAGCTCGGTTAAGACGGAGCTGACGGCCGACAGCACCTATCCCGCCGTCAAGATCGCCTACACCGTGGCCGTACCCACCGCGTAAACGCGGCAACCGAAAGCGGCAGCGTGCAATCAGCCGAACCCGGGCAGCCTCCTGCGCGAGGCTGCCCGCCCTGCGTGCCCTTCGCCATCCCGCGCACGGCACGCACCGAGCGCCCTGCGCGCGACGCCCAGCAACCGCCCGCGCGCCCGACCCGCGCATGCGGCAAGCCCATCCGAGAAAGAAGACCATGCAAGCACCCGAAGAACGCCACGCAGAAGAAAGCCTTCCGACGCCGATGCCTGATCCCGGGGCAGCGTCGCATGCCCGCGCGAGCGCCAAAAAGCCCGCGAGCTTCTACCTTGCCATCGCGCTTTCCGCACTCGTCTCGATCGCCCTTCTCGGCTTTCTGTGGTTTTCCACCCGCGACGAGGGCCCCGCGCGCGATCCCAACGCGGCGCTCGGGCAGCTCGAGGGGAAGACCCAGGAAGAGATCCAGGCCGAGCTCGACCGCACGGTGGCCGAGGGCATGCTCTCCATCTCCATCGCCTCGTTCGTGGAGTTTTCCGACGGCTCATCGGAAGGCGAGGTCAAAATCGAGAACGCTCCGTCGAACCACTACCTGATGAAGGTTCGCATAACGCGCGACGACACGGGCGAGACCGTCTACGAATCGGGGATCATCGAACCCAACCGCCACATACAGAAGGCGAAGCTCGCCGTCGACCTCGATGCGGGCGAGTATCCGTGCACGGCCGTGTTCGACGCGTACGACAGCGAGACGGAGGAGCCCGTGGGCCAGGCGGCCGCGAAGCTCACGATAGCGGTGAAGGCGTAAACCATGGGCACGAGAGAGGTAATCGCAGCTATGAGAAGGCATACGAACACATGGTTGGCGGCGCTTCTGTGCGCATGCCTGCTCATATCCTCGGTTCCCGCAACCGCGCTGGGTGCGGCGCGGCCCTCGGTGGGGCCGCACGGGCGCGTAGGCGAAAACGGCGTGGCCTACACGAGCGTCAACGTGCTTGCCGTCAAAGAGCTCTCGGTCCGGGCGAGCGAGAGCTTCGCGGCCACGGTAACCCAGATCCAGCAAGCACCCGACTTGTATATGCTCAAAGCGGCCGTGTCGGGCCACTCGGGCGAGCTTTCCTATGCGTGGACCCGCACGGTGGACGGCGAACCCGACGACGCGTTTTCCTGGGACGGCGCCGAAGTGCGGCTCGCCGATTGGATCGGCGATGGAGCGGGGGGCATCGAGGACGGACGCGAGTACGTCTACACGGTCACGGCGACCGATTCGTCGGGGGCGAGCGCGAGCGCGGCGGTCAGCGTGGCGACCCTCGACGGCTACGGGCGGGCGACCCGCACCGAGAACGGCGTCACCGTCGAGGGCGTGCTTGCCGACGAGGCGGTGTTCGCCGCAGGCGAGCTGGACGGCTCGGCGCCCGCCTACGACCACCTGCTCGCCTCGGCCGAGGGCAAACCGGTCGCAGGCGTTTGGTGCACGGAGCTCTCGGGCACGCGCGGCAGCCGGCCCGCCCATGTGGGCCCCTTGGACGTCACGCTGCCTGCAGCCGGGCTCGGCGAAGGCTCCGAGGTCGTCGTCATCGGGCTGGATGCCCGGGGTGCCGTCGCTAAGTATCCGGGCACGGTGGAAGGCGGCTGCGTGACCGTATCGGTTCCCGCGCTCGGCGCGTTCGCCGTCGCCGCCTGCGGTTCGGGCGGTTCGAGCTACACGATCGAGGCGAGCGCGGGCGAGGGCGGCCAGATCACCCCGTGTGAGACGGCATCGTACGCCGAAGGCGCGGCTCCCCGCTACGTCGTCCTGCCCGATTCGGGGTACGTGGTCGATCAGGTGCTCGTAGACGGTGCGCCCGCTGCGCTTTCCGGAAACGCGTACGTATTCGCACCGCTCGATGCAAACCATGCCATCCGCGCGACCTTCGCAGCCGTCGAACCCGATGCATCGACCGGGCACCGCCTTTCCGCATCCGTGAGCGGCGGGCACGGACGCGTATCCGTGGCGGGCGGCGAGGCGGCTGCCACAGTAGAGGCCGAGCTTTCGCACGGCGCGTCCGCGCTGGTCGAGTTTCTGCCCGACGACGGCTACGCGGTGGACGCCCTCACCGTGAACGGGGTGCCCCATGCGGTCATCGGCGATTCGTTCCTCGTCTCGTGCGCGACCGAAGACGTCGCGGTGCAGGTGACGTTCAAGCCGGGTATCGCGCCGCCGCTACCCGTGCACGCCGTCGAGGCGTCGGTCACAGGCGCAGGCGGAAGCGTCTCGCCCGAGCGCGCCCTGGTTCCCCACGGTCGGTCGGAATCCTTCACCTTCGTGCCCGACGAGGGCTACGAGCTCGAGGCGGTCGCCCTCAACGGCGACGACGTGACGCATCGGGTGCAGCAGGCCGACGGGGCAACGCTCTTGATCGAGAACGTCGTGAAAAGCCACGCGATCGAAGCTTCGTTCAAGGAGAAGGACGATCCCGGCCCCGCTCCCGACGAGCCGTTCGTCAACGTAGACGTGAAGGTGGAGGTGAGCTCGGAAGGCGGCGAGGGCGGAAGCGTGTCGCCGTCGGGCGCCCTGGTGATGGCGCACGGATCGTCCCAGACCTTCTATATCTACCCCGAGGAGGGCTATGACCTCGACCGGGTGACCGTGAACGGCGAGCTTGTCGAAGCCCGACCCCTCGCGCGGGCGACGCTGTTTTCGGCGCGCAGCACGGCGGGCGCGTACGGCGGATACGTGGTGTCGGTCGAATCCGTGACGACGGATACGGTCATCGAGGTTTCCTTCAGGAAGCTCGGCGAGGGCGAACCTCAGCCTCCTGCCGTCGCGGTCTGGGAGGTGGCTTCGTCGGCTTCGGGGGGAGGCACCGTCTCTCCTGCGGGGGTTTCGCGCGTGCCCCAGGGCGAATCGCTTTTCTTGACGCTCAAACCCGACGAGGGGCACCGCTTGGCATCCCTTATCGTGAACGGAACGGATGCAACCGCCGAGGTGTCCGGAAACGTATTCGCCCTTGCCGATGTGCGGGCCGATACGGCCGTGCACGCGGTGTTCGAGCCCGAGGGCGGTGATCCTGGACCCGGCCCAGGGCCTGGCCCCGACCCCGGTCCAGGGCCCGATCCAGGGCCTGATCCAGGGCCTGACCCCGACCCCGAAGGCGAGTTCTTCGCCATCGAGGTGGCGGCGGGCCCGCACGGCACCGTGTCCGACCTTGGCGGCGCCCCGTCGGCAACCATGCAGGTGTCAAAGGGTGCGGACAAGGCGTTCTTCTTCCTGCCCGAGGCGGGCTATGCGGTCGGCGAGGTGAAGGTGGACGGGCAGCCGGTGGTCGCCGCGCGCAGCTACACGTTCTTGAACGTGCAGGCCGACCATACGCTCGAAGTCACGTTTAAGGCTCAGGCTGCGCCGGTTCCCGTACATCCCGGCCAGGCTTTCGGGCGGTTCGCCCAGACGGGCGATGCGCCGTTCGCCTTCGCTGCGGCGGGCCTTGCGGCCCTTGCGGGCGTGGTTGCGCTTATCGGATGGCTCCGTTCGGCTCCGCTTCGTAGGCGTTTTAGCATGAGCCCGGTCTGTGGGGGCAGCAGAGCCGAGAGGACGGATAAAATCGACGGAAGGGGTAGCCGATGAGCGCGCGGGCGAACAGACGGCGCGCTTCGGCGCTGCGCAGGTCGCCGTCCGGCCGTCGCGTGCCGCGGCCGACCATGGCCGATGCCTGCGCCCGCTTCGGCAGGGAATCGCTGCGCGTCAGGCAGATCGAGCACTTCGTCGCCGCGGTGGAACTCGGGAGCCTCTCGGCCGCAGCCGAGGCGGCGGGCATCTCGGTGCAGGGGATGTCCCAGTCGATCGCGGGGCTCGAGGAGGAGGTGGGTGCGCGGCTGCTCGAGCGGGGCCGCCTCGGGACGTCGCCGACGGCGTTCGGCTGGGAGTGCTACGACCGCGCGAAGGACCTCCTTGCGGAGTTTGACGGTTTCGACGCGTTCGTGCGGAGCCGAAGCGGCCCGGACGATGCCTGAGGTCGGCTGGCTGCCCGCCTTGTGCCTTATCGCGGGAGCCGTCGCTTTGGCGCTTGCGCTGGCGGCGATCATCCTGGCTCTGCTGAGGCGAATCCGGGTTCTCGCCGAGCTCGCCTACGTCGATCAGGTGACGGGCGGTTGCACGCAGGCTCGCTTTGAGCGAATGGCGGCCGAGCGGCTTTCCGGGGCCCTTGCGAACGAATACATGCTCGTGACCCTGAATCTCGAGGGCTTCAAGCTGGTGAACGACGCGTTCGGGAGCGAGCGGGGCGATGCCGTGCTTCGCCACGTGTACCGCACCGTCGAGCGGTGGATGGACGAGGGCGATCTGCTCTGCCGCACGTTCGCCGACCATTTCATCCTGCTCGTCGAGACGAAGCCGCGCGCAGAAATCGTCAGGCGGCTCCAGGGGCTCTCGACCGAGCTCAACCGTTTCAACGAGGGGGCGGCTCGCGCGTACCGCCTCGTTTTGAGCGCGGGGGCCTACCCGATCGACGATCCGTCGCTTCCGCTCGTGCAGATCCGCGACCGATCGAACGTGGCGCGCCTGAGCGCCGCCGATTTGGAATCGGGGAGCCTGTTCTCGTGCGGGTTCTACTCCGATGCCGACAGGCTGCGGCTTTTGCGCGAGAAGCGGCTGGAGAACCGGACGGGTGATTTGGTGGAGAGCGGCGAGCTCGCCGTGTTCCTGCAGCCCAAGCTCGACTTGCGCGTGGGTGGGGTAGCCGGGGCTGAGGCGCTCGTTCGGTGGCGCGACCCCGAGCGCGGCCTCGTCATGCCCGACGGGTTCGTGCCGTTCTACGAGAGGAATGGCTACATCGTGAAGATCGACCTGTTCGTGTTCGAATCCGCGTGCGCGCTTCTGCGGAAGTGGATCGGCGCCGGGGTTGAACCTCTGCCGATCTCCTTCAACCTCTCCCGCGCCCACCTTTCGGATCCCCTGTTTCTCGATGCCTTCGAGCGGGTGAGGGAGCGCTACGGCGTGCCGGCGCATCTGCTCGATTTCGAGCTCACCGAGACCTACGCGGCGAGCGACCCCGGCGTCGTGGCCGCCGCTTTCGACGCCATCCGCGCGGCGGGCTACCGCGTTTCCGTCGACGACTTCGGCAGCGGGTGCTCGTCGCTCAACATGCTGAAGGACATGCGGGCCGACACCCTCAAGCTCGACCGCGAGTTTCTGTACGCCGCAAGAGCAGCGAGCCGAGGGAAGCCTGCAGCAGGCGATGCGGCCCCCGACTCGTCCCGCGCCAGTGTCGAGGATCCCGGCCCCGAAGCTGCTTCTGGGAGCGGGCCCGGCTCGTCGCAGCTCGCCCGGCTCGCACCGGGCGAGGCATGTCTGCCGCCCAGCGGGCCCGCCGACTTACCCTGCGCCGTCGTCGTGGTCGAATCGGTGGTGGCCATGGCCAAGCGCCTCGGCATGCAGGTCGTCTGCGAAGGCGTGGAGTCCGACTCCCAGCTTGAAGCCCTCGCCGCCATGGGCTGCGACCTCGCCCAAGGTTTCGCCATCGCCCCGGCGCTGCCTCTCGACGAGTTCGAGCGCATGGCGTTCGGACGGGTTGTGGAGTAGGGCGATCCCACGCTTCTCTTCGACGTCCGTTTATTCGGAATCCGCGCCACGATCTCCCGGCAGCGCATGCTCGCCGCGGCCCGAAAGGCGGGTGAAGCGGTTGACTTCCTGCGCTCGGAGGTGTTGGGGCGGCTTGGGGTGAAATAAGGCGTCGATTTTCTCGGTGACGATGGCTGCCCCTTGTAACCGTTCGTCGGACAAAACGAAAAAATGTCACTTTATCTCAAACGAACTGAAAGTTCCGTCCTTTGAAAGCTTCTTCCGCGCTTGGAACAATGAAGCGGTCGGCATGGTGCCGGCATGCGCACAGGTGCGTACGGGAGGAGGAGACCATGAAAGAAGACAACGCTTTACGATCTGCAAAGTCGGCAATGTCTCGTCGGACGTTTCTCGGGGGAAGTGCCGTAGCGTTCGGGACGCTTATGCTTTCGGGTACGCTCGGTATGACCGGCTGCTCGTCAGCGAACGAGCACGAGGCAAAAGGGGATGTCGCCTCGACTCAAGCGGGCGATCAGGCGACCTTCGAGATCTACGATACCGAAATACTGATCATAGGGGGTGGGCTGGCTGGTTCCCATGCAGCGCTTCAGGCCTATAAGCAGGGTAAAGATGTGACCGTTGTAGAAAAGGGTCCGTTCCATTTCGGTGGTGCTTGCGGGTACAACTGGTGCAACTGGATAAACTTCATTCAAACCGATACGCCGTGGGATCAGTCGGAAGATTTCGTGCTGAACGAACTGACGAACAAGAAGATTGCAAAAGCAACCCACGAAGCGTTCAGCGTAGATGAGCGAAATCTGCTTCTGAGGTACGCCCAAGAAGGAAACAACCTGTTCGTTCGCGATGAAGAGGGAAATTTCGCTCCAGGGCTCGACATGTCCGACTATCCGTTGTTCGGGACGTTCAACGGCTTCCCCCGATACTTCACGGATTCCGTTGAACGCACAGGGGCTCGCATCTTCGACCATACGATGATCACCGATGTCATCATCGAGGGCGGCTCATGCATAGGGGCGATAGGCCTTCATGTGCCAACCGGCGTGGTAAGGGTATTCAGGGCGAAGGCGACGGTTTCTTGTACCGGTGCGAGTTCGTGGATATATGGATGGAATACAGTCGCTCCGACATCGATCAACTCGCCTGACAACACAGGTGACGTCGATGCAGCGGCGTATCGGAGGGGCGCTTTGCTTCAGGATTCGGAATTCTTCCAATTCGACCTCATCAGCATGTACCCTACCGGACTTGCAGCAACGTTCGTGGGCGGAATCGGCGCCGACAACCTCTGCTGCGAGTACATCTGCGATGCGAACGACAATTATTTCTTCCGTGGCATGGATTATTCGACCCTCGATCGCATTACGTTCACGCGTACGATCGCGAAAGCCATACACGATGGCGGGGGATCCCCGAGCGGCGGGGTGTACGTCGATTTTTCCAACCCCGAGGCATTTGCGGCAATGGGCGAGGTGTATCGTCGAAACGTCGGCCTCTGGAAAGACGTGTTCGGCATCGACGTTGCTTCGACCAAGCTCGAGTGCGCACTCGAAGCCTACGAGCATGGAAGCAACCCGCGCGTCGATGAAAACCTTATGGTCGAAGGTATGCCGGGGCTGTTCTGCTCGCGCGGTGGCGGTGTGTACGGTGCACAAGGGGGTTCGTCGGTCAACGTTGCCTACCGAGACGGGTCGTATGCCATGATGAAGGCGATCGAATACGCCGAAGGCGAAGGAGAAGCGCGTCCGGCGGCGTTTTCGTTCGATCTCATCGGGGAGGAAATCAACCGCCTCCACGAGCTGCGTGTTCGACAAAACGGGGGAAAGAGGCCCCAGGAGATTACCCGCATGATCCAGAAGGCCGCGTATGCGGCATGCCAGCCGACGCGCGAGACCGATGCCATGAAGCAAGCCGTGGCCGAGCTCGAGCGCATACGAGTCGAAGACATGCCGAGTATGACGCTTGCCGATCATTCGCTAACCTATAACAGCGATTGGAAGGCGGCCATCGAGGCTTACAACGTGCTCGATATAGCCGAGGCTAGCTCAAAAGCCGCGCTTATGAGGGAAGAGAGCCGTGGACACAGCTACCGCCCAGAGTATCCAGAAGAAAACCCTGCAGAATGGACGTGCAACATCGTAGCCGAAAACGTGAACGGCGAGATGAAACTTGCAACCGTTCCTGTCGTAGAGCTTGACTAGTCCGCCTTATCCAAGGTGAAGGAGGCGTTTTACTATGAAGATCAAGGTCCAAAAGTACAATCCGTCCGTGGATGCAGAGCCATCGTTTTCCGAATACGACATCGACTATTGGGAGCACATGACGCTTTTGGAGGCGTTAGTGCTGATAAACGATACGATCGAGCCTATTGCATTCGACTATAGCTGCAGAGGCCGCGTGTGCGGTAGATGCGCGATGGCGCTTGATGCCACACCGTGCCTCGCCTGCGTCACGCTTGTAGAAGAAAACGGCAAGAACGTGGTGACTCCGCTTCCCGGTTTTCCCGTCATCCGCGACCTTATCGTCGATAAAACGAAGATTACCGATAAAGTGAGCAGAATACTTGCCCGGCAACGTGCGTTCGACCTTTCGCTTGACGAAGTTAAGGCGCCGATCGATCCCGAGGTGTACGAGAAGCTCGAGCCGCTTGAGTACTGCGCCCGCTGCGGCGTATGCATGGCGGCATGTCCGGTCGTGCAGGCGGACGGTGCGAAATCCTATATCGGCCCAACGGGGATGGTAGCAATCGCCAATCGCTTCTACGATCCGTACGATCAGGGGGATCGTGTGGTCGAAGCCGTGCAGAACGGATTGTGGAACTGCACCCAATGTGGCACGTGCGACGTAGTGTGCAAAGCGCTTGAGATCGACCATCAGTCGGTTTGGAAGGATCTGCGCGCCGCCGCAGAGGCAGCGGGGTTGAAGCCCGCGAACGCATAGGGCCTTATTTAGCCGTCCTGCATCTAAGCGTGGCGACGCGGGACGGCTTACTTCGTTCGGACGGATGCTCTCAGATGAAAGCGAGCCTGCAGGTTAGCATACCATTCGTGCGCACGAACGCGTAAGGGAGTATACTTTTTCATGAGGGGTTTCCGTATGGGATGCGGATGGGGGATATATGAAAAACGATGCTTGGGAGCCGCAGGGCCTCTTCGATAGCGAGGACGTTCAAATCAAGCTGCGCATCATGCATGCGGTCGATGGTTCGCTCGATCAGATAACCGTGGCGGATCTGTGCGAAAAGACGGGTATTTCCCGACAGACCTTCTATCGGAATTTCGACAGCAAGTACAGTTTGCATTGGTGGTGGCCGACGCATATCCACAAGTTCTACCTTGTTGAAGTGGGCAGAACCATCGATTGGGAGACGGGCTATTTTCACCATATTCGGTTACTCTCGCTTGAAAAAGACTTCTTCGAGGTTGCAACGCAGTATACGCTCAACTTCCCAACCGAGCGCAGCATCATGCCGCATTACCGCAAATGCGCCCTCATCGAAACCCTGCGGGATTACCGCGACATCGAAATCGATGACGACCTCATGTTCTGCGTAAACACATGGGTCAAAACTGAAACCGAGATACTGACCGAGTGGTATCGGCTCGGCACGACGCCGTCTCCGAGGGAAGCTGCAGCCAAGATCGCAGGCGTTATTCCCAAGCGGCTCTACGATGCTCTTTCTATGGAAGCGGACTAGAGACGAGCATCACGCGGGGCTTTTAGTTTCAGGTTCGGACACATTAAGCGGAGTCGCGGCCTCTCCCGGCAGCGCATGCTCGCCGCGGCCCGAAAGGCGGGTGAAGCGGTTAACTTCCTGCGCTCGGAGGTGTTGGGGCGGCTCGCTCGGCTCGCGGCGATGCTTCTTTCCGTACAGCTCGTAGATGAGAAACGGGATGAGCACGGTCACGGCGGAGCCGATCGCAAGGAGCGCTTCGTAGGCGGGCTGCTGCGATGCGGATATCACGATGGGCGGGAAAAACGCGATGACGAGCGCAAAAAGCGAGCTCGCGAACCCGGCGACCGCGAACACCCATTTGCCAACTGCTTTGCCCGGTACGTGGTAGCCGCGCTTGATCTCAGGGTGCAGAATGAGCTTGATGTAGGAGATGAACAGCATCAAATACGCCACCAGGTAGATCACGGCCGTGAGCGATACGGCGGCGAGGTAGGAGAGGTTGTTGCCTCCGCCTGCGAGCGTGAGCACGACCGCCCATATGCTCACGACGATGCCCTGCACGACGATGATGGGCACGGGCGCACCGTGCTTGTTGAGGCTTTTGAAGCGCTCGGGGATGAGCCCCTGCTGGGCGACCGCGTACAGGGCCCGCGAGGGGCCGACCACCCACGAGCCCACCTCCCCGATCACGCCGAGCACGAGCATGAGGCAGAGCACCTTCACCGCCCAGCCGAGTTCGGGGCCGATGCCGAGCACGAGCGTCTCGTAGGTTTGCACCATGCCGCCGCTCATGGAAAGCTGTTCGAGCGGCACGACGCCCGCAACGGCGAAGCCGCCGATGGCGTTGAGCACCGTCGCGACGATGACGAGGACGATCATCGCGATCGGGTAGTTGCGCGAGGGGTTCTTGAGCTCGTTGATGTGGCTCGCGCTCGCCTCGGTGCCCATGTTCGCGAACAGGAAGCTCACGAATACGACGAGCGTGGAGGCGTGGGCGAAATCGGGCAGCAGGTTCGGGTGCGCAAGGTCGAGCTCGAGCGGTTTTCCCGAAGCGAGGTAGAGTGCGCTTAGCACGATGAGCAGAAGCGTCGGCACGAGAACGCCGACGATGAAGCCGATGCGCGCGAACGCGGCGGTCTTCTTGGTTCCGCCGAGCTGCAAGAGCGTGACCGCCCAGAACACGACGAGCACGCCTATGGTTTTGACGAGCGGATCGTTGTCGAGCGCGGGGAAATCGAGCAGGTAGGAAAGCGCGCTCAGACCGAAGTAAATGATTATGATGAAGCAGATGGTGATCTGGAACCATTGGAAGAACACGGCGGCGAACCCAAACCGCGGCCCGAGCATGCGCCCGACCCATGCGAAGATGCCGCCGTTTTCCCAGCCTTTGACGGTAGCCATCTCGGCCGAGCAGAGGGCGACGGGGAGAAACCAGAGAAAACCGCTCGCCAACAGGAAAAACGGTATTTGCATGCCTGCGACTGCGAAGGTGGGGTACTCGTGTACCGACATGACCATGGCGGCGGTGATGGAAAGGAAGCCTGCGAGCGTGAGCGCAGGTTTGGCGGCGGCACGTGCGCGGGATCGGGTGCTTTCGGGCGATGCTTTCATGTATCCTCGCTTGATTGGATGGTATCGATAGCGTAGCGCGCAGAGGGCTTCGGTGGCGGCAATCGTCATGCAAGCGTAGCCGATGGGATACGATTTCGATCCTTTTCCGCAGCTTTCCGTTGCGCTTGTTGCCCTGATGCCTATAATCGGGAGCGAGCGGTGCCGATGCGCCGCCTGCGGCTGTAAGCCGCATACATAGCAGGGGAGCTTGCAGGAAGCGCGTTGAGCGCTGCGGCAGGCTGAGAGGAAGCGCGATCCCGCTTCGACCCTTTGAACCTGATGGTTAATGCCAGCGAAGGGAGTGCCATGACGCAGATTACTGCTGCACGTGACGGAACCGTCACACCTCAGATGAGAATCGTCGCCGAAAAAGAGGGCCTCGAGGCCGAAACGATACGCGAAGGCGTGGCCGCGGGGCGCATCGCCATTCCCGCAAACGTCAACCACACCGCGCTTTCGCCCGAGGGCGTGGGCGGCGGGCTTCGGACCAAGGTGAACGTGAACCTCGGCATTTCGGGCGATATGCACGACGAGGAAGAGGAGTTCTCCAAGGTGGCCGTCGCGCTCGAACTGGGCGCCGAGGGCATCATGGATCTGTCGAACCACGGCAAGACGCGCGAATTTCGCACCAAGCTCATCGAGCGGTCGAGCGCGATGGTGGGCACCGTGCCGATGTACGATGCGATCGGGTACCTCGAAAAGCCGCTCGTGGACATCACGGTCGAAGATTTTCTCGAGGTCATCCGCGTGCATGCCGAAGACGGCGTCGATTTCGCAACCATCCATGCCGGCATGAACCGGCGCGTCATCGACTCGTTTCGCGAAACGGGACGGCTTACCAACATCGTGAGCCGCGGCGGTTCGCTCATCTTCGCCTGGATGGAGGCGACCGGCAACGAGAACCCGTTTTACGAGCACTACGACGAAGTGCTCGCCATCTGCCGCGAATACGACGTGACGATCAGCCTCGGCGACGCGATGCGGCCGGGAAGCACCTATGATGCATCCGACGCGGCCCAAATAGCCGAGCTCATTGAAATCGGCACGCTCAACCGGCGTGCGTGGGATGCGGGCGTGCAGGTGATGGTGGAGGGGCCGGGCCACATGGCGCTCGACGAGATCGCCGCGAACATGAAGCTCGAGAAGCGTTTGTGCCACAACGCGCCGTTTTACGTGCTCGGCCCGCTCGTGACCGACATCGCTCCGGGCTACGATCACATCACGGCGGCCATTGGAGGCGCGGTGGCGGCGGCATCGGGTGCGGATTTCCTCTGCTACGTGACGCCTGCCGAGCACTTGCGCCTGCCGGATGTGAACGACGTGCGCGAAGGGCTCGTGGCTACCAAGATCGCAGCTCATGCGGCCGACATCGCGAAGGGCGTGCGCGGCGCACGCGACATCGACAACCGCATGAGCGATGCGCGCCGCCGCATCGATTGGGAGGGCATGTTCGACTGCGCAATCGATCCGGTGCGTGCGCGGAAGGTGTTCGAGAGCGCGCCTCCCGCGACGGAGGGCACCTGCACGATGTGCGGGAAGATGTGCGCCATGCGCACGGTGAACACCATCATGGAAGGCTTAGTGGTTTCGCTGGACTGACGTCCATCGAAACGGGTCGACTGCTACGCCGCGAAGCAAGTCCCCTCGGGACGGGTTTCCGCAGCGCCCCGCCTCGACGGTCCAAGCCCTCGTCGCGTACGAAGTACGCGTCCCCGGGCTTTCCCGCCGATTCGAGGCACCGCGAAAACCCTCGCTGACTTACAGGGACCTGGAAGGTTGAAAGGAAACGAACATGGAACGGTTCTCTTTGAAAAACGCCCTCGAGACGGTGCGCGCCACGGTGCCGCTCGTCCACAACATCACGAACTACGTGACGGTCAACGATTGCGCGAACGCGCTTCTGGCGGCGGGTGCGAGCCCCATCATGAGCGACGAGCCCGAAGACGTCGTCGATATTACAACGATCTGCGGCGCACTCACCCTGAACATCGGAACGCTCAACAAGGCGAGCATCGAAGCGATGTTTCTCGCAGGCGAGCGTGCAGCCGAGCTCGCCCATCCCATCGTGCTCGACCCGGTGGGGGCGGGGGCGTCGGGCTTGCGTACGCGTACCGCGGCGGAGCTTCTTGACAAACTCCCCGTTGCGGTGATCCGCGGCAACATGTCGGAGATGAAGGCGCTCGCGAGCGGTGCCGCCTCCACGCGCGGCGTCGACGTGTGTCCCGACGACGCGGTCACGCCCGAGAACCTTGCCGAATCGGCCGCGTTCGCCCGTGCCTTTGCCCGGAAAACCGGCGCAGTCGTTGCTATCACCGGCGCGATCGATATCGTGACCGACGGCGAGGAGGCGTACGCCATCTCGAACGGATCGCCGGTTATGGGAAAGATCACGGGAGCTGGCTGCATGCTTTCGTGCTTATGCGCTGCTTACGCGTGCGCAAACCCCGCTTCGGTACTCGATGCGACGGTTGCCGTGGTTGCCGGCATGGGTCTTGCGGGCGAGACGGCCGAGAAGCGCATGGGCACCCGCGACGGCAACGGGTCGTTTCGCACGTATCTGCTCGACGCGCTCTACCGCATGGACGGTGAGGCGCTCGAAGCAGGGGCGAAGATCGAGCGGATCGAGCGGTAGGCCATGTACCCGCGCGAGAAAATCCGCGAGGGCATGCGCCTGTATGCGGTCACGGACAACGCATGGCTTGCGGGTCGCACGCTCGCGACGTGCGTACAGGAGGCGCTTGCTGGGGGAGCGACGTTCGTGCAGCTGCGCGACAAGCGGGCGACAACCGACGAGTTGGTCGTGCAAGCCCGCGCGCTCATGCCGCTGTGCGCGAAGGCCGGCGTGCCGTTCGTGGTGAACGACGATGTGGAGGCGGCGCGCGCATCGGGCGCCTGCGGGGTGCACGTGGGCCAGGATGATACGGCATGCGCGAGCGCCCGGGCGGTGCTCGGGCCCGATAAGATCGTGGGCGTGTCGGTGCAAACGCGCGAAGAGGCGCTCGCGGCCGAGGCCGCAGGTGCCGATTATCTTGGGGTTGGGGCGATGTTCGGCACACCGACCAAACCCGAGGCGGTGGATGTGAGCTTTGCGGAGCTCGCATCCATCTGCGCCGCCGTCTCCATTCCCGTCGTGGCGATCGGGGGCTTGAACGAACGCACCATCCCGCAGCTTGCGCAGACCGGCGTCGACGGAGCTGCGGTGGTGTCGGCGATCTTTGCAGCGGCGGACATCGAAACGGCAACGCAACGCCTGCGATTGCTCGTTGACGAGGCGATCAGGTAAGCGCTACGATGAACGCGAAGCAACGACGATGCGGGCGCATCGGCGGGCGCGGACGGCGAAAGGACCGAACATGGAAGCAGTATTGAGCATAGCAGGTTCCGATTCGAGCGGGGGAGCCGGCATCCAAGCCGATATCAAGACCATCGCAGCGCATAAGCTCTATGCCGAGACGGTCATTACGGCGCTCACGGCGCAGAACACCACGGGCGTCTTCGGCGTCATGGAGGTCGATCCGGCGTTCGTTGCGCAGCAGATCGACGCGGTGTTCGATGACATCCGCCCCGACGCCGTGAAAATCGGCATGGTGTCTTCGGCCCCCATTATCGAGGTTATCGCCGAGCGTCTTGTCGCCCATAAGGCCGAGAACATCGTGGTGGATCCCGTCATGGTATCGACCTCGGGGGCTTATCTCATCGACGACGATGCCGTGGAAGCCCTCAAGACCACGCTCATTCCCTTGGCGAACATCATCACCCCGAACATTCCCGAAGCCGAGGTGCTCTGCGGCCGCCGGATCGCATCCGAAGAGGCCATGGAGGAGGCGGCGAAGGAGCTTGCCGAGCTTACGACGGGTGCGGTGCTCGTGAAAGGGGGGCATGGCTCCCAGCGAGCCGACGATGTGCTCGTCACCGAGCACGGGCGCGTGGTGTGGCTGCGCCATAAGCTCATCCCGACGCCGAATACCCACGGCACGGGCTGTACGCTCTCTTCGGCCATTGCCTGCGGTCTTGCGCAGGACTTCGAGATGCAGGCGGCGGTGTCGAAGGCGAAGGCGTACGTGACAGGAGCGCTACAGTACGGCCTCGACCTCGGACGGGGCAACGGCCCGTTGAACCACATGTGGGATTACTGACGGTTGCTCTTCGCTCGACGAGTTCGGTTGCTCGGGGCCCGCGCGGCGGCGGGCAGGGCTTCCGTGTAGCGTACGGAAGCCCATGGTTTCGCGTGCCCCTGGAGGTGGCCGCTTTTCGGTGCCCTTGCATGAATCTGGCGCGGAAAATGGCCAATTGTCTCGCTTGTCCCACGCTGTCGCGTACATGCCCGAGGTTGAACGTGTATCGCTCTCGTTTGATCAGGCATGATGTTCGTGCGCCGTGGTTCGTGGCATAACAGGTGCTGAGAAAACCGCGATTTTTTGGGACAGACGAGACGATTGGCCAAAACAGGGTGGTTTTTTGTGCATGCACCCACTCTCAATCGTCGACGTGCCATATTGTCCTGCGATTTGCGTGTGGTTGAGCCGCTTGCCCCATCGGTTCGGCTCTATCGTTCGTACTTCAGCGTGCCTCCCACGTAGGTGGCGATAACCTGCGTGCTCTGTATCTCATCGTCGGGCAGTGCGAGCAGGTTTCGGTCGAGTACGCAGAAGTCGGCGAGTTTGCCCGCTTCGAGCGTACCGAGCTCATGGGCGCGACCTGCCGCATGGGCGCTCCCGAGCGTGTAGGCGCGTATCGCATCGGCCAGGGGAATGCGCTCTTCGGGCAGCCACCCGCCGCGCGGCATGTGGGTGTGCGGGTCTTGCCGGGTGACGGCAGCGTAGAGCACATCCATGGAATTCACGTCGACCACGGGCGAATCGGTTCCGAACGCCATCTTCACGCCCTCGTCCAAAAACGTTGCGAACGGCCACATCCACCGCGTGCGCTCGGGCCCCAGATCGCGTTCGGGGCCGCCGGGGTCGAGCGTGATGTGGGGCGGCTGCACGGCGGCGAGCACATTGAGCGCGGATAGGCGCGCGATGTCGGCTGGCTGGAGGTTCTCGAGGTGCTCGAGGCAGTTCTGGCCGTGTGCGGGCAGTCCGTATTCACGCTGCGCTTCCTCGAAGATGTCGAGCGCGAGGTGGATGGCCTCGTCTCCGATCGTGTGGATGCGCACAGCATGGCCCGCCTGCGCTGCAGCCAACACAAGCTCGCGCATCGTTTCGGGTTCGATGGTCGGCCGTCCGCGATCTCCTTCGAACCGTGCGTTGGCGTAGGGCTCTGCAAGGTAGGCGGTGTGCTGGCTCGATACGCCGTCGAAGAACTGCTTGAAGCCGGGTGCTTTAAGATAGGGCCCAGAAAAGCGGCGCTGCATGGCTTCGAGGCGGCTCATGTCGAAGGTGAGCGTGGGGAACACATGCACGCGCACCGCGAGCTCGCCGCGCGCTTCGAGTGCCGCGTAGATATCGTCGCGCACGAAATCGAGTCCCGGATGCGCCATGAGCGACAGATCGCAGACCGACGTGATGCCATTTTCGAGCAAGGTTTCCATGAAGCCACGGTATGCGCTTCGCATCTCCTCGTCGGAGAACGAGGAAACGATGCGCGGCATGAGTTCCATGGCCGCAGCTTCGCGGATGATGCCCGTAAGGTTTCCGTCGCTGTCGCGGTCATAGCTGCCGCCTTGGGGCGGTTTGCTTTCTGTTGTTACGCCGAGGGCGGCAAGGGCTGCTGAATTGACCCAGAGCGTATGGGCGTCGCCCGAATACAAAGCGACGGGTCTATCGGGAAAGGCGGCGTCGAGAGAGCGCTTGCTCGGCATGATCGGCGGGTCCCACCGGTACTCGCGCCAACCTTGGGCGAGTATCCACGAACCATGCGGGCGGGCGGCGGCAAGCGGAGCGAGGTGTTCCACGTAGTCCGCCTCGCTCGTTCCGAGATAGTTCAGCGCGAGCGGGGACGAATAGAGCGCCGAGTGGAAGACGTGCAGGTGCGAATCGTGGAATCCAGCCACGATCATCGACGAACCGAAGTCACGCACGGTCGTGTGCGGTCCGCGGAAGGGCCGTACCCCTTCGTTCGGGCCTGCGTATACAATGCGGTCGCCCTTAACGGCGAGGGATCCGGGTGCGGCATCGTTTCCGATGCCCGTGAACAGCGCTTGGGTTTCGAAGATGGTGTCTGCGAACATTGCCGTCCTTTCCTTTCACGTGCCGAAAGCGCAGTGCGTTTCGTCTTCTGCCCTTGGCCGCGCGAAGCGAGCGATCCGTGCGGCGCGCTCGTCTTCGGCTTCGGTTGCCGCGTGTAGGGCGGGCCTTCGTCGGAAAAGCTTACGAGGGAAGTTCGAAGCGGTACTCGTCGCCGCAGATCGTCTGCTTGATCTTCCCGTCGCATACGAGGTACACCAAATGCGCCATCGTCTCGGCCATCGAGAAGTACTTCTGGTCGAGGGGCCAGCGGCACCAGTCGGGGTACTTCCATTGCGCGTTTTGCGAGATGGAGATGATGTCGTGGTGGCCCTCGGCGACGAGTTCGTAGATTTCCTCGAGGCGCTTTTCGTGATGGTCCTTCAAGTATAAAACGCGTTCGTGCAAGCCGGTGAAGGGGTTTCCGTGTGCGGGGAGCACGAGCTTAACGTCGTAGCGGTTCATCTTGCCGAGGCTTTCCATAAACTCTTCGAGCGCGTTGTGGGTGGCGAACCACGACGAGATGGCGGGCGTGATGCGTTCGAGCACGTGATCGCCGATGATCATCGTCTTCGTAGCAGGCTCGTACAGGCAGATGTGCCAATTGTCGTGGCCGGGCGTTTCGATGACCTCGAACTCGTAGCCGCCGGCAAAGATGGTATCGCCCTCTTCGACGTAGGTGACGAACGGGCGGTGCTTCAAAGGCAGTAGTTCGGCATGAAGCCTGAGGCGCGGTACGCCTTTTTCGAAGGAGAGCCCCTCGTCTTGGGGGCGCGCCGCCTGGCGTACGAGCGGCTCAAACACCTTCGCCTCCATCATCTGGAGGTTCTCTACTTCCTGGAACGAATGGAGGTTCGCGTACAGGCACATCCCATCGCGGTAAATACGGTCGAGGTTGCCGGTATGGTCGGGATGGGAATGCGTGAGCACGATCTTCACCGAATCCCAGCCGCGCCCGAGTTTGGCGAGCGCTGCGTTGAGCGCCGCTTCGCACGCCGGATGGTCGAACCCGACGTCGACGATCGTGGTCGTCTCGTCGTCGAGGATGAAGTACGAGTTCAGCTCGCGCAGCGGGTTGTCGGGAAGCGGTACGCGCACCTGGTAGATGTGCGGCACCACTTCGGTGATGAAACCGTCGTAGTCGAACTCGTATGTAGGAGAAGCCTTCGTATCGATGCTCGAGGCCCTGTTGCCTATACTGTCCATTGTCTGCCTTCTGTTCGGTGTCCTGCGTTCATTGTACGACGGGGCGGGTGCGTATGCAGGTTACGACTGGGCAGCGAGTTGAAAGTCTCCGTAAAACGATGGTTCGAAAGTGCGGCTTGCAATGCCGACAGGCAGGGTTTTGAGCATTTACCCAGCGCTCAGGCTATGGAGAATGCTTTCGGGAATATCGAAAGGCGTAACCGCCCCTTGTTTCGCTGCCGCTTCGTTCTTGAAGTCACGAATCAGAGCGCGCTTGATATGCGCAATGGCACCTGTGGGCTCGAATACGTACTCCGCGAGCGCATCCAAAAACAGGGGAAGCGGCGAGTTCCTTCCTGCAATTTTCATTCTGGTAAACCCGCGAGAGCACAGGTAAGAAATACGAGAGTTGGAAATAAACAGATTGTTACCGAGACGGTTTTCGATGTTCGAAGCGGTTTCCAGATGATAGCAGGGCTGCCCCGATCCTCTGCAGCCCCCATCGTTCCATTCTTCGAGCTTTTTAATATGATTGTAGACGTTTTGGCAGTTCGGGACGCAGAATTGATTAACAATTATTTCAACCTTTTCGCGAACGTCGTACAGGTTTTCTAGGCATTCGTCGTTCAGCGCGTATTCGCTTCTTACAACGATCTCGTCGTAGAGCTCGAGGAGACTTCTGTAATAGGCGGTCTCCTGTTCGCAGTCTTCGTGCATAGTGCTCATGGCCTTGTTCAGCGACGCCACGGTTTTGATGCTGGGTCGGGTTTGCTTTATATGGTTTGCCAGAACATCATCGAACAAGATGACCTCGCCATCATATTCTTCAACGAAATCCAACAGCAGGTTGCAATACGTGTCGCGGTAGTAGCCCTCATCGACACTAAGTCGGGATAGGGTCAAGGCACACCGGACACCGAAGTGCGCGTATGCAGAAAAATATGTATCAAGTTGTTCTTCGTTGAGGCGGGCTTTTACAGCAGAGGGCCGTCCGCCCGACCAGGCGCAATAGGGAGCTCCGTATACGATGTCGAACGGCCGATCGAAGCCTAAAGTCGAGCACAGCTCCAAGAGCTTCAGCGCACCCCAGTCGTTGCAGCAGAATGCTGGAATTTTCCAAGAAGCTCGAACCGGATGATTACGGTATACGTCAATGTCGTTTCGAACGGTCATAGCAGCAGCAACTCCTCGTGATAGCGTGCGTTTCGCAGCAGGGGTACATGCATGGTAGGCAACCGGCCGATTGAAAATCGGCCGGTTGCGAAACCTTATGCGCCTTGGAGAGCCGAAGAAGCAGCGAGATATCCGCTCCCCCAGCTCAGTGCGCATGCGCCTGCAAGGCTCGTGTTAGTCCATTGAGAGCCGTAGCTGTTCTCGCCCGCTATGCCTCCCGCAGTTAAGAAATTGGCGTAGAGACCGGGAATCTGCTTTCCTTTAGCGTCCACGACGTGCATGTTCTCGTCAACGCGCAGTCCGCAGAGCGTCTTTCCAATCATGGCGCCGATCTTTGCGCAGTAATAGGGCGGCTTTTCAATGGGAACAAGCCATTGGGGATTGTAGGGTACAGCGAGATCGGTGTCTTCCCCAAGAGCGCAAAGCTCGTTCCATCGCTTGACGGCCGCTTCGAACGCGACTGGATCGAGCCCGACTTCTACAGCCAGCTCCTCAAGCGTGTCGGCTTTTTTAATGGATCCGCGCTCTACGGCATCCAGTACCTCTTGCCGCCAATCATCGGTAACAAGATCGGTTTGAATCATCGGCTCGCCCTTTTCGATAGGGATTTTTGAATGGTCGAGGGCTTTTCGGTAAATGATCTTCTCAAGATTCTCTTCATAGTTATCGTCGAGAACTGCGTAAGCCCCGTGTCCTGGTAGCGACATCTGGATGGACGCGTTGGTGCATTCGCCCATGCAAAAATCGCCGTTGTAGAATTCGGGTTGAAAATCGTATCCCGAAAGGTACTGGACGCGATTGCAGGTTTCATCGAGCAACAACCATGGGTTGGTTAAGAGCTGGCGCGGACCATTCCAGAAATAATGCCAATACGAACCGTCGCCTGCTCCGTAGTATTCGTCAAGCCCGCCTTCCCAGCAGCTGAATGAATTCAATCCTGCATAATCGGCTCCCGCACCAAGACCCATGCGGAAAACTTCTCCGGTATGGAAGGGCATCGGACCACCCTGCAGGGCTTGCTCAAAGCAGGATGGGATATATCGCTGCAACAGATCGCGGTTCATGCCGAAGCCGCCTCCGCAGAGCACGACACCTTTGGCTCCCTTGATGTATATCTCGGTGCCTTCCGCCGTGGTCGCCATAATGCCGACGGCAACTCCGTCGTCGATAACGAGCGCTTCCGCTTTGGTGTTCAGCATGATGTCCGCACCTGCGGAAAGCGCGGCTTTTTCCATCGCGTTCACTGTGTTGTTCATGCCAAGGACAAAGTTTTGTTTACCCTCGAGAACATCGTTGTCCAAGTACGAGCGCGGCGTGGCGAATAACGATATTCCATCATGCTCCAACATCCAGTCAACGCATTCGCCACACGCGGTGAGGACGTTTGCGTGCAGGGGAGCATTGAGTGAGAACTGATAATAGGGATTGATTCTGTTTACTGCAGCGATGGGATCGAACGTATCGCCGGGCCATGCAGCGCCCATTTCTGTTTGCAGTTTCGAGCCGCCGGCGAAAAGGACATAGCCCACGGCGTGGCGAGTTGCTCCACCTACTTGACCCTCTTTTTCCACAGCGATCACGGTAGTGCCGTTTTCTGCGGCGAGCGTCGTTGCGGCAAGACCGCCTCCCCCTGTGCCCACAACCACCAAATCAGCTTCGAAATCCCAAGAAGCTGGAGGATCGAGCGGCGCGATGGGATCGGCTTCGTTTGCGTTTTGAGATGCATCCTTCTCATCTTCGCCAGCTTTCGGAGCTGGCGGGCTGCATGCGGTGACGCCGAACAGCGCAGCCGTACTTCCCGCTAATGCGGCTCCCTTCAAAAAACTACGACGATCAAGTTCCATGGTTCCCCCTCAGGTAGTGATGCTCAAAGATTTGAACATCTCTTTTCGTTCGCAGGCGTGTGCCGTGCGGGTTCAGAATACCTGCTTATCATTTGATGGGAAAAACGATGATTCTTGATAGGTTCATGCGAAAAATCCATCGAGGGTATCGTGATTTTTGGCAGAATGAATCGCGAACTACGATAGCCGATCACGGTTGGTGGGCGATAGGTTTTTGAAGGCGAGTCGGAATGCGGAGCGCTCTTACGGCGCAAATAAGCGATCCGTTACACAGGAGCTGGTCATCGTAGAAACTATGCGTCCTTATGGCAATCCTGCCAGTGGGTTTCTTTGTAGGATTCCAACAGATGCTCCTTGAAGCTCGTAACGGCTCTACTGTTATCCTTGCTGCGAAATACGAGATATCCAACCGAGTAGATGGGAGGCTTGAAGCAGCGAAACACTTTGCCGTTCGCTTCGTTTATTGCAGCCACCATTTGGGAGCCTCGATTGAGTATCAGCAAATCGTCTCGCTTGATTTTCGAGAGAAAAAAATCATCGATCGATTGGCAATAACGAGGTTTGATGTTCGCTTTTGCTCCGAAAGACGAAAAAAGCTCCTCGTACATCGGCGGCAAATAGCCGCTGTAGGTGCCGGCGCTTACAGGTACGGGAAGAACGGAGTTTTCTAGGTCGAGCGGCGCCAGGAATTCCTTATCGAGTAGGGGCGAATCCCTGTCCATCCAGACGATGAACTCTTCATCGACGACGGGAATCAGTTCGAACTCTCTTTCTACCTCGGGCTTGTTGATCGAATTTCCGAAGTATCCGCAATCGATGCTTCCATCCCTAAGCTCTTCGAACAGCCGGTTGCTCTGCGTGTTTTGAATATCGATGGTTGCGTATGGATTGTCTTTCTTGAAATCGATTATTTTGTTGAGCAGGGCTAAAATGAAACCTTCTCGACGTTGCGGAGCCCGAACCGTAATGACCTCTTCGCTCTGATGCCGATTTTTCTTCACGCGCTCCTTGAACTCGTCATACAAACCCATGATGTCCGATGCCGTTTCGAGAAACTCCCTTCCCGCCAACGTAAGGCAAGGGGTTCCGTCGCGCTCGATAAGCTGAACGCCGAGTTCTTTTTCGAGTTTGATGATATGGCTGCTCAAAGTCGATTGGGCAATATTGAGCTCACGAGATGTTTTGGTGACATTGAGGCCTTCGGAAAGAGAGATGAACTCTCTGAATATTTCTATATCCATGATTCTCCCCGTTATAGAACTCCCTGCCGCTCAGTATAGCACCGGGAATGGCGGATTGACAGAGGTGCCGAAGCACGGAGCCCATGCTTTCATGTCTTCGACGGTCGTTTCAAACGAGTTGAACGGCGGCTCAGGGCGACCCTGTCAGGAATCCGACCATCCAGCTGACAATCGCCGTTTTTCGTGCTTTTCCGTATCGTAATGATTCCCGACGAGTAACGGTTGATCTTCTTTTTCGATTCGGCTTCGACGGAAGGATACGATGCTGTCAAACCGATTTGAAGGAGCGATCATGACAGCGCAGCCCTACCGCCTTACGGCGGATGAGGTCATCGAAGAGCAGCAAAGCAGCCCAGAAGGGCTGACCCCCGAGGAAGCGAAGGAGCGGCTTGCGCGCTTCGGGGAAAACGAGCTGTACGAGAGCGAAGGCAAAAGCGCGATCGCTGTATTCTTCGGGCAGTTCAAAGATCTGCTCGTCATCATCCTCATCGTCGCTGCCGTCATATCGCTTTTGTCGGGCCATCTGGAGAGCACGATCGTCATCTTCGTCGTCATCGTCTTGAACGCGGTGCTCGGCACCGTGCAGACCATCAAGGCCGAGCAATCGCTTGCGAGCCTCAAAGAGATGAGCGCACCGGCAGCCCGCGTCGTGCGCTCAGGCGAGCGCGCCCTTGTGCCCGCTGCCGAGGTGGTACCGGGCGACGTGCTCGAACTCGAAGCAGGCGATTTGGTGGCAGCCGACGCGCGTATCGTGGAAAGCTTCTCGCTCAAGGTGAACGAGAGCGCGCTGACGGGGGAGAGCGAGAGCGTGGAGAAGATCGCAGACGCGCTCGACGGCGCGGACATCCCCATCGGGGATCGCGACAACATGGTGTTCTCGGGCTCGCTTGTCACGTACGGGCGCGCGCGTGCCGTGGTCACTGCGACCGGCATGGCGACCGAGATCGGCAGGATCGCATCGCTCATGAACGAGACGAGCGCCCGCAAGACGCCGTTGCAGAAGAGCCTCGATGACTTCTCGGCGAAGCTCGCCATCGGCATTTTCATCATCTGCGGGATCGTGTTCGCCCTCTCGATATTCCGCAGCGGCATGAGCGTCATCGATTCGCTCATGTTCGCCGTCGCGCTCGCCGTAGCGGCAATCCCCGAAGCGCTCGGCTCCATCGTCACGATCATCCTCGCTATCGGCACGCAGAAGATGGCGAAGCAACATGCGATCATCAAAGACCTCAAGGCGGTCGAATCGCTCGGCAGCGTTTCGGTGATCTGCTCGGACAAGACGGGCACGCTCACGCAGAACCGCATGAGCGTCCAGGGTATCTACGTGGAGGACCGCTACGTTGCGTTTGCCGACATCGACCTCGACGATGCCGTGGAGCGCCGCCTTGTCGAGATCGGCCTGCTTGCAAGCGATGCGACCACCGACGAGGCTACGGGTGCGGCGATCGGCGATCCCACCGAAGTGGCGCTCGTGCGCATCGGGGACAACCTCGCCATCGATGAGGGGGCGTTTCGTGCGAGCCATCCGCGGCTGGGCGAGCTCGCATTCGATTCCGACCGCAAGCTCATGAGTACGCTGCACCAGCGCTCAAGCGGTCCGACGCTTCTCACCAAAGGGGCGCTCGACGTGCTGCTCGACCGCTCCGTGAACGTGCTGACCGCAGACGGGGTCGTGCCTCTGACCGAAGAGCGCAAGGCCGCCATCCTCGACGAGAACCGCCGGCTTTCGGAAAACGGCCTGCGCGTGCTCGCCTTCGCCGAGCGCACGCTCGATGCAGTTCGCGAACCCGCGCTCGAAGACGAGTTCGGCTACACGTTCGTCGGGCTCGCGGCCATGATGGACCCGCCGCGACCCGAGGCGGTCCGTGCTGTGGCCGACGCGCGCAAAGCGGGCATCCGCACGGTTATGATCACGGGCGATCACAAGGTGACGGCCTCAGCCATTGCACGCGAGCTCGGCATACTCGGGCCCGACGATCGCGCTCTCGACGGCGCGGAGCTCGATGCGATGAGCGATGAGGAACTCGACCGCGAGCTCGCGCATATCTCGGTGTATGCCCGTGTATCGCCCGAGCACAAGATCCGCATCGTGTCGGCGTGGCAGCGCAGAGGCTCGATCGTGGCGATGACCGGCGACGGCGTGAACGACGCGCCCGCGCTCAAGCAGGCCGACATCGGCGTGGCGATGGGCATCACCGGCACCGAGGTGAGCAAGGACGCTGCGTCGATGATCCTCTCCGACGATAACTTCGCCACCATCGTGCGGGCGGTGGAGAACGGGCGCGGGGTGTACGCGAACATCAAGGGCACCGTGCACTTCTTGCTTTCGGGCAACGCGGCGGGGATCTTAAGCGTGCTGTTCGCCTCGCTTGCCGCGCTTCCCGCACCGTTCGCTCCGGTGCAGCTTCTGTTCATCAACCTTTTGACCGACAGCCTGCCCGCGGTTTCGATCGGCATGGAACCTGTGGCCGACGACGTGCTCGCGCACAAGCCGCGCGATCCGAAGGAGCCCATCTTAGATAAGAGGCTGCTCGCGCAGATCGGCATCGAGGGCGTGCTGATCACGATCCCCACGATGGCCGCGTTTTTCATCGGCCTCGATGCGGGTGGCGCCGCCCTTGCGATGACCATGGCGTTCGCGACGCTCTCGCTCGCACGGCTGTTCCACGGATTCAACTGCCGCGGCAACGCCTCGATCTTCCACTTGGGGCTTTTGAGCAATCCCTATACGCTCGGGGCGTTCGTGCTCGGCGTCGTGCTGCTTGCCGCCGTACTGTTCATCCCGGCTCTGCACCCGTTCGTACAGGTTGTCGAGATCACGGCGGGCCAGGCGGGTTTGATCGCGGCGCTGGCGTTCGCACCCACCGCGGTTATACAATTGTACCGTGTGGTAAGGGGGTTGGTCACGCGGAAGGAAGACAGCCATGAAGCGCAACGCTAAAGCTATCGGATGGATTGCAGGCGTCGGTGCAGGTGTTCTCGCGCTTGCGGCGGCGTCCGTTGTGCTCATCGGCAATGCGGCCATCGATTTCGCCCTCGTACCTGGCAAGGACGGCAAGACCGGGCGCATGCGCAAACCCGACCGCATCGGGGGCGATCTGGCAAACGGGTCGGTCGATCGCAGCGTGCGCGGTCTCGTTGAGCGCAACCGCCGTGCGATCCGCGAGAAACGCGACGAGTGGCTTTCGACGGTGGACGTGGAGCGCGTGTTCATCAAGTCGTCGTGCGATTCGGGGGCTTTGCAGTGCGCGTATGCGGGCGAGGGGGGCCGCGATGCGCGAGCAGGGAATTCGGTTCGACATGGCGTCCGTGCGCGCCGCCACGAGCATCGAGGCGCGCACGCATTCGGCCACGGCGAGCCGTTCGACCTTGCGGGCTTCGTCTATCCCGCGCGCGAGCGCACAGCGAAATGGGCTGTTCTCGTGCATGGCTACACCAACGACCATACCGATATGGAGCACATCGGCGCCTTCTACGCCGAGCGCGGCTACAACGTGTTTGCCCCCGATCTGCGGGCACAGGGTGAAAGCGGCGGCGACCTCATCGGCATGGGCTGGACCGATCGCAACGACCTCGTGCTGTGGATCGACTACCTTGTGAAAAGATTCGGAAGCGACATCTCGATCGTCTTGCACGGTGTATCGATGGGCGGGGCGGCGGTGTGCATGGCGTCGGGCGAGCGGCTGCCCGCTCAGGTGAGAGCCGTCGTGTCCGATTGCGCGTTCACCGATGTGGAAAGTATGTTCGCGGGCCAGGTCAAGAAGCTCTACGGCTTGCCCAGACACCCCGTCGTCGACGACGGCCGCATCATGCTCAAGGCGCGGGGCGGCTACGATATCAAGCACGCCTCGGCGCTCGACCAGGTGAAGCAAAGCTGCACGCCCACGCTGTTCATCCATGGGGCGAGCGACGGGTTCGTGCCGCCCGCCATGGCTCGCGCGCTGTTCGAGGCGTGCTCGGCACCCGAGAAGCGCCTGCTCGTCATGAGGGGAGCGGGCCATGCGCTTGCCGCCGAAACCGACCCCGATTTGTATTTCCGGACGGTGTTCGACTTCCTTCAGGGGAAGATGTAACAAGCGCTAGCATGACCGATCCATGCCTTATGCAAACCCGAACACCATGCACAGCGCGGGCAGGAGCGTGGAGGTGAGCACCACGAGGAGCACCGTGGGCATCCAGCCGATCTTCACCATGTCGGACATGCGGTAGTACCCGGTCGAATACGTGAGAATGGGCACGCAGTCGAGCGGCAGGATGTAGGCGAGTGAGGCGTGCAGGGCAACTACCATGAGCATGCAGTACATGCTGATGCCGAAATCGCCCGCGATCACACCGAACGGATAGGCGAGGATGCCCGCCACAGCCGGCCCCACGGGAACGATGTTGTGCACGATGGCGCCGATGGCGGACAGCACGAGCAGGATGACGAGCGGTATCTTCCAGCTTTCGGGCAGAGCACCCACGACGGCTGTAACCATCCAATCGCCGGCACCGGTTGCCACCACGAAGTGCGCGACCGATAAGATGCACATGATCATGACGAGTACTCCCCAGTTCATGCGCGAAACGAGTCCCTTGAACTCGAGGGTAGAGCATCCGGGCACCGAGAGTAGCACGACGGCGAAGATGGCGATCATGGCGGTGTTGAGCACGGGTATCCACGAACTCAGAATCCAGAACACCATGGCAAGCGCGATAATGACGACGGTCATGAGTTCGGGGCGGGTGACTTTTCCCATGTGCGAGGCCTCGGCCATGGTGATATCGATCGACGATTGCGAGATGGGCTCCGGTTTGAAGAAGCGGGTGATGATGAACCACGAGGCGAACAGCATGATGAGACAGAACGGCAGTCCGAGCATCGACCATTCGACGAAGTTTATGTTCACACCGAACAGCGACGAGAACAACCCGACGGTGACTATGTTGCACCCGTTGCCGGTCATGACTGCACAGCCGCCCGCATACGAGGCCCAGGGTATGGCGATCATGAGGGCCTTTCCCATGGGCGATGCGAGCTTTTCCGCTTCGTTGAGTTCGAGTAGCCGTTTGCCCACCGATATGAACACGCCGCATGCAGCCACGTCCGACATGAAGAACGAGAGAAAGGCCGTCGCGCACATGAAGCCGAGCAGCATCTTGTTCGTGCTGGTGCCCGACCATCGAAGCACGAACGCGGCGATGCGGGTGGGTATGGTGGTGGCATCGAGTGCGACGGTGAACGCGAACGTTCCCATAAGGAAGAACACGGTCGAACCCATGGCGTTCGCATACGCATCCTCGAACGTGCATACGCCCATGATCGGCATCATCACAAGGATGAGCAGCGCCGTTGCGGGCAAGGGCAGCGATTCGGTTACCCACAAAAGTATGCCCGCCCCGAGAATTCCCAGAACCATACGGCCCTCGTAGGAAAGTCCCTCGGTCGCCGGGGCGAGTGCCGTTGCGGCTACGATGCCGATAGCGAGCAAGATGCACACGACGGCGCGCGGACGCAGCGCGGTTCGCTGTATGGCTTCAGACATGATTAACCCCCGTTACGTGATGCCTGTCCTTGTGCTTTCGTAGCACCCGAGCAGGCGTATCCCCTGGAATGGTTTTGCTCGGGTGCGTCGCACGGGTTCCCAAGCGAAGGAGCCCGTGCGAATCGTGCGGATCGATACGTTACAACGCTCCCAGCATGGGTGGAACGACGAGCAGAAATGCGCTGAAGAATACCATCGTCGCGATAGTGACGGGAAGCCCGCCCTTCCACATCTCGTTGAACTTGTAGTACCCGCCCGCATACGAAACGAGCAGGACCGAATCCAAGGGAACGAGGAAGCAGAGGGCGCACCACAGAGCCAGCATGAGGATAGTTGCCGTGAAGTTGCCGCCGACCGCCGCCACGAGGCCGAGCACGGGCGCGGTCACGAGAGCCGCAAGGCCCGGGCCCGAGGGGAAGAAGTTGTGCACGATGGCCAGCACGACGCTGATAACCATGAACAGCATGACGAAGCTCATATCGGACGTCACGCCGAGCAGCATGTTGACGATCCATGCGACGGAGCCCGCTGCCGACATGGCGGCGACGATACCGTTGATGGACGCCATCATGAGCAGGATGTCCCACGGGCTTTCGGATCGGTACTGCTTCGTCGTGATCATGGACGTACCGGGCAAGAACAGGAGGCCGAGCGCGACGAGCGCGACGAACGTGGTGTTGAGCGCGGGAATCCAAGAACTTGCGATCCAGCATACGAGTGCGACGAGCAGCACACCGATGTTGAACTTCTCTTTGAAGTCCATGGGCGGCAGCGCGGATACTTCGCCGAGGAACGCATCGACGGTCTCTTGGCTCAAGGGTTCGGGCTTGTATACCTTGACAAGAATGATCCAGCAGGCGATGAGGCTCAGCGTTACCGGGATGATGGTGTAGCCGAACCATTCCGCAAACGTGATGGTGACGCCGCACGCGGTTTCAGCGAGGCCGAGCACGACGACGTTGATGGGCGTGCCTGATGGCAACAGGCATCCGCCGAACATGACGGCGAACGGAATTGCGAGCGCAAGGCAGCGACCCATGTTGGATTCGCCCGGTTTGGCACCGGCCGCACGCAAAAGCGATGCCGCGAAACCCATCATGATGGCGGTAAGCGCGATGTTCGACATGACCATCGAGATGATGGCGGAGATCACCATGAAACCCAGTATGACCAGGTTGATGTTGCCCTTCACCATTTTCACGACCATGGCTATCAAGCGCTGGGGGAACGTGGACACCCCGAGAAACGTCGTGAAGCCGAAGATGCCGATGAACATCCAGAGCGATCCCGTAAACGTTGCCGCCCAGATGTCGTTGTAGGCGGCGATCCCCAAAAACCCGCACATCGCCACCATGACAAGCGAAGTGATGGGCAAAGGCAGCGCCTCGGTCGCCCACATGACCACGGCGGCTAGCAGGACCATGATGGCCGCCTGGCCCTCGCGTGTTAAGTCGGGCGACCAGAGCGGGCCGAACTGCCCGATGATGATCATGACGATGGCAACGGCGATCCAGATCCATTTGAAGACCACCTTGTTGCCCTTGGCTGTTTCAGCCATTGTTACCCCTTCCTGTTGTATCGTGTGTAGCCCCGCAGCGGCGCCGAACGTGCACCGCTGCGGGGAAGATCCCAGGCTCGGTTTACGCAGCGGCATTCAGGAAGATGTCGCCTAAAACCACATCCTCTTCGGTGGTGTCGGCGGCAAGGACCACATCCTCGTAGCCGTCCACCTTCGCATGCACGGTATACGCCGCTTCGTCGAGCTCCTTGAAGCGGAACTCTCCGAACTCGTCGGTTTCGACTGAGGCGACCTCGGCGCCTTCGGCGTCGACGAGCTGTACGGTTGCGCCGACGATCACTTCGTTGATGGTGCGGTCCACGAGCACGCCGTACACCCAGCGTTTCGGGATGTTCATGTAGTACACGTGCGGATGCAGCTCTCCTGCGGCAGGCATGGGATAGGCTGCCTCGGGCACGTCCTCTTCGTCGATGTAGGCGAGGGCTCCCGTGGCGCATACGTCGACACAGCGCGGAGTTGTCCAGCCGTCGTCGAGCAGGTGGGCACAGCCCGTGCACTTCTGAGGAAGATCAAGCGCCTCGTTGTAGTACACGGCGCCGGCGGGGCAAGCATCCGCGATCGCTTTCTGGCCCTTCGCTTTTACCGGATCGATGATCACGAGCCCGTCGTCGCGGCGGTACACGGCGTTGTCGGTCGCAGCCTCCATGCAGGCGGCGTTTTCGCAGTGCCCGCACAGCACGGGTTGGTACTGTACTTTGATCTCGGGAATCTTGCCTCGGGTGGTCTGCTCGACCTTGCACCAGAACTGGCCGGTTGTGGGCTGTTCGGCAGCGATGGGGCTCCAATCGTTGCCGCAGTGCTCGTCTTTGCACGCCATCTGGCAACCGTAGCAGCCGTTGCACAGGCTGGCGTCAAACAGAATAGTCTTCATTCTTTATGCCTCCTGCAGATAATCGTAGACGTTCGTACCTGTTTCGATGGTGTAGTGCTCGGCTTCGAAAGCCTCGGGATACTGTTCCATGAGCGCGTGGATGTCGCATTTGCGCACGCCCACCAAAAAGCCGCCCGTCACTTCGCCGGCCGCGTTCTTGGACGACGTTTTGCTGGGAGCGATCAGGTTATTCGCGCCGCCGCGATCGATGCCGCCCACTCCGGGGACGATCGGGTCGGTTTCGGCTCCGTGGTCTTGCAGCACCGCTCCGGGAATGATGCGCTCGGTGATGTAGGCGCCTCCGAGCACGGTGCCGCGCTCGTTGAATACCTCGACGATATCGCCGTTTTCGATGCCGAGCTTCGCGGCATCGGTGGGATGGATCCAAACGGGTTCGTAGGCGTAGCCGTCGACGCCGACCACCTTGCACGTTTCGATCTCACGCGTCCACGGACAGTCGTCGAAGTTCGCATGGATGCGCCAACGCGGATGGTTGGATACCAGCAAAAAGGGGTAGTCCTTCGCGCGGTCGCAGCTAATGCGCTCATGATGGCTTTCGGATTCTTCGATCCACTTGGCCACCGGTTGGCGCTCCATGTCGTCGGGGAAGAAGTTGGCGAGGCCGGTGGAGTAGAACTCGATCTTGCCCGTCGGGGTTTCCATAGGGTTGTTTTCGGGGTCCTCGAAGAATTCGATCATACCCGCGGGTTCCTTGTCCCAGCCTTCGCGGGTGGGAAGCATCTGGTAGCCTTGGCTTTTGATGAGCTCGAGGTCCTGCTCCTCTTCGGGCAGGCCCGATCCCTGGTAGCCCACCTCCTGCCATTGTTCGACGGTCATGTCGCCGGAAAGGTGGCTTGCGCAATCCTCGTAGACGCCGCCGTACTTCTCGAGCTTTTTCGCCACTTCGAGCACGGCTTCGTAGTCGGAGAGCGATTCGTACTGACGCTCGCACGCCTTCTGCTCCCAGATGATTGAGTTGAACTGGCCGGAATACGTGTCGACGCCGAAGTCGTCAAGCTCGAGCGTGGTCGAGATGGGAAGGATCAAGTCGGCGAACAGGGTATCGTTTTCCATCCAGGGATGCTCCACTAAGAAGAACTCGAGGTTGGGGTTCAAGAGCGCATCCTGGAATTCGTTGCCGCCGTTCCAGCAGGTGGACCAGCAGGGGGAATCCGACCAGATCATCTTGATGCCGTGATCGCCGTCCTGCGGGAACTGGAACTTCTTGAACTGATCGGTGCGGTGGTGGCGGCTTGTGGTGTGGCCGTACCATTCGACCTTCTCGCCCTCCTCGACGGTGATGCACTGGGGTACGAGGGTCTTCGGGATGAAGGAGGCAGGAAGCTCGCCGAGCACCGAGCCGTGGTAGCAGGCGCGAACCTCGGGCAGGAAGTTTCCGGGAGGCAGCGGGTTGAACGAGTCCATGCCGATGAGCGCCCATTCGATGAATTTCACCTGGTTGCGTCCCGGTTTGCCGACAGCCTGCATGGCGAGCAGGTACACCTCGAGGCGTGCAGGCTCGTGGGAGTAGCAGGAACGGATGTAGGAGCCGCCGTTGCAGTGCCCGATCGACACGTTGTGCTTGGCCCAGTAGCGGGCGAGCGCCTTGATGCGGTAGGCGGGCACGTGGCATTTCTCCTCGGCCCATTCAGGCGTTTTCGGGATGCCGTCCTCGTTGCCGAGCACGTAGTACTCGAACCAATCGAAGCCTTCGGTATGGGTTTCGACGTAGTCTTTGTCGTAGGTGCCTTCGGTCATCCACACGTACGCGATGGCAAGCTGAAGCGCCGCATCGGTGTTGGGGAGTACGGGGATCCACATGTCGGAATGGACGGCGTTGGCGTAGTTCACGTCGGGTGCGATGTGAATTTGCTTCACGTCGATTTCGCTGAACCAGAAGCACAAACGCGACGCCTGCTGCCCCGACCAGCCCCACGGCGTGGTCTCGGGGTCGCAGCCCCAGAACAGCACGGCGTCGGAGTTTTCGGAAATGTCCTTGAACAGGTTGTGCTGGTGGGTGTTTTGGCCCAGTGGCTCGTTTCCCCAAGCGTGCTTGGCGCCCCAGTACCATCCCTCCCAGCTGTCGGGCTGGCGGGCCTGCATGGTCAGGCCGCCCGTCATATCGAGGAGGTTTGCCATGGTGCCGTGGGGTCCGTGGATGGAGCCGGTTTCGCCGTGGCCGTCGCCCTGGCAGAAGATGGAGTTGCGGCCGTAGGTTTCGTCGATGCGCACGATTTCGGAGGCGATGATATCGGTCGCTTCGTCCCAGCTGATGCGCTCGAATTTCGATTTGCCGCGGTTCTGCGGATTGCGCTCTCCGTTCGGATCCCAATCGACGCGTTTAAGCGGGAAGGGGATGCGGTTGGGGGAGTACGTGCGGGTCTTGTAGATGAAGGTGAAGGGCGAGTTCAGCGTCTTCATGCCCGGCTCGAAGGAATGGCCCTTCGCCTCGATGGTCCAGTAGTTCAGGTCTTCTTTGGTGTAGTGCTCGTCGTAGTGCACGGGGCGCATACGAACGATCTTTCCGTCTTTGGAGTCGACAGCGGTGAGATTGGCGCCGTTGCCGAAAGAACACAGCGACATGTTCTTGTAGATTGTCTTGTCAGACGTCTTCATGCTCCTCCTACTTTCTTCGTCTTCTGCTGATGTCCAACCGGTCGGCAGGGCTTTGCCTTGCATGTCGGCAGAAACACCAATCTGCATGCTCGCCTGGCCTCGTTTGGGTGAGCGATCGTAAGATCTTGGCTCCCGTGCGCACAAAAGCGTCGATCCGATCCCCTTGCCTCAAGTGTATGGACCGGTGCGGCGGGAGAAAATAAGCGGAGCGTTGGGCTGCCCCTCGTTTTTGTGGGGCCTGCGCACGGCTACGCATTTCGTTGACGCGGCTCAACGTTTCGTTGCTCGAAGCGCATATCGGGGCAGATCAGTGCTCGGGAGTTGTCTCAAGCTCCCGACGAAAACCCGCATCGGCGATTCGGCGCGCAATTCGGTATGCCGAGCGCCCCGCCTTGCCTTATAATGAGGCTGCTTCGATCGGATCGACGCCAAGGGGGACAGGGTGAACATCGAGTATCTGCACTATTTTTTGGATGTGGCTAAAACCAAATCCATCACCCGGGCGGCTAAGCTGAACTTCATTTCGCCTCAGGGTATGAGCCGCGCGATGAACGAGCTCGAAAAGGAACTCGGCTGCGAGCTGCTCATCCGTTACTCCAACAAACTCGTCTTATCGCCGATCGGCGAGGAGCTCGCCCCCAAAATCGCCGATGTCGTGGACGGCTACACGGGCATACTCGAGTACGCCGCTGCGAAATCCCAGGTTCAGCTTACCGGCGGCCATTCTATCCAGCTCGAATGCCAGAACGTGGCCATGCTGGCGTTTCTCACGCAACAGGCGAAGGATTACATCTTCGGTTGCCGCGATATCCATTTCCGCGAATCGCAGAACTCCCAGATCCGTCATGATCTTTTAGCAAACAACGCGAACGATCCTGCGGGGGCGAACCCCATCATTGGGCTTGTGTGCTTCTTCAACCAGGATCGCAGCACCAACATGGGCGGCATCGACGATTTGGAGGAGAAGGGCTACCAGTACAGGCCGTATCTGAAGACCTACGACAAGGTAATGGTGAACGCGCAGTCTCCTTTGGCGAAGAAGGACACGCTATCCGACGAAGACATCGTATCGAAGCCTCTGGTGTCCACCAACACGTATCTGTACAGCGTTTTATCGAAACGCTTCGGGCAAAGTGCCATCGAGTTCTCGAGTTCGGATTTCTCGCTGCGAAAAAGCATGGTGGAGCGGGATTCGGCCGTATCGTTTCTGCCTGCTATCGCAGCGCTCACCATGGCCGACGAGGCCGGGTTCGTTTTGCGCGACATGGAGCATTCGTACGAGGTCGAGATAGGGTTCGTCGGGATGGAGTCCGATTTGGAGTCCTCATGCTTCCAGGGCCTTATGCGCATCTTAGACGAGTTCTACCGCGCTCATGAGGATTCGGGATTGTACGCCTTGTGCAGATAGGCGAGCGGAGTTACTGCGCGGGTGCCGACTGGTGCGTCTGCTGGCGTCTGGCAGGTACAGCGGCGAACTGAGCGATCCAGCCGCTGCATGACTTGCATATGCTTGTTCGGAGCGGCAAAACGGCACCTCGCCCTCGAACGCTTTTCAGGGGCGAGCGAGTATCGGTCAGCAGCGGTGCATTCTGCGGGTTCGTTCGGGTTCGATGCGGTCAGGAACCGGATTGCTGTTCGCGCCCCCGGCTCCTGACTCTCGTAGCGGTGCGGTTACGCGCCAGGGGCTTTAGGCGCGCCCGGCGCGCTTGGCGCTTTCGGGGCGCCGGGAGCTTTGGGGGCACCGGGGGCCTTGGGGGCGCCAGGCGCACCGGGAGCAGTGGCTCCGCTCGCGGCGAAACCGCATTCCTCGCATACCGTTGCCGAGATGGGGTTCTCGTGACCGCACATGGGACACGCGATCAAGCCGGTGTTGACTGCTGCTGGTCTGAAGCACATGGTATTCCTCCATTCGATTCGCTTAACGGTTTAAAGCTTACGTAAGCTTGCCTCGAATGCACAGCAGCCGGATATTGATGACCCCCAACGAAATCTGGGGGAGCCGAACCTCTCATACCGCTTGCCTGCGGTGTTTTGCTGCAAACGCGCAGCATTGCAGTCTCGTATTCCCCGATGCAGACATGTTGCCGAGCGCCAAAGCTCGCGGGCATCTTCTTTCTGTTGGGCATCCCCTCGTTTTCATTGAACTGATCTCGAAGTATTTTTGCGTCAGGTCCGTATCATTGAAGCAATGCAACTACGTTAAAGGAGGACGACATGCTTGGACCGCTCGGCGGAGACCGCCTGTGGAACCCGAAGGAACTCGACGCATGCAAAGCTGCCGCGCAGGAAGCGGTGGATGCTCAGGACAAGGGCGCCGAAGAAGGCGGCATCATCTACGGCTACATGTACACGATGAACAACAGCAACTACGGCTACAAGGGCGACGATCTTGAGTTCAAGACCATCGCCGAGATCGAGGCGTTCGACGCGAACGGCCAGGTGAAAGAAACGTACGTCGCGTATAAGGCGTAACATCTGCATTATTGGAGCATGGTCAAACCAGGTGCCCTTGCATAAAGCTGCGAAAGCGCAGCTGCAAGGGCACCTCCATTTTCGCGTACCTATGGCATGGAATCAGGCTGACCCGATTCATTTCAGGCGGCAAGCGCTGCTGCGAAGCCCTTCGTTCTCTGCGAGCCCGGTAGAGTTCACGGTTCTTTCCGGCCTTCTATTTCGGGGCTTGCGATTGCTACCATGCATCGACGATATGGATCAGCTCCTGCTGGGAGTTTATCGTGAGCTTCTGGTAAATATGCTGGATGTGAGTTCTCGTGGTCGGCCGTGCGATGCTCAATTCCGCAGAGATGAAGTCGGCGTGATAGCCCTTTGCAAGCAGCACGAGCACTTCGGCTTCGCGCGGCGTGAGGCCGTACGCTTGCGCGATGGCGTCGCAGCGGTCGCGGAAACGTCGGGTGGGTACTTCGCCTTGTTCCGGATTTTGCTGCGGCGACATATGCTGCTCGTCGGTGTTGTTGTAGGTGCAGAACTCCAGGAAAGCAAACGCCACGCATATCAAGGCGACAAGCGCCGCGATAATTATAGTGAAGACCTCAGTGTTGGAGCTGACGGCGATTTCGCAGACGATGGCTCCTATGAAAAGCCCGAACCAACCCGGCAGTTTCTCTTTCGAGAAGACCTCTATCGGTCCGCGATGCTTCGAGGATGATTTCCGTGCGGTAGTGTACCAACTGATTGTTGCGGTGAAAATCGAGGTAGCTATGATGGGGATACTGCACAGTATGTAGCTTACGATTCCACCGAGTGGAAGGAACAGCAGCGGGGCGGCGACGGGGACGAACCCTATGCGGCGGATATCGGCGCCTCTGCTCAGCGCTCCCGCCAAAATCGCTACCAACGCTATGCTGCATCCGATTATTCCCCCGACCGCCCCATAGCTGACCGACATCGTCCCGATCGACTGGAGGAGGATAATCGCAAAACCGAAGTTGATGCCGCAGGTTGTCGAGTAGACGATGCGGGAGAAGGCCTTGAGGGAAATTCGCGTTGACTCGGGCGATGCGTCCTCGCTTTTTGCGAGATTTCCTGCCGGTATGCTTTCCGGCGTTCGATCGCGCGCGTGTTCGATGGGTTTCGGCGCGAAGAGCAGAAACGCCAACATGCCCGTCGTTACGGCAGCGCTTGTAAAGCCCAAAAACAGCGAAGATGCTGTGTTGTCGAACGGCACGGTCAGCGAGTATAGGAAGAACATAGAAAAACCGACTACATAGCCGACGGCAACGATGACGGCGGTCCACGAATCGAAGTTCTCGCTAAAGCACAGCGCCCAAGCAAACATGAGGAAGGCCAGACTAAAGCCATGCGCGCTCCATACGATGATGCCTATCCACAGGGGCGGAACCGTTACGTGGGGAAGAACCGATGAGAACAGCACCGCTACAAGGGCGGCACCGCCCCCAGCGCCGAGGACGAAAACTGGACGGTTTTCAAAGCGACCATACAGCCTCGTTGCGGCGAAAAAGCTCGCTGCAAGAACGAAGAACCCGCACACTCTCATGAACCAAAGCGACTCAGGGGGGAAGTAAGGTGCTGCAAACGGAAGAGCACCGAAGATGCCCAGCAATTCCCAGAATATATAGCACGAAAAGCCGAGAAGGGCTAAAAGAGAAGGCGCACTGAGAGCCGATTTGGGTTCGCGGCCGTTTCTTTTTTCCGATGACCGAGTGAGAAAACGTATCATGGTTGCCTTTCGATCTTGAACGGGAAGCCAGCGGCGCGCAGAGTGCTTTTTCATTTTATCGGAACACTTCCTCGTTGAGCATCATCTCGGGGAGATGATGCTCTCAGATACGGTTTCGCGCGCGTTGCAACCTCCTTGTTTTTCCTGCAGAAAACAAAGCAAATCACCGTCCTTCATGAACGGTTTGATCAGGCGATTCATCATGTGGTGATGAGATGGCAAGCCGATAAGAATCACGGTGGCACGATGCGTTTTTCCCGTTTCGTTTCCATACTGCGTGTCATACGCCTCGGTGTGCGATACGCGTGGGGCGTCGATGACGAAAGGAGGACGTATGTGTTTTAGGCCACCAAGCGTCGATGAGGGGGGAGAGTCGGTGTGCTCTTCGTGCGGTGCGAACAACCCACCGGGAAGCGAGGTGTGCACCTCGTGCGGAAAGCCTCTGCTGAAGGTGCCCGCAGCAGCTATGGGCCGCGCCGGCGCACCGCCTGTTCCCGGAGCGTCGGGGACGCCCAAAGCACCTGGTGCACCGAAGCCGCCAACGGTGCCTCGGGCACCGAAGGCTTAAGTTCGAAACGAAAGTTGCAACGTGAGGAGGATGAAGTGAGCAACGAGGAGAAGAAGGATACATGCGCAGGGGTCCAGCAAGCCCCGAGCAAGGAGGCCAAAGCGAAAAAGAAGCCTGCGCCGCCAGCGCCGCCGAAGAAGCCGGTAGCGCCGAGTGAAAGCGCCATCAAGGATAAAGACGCCATGCCCGATCTCGATGCATTCAACTTCATGAAGTGGTAGGAGACGAAGGGAACACTATGGGAACTGCTACAGGAAAGACAATCATAAAGGGTATGGGCTTTTGCGCTTCCGCCATCGGTGCGAACGTGTGCAACGTCGACGTTGCCGAGGATGAGGGCAAGATCCTTCGCATTCGACCCTTTCATTTCGACGAAGCGTACGATGCCGATCATTTCAACGCCTGGAAGATAGAGGCGCGCGGTCATACGTTCGAGCCAGGGTACAAAATGGTTTCCGGGCCCTTGTCCTACGGATACAAAAAACGCGTATACTCGAAAAATCGGATTCTTTTTCCCATGAAACGTGCGGACTGGGATCCGGCGGGCGAGCGCAATCCGCAGAACCGCGGCAAAAGCAAGTACGTGCGTATCTCGTGGGACGAGGCCACCCAGATCATCGCCGAAGAGATAAAGCGCATTCACGACGAGTACGGTCCGCTTTCGATTCTCATCCAAGGGGACGGCCATGGCGAGACGAAGTTCGTGCACGGTACTCACGGGTGCCAGACCCGCATGCTCGGGTTGGTCGGAGATTACACGCTGCAGGCGCGCCAGCCCGACAGCTGGGAGGGCTGGTACTGGGGAGCCAAGCACATATGGGGCATGGACCCGCTCGGCCAGCAGAACCTGCAGAACAACGTGATCAAGGACATCTCCGAGAACGGCGATGCGGTGCTGTTCTGGGGCTGCGATCCTGAGACCACGCCGTGGGGCTGGGGCGGCATGATGGCGAGCCGCATCTGCTTCTGGTTCACCGAGATCGGCGTGAAGCAGATCCACATCTCGCCCGACGTGAACTACACCAACGCCGTGCACGCCGACAAGTGGATCCCCGTGCTCCCCAACACCGATGCGGCGCTGCAGCTCGCAATCGCCTACGTGTGGCTATCGGAGAATACGTTCGATCGCGACTACCTCGATACCCACTCCATCGGATTCGACAATTTCGCCTACTATGTGATGGGTGGCGAAGACGGTGTTCCCAAGACTCCGAAGTGGGCCGAGAAGAAATGCGGCGTGCCCTCCTACACCATCAAGGCGCTTGCCCGCTACTGGGCCAAGCACGCCGTGTCGATCGCGCACTGCAACGGCGGCAGCTTCATTCGTTCGGCGTTCGCGCACGAACCCGCCCGCCTCGAGGTTGCGCTCCTCGGCATGCAGTCGCTCGGCAAACCCGGTGCGAACCAGTTCAAATTCATCGAATGGTCGCTGTTCGGTATGGAAAGCGTCACACCCATGCCTCCCTCGGTTGAGATTCCGAACTGCGGTCCCGCATTCCGCGGCCGCCAGTATTCGGTGCGGCCGAGCATCATTCCCAAAACGATGATTCCCGAGGCTATTACCAACCCGCCCGTGCAATGGTACGGGCACATCGCCGCGGGCTTGCCGCGCGAGGACCAGTTCGTCGGCCCGCTCACCTTCCCGCTCGAGGGCAAAGAGCGCATCCATATGATCTGGTCGGATGCGCCGTGTTGGGAAACGTGCTGGAACGGCGGCAACGAGATGCAAGAGGCGCTGCGCCACGAATCCATTGAGTTTCTGCTCATCCAGCACCCGTGGATGGAGAACGACTGTTTGTTCGCCGACATCCTTCTGCCCATCAACACGAAGCTCGAGGAAGAGGACATCGGCACCGATTCCGATAACGGGATGTGGTCGGTCGTGTACTACGAGCAGCAGGCTATCGAGCCGTTGGGCGAATCGAGATCCGACCTAGAAGCCGTTGAAGAAGTCGCCAAGAAACTCGAGCGGTTCGGCGGAATCTACGAGAATCTGCATGCCCGCATGATGGACGGCGGCAAGACGGTCGGAGATTTCATCCAGGCCGGCTTCGAGAACACGGGCGCATCCGAGAAGCTCACGTTCGAGGAGTTCAAAGAGAAGCAGTACTATCCGTTCCCGACGAAAGAGAGATGGGAAGAGCTTCCCGTGGGCCTAAGCCAATTCTACGAGGATCCCGAGAACCATCCGCTCACGACGCCGTCGGGCAAGCTCGAGTACTATTCGACGGCTCTTGCCGACATCTTTCCCGATGACGAGATTCGCGGACCCATTCCGCGGTGGATCGAGGAGGGCGACGGGCACGAGGAGCGCATCGATTCGAAGCGGGCGGTCGACTATCCGTTCCTTATCGTTTCGAACCATCCGCGGTGGCGCGTCCATGCGAACTGCGACGACATCACGTGGTTGCGCGAAATCCAGACATGCAAGGTCGTCGGGCCCGACGGCTACGCGTACGAGCCTGTGTGGGTGAACCCGGTCGATGCTGGCAAGCTCGGCCTTAAAACTGGCGATGTGGCGAAAATCTACAACGAGCGCGGCGGCGTGCTCGGCGGCGTCATCGTGTCGGAGCGCATTATGCCCGGCGCGGTCTACCAGGACCACGGTGCACGCGTCGACACCATTGTTTCGGGGGTCGGTGGGCTCGACCGTGGCGGAGCGAACAACTTGATCGCTCCTTCGGCAACCACGTCGAAGAATGCACACGGCGAGGTTACGAGCGGCTTTCTCGTCAACATCGAAAAAGTCGATGTCTTCGGGCTCGCCGAACAGTATCCCGAGGCGTTCGGGCGCTCCTATGATCCGGCATCCGGTGTCGTGGTGGACGAGTATATCGTGGAAGGGAAGTAGCATGGGCAAGATATTCGTAATCGATCCGGCGAAGTGCAACGGTTGCCGAAACTGCCAGATCGCCTGCAAGGACGAACACTGCGACAACGATTGGTCTCCCATCGCGTTGCCCCAGCCCGACACCGGTCATTTTTGGATCGGCGTCAACGAGACGGTGCGCGGCAGCGTTCCGAAGGTCAAAGTGTCCTATGTCGTAGAGCTTTGCCAGCATTGCGGCGATGCTCCGTGTATGAAGGCCGCTCCCGAAGCGGTGTACCGGCGCGACGACGGGCTTGTGATCGTCGATCCGAGCAAGTCCAAGGGAAAGCGCGAACTGGTAGATTCCTGCCCATACGGGGCGATTTTCTGGAACGAAGAACTCGACGTGCCGCAGAAGTGCACGGGGTGCGCGCATCTGCTCGATGAAGGATGGGCGGTGCCTCGGTGTGTCGATGCGTGCCCGCACGATGCCATCCGCTTCGGCGACGAAAAGGAATTCGCCGAAGAGCTCGGTTCTGCGGAGTTCATTGCGCCCGACCGTGCGGATGCCGACAAGCCCCACGTCTACTATCTGAATCTGCCTAAGCGCTTTGTTGCCGGTGTCGTCGTCGATCTGGAATCGGACGAGGTGGTAGTAGGCGCCCAGGTCACTCTTGAGAACGCCGAAACGTCCGAGTTGCTTCAGGCCGAGACCGATGAGTTCGGAGATTTCTGGTTTAATCAAGTGGGTGCTGCTCCATACAATGTATATGTCGAGGCCGAGGGGTACATGACGCGCATGGTGAAGGCGGATGCAACGGCCGAGGATTGCAACGTCGGACCGATCGACGTATTCGCAACTGCTGAGTAATGCTGAGCGGGGCCTCTTTGCATGAGGGGCTCCGCTTGGATTCTTCAACTCGAATTGTTAGGGGATCATATGATAAACGTATCATCGAAAAAGCAAATCGTCGGCTTGGTCATAGCGGCGATTCTTGTAGTCGGCGGCCTGTTCCTGCCGGGATCGGGGGATCTGACCCACGAGGGAATTTTGGGACTCGCTATACTGCTTGCGACGGTGGCTCTTTGGATCTGCGAGTCGATACCGATGGGGGTTGCGGGACTCTTGGCGCTCGTCGTAGCGCCGATCGTCGGCATTGCGGAGATCAACACGGTCTTTTCGGGTTTCGGTACGACAACCGTCATCTTCGCCATCGCGGTGTTCGGACTCACGGCAATCGTCATGAAGTCGAACCTCGCGATTCGGCTGACCGCTACTATGACAAAGTGGTCGGGAGCCAATTCGAACAAGCTCGTACTTGCCTTCATGTGCGTTTCCTGGCTGCTCTCGACGGTTATGAACGACTCCGCCGTTCTAGTGCTCGTCATCGGCCTGTCCATGATCGTTCTCAACAACGCGGGGCACGTAATCGGCACGTCGCGTTTAGCGAAAGCGCTCTATATCGGCATTGCACTCTGCGCGTTCATCGGCGGAGGCGCGACCCCTGCCGGCTCTTCGATCAACGTGCTCGTCATCGGCATGCTCGAGCAGACGATGGGGCAGACGATCAGCTTCGTCGATTGGATGGTCGCCTGCTTGCCGGTTTGCCTTCTGATGGTTCCGATCACGTGGTTTGCCGTCATCAAGATTCTCAAGCCCGAGCCCATCGAGCCGAAGGATCTCGTCGATCTGCAAAACCGCGCAAAGGCGCTCGGGCCTCTGGCGGCGGAGGAGAAGAAGACGCTTTTCTTCCTCATCGCCATGCCGGTGCTTTGGATTGCCGGTTCGTGGATTCCCGCTCTCAACGTTACGACGGTGACCGTGCTCGGTCTCGCTGCGATGTTCCTTCCCGGCGTCAAGCTGCTGACGTTCGAGGAATTCCAGCGCGAGGTTCCGTGGACGATCGTCATCATGATCGGCGCAGTGCTGTGTCTCGGCGGCATCGTTAACGCCACCGGTGGCGTCGCATACCTAGCGAACATGTTCTTGTCGACGGGTGTGACGGAGCTCGGCGGGTTCTTCTCGTTGCTGCTCATCATGCTGGCCGTGTACGCATTTCACACGCTCGTTCCGATCGGACCTGCGTTTATCACGCTGCTCGTGCCTCCCTTGATGGCGTTTTGCGTTTCGGTTGGCATGTCGCCTGCCGTGCCGGGCATGATGCTCGCGATCCTGCTTTCGGGCAACTTCCTCCTTCCTTTCAACCCGGGTATGGCACTTGCTTACCGCGATAACTGTTGGACGGCAAGCGAGTTGTTCAAGACGGGCATCATTCCGGCGATCATTTTCGTCGTGCTGCTGAGCGCTTGGACGCCCTTCGCTTCGGGTCTTATGGGCATCGCCATGTAATATATTACTAAGAAACAGTCGCTTACAGGCCTTCCGGCCGATCGAGTCGGAAGGCCTTGGGGATAGGGGGAGTTATGGTTCGTGTTAACAAGAAGTACGTCGGCATCCCTCTTGCGCTTGTCATCTTGCTCGTCGGATGGTTCCTGCCCCCGATCGAGGGGCTTACCCATGAGGGAATAGTCGGGCTCGCTATACTGTTCGCAGCCGTTGCGCTCTGGATTTGCGAGACGCTGCCAATGGGCGTGACCGGTCTTCTCGCCCTCGTATGCGCGCCTTTGCTCGGCATTGCGGAAATCAACACGGTCTTCTCGGGTTTCGGCACGACGACCGTCATCTTTGCCATGGCCGTTTTTTCGCTGACGGCTATCGTGATGAAATCCGATCTTGCCATTCGTCTGACGGGGTTTCTCGTGCGGATAGCGGGAAGGGATTCCCGCAAGCTCGTGTTGGCGTTCATGGCTGCGGGCGGCTTGCTTTCAGCCGTGATGAACGATTCGGCAACGCTCGTGCTGTTTTTGGGGTTCGCCGACACGGTGCTTGAGAATGCAGGGCACGTAAAGGGGAAATCGAACCTTGCAAAGTGTTTGTACCTCGGTAGTGCGTTCGCAATATTTATGGGAGGTATGGCCACGCCCGCAGGCGCTTCCATCAATGTGCTTGCACTCGGGTTGGTGGAGCAGGCAACGGGGCAGACCATCCCGTTTCTGTCGTGGATGCTCGCAGCCGCACCCGTTGCCATCGTAATGATCCCGATCATCTGGATCGTGCTGACGCGGGTGTTCAAACCCGAGCCCATCGACGAGGAGAGCTTGCGCGTGCTTACAGCTAAGGCCGCCTCGCTCGGGTCGCTGACGCTCGAAGAAAAGAAGACGCTGGTGTTTCTTCTGGGCGTTCCGGTGCTTTGGATCATCGGCTCGTGGGTACCGGCGCTCAACGTGACGACGGTTTCGGTTGTGGCGCTTGCGCTCATGTGCGCGCCTGGCGTGAAGCTGCTCACCTTCGACGAGTTCCAACGCGAGGTTCCGTGGACGATCGTCATCATGATCGGTGCCGTGATCTCGCTCGGCGGCATCGTCGGTTCGACGGGCGGCGTGGCGTTTCTGGCGAATCTGTTCCTGAACAGCGGCGTCATGGAGTTGGGCATGTTCCTCACGTTCTGGCTCATCGTGGCGGCTGTCTACTTCACTCACTCGTTCGTACCGGTCGGTCCTGCGTTCGCCACCATCCTCATTCCGCCGCTCATGACGTACTGCATGTCGGCTGGATATTCTCCTGCGATACCGGCCATTCTGCTTGCCGCTATTTTGTCGGGCAATCTGCTGCTTCCCATCAATCCCGGGTTGGCGCTCTCGTATCGCGACAACGTCTATACGTTCGGCGATGCGTTCAAATCGGGTATCGTTCCAGTCTTGTGCCTGATAACGCTTCTGGCTGCGTGGGTGCCGTTCATGGTGGGGGTTTTGGGAGTGCCAAACTAGCGTCCACGTGTGTTCTGCAAGCAAAGAACCCCCGACTTGCGGGGGTTCTTTAAATTTTTGGTAGTCCCGACCGGATTCGAACCGGCGACCTCCGCCTTGAGAGGGCGGCGTCCTGAACCGCTAGACGACGGGACCATTGTGGCGCATCGTGGTAGTTTATCGGGAGCGGCAAGGTTCGTCAAGCACTTATTTTCGAGCCTTGCAGCAGCCGTGTACCGCTCTGCAAAAACTGGCTGGGGTGGAAGGAGTCGAACCCTCACATACGGTACCAGAAACCGCTGTCCTGCCATTAGACGACACCCCAGCTTCTTTGCGCTGAACTCGGAACCATCGGTTTCCGGGAGCAAACGCGAGTGAATATATTACGGTGATGTACGCACTTCGTCAAGCCCGTTTTGATAAATTACCGAAAACGCGATGGAACGCTTGGGTACTTGGTGGTGAGAGGCCGTTGGCGCACTCGTTGCTGCTCTCGGAAGCTGGCGCGTGGCGCTGCTCGACCCGTCACGCCGCTTGGCGTTCATCGCCCGTGCTATATAACATTGTCGCCCGAGCTGCGAAATGGTGCGCACGGACAGCCTGTGTGGCATTCGGTAAGGTCGCGCATGCTGTCCGTGCGACGGGTGGCCGCTCGCGCTGCCTTCGGGGTTGGGGCTACGCGTGGCTCGAGCCCTGCGGCCTTACAGCCCGTCGCGGAATGCGGCGGGTACATGCATGGCGTCGCAGAAGGGCTTGTTGCGGGATTGGCCGCAGCGGCAGAGCGTATAGCGGTTGCGCAGCTCGTAGCGCGTGCCGTCCGCGGATTCGAGCGGGATGCCGCCTTTCACGTACAAGCCCGCGCTCACGCCCTTCTCGGGGTCTTCGAGCAGTGATATCTCGGGGTCGAGGTCGGGTTCGATGAGCGTGCCGTCGTCGACGCGGCGGTGCACGAGCCTGCCTGCCGGGCAGTCGGTCGATTCCTGGACGGCTTCGGCCATCAGGCGGGGATCGTCGGATGCTTCGGTGAGCGACCACACGTCGCCGTCTTCGCGATGGCAGAAGCGGGCGAACGCGCAGCGGTTATCGTCGAGAAGTTCGACGCCGCCGCCGGGATAGAGGTCGGCGCGGTCGAGGAAATCCTCGCGCGATGCGGTTTCGGTTCCCTTGAAATGCGCCTCGATGTGCGATCCGTCGCAGAACGGATGGTTTTTCGAATGGCCACACCGGCAGAGCGCGTACGTTTCCTCGGTTTCAAAGATGCGATCAAGCTTGTATTCGCGGTGGCCTCCGACGAGCGTGATGATCTCACGTTTGAGCGGCACGTTTCCCGTGACGAGGTAAGGTCCGTCTTCCGCGATCGTGATCAGCATGTTTTCGGCCGTGGGCTTGGGTGCGTTCTCGTTTCGCGTGCTGGCTGATTCCATGGATGTCCTCGCTTTCTCGTGCTAATGTAAGGCTTCGCACCAGTATATGGGTAAGGTCATCAGGAAAACGAGCTTCGGAGGCATCGTTGCCGAACGGTTGCGTCCTCGTCACCGCATACGGACGAACGCAGTAAGCGCCGCTCGTTCGTTGGGCACGCGCTCGTCGATCACCGCTTCGAGCGCCTCTTCGAGCAGCCGTCCTACTTCGGGGCCGGGTGCGATGCCGAGCGCGATGACGTCGCCTCCCTTGATGGCGAGGTCTTTGAGGGAGAACGCTTCTTCAGCCTCGAGGATCGCATCGAGCGCGCGGTCGAGCTCATCGGCAAGCGCTACGCGGTTGTGGCAGTGCGGCGCCTGGGCGAGCGCGTCGCCGCGTTTGAGGTCGCACAGGGCTCGGAACAGGTCGACCCTGCCGCCGAGACGCCGGAGTGCGCGCTTCACCGCTTTCGGCGTTGGCTCGATATCATCGTCGTGCCGCGTTACAAGCTCGATTATGTCGGAAGAGAGCGCCGAGGGCATGCCGAGCCGCTTCATGACGGGCTCTGCGAGCTCGACGCTTACCGTCGCATGACCGTAGAAATGCCCGATGCCCGCATCGTCGGTGAAGAAGGTGCGCGGTTTTCCCATGTCGTGGAACAGCGCGGCCCAACGGACGAGCGGGTAGGCGGGGGTGTTCTGCATCGCGTAGGCGGTGTGTTCGAGGACGTCGTAGATGTGGTAGGGGGTCTTCTGATCGAAGCCCTTCATGGCTTTGAGCTCGCCGATGACGGATGCGAGCACGTCTGCGCAGGCCATAAGCGCATCGTAAACATGCTCGCCGCACACGAACCCCTGGAGTTCCTTAAGCGTGCGCTCCGAAGCGATTCTCGAAAGCAGCGGCGCGCACGATTCCATGGCGCGCATCGTGGCGGACTCGATGGCGAATCCCAGCTGCGAGGAGAACCTGCAGGCACGCAGGATGCGCAGCGCATCTTCGCCGAAGCGCCGGCTCGGATCGCCGACGGCGCGGATCAGGCCTGCTTCGATGTCGGGTACGCCGCCTTCGGGATCGAAAAGCCCCCGCCTCGGATGGTAGGCGACGGCGTTCATCGTGAAATCGCGCCGCTTGAGATCGGCGGCTATGTCGTTCACGAACTCCACCGTATCGGGATGGCGGGAATCGGTATAGGTGCCGTCGGCGCGGTACGTCGTGACCTCGATCGGTTCGTCCGACACGATCACGGTGATAGTGCCGTGCGCGATGCCGGTCTCATGGACGCGCAACCCCTGCGCCGCAAACGCCCTCGCAGCTTCTTGCCAGGGGGCGGATGTCGCGATGTCGATGTCGCCGCTTGCGCGCCCCATAAGCGCATCCCGCACGAATCCGCCGACGATCCACGCCTCGTACCCTGCGTTTTCGAGCGCGCCGAGGGCTTGGCGTGCGGGGGCGCGAAGGGATAGGGATGTGTGATCTCTGCACATGGATGCACTATACCATGCGCAGCGCAGGCATCTCAATGTGATCCCGGTCCCGACGGTATTCGGGGAACGATTATCAAAGTGATAATCGTTCAACCTGTCTCTTGCGAGTACCTATGATTGAACCTATCATGTATCGCCCTGAGAATGCCGATCGGAGGGATCCATGGCGGACTTCATCATGAACTCGGCTTGCAACGGGTGCAAGCCGAAGCATCTGCGAGGGCGGCGGCACTACCAGCGCACGGGGCTTTTGTCGCGCATGATGCAGAAGCGGGATGTCGGGCGATTTCTCATCGCCCCTTCGGGGTTCGGCAAAACGGCGCTCGCGTGCGCCTATGCGGAATCGATCTTCGAATTCCGCAACGTGTTTTGGCTCGATGCGCAAAGCCCGTGCTTTCTGCGCGACGTCGATCGGGGCACGCTCGCCTCGTCGCTTACGGCGCGCACCCGCACTTCGTCGCTCGTCGTCATCGAAGACGTTCCGAGGCTTACGGCCGAGCGCGCCGAATCGATGTCGGCGTGTATCGACAAACTGCTCGAACGAGGATGGGAGGTTGTGGTGAGCATGGTGCCGATGCACCGTGCGCTCGCCGACCGCCAGCCCGACGGGGTGCGCATCTGCTCGGAAGATTTCATGGTGACCGAAGACGAGCTCAGGAGTATCGCCTCCGAATCGGGGGTTCAGTTCGATTCCCGGACGCTGTTCGCCGCAGGCGGCGTCCCCGGCCTTGTGTGGGGCGGTCCGAAGGCGCCGCTTCGCATGCTGCGAGCAGCGGTTGCCGACGCGGCTCCCACCGATCTGCTGTTCGCCCTCTTCGCGATCACGTCGCTCGGATCGGGAAGCATCGAAGACGTCGAGGTGTTCACGGGCTCCCTTAAAAGCGATACCCGCGCCTTGCTCGAGAGAGGTTACCTGTTCGCGGGCCTCGACGAGCGGCGGGGGCATTTCGAATCCTACCCGTTTTCCGTCGAAGATATCGTACGGGCCTTTTCTCCGTGTTTGGGGCGTATCGCCGCCGCATCCTCGTTCGCCGATGCGAACGCGCTGGCGGCGCGCCTCGCCGATGCGCTCATGGCGCGCGGCCAGAGCGAACGCGCCTGCTTGCTCGTGGACGGATGCTGCAATGCCGATAAGCGGATATCGTGGCTTTCATCGCGTTCGGCCGAGCTTACCGAAGCGGGGTGCCTGCTCGCCGCGCATCGCTTGTTCGAGAGCAAAGCCCTCAGGTTGAATGCGCAGACAGCGCAGGCGTTCGTGCAGGAGGCGTGGCGTCTTGCTGCCCTCGATGATATCCGAGCGGCCCTTGCGCTGTGCGAGAGAGTGATCGGCTGTGCGGGTGCGCCCGATGTCGAGCGAGGGCAGGCTGTTTTGCTTGCGGCCCGCTTCGCCGAAGCCGAGGTACGCGCGCACGCCTTGGCAGCACTCAAAGGGGTTTCCTCTGCGGGCGGTCGGAAACCCGAATCGCGCTCAGAGGCCATCAGGGGCGCCCTGAACTCCGAACGGCAACGATGGAGGGCGCTCGCATGGGCGCATCTCTGGCTATGCGAAGATGCCCGGGCGGTATTCGACCTGTGTGCGCTTGTCGCGGAGCGCGGGCTTGCGGGTGCCGTCGAGACGACCCTGCTGCTCTGGTCGGTACAGGCGCTTGTTGGCGCCGGCCCGTGTGCGTGCGGCTCATTAACGGAAGCAGAGGCTTCGCGCGTACTCGGTATCGTGGGCGACTACCTGCGCATGTGCGAGCAAGGGAGTGTGTGCGGTCTCGCGGAGGCTCTTCTGCTCGATGCATGGGACCAGGCGAAGGCGCTCGGCCGAAGCGAAGAGCCGTATCCGCGTCTCGCTGTGCTGCGCGCGTCTGCCCAAGCGGTACAGTTGTGGTTGTTCTCGCAGAGAAGCGCATTCGAGCGAACGAAGCATACAGCGGTGCCCGCGCCGAAAAGCGCAGCGCGCGGCACCGTATCCGCAAAGACGGTGTCCGCCTTCGGTATGGACCGGAGCATCCGGGACGCGGACGCTGCGGCGAGAAGCGCTGTACCCGAGCTCTCCATCCGCCTGTTCGGCGGCCTCGAGGCTTCGATCGGGGGCGCCGAGGTTGATCCGTCGCTCTTCCGAAGGCAGAAAGTCAAGACCCTTCTGGCACTGCTTACGCTCAACCAGGGAAAAGAGCTTCTGCGTGAACGGCTCTCGGAAATTCTGTGGCCTATGAGCTCGCCTGCTACCGCCAAACGCAACTTTTACAGCACCTGGTCGTTTTTGCGCAAAGCGCTTTCCCTTCCCGGAGGCGAGTGCCCTTACCTCATTCGCCTGCAGCACAGCTGCAAGCTCGATGCCCGTTTGGTTGCAAGCGACGTGGCCGAGTTCGACCTGCTGTGCAACAGGCTTCTGTTCGATCCGCCCGATGTGGAGGCCTGGTCGGGCATTTACAGCCGGCTCGACGAGCTGTACCGGGGCGATCTGCTTCCGTGCGAAGGGCGAAACGAATTCATCGTGCGGCAGCGCGAAGAGTACCGCGCGCGATTGATCGACGCCCTTGTGGCGGCATCGATGCGGCTGTTCGAGCAAGGCGGGCTCCAGGCGGCGCTGTGGTTCGCACATGCGGCGGTGCGCAAGGACGCGACGAGGGAAGACGCCTACATTGCACTCATGCAGGCCCAGATTGCAATGGGGCAGAGAACGGCCGCTCTCGACACGTACTTCAAATGCAAGCGCTACCTGTCAACCGAGCTCGGCATCGATCCCTCGAAGCGCGCGCTGCTTTTGTACGGGTCGATCATCGAAGAGGAGCCGAGTCTCAAATCGTTCGTTCCCAAAGGATGAGCCTTCGCACGCCTGCTCAAGCGCTTCGCGCAAACGTTTCAAATCGCTTTACGCGGTATGGATTTCCTTTGACGTTATACGAGGTGTGATAGAGTAGATCGACAGGCTTATACGCCCTTGAAACATGAGAGAAAGACGGCTCGTACATGGCAGGTTTTTTATCGAAACTCCTCACGCTTGGCGAAGGGAAGCAGCTTAAGCGTTACGAAGATACGGTTCAGAAGATCAACGGCTTGGAAGCGGGGATGCAGGAGCTCTCGGATGCTGAGCTCACGGCACTCACCGCTGCGTTTATGGAGCGGCAGGAAAACGGCGAAGCGCTCGAATCGCTTCTGCCCGAGGCGTTCGCCGCAGTGCGCGAGGCGGGTGTCCGAACGCTTGGCATGCGCCACTTCGACGTGCAGCTCATCGGCGGCATGGCGTTGAACGACGGGCAGATCGCCGAGATGAAAACCGGCGAAGGCAAGACGCTCGTATCCACGCTCGCCGGCTATTTGAACGCGCTTACCGGCAACAACGTGCACATCGTCACGGTGAACGACTACCTGGCCAAGCGCGACAGCGAATGGATGGGCCGCATCTACAAGTTCCTCGGGATGGACGTGGGCCTCATCCAAAACGGCATGAAGCCCGATCAGAAAATCCCCGCCTACCAAGCGGCTGTCACATACGGCACGAACTCGGAGTTCGGCTTCGACTACCTGCGCGACAACATGGTCACGAAAGCCGGCAACCGCGTGCAGCGCGGCCATAACTTCGCCATCGTCGACGAGGTCGACTCGATCCTCATCGATGAGGCCCGAACCCCGCTTATCATCTCCGGCGCGGGAACGCAGGCGGCCGAGACCTACAACAAGTTCGCCCGCATCATGCCCGGGCTTGCGCGCGATGTCGATTTCGACATGGACGAGGCGAAGAAGACGATCAACGCCACCGAGAGCGGGCTTGAGAAGATCGAAGCCATGCTCGGCATCGAGGATATCTACGCCGACCCGTCGGGCCAGCTCGCAAACCACCTGCAGCAGGCCTTGAAGGCGCAGTTCCTCTTCCACCGCGACGTCGATTACGTCGTCATCGACGGCGAAGTGAAGATCGTCGACGAGTTCACGGGCCGTATCATGGAGGGCCGCCGCTATTCGGAAGGCCTCCATCAGGCGCTTGAGGCGAAAGAGCACGTGCTTGTGCGCGAAGAAAACCAGACGCTTGCCACCATCACTCTGCAGAACTACTTCCGCCTCTACGAAAAGCTCGCCGGCATGACCGGTACGGCCATGACCGAAGATGCCGAGTTCCGCCAGATCTACAACCTGCCCGTCATGGCCATCCCGCCGAACAAACCGGTAATCCGCAAAGACGAAGACGATCTCATCTACCGCAACATCGACGCGAAGTTCAACGCAGTCGCCGACGATGTAGCCGCCCGCAACGCTGCGGGGCAGCCGTGCCTCATCGGCACTGTGTCGATCGAGAGTTCCGAGAAGCTTTCGCGCCTGCTCGACAAGCGCGGCATCAAGCACGAGACACTGAACGCGAAGAACCACGAGCGCGAGGCGCACATCATCGCCCAAGCGGGCCGCGTGGGCGCTGTCACCATCGCCACGAACATGGCGGGCCGCGGTACCGACATTCTCTTGGGAGGAAACCCCGAGGTTATGGCCGAGGATGTGCTGCGCGAGCGCGGGTACGATCCCGAGCTGCCGGAAGGCGCCGAGGTTGAAGAGGGCAAAGCGCCCGCACCGTCGGCCGAAGAGCGCGAAAGCGCGCTTGCCGAGGCGAAAGCCGTCACCGAGGTCGAGCACGACCGCGTGCTCAAAGCGGGCGGCCTTGCCGTCATCGGCACCGAGCGCCACGAGAGCCGCCGTATCGATAACCAGCTCAGAGGCCGTTCGGGTCGTCAGGGTGATCCGGGCCTCACGCAGTTCTACCTGTCGCTCGAAGACGATCTTATGAGGCTCTTCGGCGGAAACCGTATGGATTCCATCGGTCGCATGATGGAAAAGACCGACATGCCCGAAGATACGCCGATCCAGGCCGGCATGGTGTCGAAGGCGATCGAGGGCGCTCAGCGGCAGGTCGAGAGCATGCACTTCGCTGCCCGTAAGAACGTTCTCGAATACGACGATGTCATGAACCTCCAGCGCGTCGCCATCTACGAGGAGCGCAACGCCATCCTCGACGGTAAGGACCTCACCGACCGCATTCCCGAAATCATCCGCGACGCTGCAGAGAGCGTCGTCGCCGAGAACTGCCCCGAGAAAGTGCCCTCCGACGATTGGGACGCCAAAGCGATCGAGCTTTGGGTCGCAAACATGTGCGGCCGTACCGATTTCGACGTGGCGGCCCTCGACCACGACGACGACCCCGATGCGGTGCTCGAAGGTATCGTCGACTTTTTACAGGCGGTCTATGACGAGAAGACCGAGATGCTCGGCAGCGAGGCTATGAAAAACCTCGAGGCGCAAGTGATGCTGCGCATTATCGATACGAAGTGGATGGCGCACCTCCAGGAGATGGATTACCTCAAAGCGGGCATCGGCCTGCGCGCCTTCGGCCAGCGCGATCCGCTCGTCGAGTACAAGAACGAGGCGTATTCCGCGTTCGAATCGCTCACCGTGTCGATGTACGAAGATTTCCTGCGCACGCTTCTGCGCCTGCAGATAGCCGTGAAGGAAGTGCCCGAGGAGAAAAGCCCGCTCGACGGCAAGGTGAGCTATTCGTCTCCCGAGGCGACGCTGACCGATTCGTCCACGACCACGGCCGAGCGCACGCAAGCTGCGGCTGCGCAGGCGAAGGGCATGCCCGCACCCGCGCCGAAGGCCGCCCCAACCGGTAAGGCCAAGACGGTGGAGAAGGACAAGGACGACCCGTTCGCCAATGTGGGCCGCAACGACCCGTGCCCCTGCGGCTCGGGCAAGAAGTACAAGAAGTGCCACGGAGCTTAGAGGTTCCGGTATGACTGACAGAGAGCTGAAAGATATCGAGCAGGTAGGCGTGCGCGTCGCGGATGCGAAGCGCTATCTGCATGTAGATGAGAAAAAGGCCGAACTGGCTTTGCTCGACAAGGAAATTGCGGCCCCCGGGTTCTGGGACGATGCGTCCCATGCTCAGGAAGTGTCGAAGCAGGCAAGCAATCTGCGCGATGTCATCGACGAGTACTACGAGGCCGAAACGCTTCTGGAAGACGCCCAAGCGGCGCTCGACCTTGCGGCTGAAGACGTTGCGTTTGCAGACGAAGCGGCCGACGCGCTCGACGCGCTCGACGCGCTGCTCGATCGGCTCGAGGTGTCATCGTGGTTTTCGGGCCGCTTCGATGGGGGTGATGCCATCCTTACCGTCAATCCCGGTTCGGGGGGACTCGAAGCGCAGGACTGGACCGAGATGCTCTACCGCATGTATACGCGCTACGCCGAGAAGAAGGGCTGGAAGGCGCGCGTGCTCGACCTCGTACCCGGAAACGGCATCGGGCTCGACAAGGCCACGATCCAAATCGAAGGCCGCAACGCCTACGGCATGCTCAAAAGCGAATCGGGCGTGCACCGGCTCGTGCGCATCTCGCCGACAGACGACAAGAAGCGCCGTCACACTACGTTTGCGGGCGTGGAAGTGCTTCCCGTGCTTCCCGACGACATCGAGATCGACCTGAACCCCGCAGATGTGCGGGTTGACGTGTACCGCTCGAGCGGTCCGGGCGGCCAGTGCGTGAACACGACCGACTCCGCCGTGCGCCTCACGCACGTGCCCACCGGGCTCGTCGTCACGTGCCAGAACGAGAAATCGCAGCTTCAGAACAAGGAGGCGGCGTTCAAGGTGCTGCGCGCGAAGCTCTTCGAACTCGAAGAGCGCAAGCGCGAAGAGGAGCTTGAGGCGCTCAGGGGAGAGCGTATGGAAAACTCCTTCGGCAGCCAAATTCGCAACTACGTATTGTATCCTTACCAATTGGTGAAAGACGTGCGCAGCAACATCGAGACGGGCAACGTCGACGCGGTCCTCGACGGCGAGATCGACGAGTTCGTGCTCGGATACCACAAGTGGCGCGTATCGTCTTAAGGAGCAAGAGAAGAAGGGCGGGCATGGAAAGTACCGAGATCGAGAACAAGGCGCGCGATATCCGCGAGGACATCGTGAAGATGATCGCCGAAGCGGGAAGCGGGCATCCGGGCGGATCGCTCTCCTGTGCCGATATACTGGCGGCGCTGTACTTCGGAGGCGTGCTCAAGCACGATCCGGCTCACCCCGACGATCCGGATAGAGACTACTTCATCCTCGGCAAGGGGCATGCGGCGCCTGCGCTCTATGCTACGCTCGCCGAAGCGGGGTACTTCCCGAAAGAGGAGCTCATGTCTTTGCGCAAGCTCGGCACGAGGCTTCAGGGGCATCCCGATTCCAACCTGCTCGAGGGCATCGAGGTGTCCACCGGCTCGCTCGGCCAAGGGCTCTCCATCGCCGCAGGAGCCGCAAGCGGCCTTGCACTCGACGGCCGCGACGGCCGCGTGTTCGTACTCATCGGCGACGGCGAGAGCCAGGAGGGCCAGGTGTGGGAAGCGGCAACGTTTGCCGCGCACCAAAAGCTCGGAAATCTCGTCTGCATCGTCGACGCGAACGGCCTGCAGATCGACGGCGCCTGTGACGATGTGTGCGCATCGGGCGATTTGGGCGAGAAGTTCGCCGCATTCGGTTGGGACGTGTCTCGCGTAGACGGCCACGACATCGAGGCGCTCATCGAACTCTTAGGCACCTTGAAGGCGGCGGGGGGAGCCAAACCCCATGCGGTCATCGCCACGACCGTCAAGGGCAAGGGCGTGTCGTTCATGGAGGGTCAGGCGGGCTGGCACGGCAAGGCTCCGAACGCAGAGGAACTCGCCTCTGCTCTTGCCGAACTCGAGGCGGAAGGAGCAAGCCGTGGTTAAGTTCGCATCAGCCGAAGAGGCGTCTCAGAAAAAGGCCACCCGTGCGGCCTTCGGCGAAACGCTCGCCGAGCTTGCAGCGAAGGGAGTGCCTGTCGTAGCCGTCGATGCCGACCTGTCGGGATCGACCACCACAAAGAAGTTCGCGAGCGCGGCACCGGGAAACGAAAAGCGGCTTTTCAACGTGGGCATCGCCGAGCAGAACATGATCGGCGTTGCGGCGGGCCTCGCGCTTACCGGCCACATCGCCTACACCGGTTCGTTCGCCGTGTTCGGCACGGGCCGCGCCTACGACCAGATCCGCAATACAGTTGCCTATTCCAAACTCAACGTGAAGATCGCTCCTACGCATGCGGGCATCTCGGTCGGCCCCGATGGCGGCAGTCACCAGATGCTTGAAGACATCTCGCTCATGCGCGGCCTTCCGAACATGACGGTGCTCGTGCCTGCCGACTACGCTTCCGCGCGCGCTGCCATCCGCATCGCGGCGAACACGCCCGGTCCGGTGTACGTGCGCATGGGCCGCGCTTCGGTCCCGTGCGTGTACGCGCACGACGTCGAGCTCGAAGCAGGACGCGCCTATGTGCTGCGCGAGGGATGCGATGCGACGGTTGTCGCGTGCGGCGTGGAGATCGACGAAGCCCTGAAAGCCGCCGACATGCTTGCGAACGAGGGTGTATCGGTCGAGGTTATCGATGCGTTTTCGGTGAAACCGCTCGACCGCGCCACCATCGTGGGCTCGGTGGCGAAAACCGGATGCGCCGTCGTAGCCGAAGAGCACTCGGTCGTAGGCGGGCTCGGGTCCGCTGTGGCCGAAGCGCTCGCCGAGGAACATCCTGCGCCCTGCGAATTCGTCGGCGTACGCGACACCTTCGGCAAATCGGGCGAATTCGCAGAGCTCATGGCCTATTTCTCGCTCGATGCCAGAGCCATTGTTGAAGCTGTGAAGAAGACGATGGCCCGAAAGGCGATCTGCTAGAATTACGGCGTCTCAGTATATCGACTATTCGAACGGAGCATTCTGTGACAAACGATAACTTCCAAGGGGCTCCTGCGCGCACCGGTGCGCACGCGGGGCGTCCGAGGCAGGCGGCGGCGCCCGCGCGAGGGCAGGCTGCTTCGCAGCTCTCCGCGTCGCTCCCCATGCTCGACGCCGACGACATGCCCCAGCCGATGGGCACGCCCGTCATCACGTTTGATCATGTGACCAAAGTGTATCCGGCCCAGCCCAACAAGCCCGCCCTCGACGACATCTCCCTGCAGATTTATGCGGGCGAGTTCGTGTTTCTCGTCGGGCATTCCGGTTCGGGCAAATCGACGTTCATCCGCATGCTCATCCGTGAAGTAAAGCCTACGCAGGGCCATATCTACGTAGCCGACGAGGACCTTTCGACCATGCGCAATTGGCGCGTGCCGTACCTGCGCCGCAACATCGGCTGCGTGTTCCAAGATTTCAAGCTGCTCCCGAACAAGACCGTATTCGAGAACGTCGCCTTCGCCCTCGAGGTAATCGGCAAGAGCCGCCACGTCATCAAAACGCAGGTGCCCGAGGTGCTGCGCTTGGTCGGATTGCAGGACAAGCTCAACAAGCGCCCCGATCAGCTTTCAGGCGGCGAGCAGCAGCGTGTGTCCATTGCGCGCGCCATCGTGAACCGTCCGCCGCTGCTCATTTGCGACGAGCCGACCGGCAACCTCGACCCGCAGACTTCGCGCGGCATCATGGATCTGCTCGAGCGCATCAACCGCACGGGCACGACGGTGCTCGTTGCTACGCACGACCGCGAGATGGTCGACAACATGCGCAGGCGCGTCATTGCGCTCGACAAGGGCCGTCTGACCCGCGACCAGGACAGGGGGGTGTACGGGTTCGATGTCTAGCCTTCTGTACTTTCTCAAAGAATCGCTTACCGGGTTCACCCGCAATCTATCGACGGCGCTCGGCTCCATCGTCACGATATTCTTGTCGCTTCTGATCATCGGCATCTTCCTCATCGGCGGTTTCATCGTCGAGAACGTGGTGTCGTCGGTTGAGGACAAGGTGTCCATTTCGGTGTGGATCTCAGACGATGCGTCCGATTCTGACATCACGACACTCGAGAACTACATCCAGGGTCTCGAGGGCGTCGAGAGCGTGGGCTTCACCACGAAAGATCAGGCGCTTGAGAACTTCCGCAACTCGATGACCTCGAATCCCGAGATCGTCGATCAGCTCGACGGCCAAAACCCGCTGCCAGCCTCGATCGAGGTCGAGCTCGCCGACCCGCAGATGGTCGAGACGATCGCGGGGCAGATACGCGATAACGCCACGTTCCAGAAGATCTGCGACAATCCCGCAGATCCGGCCGATTCGCTCAAGTACGGCCAGAAGAGCGTTCAGCGCCTGTTCGATCTCACGAACTACATCCGCTACATCGGCATTGCTCTTATCGCGCTTCTGATCTTCATCGCGATGGTGTTCATCAACAACACGATCCGCCTGGCCATCCTCGCGCGCCGCAAGGAGATCGCGATTATGCGGCTCGTCGGCGCTTCGAACGGGTTCATCCGCGGGCCGTTTTTGATGGAGGGCGCGCTGCACGCCATCATTGGCTCGCTTCTGGCGGTCGGCTCTCTCGAGCTCTTGCGCTCGATCGTGTTCCCGAAGATATCGACGGCGCTCGTGTGGCTGCCGCTCGATCTCGGCACCTCGACGACGTTTCTGATCTATGCGGCGCTCGTCGTCGCGGGTCTGCTCATCGGCCTCATCGGATCGGCGCTTGCCATGCGCCGCTACCTGAAGGTGTAGAAGCGATACACGGCCATGGCCAACCACAGCGAAACAAACAAGCTCAAAGCGGCAAGTGCACGCAACGCGAGGATCGTCAAGATCCTCGCTGTTTGCATTTGCGTGTGCCTTGCATTCGCCGCGGGATTCCTGCTCCGCGGCGATCAGGGCATCTTGAAGCGCATCGGGTTCGAATCGCTCATCGTGGCGGGGGAACAGAACCCCGGCGCTACTGTGAGGGGCGATACGTACAGCTCCATTTCGGCGCGCGTCGCCGAGGTGGAGGGTATCCTTTCCAACGACAGCATGGATTCTTACAACCTCGATGAAGCCACCTCGGGCATTCTCGCCTCGTTCGCCGAGGCGACTGAGGATCCGTATCTGCGCTACTACGACGAGACCCGCTACCAAGCGTTCATCAAGGAGAACGCGAGCAAGTACGGTGGTATCGGCGTGCTGTTCTCCGAGCGCAACGGGCGTGCGTACGCAGTCGATGTGTTCGAGGGGTCGACGGCCGACGCGAACGGCGTCAAAGCGGGCGATTTCATCGTGGCCATCGACGGCGACCGCAGTCAGGAATGGTCGGCGAACGAGGTCATCAATGCGCTTTCGCGCGACGAGGGCGATTCGGTCGTGGTGACGTGGCGGCGTCCCGCCACCGCCGATGCAGAGGGAGGCGACGAGTTCTCCACGACGCTTACGACGGCGGTGTACCAGGAGCCGAACGTCACGACTTCGCTTGAAGACGATCAGGTGGGCTACATCTCGCTCAAGCAGTTCACGCAAAACTCCGCAGCGCTCGTTGGCGATGCCGTGGCCGAACTCGAAGAGCAGGGAGCGCTTTCGTTCGTGCTCGACATCCGCAGCAATCCCGGCGGCTACCTCACGCAGGCGGTCGACGTGGCATCGCTGTTCATGAAAAGCGGCGTCGTCGTGGAAATCGAAACCGTGCGCGACGGCGTGAGCACGAAATCGGTCGGCAGCAGCACGACGGCGACCGACAAACCGCTCGTAGTGCTGGTGAACGGCGATACATCGGCGGCTGCCGAAGTGGTTGCGGGCGCGTTGCAAGACAGCCAGCGTGCGACGATTGTCGGTACGAAGACCATGGGCAAGGGCTCGGTGCAGCGCGTGCAGAAGCTCAGCTTCGGCGGCGCGCTCAGGTACACGGCCGCATACTACCGCACACCGCTTGGCTACGATATCAACAATGCGGGCATCTCCCCCGACATCACCGTGAACGACGACGGGGAAGAAGACAACCAGAAGCAGTTCGCACTCGAGACCGCTTTGTCGCTCATCGAGCTGTAGCGCCATGGGCCGCAAGCGCACAACGTCACGGCGGAAAACACGCCGCACTCCCCGCAGCAACCCGCGCGGCGTCCTTAAGGTATCGGCTGCGGGCTACGGGTTCGTGCAGACGGCCGAGGGCGAGTTCTTCGTGCCCGCATCGAAGATGGCGGGCGCGTTCGACGGGGATGTGGTCGAGCTTGCACGCGAACGAGCGAGCGCCCAGCGCAAGCAAGCGCATCAGGATCGCGGCAAGCAAAGCGATAATCCCCCAGCACGTGTGGTGCGGGTTGTGAACCGGGCGCATGAAAACATCGTGGGGCGCTACGAGGTCGCGGAGCCTTTCGGCGTGGTCGTCCCCGAAGACCGGCGCATTCCCTACGATATCTTCACGATGCGCAAGGATTACCCGCACGTGCAGGACGGCGATGCGGTACGCGTGCGCATTACCGCCTACCCCTCGCGAACAAGCGCCGCCACGGGTGTGATCGAAGAGGTGATCGGGCGTGCGGACGACGAGGATCTCGCGATCGATCTGATCATCGCGCGCCACAAGCTTGAAACGACGTTCTCGCCCGCTTCGCTTAAGCAGGCGCGCGAGGCGAAGGTCGATGCCGAAGGCGCACGTGCCGAAGGGTACCGCGACCTGCGCGAGCGCACGGTGTTCACGATCGATCCGCACGATGCGCGCGACTTCGACGATGCGATCTCCCTTGACGCGGTAGACGGCCTCATCCGTCTCGGCGTGCACATCGCCGACGTATCGCACTACGTGGCGTGGAACTCGTCGATCGATCTCGATGCGCGCCGGCGAGCAACGAGCGTCTATCTTGTGGACCGCGTGATCCCGATGCTGCCCGAAGAGCTTTCGGCCGACATCTGCTCGCTCAAGCCGGGCGAGCCGCGCCGTGCGATGACCGCCGATTTGTATCTCGACGCGGAAGGGGAGCTTAAACGGTGCGAATTCTACCCTTCCCTCATCGAATCGAACGCGCGCCTGACCTACGACGAGGCCCAAAGCTTGCTCGACGGCGCACCCGATCGCGCAATCGATCCGGCGCTTGCGGATAAGCTCGTCGCGCTGCACGCCCTCGCCGTCAAGCTTGCCGACAAGCGCCGGCGAGACGGCGGCATCGACTTCGATACGACTGAGGCGAAGGTGCAGCTCGACGAAGACGGAGCGCCTATCGAAATCGTGCTGAGACGCAGAACCGATGCAACCGAGATGATCGAGGAGGCGATGATCCTCGCGAACAACGCGGTGGCCTCGCATCTGCTGGGCCGGGGCTTCCCGAGCTTGTACCGCGTTCACGAGCCCCCCTCGCCCGAGAGTCTGTCGGAGCTCGTGCCTGTTTTGCAGGAGTTCGATTACTTCAAAGACGTCTCGTCTGCGGCGTTTTCCGTCGGAAACCCCAAAGCCATCCAGGCGGTACTCGCCCGGGCGGCGGGCAGGCCCGAGGCGGAGCTCGTTTCGACGCTCGTACTGCGTTCGATGAAGCGCGCCGAGTACAAAAGCGAATGCGATCAGCACTTCGGACTGGCAAGCGATGCGTACACCCATTTCACGAGTCCTATCCGCCGCTATCCCGACCTCGTCGTGCACCGTATGCTCAAAGCGCAGCTGTTCGGGAAGTCCGAAACGTTCGAACAGCAGGTGCACAATCTGGCGTGGATCGCGAAGCATTCTTCGGAGATGGAGCGCATCGCCGAGACGGCTTCGCGCGAGTCGCAGGAATACAAGATCGTGGAGTATATGTCCCACGAAGTGGGCTCGGCCTTCGACGGCGTGATAGCGCACGTTGCAAGCTACGGCTTCTTCGTGCGGCTGGCCAACACGGCCGAGGGGTTCGTGCCGCTCAAAGAGCTCGGCGATGAGTATTTCGCCCTCGACGCGAGGCTTCATGCGCTCGTCGGACAAGAGAGCGGGAGGGTATACCGGCTCGGGCAACGAGTGCGTATCGTCCTCGAGCAAGCGCATCTGAGCCAGCGCAAGCTCGATTTTCGCCTCGCCGCCCGCGAGCGGTAGCGATTGCCGCTTGCGCGCCCGCCCGTGCGCTCATGGCATTCTCCCCGCTGGAATCAGGGTGCGGCGCTATACTGGGCATCGGCGGGTTTCCGGATTCGAGCGCGTTCGATCTTCTGCTTTTCACCGCGTTTCGGTTTCTGCGCATCCGACGATCCCGCTGCCTCCGCTTCAAGGGAAGCAGGCGAGCGCGCTTCTGCAGCGTACTCGCTTTTCTGCACCGCCGTTCGGGCGGTTTTTCGCGTTGTGCCCGCTACGGCCCTTATGACGAGAATATCCCAATTTCGCAAGGAGCAACTATGACTGACTACCGTCAGATGTGGACCGATTTGGACATGGACCTCGAGACCCATGACCAGCTGTGCGCGGTGCTGCCCATGGCATTCGGCGATACGTATCTGTCGCAGGAAAACCGTCCCGAGAACATGGCTTTCTACGATTTCGTCGTATCCGAAATCCACGGCGTTCGCCCCGCCGAGCTCATCGAACTCCAGAAGCAGGGTGGCAAGGTGTTCGGCACGTTTTGCGTATTCGTGCCCGACGAGGTGATCATCGCCTGCGGCGGTGCCGTTACGGGGCTCTGCGGTGGCTCCCAGTTCTGGGTGCCCGAAGGCGAGAAGGTGCTGCCGAGCGACATGTGCCCGCTCATCAAAGCGTCGCTGGGCGCCCATTTCGGCAAGACATGCCCGTATTTCAGTGTTGCCGACCTGTACGTAGGCGAAACTACGTGTGACGGCAAAAAGAAAGCCTACGAGATACTCGGTGCCGACAAGCGCACTTACGTCATGGACGTGCCCCAGATGAAGCGTCAGAAGGACATCGACGCATGGACGGCGGAGATCGCCGAATTCGCCGCCGAGGTCCAAGCGGTTACAGGACGAAAACTGACGGCCGCCAGCTTGGCGGACGCCATCGCACTCGTGAACGAGAAGAGGCGTGCGCTCGGGCGGGTATTCGAGGCGCGTAAGGCGAAAGACTGCATTCCCATCAGTGGCAAAGATGCGCTTCTCATGATGCAGATCGCGTTCTTCGACGATCCGGCGCGCTGCGCCGAGATGGCGAACAAGCTCGCCGACGAGCTGGAAGCGCGCATCGAAGACGGCGTAAGCGTGTTTGCCGAGAACACGAAGCGCATCCTCGTGACAGGCACGCCGCTCGCCATCCCTAACTGGAAGCTTCACCATATCATCGAGACGAGCGGTGCGGCCGTGGTGTGCGAGGAGATGTGCACGGGCACGCGCTACTTCGAGAACCTGGTGGACGAAAGCGCCGAAACGATCGAAGGGCAGTTCCAAGCGCTGAGTGAGCGGTACATGAAAAACAACTGCGCCTGCTTCACGCCGAATCCAGGACGGATCGAGGATGTGGTCCGCATGGCCCGGGAGTACCACGTTGACGGCGTGATCGACGCCAACCTGAAGTTCTGCACGCTCTACGACGTAGAAAAACCGGGGTTGGCTGCGGCGCTCGAGGCCGAAGGCATTCCGGTTTTGGCGCTCGAAACCGATTACACCGACAACGATGCCGAACAGCTGCGCACGCGCGTGGGTGCGTTCGTCGAGATGCTCGAAGCGTAGACGCGATGGGAGCCTTGGATGGAAGGCCGGCATCGGGCTTTGCGGCGGATAGCGCCGAGCCCGCCGATTGCTACGTACTGTTCCAAAGCCACACCGACGGACTTGCGCTGCACCGCGCGTTGAGGGGTTTAGGCGTCGGCGCTCGCATTGCGCCGACGCCCCGCGCCGCCCGCTCAACCTGTGGCATGAGTTTGCTCGTCTCGTGCGATGACGAGGGGCGCATCAGGGCCGCAGCGAAGGAATGCAAGGCGCGCATCGAGGACGTAGTCCGGCTCGAAAACCAGATACGACCCGACCGGGATCGGTTTTGCTGATACGGCACGGTTTCAGTGCGCAGCGAGAAGCGGAAAGGAACGGATATGCATTACGTGGGCATCGACGTGGGATCGACGAGTACGAAGGTCGCCGTGATGGACGAAGCGCGCAAACTCGCGGACACGTTTCTGTGCCCGACGGGGTTCAGCAGCGTGGATGCTGCGCAGCGCGCTCAACGTCTGCTGGTCGATGCGGGCTACGACGTGCGCTCGTGCGCGGTTGCGGCGACTGGTTACGGGCGCGTGGCCGTACCGTATGCCGCACACGTCGTAACTGAGATCACCTGTCACGGCAAAGGTGCCGCGTACCTGTTCGGATGCGACGGCACAGTGATCGACGTGGGTGGCCAGGACACGAAGGTCATCGTGCTGGTAAACGGTTCGGTTAAGAAGTTCGTCATGAACGACAAGTGCTCGGCCGGAACGGGCCGTTTTCTCGAGATCATGGCCGATCGTTTGGCGGTTACCCAAGACGAGCTCGCCCGCCTTGCGCGCCTCGGGCATCCCACGCCCATTTCGAGCATGTGCACCGTGTTCGCCGAATCCGAAGTGATCTCGCTTGTGGGCCGGGGCGAGTCGCGTGAGAACATAGCCAACGGAGTCATCGAATCGGTGGTGGCGCGGGTCGCTTCGCTCGCATCGCAGATGGGCTCGCAGAGGTATTATCTCACCGGGGGCCTATGCGATAACGGCTACGTGGTCGAGCGATTGAGCGCATGTCTGAAAAGCCCGGTGCGAAGCGTGCCCGAGGCGCGTTTCGCGGGTGCTGTGGGAGCGGCGCTGTGTGCGCACGATGCGGCGCATGTCGCTTCGAATACCTGCTATGATTCAGTGGACGGAAAGGCGTCGGTGCAATGATCTACTTCGATAACGCGGCAACCACCCTGAGAAAGCCCCCCGAGGTGGCCGATGCGGTAGTGCGCGCGCTCGGCGCATTCGGCGGCGTCGGTCGCGGTGTGCACGGCGCGTCGCTCGATGCGGGCATGGCCGTCTTCGAAGCACGCGAAACGGCGGCACGGCTTCTCGGTGCTCCGTGCGCCGCACGCGTATCGTTTGCGCACAACGCCACAGCTGCGCTCAACATCGCCATTGCATCCACGATTCCGTGCGGGGGGAGGGCGGTGACGACGGCGGCTTCGCACAATTCGGTGTTGCGCCCGCTGTTCAAAGCCCGCGACGAACGGGGCTGCAAGGTGGATGTTGCGCCGGTACGCCCGGACGCCTCGCTTGATTTCGGCGCCTACGAGCGGTTGCTGGAAGGCGGTGCGGACCTCGTCGTCGCCACGCATGCGTCGAACCTCACGGGCGATGTGTACGATATCGCCCGCATGACCGCATCTGCCCATGCGGCAGGCGCGGTTTTCGTGCTCGATGCCGCTCAGACGGCAGGTACCGTGCCGATCGATATGGGCGCGCTCGGAGCCGATATCGTATGCTTCACCGGGCATAAGAGCCTGTTCGGTCCGCAGGGTACGGGCGGACTTGCGGTTGCCGAGGGCATCGAGGTCGCACCGCTGTTTGTGGGGGGCTCGGGCACGGCGAGCTTCGACGAGCAACACCCCCGCTTCATGCCCGAGGCTTTGGAGGCGGGCACGCTCAACGCGCACGGTTTGGCGGGGCTTGCGGCGGGCATGGCATTCGTCGAACGCGAGGGCGTGGCCGCTTCAGCTGCACGGCTCGGGCTTTTGACCGAGCGGTTCGAGTGTGGGGCGCGGGAGGTTTCGGGCGTGCGTGTGCTTGGGGGTCGCGGCGGTATCGACCGATGCCCGATCGTCGCTTTGGACGTCTGCGGCATTGATTCGGCGATGGTGGCCGATGAGCTGTACCGCGAGCATTCCATCTGCGTGCGGGCTGGCGCGCACTGCGCCCCGCTCATGCACCGTGCGCTGGCAACGGAGCAAAACGGCGCCGTACGCTTCAGCTTTTCGCACTTTACGACAGCAGAGGAGATCGACGAGGGGATTTCCGCCCTCGAGGCCGTCGTGCGCGCCGTGCGATGAGGACTTCGAGCCATACGGCTTATACATATACAGATTGCGGGGGCGCCCCGGAAAGGAATTGGACAACCATGAAGATCATCGATGCATTCGGCATGCAGTGCCCCAAACCGCTCGTTTTGGCCAAGAAGGAGATCGACGCGGGGTGCCGCGAGCTTTCCGTGCAGGTGGACAACCAGACGGCCGTAAACAACCTTACAAGACTGGGCGGCAAGACCGGCCTGTCCGTATCGGTAGACGAGATCGGGGGAGGATGGCTCGTGTCCTTCGCCGAGGGGGATGGCGCCGTTTCCGCTTTGCCTGCCGCTATCGCCGCATCTCCGCATGCAGCCTGCTCGTCTGAGAGAGGCTGCGGCTTTAGCGTCTTCATCGGCAAGGACCATGTGGGCGAAGGCGATGGGGAATTGGGTTACAACCTCATGAAGATGGCTTTGTACACGCTTTCCGAATCCGAAGAGGCGCCGGTCTCGCTTCTGTTCATGAATTCCGGCGTGAAGCTCGTTGCCGGCGGGGAACAGCAGGTTATCGAGAGTGTACGGACGCTGCGCGACAAGGGTACCGAAGTGCTCGTATGCGGAACGTGCCTCGACTTTTACGGCGTCAAGGACGTCCTCGCCGTCGGCGAGGTTTCCAACATGTACGACATCCTCGGCCGCATGCAAGAGGCGGCTAAAGTCATCGCGCTGTGATCGCCATGCCGCGCTACCTGCTTGCATTCGAGTCGACCCACGCGGCCATGGCCGCGAACCGGGCCCTTGCCTCTGTGCAACCCGTCGTGATGCCGACGCCCCGCTCCATCACCGCGAGTTGCGGCATGTCGCTTCGCTTCGAAGCCGAGGACGTCGATCGGGCTTGGGCGCTTGCCTCTTCCGCAAAAGAGAGCCGCGGCCTCGCCTCGCTCTATGCCGAAGAGGCGGAGGGCTACACGCTGCTGCGAAAGCTTTGAGCTTCGCTCTGTCCGCAGTGGTGAGATAGTCTATACTGAACGGGGATAACAGCCGATCGGAAGGCGGGTTTGCACATGAATGCTCCGAAGAAGATCATCGCGCTTGTTCTGTGTGCGTGCGCGCTTTGCTGCGTGCTCGGCGCATGCGGTGCTGGACCCGACGATTCGCAGGAGACGGACGAACAGGCCGAGAAGCAATCGAGCGTCGAGTACGTCGTCGCCGAAGAAGTGCAGCAGTATTCCCAAGGTGAGCTGAAAGGCGCAAGTTATCGCGTGGCAGTGCCTGCCGATACGCCCGAAGACGAGTTGAAAGCGGTGTTTGCCGACGTCGTGGCGCATGACGGCTTCGATGTGCACACCGTGTGGTTCTACAGCGATGCGCGGCTTACCGACGGCACTGCGCCTTGCGACGTTGCGAGCGCCGTGCAGGAGGATCCCGGAAGCGAGCCGTCCATCGTGCTTGCAACCGACGAGACGAAAGCCAAAGCCCAAGAATCGCTCGCAGCTAAAGGGTAGGCCGCGCACGGGTGCATGCCGGGCGTCCGCCGTCAGGCCGATATCAGCGCGGGCCCGCATGGTGCCCGACGGCGATCCGCCCGCTCGGAGCACTGATGCGCCAGATGGCCGTCAAGTGCCATGAAAGGTCGCGTCAATATCGAGCGGTGCGGCGCCCAAAAGCCCAATAATTGCCGCTGTGAAGTGTTCTGTAATGTATTATCGATGCAAGCAGATTCCACGGTAGCGATAACCCCTGGTCACCGACCCGTCGGTTCCTCGGTGCATGCAGCAGTTTTCCGCTTACGTATCCCGTCGGTGCCTTGAAGCCCCTCAAATCCTTCACGACGGCGATTTTTGGGCTTCGGGCGGCCTTCTGCCGCCGAACCGCCGCCGACACCCGCCCGCGTCCCTCGCCGCCCGCGTGCCCTTTACGGGCGTATGCCGATCCTGGTTCAGCAGCGGAGACGGCCTGTTCTGCACAGTTTCCTTCTTTGTGTTGCGCCCGGGGGCACAGGGGTCGGGGCCGCTTCTGTCGGCTCGAATGAATCCCCTGATCACGGTGCTGCAGCCAATCGCGCGCCGACGGAAGGCGTTGTCGGCGGGTCTCTGGGGCGGCCCAAGGAGCCCGATTCCGCAACACATGGGCGGAAAACGTGCATCTGGCGGGGTTTTCGCCGTCGAACTGATGCCGACGCGACCTCGCTAACACCCGACGGCGATCCCGCGTGTCCAGTGTGCGAGAGCCGCAACCGTGCGGCCGCGGCGCACCGGTCGCGCTCGGCCAGTGCCGAGGGCGCAGGGCCCTCGGCGACACGACGCGAAATTTGAAGATTTGGTTTACTGCTTCCTTCTCGATAGAAATTAGTTTGATAATCAAACTAATTGCGCTACGATGGGTCGGTCTTGAAACCGTGCGGCGCATCTGCCGTGCCTGTCCGGGCAGCGTCCGGTCAGGATGAGAAAGAAGGTTTGCCTATGAGCATCGCCATCGTTACCGATTCGACGTGCGATTGGTCGCTTGAAGAGTACGAGCGTCGTAACGTCGTCATGGTTCCCCTCACAATCCAAGTCGGGGAGGCGTCGCTTCTCGATCAGGTGGAGCTTGTATCGGAAGATTTCTACGATCGCATGATCGCATCGGACGAGATCCCCCTGACCTCCCAGCCCTCGCCAGGCGCTTTCGCGGCGGTGTACGAACGGCTCGCCGAAGAGGGCTTCGATGCTATCGTTTCGCTGCATCTCGCTCCCGTGCTTTCGGGCACGCTCGCCTCGGCCGAGATGGCCGCCGAAGCGGTCGACATCCCCGTCGTCGCCATCGATTCGAAGAACGCTTCATCGAGTTTGGGGCTGCTCGTCGAAAAAGCGTGCGTCCTGCGCGATGAGGGCGCGACGTTCGAAGAGATCGCAGAGGTGCTCCGAAGGGCCGCTGCGAAAACGCATCTGTACCTTGCGCCCGATTCGACCGATAACCTTGTGAAGGGCGGCAGGATCTCACCGGAGCAGGCGCAGGGAGCCGCCATGCTCAACATCAAGCTCGTGTTCGCGCTCGACGAAGACGGCAGGTTGGTGAACCTCGACAAGGTGAAGGGCGCAAAAGGCGTCATCAAGCGCCTCGTCGAAGCTGCCCAGCTTCACGCCGAAGCGTACGGTCCGCTCAAGCTCCGCTTCATGCATGCGCGCAACGGCTCAGAGGTCGAGAAGCTCATCGAAGCGCTTCGGGAAGCGGGAATCGAATTCGAGGTTGCGGGAATCGACGCGTGCGGTGCGACGGTGGCAACCCACGCGGGCATCGGCGTAATCGGCATGGCCGTTTCGCCCTTAAACGGGTAGAATGGGAACAACCGAACGGATGGGAGCCATGGACGAGCACAACCAGCAACCTGAGCGCGCGCGGCAGCAACTCGACGCTGCTGCCCTGAAGCGCCGCGACGAGCTCGACGAACTGCTGTCCGGCACGTTCAACTCGGTGCTGCGCACCGAGGAGAAATCTCTGCAGAACAAGCTCACCGAGGGATTGACCATCACCGAGATCCATACGATCGTTGCGGTGGGGCTGCATGAGGTGAATCCCATGAACGTGGTTGCCGCGCGGCTCGGCGTGACGCTTGCCACGCTCACGACGGCGGTGAACAAACTCGTCGACAAAGGGTTCATCTCGCGCACGCGCAGCGAAGACGACCGGCGCAAAGTGCTCGTCTCGCTTACCAAGCGTGGAAAGCAGGTGTACCGCGCCCACGGACTCTTCCACAAAAAGATGATCGACGAGGCGCTCGCGGCACTCACCGAAGAGGAAGAGCGCGTATTCGTGCATGCGCTCGCCAAAGTGAAGACGTTCTTCGACGAGCAGGCGTAACGGCGCATTTCGCCTGGGCGACCGATGGGCGCAGCTCCGCGTGCATCAGGCGATGGGCGGGTTCGGTCCTGGGAGCGACGAGGGGGTCTGACGCGAAGGTGCGGACGGGCTTGGTTCGCGGATGGCGCGATTCGGCCCGTGTAGCGCCCGACTCCGATACACCGTTTGCAGAAATCATGGACTCGTGTGTAAAAGGTATGAGAAGCAGCATTATCGGCGAAAAAAGCTTAGACTATCAAACTATTAGAAAGTAAGACTAAAGTGCGCGGAAGCGAAAAAGCTTCGCATGCGTGCGGGAAAGGACGATCATGGCAACGCTTGACACCGTGAAAGAAGTACTCTCTGAAAACCTCGATATCGAAGGCGACCAGGTGAGCGAAGAGGCAACCCTCGACTCGCTCGGCATCGATTCGCTCGATATGGTCGAGCTCATCTGCGATATCGAGGAGAAATGCGATATCGAGTTCGGCGAGCCCGACAACATCGCGACGATCGGCGAGCTTGTCGCGCACATCGACTCCCTCAAATAGGCGGCGCGCATGAAAACGCGGGTAACCGAGCTTTTGGGGATCGAGCATCCCGTTATCCAGGGCGCAATGGCGTGGGTCGCCAACGCGAGTCTTGCCGGGGCGGTCAGCGAAGCCGGAGGTCTCGGCATCATCGCTGCGGGAGCCGCGCCGCTTGCCTGGATCGAAGAGCAGGTGCGCATCGCGCGCTCGATGACCGATAGGCCCATCGGCGTGAACGTCATGCTCATGAACCCCGAAGCGCCTGAGGTGGCGAAGCTTTTGGCGAACCTCAAAGTCGATGTCATCACCACCGGCGCGGGCAGCCCGTCGGCCTACATCGATATGTGGAAGGAAGCGGGGTCGAAAGTCGTTCCCGTCGTGGCGTCGAGCGCGCTTGCTGCACGGATGGAACGCCTCGGTGCCGATGCGGTGGTTGCCGAGGGCTGCGAGGCGGGCGGCCATATCGGCGAGCTCACCACGATGGCGCTTGTGCCGGCCGTGTGCGATGCGGTGTCGATTCCCGTTATCGCCGCAGGAGGCATTGCCGACGGGCGCACGATGGCTGCGGCGTTCGCGCTCGGCGCCGAAGGAGTGCAGGTGGGAACGAGGTTTCTGACGGTCGATGAATGCACGGTTGCGGATGCGTACAAAGATCGCGTCATCGCGGCGAAGGATTCCGATACGATCGTGACGGGACGAGCGGGTGGGCATCCCGTCCGCGGTCTCAAAAACGCGTTCTCGCGCAACGTCAGGACGCTTGAGGCCGATCCCTCGTGTGATCCGAGGGAGCTCGAAGCGCTCTACGCCGGCTCGCTTCGGCGGGCGGTCGAGGGCGATGTGGTGCGGGGTTCGATGATGGCCGGCCAGTCGGCGGGTATCGTGTACGAGCGCAAAACTGCCCGCGAGGCGATCTCCGAGATGATCGGGCAGGCCGAAGCGCTTGGCATGCGCTCGCTCGAAGAGCTTGCGCAGGCGAATGCGGATCGTACGCCGATGCAGCGGGGCGCTTGATGGAGCTTGTTTTGAACGGAAACGGACCCGTTTTCATGCTTTCGGGCCAGGGCTCGCAGGCACCCGGCATGGGTGCCGATCTGCTCGAGGTGCCCGAAGTGGCCGAAGCGTTCTCATGCGCTTCGGAGGCGTTCGGATTCGACGTCCGTGCGCTCGCGGCCGAAGGGAGCGCCGAGGAACTCGGCCGTACGCTCTGCGCGCAGGCGGTCATCTGCGCGCTCTCGACAGGTATCGCTTGCGCGCTCGTTGCCCGTGGGGTGATGCCGGGTGCCGTGCTCGGCTTCTCGCTCGGGCAGATCGGGGCGCTTGCGGTATCGGGCATGCTCGGCCTCGAAGAGACGTTTGCGCTTGCGGCGCATCGGGCGAAGCTCATGGAACGTGCCGCCGCCGAGCATCCGGGTGTGATGTGCGCACTCATCGGGGCTGACGAAGAATCGGTCCGCGACGTATGCGAAGCCAGCGCAAAAGGCGACGTGCTCGTGGCCGCCAACTACAACTGCCCGGGGCAGATCGTCGTTTCGGGAACGCCGGGTGCGATCGCGCGTGCGCAGGAGGCATGGGCTTCCCGCAACAAGCGCTCGGCGCTGCTCGCAACGGAAGGCGGGTTCCACAGCCCGCTTCTCGCGGAGGCGTCCGACGAGCTTGTCGCATACCTTTCGTCCGTGACGTTCGCCGAGGCGCGTATCCCGCTCGTATGCAACGTCGATGCGCGCCCGCTTGCGGCGAAAGATGCGGCCGATCACCTCGCGCGCCATCTCACACACCCGGTGCGCTTCGAGGAGAGCGTACGATCGCTTGCGCGAGCGGGCGCGTCCGATTTCGTCGAAACCGGATTCGGCGGCGTGCTCGTCGGGCTCGTCAAGCGAATCGATAAGACCCTCGTTCGCACGCGCGTCGAGGATCGTGCAGGTTTCGAAGCAGCATGCGAGCGCTATTGCGCTAACACCGAGAACGAAAAGGAACAACGATGACACTACTGAAACACGACGCCGCTGCCGACGGTGCATCCGAGCGCGTCGCCGTGGTAACCGGATCGAGTCGCGGCATCGGCCGTGCCATCGCCTGCGAGCTTGCACGCGCAGGTATGGACGTCTGCGTAAACTGCGCGTCGCAGGCAAGCGTTTCCGCTGCCGAAGAGACCGCCGCCTTCCTTCGCGATGCCTACGGCGTGCGCGCTATCGCACTCGCTGCAAACGTCGCCGACGCGTGCGAGGCGAAATCCCTCATCGATGGGGCTCGCGAAGCCCTCGGCCGTGTGGATGTGCTCGTGAACAACGCGGGCATCACGCGCGACGCGCTTGTCATGCGCATGGGCGAAGACGATTTCGACGCGGTGATAGCAACGAACCTCAAAGGAGCGTTCAACTGCTGCAAGGCCGCGAGCTCGTACATGATGAAGCAGCGCTTCGGCCGTATGATCTGCATGGGCAGCGTTGTCGGGCTTGCGGGCAATGCCGGCCAGGCGAACTACGCGGCATCGAAGGCGGGGCTTGTCGGCCTTGCGAAATCGCTTGCGAAAGAGCTTGCGGGCCGCAATATCACGGTGAACGTCGTTGCTCCCGGGTTCATCGAAACCGATATGACCGGCGCGCTTTCCGAATCACAGCAGGCCGCCATACGCGATCGCATCGCGGCGAAGCGCTACGGCACGCCCGAGGAAGTGGCTTCGCTCGTCGGGTTTCTAGCGAGCGATCAGGCGGGCTACATCACCGGGCAGGTCGTCGGCATAGACGGGGGGATGGCACTATGAGCGTGCAGGATCGATCGAACGTGCGCACCCCGGACGGGTGCAATCGCGTGGTTATAACCGGAACGGGCGCAATCTCGCCTGCCGGTGTCGGGGTCGAGGCGCTCTGGCAAGCCGTCATGGAGGCGCGGTGCTGCATCGGGCCCCTGACGCGGTTTCCGAGCGACTCCTTCGATGTGAAGATCGCAGGCGAGATACCCGCCTACGATCCGCTTGCGCTCGGTCTCACCAAGAAAGAGGCGCATCGTCTGGCGCGCTTCGTGCAGTACGCCTTCATCGCTTCGGACGAGGCGTGGGCGCAGGCGGGCATTGCCATCGAGAACGAGGATGCGACCCGCATCGGTTGCGTGTTCGGCTCGGGCATCGGGGGACTCGAAGCGTTCGAGCAGGGAAGCGTTACCTTGAACACCAAAGGCCCCAAGCGCGTGATCCCGCTGTTCATCCCTACCGTCATCTCCAACATGGCGGCGGGCAACCTCTCGATCCGCTTCGGACTCAAGGGGGAGTGCACCAATATCGTGACCGCCTGCGCGACCGGGACCCACTGCATCGGGGCCGCATACCGCAGCATCAAGCACGGCTATCTTGATGCGGCTCTTGCGGGCGGCACCGAAGAAAGCGTCACGCCTGTATCTCTCGCAGGGTTCTCGAACCTCGGGGCGCTGACGAAACCCGCCGATCCCCATGCGGCTTCCGTGCCGTTCGACAAGCGCCGCAGCGGGTTTGTGGCCGGGGAGGGGGCGGGCGCTGTCGTGCTTGAATCCCTCGATCATGCCCGTGCGCGCGGTGCGCACATCATCGCCGAAATCGTCGGATTTGGCTCGACGGGCGATGCGTATCACATGACCGCCCCCGAACCGGACGGCGAAGGGCTCGTGCGCGCCATGCGCCTTGCGCTCGAAGAGGGCGGATTCGGTCCTGAGGATATCGGGCACCTCAACGCGCACGGAACGTCCACACCGGCGAACGATAAGGCGGAGGCGCAGGCGCTCATCGGCCTCTGCGGTAAAGGTTGCGAGGTTCCGGTCGTTTCGATCAAGGGATCGACCGGGCACATGCTCGGCGGGGCGGGTGCCGTCGAGGCCATCGTGTGCGCACGTTCGGTCGTCGAAGGCGTCGTGCCGGCGACGACGGGATTTTCCGAACCCGATCCCGCGTGTCCGGTTCGAGTGTTGAGAGAGCCTTTGCGCGATTATTCCCAAAAGGTCGCCCTTTCGAACTCGCTCGGGTTCGGGGGGCATAACGCGTCGTTGGCCATCGCGCCGTATTGCGGCTAAGCAGGAGGCATACATCATGGAGTCGATACACTATCCTTGCGGCGCATCGGTCATCGAAGCCGTGTTGCCGCATCGCGATCCGTTCGTCTGGCTTACGCGCGTGCTCGCCTGCGATCCCGGCGTATCGATCGAAGCCGAACTCGACGTCGACGAGAACCTCCCCGTGTTCAAAGGGCATTTCCCCGAGCATCCGGTACTGCCGGGCGTGATCATCATGGAAGCGCTTGCGCAGGCGGCATCGTTTTGCGTGCTCGTAGGGAGAAGCGATGCGGGAGCCATCGGGTTTCTGACGGGCATCGACCATGCGAAGTTTCGCCGTCAGGTGCAACCGGGCGAGACGGTGCGCCTTGCGGCCCGCATCGTGAAATCGTCGTCGCGCATGTGCGTAGCCGAGGTCGAGGCGAGCGTGGATGGCGCCGTGTGCGCGAGCGCGACGCAGAAGTACGTGCTCGACAAAGCGCCGAGCGGGATGTAAGGCAAGGGAGCGAGTCGTGGGTAGGCGGAAGCGTCAGGACTACATAACAATTCCCCATCAGGGGATAAGACCCGAATGGGTGCAGGGCGTCTCGACCGAGGAGCTGCTTGCCGCAAACGGCACGAACGTCGGCGCGCTCGGCACCGTCGAGATAGCTTACAGCCTCGCCTCCATCGCACAAGAGCTCGAGCGCGACCGCGCAAGCGCTGAGAAGGATGCTCGGGCTTTGCGCGTCGTCGTCGCCGGATACGGCGAGAACGCGAAACGCACGATCCGCGCGTGCCTCGATGCGGGACTTGAGGCCTATGCGGTCTATGCCGGGGAAGACGAGCAGGCGGCGTACGTGCGCGCTGCGACCGGTGCCGAGAAGATCGGCGAGACGTTTTCCGAAGCGCTTTTCTGCAACAGCCATGCGCTCCTGTCCGCATGCGACGCATGCGGTGCGCGCGCGGTGCTTGCCCTCGATGCGGCGCTCGGGACCGACCAGCATTTCTGCGGCCTTGCTGCCGCACGGGGCATCAAGGTGTTTCGAGCGATCACGCCTTCGGTGCCCGTGCGGGGGTGGCTTGTGTGCGAAGGCACTCCGCTCGTCCGCGAAACGGCCTGGAAGAAGTGCCCCCATTGCGGTCTTATGTTCGACGTGGCGACGCTTGTCGCCGGGCACTACGAGTGCCCTTCGTGCGGGGGCCTGTACCGCATGTCATCGTCGGAGCGCATCTGCGACCTCTTCGATGCGGGAAGCTTCGAGGAATGGGAGCGCGGTCTTCCCCAAACCGACCCGCTCGATTTTCCCGGATACCGCGACAAGCTCGCCTCCGCGTGCGAGCAGACCGGGCTCGACGACGCCGTGAGGTGCGGATCGGGTGCGATCGCCGGTATGCGCATGGCGATCGCCATCATGGATGCGCGCTTCTTCATGGGTTCGATGGGCTCGGTTGTCGGTGAGAAAATCGCACGTACCGTCGAGCGGGCAACGCGGGAGAGCCTGCCGCTTGTGATTTTCACCGCTTCGGGCGGCGCGCGCATGCAGGAGGGGATCGTATCGCTCATGCAGATGGCGAAGGTGTCCTGCGCGCTTTCGGCTCACGGTGAAGCGGGGCTTCTCTACGTTTCAGTGCTCACCGACCCCACGACAGGCGGTGTGACCGCCTCGTTCGCCATGCAGGGCGATATCGTGTTGGCCGAACCGGGGGCCCTTGTCGGGTTCGCGGGGCAGCGCGTCATCCGCGATACGATCAAGCAGGAGCTGCCCGACGGGTTCCAAAGTGCCGAGTTCGCCCTTGAGCACGGGCTCATCGATGCGGTCGTACCGCGCGCCGAGCTGCGCGAGAAGCTCGCCCATATCGTTGCCATCCACGAGGCGTCGTCTCGTCGCTGCGCGCTTGAGGACGGGGCGGTGGTGAGCTATGCGGCGGTGTGCGAGAACCTGAGCAGCGAGGGCGGAACGTACAACACGGTGACGTACGGCAAGCTTCCGCAGCTGAGACGCGCATTCACCGCAGCCTCGCAGCGCTTCATACCCGCGAAGCCAAAGCAGGCTAAGCGCAGCCCGTTCGGTAGATCCAAAGCGCAGCGCGCGTCCGAAAGGCGGCTTGCCACGCTTTTGAGCGGGGGATTCTATGCGGAAGACGGCATGCTTTTCGACGAGGCAGACGAATTCGGACCTGCTGCGGAAAAGCGAGCGCGCACGAAGGACCGCAGCGCACGGGCCTCCTGCGCAAACACGCCGCCTGCCAGCTCGGACAACCGTGCATGGGAAAGCGTGCAGCTTGCGCGCAACACCAAACGCCCGACGGCGATGGCGTACGTGCGCGGGTTCGTCGACGGGTTCATCGAGCTGCATGGCGACCGTTCGTTTGCCGATGACGGAGCTGTCGTGGGCGGCATCGGTTGGATCGGCGGCCATCCCGTAACGGTGATCGTTCAAGAAAAAGGTGCCGATCTCAAGGAGCGTCTCGCCCGCAATTTCGGATGCCCTCAGCCCGAAGGCTACCGCAAATCGCTTCGGCTCATGCGTCAGGCGGAGAAGTTCGGCCGTTCGGTCGTCTGCATCGTCGACACGCAGGGGGCGCTCTGCGGGACTGAGGCCGAACAGCGGGGGGCGGGCAACGCGATTGCCGACAACCTGCTTGCCATGGCGGGGCTGCGCGTGCCCATCGTGAGCGTGCTCGTAGGCGAAGGCGGCAGCGGTGGGGCGCTTGCGCTCGCGCTTGCGGACCGGGTTGCTATGCAGGAGCACGCCGTGTACTCCGTGCTTTCCCCCGAGGGGTTCGCGTCGATCCTCTGGAAGGATCGCACCCGCGCGCCCGAGGCGGCTGCAGTGATGAAGATGAGCGCCCGCGAAGCGCACGAGCTCGGCGTGGTGGATGCGGTGCTATCCGAGGGGCAGGGTCCCGCTCACGAGAATCCCGATGTCGCCATCGCTGTCGTGCGGGGCTATCTCGTGCGCGCGCTCGATGAACTCGAGGGGCTCCCGGCTTCCCAATTGGTCGAAGCGCGGTATGCGCGCTTCCGCTCGCTCTGAGGTGCTTCGGCAGCTTTACGGTAACGGCGTGACCGAATTTGCGCAGTTCGGGGTACAATGGGCGCGGTGTGCGGTCGGTCGTTGCAGCGGAAGGCGAGTAGGCGGTGTTCGAGACAATCAACGCGTGGTTTGCGCGGCTTGAGGATGTGATGGCGTTTCAGGCCATACGCCAGGGTCTCATCCTCACGATACCCGTTTTGCTCATCGGCTCGTTCAGCCTCATCTTCCTCAACCTCCCGATCGACCCGTACCGCGATCTCCTTGCATCCCTGCCGTGGTTCGAAAGCGTGCTCGACATCTCGTATGCCGCCACCATGGGCATTTTCTCGCTCTACGTTTCGGTCGCTATCGCGTTGCGCTACGCGCAGGCCTATGCCGAACGGTACGGAAGCTTTTTCGTGCAGGGGGCGCCGTTCGCCGCACTGGCGGCGTACCTCATGTTCGTCGGGTTCGGCACCGAGGCGTTCGACAACGCGGTGCTCAGCACCCGCTCTCTCTTCATCGCGATCGTGTGCGGGCTCGTCTCGTCGATGCTGTACTGCAGGCTCATGCGCATGCGCGCGAACAAGCGGCTCTACGGCGACAGCATCGACGGCGTGTTCAACCAAGCGGTCTCGGGGCTTATTCCCATTGCCTGCACCATCGCCTTGTTCGCCGTCGTCGAGGCGACGGCGGTCGCGCTCGGCGGCGCGGGAAGCGTCGAGGAGCTGTTCTTCCACGGCGTAAGCGCGCTGTTCCCCTTGGCGAACGCCGATGCTGCGAGCGGGCTCCTGTACCTGCTCATGAACAACGTCATGTGGTTCTTCGGCATCCATGGCGGCAACATGCTCGACGGGGTGGCGCAGAGCGTCTTCGTGCCGGGGACCGCTGCGAATGCCGCGTCGATTGCAGCCGGGGGCGAAGCGGTCCAGATCGTCACCAAGACGTTCTTCGACGTGTTCGCCTCGATCGGCGGGGCCGGGGCGCTGCTTTCGCTGCTCATCGCCATTCTTCTGTTCGGAAAGCGCAGAAACGTACGCCGCCTTTCGGCGTTCGCTACCGTTCCCATGGTGTTCAACATTTCGGAAATCATGATGTTCGGTCTGCCCGTCGTATGGAACCCGGCGCTGTTCGTGCCGTTCATCGCCGTGCCGCTTGTGAACATGGCCATTTCGTATGCGGCCATGGCAACAGGGCTCGTGCCGCCTGTCGTCGTCGACGTATCGTGGACGACGCCGCCTATTGTGGGCGGCTACATCGCAACCGGCTCCGTTACCGGTGCCGTGCTGCAGGTTGTCAATCTTGCGGTGGGGGCGCTTGTGTACCTTCCGTTTTTGCGCCGCTATGAGCGGGTTGCCGACGAGCGCGACCGCACGGAGTACCGCAGCCTGCTTGAGCGGTTCCAGGAGGCCGAGCGCGGGCAGCGCGAGGTCGAGCTGATATCCGCATCGGGAGCGCTCGGGGGCGTTGCCCGCTCGCTTGCCGAAGATGTTCGCAAAGCCGTTACGGACCGTTCGTTTTCGCTGTACTACCAGCCGCAATTCGACACGTCCGGTTGCGCGGTGGGCGCTGAAGCACTGCTGCGCTTCGAGCATCCGACCTATGGCATGGTGTACCCGCCGCTCATGATCGAGCTTGCGCAGGAGGCGGGCGTGCTCGACGAGCTCGAACGGGCGGTGTTCGAACGAGCTTTGGACGACGCAGCCGTTCTCGAGGATATGGCGAGGCGCGGTATGCTGCACGCGGGCTTTTCGGTCAGCGTGAACGCCTCGGCGCGCATGCTGCAAAACGAGGCGTGCGTCGATTTCATCATCGCGGCTGTACGCTTTCGCGCGCTTGACGAAGGGCGCATCGTGGTTGAGGCTACCGAGCGCGAGGCGCTTGTGTGGGATGCGGGAGCGTCGGCGTTGCTCAAGCGCCTCGATGATGCGGGAATACCGCTTGCCATCGATGATTTCTCGATGGGCCGCACCTCGTTTCAGTACCTCGAAACGAGCGTGTTTACGGTAGTGAAGCTCGACGGTACGATTGCGAAAGGCGTCATGGAAAACGAGCGCTATGCCGAAATCGTAGCGTCGATCACCCGGCTTTCCGAACAGCTGGGCTTTACCGTACTCGCCGAGTACGTCGAAACCGAAGAACAGCGCGCCCGTCTCGAAGAGCTGGGTTGCTCGTATTTCCAGGGGTACCTGTACGCCCCGGCGCTGCCCTTCGACGAGATGGTCGAGCGGGTGCGGCAGACGAATTGAAAGCCTATGCATAGAGAAGGCGAGGGAAAGAGGTATCGTTTCATGGATGAGCGCGAAGAAAAGGTGACGGGACGGTTCGCTGAAGGCGACGTGCGCAGCTGCGCGAACTGCGCGGTTGTGGCCTGCGACGACGACGGGGCGGGTCACGCGTTTCCCGATTTCTGCATGACCGAGCGCACATCAGGTGACGTGTTCGACGAAGCCCTTTCGCTTTACCGAGACGATCCCGAGACCTCGCGCATCTTTCAGGCGGCGGCCGAGATCGAAGGAAGGTACTACGGCAGGCTTACGCGCGTTGAGGAGGTCATGGTGTTCGCGCGGCGCATCGGGGCCCGCAGGATCGGCATCGCCACCTGCACGGGTTTGCTTGACGAGTCGCAGGCGTTCGCGAAGATCCTGCGGGCGAAAGGGTTCGAAGAGGTATGCGCCGTCGCCTGCAAGGTAGGCAAGATCGACAAGGTCGAGGCGGGTATTTCCGACGGGGTGAAGGTGCATCCCGGATGCTTCGAGCCCACGTGCAACCCCATCGTTCAGGCGAAGATATTGAACGAGGCGAATACCGACCTCAATGTGATCGTCGGCCTTTGCGTCGGCCACGACACGCTGTTCATCAAGCATTCCGAGGCCCCCGTAACCTACCTGATCGTGAAGGACCGTGTGCTCGCCCATAATCCTGCGGCTGCCCTCTATACGCGAGGATCGTATTACGGCCGCCTTATGGCCCCTGACCTTCCCAAGCCGCGCCCGTGAAAAAAGTGACGAGTAACGCCGCAGAGGAAGACTTGTCGGGTGGGGCTCGGCGTGACGAACCCGATGGGCCTGCCAAGCCCGTGAAACCCGCGAAATCCGCGAAACCCGCCAAACCCGCCAAACCCGCCAAGCCCGCTAAGCCCGCTAAGCCCGCCAAACCCGCAGACTTCGCCAAGCACTACCTCTACGTGCTTGAGTGCTCAGACGGTACGCTGTACACGGGCTATACGGTCGATATCGAGCAGCGCGTTGCCGCCCACAGCGAGGGGAGAGGTGCGAAATACACCCGCTCGCACAGGCCGGTGAAGCTTATCGCTTCGGCCGAGTTCGAAACGAAGCATGCGGCCATGAGCGCAGAATACCGTTTCAAACGGCTTTCCCGTGCAGAGAAGCTTTCGCTTCTCGACAAAGGCACGCGTTTTCCGTTCGAACACGTGCTCGAAGAGCGGTTCGGCATCAGTGATATGGAATCGGGGGCATTGTAGTTCTTTTGCGATGCATTGGTCTTTGCGGTTCAGGTTGCCTTTTGTGTCCTTGACCTTGGGCTAAGCGAGGGATGCTTCGAAGGGGTCGAGGCGGCGTTTGCGAGGATGCTGCCGTTAAACTTTGAAGGTACCTTGCCAGATCGCTTCGGCAAGGTACCTGTGTTTTATTGATAATGCGTTTCTGCGAGAAAAAGGCCTTCAGATGGCGGCGAACTGTAGCTTTGCGAAGACCAGTCGGGTTTCCGCCGCTTTCGGCTGCGATAAGGCTTGACAAAACGCTTGGTCGTGGTTCCCCGCATCTAACAATATGCCGCCGACAGGGCTTCCAGCGGCGTTTTCGTAGCGCAAAGCGGCGGTTCGCAACCATTTTGAGGCTTGGTTTCGACAAAACTTTGGTACGTTAGTCGGGCGGTGGGGTTCGGGCTTGCCAAACGACGCACGCATGTCTGTAGGTTGGGCTTTGCTGCGGGGCTTGTTGGTGCACTTTCGCGGGGTTGCAGGTTACCCGGGCGCCTCTGTTTTCGGCGCCCGGTTTCGGATAGACGGCGCGTACGCATAGGGGGGATTACCCGCGCGGACCCCGGCATCTCACCGATTCTTCCACCAGACGATCGAGATTGGCGGCAAACCGTTCGCGGTCTTCGTCGGTGAACGCGGCGGGTCCTTTCGTGCGTCCGCCTTGTCGGCGGATCTTCTTTTCCTGGTGGCGAATTTCCATATCCATATCGATGGTCGCGCGCGTGTACACGCGTCCGCGCACGCCGATGGCATGTGCGCTGCGTCCCAGCACCATGGCGGCAAGCCCGATGTCCTGCGTGACCACGATGTCTCCCGGTTGCAGCCGTTCCACGATGGCGAAATCGGCCGAATCCGCACCGACGCCGACGGCGAGCGTATCTGCCCAGAAGCCGCCGGTGTCCTTGCGCGGGTCGCCTCGGCGGATGTGGCGGGCGAGATTCTGCGTCGAGTTGCCGGCAATCAGCACAGGCAGGCCCCGCTTGCGGGCGACCGCGAGCGCTTCGGCCGTTACCGGGCATGCGTCGGCATCGATGATGATCGTAGGGCGGATGCCCTGCTTATGTTCGCTGTGCGGCATGGTGATCTTCCTTTTTGCCGTTCGAGCGCTTTTGTCCAAGAGCGCGCTCTCTTTTGGGTCGGGTGCGGTGAAGTTCGTCGGCTCGTATTGTAGCCGACGCGGCGTGTTTGCCGTGCAGCGTGCCGTAAAGCTTCTCGAAGGCCGCACGTGCGAAAGGTTGCTGCGCGGTTCGGAAAGCGTTGGTTCGGCAAGGCCGCCGATTGCGTGGCGAAGCGTTCTGCGCTCTTGACATTCTCTTTTGCGATACTACAATTTCCTATTGGCACTCTAACAGCTAGACTGCTAAAAACGCCGCTCATAGTTGTGAACAGTATCCGTGAGGAAGGTAGTTGGCATGCGCAAGTTCAAAACCGAGAGCAAGAAACTGCTCGACCTGATGATCAATTCGATCTACACGAACAAGGAGATTTTCCTTCGCGAGCTCATCTCCAACGCGTCGGACGCGGTTGACAAACTCTACTTCAGGAGTCTGACCGATTCCGATGTCACGATCTCGAAGGACGATCTTGCTATCCGCGTTTCGTTTGACAAGGCGGCCCGCACGATCACCGTGTCTGACAACGGCATCGGCATGTCGAAAGACGAACTCGACAAGAACCTCGGTACGATCGCGCATTCAGACAGCCTCGAGTTCAAGGCCGAGAACGCCGATACGCAGGGCGAGGACATCGATATCATAGGGCAGTTCGGCGTTGGTTTTTACTCGGGCTTCATGGTGGCATCGAACGTCACGGTCGTTTCGCGAGCATACGGCTCAGACGAAGCGTACTCGTGGGAAAGCGACGGCATCGAGGGCTACACCATCACGCAAGCCGAGCGGGCAAGCCACGGCACCGATGTCATCCTCACGCTCAAAGAGGACACCGACGAAGACGACTACGACACCTTCCTTTCGGAGTACAAGCTCAAAAGCCTCATCAAACGCTACAGCAACTACGTACGCTACCCCGTGCAGATGGAAGTGGAGAAGACCCGCGAGCTTCCCAAGCCCGACGATGCGGATGAGGATTACAAGCCCGAATACGAGCAGTACCGCGAGCTCGACACCATCAATTCGATGATACCCATCTGGAAACGTCCTAAATCCGAAGTAACGCAAGAGGAGTACAACGAGTTCTATAAATCGGATTTCCACGATTTCGCCGATCCTGTGCGTACGATCACGGTGCATGCGGAGGGTTCGTTCTCCTACGATGCGCTCCTGTTCGTTCCCGGGCGCGTACCGTTCGACCTGTACAGCAAAGAGTACAAGAAGGGACTCGCCCTCTACAGCTCCAACGTGCTCATCATGGAAAAGTGCGAGGAGCTCGTACCCGACTACTTCAACTTCGTGCGCGGCGTGGTGGACAGCCAGGACTTGACGCTCAACATCTCGCGCGAGACGCTGCAGCACAACAGCCAGCTCAAAGCCATTGCAAAACGCATCGAGAAGAAGATCAAATCCGATCTGGCTGACATGCGCGACACCGACCGCGAAGGCTACGAGGAGTTCTTCACGAACTTCGGGCGCGGTATCAAGTACGGTATCTATTCGAGCTACGGCATGAAGAAAGACGAGCTTGCCGACCTTCTGCTGTTCTATTCGGCCAAGCAGGAAAAGATGATCACGCTTGCCGAGTACGCCGCCGCTATGCCCGAGGGCCAGGAATCGTTCTTCTACGCGGCGGGCGATTCGATCGAGCGCTTGGCGAAGATGCCCATTGTGTCCACGGTGCTCAAAAAAGGCTACGACGTGCTTCTGTGCACCGAGGACGTCGACGAGTTCTGCATGTCCGCCATGGCCGATTATGCGGTGGCCGATGCCGACGATCCCGATTCGCTTACCGCTCTGCCGCTCAAGAACGTCGCAGGCGGCAACCTCGGGCTTGAGACCGAGGAGGAGAAGGAGGCGGCTGAGGCCGTTGCCAAGGAGAACGAGGGTCTGTTCGAGGCCATGAAGGAATCGCTCGGTGACAAGGTGACGAAGGTGGCGGTATCCACGCGCCTGACCGATTCGCCGGTGGCGCTTACCGCCGAGGGTCCGATTTCGCTTGAGATGGAACGCGTGTTGGCGGGCGCTCCCGGCAACGACGACGTGAGGTCGGAGCGCGTGCTCGAGGTGAACGCCGAGCATCCCATCTTCACCGTGCTCAAACACGCTCAGGAGGCGGGCGACGCGGATAAGGTGAAGCTCTACACCGATATCCTCTACAACCAGGCGCTCCTCGTTGAAGGTATGCCGATCGACGATCCGGTTGCCTACGCGCAGGCGGTCTCCAAGCTCATGGTGTAAGCGTTTGCCTGCGTTTGGGATTTGAGCAACGCGCAGGCAGCCTACCGCTATCGCAAAGCCCGCACGGACCGATCGTCCGTGCGGGCTTTCTGTTGCTTCGCAAGGAACCCGACGGGTTTTCGCCGCTGTCGTATACCGCGAGCTTTCTGTGTCCTCTCGGTTGTTCGCCGTTTCCTGCATGGTGCGCACGGGCTTTTGCTACCATATCATCGGAAGATACACAGACGCTCTAAAGGAGGCCGCACGTGCCCGATGCACCCCGCATTCCCGAAACCCTGAATCAAACACTCGATCTGATCGAGGCAACCGTCGATGAGCGCGATGCGGAGCGACCTGCGTACTCCCTGCTCGTCGAGGGACAGGTTGCGGAAGGGGCCGACCTTGCACGGCTTGAGCTTTCTTCGTCGCGAGTGCTCCGGTGCTCGTTTCTCGCTTCGGATTTCTCGAACACCACGTTCGAGAACGTTGCCTTCGAGCAGTGCGATTTCTCGAATTCCGATTTCTCGTCCTCGTATTTCCTGAGATGCTCGTTTTCTTCGTGTCGGTTCGTCGGCGCCGATTTTTCGGATGCCGTATTCAAACATGTGGCCGCATGCGATTCCACCCTCCAGTACGCGACTTTCTCGCGGGGCGGTTTCGATACGTGCAGCTTCGATTCGTGCGACTTCTCGCAGGCTTCGATTTCCGAAGCCGAGCTCAAGCGCTTCGAGATAACCCGGTCGAGGTTCACGAACGTCGATCTGTTCCGAACGAGTTTGCGCGATGTCGATCTGTCGGACAACGACATTACGGGCTTTCTCGTTTCCGATACCATGCACGAGTTCCACGGGTGCATCATGGATCCGTATCAGGCCGCATCGGTGGCGCGCAAACTCGGGATTGTCGTGAAGGAGTAGCCGGACCGATGCCTCTATGCTGGATGCCGCGCGATGCCGATGTGTCGTACCGCTTTCGCTTCAATCGATCGGGGTACCGAAGCGACCGTCGGGCAACGTCGGATCATCACATCCGAAACGCCGCAGCTCCGCCTCTTGCGAAACGGTATAATGAACCGAAACCAGATGACCCGCCCGTTGACGTTCCCTGCGCTTGCGGCGCAGCCGCGTTGTAGCGTGGTGGGTTCGAACGCATAAAGGAGCACTTCATGAAGAAGAAGGATGTGAAATTCCTCAAGCGCATGCTCGAGACGCCTTCGCCGACCGGTTCGGAAGAGGCCGTAGCGGCCATCGTACGCGAGCGCCTTTCCGACAGTGCCGACGAAATCGAGACGAACGTGCTCGGGTCGGTGCACGCCACGCTCAAAGGAACGGGCGCCGGTCCTTCGGTGATGCTCGCGGCGCACATGGACGAGATAGGCCTTATGGTCACCTACGTAAGCGACGAAGGGTATTTGAGCGTTTCCGCCATCGGCGGCGTCGATGCTGCAATCCTTCCGGGCATGCGCGTTGACGTGCATACCTTTGAGGGAGCGCTGCGCGGCGTGGTCGGGCGCAAGCCGATCCACCTCATCCCGCCCGACGATCGCAAGAGCGTCACGCCCCTCGACAAGCTCGTGATCGATCTCGGCATGCCGGCGAAGGCAGTCAAGAAGCGTGTGCGCGTGGGGGATTCCATCACATTCGGCGTCGGTTTCGAGCGTTTCGGCAAAGGTATGGCTGTATCGCGCGCGTTCGACGATAAGGCGGGCGTGTGGGTTGCGGTGCGCGTGCTCGAGGAGCTCGCGAAGGCAGGTGGTGCTCCAGGCGATTTCACGAGTGCCATCACCGTGCAGGAGGAGATCGGCGTGCGCGGGGGAGAAACCTCCGCCTACGGCGTCCATCCCGATGTCGGGCTGGCGTTCGATGTGACCCATGCAACCGATTACCCCGGCATCGATAAGACGAAGCACGGCGATATCGCCTGCGGGCAGGGCCCGGTGATCGCGCGCGGCCCCAACATCAACCCGATCGTGTTCGAGCGGCTGGTTGCCGCTGCCGAGGCCGAGGGCATCCCGTATCAGATCGAGGCGGAGCCCGGCGTAACGGGCACCGATGCGCGCGGGATCCAGATAGCGCGCGGCGGCAAGGCGACGGGACTCGTATCGGTTGCCCTGCGCTATATGCACACGCCGACCGAGGTCGTCGCGCTTTCCGACCTCGAAGCAACGGTCAAGCTTCTCGTGCGCTTCATGCTTGACCTTGACGAGAACGTTTCGTTTGTGCCGGGTATGTCGTGTTTCGAGGCGGATGGTTCGTCCGACGGCGAAGCTGACGGTGCCGCGAACGAAGAACAGGGAGCGGAAAGCACCGAATGAAACGCGAAGAGACACTCATAGCTAAGAACAAGCGGGCGTTCCACGAGTACGAAGTGCTCGAGCGTTTCGAAGCGGGCATCGAGCTCAAGGGCACCGAAGTCCGCTCGCTGCGCGACAACAACTGCCAGCTCACCGATGCGTTCATCATGATTCGCAACGGCGAAGCATGGCTGAACAACCTGCATATCGCGCCGTTTTCGCACGGCAACATCAACAACGTCGACCCCGACCGCCGACGCAAGCTCCTGCTCCATAAAAAAGAGATCAGGCAGCTCGGTGAAGCGGTGAAGGAAAAGGGCATGGCGGTTATCCCGCTCAAAATGTACTTTGCTAAAAACGCCCTCGTGAAAGTCGAGATTGCGGTAGCGCGGGGCAAGAAGCTCTACGACAAGCGCGCGAGCATGGCCGAGCGCGACACGCGCCGCGATATCGAGCGAGCGCTCAAGGAACGAAGCAGATAAAGGCGAGCGTCGCATCTGCGATGCGGATAGGAGCACACAATGAACCTAGACGACGAGCTCGAAACGCTGGAAGACGGTGTGGAAACCGAGGGCATCGCTGCCGAAGACGAATCTGATCTCGAGATAGAAGACGAGTTCGAAGATACGGCTTTAGGCGCCGATGCAGACGAAGAAACCCTTGAAGAAGTGTACAAGGATTTCGAAAACGACGAGGCGGATATCGACGGTGCGCCTGCGCCGAATATCGGGTTCGAAATCGTTGATCTCGAGGACCTCAAGGAAGAGGAAGAAGAGGCCGACGACGAGTTCATCGAGGTCGAACTTGAGATCGACGAAGACGATATCGTGAGTTACCTAGTCGACGAGGACGATAACGAGATCGGCTTCACAATGCTTGATCAAGAAGGCAACGAGGTCGAGTACTTCTACGTAGAAGACGACGAAGCCGTTACCGGTAACGATGACGAAGACGATGACGAGTTCGACCTTGGCATCACCAAAGAAGGCGTGGCTCAGGCGACCACCGACATCAACGCTATCTACAAGGACGGCGTTGCGGTGGCGGCCGAGCTCAAGGGCGCGTTCGACGACATCAAAACGGCGTTCGATTTCAAGAGCGTTCTGAAGAAGTAACGTCCGTACTGCGCTTCGCACTCGTGTGCGAATATCTGCGCCCCGGCTGCTTGCGCTAGGCTTCGCGCTGCAGAAAGCAGATGCAGATGCGGCATCGCTTTGTGGAAATCGCTTTGTGACGCGGCGCTTGCGGATTTTGGATGCGAGCGCTACAATAGAACGTCCGCTTGGCGAGTTTGCGAGCTGCAAGCGGGAAGCACGTTGACAAGGTGGGGCCATCGACCCGTTCGGTTTGCGGCAGCGCTGCAAGCCGGCACACTTTCGGGGGCGACTGGTTTCGACATGGTACGTTTGAACTGAGGAGCAGGTCGTGGTCTCCTCGCCACGTTAAACAGGGGTACCGTCAATTTAATTGGCAAAAAGAACACTCAGAGCGCTCCGGCGCTCGCCATGGCTGCGTAATCGCACCTGGCTGTCGGCCTTGGGATTTCCCCGCCCCTTGGTCCGGCATCATTTCAGGGGAATGCGCTCGAGCACGTAGCCGGTATGGATCGAGCAAAGATCGAACCGGCTAGGAAGCGCAACGTTCGTCGGTGGACCGCGCGCAACCGAATGCTGACCGCCGAATAAGCTTGTAGAGCCTCACGGATTACGTAGTATGGACCGGAGTTCGATCCTCCGCGCCTCCACCAAACACGCAAGCCGCCCGATCTGCGAAGGAGCAGATCGGGCGGCTTTTCTTTTTTTGTAGTGCTTTTGAGGTTAACCAGGGTTTCCTCTTCTGATTACCGAGTGCCCACCGTCGGAAAACAACTCGTAACCAGTTCTTCTGCGTCGAGGCGACCGAAGGGTATTGTGATAGGCAACAATCGATGCCAAGCGATATTTCCGAGGTGCCCCATGGCCGATCAACTCAGCGAATACAACAAGAAGCGCGACTTTGCGAAAACCTCCGAGCCGAAAGGCGTGGCCGCCAAGCCGCGCAAGGAACTCGCGTTTGCGGTTCAACATCATCTGGCAAGCCGCGATCACTACGACTTCCGCCTCGAGTACAACGGTGTGCTCATGAGCTGGGCGGTTCCGAAAGGGCCCTCATACAACCCACACGACAAGCGGCTTGCCGTACAGGTGGAGGATCATCCTTACGACTACCGAACCTTCGAAGGCACCATCCCGAAAGGCGAGTACGGGGGCGGCACGGTGATGCTGTGGGACGAGGGAACATGGGAGCCGCTCGTCGACATCAACGAGGGACTCGAGATTGGCGACCTCAAGTTCGTTCTGCACGGGAAACGGCTCAAGGGCGCGTGGGTGCTTGTGCGGATGAAACCCAAGAAGGGCGAGACGAAGCACAACTGGCTTCTCATCAAAGAGAAGGACGGGTACGTGCAGTCCGATGCGGGCATTGCCTCGTACACGACCAGTGCGAGTACGGGTCGCACGATGGCCGAAATCAACGAAGACGCCGAAGCGAAACATATGCGCAATCCCTTCGAGCGCGTCGATGCCGAACTTGCGAAACTTGTCGACGAGGCCCCGACCGACGGCGAATGGGTCTACGAGGTCAAATACGATGGATACCGCATCATCGCGTTTTTCGAGGCGGGCGAAACCCGCCTTATGACGCGAAACGACAACGATTACACGGAGAAATTCGAATCGATCGCCGCATCGATTGCGCGTTGGGCTCAAGAGCGCGCGATGGTGCTCGACGGCGAGGTGGTGATCGCCGACGATGATGGAAAGACCGACTTCCAAGCGCTGCAAAACCATCTGCGCAATCCCGGAAAGACCGAGCCTGCCTACATGGTGTTCGACCTGCTTGCACTCGATGGGGAGGATCTGCGCGATCGCCCTTTGACCGAGCGCAAGGAACTTCTTGAGCGGCTGATGAACGATGCGCCTGACAACCTCCGCTACAGCAAGCACGTGGCGGCGCGCGGCGAGGAGAGCTTTGCGGCCGCGTGCAGCCTTAAACTCGAGGGCGTTGTCGGGAAAAGGGCCGACTCGCGCTATCGTGGGGGCCGCACTGGCAATTGGATCAAGCTGAAATGCGAGCATCGCCAGGAGTTCGTCATCGGCGGATACACGCAGTCCGGCAAAGGCGCCCGATCGATCAGCTCGCTTTTGCTCGGCGTATACCGCGGCGAAAAACTCGTGTACGTCGGTCGCGCAGGATCGGGATTGAGCGATGCCATCGTGGACGATCTCGAAGCGGCCTTCAAAGGAAAGCGCAGAAAGACATCTCCGTTCGAGGATGCGCCCAAGCCCCGGGGCGGGGAGTCGTTCACCTGGCTGAAACCCGCCCTCATGGCCGAGGTGCAGTTTGCGGAATGGACCGACGAGGGTCTGCTCAGACATCCGAGTTTCAAAGGTCTGCGCAGCGACAAGAATGCCCACGATGTGCGGCGAGAGGAAGCGCAGAAGCCTGTGAAGAAGCATTCCGACGGGATCGTCATCGGGGGCGTATCGATTTCAAGTCCAGACAAGGTTCTGTTCGAGCACCCCGGCATCACGAAAGAGGAAGTCGCCCGCTATTACGAACAGGTCGCGCCGCGCATGCTTTCGTATGTGGGCGATCGCATCCTGAGCATCGTGCGCTGTCCGAGCGGCATCGCAAGCGCGTGCTTCTACAAGAAGCATCCCGATACGGGTGGTACAGGCGTGGTTGCCGTCACCGTGCCGGCGAGCGACGGATCGGATGAGGAGTACTTCTATATCGAGAACGATACGGGCATCATCTCCGAAGTGCAGATGAACACGCTTGAGTTCCACGTATGGGGAAGCCGCATCGAAACGCTCGAGAAGCCCGATACGATGGTGTTCGACCTCGATCCCGACAAGGGCATGGCCCTCGATCGCGTCCGCGAGGGCGTGCGCGACCTCAAAGGGCTCCTCGACGAGCTGTCGCTTGCAACCTACCTCAAAACGAGCGGCGGCAAGGGCTACCATGTGGTTGTACCGTTCGAACCCGAGTCCACCTGGGATGCTTTCCACGATTTCGCGCGCCGCATCGCCGAGGCTATGGAAGAGCGCTGGCCCGACCGCTACACGAGCAACGTGCGCTTGGCGAAACGCAAGGGGAGGATATTCATCGATTGGATGCGCAACGGCCGCGGGGCCACGAGCGTAGCACCGTATTCGCTGCGCGCCCGCGATGGCGCTCCGGTGTCTCTGCCGCTTTCCTGGGATGAACTCGATACGGTGGCGCCGAACGACATCACGATACAGCGTGCGCTCGCGCGGCTCGACGAAGCCGACCCGTGGGCTGAGTACGGACCGCATGGAAACGCGCTGAAGTAACCGATACGCCTGCGCATGCGATGCGAGTGCGGGGTTCGGCGGGCAGTGCCGAACCCCGTTTCGTATGGGCGGTTGCCATTCGCTTGCACGCAGCGAGCGGTCTTCCGCGTGCTTCGGATGGAGCCGTGCTTGCGGACTCTCTGTCGAAATCGGTACAACGGCCTTTCGTTCGGGTAGTATGGTCAGCTTCGAACGAAAGGCGCAAACCCATGGAACTGACGGCGATGGCCGCATGGCTCAATACGACGTTCGCGGGATTCGACCTTGCGGTTTTCGGCATGCTCCACGGTGCGTCCGAAGCCGCAGGCTGGTTCTTGACGCCGTTTTTCCACCTGGTGAGCTTCTGCGCCGAAAACGGCATCGGTCTTCTTGTCGTATCGTTCGTGCTGATGCTGTTTAGGAGCACGCGCAAAGCGGGCATGTGCATGTTCGTAGCGGTGCTGTGCGGCGCGATCATCACAAACGTGCTGCTCAAGCATGTCATCGTGCGTCCGCGTCCCTTTTCCGACGAAGCGGGCATTGTGCATGCCTGGTGGCTTTCGGTCGGCGCGCCCCTGGAAACGAGCGCATCGTTTCCCTCGGGCCACACAACGGCGACGATGGCGGCCATGACGGCGCTGTTCTTGAGTCTGCGCGGCAAAGCGCGTTGGCTGTGCTTCGTTCCCGTTGTACTCATGGGCCTGTCGCGCATCTACCTCATGGTTCATTATCCCACCGACGTCATCGGCGGTATCGCAGCGGGTGCGCTCGGTGCAACGGGGGCGTTCTTGATCGTGCGAGCGCTGTACCGCTTTCTCGAGTCGCACGCCGAAGATCGTTGGCCGAATTTCATCCTCACCTTCGATATCCGAGGGGATCGTTCCGAAAGACCTACAGGCCCCTAACGAGTGCTCAACGGTTCCGTTTGCCCGATTCGCCGATGCTATGCTAACCGAACATCCAGGTCGAGGCCGCACGGCATGCGAGCAGGTGCGAGCAGGTGAAAGGAAGCGGTATGAAACGCTTGATCACAGCGATTTCCTCAAGCAAAGCGGTGCGACGATGATGATGCATGCGGGCGATTTGAAGCGTCGCTTTTTCGTGTGCCTCGTGCTCGCCGTTCCCGTTTTGCTGCTCTCCCCGATGATGGGCATCGAGCTCCCGTTTCAGCTATCGTTTCCCGGTTCCCCGTGGATCGTCGCCGCGCTTTCGACGGTTCTGTACGGCTTTGGCGGCAAGCCCTTTCTAACCGGTGCCGTGCAGGAGCTGAAAGCGCGCCGCCCCGCCATGATGACGCTCATCGCGCTCGGCATCACGACAGCGTACGCTTACAGCATGTACGCATTCGTTGCAAACGAGATCCTCAGAAGCCCCGATCACGTCATGGACTTCTTTTGGGAGCTCGCGACGCTGATCGTCATCATGCTGCTCGGACACTGGATCGAAATGCGCGCCACGGCGAGCGCAGGCGATGCGCTTCAAAAGATGGCCGAGTTGCTGCCTGCGAAAGCTTCGGTGAGGCAAGCGGACGGAAGCTTCGAAGAAGTTGATATCGATCAACTCGAGACGGGTCAGACGGTCATGGTGAAACCCGGGGAGAAGATACCTGCCGACGGCGTGATCGAGCAAGGCGAGACGACGGTGAACGAATCGCTTGTAACCGGCGAGGCCCGCGCTATCGCAAAGAAGGCGGACTCGAAGGTGGTCGGCGGTTCCCAGAACGGCAACGGCACTATCCTCGTCCAGGTGACTGGGACAGGCGAGAGCGGGTATCTCGCGCAGGTCATGCAGCTTGTGAGTACGGCTCAAGGTGAGAAGACGAAAGCGGAATCACTGGCAGACAAAGTGGCGAGGCTGCTGTTCTACGCTGCGGTGGCGGCGGGTCTCGCCTCGCTTGTCGCGTGGTACATCGCCACCCGAAACTTCGGGACGGCAATTACCTTCATGGTTACCGTGTTCGTTATCGCGTGCCCCCATGCGCTCGGCCTCGCCATTCCGCTCGTGAAAGCGCGATCGACGTCGATCGGCGCGAAAAACGGGCTGTTGCTTCGTCATCGGCAGGCGCTTGAGGCCATGCGAAATGCGGCGGTCGTCATGATGGATAAGACCGGTACGCTCACCGAAGGCGCATTCAAGGTCATCGATGTCGTCTCGGCTGATCCTGGCCGAACCTCCGACGAGGCGCTTGCCATCATGGCGGGTCTCGAAGCGGGTTCGTCGCATCCGCTCGCCGAAAGCATTACGGCGCTGGCCTCGACGAAGGGGATTGAAGCCGCACCCATCGCTAACGGCCATGCCATCCCCGGGGCGGGTGTCGGGGGGACGCTTGCCGACGGGACCGAAACCTTGCTCGTGAATGCACGCTACCTCGACGAGCAGTCGATCGCATACGATCCCGCCCTGCTCAATGATGCAGCCAAAGGCAGCTATACCGTAAGCTACCTCGTGATCGACGGTAAAGTTTCCGGGGCAATCGCCCAAGGCGATGAGATCAAGGGTTCTGCTCGCGAGGCGGTGCGCGGCATGAAAGAACGCGGACTTGTGCCTGTGATGCTCACGGGGGACAACGAAAGCGTCGCCTCGGCCGTCGCCGCCGATCTCGGTATCGAAACATACCGCGCATCCCTGCGCCCCGAAGACAAGGAGCGCATCGTTCGCGAGTACCAACGAAACGGCAATGTCGTGGTCATGGTCGGTGACGGTATCAACGACGCCCCGAGCCTTGCCCGGGCCGATGTCGGCGTGGCTATCGGGGCGGGAACCGACGTGGCCGTCGATTCGGCCGATGCCGTGCTCGTGCGCAGCGATCCGGTCGATGTGCTGCGCCTGTACGATCTGGCGAAGAGCACAGCGCGCAAAACCACCCAGAACCTCTGGTGGGGGGCGGGGTACAACATCGTCGCCATACCGCTTGCCGCAGGCGTGCTCGCGCCGATCGGCATCGTGCTCAGCCCGGCTGTCGGAGCCGTGCTGATGAGCCTTTCGACCGTTATCGTAGCGGTGAATGCGCTTACGCTCACCATTGATCGCTGAACTTATATGGAAGTGCAACAACGGCTATCCTTTCACCGTGTTATCGGTAAACGTTTCATTGCAGCGCGGCGTTGTGCTTCCGTATATGGTGGCAGGACTGCTACAATATCGATGGTATTTGATATAACGGACAAGTAAGGTCTTATGGATAAGAACAAGAAGGCGAAGCTCAAAGCGGCGAAGGGGAGGCATGCCGCTGGAGCCCCATCCCGTGCTCAGGTAGACGATGCGTCTCTGGAGCCGGGAGAAAAGCCTGCACTCGCACCCGCCCTCGCTTCGCAAGCAACAGCTGCATCCGAGTTCGAGCCGCCTGCTTTCGCGCATCCTGAACCGGAAGCAGGTGCGATCGCGGCCCCTGAAGCCGATTCGTCAAAACCGAAACGCAAACATCCGGTTCTGCGAGGTTTCGGCATCGCGCTCGGAGCGGTTGTCGGACTTGTGGTTGTTGCGTACGCAGCCGGGTGCTTCTTTTTCATGGATCGCTTTTTCCCCAACACCGCGATGGGGTCCTTCGATGTTTCACTCAAAACCTCTGCGGAAGCACGCGAGGTTCTGCAGGCTGGGCTCGAAGAGTATCGCCTTGAGGTCGCAGGACAGGGCTTGAAGTTTACGATTGCCGCAAACGATGCGGGCCTCACCCTCGACCAAGAGGCGATACTCTCGAAAGCGCTCGAGCAACGAAACGTGTGGATATGGCCGCTCGAACTTCGAAAACAGCATGATGCGTCGGATGCGCTTGCTGCAAGCTACGATGCTGCCGTTCTCGAAGCTACAGTTCGCGATCAAGTCGAGGCCTTCAACGAAAGCGCGACCGAACCGCAAGACGCGAAGGTCGTGTTCGATACAGGGAGGGGGGCGTACCGGGTTGCCCCCGAAGAGCTCGGCACGGCGCTCGACGTCGGCGCCGTTGCCGACACGGTGGGCGCGGCGCTCGAGGTGCTTGCGCCCGAGGCGACCATTTCCGCCGAAGAGCTGCTCAAACCCCCTGTGCTTGCAGACGATCCAGGCTTGGCCGTTGCATGCGATGCTGCAAACGGACTGCTTACTGCAGACTTTACGCTCATGATGGGATCGTCTGAGGCGGCGCACGTCGGGCCTGAGCTTATTTCGTCGTGGATCGGATTTGATGAAAATCATGTTCCTGCGCTCGATGAAGGACTTATGAACGCGTGGATCGAAGAGTTCGTTGCAGGGTGCAATACGGTCGGCTCGGAGCGCGCGTACACGCGCGAGGACGGTAAGCAGGTATCGGTTGCGGGCGGTACGTACGGGTGGTCGGTCGATCAGGCCGCTCTCGTGGCACTTCTCAAGGAAAGCATTGCAAACGGACAGACGGGAGCCGTCGACGCGCCTGTCATCCAGAGCGCGGCGATGTTCACCGGCGCGGGGCAGCGCGATTGGGGTAGATACGTCGATGTCGATCTGTCCGAACAGTACGTGCGCTTCTTCGACGAGAGCGGAGCCGTCATCTGGGAGAGCCCTACCATCACCGGTGTGCCCAACGCGCAGAAGGCAACGCCTACCGGCGTATACTACATAACCACGAAAGCGAGCCCGACGACGCTCAATACCTACGAGGGCAAGCCCGAGCCGAAGAAGACGGTCGTCCAGTACTGGATGCCGTTTGTGGGCAACGTCATCGGTTTGCATGATGCGTGGTGGCAACCCGGCTTCGGCGGCACGATGTACCGCGACGGATACGGCAGCCACGGGTGCGTGAACCTGCCGAGCGACAAGGCGCAGTCGCTCTACGGCATCCTCGGCATCGGCGATGTGGTCGTCGTACACTGGTAGGAGCGTTCGGACCGAGCCCAAAGGTTGTTACCGCCGGACGGTCAGATCGGCTGTCGTGAGTTCGACAACGCGTGCGAGGTCATCGAGCGAGAGTTCGATCTGGGCCCCGATGCGGCCGCCCGAGAACATGATCGTCTCGAACAGGATGGCTGTTTCGTCCACGACGGTCGCAAACGGCTTTTTCATGCCGATGGGCGAGCACCCGCCGTGGACGTACCCGGTGAGGGGAAGAAGCTCCTTCGCCTTGATCATCGCAATCGATTTCTCACCGACTGCCAAAGCCGCCTTCTTGAGGTCGAGCTCCTCGGCAACGGGAATCATGAACACGTAGTGCTCGTTCGAGTGCCCGATGGTTACCAGCGTCTTGAACACGCGGTCGCGCTCAAGGCCGAGCAGGTCGGCTACCTCGGTGCCGCTCAGGGCTTCGGCGCATTCGAACGTGCGCGAGCCGTACTCGATACGTGCTGCATCGAGTACGCGCATCGCATTCGTTTTTTCGGCGTGCTGCTTCGCCATGGCGCTGGGCGCTATGCGGTCGGGCGGATGAAGTTGGTTGCGATTTTGCGCTCCATGGCGGGGTGGCTGCCGCCCTCTGCCATGTCCCGGTCGATCAGGCGCAGCATCCATGCGAGGTTCTTGCCGAGCATGCGCATGGTCTGCAAGCCCTCTTCGTCTTGCCGAACCTGCTCGGCGCTTTGACCATGCACCATGGGCCAGTACGTGCTCGATACAACCGGCATCTTGTTGAATTGAAAGTACTTGTTGATCTGATCAATCGCGGGCGTAGTTCCCGCGCGGCGGGCGGAAGCGATTCCCGCAGCGGGTTTGAACTGCATGACCTGGCTTCCCGCAAAGAACATGCGGTCGAGAATGGCGAGAAGCGCTCCGTTCGCCCCTGCGTAGTATACGGGCGTCCCGACAAGGTACCCGTCGGCGCGCTCCGCTTTTTCGAGCAGCCGGTTGACCACGTCGTCGTCGAAGATACAGCGATTGATGCCGAGCTTGCTGCAGCCGCCGCATGCGATGCAGCCGCGTACGGGCTCCCGTCCGATCCAGGCGATTTCCGTCTCGACGCCCTCGGCTTCGAGCGCGTGCGCGGCTTCGGCAAGCGCCGTGTAGGTGCTGCGCTCCTCGTTGGGGCTTCCGTTTATGAGCAGTACTTTCATATGCATTCCTCGTCTTTCTCGATGCGGATGCCGCAGTGCTCGGTCGCCCCGGCAGCGAGGCGGGATCTCCCTCTGCTTTGCTGCAACGCTTTCGGACCGAACATCCAGGCACGTATGCGTTTCTCCTAGATTAGCAGATACTATGGCCGATGCGACGGTTTTGTGCCAATCTCATATCCTGCGCTATACTGGGCAACCATGAGCAATTTCGATCAACAGAAGCTTTCTTCGTCTTCGCGCACCGCCTACATTCCCGCGTTCACGACGTTCGGGAACGGGTACTGTCGACCGGGCGGCGAATACGACAACGCTCCCATCGGCGTCTTCGATTCTGGTTACGGGGGCCTCACCGTCACGCGCGAGATCATCAAGGCGCTGCCGAACGAAAGCATCGTGTATCTGGGCGACACGGCCCGCTGCCCCTACGGTCCCCGCTCGCTTGACGAGGTCGACGGTTTCGTGCAGGAAATCGGTGCATGGCTTGTCGAACGCGGCGTGAAGATCATCGTCATCGCCTGCAACACGGCAACGGCTGCGGGCTTGTCCCATGCGCAGCAGACCTTCGAGGTGCCGGTTATCGGCGTTGTCGAGCCGGGTGCACGCGCGGCGGTGCATGCGACCAAGAACCGCCATGTCGGCGTCATCGCCACCAAAGGAACCATCGAATCGGGAGCGTATGCGGATGCTATTCGCAACCTCGACGCGGGCATCACGGTGTTTTCGGTGCCCACGCCGCGGTTTGTCGAAATAGCCGAACAGGGCATTCGCATGGCGGACGGTCCGATCGAGGATTTCACGTCGCTTGCTTCGAACGTGTACATCCGTCCGGCGTTCCAGGAAATAGCGCAGGAGTATCTCGAGCCGCTCAGACGCTGCGATATCGATACGCTCGTGCTCGGCTGCACCCACTTCCCCCTCTTGAAGGCGCTTATCGGCGGAGTGGTGGGCCGCGACGTGCTGCTAATCTCGTCGGCGAAAGAGGTGGCGAAGGACGTTGCCGAAATCCTCACGCGGCGAGGAAAACGCGCCGAGGACGATCATGAGGCGCACTACGAATTTTATACAACAGGCGACGACGTGGGGGAGTTCGAGCGGTTCGGAAGCCGAGTGCTGCGGATACCGCTCGGATCGGCCCGCTCGGTGCGGTTTTGAGATGAGAGGGTCAGCATGAAAAAGGTCGTTATAGCGAGCAACAACGCCCACAAGGTTGAAGAGATCAAAACGGCACTCGATTTCGGGGGATGGGAATTCTATACGCTTTCCGATCTCGGGGTGGTGTCCGATCCGGATGAGGACGCCGATACGTTCGAAGGCAATGCGCGTATTAAGGCTCGCGCCGCCTATGAAGCAGCGGGATGCGCTGCGCTTGCTGACGATTCGGGTATCGAGGTCGATGCGCTCGACGGAGCTCCCGGCGTGCATTCGGCACGGTATGCGGGCGCGCATGCGAGCGATGATGAGAACAACGAGAAGCTCCTTGCCGCGCTTGAGGGCGTTCCCGACGAAAAACGCACCGGTCGGTTCGTGAGCACGCTCGTGTTCGTTGATGACGATGGAACAGAAACTGTTGCCTACGGTACGATCGAGGGGAAGATCGGCTATGCGCCGCAGGGCAGTGAGGGATTCGGATACGACCCGCTGTTCTATCCCGACCAGTTCGACGGAGCCCGCACGCTCGCTCAGGTGAGTCAGGCTGAGAAGAACGCGATCTCGCACCGCGGCAACGCACTGCGTGAACTTAAAGCGAAACTGACCGACAAGCTCTGATCTTCTGCTATAATCGTCAGGCTGTTTCGGCGTCGGGACGTGGCGCAGTTTGGTAGCGCGCCTGCTTTGGGAGGAAAGCGTCGCAGGTTGGCGCTCTCCGATATTCGGGCTAATAACGCCTGTTCAAGATCTTGCCGAGCTTAGTTTATTGCGCACAAAGCCTCGGAATTGGCTCAGATTTATCATCCAAAATGGCTGTATTTGCGATCGCATCGCAGTATATAAAACTTTTTGCAATCGTTTATATAGATTTCGTGTACACAGAATCAGCAGCGAGAATCAACCTGAAATTGGCACGCGTCGCAGAGGGGTCCTTCTTTGCCGCCAGCCGTCTCTGCGGTCGATCGGTTCACGAAATCGCTACGTATCGGTCAAGCCTATTTCCATGTCGCATATACAAACCAGACGCTCTACAGTCACCGCCTCTCTAGCCATGGAGGCGTAGGCGAGGCGTGGATCTGCCCAAGGTCGCTCCTCCCGTATCGCTCGAAAGATACGTCAACGTTTCGAGATCGAACCCATGCGCCGGTATTTCCTTTTAAGCTTGCGTGGTATAATTAGGCCACGAAACGAAGGGAGTTTGAAATGCCCCAGCTTCAGGAAAAGCCACATCGCGCACCAAGGTGCGTGCCTATCCGGGATATGAAGAACACGGCAGCGTTCACGACACTGGTGGAGGAGTCTTCAACCCCCATCACGGTGACGAGGAACGGCTACGATGCGTTCGTCGTGATGCGCAGCGAAGACTACGAGTCGATGCAAGTCGAATTGGCTCACGCTCGGTTGCTGTCGAGGATTTCTCAGGCCGAAGCCGAGTACGCCTCCGGCGATTTCGTCGACGGCAAGGAGTTCACGAGCAGGATCCGTGGCGAATATGGCCTATGAGTACGTTATCCTTCGGGGCGCTCAAGGCGACTACCGGGGCATCGTCGAGTACCTGCTCGAAGTGAAGAGGAGTCCTCAGGCAGCTCGCGGGTTCGTCGACGAGTTCGACCGACAGCTCGATATCGTGTGCGACAACCCGCTCCTACATGCACTGTCCCGCATGCCGGAGCTTGCCTCGTTGGGCTACAGACCCTTTTTCGTGAACAAGTACATCGTCTTGTACGCCTTCCGAGACGATCGCGTGGTGGTCGCCCACGTGTTCCATCAAACGCAGGATTACGCTCGGCTTGTCATGTCGCGGGAGTTTGAATAGCGAACATAATGCCTCAGAGTGCGTGTCTTGACCAAAAGAAGCAAGAGGGCGGGAGTTGGCGAGGATCGAGGAGTACCAGGTCGAAGTATACGAAGGGATTGCATACGCTAAGGACACCGGTTAAGGCTAGCTTTTAAACCTGGCATGTGGCGAACGGGACGCTTCTGCTATAATAGCCGCTGTTGCTTTGAGTCGGGGCGTGGCGCAGCTTGGTAGCGCGTCTGCTTTGGGAGCAGAAAGTCGTCGGTTCGAATCCGGCCGCCCCGACCACAAGATACCTATTGGGGCGATGCGCCCGTTCTTTAATCCCGTCATTTCTTCTACACCATTCAATCGCACTTGCTTCTCTTGTTGTCAAATCCTCTCCAAGGTTTTGACATGATTCATGGTGATCGCGTACACGAAGTTGAGAGGATAATAACGGATCCGCAACTTCGTCTCAGCCGAAAGTCATACGGCTCCGACAAGGAGACGCATGCTTTCTTCCCTTGAGGTTCGAATCAAAGCGGGCGTGCATTCGGGGTCATGCTACCAATCAAATGAACATCGACCTTCGCTCGATCTTGTGAAGAAATCGGCTGATTTGTTGTTCCGATATGCAATAATGGAAGTGGACAAAAAAGCGTTTCGGACGTTTTACGAGGCGGAGTTGCGATGAGCAGTTCCGCCTCGATTTTTTCTTACGGTTCAGTGATCGATTTGGCGAGTAAAATCAGGCTCATTTGGAACGAATGCGCTGTGAGACCCGTCCAACCTCGTCTCCATGCCAAAATCGCTTTCACGACGGTTCGATGAAAGTGAGATGCGACGAATAAACTGATGGAAAGGAAAGCGCGAACGACTACCTCGACTACTGCAGGTGGGCTAGGACGCTGAGCGACGAGACGCTAAAGGCCTACCGGTGCGACCTCCTTTAATTTGTGGAGGGCTCCAAGAAAACGGGACGGCCGTTCGATGGTCGGGTCATCTTCGGCTACGTCGCTTATTGCCGATTGCACTATCCGATCCAATCCTCGTGGCGCCTACATAAGTCAAGGCCGTTCTTCGACAGAAATGGAGAAGGTAGCGCGGTCTTCACGCGACCGGAGCTATTCGTTCTCGTTGTTCCGAGTACGAGGTAGCATTCCTTGATAGCCCGCGTGATGCCAACGTAGTGGAGATTGAGCGCTTGCTGAGTTTCTGCCGGATCAGGTCCCTGCGGTCTGAACATCGGCATGATGCTCTCGTAGGCCTCTAAGTGGAACACAATGTCGAACTCCAGTCCTTTTGCCTTATGAAGCGTCATAAGGTTGACTTCGCCCTCTCCCAAAGGGGAATAGTCGTTTGCCAACCGCTCGGGATCGCCCAGCTCGCAGAAGAGCACGGCGGCCAAGCCAATGGGTCTTTCGTTATAGCACGCCATGCTGGCGAGTTCGATCATCTTATCGATTTCGCCCCGCAGCATGCCTGTAGGCGTGTCGAATAAGTCGCAGGTGATCGAAAGAGCCTTCCTGTATTGACGATCGTCTTCTTCTTCCGAGAAGTAGCGTCGCACGAAACTCGTGAGGGCACCATTTTCAGCGAAATAGCTTGTGAGCATATCGTCCAGCATCTTGGCTTGGCTGCTGCCGTGATCTTCAAGTGCGGTGCTGGTGGCGATACGATACGGAACATCGACGCTCTGTGCCACCTTGGCAAGCGTTCTGTTCGTTCGAGCAAGAATCGCTACTCTCCCTAGATGTTCGACACCGTTCCTCTCCATTATCCCTGGAAGTCTTGCGCAGATCGCCCGAGCGATCTGTTCCTCGCCGCCGGGCACTCGGGCTTCAACGACCCTTTTGTCTTCCGGAGGAACTCCCCTGACACCTATCCCGAGTAGTTTCAAAGAGTAGTCGGAGATTGACTTGTGGCAACGAAAGTTCTGCGTGATCGACATGTGTTGGAATGAGTCGCCGGTCGCAAGCTCCCTCAGGAATCTCGACTTTTTACCAGCGAAACCGTATATGGCCTGGTCGAGATCTCCGACAGCGGTTCCGACTAGACCAATCGCGACAAGTTCGGTGAAAAAACCGTGTTGGGATTCGCCGCAGTCCTGGTACTCGTCGATGAAAACTTGGGTGTACCTAGCTTTGATGTAACGTCGGCACGCCTGCGAACGCTTAAGGATGCGCAGGGCGGTTTCGCCGACGACTTCTAGAAAGATTAGACCGTCACGCAACGCGTTGAACAGGAGTTCTTCCGACTCGACGGTTAAAGGCCGTTTCGCGGAAGACAGTTCGCCGTATTCCGGATGGTCGCAAAGCTTGCAGATCTCGAAATCGGTCGGCATGCGGATGAGATGTCCTCCGAACTTCACGATGATCTCCGAGATAAAGAACCTGTCTATGGTACCAAAGAATGAGCGGCTGCCTGCGACACCCTTCCGAGCGCACCGTTCTTTGAGTTCGTTGCTGGCCTTGTTCGTGAACGATATAGCGATTATTCCTTGGAACGGACGCAGGTTTCGGGTTGCAGCGGTAATCTTCTCGACCATTACAAACGTCTTCCCGCTGCCAGGACGAGCCGTGATGACGAGGTTCCCGTCGTATGCGATGGCCTCCGCTTGTTCGAGCGTAGCCGTGTAGGCTCCCCCTCCCATCTCACTCATTGAATGCAACCTCTACGGCGCACGGGACGGATCCAATGACCGCGTCCCTGACGAACTCGAGTGGTTCCACGATGCTGCTTCCCTTAAGGGACTTGATCGATTCTTGGTTCTCAGCAAGGAACTTGTACATGTTCTCCGCCTTTTTCGCCTGCATTACTTTAACTAAGTCCTCTTGATCGCTTGTTTTGTAATAATCTTCGAGCGTCTCCACCAAAGAACTGTCTGCCAGGTCTCCCTCGAGATCTGATCCTGCGACGAAGAAGCCGATCTCTGCGAGCCCGGATGTTAGGGTGTTTGCACAATTTCGAACATCATCTGGCACCCGATCAAGACTGGAATCCCAAGTCAGACACTTGAGGTAATCATGGACATACAGATCGAGCAAGGGAGACTCGCCTTGCTTAAAGTCGGCGTAAATCCCCATGAGGCGAGTGAGGCCTGCATAGTAACTCTTCTTTTTGCCGCCCTCAGTTTTCACGAATATATCGTTGTCGGTTCGTATGGCGTACGGAATCTCCAAAGCTTTGCATATCTTCGCGTACGGCTTGAATCCGACGCCGTCGACGGACAGTACCGTGGCATTAAGTCGATCGAGGTCGATGCCTATCGATTCTGAGAGTGCTGTGTAGAGAAGCTTCTCCGATATCCCTTCCACAAGGAGTATCCCGTTCGAGAAATACGCTTCGGATGAGATCGCGTTGATCCTATAGCCGAAATCGTCGAACGCTACCTTTGTGGTGTCGCTGCATCCCCCGGCCGAAGCCGTGCACCTTCCATTCTTTTCGTAGAGTCGGGCTATCTCTTTCGGGGTGAACGCAGAGGCGATGTGAGGCGAATGCGTCGTGACGAATACTTGTTCCTTGAACTTATTGCGAAGGTAGTCGGACATTTTTCTCTGCTGATGTGGGTGGAGATGGGCTTCGGGCTCTTCTACGGCGAACATGGTCACTTTGTCTATACTTCTTGAGATGTTCTGCTGCGCGATCCATGTCGCTAAGAACACCTGGTTGTTTCGTCCGTCGCCGCCGAGGGCGATGGGGAGGCTTTCGGCGGTGTAGGAGAGGACGAGGTTGTCGAGGAGCGTGCTCGCGTCTTTGCTGCCTGCGACGAAGGACACCGTTTGATTGCTGTTCTGTATGGACAGATCCGAAAGCTCCTTGTTGACCGTGGTTAGGGATTCTTTGACGAAGTTGAGCTCTCCCACCGTTTCGTTTATCCCGTTAAGAAGCCCCTGTATCTTCATCGTATCTTCATCATCGCTTCGAGCCTGAGCCTCTTCCAGGTTTTCTTTTGCGCGGCTGAGGATTTTAGTTTTCTCTCTACGAAGGAAGGCTCCAAGATCCCTGTTGCTCTTCACGTATTCCAAGTTCAAAGACTTCAGGTAGGTGCGCCCGGGAAGTGCTCGCATGTTCTCTTCGTTGAATCCGGTGTAAATCTCGTATTCTCCCGTTTTGCTATTGCGGTACCTCACGAGAAGCGTACCGTCATCGTCGACACCACCACCAAACTCGCTCACAAGGCAATCCTCGTGCACGTCCTTCAGCTTGGCGGTGATCTCTATCTTCTCCGCTCTTGTATAAACGTTGTAGTCGCTGTCGAGCAGCTCCAGATCGCGGGCGCTGAGACTTTTGTCGAAGAGAATCCGCAAAGCGTAGATGAGATTGGTTTTCCCAACGTCGTTGGCACCGATAACGAGCGTTTGTCGAGCGAAGCAGACCGTCTCGTCGTCGAAGTTCCTGAATCCTTTGATGCGCACGCTCTCAATCCTCATGACCCCTCCGATCTTGAACTGCGGATTAAGGTAGAAACGCAGTGTTTTCCTCATTTTATCATCAAGCGGAAACTGGAAGGGATCTTCGCTCTTGCCATGATCATGCCGCGTCTATCGCTATCAGCATAGCGCCTCGCCTTTTGTTTTAAGCGCCAAGCAGAGTTGCGAAATTCTGTTGGTAAAGTTGCTCGACGATGACAGGCGTAATTGGGATCAAGAAAACCGGGAACACGCGATTAGGCTCGCAGACGAACCAGAAAATGAAGGCTACTGGAGTGACGACGATAATCAACGCTACGGAAGAGATTTTTCTCCATATGCAACTAGGGTGTCCAGCTGTCAAAGCCTGGTACATGATGGCGCATTGCGAAAACGCCTCGCCGATCAGTTCTTTGAGGCTATAATCTGGGTATTCAAACTTGTAGACGATCTTCGTTATACAGAAAATGAATAGGCAGGCTAATCCTTTAATTATGCCTTCGTTCAGGAATATAGAGGCGATGCTTAGCATCTCGAAGCCCTTTCGATCAGAAGCATTCGATACAAGTGACCGCTTTCTCTCGAAAATCGGAACATATCGACCGTATTCGTTATAAATCCTGATAAAACGCATGTCAAGCGTTTTGAACAGCTAAAGATTAACACCGCCAAGGATGCAAAAGATGCGCCGGGATTTTGCATATGTTTTGATAATCGTTAAACTGATTGCGAAACTCGTAACCGGAATCGCGAAGCATCTCTTTAACCCAAAATGGCTCATATGTCATCTTAGAAAAGCTATTTACGCAGGTGCGAGCTGAGTCGATCAGGAAAGGCTGCTTACAAGCAAATCGAATGAATCGGTGCAACTGCTATGCATATAGGCTCTCATCAAGTGTTATAGCGCTTCTTCGAAATGTGATTATTTATGTGCTGCTGGGAGCAGGATGTCGCAGGTTCGAATCCTGTCGTCCCGACCATTTAAGGAGTGCCATCATCAGATGGCACTCCTTAAATGCTTCTGGGCACCGATTCTATTCCATGGGACTGTTTTGCTTGACGAAAGCGTGCATTAAAAAAATGCATATCTCAAAGACCATGCGAAGACTGCAGTGTAGGCATTCAGTTGGTGTTTGATCGGGAAAATACCCGTACCATGCATTTCTTCCTTGACACTCGTTTTCTGCTTCCAGAAAAGAACGCTAGTCTATACTGTGTTGATGCAACGCTTTAGGTCGGGTAACTTGATTGCAGAACTGTAGGTGAGCTTCTTGATGGCGCAGAATGCGATGATCGTCCGATGATGGAGAATTCCGTACAGAGAGAAAAAGAGATCGAGATCGTCAAACGGTTATCCGGAGTCTCTGACGAGAGCCGCATCGAGGTGAGCGAAATTGGGTGGACGAGCCGCGTCTATCTCGTCGACAAAGGGAAAATCGTTTTCAAATTCCCGCGGACCCCAGAGTTCAGGAGCGAATGCGCGCAAGAGGTAGCCGTGCTCGAAGTGTTGAAAAAGCACCGTTTCAACGTCGGTACCCCTGTTCTGGCTTGGACGGCGCATGACAACGAGTACTTTGGCTTTTACGGCGTAGAGGGTAAGCCGCTCAAAGACGCCATCCGTACCTTACCTGATCAGGAAAAGAGAGCCATCGGTACGCAGATAGGCCAATTCTTGAAGCAGCTCCACAGCATAACGGATTACGGTGAAGCTCGATCTCAAACCCTCGAGGAGCAAATTGTCGAATACTCAGAGATGTATAGGGCCGACAGGGGTTTGCTCGAAACCTTTTTCAGCGAATCGGAGCTGAGTCGCATCGACGATTTTTTCGCTGATGACGTCGTGCGCTGCATGGGGGGAGGAAGCGATCTTGTTTTCAGCCACGGGGATCTCGATTGCAACAACGTCTTGGTAGACGATGAAAACCAGGTAGGCGTCATCGATTTCGGCGATGCAGGGCTCTACGATAGGTCGCAAGATTTCAGGGGGATGGACGATCGGGTGGTGCGGACCGCTATGATGGAAGCGTACGGCGGCGGCGAAATCTTGAGCCTTGAGGCGGCGGAGGCCACAGCGAAGATGATCGATGTTCTTAACGTGCCCTATCTCATTAAAAACAGGAGCGCTGCCGAACGCGATGAATGCGTAAAGCGAATAAAAGAATGGCTCTTGCGTTGATAGCTTTGATGGATGCCCGCGAACCTGTATGAATGCGAAAGACGGCATGAAGAAATACCTCCTCAAACGAATGGCGTTCATTCCCCTCGGAATCGCCGCGTACCTCGTGACGCTCTATGCGCAGGGGCATCCCGATTGGACGGAACAGATGTACAGCCGATCGGTGTACCCGGCGCTTTCGTCTGCAGTGGGATTTCTTCCCTCGCTCGTGGGGTTTTCGGTTGCCGAGTGGTTCGTGGTGCTATTCATCTTGTTCTGCCTTGGATACATCGTGTATTACCTTCAAAAGATCATTGCGGCAAAACCATATGGCGCGGATGGTTCCGTAGACGGCGGCGCGCCGATGCCGAACAAAGGCGGACGTGGTATGACGATATACCGCGGGGCGATGGGGGCAGTTGCGATAGCATGCGTCGTCTACTTCTCTTTTACCGGTCTATGCGGGCTGAATTACTATCGGCACACGTTCACGTATCATTCGGGATATGCCATAGAGGAATCGAGCACAGAAGACCTCGAGCGGCTGTGTGCGACCCTTGCCGACGATATGGGGAAGACGAGGGAGGAGATAGGGGATGACGTCGATCTGCGCTCACCCGAACCAGGGGAGTTCGCCTTCTACGCGCAGCATTCGGTAACGACGATCCAAGCGCTCGCCGAACGCTATCCCGTGCTTGAAAGACCTCTCTACTCTGCGCCTAAGCCGGTCTTGTTTTCGGAGTTGATGTCGGATGCGGGTATAGGTGGGGTGTTCTTTCCGTTCACGATGGAGTCCAATATCAATACCCAGATGCCCTTCTTCACCGTTCCTTCGACCATGGCACACGAGCTTGCCCATCAGTGCGGGTTCATGCGGGAGGACGAGGCGAATTTCATTTCCTATCTGGCGTGCATGCAATCAGAGGATGCCCTTATGCGCTACAGCGGGCTGCTCTTGGCGTTCGACCACTCTCTGTCCGCCTTGGGCAAAGCCGATCCGGAGGCCGCATCGCGCATACGGTCCGGATTGTCTGCGGCGGTGCAACGCGATATGGAGCAGCGTATACGGTTCTGGAACGAGCACGAGGGAGTGCTCACCGACGTTTCACGTAACGCGAACGACATGTACCTCAAAGCCAACAAGCAGTCGGATGGGGTTCAAAGCTACGGCAGGATGGTCGATTTGCTGCTAGCCGAGCAAAGGGCAGCCGACGAACGCAGGTGATCGACGGCTTCGGCGACCGGTATACCATCTTTGCGCATAGGGAGCGTTGCTTAGTGATGAGCGGCGCTCATGCAAGTTCGCTGCTCGCTTGGTACCATACCACCTTGCCGCACAGTTCGACCGTATGCTCGTCATCGTCGGTTATGACGATGTCCTTGTGCTCGTCGTTATAGCTTTCCGGGCTGAGAACAAGCGTGTTGCGGGTGCGGTACATACGCCGCACGACGGCATCGCATCCGTCGATGGAGACGACGGCGATCGAGCCGTTTAGGGGCTCCTTGTTGGGCGAGACGACTATCACGCAGTTTTTTTCGGGATACACCTTGTTCATGCAATCGCCTTCAACCTCGCATGCGTAGACATCCGGATCGTCGTCAATGAGAAACTGGGGTACCAACACAAGCTCCTCGCGTGCCTCAAGGTTTTCAGGGTACGAGAAAGGCCCGGCATGAACGCGCCCGCGCAAAGGCACGTAGCCACCGTCCATTCCTTCGACAGGGCTTGCGCCACGTGGTGCGATTCTCTGACTTTTCTCGGCTACAATATCGGCAGCGGTTATCTCGAAAGCCGCCGCAAGTTTTTCGATCGCTCCCATTCTCGGTTGAGACCATCCGGTCTCCCATTGGGTCACCGTCGAGCGCGTAACGCCGATTTTTTCCGCAAGCTGCTCCTGCGTCCAATCGCGCGAGGTTCGAAGCTCCCGTATGTTCGATGCAATAGACATTTGAACATCCTTACGTCAGGTGTTTTATCATTTTATGATAATTATATTGACATAGCAATGTTAGCCTAGTTAACATATGCAGACGAGCATGCTTCAGAAAAGGAATTAAAAAAGACCGACCAAAAACGTGAACTGCAACGATTAGAAGGGTTCTAGCAATGCAAATACAAGAATTCATGGGACACGCATGAGCAGAAACAATAACAATGCTCGTCCAGATATGTTAAATAAATTAACTATACTGCATAACAAATGAAACAAGAAAGTCCGATAAGAAATCAAAGGGGGCAGAACCATATGCCGAAAAAGTCGCCTCGATACGCTGCCGTGCAGGCGTATTTGCGCAGTGTACTCGCCAACGAACGCCGCATTCAGTATCTCGAGTGCGAAATCGAAAAACAGCAAAGCCGTCTCGCGCTGAACGGAATCGAAGGCGGAGAATCGGTGCGGCGCACCATGGCGGGAGACGCTCTCGAGCAAGGTTTCATCAAGCTGTACGAATTATGCGACAGCATGGATACCGAATTGATCGGGTATGTGGAGGAGCGGGAGAAGGCGCGCGCAGTGCTTTCCCATATTGCGGGTTCGAAAGGATACGAGGTTTTGTACCTTCGGTATTTCGAGGGGATGAGGTTCAAGGATATATACCGCCGTATCTTTATCAGCGAGGACTATATGTACGAACTGCATCGAACGGCCATGACCGAACTCTATCCGTATATGCCGGCTGAATTCAAGCTGCGCGACCGCCGCCTCAGCAACCCAGTAAAACCCAGTGAAACCTGAGCTATAGTGTAGATAGCGCAGTATGGCCGTCCCTCGGGCGGCCTTTTTTCTTGCCCTGGCATCTCGGGGCCGCACTGCGCAGAGCCTCGAGCATAAAGGAGGATTGCATGCCGCCCTAAAACGCATCGATCGGCGCAATGCCCTGTCAAGAGTACGAGAAAACAACGTAGAACCATTACACGACAAGCCCGCGCAAGCGGGTTTTTTCTTTAGGAGGAAACTATGGCAACTGCAACGAACAACGCTGAAAACGTAAGCGTCGGTAAACCGAAAGCAGGGGGAGCGGTGTTTGCGGCTCCGATTGGGACAGCCGTTCCATCTGATGCCTCAACAGCGCTCGATCAGGCATTTAAGTGCCTCGGCTACGTATCCGAAGACGGTGTGACGAACACCGTGGAAACCGAAGGCGAAGACATTAAGGCTTGGGGCGGCGATGTGGTGGCAACGCCTCGGACGAGTCGCTCCGAAAAGCTCGTCATGACCTTCATCGAACAGCGCCAAGAGGTGTTCGAGCAAGTGTACGGCGAGGACAATGTGACCGTTTCAGAATCGGGGACTATCGCCATCGCCGGCAACGGAAACGAGCGTGCGGAGTACGTGTACGTAGTGGAAACGCTGCTTGCGGACGACAAGGTTATGCGAACAGTCGCTCCGCGTGGAAAAGTCGTCGAGGTTGGGGACATCGTGTTCGTCGATGGTGAGCCGCTCGGATACGAAACAACCATCCAATGCCTCCCCGATGCCGCTGGCAACACGTCTTACCGCCACATTGCCGCTTTGACCGGTCAGGAATAAAACGATGAGCGATTTGAAGACGATGACGAACGCGCAGCTTGAAAGCCTTGCGCATCTGCGCGGAATCGATATTTCGGAATGCAGCACCAAGGCGGATCGTATCGAGAAGATCGAAGCATATAGTGGCGAAGGTGCTTTGGTTGATCTGCGGGTCATGGGGGTTGACGTCGCGATTTCCGAGGACGCAATGGACGATTTCGAGGTTCTCGGATGGCTTGGCGACATAACCCGCAAAGGCGATCCGACGGTGCTTCCCGATCTCATGAAGCGCTTGTTTCGCGATGATTGGCAGCGCATATTCGACGAGCTGAAAGGGAGCGATTATCGTCTGCGCACCTCCAAGGCGGTCGAGTTCTTTACGGCGATCATGGAAGAGCTGAACGCAAAAAACTGATGCTGCTCGCGCGGATGCTGGATGAGTATCCGGTACACGTGCGGGCCGATATGCAGCAGTACTACGGGTTGAACATCGAGCGCATGGGCATCGACTATTCGATGCGGCATGCCGCCGATCTCATCGCTATGCTGCCGTCAAAATCAAGAACGTTCAGGGCGATCGACGCGCGCTACGAATGGGATATGAACGAATACCTGCTTGCCGAGGCTGTCGATTCCCTACACATGATGGTATGGGCGAACTCTAAAGACGCCCAGAAAAACCGCAACAGACCGAAACCGCTTCCGCGTCCTGGAAGCGGTTCTCCTTCTCGCGAAACGATCGGTCTGGATGCGGAGGAATATGCGGTGGAGCTTATGAAACCAAGAAAGGAGGTGGGATATGGCAACGGATATAGGTAGCGCATACCTGACGGTTGTGCCGTCGCTCGGCGACATCCAGAAGCAAATCGAGGCGCAGTTAGCCTCGATCGATCTTTCGAAGTCAGGCGAAGCCCTTGGAAGCTCGCTCGTTCGTGGCGTGCAAAGTTCCCTTTCGCGCCTATCCCTTGCCCCTGCGTTTGCTCAGCAAGTCGGTCCGGCTACCGAGTCGATCCAGAAGAGCATGCAAGGTGGTGGGATTAACCTCGATGCGCTTTCGTCGGCTACGGGAGTCATCGCAAACGTCCTTCGCGCACTCAGCGCGCTCAAGAGCATGCTGACACCGGTTCGGATCGACCTTTCCAATGTAGAAATCCTCATTGTAAATCTGACGAATTCATCTAAAGGAGCCGAGGGAGGATTCAAGGGATTGAAATCCGTCTTAACCGCATTAACGTCCCCCTTGGCAATCGTGATAGCGATTATTGCAGCTTTAGCCGCAGGATTCGCCTATCTTATGACAACGAACGACGGGTTCAGGGAAACGGTCATGGGGCTTGTGGGCGTTATAGGAGAAAGCCTCGCTCCGATTCTCGGGATCGTGGGGCAGGCCGTTGCGGATCTCGCAACGGCGGTGTTGCCGTTGTTGGCCGGTATGATAGAGCTGCTGCTTCCGGTCATCGGACAAATATGCATCGTTATCTTGCAACTGGTCGCCGCGCTAGCGCCTGTGGTAACTATGCTTGTGGCAGAGCTCGTTCCCATTATCGTAGAGATAATCGAGCTCGTCGTGTTGGTTGCCTCGCAGATACTCGCTGCCATTGTTCCTGTCATTACGACAATCCTGACCATGATTCAGACGAATATGCCGATGATCCAGATGATCATAACGACGGTCATGACCGCCATCATGGCTGTCGTACAAACGGTGTGGCCCCTTATTCAGGCCATCATCGAAACGGCTATGGGAATCATCCAGTCGATCATGAGCATTGTATCGGCGGCTATGGCTGGTGACTGGCAAGGTGTGTGGGAAGGAATCCTCGCGCTCGTCGATACGATATGGACCGGCATCCAAAGCGTTGTCGGCATTGCGATCGGGATACTGCAAGGCGCTATCGGCACTGCTCTCGATTTTATCCAGGGAATCTGGGATGGCGCGTGGACGGCTATCGGTACATTTTTGCAAGGTGCATGGGATGGCATCTGTGCTGCTGTTGAAACGGGAATCTCTACAGCTGTCGATTTCGTAGGAGGATTGCCCGATCAAGCACTTTCAGCGCTTGGGGATATCGGAACGTTTCTGTACAACGCAGGAAATAACTTTATCCAAGGTTTTATCAACGGTATTAAAGCTGCGGGTGATTGGGTGATCAATGCGGTTCGAACACTGTGCGACGATGCGCTTGGGGCGGTTAAATCGTTTTTCGGCATCGCAAGTCCCTCGAAAGTCATGGCGAAAATGGGCGGCTATATAGGAGACGGGCTTGCCGAAGGCATCTCCGCCTCGGCACCTTCGGTCATCCGCGCGATGGACGAAGTCGGCGCTGATGTTGCCGCATCTGCAAAGCACGCAGTATCGGGAGCAGTTCATTCCTTGGCCGCTGAAGCCGACGGCATGTTCGAGCCGTTCGATGGTCCCATGCGGCATGCGACATTGCAGCGAAATTTCGAGCTTGGGAGATTGGAGCCGTCTTCGACGGACGGTGCGAAACTAGACGAACTCATCTATACGGTTCGTCAGCTCCATGGTTCTTTGGGAAGCATAATTGCGGCAAACGCCCCATCGTTGGGAAGACGCGATTTTAGAAGGGTGGTGAATTCTCTCTGATGAGATACGTGAACCATCTCGGTGCCGAATTTGATTTCGATGCACCGGGAATCTATACCCATAGAGATGGGTTACGCGATTATTCGTGGAACGTAACCTTGCTCAACGGTCGAATCGCTTCGGCGAAGAGAGCCGAGGTCGCCATCCCGGTAGTCGTCAACTTTGCGATGCATTCTGCCAAATGCAATGCGGCGAAGGAGAAGCTCCGGACGGTTCTTGATGCGGATCCGGTTGCCGGGAGGACAGGGCGGCTCTACGATGGCGCATGGTACGTTGAGTGCATGCTTCAATCGTCGTCTAAGGCTCTCTGGTGGTACAGCGACGAAACTGCTCGGTGTACTTTGTCTTTTCTGGCTACCGAGCCTGTCTGGATTCGCGAGCATGCTTCTTTGTTCTCTAAGGGAGATACGTCGGGCGGCTTGAATTTTCCGTTCGATTTCCCTTTCGGTTTCGCGTTGTCAGGGACTGGGAGCAGGTTTGTCGAAAATCCAGGGTTTGAGCCGGCGCCCATCAGACTGACCGTATACGGACCTGCGAAATCCCCGGTTGTCATTATTGGGGGCAATCGTTACGAGGTCAATGCGGAAGTAAAGGAGGGAGGTAGGCTCGTCATCGACGGTACAGTCAAAACCATCAATGTCGAGGATGCGTACGGCCGTACGGAAAACGTGTTTTCGAAACGGTGCGGGAACCAACGCGAGGGCAGCGGATCGTATGTGTTCCAGAAAGTGGATCCCGGACATCAATCCGTCACCTGGGACGGCTCGTTCGCGTTCGAGGTCATCGTGTTCGAACGGGGGAGCGAAAGTGGGTGGGGACGATGATCGACCTCACCTACACCGACGCGGACGGTACGGACTTGGGCATTCTCTGCGCATATCAGCTCGATCTTGCTTACGGAAGCGATGAGAACGATTTCGAGCTTACTGTGCCCGAAGGCGTGTTTCTTGAAGAGAAATCGAGGGTTTACATCGAAGGCACCGAATGGGGCGGCATCGTGCGAGGCGGCAGGGAATCGACGCTCGACGGCGAGACCGTCTTTGTCGTCACGGGTGAAACATGGCATGGCAAGCTTGCTTCGACGTACGTGTGCTCCACTGAGGATCTGGTAGTGTCGGGAGAAGCGAACGAAGCGCTGCGCACGGTGATTGCCTTCGTCGGATTGGGTGATGTGTTCGACGTTTCAGAAGAGGAAAGCGGCGTGCGTGTTGCATACTCCCTTCGCTCTATGGAAGCCGTGTATGCGGGATTGCGCAAAATGCTGGCTGCGGCAGGAGGGAAACTGCGTATAACAAAGGAATCGGGAAGCAAACCAACGCTTTGCGCTGTGCCCGTCAACGCGTATATCGACGAGAACGACCTTGACGGATACGGATACGAGCTCGCGTGGGCTACTCCCGCCAACCATCTCATTTGCCTTGGTTCGGGCGAGGGTATCGATCGTGCGATGATCCACCTATACGCTGATGCCGCAGGAAATATCGGCGAGACCCAGGTTTTCTACGGCCTCGACGAGCGGCAATGCGTTCTCGAGAGCAACGTACTTGCCGACGAATTACGTGAAGAAGGCGAAAGAAAACTTCGGGAACTGCAGAACACAGGTACCTGCGAGCTTTCCTTGCCGAAAGACGCGGTGTTCGATGTGGGGGATATTGTCGGTGTGGTTTCCGAGAAAACCGGCGTAACCGTTACGTCTGTCGTTACGAAAACCGTAGTCAAGATTTCCGAAGACGGCCAAATCGAGCTTACCAACGAAATCGGAGAAGTCGTACCAGTTAGTGCAGCTTCTCAGAGGAAATAGTCTACGCTGCCAAGACTCATTCTGACGGTGAAGTTGAGTTTCGGTCGCAGTTGACTGGATAACCGACCTCGTTGTTTTTGAAGAGGTGTGGTTTGCTGCACAAAGATAGTGAGAGAAAGGAGATAAGAAGTATGTCAGTAGAATTAGTTACCGGCAAAGGGGCAACCGACCATGTGGGAGCAGAAGATTTCGGTGCCTATCAAGCATATACCTATGGCCCCGATGAATACATCCTGCACGGATGCGAAGCGACGGTCATCGACTCCAACACAATACGCATATCCGAAGGTGATCTGCTTGTGCAAGGCAGACATGTTCGTGTTAAGGGATCGGAGGATGTCGCGATCCAGAGCGGCATAGTGGGGCGCAATCGTAAGGATCTTATCTGCGTGCGTTACGCAAAAGATCAGAACGGCATAGAAGATGCACCGATCTCTGCCATCGTAGGTACGCCTGTCGAGGGGGAGGCGGTATATCCGCCGACGATCGAGGGAGACTTGCTTGCAGGAGATGTTGCGGCAGACTTCCCGCTGTTTAGCGTATCGATATCGGGACTGGAGGTTGGAGTTCCTGTGCCATGCATGAAGCGAACCGCACGATATGTCGGGCATATTCATAGCCAAGTGGATATTGAAGACGGTGCAATAACTGCAGCAAAACTGGATGATTCATTACTGAAGCGAATTACAGATTTAGAAGCGGCAAAACTAACCAAACTTGACTCGTATCCTATCGGATCGTATTACATTTCGCACATAGCGACAAGTCCAGCTTCGCTCTTCGGAGGCTCGTGGACTTCGATAACTGGACGGTTTTTGTACGCCAACTCATCGACTGCTGCCGGGGGCTCTAATACGCATACGCTTACAGTGAACGAGATGCCTAGCCATACGCACAACTACACTGATTATCACATGGTAGTGCAGCAAAACAGCGGACTTGCTTCTCTTAGCTGTGTTTCTTGGAGCAAGATGGACTACGGTATTGGGGTTCATCCGCAAAACACGGGCGGTAACGCTGCGCATAACAATATGCCGGCATATCAAAGCGTATATGCATGGCGTAGAACATCGTAGGGGGAAGGTATGACAAATTACGAATGGCATGGTGTGTATGATGCCGAAGGAAATAGAATAAAGAATCCTGATCCAGAAATAGGTATCACTGAAATAGAAACGATTGTAGTTCACCATGAGGCTGTTGCGGCTGTGGAGGAAGTTGGTCATGAGGGCAGGGTGCTAGCCGAGTACGAAAACGGCGGACGGGATGTTGAATGGATTGTTGATGTGCCAGCTATTGAAGCTCGTGATGCATATGATGAAGAGATCGAAATCTATCGCTATCGACCATATTCTGCCGATGACCTTGTTGAGAGGGTCCAAGACTAAGCCAAGAGCTGTTCGCATAATGAGAAGTCCTACGGGTCTTCTCTTCTTTTTGGTGGGGTGATGCCGTGGAAAAAGTACTCGATGCGGTGGCGGGCTCTCTCGCTCAAGCGGGGCCCGAATGGGTAATCGCCCTCGGAGCGCTCGCCATCGCAGCATGGGTTACAGCAAAAGGTCTGCCGATCTACAAGGCGACCAAGCTCAAGCGGATCGAGATCGAAGTAGAGCGCGAGACGCGCAAAGCTGAAGAGGCTCGACGGTTCGACGACCGCGAACACGAGCGTTCGGCAATAGCGGTGCGGCAGGTTGATGCGCAGGAACGCTCAACGGCTACCATAAACGCTATGACCGCCCAAATGGCCATGATGAACGCGAGCCTCGATGAAAGCAAATGCCGCTCGCGCGAAATGGGCATGACGGTGGGAGCTATGGCTGATCAGGTCGACGAAATACACGACATTGTCGTTGGATGCAAGATCGGAGGAACCGAATGAGAAAGATCACTGAAAGATTCGTAGCATGGTGCGCCGATGATTGTGCTGCAGCGCGTTTCGAACGAACAGTGGTGCAGGGCCTTATCGGCGTGGCGGTGAGCGCAATGACGTATTGTGGGACAGGAGACGGAGCGATTGCGGTTATCGTCGTTCCAGCGGTCATGGCTGTCCTGTCTCCGCTTCAGAAGGCCATAGGCAATAGGGGGGAGGCGGAGCTATCGTGAGGAATGCGAGGGAGGCTGCAACAGGGCAATTGATCGATGAAGCGGGATCCGAGTCCTTTTCGGAAGGCATTTGCGATGCCTGACATCAAGTGGATCGGCTGCACCAAATACAATCCCGGGCGCGGCGGCTACCGCGTGAAGCAGATCGTGCCGCACATCGCCGAGTGCACGACGATGGCGGGAGTGGACGCAACGTTCGCGGGACCCCGCGAGGCTTCGACGCACTACTGCGTGGACGAGAGTTCGATACACCAGTACGTGTCCGAGTCCGATACCGCGTGGGCCGTGGGCAACTGGGTCGGCAACCGCGAGACCATCAGCATCGAGCACGTGGGAACAACCGCCAACCCCCCGAGCTCAAAGACGCTCGACCGCAGCGCGGAGCTCATGGCCGACATAGCGAAAAGGTATGGGTGGTCCGAGCTCGTGCTGGGTCAAAATGTCGGACTCCATAAGTGGTACAGCGCGACGAGCTGCCCTGCCACGCTCGACTACAACTACCTCGTCGCCAAGGCGAACGCCATCCTGCGCGGCTCGGCGGGATGGAGCGGCCCCGGCGAGGAGATTGCGGGCGCGAGCCGCACAGAGACCGCGCGGGCGATAGCGGACAAGAAAGGATGGACCGGCCGACTTATGCGGACATCGGGAGATAACTGGCCCGATTTGCTCACGGGTATGTGGGTGGCAGGCAGGCTCGACGCGAATATCCTGTACGGCGGCGACGACTTTTATCTCTCGGATGGCACGGGCGGACTGTGCCTCGGCAGCGACAACCGCTACGGCACGAATCGGTATTGCCTCGATTTTTGGGAAAAGGTAAAGGGGCTCGACATCGGCGATACCTGCTTCGTGGTACCGGGGAATGACTATCCCGACGGCGTCGCGTGCGCTTGGGCTTCGTACAACCTTGGCATACCGATCGTTCTATACGAAGATCACCGAAACTTTCGTTCGCTTATATCCCGATTCGAACGCGCTGTCGCCATCGGCAACACCGTGCCCAAGTTCGAAGGCGAAACCGAACGTATTGCGGGAGTCGACCGCGGGGAGACCGCGGTTGCTGTTGCTGAGCGGTTCGCGAAAACCTGGAAGCATCCTGTTATCGTAACGGGTTCCGGCTACGCAGACGGGTTGTCCGCATCCCAATGGGTGGGGGACAACGCACTTTTATTTGCCGAGGGCCAGGCAAGCGTCCATGCACTTGAGCGACACCGGGCTGAAATTGAGACAATCTACTGGATAGGCGATGAGAATGCTATTCCGCATGGCCGCCGATGCGAGCTCAGCAAAGCCGCTGGCCTTCTTCGATGAGGTGCGAAGCGGTAAAGAGAGAGCGCCTCGATGGCGTTTCCAATAAATTCGCATTGAGTCGACGGAGCAAAATGCTTCCTGTTTGGCCGATCGCCTGCTTGGCGGTCGGCCTTTGGCGGCACACGCCTTTCTCAGTGAACCCCTTGTTCGAACAGCGACCTGTCGTGCTGCATCTTGCTGACGAGGTGGCCGACTAGTTCATCTTGCGAAATGGCCGGTTGGGTTTTGACGAACCACCACGCGAGGCTGATGGCTCCGTAGCAGTTGTAGATGACCGACATCTCTCGGTTGATTTCGGCTTGCCTGCTGATCGGCAGGTTGTCGGAGTAATAGGATCGAAATCCCTTAAGCCAGATGTCGACCACCTTGCCTTGCAGCTCCTCGTTGCCTCCAGGCTGTCTCATGATGTGTTCGAGTTGGGTCTTGTGCTGGTTCATGGCATCAAGTAGGTTGTTGAAAAATACGGTCAGGTTCTGATCGGTGAACAAGTGGGCAGAGGGTTTGAGCTCTGCGGACAACCACGCCACGACGAGGTCGTACTTGTCATCGAAGTGTTGGTAGAACGCCGCTTTGCTCACCGAGGCTCGCTGACATATCTGCTTTACGGTGATGGAGTCGAAATCCCGTTCTTCCAAAAGAGCGTCTATGGCGCCGAACAGAGCGTGCCGGGTTCGGGAAACGCGTGCATCGAGAGGTTGTAGATTGGTCATATCTTCCCTTTCTTCGCTCAGCATATGCTATCACAATGCTGCATTCGGAAAGGTGCGTTCTGGCGTCATATTGAAAAAACGGCATGTGGCGTGCAGCCCATGCCGTTTTTTCACATACCTATGCCGAAGAGAAGGTCGTCTCGGGTCGGTATCGGTGTCGGTGCCGAGGGTTTCGGCCTTCGGTGCTAGGGAGATGCCAGGCAGGCTTCGCCTCGATGGTGATCCCGCGAGGAAGCCCGGCTTTAGGCGACTTCGTATGCCCTGCTACGCTGCTTCTTCTTTTTCGCCGTTTCGCGGCGCTCGCTGCGGCTTTGAGGTTTGCGCTTGCCCTGAGCTTTGCGGTTGCCCGGCTCGAAGCTAGCGCCTCCGCGCTTTCTCGGCGCGCTTCCGTGAGCTTTCTTGGCAGGAGCCTTGTGTTTCGGTTTCTGAACGTAGGCTTCGATATCCTTCAGCCGGTCGAATTGCTCGTCTCCACCCATGAGCATTTCGGCGAGCGCAACGGCTACCTGTTTTTCCGAGCCTTCGAACGAGTCGCTTTCGAGAAGGCTCGCAACGAGTTTCTGCGCTGCGTTGCCCGCAGGGGTCTTCGCGCGCTCCTCAACGGTGCAAGCGGTTCGTTTTACTGTTTTGTCCATGATTTCCCCGCTTGTGGGAAGCGTGCGTTCATCGATGGTGCTGCCCGTGTACTTCATGAGGGCGCGCAGCGTCGCATGCTGCTTACCGTTGCAGATAAGCGTCTGCGAAACACCCCGTTTCCCTGCGCGGCCCGTACGGCCGATGCGATGCACGTAGTACTCGAAACTCTGCGGCAGGTCGTAGTTGATGACGACGTCGACATCGTCGACGTCGATGCCGCGCGCGGCTACGTCGGTGGCGATGAGCGCGTGCACCGATCCTTTACGGAAGCCTTGCATGACTTGGCTTCGCGCGGCTTGCGTCATGTCGCCGTGCAGACCGGAGGCCTTGAAACCCTGCTTGCGAAGCGTTTCGGCGAGCTCGTCAACCATCGACTTGGTGTTACAGAATACGACGGAGCGCTGGCCGTTCGCGTGCATGAGCAGGCTGAGCACGTCCTTTTTCTTGGCTTGCGCTACACGGTAGTACGTTTGCTCGATGTCGGCTTGGTTTTCTTTTCCGGAAAGCGTTTCGACGGTTACCGGATCGGTGAGAAACGTGTTCGAGATCTTCAAGAGCGATGCCGACATGGTGGCCGAGAACAGCACGGTCTGACGGTCTTCGGGCGTTGCGGTCAAGATGGTTTCGATGTCGTCGATGAATCCCATGTTGAGCATCTCGTCGGCCTCATCGAGCACGACGGTTTGTATGCGGTCGAGCTTGAGGGTCTTGCGTCGCATATGGTCCATGAGACGCCCCGGGGTGCCGATGACGATGTTGGCGTGGCGCAGTTGTTTGATCTGGTCGCCCATGGGTGCTCCGCCGTATACGACCGCGAGCGAGACGCCTTCTTTGTACTTCGAGAACTTCCTCATCTCGCAGTAGATCTGCATGGCGAGCTCGCGGGTGGGGGAAAGCACGAGCACCTGCGCATGATGCGAGGTGCCATCGACGCTCTCGATCGCGGGGATGGCGAAGGCCCCCGTCTTTCCCGAACCGGTGCAGCTGCGCCCGATCAGATCGTGCCCCTCGAGCAAAAAGGGGATGGCGCGTGCCTGGATGTTCGTGGGTTTGGTGTAGCCGATCTCGTCAATCGCTCTGATGACGTGCGGCGTGAGCGGCATTTCGTTGAATGCCGCGGGGCAACTCTGGGTATTCGACATAACTCCTCATTCGACGTTCGATTGTATGCGGACCTTCGGGCAACAAAGCGCTCTGCGCTTTCGCAGTGCCGTTTCGGGCCCGCAGCAAAACACCATCCACCCGTCAAACAAAGAGATGAGCCTTATTTGCAAGGGAAGAATCAACACTACATGAATCATGGAAAAATGGATCATGTGGATGGCTTCAGCGTGTATGCAGTATACCTGGAAGGGACGCTCGCTCGCACGCCGCGCAGAGAGTACCCGATAAAAACACGTTTACACCGTAGGGTCCCATTTTCAGCGACGATTGCCCGATTCGGCGCAATCGATATAATGGTACGGAGACTATAAGCGATAACGGCAGGTATGGAGGCGCTATGGCAGGGCAGCAAGCAGGTTGGTATCCGGATCCGTCGGGGGACGCATCGAAGCTCAGGTATTGGGATGGGATGCGGTGGACCGATGACTGCACGAGCACGCAGGCGAGTCAACAAACCGGTACCCAAAGCGCTCCGTACAGTCAGCCGGCGGGGCAGTACGGCGCCGCTCAGGGATATTACGGTCAGCCGGTCCAATCGGCGACGGGCGATAACGACCAGACGTTGAGGCTTGTTGCGTTCATCTTGTGCGTGCTTTCGACCATTTCGGTCGGATGGGCTCTCATTCCGCTTGCATGGATGATACCGATGACGGTGCATTGCTGGGGGCTCTACAAGGGTACGAAAGCCAATACCACGGCGTTCGGCGTCTGCACGCTGATATTCGTGAATATCGTAAGCGGCATACTTTTGCTGGTTTCGAAGAAGGATCAGTAGGCGAAGCGGCCGTCGGAAACGGCTTGTGCCGAGCAGGGCTGTACCGCCTATCCCGCAATCCGATGTACGTGGCGTATTTCGTGTACTTCGTCGGGTGCGCGCTGCTCACGCAATCGATGGTGCTGCTCGGTACCGTGATCGCCTTTCAGGTGTCTGCCCACTGGATCATCCTATCCGAAGAGCGCTGGTGTCTCGAGCGATTCGGCGAGGAATACCAACGATACAGCAAAAAAGTCAGACGGTACTTATGATCGGGAAACGGCGAACGGAAGCCCGTTGCCGAAGCTTCCGTCCGCTATGCTTTATGCCAGGTTGTTCTCTTCGAGCACATCGCCTATGTAGGTGCCTTCGGTCTTGCGTACGAATCCCTCGACGATTTTCTGCTCTACGAACGGCATGTCCATTTCCGTGAGCTTTTTGCGATCGGACAGGTAGTAGACCGCGTTCGCGAGCGCCCGCACATCAAAGGCCGAGGCGAAGGTTTCCGGTACGCCGCGCTCGAGATCGAGCAGCTGGTAGACGGCTTCCATGGCGGTGCGCACCGAATACTCCGTCGTGAATACCGTATCGCGCTCGGTTTCGGCGAAGTTGCCGATGAACGCGAGGTTCTTCGATCCGTTCGGCACGACGAGCGGACGGTCGCCTTTCGCCCTGAGCATGAAGTACGAGGTGATGAACGGCATGTACACAGGTATGGCCGTCGTCGAATTCTCAGCGATGTCCTCGATTTCTATTTCGGGTACCCCGAGGTGATATAAAAGCTCCTGTACGATCTCTTCTCCCGTGCACTGCTCGATGGGTTTCTTTACGTAGTTGCCCGGTGTATCGGAGAGCAGTCCGTAGACCCAGATGATGGTCTGTTCGGGGGTTTGGCCTTTGAAATGCGGCTGGCGATGGATGGTGAAGCTGAGCATCCAGTTCGAGTCCTTTGCTGTGATGATGCCCCCGGTAACGATCTTTCCCGTGCGGGGTTTGCGATTCGTGAGCCGCTCGATGTACGGGTCGAGATCGCTGTTCTCGACGGTGACGGTTGCCGAGACAAACCAGCTTTTCGCAGGCAGGTTCTCGCAGAAAGCATCAGGGTTTCCGAATTCGGGTGATTGCTCGGCGAGGTTCTTCCAGAGTTTCCAGCTTCCGCCCAGCTCGTGGGTGATGGGGGCGGGGGTGTGGTGGTCACCTTGCGTCGAGCTTTCGGTGATCGATCCGTTTGTGACGAATACGAGGTCGTTTTCGGTCAAGTCGATTTCCTTGGCCGAACCGGCCTGGGTAAGGACGATCTTCTTCGCGACCTTGGATCCGCCCTCGGTATCGACGATGACGTTTTCCACCTGCGTATCGTACTCGATATGTGCGCCTTTGTCGGTAAGGAAGGCCACGAGCGGTTTCACGAGCGATTCGTACTGGTTGTACCGCGTGAACTTCAGTGCGGTGAAATCGGGGAGCCCCTTGATGTGGTGGATGAACCGCATCACGTAACGCCGCATCTCGATGGCCGAGTGCCAGCGCTCGAATGCGAACATCGAGCACCAATACAGCCAAAAATTCGATTCGAAGAACTCGTCGGTGAACACGTCTTCGATGCGTTTGCCTTCGAGCTTGTCTTCCGATGTCATGAAGAGCTCGACCAATTCCTTCTGGGCTTTCTTCGACAGAGTGAAATCGCCGTCGTCTGCGGCGCGCTCGCCTCTGTTGTGGATGATGCGGCAGTTCGAGGAATTAGGATCGTCGTGATCGAGCCAATAGAACTCGTCTAGGACAGAAGCGTCTTCAACTTCCAAGGAGGGTATCGATCTGAAGAGATCCCACAGGCACTCGAAGTGATTTTCCATCTCGCGCCCGCCGCGTGTGACGAAGCTTTCGGGAGAGACCTCCTTGCCATCGAGGGAGCCGCCCGGGGTGGGCAGCTCTTCGAAAAGATGCACGTTGTCGGGTTTCATCTGCCCGTCGCGGACAAGAAATACCGCCGCAGCGAGCCCTGCGAGTCCGCTTCCGACGATGTAGGCCGACTTCTCATCCACCCCTTGAGGTTTGCGGGGTCGAGCGAATGCTTCGTAGTTGCCGTTCGTATGTCTCATGGCAAGCTCCCTTCGAGTATGTGCTTGGTGTATGCACCAAGCCTACTTCTTCAAGCGAGGGTAGGGAGGAAGCGTACCGAAATGCAGCCCGACGGTTGCTGCGCTGAAACCGGATTTGACGGTTTCAGCGAAACCGTTCATGGGCGTCTGGGCGTCGAGCGTAGTCCCCGTACGTCATCGGCACACGGGTCTACGCGAACGGACGCATATCCTGAGAATCTCACAGGAGATCTTGTTGGAAATCTTGCGGTAAACGGGACTTTTCAATAGGGACTGTTTCGTGTATCATGCATAAGGTTGCTTCGCGAGAGTGAAGTTTGCGCCGATGCGCGGGTGTGGTTCAATGGTAGAACTCCAGCCTTCCAAGCTGATAACGCGGGTTCGATTCCCGTCACCCGCTCCATTAAGAATGCAGGCCAGGGCTACAAAGCTCTGGCCTTTCTGGTTCCATTGAACCGGAAGTGCCTCTGGAAAAAACCGCTCGTATAGAAAAAGACCCGCTGTATGCGGGTCTTTACGGTTTAGGGGTTGTTCGCAAGTGGGATCGGCTCAGCCGGCCTGGGTTGCCAAGTAAGTGATGATGTCATCCGACTCGTACATCGCCTTGCCCCCGGTGACGAGGCAGGGAACCTGTTTCTTGCCTCCGATGCACACCAAATCGTTCTGGATACCGGGTTGGGTGGTGTCGCGCATATCGAGCGTAATGCCCTTCTCGTCCATGAAACGAAGTACTTTCTGGCAAAACGGGCAGGTCTTCTTATAATAGAGTGTATGGTCTTTCAAGTATGCCACGGGTGCTCCCTTCGTACGATCCCCGAATGACGACCGCGAAAAATGCGATAGCGCGTTTTATCTTACTAAAGAAGTGATCGATCAAGCGCTCGGTGGGCTTCGTTGTTGCTAAGCGGTTGCTTTCCTTACGCGAAGCCTCCACGAGGGCCCTTGCACCCGATGGGGCGATGCTGTTTGGTTGTTCGCGCCGAGGTACGGGGACAACCATACGAACTCAACGAAGCGTTTGTTGCACGGCAGTGCGGCTGCCGATACGATGCCACACGGAGGTGTGCATGATGAACAGCGAGAAAACAGGGTCTCTGATCCGCCGGTTGCGTACGGAGCAAGGCATGACCCAAAAGGACTTGTCCGACAAGCTGCACGTCAGCGATCGTGCGGTTTCCAAGTGGGAGCGAGGATGCGGATCGCCCGACGTATCGCTGCTTCAAAGCTTGTCTGATGTGCTCGGCGTAGACGTGCAAAGCCTCCTTACGGGCGATCTCAGCCCAAACGACAAAGACGGAGGAAACATGAAGCGCATCAGATTCTATCGATGTCCAACATGCGGCAACGTAGTCACCAGCACATCGGCTGCGGAAGTTTCGTGCTGCGGTCGCCCGCTCGAGCAGCTTGAGGTAAAGCGATCCGAAAAAGAGCACGCGATCTCGATCGAAGAGGTGGAGGACGAGTACCTCGTAACGGTCGACCACCCGATGAAAAAGGACCATTTCGTGTCGTTTGTAGCCTGCGCCACCGACGAACGTCTCGTGCTCGTCCGCATGTACCCCGAACAAGCGGCTCAAACGCGCTTTCCGCGGATGCCGTGGAGCACGTGGTACGTATGCTGCACGCATCACGGGTTGCATGTTCTGAGCGGCAAAGAAATGCGTTCGATCGCCCCTATGCGCTCCGGAGAATAAAACCGAAAGCTTATGCACTTTTGTCAGAAAGCCGCTTAAATAATTACCGTTTTTCACGTATTCGGCTTCCGTAGCTCGTCTTACGATATCTTATCAATGACTGGTTAAATGGAATGAAATAGGGTATACTGAAGAGTTTTTTACTTAGAAAACGTATAGCGCGTGATTCAGCGAGAAGAAAACCGCTCAGTAGTTTCTCTTTGCGAATGGCGCTCGGTGAGCGCGAAGTGCGGTATAATACCAACGCGCCGAACGGCGCAGAAGCGCTCGTAGCTCAGCTGGATAGAGCAGTGGACTTCTAATCCGAAGGTCGCAGGTTCGAATCCTGCCGGGCGCACCACGTAAACGAAGCGGATCGGCGCGAGGTCGGTCCGCTTTTTACATTCGGACGTAGAGCGGTTCGAACTGATTGCGATTATCGTCTTTCTGACGAGGCGAAACTCTGTATGAAGTCAAATGTCAAAACGAAGCATGGCGAGGTTCTGAGACGCGCCTGAACACACGAAAGTATCCCTTTTTGCGGCGTGGGAGAGGAGGCGGTCATGCAGCTTTATGCCATCGGGTGCCGCCGCCGATTTTCGTGGAATATAACGATTTTGCATTTTCACGCTTCTTTATGCAGCCCTATTCATAAAGTGAAGCAGCGTGTGGGGCTCATCGAGCTTTTCGAGTCGATGCGGAGACCGTTTGTCACTTTTTCGCTTTACTGCGATGGAGCAATTTCTGGAAGAAAACTGAAAAGAAATCGTTTTGTCAATAACCGTTCACCGCTTTAAAACTACCGTTCGCCAATCCTTTATTTCAGTTCGGTACTACCTGTTGCTTTTTCTTTTCGCCCATGAGATTTTGGCCCTGTCATGCGGTTGTGCTCAAAATATGAAGCAAAACCGAGAGTCTGAATCTATAAAGTGCATAAAAAGAAAAGGAGGGTTGCCATGGCTGGTGTAAACGTCAAAAGTGAAATCAAGCCTTTGAAAAAAGTCTTGCTTCACCGACCGGGTAAAGAGTTGCTCAACCTGACACCAAACACGCTCGAAGAGCTTCTGTTCGACGACATTCCGTTTTTGAAGGTCGCCCAAGAAGAGCACGATGCGTTCGCCGAGATTCTTCGCGACAACGGCGTCGAAGTCGTCTATCTCGAAGACCTTATGGCGGAAGTGCTCGACCAGAAGCCCGAATTGCGCGAACAGTTCCTGAAGCAGTTCATTGAGGAAGCTGGCATCCGCACCGATCGCTACCAGAAGATCATCTACGATTACCTCAACGACAATTACAAGGACAACAAGGATCTCGTCCTGAAAACCATGGAGGGCATCAACCTCACCGAGTTGCACACCGACAAGTCGAATTCGCTTGTCGACCTCGTGAGCGAGTCCTCGAAGATGGTTGTCGCCCCCATGCCGAACTTGTACTTCACGCGCGACCCGTTCGCTATGATCGGCAACGGCGTCTCCATCAACCGTATGTATTCGGCCACGCGCAATCGCGAGACCATCTACGGCGAGTACATCTTCAAGTACCACCCGGATTTCGAAGGAACTCCCGAGTACTACAGCCGCTACAACACCTTCCACATCGAAGGCGGCGACATCCTCAACATCAACGATAAGGTTCTCGCCATCGGCATTTCCCAGCGCACCGAGCCCGATGCGATCGACGCCATCGCGAAGAACATCTTCGAATCGGATTCCCCGATCGAGACCATCCTGGCATTCAAGATCCCGAACAACCGCGCCATGATGCACCTCGACACCGTATTCACCCAGATCGATTACGATAAGTTCACCATTCATCCCGGCATCCTTGGGCCGTTGACCGTCTTCGAGATCACCTCCGACGGCCAAGGCGGCATCCGCGTGAAAGAGATTCACGATACGCTCGAGAACATCCTCGAGAAGTACGTCGGCAACCCTGTCGAGCTCATCCTGTGCGGCGGTGGCGACCGCATCGCAGCCGAGCGCGAGCAGTGGAACGATGGCAGCAACACGCTGTGCATTGCTCCGGGTACCATCGTGGTCTACGAGCGCAACGACGTGACGAACGCCGTACTGCGCGAAAAAGGACTCACTGTTTTGGAGATGCCCTCCGCAGAGCTCTCGCGAGGCCGTGGCGGCCCGCGCTGCATGAGCATGCCCATCTGGCGCGAAGACTAATCCCCTAAAACCCAATCGGCCCTTCGCCCAAGCGGCGAGGGCCGGTCGAGGTAGGGCGGTTTATAACTTGGCACCGCCCGAACGTTTTGTCATCACTGTACATGCACTATCGAAAGGAATGAGCAATGCCTACTAGTTTGAGCGGACGTAACTTCTTGAAGCTGCTGGATTTCACGCCCGATGAAATCCGCTACCTCATCAAGTTGTCCAAAGAGTTCAAGAACCTGAAATTGACGGGCACCCCCCATCGTTATCTCGAAGGTAAGAACATCGTTCTTCTCTTCGAGAAGACTTCAACTCGCACCCGTTGCTCGTTCGAGGTCGGCGGCATGGACCTCGGCATGGGCGTCACCTACCTCGATCCCGGCAGCTCGCAAATGGGCAAGAAGGAATCCATCGAGGATACCGCTCGCGTGCTCGGCCGCATGTACGACGGCATCGAGTACCGCGGCTTCGACCAGTCGATCGTCGAAGACCTTGCAGCCAACGCAGGCGTACCGGTATGGAACGGCCTTACCACCGATTTCCATCCCACGCAGATGATCGCCGACATGATGACCGTCGAGGAGAATTTTCCCACGGGCATCAAAGGCCTGAAGTTCGTGTTCATGGGCGACGCCGAGAACAACGTGGCGAATTCGCTTATGGTCGTGTGCGCCAAGCTCGGCCTGCACTTCGTCGCATGCGGTCCGAAAGAGCGTATGCCGAAGAACGAACTCGTCGAGCAGTGCAAGGAAGTCGCCGCTGAAACCGGCGCCACCATCACGCTGACCGAAGACGTCAAGGAAGCCTGCACGGGCGCGCATGTCATCTACACCGACATCTGGGTATCCATGGGCGAGCCGGCCGAGCTTTGGGCCGAGCGCATCAAGCTCCTCGAGCCGTACCGCGTGACGACCGAGGTCATGGCCATGGCTGCCGACGATGCCATCTTCATGCACTGCCTGCCTTCGTTCCACGACACCAAGACCACCGTCGGAGCCGAGATCGCCGAGAAGTTCGGCGTGACCGAGATGGAGGTCGAGGATGCCGTGTTCGAGTCTCACCAGTCAAAAGTATTCGACGAGGCCGAGAACCGCATGCACTCCATCAAGGCCATCATGTACGCGACCCTTTCCTAAAGCGGAAGGAGACCTGTTATGGCTTATCAGAAAGGCGAGGGCAAGAGCGTGGTCATCGCGCTCGGCGGTAACGCGCTCGGAGACTCCCCCCAGGAGCAGCTCGAGCTCGTGAAGAACACCGCTGAGCACATCGTGGACATGGTCGCCGAGGGCATCAACGTTGTGGTATCCCACGGCAACGGCCCTCAGGTCGGCATGATCAACAACGCGTTCGCCTACGCGAGCGCCCATGACGGCAAGACCCCCGAGATGCCCTTCCCGGAGGCTGGCGCCATGAGCCAGGGCTATATCGGCTACCAGCTCTCGCAGGCGATCCTCAACGAGATGAAGCGACGCGGCATCATGCGCTCGACTGCGTGCGTGGTCACCCAGACCGTCGTCTATCCCGACGATCCGGCGTTCCAGAACCCCACCAAGCCCGTCGGCGCATTCCTCAGCGAGGAAGAGGCGAAGGCAAAGGCCGCCGAGACCGGCTGGACGTTCAAAGAGGACGCGGGCCGCGGATGGCGTCAGGTCGTGGCTTCCCCGAAGCCCCAGCGCATCGTGGAGTTCGACGCCGTGAAAGACCTCATGGACGCGGGCTACATCGTCGTGTCCACAGGCGGCGGCGGCGTGCCAGTAATCGAGAAGAACGACTCGTACGAGGGCGTTCCCGCGGTTATCGACAAAGACCGTTCGTCGGCGAAGCTCGCCGCGGACTTCAGGGCCGACATGCTCGTGATCCTCACGGCTGTCGAGAAGGTCGCGATCAACTTCAACACGCCCGAGCAGGAGTCGATCGACTCCATGACGGTGGCCGAGGCCCGAAAGTACATCGAGGAGGGCCAGTTCGCGCCCGGTTCGATGCTCCCGAAGGTCGAAGCCTGCATCGAGTTCGTCGAGGCCCATCCCGAGGGTCGCGCGCTCATCACGTCGCTCGAGTGCGCCGCAGCCGGACTCAAGGGCGAGACTGGCACGGTTATAACCAAGTAATACAGTAGCAAGGGGTGCTTTAACAGGCGGACGGAGCCTGGACGTACACGAGACCACGGCTCGGTCCGCCTGCAATTTCTCGTTCACCGTAAACTTCGATCCCTACTAAAAAGGAGGGGCAATGGCCGAGAAAGTTAAAGACAAAAGCAAGAAGAAGCGATCGATAAGCTCGTTTACTATTTTGCTTATCATGCTCATCGTGCTTGCGATCATCACCGTGGTGATGTCGTTTGCAGGCGTCGAGGGCGTGGAGGGCGCGACGATCGCCAATGTGGCGACGGCACCGGTGAAAGGTTTCACCGACGCGCTACCGGTATGCCTGTTCGTTCTTATCCTCGGTGGATTCCTGGGAATCATCACCGAAACCGGAGCTCTCGATGCAGGCATTGCCGCATTGGTTAAGAAGCTCAAGGGCAACGAGCTCATTTTGATTCCCATTCTCATGTTCATCTTCTCCATCGGCGGTACCACCTACGGCATGTGCGAGGAAACCGTTCCGTTCTACCTGCTGCTGGCTGCGACAATGGTCGCCGCGGGCTTTGACAGCGTGGTCGGTGCGGCAACCGTTCTGCTCGGTGCCGGTTGCGGCGTGCTCGGCTCGACGGTCAACCCGTTCGCCGTCGGTGCCGCAGTCGACTCGCTTTCGGGTACGGGCATCGCGATCAACCAGGGCACGATCATCCTTCTCGGCGTCGTTCTCTGGCTCGTCACGCTGGCCATCTCGATCGTGTTCGTCATGCGCTACGCGAAGAAGGTCAAGGCCAACAAAGGCTCGACCATCATGTCTTTGCAAGAGCAGGAGACCATGAAAGAAGAGTTCGGCGAGGCTCAGCAGGAAACCCTGAACGCCGAAGCGAACCCCAGCGAAAAGCTTATGACGGGCCGCCAAAAGGGCGCTCTCATCGTGTTCGCGCTCACGTTCGTCATCATGATCATCGGCTTCATCCCGTGGGAAGATTTCGGCGTAGAAGTCTTCAATGCGGGTGCGGCTTCCGAAGAGGTAACCGAAACCATCAGCGGCGCAGATATCTCTGCAGCATGGGATGACGCGCGGGTCGGCGGAGCGCTTGAGCTCGGCGACAACGTCGAAGGTACCGTTACCGAAGATGTGCAGATTTCCGACGGTTGGTCTTCGTTCCTCACGGGCGTTCCGCTCGGCGGATGGTACTTCGACGAGGCTTCCACGTGGTTCCTCATCATGGCCATCGTCATCGGTTTCATCGGCGGTCTGTCCGAAAGCCGTTTCGTCAAGGCATTCATCAACGGTGCAGCCGACATGATGAGCGTCGTGCTTATCATCGCGCTCGCTCGTTCGATCACCGTGCTTATGGGCGAGACCGGCCTCGACATGTGGATCCTCGAGAACGCTGCGAACGCGCTGGCGGGCATGTCGGCGATCATATTCGCGCCGCTGTCGTTCTTGCTGTACGTGGTCCTGTCGTTCCTCATCCCGTCGTCCTCGGGTATGGCGACCGTATCCATGCCCATCATGGGCCCGTTGGCGAACAACCTCGGATTCTCAACCGACGTCATGATCATGATCTTCAGCGCGGGCAACGGTCTTGTGAACCTGTTCACCCCGACGAGCGGTGCCATCATGGGCGGCTTGGCGCTTGCGAAGGTCGAGTATTCTACTTGGCTGAAGTTCGGCGCGAAGCTGTTTATCGTCCTCGGTGTCGTCTGCATGGTCATCCTCACGGCGGCGATGCTGATCTTGTGATACTACGCGGGCACATTGCTTGTGTGAACTGAGACGGATCCCCTGCGCAAGCGGGGGATCTTTTTTTCATATGCGGTTTCTGCGCGCGATGGTTCCGAGCGCTACGCATCCGCGCCGCGTCCTGTGATCGGCTGAGTCGATCACCCATCTGATATTCGAAAAACGCACGCGTGAGTGAGCCGCGTATAATCGGGGCAACGTTGGTCTGTGACTATCACGTGAGGAGTTGTTATGGATGAGGGACGAGTAAACCAACAGCTCGATGCATCGGCGCAGGGGGAAGCTGCCGTGCCGAAGCGGGTAACTCAAGACGATCCGGCGGGACGTACGTGGACGTGGGAGGAAGACGGCTACACGGTCATCCGCTCCAACGCGCGTTCGGGCCCGGGGTGCCACGATAACTGCGGCGTCCTCATGTACGTTAAGGATGGGGTGCCCGAAAAGATTGAGGGCGACCCCGAGAACCCGTACAACCAAGGCAGGCTCTGCCCGCGGTGCCTTGCCTTCAAAGAGATGCTCTACCATGAGGATCGCCTGAAGTACCCGATGAAGCGCGCTAAGGAAGATCGCGGTAAGAACACGTTTGAGCGCATCACGTGGGACGAGGCGTACGACATCATAGAGCGCGAAATGAAAGCGGTCATCGAAGAGTACGGCAATGAGGCCATCTGGGTTACTCAGGGCACCGGTCGCGACATCAACGGCTACGGGCCGCTCATGGCGCAGTACCTCGGCACGCCGAACTACGGCACCGGCTTCCTTTCGGGCCAGGCATGCTATGCGCCGCGCATCTTCTCGACAGCGCTCAAGGCGGGCGGCCTCTTTATCTGCGACTATTCGCAGTTCTTCCCCGATCGCTACGACGATCCGCGCTGGGAGGCACCCGAGTACGTACTCATATGGGGAAACAACCCCGTTGTTGCCAACTCGGACGGCACACTCGGCCACTGGATCGTCGAGAGCATGAAGCGGGGCAGCAAGCTCATCGTCATGGATCCGATGCTCACGTGGGTCGCCGGCAAGGCCGATGTGTTCTTGCAAGTGCGCCCTGGCACCGATGCGGCGCTCGCGCTTGCGCTGTGCAACCAGATCATAGCCGATGGGCTCGAGGATAAGGAGTTTGTCGAGTACTGGTGCTACGGATACGACGAATTCGCCGAGCATGTGAAGGACAACACGCCCGCCTGGGCGGCTGAAATCTGCGGCGTCGACGAAGAGCTCATAATCGAGGCTGCCCGCAAGATCGGCAACGCGAAATCGTGCTGCTTGCAGTGGGGCGTAGCCATGGACCACACCTCCGAGGGCTTCATCACCGGCATGGCGTGTTTCGACCTCATGGCGCTCACCGGCAACTTCGAGAAGCCGGGCACGATGGTTGCCGCGAATCCCGTATGGGATATGAGCGTCACTTGGATGCCGAACGACAGGGTGTGGCGCGGGTGCTCCGAGCCGGTCAAGGACCAGGGCCGTACGATGAACTTCGATTACCCGGCCCTCAAGGCCATGGCGGCCATCAGCCCCGACATGCTGCTCAAGGCCATGGAAACGGGCGAGCCGTATCCCATCAAGGCCATGTTCATGATGCAGAACAACGCGCTCGCCTGCATGGGGGCCGAGCCGCAGCGTATTCTGCCGGCGCTCCAGAAAATGGAATTCAACGTGTGCGTCGACCTGTTCCTCACGCCGACCATCCTCGCCTGCGCCGATGTCGTGCTTCCTGCGGCATGCTTTGCGGAGCGCATCGGCATCACGGGTCATCAGCCCTATGCGCTCGGAGCGATCGCCCAAGCGGTCGAGCCGCTTGGAGAATGCAAATCCGACCAGCGCATCATCTATGAGACGGGCAGTCGCTTCACGACCGACGAGTACAAGCAATGGGATGATGAGCAGGGCTTCTATGATTACCTGCTGCGCAAGACCGGCTACAACTACGAGGAGATGCGCGAACGCACGTGGGCCTATCCCGAGTTCGAGTACAAGAAGAACGAGAAGGGGATGCTGCGCCGCGACGGATCGGTGGGTTTCGCCACCTCGACGGGCCGCTACAACTTCTATTGCCCCGAAATGCTGCACTTCGGCCTTTCTCCGCTTGCAACCTACGAAGAGCCGCCTGAGAGCCCGGTATCGCGTCCCGATCTTGCGGAAAAATACCCGCTCGTGCTCACGACCGGCGCACGTCCGTGGGGTTTCTTCCATTCGGAGCACCGCCAGAGCCCCTCGATGCGGCGCTTGCATCCGAACCCCGAGATCCGCATCCATCCCGAGACGGCGGCGAAGTACGGTATCGCAGAGGGCGACTGGGTGCACATCGAGAACAATTTCGGATCGTGCAAGCAGAAGGCGCACCTGACCAAACGCATCCGCAAAGACACGGTATCGGCCGACCATGCCTGGTGGTTCCCCGAGCGCGGCCCCGAGGACGGAACGCTCTTCGGCGTGATGGAGTCCAACATCAACCGGCTCGTTCCCATGCGGCCCGGCAAGGTGGGGCTTGGGGCGTCCTATAAGTCGCAGCTGTGCAGCATAGCCAAGATCGAGGAGTGAGTGCCATGAAACAAGTGCTTGTAGTCGATTACGAATACTGCTCGGGATGCCATAGCTGCGAAATCGCCTGTCAGCAGGAACACGGCTTCGAGCCCGATCAGTACGGCATCGAGTTGAACCAGATCGGACCCGATCAGATCACCGATAGGAAGTGGCAGTACGAGTTTGTGCCCGTGCCGACCGACCGCTGTGACCGCTGTGCACACCGTCAATCGCAGGGCAAGCTTCCAAGCTGCGTGCAGCATTGCCAGGCAGGTTGCATCTACGTCGGCACGCTTGAGGAGATGGCAGACAAGCTCGGCAAGAAGAAGATTGCGCTGTTCACCTGAGAACGGGTGCCTACGGGCGTTTCGGGAAACGACGATGTTCGCTTTTCGGGCGGGGATGAACTATCCCCGCCCGTTTTCATGCGGTACAATAGACGACATCCCTTTACGATTGCAGAGGAAGCCATGCGGATCGAAACGCTCTATGAGTTCTTGCTGCTCACGTCGAACCTCAACTTCACCGAGACGGCGAAGAGCTTCTTCATTTCCCAATCGGTTCTGAGCAACCATATCTCGGGACTCGAAAAGGAGCTCGGCATCCGCCTGTTCGTGCGCGACCGCCATTCGGTGAGGCTTACCCAGGCGGGATCGCTTTTCCTCGAAGATGCGCAGAGGATCATCGCCGAATACGAGCACGCGATCGGGCGTATCTCTCAGTACCGCGACGGCGTTTCCTCCGTCATCAGGATAGGCTTTCTGCTCGGTTCGTACGGATCGTTTTTGCCGCTTGTGTGTAAACGTTACAGCGAACAGAACCCCGATGTGGGCTTCCATTTCTTGACCATGGAGATCGGCGATATCCAAGCACGGCTCAACGAGAACCGCATCGACATGGGGTTTACGCTGTTCACGAAAGACATTCAAGGGGGCAAGTACGCATATCGGTGCCTCTATGCCGACCGCTATAAGCTTGCGGTTCCCAAGACGCACCGCTTGGCCGCCCGAGAGAGCATTACGCTCGCCGATCTTGAAGGCGAGACGGTCCTTTCGCCGCGCTTCAACCGCACGCGCAACACGATAACCCAGGTGGGCGTGATGCTGCGCAATGCGGGCATCGATGTCCGCACCGACGATCAGATCGTCGATTCGGGCGCCCTCATGGCGACCATCGTGGCAACCGGCCACGTTGCGGTAACGCTCGACCACCATCGCGTGTACGGCAGCGGCAACGTGGTGTTCATCCCGATCGAGAGCGAGGGGATGGATCTGTGCTGCGGTCCCATATGGAAGAAATCGAAGGAAACCGATGCGATCCTGTCGTTCGTCGATTTCCTCCTCAAGGAAACTAAGGGCTTCACGAAAGAGGATTTCCTGTCCCGGGAAGGTGCCGAGGCCCTGCCGCCTTTGTAGGAAAATGCTGTGATGTTCGTGCGGTTGGGCGGGTGCCTCACCTTCCTGTGGTAGCATGGCAAATGCTATATGCATGGCTTATATAAGCCGAAGCAAGATCCTAAACGCAGTAGAAACGAACAGGGGGTCTGAGATTTCATGACGAAAACCCAACCAAAATCGAGGTCGACACTGAGTGCGCTGCTCGCTGTAACGCTTGCGCTTGCACTCGTGCCGTTTGCGAACGCGCCCGCCGCGTATGGCGAAGAAGAACAGGCCGAGGATACGGTCGTGCAGGAGCCTAAGGGCCAGGACGGCGAAGCCGAGGGACTCGACGCCCCTACCGCCGAGGCACCGGGGGAGGGTGCGGGAGATGCCGATACCGAGTCCGTGTCCGAAGCGAGTTCGCAGGAAGCAGCCCCTCAGAAGGAAGAGGGGACCGTTGTCGTGCTTCCCTCGGCCGAAGACATGGAAAAATCACTTATCGGGCTCGACGATCTGGCGAATGGCGAGGCCGGGATATCGACGTACTCGCTCGGTGCGGATGCCCGAGCAGCAGGCGTAGACGTGAAGTTCTTCAGCGGCGCCGACCGTGTGGAGACGTCGGTGCTTCAAGCGAAGGCCGCTTTCCCCCGGTCCGACTATGCCATCATCGCCGGCAGCAACTCTTGGCCCGATGCGTTGGCCGCTTCCGGACTTGCGGGTTTATACGACTGCCCGATTATGCTGACGCCGCAATACCGGCTCGATAGCGGAGTTGCGCAGGCCCTGAAAGATATGGGTGTCAAGCACGTCTTCGTTTTGGGCGACGCATACAGCATTTCCGCCGATACCGCAACGGCCATCAAGAACGTCATCAACGAGAACCCGGTGCGTTTAAGCGGTGCCGATCGATATGAAACGCAGATGGCGATTTACAATTACGGTCTGAGCAACAGCGACAATAAAACTTGGAAGAGCGAGCTTGCGGTTGTTGCGAACGGGGGAGATTCCCACTTCGCCGATGCGCTTTCGGCTTCTTCGGGCGCTTTCGCCCAAGGAGCACCGGTGTTTCTTGCGAACAGCTCGGGTGTTCTTAACAGCACCCAGCGCACTGCGTTGACCACCGGGGCTTCAAAGGGGCTGTTCAAAAACATCCTCGTTACGGGTGACTCTTACTCGATCTCCAACGACACCGAAACGTTTTTGAAAGGTGCTTGCTCCGGCGGAGCTTCGAATGTCGTGAGGCGTGGTGGAGCCGATCGGTACAAGACCAGCGCGCTCATAGCCGAATGGATGGTCGGCAAAGGGTACCTTTCGTGGGATAACGCCGCCTTCACCACCGGCAAGCTCGCGTACGACGCGCTTGGCGGCGGAGCGGCGCAGGGCCGTGCCAGCTCGGTCGTGCTTCTGGTTGATCTGTACCACACCGATGCAGCCGACAAGTTGATCGCCAACAAGGCGAACGTGAACACTTCGTTGAGGTTCTACGGAGGCTATCCGTCGATACCGGTGAGCGTGCGCACGTATGTCGCGAAAGGGCTTGGCATTTCGATGACGGCTACGGTGCAATACGACATCACGCTCGATGCGATGGTTGACTACGAAGCCAAGTTTTACGGGTCTTCGAGGAAAAACGAGCTGCGAAGCTACCTCGATCCTTCGGGAATCACGTCGGGCGATGCTAGATTCTACCAGTACGCCGATGTCGGACAAGGCTATACGGGCTTGTTCACGGCAGCTCAGCTCGACTCCTACATAGCGAAGATGGCTTCTGCATATTGGGAGGGCAAAACGGGTTATACGAGTAAGCTCCGCGGCATGGGGCAGGCCATCATCGATGCCGCACAGGCGTACAACATCAACGAGGTGTATTTGCTGAGCCATGCGGGCATCGAGAGCGCGTGGGGCTGCTCGAACTTGGCGCAAGGAAAGATTTCCGGATACTCTGGTTACTATAACTTCTTCGGCATCGCGGCTTACGATTCGAATCCCGGAAACGGGGCGGCCTACGCGAAGTCGAAGGGTTGGAACACGCCCCAGAAGGCTCTTATGGGCGCAGCGGAATTCTTGAGCAAGGGATATATCCACGATACGTCGTTCGCACAGAACACGCTCTACAACATGAAATGGGATCTCTTCAATGCTATCAACCATCCGGGTTCCCATTACGAATACGCGACCGATATGGCATGGGCTCAAAACATCGCCATAACCATGAGCGCGCTCTACAAAGCGCATGGCATGGATCAATCGACGTCGGGACTCGTTTTCCTGGTTCCCGAATATAAGAAGTAGCCTCAGTCGATATCCGCTGTACCGGGTGCCGGGGCCTCAAAGGCTCCGGCACCTTTGCGTTCGGATGGTTCGTGCTGTACGGGGATTTCGAATCGGATCGATTGGCCTTGGTGCATACGGACTTTGTATGAGGGGATGAATATGATACGTGCCCGAGGGGAAAGATGGTAAAATCTACTCTAATTGTACGGTATCAGCTAACGATGGAAAGAAGCATCATGCAAATTCGCGAACAACTTGAACTCGTGGTGAACGATGCCCTGAAAAACGCAATCGAAGGCGGGGCTCTCGAGCTGGAAGAAGCGCCGCACGCGGCCCTCGAGCGTCCGCGCGACGAATCCAACGGCGACTGGGCTTCGACGGTTGCCCTGCGCACCGCAAAGCTCGCCAAGAAGAATCCCCGCGACATCGCTCAGATCATCGCAGACCATATCCCCGAGAACGATCTGATCGAATCGGTCGAGATCGCGGGCCCCGGCTTCATCAACATCCGCCTCAAATCGGCGGCGTTCCAAAGCGTGCTCGCCGACGTGCTCAAACTCAAGGAATCGTACGGCAAGGGTGAAATCGAGCAGGGTAAGCGCTATGTGAACCTCGAATACGTTTCCGCTAACCCGACCGGCCCCATGCACGTGGGCCACGGCCGCTGGGCTGCGCTCGGCGATGCCACAGCACGCGTCATGCGCCATGCGGGCTACGATGTCTACGAAGAGTTCTACATCAACGATGCCGGCGTGCAGATGGATCTGTTCGGCAAGTCGGTGGCATGCCGCTACCTTCAGATGCTCGGTCAGGATATTCCGATGATCGAGAACGGCTACGGCGGGGGGTATATCAAGGATATCGCCCAAAGCATCATTGACCGCGATGGCGACAAATGGGTCGATGCCGATGAAGCTGCGCGCACTGAAGAATTCCGCGAGTTCGCCTACGCCCAAATGCTCCAGCTTATGAAAGATACGCTCGAAGGCTTCGGCAACCACTTCGACTGCTGGTTCTCGGAGCGCAGCCTGTACGTCGAAGGCCCCGACGGCACGAGCCCGGTTTCCCGCTCCATCAAGGCCATGGACGAGAAGGGCTACGTGTACGAGGAGGACGGCGCAACCTGGTTCAGGTCGACGGCGTTCGGCGACGAGAAAGACCGCGTCATGATCAAGGAGAACGGCGAGTTCACCTACTTCATGAGCGATGTCGCCTATCACTACGATAAGCTGTCCCGCGGATTCGACCACCTCATCAACATCTGGGGAGCCGATCACCACGGCTACGTCAAGCGCTGCGAGGCCATGCTCGAGGCCTGGGGCCGTCCGGGCGCGCTCGAAATCATGCTCGGCCAGCTCGTGAACCTCTACCGCGACGGCGAAGCGGTGCGTATGTCGAAGCGCACCGGCGAGATGATCACGTTCGCCGAGCTCATCGACGAGGTGGGTGTGGATGCGACGCGCTACCTCATGCTGTCGCGCTCACAGGACCAGCCGATCGACTTCGATATCGAGGTCGCCAAGAAGAAAGACGCTTCGAACCCGGTGTACTACGTGCAGTACGCCCATGCGCGCATCTGCTCCATCCTGCGCAAGGCGGCTCCCGCGGGGGATGCCGAGGCGGTTGTCGCCGGCACGAAGAGCATGGAGGAGCTGATCGAGAAACTCTTCTCCAGCGAAGCCGACCTGTCGCTTCTCACTCACGAATCGGAGATCGCGCTCATGCGCAAGATGTCCGAGTTCGGCGAGCTTGTGGCCGATGCCGCACGCGACCGCGCGGCGTTTCGCCTGACTCATTACGCTCAGGACCTGGCAGCTCTGTTCCACCAGTTCTATACGAACTGCCATGTGCTCGGCGAGGACAAAGAACTCGAGAAGGCACGTCTGTCGCTGGTGAACGGTACGCGCATCGTGCTTGCGAAAGCGCTCGATCTGCTCGGCGTTTCAGCGCCCGAGCAGATGTAGCTGCTTGCGTACCGGTTGCACCGGGCCGCACTGCATACGGTAATCGAATCATGGGGACCTTCGGGTCCCCTTTTTCATGCGTGCGCGTGCACAGAAATCCGCGCGTCTTGGCAAATGTTGCCGAAAAATCTCGGTTTGCACTTGCTTGTTACGTTGCGTCACATAGTACGCTGGCACTCGATGCAAAGCCGAATGCGAAAGCGAGGCATGACATGATAGATTCTCTCTACACCGTGGGGGAGATGGCGAAACGCATGGGCGTTTCGGTGAGGACCCTGCAGTATTACGATCGGCAGGGCCTTCTGGTCCCCTCGGCGCACTCCGAGGGAGGACGGCGTTTGTACGGTGCCCAGGATGCGATCAGGCTCCAGCAGATCCTCTCCCTCAAATACCTGGGCCTTTCGCTCGACGACATCAAAAGCCAGCTTGCGAAAAGCGAAGGCGAACCCGATGTGCGCGCTATTGTGGCCCAGCAGATATCGATCATGGAAGCGAAGGTCGATCGACTGCAGGAGTCGATCCGCACGCTGAGGCTCGTCATGGACGATATCGAGGGATCGGACGGGGTCGATTTCGCCTCCGTCGCCGATGCGCTCTCGACCATTCGCCTCGTTGAAACGCGCAACTGGATCGAACTCGATCGGTTCGACGACGGGTTGCGCACCCATATCGAGCGTCAGAGCGAAACCGACGAGCAGTTCAAGCTGCGCCTCGCTTGCCGGTTCGAGCGCGTTTCGAACCGCATGTTCGACCTTGCGCAGGCCAACGTGGATCCGACGGGGCCTGAGGGGCAGGCGGCGGCAAAAGAGGCATGGGACATGATCCAGGAGTTCACAGGTGGCGATGCGAGCTTGCTATCTCAGCTCAACGCATTCAACAAGGAGAAGGGATCGTGGCCCGAAGCCATGCGGGAGCGCCAGCAGACCATCGATGATTTCATGGGCAGAGCGCTTGACTGCTATACCCGTTCCCTCTCGATCGATTTGGAAGGAGGCATCTTATGAGGTGCGCTCTTTCGGTGACGGGGCTTGTAAAGGCCTACGGCCAGAACCAGGTGCTCAAGGGGGTTTCGTTCGAGCTGCGCTACGGGGAGGTGCTTGCGCTGCTCGGCATGAACGGTGCGGGGAAGACGACGACGATGGAGTGCATCGAAGGACTTCGCCGCGTCGACGGCGGGACCATCGAGGTTGACGGGAGGCTCGGTGTTCAGCTGCAATCGTCGAGTATCGTCAGCGAATGCACGGTTGACGAGGCTGTCAGGTTGTTCTGTGTATGGAACCATGCGCCGGCAGAGCCGATCCTCTCGCTCTTCGGACTCGAGGCTCTGCGAAAGAAGCGGTACGTGTCGCTGTCGGTAGGGCAAAAACGCAAGCTCCATCTTGCGCTTGCGCTCGTCGGCGATCCCGATATCGTCATCCTCGATGAACCGACTGCGGGTCTCGATGTGGAATCGAGGATGCGGCTGCACGATGAAATCCGCATGCTCAAGGAGGCCGGCAAGGCCGTGCTGCTTTCGAGCCACGATATGGCCGAGGTAGAAAGCCTCTGCGACCGTCTAGCGGTGCTGCGCGGCGGACGCATTGCATTTGCAGGCACGCCGCACGAGTTCAAAAAGCATGTGGGCACGCAGGTGCTCATCACGTTCAAGCTTACCCGAGCGCTTCCTGCAACGAAGTTTTCGACCTGCACGCTCGTAGAGGCCGATGGCGAGCGATGCGTGGTGCGCACGCCCAACGTCGCTCGCGCGCTCGAAGAGATCATGGCCGTGGGAGGCCGTCAGGGAATCGAGGTACTCGAGGTGAATACCGAGCAGGTGAGTTTAGAGCAGCGGTTTCTCGAAGTGTCGAAGGAAGGTGGGAAATCATGAAAGCGTTCTGGTACGGGGCTTTGCTCCAGTGGAAAATCGATATCAGGCGCAAGGATGTCCTGGTCATGTACTATCTTATGCCCCTTGCGTTCTTTCTGTTCATGGGAGGCATATTCTCATCGATCGATGCGGGGATGAAGGAGACGCTTGTGTACGCAATGAGCGTGTTCGCCGTGTGCGCGGGTGCGCTGTGCGGTGTGCCGACCTCCGTAGTTTCGTTTTACGGAACCGGCATGAAAAACGCGTACAAGGTGGGTGGTGTGCCGGTGTGGACCGCGTGGGCGAACAGTTTCGTTTCGGCGGTTCTCCACCTTGCGGTGACGACGGCTGTCATAGCCGTGCTGGCTCCGATCGTTTTCGGAGCGCAACCGGTAGCGGATTTGCCCCGTTTCATCGGGGTGGCGGTAAGTTTCACCCTTTCTCTGATAGCGGTAGGCGCGCTGCTCGGGCTGCTTGCAAAGAGTCAGACCAAGCTCTCGATGGCCGCCATGATGCTGTTTTTGGTGTGCATCATGCTTTCGGGAATCATGCTGCCCGATCAGTTTCTGCCCGAGGCATTCAGGACGGTTGGGGAGTTTCTGCCTTCAAGATGGGCCTACGAGGCGTTTTCGGGCGTCGAGGTGCCGAGAAACGTTGGTTTGTTACTCGGATTGTGCGCGGTCTGTGTAACTCTTGCCGCAGTGCGCTTGAAGGTGATCGCAAGCCGAGAATGAGCGGGCTGCTAGATGCGTTCTTCGAGATCGATCTGCATGAGGTAGACGTTCTCGCGCATGCGCTTTGCGGCGACGCGGCTCAATCGATCTGCATTGTACATTGCTTGCACCTGCTCGAGCTCGATTCTTAAACCTGCTTGCTCTACCGCTATCGTATCGGATACTCGTTTGGTGATGGCGGTGACGCTCGGGCGGGCGGCCCTCAGCGCAGCGAGCGTACGCTGGTATTCCAAGATGAGCTCACTGACATCCTCGGTGGGGGCGTCGGGGCTTGCCATCTCTTCTCGCAGCTTCGAAATGGCGTAGTTGCCGGTGGCGATCTGGAGGCTTCTCAGCTCTTCGGCGTTCTGCGACGAGGTTTTTCCGGGCAGCGCGTGGGTGAACCGTTGCCAAATGGCGCGCGAGAACAGCCCGAACCGTCGGAAGGCGTTGCGCCTTACCCAGCTGTAACGGTGCTCGTGCTTGATGAGATTCTGCACGTAGGCGAGGTGATTCAGGTGCTTGTAGCCGATCATGGGATCGATCTCGCTCTTGTCGATGAGCTCGAGCGTGTAGTCCTGCTCCCACCGAAGCGCTTTGATGCGCAACTCCTTGTTAGGCTCTATCTCGATATCGCTCGTATCTTTCAGGCGGTTGATGCGTTCGTTGTAGGAGCGGATGACCTTTTGCGTGGCCCGCCTGTTCTCGGGCGTCTGGTTAGCCGTGAGCTCCTCGATGACCGCACGGTAGATGTCGATGACGGTTTCAACCTCGTCTTCGTCGAGAATCGCCGTGCCTTTCGCCTTGTCTGCCTTCGGAGCTATGAGCGGAACGACGAAGGTTGCGACGAGCAGTGTGAGGATGATGACACCCGAGGCTATGAAAATGATGGTGCTGCGCTGGCTGAAAGCATTGCCGAGATCCCCTACCTGTGCGGGAATCGTCATCACGAGCGACAGCGTAATGGCTCCGCGGGCGCCGGAAAGCGTCATAACGAGAAGCTCTCTGAGGCTCAGCACGCCGAGCGTCTGCTTTGCGGGTTTTCGCTTGCTTTCGAAAAGATTCATAAGCACAAGCCATGCGAACCGCAGGACGTAGAGGGCTGCCGTGATGACGAGGATCCACACGAAAAGGTCCCAGTTGGTGATTTCCTTATTGACCCAACCCCCGCTCATCTGTTGGGGTAGCTGCGCTCCAAGCAGCACGAAGACCACGCCGTTCAAAGCGAATGAAAGCACCTTCCATACGCTATTCGAAACGATGTTGAGGCGCGATACCTGCGGATCCATCGTTCGGGGCGATATAATGCCGATGAGGCCCGCGGCTACGACGGCGAGAATGCCGCTTGTGCCGAGCTCGTTGGCGACGAGGTAGACGATGAACGGGATGAATACCTCGAAGAGCACGTGAAACGTCGTGTTTTCAAGGCCGAGCGAGCGTACTTGGCGGATGGCGAAGTTGGCGAGATAGCCGAGCACGATGCCGATGAGAATGCCTCCGAAGAAACTAACGAGAAAACTCACCGAGGCGTCGAGAAGAGAAAACGTGCCCGTGACTGCTGCAGCCAACGCGAACTGGAACGAGACGATGCCCGAGGCGTCGTTGATGAGCGATTCCGCTTCGAGCACGTTTTTTTGTTGCTTCTTTATGTTGATGTCCTTCGAAAGGGAAGCGACGGCCACTGCATCGGTAGGGCCGAGCGCTGCACCGAGTGCGAATGCGGCGGCGAGCCACATGGAGGGAACGAGCAGCTTCGTTAGAAAGCCCACCGCGAGGGCTGCTATGACGACGAGGCCGACGGCAAGCGAAATGACAGGCCTGCGGTTTTTCCAGAGCGATGCCTTATCGATGTTCTTCGATTCGCTGAATATGAGCGGTACGATGAACAGCACGATAAAGAGGTTAGGGTCGATGTTTATATTGACGTCGACTCCGGTAATAAGTGTTGCGAACAGCGCAATAAGCACGCCGAGGCCGATCTGGATGAGCGGGGAGGATACTTTAGGAACGATCTGGTCGATGACGGAAGATAGGAGAACTGCTGCAAGTACCAGTAACCCTATCTGCAAAGCTTCCACGCGCCATACGTCCTTTCGTCGTCTGTGTGCACATGAGGCGCTCACGCGGCGGCGCGGCGCTCCGGGCGTTTTCGCACTCATCTGAAGAGGAATCATCAACCTGTACAGCGCTATTCTACCGTACCGAGGGCAGGGATATGTTCCGAACGGTAAACTTTCACACGGGTACCCGATCTGATACGCGATTGGGAACGCGCAGTTTCAGATCGGTAATTTCCGCTGCGCGAAACGTCGGCGCGAAGAACCTTTATACTGGTCGTTGCATGGTAAGTAAGGATGCGCTGAGCGCTTGAAGCACGTGGATGGTTGGGGGATGCATGACATACTTGGGAAAGACGCTTGTAGTGGCGAACCCCGTCGCGCAAAACGGCAACGGTGCTGCCGCTGCCGAGCGTGCGGGCGAGCATTTGCGCCGATTACTCCCTGAGGGCTCGTTCGAGCTTGCTATGACTGAGGAGCCGTTGCATGCGACCCGCATAGCGGCGCAATCGGGTGCGTTCGACACCGTTGTTGCGCTAGGGGGCGACGGGATCGTGCACGAAGTGGTCAACGGACTCATGGAAATCGATGAGGCCGTACGGCCTGCATTTGGGCTGCTGCCTTTGGGCTCGGGCAACGACTACGCCCGTACGCTCGGTATGTCGTTTGATCTCGAGACATCGATTCGCCAGCTCGTCGCTGCATCGCCTGTGGCGCTCGACCTTGGATTATGCAACGGAGAATACTTCGCTGAGACGCTTTCGTTCGGCCTCGACGCGGCTATCGCGCTCGATACGGTGGAGCGGAGAAAGCGAACCGGAAAGACAGGAACGCCGCTGTTTCTGGCCAGCGGCATCGATATGCTGCTTCACAACATCACGGAACATCGGTTTTCTGCACAGATCGACGGGGGAGAGCCGTTTGAGAGCAGCATGCTTTTGTTCGCAGTGCAAATCGGGCCGACGTACGGCGGGGGATTTACGATATGCCCTGACGCCTCGGCGCGCGACGGCCTGCTTGATCTGTGTATAGCCCATCCGCCGCTCGGCATCCCGAAAGCAGTGCTCATCTTCCTGTTGGCGAAAAACGCGCACCATACCAGGTTCAAGCAGCTCGAGTTCAGGAGGGCGGCATCGCTTTCGATCCGTTTCGATGAAGCGCCTCCCGCACAGATCGACGGCGAGCCGATACCGGCATCGAGTTTCGACGTATCCGTCGTCCCGCGTGCGCTGAACGTTCTCGTTCCGTAAAACCGTTTTACCACGCGCGAGGTTCGCTGTGTTCGACGCTGGCGGCTATCGGACTTTGCCGATGCCGCATACCTTCAAGCGTATCGCACGAAGGTATGCTTCGGCTACTCGGATTCGGGTTCCATGGCGATGAGGCTCGCCTTGATGTAGAGCGTGTAGGCAACGGCGGCTGTGGAAGCGAGGACGAGGTCCCGCTCGAAATCCCCCTCGTTCGAGGTTCCGATCAGGCCTCTCGGCGTTTCGTTCAGGTCGCCGAACAGCGCCTTGACGGCATTTTCGAACGCACTGCAATAGTAGTCGTAAGCGACGGCGGTATCGAAGCTTGCGATCTGCGAAGCGATGAGCCGCTCGATTTCAGCTATCGAGAACGTCTGCTTCAGCGTGCAGATGACGATGAGGTACGCGATATGGTTGCGCGTGTAGCGCTTCGAGTGCGTTGCCGCCAGTATGCCCTGCTTCACGTAGTTGTTAACCATCGATGAGGTGATGATCTTCTCGTTGTCGCTGTACAGGGGCCGAAGCGTCTCCTCGAGGTACCCGAGAAGCTGATCCATGTACAGCTCGATACGGGGAATTTCGTCGAAGCGGGGCAAAGCGATAGTTTTGAGTCCTGCAGCGTATGCCGTGCGTGCTACCGATACCATGGTGTGCTGTCCTTTTCTTTCCTGATAAGAGATGAGCATACCAATCAACGGGGATTGAGTCAATTATAAAAACCGCTTGACATTGAGTAATCATACCCGTAATCTAGTTTTTAATACTATATCATAAAGCTTTAAAAAACAGTTTAGGTAGGGTCATGAAAAACACCGAAATCGCCCTGATCGTCGATTCCTGCACCGACGTTCCCGAAAACCTCATCGAATCGTACGGCATGTACGTGGTTCCGCTTACCGTCAATTACCATGACGGCAGCTATCTCGACAAGGTCACGATTACGCCCCAAGAAGTCTACGACCGGTTTTCCGAGGAAATCCCGACCACGTCTACGCCTTCCTCCGCATCCGCGAAAGCCGTATTTGAACAGGTAATTGCCGACGGATACACCCAGGCGGTTGTCGTCACCATCTCAAGCGGCCTTTCGGCGACCTACGAGTTGCTTTGTTCGACGGCGCAGGAATTCCCCGAGCTGTCTTCGGTGGTGGTCGACACCAAGAACATCGGCATGGGGGCGGGGCTGTCGGCCATCAGAGCGGCGCAGCTCATCGAGCAGGGCGTTGCGTTTTCCGAGATGGAGGCGCGCATGGCTCGGGTGGTGAAGAACACGAAAGTATTTTTCTGCGTCGATACGCTCGAGTACCTGCACAAAGGCGGAAGGATCGGTCTCGTGACGTTCGCCGTCGGAAGCTTGCTCGACATGCGGCCCGTCATCAGCTGCAATGAAGAGGGAGTGTACTACACCGTTTCGAAGGCGCGTGGCCGCAAGCAATCTCTCAAAAAGGCACTCTCCGTAGCCGAGAAATTCGCCTCCGAATTCCCTGAATGCGCCATAGCCGTGGTAAACGGCGATGCGGCCCTTGAGGCCGAGGGCGTGCTTGCCGAAATGAAAGACCACGTCGCAAACCATACAGCCGTGTACGACGGCCAGATCAGCCCCGTGCTCGTCGTGCACACGGGCCCGGGTCTCATCGGCATCGGGGTGCAGGGTCTCGATTAGGCTCCGGCATCCGAGACGCTGGTTTCGTGCCGTTGGTCGCCTGGGAGCCGGTGGCGGTGCGCTCTGCGGGATCGTATACACATGCGGTCTGCAATTTCGGTAATTTCGGTCTTGCGCGGTAGATGCAAAACCCCTATACTAATCGCTTGCGCCTTGGTGGCTATAGTTCAGTTGGCTAGAACGCCAGATTGTGGCTCTGGAGGTCGTCGGTTCGAGTCCGATTAGCCACCCCAGCGCGTTTTTTAAGAATTGCTTGCACGAACTTCGGGCTTGCATTACAATAGCTCGGCGCGATTGTGCAGTTGAAAACGATATACTTGGACCGTTAGCTTAGTTGGTAGAGCAGGGGACTCTTAATCCCAAGGTCGAAGGTTCGAATCCTTCACGGTCCACCAGAAAGAAACAAAAAGGCCAGAAGCGAAAGCTCCTGGCCTTTTCTTATGCCGAACGTACTTTCTTGAACGAAGCAGCACTTAGTACATTGTGCGGCAGATGAAGCCTGAACACTTCCTTACAGCTTGAAATCCCTGATATAGCCCTTTTCGGCGAGTATCGCATCGACCACCCGCACGAACGCCTCCATGTCTTCCTGTGAGATGTTCTTCTCGTAGCGTCGCCGTATCGTATTCAGATGACTGTTAACGCGTTTGGTGAGAACCTTGCCTTCGTCGGTTAGTTCGATGCGCAGGCGGCGCGCATCGCGCGGGTCGTGCTCGGCATGCGTGCAGCCATGCTCTTCGAGTATCGCTACGAGCACCCTGATGTTTTGATACGAGCACCGCATACGCTCCGCGAACTCGCCAAGCGTCGGCGGATTATCAAACGAGGCGAGCGATGCAAGCATCATGAGCTGTCGGCCGGTATAAGGCCCGATTGCCGAGCGGTTCTCGTCCTCGACGCGTTCGTGCAGACGTTCGAGGCTGTCGATGAATTCATCGATCATGACTCCTCCTTCCCCCGGAAGTTGGCGCTATTGTACTCCACTTATATAGGTAATTACCATATGATAGTAACGACTTATCAAATACAAAATGGGCAAAATGTCCAGTATCTTCGGGGGAGCACAGAAGAGCACAGAGGGACGATCCTTTCGTGCTGCTCGCTTCGTTCTGCTCGGCAGAGCACGAAAGGACCGTCCCTCTGTGCTCAGTTAGAGCCACTTTTTGCTGGCGCGGCGTTTGCGGGGTTTCTTCGGTTCGCGAAAATCGAGTTCGATTTGATCGCCGCAGAGATCGTCTTTTTTCTTCTTGAGCTTCACTTCGTCGATAACCCAGCTCACGGCCTCTTTGCCGAAGAGTTCGAGCATTTTGATACGGGCATCGTGCGCGTTCTTCTTGGACGATGCCCGGTGTTCGCTTTCAAATTCGAAGTATCCCTTGGTAGGCGATTCGGTTATCGGGGAGGTGTAATGCGCGATGTAGGTTTGGACGCCCGTGTCTACGAGCCGAGCAGCAGGGCGCGCGGGCTTGATCGCGCTGTCTTCGGGCTCGAGATCGAACAACGTGTCGATCGTATCGTCCATTCCTATCCTCTCGTTACACGGGTACGTAAACCATTGTATCAGGGTGCGCGCGGAGACGAGCGCATTTCCGCAAAGCTTCCGCTTGCATCAGGTGGTACACCGCATGAGTCCGCGCGTATACGCGCATGCAAGCCGGTCGTCCGTTTTCGCACCTGATTACCTGGTGACGTTTTGGCATCTGTTGGTTGAAGCGGCGTTAGCCGAGCGTTTCGCCATGGTAAGGTATAGCGGAAAACAAGTATGCGCAGAGCAGCATGAGAGAAAGAAACGATCATGAAAAAGATACTGATCGGCATCGGAGCCGTTGCCTTAGTGGTGCTCGGCTTCGTCGGTGCCCAGGTGTGGAACAAAGCGATGGAGCCGAGCGTTTCGCTTTCGGCGACGTCGATTCAGGAGCAATTGAGCGAATCGAGCGATCTTGCGACTGCTAAGCTCGAATACCGCGGACTCGTGCGTTACGAGAATGGCGACATCGACTTTCTTACGAAGAAGGGGTTCACGATGGTCTACGATGCCGAGGTGAGGGCCGGGGTGGATCTGTCGCAGGCAAGCGTCGAGGTGAACGGCCGCTCCATCACGGTGGCGCTGCCTATGGCCGAAGTGCAAACCATTTCGATCGATCCCGATTCCATCGAGTTTTACGACGAGTCGTTCGCGTTGTTCAACTGGGAGAACAAGCAGGACACCACTGAGGCGCTCGTGCTTGCCAAGCAGGATGCCGAGAGCAAGGTCGATCAGGTGAGCATGATCGAGCAGGCGAACGCCCAGGCGAAGGTGGCGGTGGGAAGCTTGCTTGCGCCGTTCACGCAGGGCGAGAACGCCTATACGGTAACCGTCGCGCAGCACTAGCGGCACGAGCGGATGCCATCAAACGGGCGGCCCCAGCATGTGTTGGGGCCGCCCGTTTTGCGTCAGTCGGCACGCGCGAGCCGCTTTGCGCCGAAGTAGGTGAGCAGGAAGTACGCGCCGTACACGACGAAGAACGCGGCGGCGCACATGACGGCCATCTGCCCGATATCGAGGTGACCGAATACGGCTACGACGTCGGTTACCACAACAAGCGCGCACACCGAGTGCGCCACGGCGAGGACGAGTGGAAACGCGAAATAGATGGCGATCTGCACGAGTAGCGCCCGCTTGATCATGGCCTCAGGTGCGCCGAGCTTGCGCAGCAGCCCGTAGCGGCGCGCGTTGTCGCTCGCTTCCGAAAGCTGTTGGATGGCGAGGATGGCCGCGCATGCCATGACGAGCACGAATCCGATGTAGATGGCGAGATAGGCGATGATGGTCGAGAGTCCCACGCTCTGGTCGTATACGGATGGGCGGGTGAGGGTCATCGAGATCGGCCATGTTTCTCCCACATCGGTCGCCTGGATGCCGTTTGCGATCCGCTCGAGCTCTGCTGCGGCTTCTTCGGAGGGGCACTGTATGTCGAGCAGCGAATAGCCGATCGCGGCGGTTTCGGGCATGGCCTCGTCGGGTATCACGAGTGCGCCCGTATTCATGGGGAACGGCGTGGTTTCCAAGCAGTAGTCGCTGAACTGGGCCAGCGCAAGATCGGTGTCGCCGATTGCGAAAACGGGCTCGACTTCGACGAGGTCGCGGTAATAATCGGCGAGCAGACTGGAATCGGCGATGACGGCGCACGTGCCCGGCTTAAGCTCGATCGCATCTCTTCCAGCGAGGGCGAGCGCATCGTTGACCTGCGAGAGGGCGACGAGGTAGATGGGGTATTTCTCGTATCCCTCGTTTACTGACGAGCCCGCGTACTCCTTCACCGTTTTGCCGAGTGCCCGGTCAAGATCGCCGATCGTGATGTTGTCATGCGTGTCGACCATGAAGTCCACTTGCACGGCGTTTTCCACCAGCACATCGAAATCGCCCAGACCGAGCGTTTCGGCGCTTTCGCGCAAGCCCTCCTCCATAGCATAGCCCTTGGATGCGGCGAATTCGCCGAATGCGCCGATATCTTCGGGGATGTAGCCGTCCTCGGAGGTGTAGGTGCCGAACAGCGAGCGCACCGTCGCGCTGTAGCCGGTGCTCTTATCTATTTGCGCGGTGAGCGTATTGCAGATGCCGATGCCGCCGCAGACGCTCGTAATGGCTAAAAACAGCGTGATGCAGATGACCGACATGGAAAGAAACGTCGTATTCACCTTGCTGTTGAGCTGGCGCAGCGTGAACATGTTGAGCCCGCGCAGGTATACGGGGCGAACAAGCTGGATAAGGCGCAGAAGAAACCCCGAAAGCGAGTAGAAGAACAAAACGGTGCCAACGCAGACGAGTACGGTTGCCGCTGCGAACTGAGGCGAGGGTTCGAGCAAGCCGTTATCGATGAGCAGCTTGTACGAGATGCCGATGACAATGCAGCTCACGACGAACAGGACGAGCGAAAGCGGAAGGCTCCGAAGCTTCATGACCTCGTTTTTGCTGTCGGCGTGGAGCAGGTCGATGAGTTTCGCCTTCATGATGGTACGCGAGTTGGCGAGCGCGGCGATGAGGAATATGATCGCGAATACGGCGAGCGTCTTTGCCGCGGCGGCAACGGAGACGTCGAATACGAATCCGGGCACTTCGACGGCGAAGAGCGATGCCGTGAGATAGAGGAGCGCTTGCGAGAACGCGATGCCGAGCACGAGGCCGCCGGCAAGTGAAACGGCTCCCACGATGAGCGTTTCGAGCGCGGTGATTTTGATGACGTCGGATTGCCGCATGCCGAGGCACAGGTACATGCCGAATTCCTTTTTGCGGCGCCTTATGAGGAATCGATCGGCGTATATGACGAGAAATGCGAGGATGACCACGATGAACACCGAAACCCCGTCGATGATCATACCCAGAAGCTCCATCATCTTGTTGGCGTTCCCTAAAAACGTGATCGCCTCTTGGTCGGTGATGGAGTTGAACGCGTAGAACACCGCCACGCCCAAGAGGATCGTAACGAAGTACACGCCGAAATCATGCAGGGATTTGCGAACGTTTCCGAAGGCGAGCTTAGCATGCATCTGCCTGATCACCTCCGAGCCGCGAGGTGATCGTGACGATGTCGTTGAAGAACGCCTTGCGGTCTTTGTCTCCGCGCTTGAGTTGGCCTGCGAGTGCGCCGTCTTTTATGAAGACGATGCGGTTTGAGTAGCTTGCCGTCACCGGGTCATGCGTTACCATGAGAAGCGTGGCCCCGAGGCCGTGTAACAGCTCGAACGTTTCGAGGAGCTGTGCAGCCGATTTGGAGTCGAGCGCCCCGGTCGGCTCGTCGGCAAGGATAAGGCTCGGATGGCCGACAGTCGCGCGTGCGGCGGCAACGCGCTGCTTCTGGCCGCCTGAAAGCTGGTAGGGGTACTTCGCGAGTGTATCTGAGATCGAAAGCTGTTCGGCAACGGTGCGCACCCTCGCTTCGATTTCCTTCGCGGGCGTCTTCTTTATGGTGAGGGCGAGCGCTATGTTTTCGAACGCCGTGAGCGTATCGAGGAGGTTCGCGTCTTGAAACACGAATCCGAGCTGGTCGCGCCGAAACGTCGAGAGCTGCTTGGAATCGAGTTTCGTCACGTCTTGGCCGCTGATCGAGACGGTGCCCGAGGTGGGCGTATCGATGGTGGCGATACAGTTGAGCAGCGTGCTCTTCCCCGACCCCGACGGCCCCATGATGCCCACGAATTCGCCCGCTTCCACCAGAAAGCTCACGCCTTCGAGCGCAAGTGTCGACGAGCCGTCGCGCTTCGCATTCGATCCGTATCGTTTTGTGAGGTTGCGCACCTCGAGGAGGCTTTGTTGTGCCATGGGACTTCCTTTTCTCCGTCAGCGTCGAATGACGCGCTTCCTATCGCATCCAAGCCTACCGAGCGTGCTTTACGCTGCCCTTCGCGCTTCCTTACATCTTCCTTACTTCACCTGCAGAGGCTTTTTGGATCGGGCTTTGCGTGGTTTAATACGTTTGGAGGTGTGCCCGTGAATACCGAAGACTCATATCTTGCGCGCAAGCGCATCATGCTCGTCGACGACGAGCCCGGCCTTTTGCGCATGCTTGAGACGATTCTTTCCCAGGCGGGGTTCGGAAACGTCATCTCGTTCGGTAGTCCCCGCGAGGCGCTTTCGTACTGCGAGAGCGCGCGCGGTGTCGAAAACCCGGTGCACCTGTTCGTGCTCGACGTTATGATGCCCGGCATGGACGGATTCACGCTTCTGTCGAACGTTCGTCGGATTGGCTGCTACGCGAAGACCCCCGCGATGTTCCTCACCGCGAAGGACGAGCCGCACGACCGGTTGTCGGGGCTGGGCCTCGGGGCGGACGACTATATACCCAAGCCGTTTTTGCCCCAAGAGCTCGTTTTGCGCATCAAGGCGGTGCTCAGGCGCTGCTATGCCGATGAGGATCCGATGCTCGATTTGGCCGCATGCAAGGTCGATCTTGCGAATGCCGAGGTGAAGCGTGCAGACGGGAGCACGATCACGCTGACGGCGAAAGAACACGAGATACTGAGCGTGCTCGCGCGCAACGCGGGGCGCATCGTTACCATCGACGCTATCTGCGATGCGTGCTGGGGCACGACGTTCGGCTACGAGAACTCGCTCATGGCCCACATACGGCGTCTGCGCGAGAAGATCGAGGCTGATCCCTCTGCGCCTGAATCGCTGGTGACCGTCAAGGGGCTCGGCTACAAGCTCGTGGTGGGAGCGTGAAGAGCTTTCCAAAATTCTTCACCAAGCAGTTGCTTGCGTTCGCTGCGTTGGCGTTCCTCATCGTGGTTGTCGATTTGGTGCTCTATATCGTCATTGCCCTGTACGAGTCCGATACAACGCTTTCGGAGCCGGCAACGATCGTCAGAACCGTTTCCGATGCGCTTTCGCCCGATGAGGATGGGACGGATTTTTTGTTCGAAGGGAGTGCGGCGGATATGCTCGACGGGGCAGGCGCATGGGCGCTGCTTATCGGGCCCGAAGGCGATCTTCTGTGGAAGTACAAGCCGCCCGACGAGGTCGTCAAACACTATTCGATCAACGATGTCGCCTTGTTCGCCCATTACGGGTACCTTGAGGATTACCCTGCGTTCGTCTGGTCGCGCGGCGACGGGTTGCTGGTGGTGGGCTTTCCCGAGACGAGCTATGCGATGTATGCGACGACGGGCTTTCCGCGCGAGGTGATCGGCCGCGTGCCGATGTACGTGCTTTTGATCCTTACGGCTGATCTGCTCATCTTCTTCGTGGCCTACCTCGTTTCGAGGCGACGTACGGTAAAGAGCATAGCCCCCTTGACCGAAGCGCTCGACGATCTGGCAAAGGGCCAGGCGGTTTCTGTAAGTCTCGGCGGCGATATGAAAGAAGTGGGGGAGCGCATCAACGAGGCGTCGGAGATCATCAGGAAGAAGGACGATGCGCGCAATAGCTGGATCAAGGGCATCTCGCATGACATCCGCACGCCGCTTTCGATGATAACCGGTTACGCCGATGGCATTGCGGGCAACGAGGCGGTACCAGAGCGCGTGCGCGACGATGCGGCGATCATCCGCACGCAAGGCCTTCGGATCAAGGACCTCGTACTCGATTTGAACGCAGCCTCGCAGCTCGAATACGACATGCAGCCGCTCAATGTGGAAGAGGTGCGCGTGGCAGGGCTCTTGCGCGAGATCATCGCGGACTATCTGAACGGCGGCGTGCCGGACGGCTACGAGCTCGATCTTGCGATCGACGCCTCGGCGCAGGATCTCGTGCTTGTGGGCGACCGACGCCTCGTGAAGCGTGCTGTGCAGAACCTCGTGCAAAACGCGATGGTGCACAACCCGGACGGCTGCACGATCGAGGTGGCGTTGCGTGCGCGCAAAGACAAGACGGCCGAGTACTGTTCCATCGTCGTTTCGGATACGGGGGCGGGCATGCCGATGAGCGACATGATCCTTTTGCAAAGCAGGATCCTCCAGGCGGCGTCGGGCTCTTCCGACGAGCGTCCGCAGCAGGCGCAGCACGGGCTCGGCCTCGTGCTTGTCGAGAAGATCGTGCGTGCACACGGCGGCGTTATGCAGCTTGCGGGCGAGGGCGGAAAGGGCTTTACGGCGACGCTCTACCTGCCGATGCGCCACGCGTGAGCCCTGGATACGAGAGGGGCCCCGCAGGGCCCCTCGTGCTTGCGTATGATGGATGCGCCGGCTTTTAGTCGAACGCTTTCGCTTCCTCGACGGGATCGCTCTTTTCGATGAGGGCGCCTGCCTTGTACGAGCGCTTCTCTTTGTTCCAGGTGCGGTACTCGGCCGTTGCGGTGAACAGCACGTCCGACGAGGAGTTGAGTCCCGTCTCGCATGAATCCTGGATCACGCCGATGATGAAGCCGATGGCCACGACCTGCATGGCGATATCGTTGCCGATGCCGAACAGCGAACAGGCGAGCGGGATGAGCAGAAGCGATCCGCCCGCTACGCCCGAGGCCCCGCACGCCGACACGGCGGAGAGCACGCAGAGGATCACGGCCGTCGGCAAATCGACCGAGACGCCGACGGTGTTTGCAGCCGCCATGGTCATGACGGCGATGGTGACGGCGGCACCGGCCATGTTGATGGTTGCGCCGAGCGGGATGGACACCGAGTAGTTATCCTTGTCGAGTCCGAGTTTGCGGCACAGCTCCATGTTGACGGGGATGTTGGCTGCCGAGCTGCGCGTGAAGAACGCGGTGATGCCGCTGTCTTTCAGGCAGCGCAGCACGAGCGGGAAGGGGTTCTTGCGGATGCTCAGAAACACGATGAGCGGGTTGGTGACAAGTGCGATGAAGATCATGCAGCCCACGAGTACGAGCAGAAGCTGGCCGTACTCGGTAAATATCTCGAGCCCGCTTGTGGAAACCGACGTGTACACGAGGCCGAGGATGCCGAAGGGGGCGAAGCTGATAACCCAGCGCACCACCTGCGAAACGGCGTCGGATACGCTCGTGAACACGCTTTTCGTTCCATCGCTCGCCATGCGAAGCGCGATGCCGAGCACGGCTGCCCATGCGAGTATGCCGACGTAGTTCGCGTTCATGAGCGCGTTTACGGGGTTGTCGACCACGTTCATGATGACGGTGGTGAGCACTTCTCCGATGCCGCTCGGCGAAGCCTGCTCGACCGCATCGGTGAGCGTAAGCGTGAGCGGGAACAAAAAGCTTGCGGCAACCGCCACGAGTGCTGCGACGAGCGTGCTGATTACGTACAGGACGATGACGGTCTTCATCGATCCGTCCGAGCGCGCGTTGGCGAGTGCGCTGATGACGAGGAAGAACACGAGGATGGGGGCGACGGCTTTCAGGGCCGATACGAACAGTGATCCGAGCAGCGTGACGAGCTCGATTCCGGGGAAGAACACCCCGAGCGCCGCGCCGATGATGAGACCGACGACGATGCGCTTGATCAAGCTGATGTCGTTGTACTTTCTGAACAGTTCTTTCACGAGCGAAACCCCTATCTTTCCGAGGGCGGTGGCGCCCACGCTTTGATTGGCTTGCGCAGCCGAGCCGATTCGTCGGTTGCAACTCGACCATAATAGCAGAACGCTGGGAAAGGGAAGCTGCTAACCGGTAAAGCGATGCCGTGCGGTACCGTTGCGGAAGACCCGCGCATCCCCGCAGAACCTGTAAGCATCGGAATGTTCTTTTGGGAAAGCGGCGTATGATTTGGTATCATGTCTTGATGCTGCGGGCGTTGGTTCTCGCGGCACTATGTCGATGTGCGGGCGTGGCGGAATTGGCAGACGCGCCAGATTTAGGTTCTGGTACCGAAAGGTGTGAAGGTTCAAGTCCTTTCGCCCGCACCATTTCAGTTTTCTCTTTTTATTTGTTTTCGACCATGTAGCAAACATGGGGTTTGAGCGGGTTGTTATCTGGTACTGCAGGATGATCGAAGTATTCGAATACTTGCATCCCGATTTTCTTCATGACACCTTGGGAGGGTGTGTTTTCAATGGCAGTGAAGCTGTAGATCCTGTCGAAGGCAAGGTGTTTGAATCCATGTTCAAGACACGATCGCGCTCCTTCAGTTGCATAGCCTTTTCTCCAGTATTCCCTTTTTAGTCGCCATCCAATCTCTATGCAAGGACAGAAATCGGCATCAAAGTTTGCGTGATGGAATCCTACGAACCCAAGGAAGTCTTTGCTGTTCTTTTCTTCTACCGCATAGAGTCCGAACCCATATTCCACGAACTCTCTTTGAATGATTTCGAAAAACGCAAGGGTTTGCGCTTCGGTTAAGGTTTCAGGGAAATAGCGCATGACGTGCTTGTCTGAATTCATCTCTGTGAAAGCTTCGAGATCAGGTTCTTTCCAATCTCGAAGGATAAGCCTACTGGTCTCTATATGTATGGCCATATGCTTTCCTAGCGGTATACGTCTCGACGATGCCCCGTCTGCACTATAAGAATAACAAGTTCCTCGTCCTTAATCTCGACTAACAAGCGGTAAGAACCCACCCTATATCGCCACCATTCATATTTATCTCCCGACAATGCTGTACCGATAGAGCGGGGGTCGTCGCATCCTAGAAGGTTTTTCTCTATCCAGGCTATAAGAAGCTTACTCTGATTCGGATCAAGCTTTTTAAGCTGTTTCCTTGCTTTATCCGAGTATTCGATGCTCCAAGCCATCAGAATCCGAACTCTTGCTTAATTTCATCATGGGTGTAAGTCTTTGGATTAGCTCTGTGATCAGCTACCGCTTTTTCCATATCGCGAAGATCTATCTCGTCCTCAATCTTATCGAGAACGGTCTCGAGGATGAAACTAGACATGGTTTCGCCATGCATTTTTGCATACTCGGCAATAAGATTCTTTTGCTTTGCGTCTGCCCTCAAGGTGATAGTGGTATCCATGGCATCTCCAATCAAATTGTTTATACAGTGTAACATACTGTGTAAACAATGTCATATATCCTTAACAGGGCCCACTGTACCTGGACCCTGCGTGCGAACGATCATCGGTTGAGTGCGCGCCGACGGCGGGCGACACCGATGACGAGGGCGAGGCCGCTTGCGCCAAGCGCGAAGGCAAGGCCTGATACCAAAGCCGAATCCCCGGTGGGAGACAAGCGTGAGGCTGCTGGGCGGGTGCCTTGCTCAGCGTTCGAGCCGCTTCCTGCAGCCGCATCGCCGTCCGAGCCCGCAGCTCCGTCGTCGCCTTCTTCGCCTTGCCCCTCTTCGTTATCGAGGTCAATGACGAAGTCTTCGGTTGTCGTGCGTCTCGCTTCGATCGTCGTCGAGCGGGTCTCGAGAGTGTCGTTGTATTCGAAGGACACGTCGTAGCTCCCCGCCACCAGGGGGATGCGGTATGCGCCGTTTTCGTCGGTGACGACTTTGATGGAGCCGGGTGTTATGGTTATGGTGGCTCCGCTTACGGGGTCACCCGTCTGTTTGACTGTGACTGTCCCCTCAAGGAATCCAGGCCTGTCGTCGAGGACGAAATCGACGATGCTTGTAGCGTCCGCTTCGATAATCGTTTGCTTTGCCTGGGTCGCGTACCCGTCTTTGGCGGTTACGACCGTGTAGTCTCCAACGGGCAAGCCCGCAAAGAGGTATCTTCCCTGGGCATCGGTCGTCGTGGTATAGGTAAGCGAAGAGGTGTTCGAATAGACGGTCACGCTTGCTTGGGCAATCGGCGTCCCGTCGGCGGTACTCACCGTTCCCTCGAGGCTACCGGGCAGCGGGATCACGAAATAGACGACGGTATTCTCATCGGCAACGATATGGGCGTCTTCGGTTTGGACGATCGTTCCGATCTCCCTAACCGCGAGGCTCGTCTCCATCGTCACGATATACTCGCCTTCGTGGATAGGGGTGAAGGAGTATGCACCGTCGGCGTCGGTCGTCGCCTCTTGCTCGCTTTCGGACGCGTCGGCGGCACGCACGCTCATGCGTGCCCCCGGCACGGGGCTTCCGTCGGCGTACTCCACACTTCCCGACAAGATGCCGAGTAAAGGCATTAAGTGGAAGTTCTCGTAGGATACCCGTCCGTTACTCACGGTGACCGTGCGGGTTTGGCCGTGATAGCCCGGGGCCTGGACTTCGACGGTGTACGTACCGTCCTGGAGGGAAGACGTATGGTATTGCCCGTCGCCCAAAGGCGGGTTCGAATGGTTTCCGTAATACACTTCGGGATCGCTTGTGGGCGAGCCGCTCACGGTTATGGTCGCGTTGTCGATGGGCGTGCGTGCAACGTAATCGCGCACCAAGCCTGCAATGCTACCTTTCGGGTACACGTAGAACAGCACATCGCGGCGCTCTGCGTCTGCAACGGTGACGGTTTGGGCGGGGGCTGTGTAGCTTCCGTATGAGGCTGTTCCCTCGTAGGTTCCGGGTGCGACGCGGGCGGTGCCGGTTTCCCCTTGGTCGTTCGTCGTGCGCGAGAGGACCTCTTCGCCATAGGCCATGGAAACCGTTGCGCCTGCTACCGGCTCGCCGCTTCCCGAATACAGGACCCGGCCGGTCAATTCGGCGTATTCTTTCAGCAGATGAAGCTCGATTTCTACGTAGCGGTCATCGCCGGTACCGTGTATTTCGGGATCGCCCGATCCGATCTCCACGGTATCCCACGCGGTTGCGTACCCCGCAGCCTCGGCGCTTACGGTATAGGTTCCGAACGGCACTTTTTCGGCGAACGAAGTGCTGACGGGGTTTCCGGCGGAGGTCGTATTGCTTGTTTGGAGGTTGAAGTCCTGCGCATCGTGTTCTGAGGTTCCTTGCAAATACGTTTGAACGTCGCCGAGTTCGAACGTCTGGGCGCCTTCCCCCGAAACCACCACGCGAACGGCGACCTCTATCGGTTTGAAGGTGATCGCAATGGCTCCCGCAGAGAGGCCGGGGGTATCCAAGGAAAACGACGCGACGTGATCGGTGGTCGTGAGGGCTATCGGGGAGTCGAACTCGATATCGTATCCTTTGTCGTCTGCGGGCCGAACCGTGTAAGCGCCGAGCGAGAGGTTGACCGAAACGCGCCCGTTCCCATCGGTTGCAACCGGCTGCTCGTCGTTCGTGGCGGTTTCGGTAACGATCAGCGTCCTGTTCTCAAAAGGCGTCGCAGCGTCGCGCAAGTACGTTTCGAACGTCACCGTAGCGAAGCTCCTCGAAAGTTCGAGGTCTTGCACAACAGGCGAAGACGAGCTTTTCATGATGGGCACGTCGGCGCTGTCGTCGCTGTAGCCGGCGGCCGAGGCGGCCACGGTCGCATGGTAGTCGGCGGCGTATACGCTGAAAGAGTACACGCCGCTGGCATCGGTGGTTGCGGTCGGTGACTGCCCGTTCGGTAAGCTCACTGTCGCCGATACGCTCACCGAGGCGCCCCCGATGGGGGATCCATTGTCTTTGTCCGTTACCGTGCCCGTCAGCGTGATCGTGCGCGGCCAGAGCTTGATGACGATGCTCGTCGTGGATCCGTCTGCGGCTACGGCAATCACTTCGCTGTCGTTGTCTTCATACCCCTCGGCGCGCACGGTTCCGGTGTAGGTTCCAGAGGGGATCTGCTCGTAGCCGAACGTGCCGTCTTCGCCCGACGTTTTCTCGACAAGGGGGCTGCCGTCCCCGTCGATCGGCGCGATTGCGGCACCTTCGATGGGATCGCCGGTCAGGCCGTCGACAACCGTGCCGATAAGCGATCCATACACGGGATCGAGCGTGAAGTCGACACGTGCCGTTTCCCCTGGATCGACGGCGGTCCGCTTCGTCTGAGTCGTGTATCCCGCAGCCGAGCAGGTGACCGAATACGTTCCGCTTGAAACCGAATCGAACGCGTATTCGCCGTTTGCATCGGTGATAGCCGTCCTCGACGGGTCGCTCGAAAGCGAGATGCTGGCTCCTTGGACGGGTGCACCGTGCGCATCGGTGACGGTTCCCCGTATCGCGCCGTCCGCCGCTTCTTTGAATTGGAACGGAAAGCGGTAGATCGAGTTTTCGAGGCCCATCCAAACCGGCGACGAGAACGTGAGCTGCAGCGTGTAAGCCTTGCCGTCCGAGAAACCCTCGTACTCGCGCATGAGCTCACTGCCGTCGACCGCGGGAAACGAGTCGACGACGCCGTTGTTCGCGTTGAGGATCGTCCACGTGCCGATAGGCGATCCGTCGCCGTACTGCACGTACTGGAAGAACAGAGGGGGGGATGAAGGGGTGTACTTCGGCGAAGCTTGCGTTGGATATCTGGATGACCGAAGCGTAGGTGTAGTTCTGGTTGTTCGCTGTGTATATAGATATCTCGCCGCTTTGCACGCGCGCGATGAACGCGGGCGGGAAGCGCTCGATGAGCGATTGGTTGTCGAGGCGGGCTTCCCGTAAGCCCCCCAGGTACTGGATCCCCTCGACGCTGTAGACGGTTTTCGGAGGCTGGACCGAAACGACGGTGTTCAGCTCGTTTTGCGTGACGGAATCCGAAGCGCTTTTCCCGAGTATGGAAGCCACATAGGCGGCAAACACCGGATCGGGAAAGAGGCTTGCGATCGTTCCCGAAGCGCGCATGTCTGCATCCGAGGGGGATGCGAGTGCTGGTTCGTTCGGCACGGGTGCCGATTCTCTTTCGGTCGCGGCAGGGGTTTTGTCGGGGTCGTCGGCTTGGGGCATGCCCTTTTCGGTGTTCGTGCCCTCAGCTGGGATGGTGGTGCCATCGGGGGAGGATGCGGCATCGGGTTGGGAGCCCAGCTCGGCGGGGGTCGGATCGTTGGAGTCTTGGGTCGTCGGATCCGTTGACGGGCTGTTCTCGGCATCTTGGTCGGACAAGGGCACCGTGTCGTTGTCGGATGCGGTCGCGAGTGCCGCGGCATCCGTAGCGTGAAGCTCGACGTCCGATCCGCCTCCCTCTTCTGGTGCCGCGAAGCCGAAGCTCGGGAACAGCGAAGCTGCGAGCATAAGCGCGCATGCGATCGCAAGGATCTTTCGAAGCGGCGTGACGGTGCTCATCGTGTACCTCCCTGGATACTGGTCTTTTCGGTTGCGGGAGCGTTTTTTGCCCTGGCCTGCCGATGCGGAGCGCCCTGCGCGACGGACTGTCGTCTTGGGACGTTCTCGCTCGGCGCATCGCTGACGTCTTCGGCCTGGGAAACGAGCGCTGTCAAAAGCTCCCGTACCTCGCTCGGGCTTCCGAGTGCGAAGCGTGCCTTGGTGGGGCCGCAGCCTACCTTGACGGTCCATGCTTCTTCAGGGGCGGCTGCGAACATGTCCTCGTCGGTGCGGTCGTCGCCGATGGTAAGGATGAAATCGAAGCTCATATCGCAAAACCACAGGTTCGCAGCGCTTCCTTTATCGACGCCGTTCGGCTTGACCTCGACGATCTTGCTGCCCGCCATGACGGCGAGGTCGTGTTCCTCGGCGATGCGGGAAAGCGCGTTTTTCATTTCGACGGCTCGGCGGCGCGCGAGCGAATCGTCGCACTTGCGGTAGTGCCAAACAAGCGAGCATTCCTTCTCTTCGAGCGACGATGCCGGCGTGCGATCGGTGAACGCCTCCATGAGGGGTCGCACCGCGCGTTTCCAGCGGTCGTCGAACGGGGCGGTCTGCATCCACGTGCGTGCGGGGCGGTCGTACATGAGAGCGCCGTGCTCGGCGACGAGTCCGACCGGAACGCTGCCGAACCACGATTCGAGCGTCGTCTTGTCGCGTCCGGAGATCACGCACACATCGGTGCTCGGATCGGATCCGAGACCTTTCAGGAGCGCAAGGAGCTCGGCGTCGGGTGCGGCGTCTTTAGGCTCGTTCGAAAACGATACGAGCGTGCCGTCGTAGTCGAGCAGGATCGCCCGCTTCCCGGCGGTCTTGTACGCATCGACAAGGGTGCCGCCCGCGCTCTCGTCGAGCTTTTGAGCCCGCTCATCTTCTCGCTGCATATGCGTTTGCTCGAGTCCGTCAAGGAATTCCGCCGCCCATTTCTGCGACGTGTAGCGTTTGAGCCTTTTCTGCATGGCGGCGTTTCTTCTGCCTTGTTCTGCTTTGGGCATGGTAAGCGCGCACTGCATGGCGTCGACGAGCTCTTGAAGGTTGAAGGGGTTTACGATTACTGCATCGGTGAGCTCGAAAGAGGCGCCCGCAAGCTCGGAGAGGATAAGCACGCCGTCTTCGCCGTCGCGCGCGGCAAGGTACTCTTTGCACACGAGGTTCATCCCGTCGCGCAGCGGCGTGACGAGCATGATGTCCGAGGCGCGGTACATGCTGCAGAGCATATCGTGCGAAACCGATCGGTAATAGTAGTCGATAGGCGCCCATGCGGGTGTGGCGTACTTGCCGTTGATCAGGCCGACGAGCATGTCGATATCTTTCTTGAGCTTCTGATACGACCCGACGCCTTCTCGCGAAGGCACGGTTACGAGTACGAGAACCACCTGCCCGATCCATTCAGGGTGCTGCTCGAGCAGGGCATCGTAGGCGTGGAGCCTGTCGGGAATGCCCTTCGAGTAGTCGAGGCGCTCGACCGAAAGCATGAGCTTGCAGCCGGTTCTCCCGTGGTCCCGTCGAAAATCTTCGGCGAGCGAGCGCACCGTGTCGGAGTTCGCCGTCGCAGCGAAGTCGTCGTAGTCGATCCCCATGGGGAAAGCGTCGCAGGTTGCCGTGCGGTTTTGCAGGCGAACCGTTCCCTGCTCCTCTTCGACGCCGAGGATCCGCGTGCAGCTTTCGAGAAAATAGCGCGCATAATCGTAGGTATGAAAGCCGATCAGATCGGCACCGAGCACGCCCGCTAAAAGTTCGTTTCGCCACGGTACCATGCGGTACGTTTCGAACGAGGGAAACGGAATATGGAGGAAGAATCCGATCGATGCGCCCGGCAAACGCTTTCGAAGGAGCTGCGGCACGAGCATGAGATGGTAATCGTGTATCCAGAACACATCTCCTGGCTGGGCGCGCCGAACGATCTCCTCGCAAAAGCGCTCGTTCACGCGTACGTAAGCCTGCCAGTCTTCGTCGTCGAAGCGTGCGATTTGCGGAAAGGAATGAAACAGCGGCCAGATAGCGGAATTGGAGAGTCCTTCGTAGTAGCCGGCGGCATCGTCGGCATCGAGGAACACCGGGGCACACTTGCGCTTGGCCAACTGGGCTTCGAGCTCGGACTTATCGGCGGGTTCGAGCGCTGTCGGATCGATGTCGGCCCAGCCTATCCAGAGGCAGGCGCGCTCGTCGTTGAAGAACGGCTTGAGGCCCGTCACGAGACCCCCTGAACTTGCGGAAAAGCCGAACGTGTTGTCGCGGTTCTTGGTTATGGATTGCGGAAGCCTGTTAGATACGATGACGAGCCTGCCATCCATGTGTTGTTCCTTCCTCGGGTGCTCAGTGGTGAACTTCCAGTATAGGCAGGGTATGCAGACAAAACGCCATCTGCTGACGGGACGTTAGCGCGCCGTTATGCTTTCGTGAAGGAGTCGCTCGGCTGGACGCTTTCTTGGGCGGCGGGCGAGGGGTTGTGCAGCAAAGCGGGTACGGGCGTGCTTCCGATCGATGCATCTTTCCGCCCGGCATGATGGGCTTCCGCTCTCAAGCCGCCATCGCCATGCGCCCGTTCGGAGCGCCGATGTGCCGGATCGCCGCCGGGCGCTCGCGGGGCCGCGTCAATCTGGTTTGACAGCGCAATGGGCTTTGGGTGTCCGCCAACCGTCGCTAAACGACATAATTACGGCCAGAAAATAAGGGAATGAGATCCTTGTGCCTGATCGCAGACTTCGGCAGCGAATCGAAGCACTTCGAAATGTCGTTTAGCGACGGTTGGCGGACACCCAGACGTCTTTCCGCCGGGCAAAACCGGCAGATTGCCGCACTGCGCCTAACGGCTCCCGATGCTCTTGAGCTGCAAACGGATGCAGATTGCCTCTTCGACAGCGGGGATCGCCAGACTGATCCGCTTGTCCGAATCCTCAGATCCGTGACAAACCGCGGTTCGCGGTCGGGTCATGGTATTATGGGAAAATCTCGATATACCCGCCGATGGCTTTCGGCCCGATCGCGTAAGGAGGCGCATATGATCGCCCGGCTCTACCGCAGCTTACCGCTGATCATCATCCTTGCGCTCATCGCGCTCGTCGTGTACTTCGTGGTTTCGTACCGCTCGTCGCCCAACCGCGCCAAGGAAGTTCTCATCAGGTCGTTCATATGGCTCACGGGCATTCTTTCGGGCTTTTTCGCGCTTGCGAGCCTCTACGCTCTGCTCGAGCGGAACTACTTCGCGCTCGACATCATGGCGAGTTTCCTTGCGGTGACCCTCGTCGCCCTCGGCATCGTGCTCGTGTGCCGGGCGGTCTTCTTGAAACACCATCCTCAGTATCGCAAAAAGCCGATGAAGGCGAAGAGGGAACGGCGCCTGCGCTAAGCGGGCTCGCCAGCCGTACGCGTACGCAGGTGCCGGGCGGCTTTTGTCGAGCGTGCGCGTTGGATTGAGGCTTGCGACGTCCAACGCGCATCGGACGGCCTTGTGCCAATTGCACGTTGGGCGTCGTCCTGCCGGCCGGCCTCTGCATGCGCGCCGGACGCTCTTACGGGAACACCGCCATGATGCGACGGCTGATGGTGCGGCGAACGCTCTCGATCGTGTCGAGGAAGCGGTCGATTTCGGCGGTTGTGTTGTAGAAGCACGGGCTTACGCGGCATGACGATTCGAGGCCGAGTGAGCGATGCAGGGGCTGGGCGCAGTGGGAGCCGGTGCGGATCGCGATGTTCTCGCCATCGAGGACAAGCGCGATGTCCTGAGGATGCGCGCCGTCTACCGTAAAGGCGACGACGCCTGTGCGGTCGAGGGTCGCGTAGGGGTTTCCGATGATGCGGACCGAATCGATCGCACGCATGCCGTCGAGCAGGTGCGTTGCGAGCTGACGTTCCACGCGTCCGATCTCGTCGAATCCTATTCTTTGCACGTAGTCGATGGCCGTTGCGAGTCCGAGGGCACCGGCAACGTTGGGTGTTCCCGCCTCGAAGCGCTTCGGGCCGTTTTCGAAGGTGGAGCGGTACTCGCGTACCTCGTCGATCATCTCGCCGCCGAAGAGAAACGGCTTCATCTGCCCGAGCAGCTCGCGCTTGGCGAACAGCACGCCGATGCCCATGGGAGCGTAGAGCTTGTGCCCCGAAAACGCGGCGAAATCCACGTCGAGCGCACTCAAGTCGAGCGGAAGGTGGGCCGCGCTCTGGGCGCAATCGAGTACGACGACCGCCCCGACGCTATGGGCCTTTTCCACGATCTTCTCGATGGGGAACACCGAACCGAGCACGTTCGAAACGTGCGCGCATGCGACGATCTTGGCGGCACCGGTGATCTTCTGCTCGATCTCCTCGTCGCGCAGCCGACCGTTTTCGTCAGGGCGCATGTATACGAGCTTTGCCCCGGTCTTTTCGCAGACATGCTGCCATACCACGAGATTGCTGTGGTGTTCGGAGATGGGCAGGACGATCTCGTCACCGGGTGCGAGGGTGTCGAGCGCGTAGCTGTACGCGACGAGGTTGAGCGATTCGGTGGCGTTTCTCGTAAATACGATCTCGTCGGCATCGGCGCCGATGAAGTGCGCGACGATGCTTCGCGAGCCTTCGTAGAGCTGGGTTGAGGCGACGCTTGTGCGGTAGGTGCCCCGATAGGGGTTGGCGTTGCACTCGCGGTAGTACCCCTCGACCGTCTGAAGGACGATCGAGGGTTTGTGCGTCGTGGCCGCGTTGTCGAGGTAGGCGAGCGGGTTCGAGGTGTATCCGAGTTCACCTTCGAAGGCGCCGAGCGCTGGGAAATCCTTGTAGTAGCAAGAGTCCATCCGTCGCACTTCCTTTCATGGGCCACACGGGAGTTGGCTGGTTGGCGTGGTTTGGGCCGCGCTGTCGGCAATCGGCCAGAACCCCGCAGATCTATCGCGTCGGCGGATTCGAGCACCCAGTGCGGTTGACGAACCCGCCTTCGGCATGCATGCCGCCTTACTGCTCCTCGGTTGCGATGAGGTCGGTCAGTTGGGCGAGTCGCATGTCGATGAGGTTGCCGAGCTTCTGCACCTTGCCGTGATAGCTTTCCTCGCCCGCGGTGTCGCGTGCGATCGCATCGGCGAGGTCAGGGTCGCGCACGTCGTTTCTCAGCCATGCGACAAGCTTGTCGATGTCGAACCAGCTGATCGATCCTTTGCCTCCGGTCGATAGGCCCATGCCTGCGGTTCCGTAGCGCAGAAACCGCGAGGCCTCCTGCAAGCTGTAGATGTAGATGTCGCGATTGCCGGCGGCGGGGTTCATCTCGATGCCGATGAAGTGCTCGCCCCATTCGAGTTCCCGTAGGATGAAGCGCGCCTCCTCGATGTCGGGCAGGGGAAACGAATAGAGCTCCATCACTTCGGGAGGCATCGTTACGGTACTTGCTGCCATAGCAATCACCCTTTCAGTGCGCCGGCGGCCTCGAGCGCGTCGGCGACGTGCCCCAAGTCGTACGATTCAAGCGTTTCGCGGGTGGGGCAGCCGGTCGCCACATCCCAGCCCTCGTGCTCGTAGAAGCGGTCCTTCACGGTTTCGAAGCGCTCGCGGTCGAGCGTGCGGTCGAGACAGGCGCCGTACGACCATTTCCCGTCCTCGTACACGGGCAGCGGGTAGGGCGCGCTGGTCGGAAGCGAGTAGACGAATTCGGCGAACACCTCCTGATCGCGATGGCGTCCCTGCATGTGCCAGATGGCGCGGTCGAGCGTGTAGATCTTCTTGCCCATCTCGAGGCTCTCATCGAACGTGATGTCGATGCCGGTGACCGCCTTGTACATGCGCGGTTCGAAGTTCGGCGTCGCGGGCGTGATGTCGCCGGTGGGCGAGGCGTACTCGATGAGGTGGGGCCACAGCCAGTCGCACATGCCCATCGACTGCACCCAGAAGCGTCCGTAATGGCGCATCCAGGCGACTTTCTCGATCGTCGCGTCGGAGTAGATGCCCTCTTCGCTGTAATCGAAGCAAAGCGGATCGCCGAGCGTCGTCGATTCGGCAAGACGGTTCGCCATGTCTTCGGCCGAGATGAGCGGCTCTTCGCCGACCATGCTGCATATCATCGGCATCCAGTGCACGTGCCAGTTGAGTCCGTGCTCGTTCACGTCGCGCTCGCTCATGACGCTCGCATAGCTCCACTCGACCTCGAGGCGCGGGTCGTAATGGTAGTAGTAGCCCCATTGCGGGTACTGGAAGGTGCCGTTGGCGCTGTCCTCTTCCCAGCGGCCCCACTTCTTGACGGCGCGCGCCGATCCTTCGGCGAGGTCTGCGCCGATATCCTCGCGGTATGCGATCGCCTTGATGAACGCCTCGGCGAACTCCCATGATCCGAACTTGTCGAAGGGCAGGTTCGACTCGATTTCCTTGCCGGGTCCCATGACGCCCATCTTGTAGAGGTTGCGGCAGTACGAGATGATGCTCGTTTCGAACCCGTTCATACCGAGCTTGTTCTGCAAGTCGGCTGCGCGGATCTGGTCTTTGAGGTTGTCGGCGGACATGTAGAACAACGAGGCGGCGCACATGATGCCGTTGCCCACGCCGTCATCGAAGTTGTGGCGGCAGTTGCGGAAGCATCCCTGGCATCCGTAGGGGCGCGAGATCATATCGCGGGCGTTCCAGTAAATGCCGTTGAAACCGGGATGCCGCGTGATGAAGCCGTACACGGCAGCATCGGGATTGGGCGTTTCGAGCACCGGGTCGTCCACGTTGTAGGAGAACTTCTGCTGGAACTCTACGCGCAGATCGATGAGCGCCGCCGGATCGGCAACGGGGACGCTGCCCGTGCCGAGGAAGCTCACGGCTTTGAGGTTCTTCGATCCCCATACGGCTCCGAGCCCGCTTTGTCCTGCGTGGTGGCTTGCGTCATGGGTGATGGTGGCCGTGCGACCGAGGTTCTCTCCTGTCGGCCCGATGCACATGACCGCGGGCTTTTGGGTGGTGCGGCCGCCGTCGCGCGACGTTCCCACCGTGTACCATTCGCCGTCGGGCGTGCCGCCGGTTACGCGATCCCAGATGGCCTCTTGGGTCTGGGCGGTGTCGAGGCCCCACAGCTCGTCGGCGTTGTGGAACTCGACCTCGCCATTGATCACGTTCACCCAGGTCTTCTCAGAGGCCTTGCCCTTGACCAGGTAGGCGTCGTATCCGGCTGCCTTGATCATGCCGCCGATTCTGCCGCCCATGCTCGAGCGGGTGAACCATTCCGGATCGGCGAACGATCCGATGCCCTGGATTTCGACGCGGGCCGAGGCCGAGGGCACGGGGGTGCCTGAGAACGGATTGGTGCATACGGTGACGACGTTGCCCTCGTCGAAGGGGCCGACGGTCTTGTCTTCGCAGAAGTCCCAGAACAGGGCCGATCCCATGCCGTGGCCGCCTCCCCATTGCTGGTAGGGGGAAGAGTCGATCGTTTCTGCGGTCTGGTTCGTGAGGTCTATGATGAGGATCTTTCCGACGAATCCTCCGGTTGCTTGTGGCATTGGTATCCTCCTCGTTGGTTGCTATTCTTCGGTGGCGGTATCATCGGCGGGCGGCGTCTTCACGACCGATGCGGTCGGAACCGAGACGTCGGGCTTCACGCGGCCCTCGTCGTCGATGGGGAAGCCGATGATCGCCCAGTGTTCGTTGCGCAGGTTCACGTCGTAGCCCTCGTCGCTTTGACGGGGGATGGTGTGAGTGAACGAGATGGCGCGCATGGGACAGACCTCGATGCACGCCTGCTTGCCGTTCGGACCGCCCTCTTCGTTCCAGTACGGCGTGTTGAGGCACAGGTCGCATTTCTGCGCGCATTTGTCCTCGTAGTTCCATTGTACGCGCGAGGGCGTGAAGGGGCAGGCCTCGATGCACCGCTCGCAGCCGATGCATTTGCCTTCGGCAACGAGACGCACGCCCGTTTCGGGATCGGCGTGCATGGCTCCGGTGGGGCAGGCGTCGACGCATGAGGGGTAGGGACACTGGCGGCATTGGTTCTGCTGCACGTCGTACGGGAAGCATCCGAGCGGGTTTTTTGTGAGCTGCAAACGCGAGAGGTTCACGTTCGTGCGCCCGCTGTGGGCGAGCGAGCAGGCGAGCATGCAGGTTTCGCAGCCGCCGCATTTCTTGGTGTCGACGAGCAGATATCCGTCGGACGATTCGACGGCGTACACCTCGTCGCCTACGAGGAAGGCGGAAACGCCCGCTCCGGCGAGTATCGCGCCGATGCCGACTCCGCCGATCGCCGCGATGAAGTCGCGGCGTGTTACCGTTTTAGCCGCAGCCTTCTCGTTGGCGGCATTCGTGCTTGCATCAGACATGATCGATACCTTCCTTCCGTCCTTGTGCGGCAAACGGGGCGCCCGCGCCGTCCTTCTCGTCATTCGTCTCATCGGCGCCTTCGATAGCGCCTTTCTCCTCAAGCTCTTCGACCCAGGCGGCATGCTCGTGCTTGGCGTGATCGAGCGGCAGATAGCCGGTGAACATCGATTTCAGCGTCTTCCACGAAACCGGCAGGATTGCTCCGAAGAACACGTGCGCGAGGAAGAACAGAAGCATGAGCGCCGCGGAGATGTCGTGGATCCATGTGATTGCGTTCATGAAGCCCTCGGGAAGCGCGATCGCGTGCGCGAGCACTTTGAACAAGCCGCTCACCAGCACCGCAACGGTTGCCACAATGGCGAGGATGAACGCCATGCGCTCGCTTTCGAAGTACTTCGCCTCTTTGGGATACGTGCACTTCTTGACGCCGAGCAGGCTTCCGTAGTGGTTGAGCGTATAGGTGATGGCGTTTTTAGTGGGCATGTGCTCGCCGAAGCGCCAGCGCGAGATGATGGTGTTCCCGAGCCAGTAGAACGTGCCGAACAAAAACAGCAGCGCGAACACGAAATGCACGTTGAACCACAGCGCAGTTGAGGCGTCGGTCGTCACGAACGCGGGGGTGAACCTCGTTCCGAGGATGATGCCCGACACGAGCAGCAGCGCCGTGCCGAGCGCATGGGTCCAATGCGATACACGCGCGGGCCCATCGTGTCTCAGTATCCGGTTTCCCCTGATGACGGGGTCTTGACGCTTGCTCAAGCCCGCCACCAGTAATCCTAAGAAGGGGGCCGCGAATACGAGCCAGGTGAATTGGTCGAACAAAAGCGTTTCCTGCATCCCTGCTCCTCTCGATTACTCGTCTATGCATGGATTAGTATAGAAACGGCAGGCGAGAGGCCCAATGTGGCGGAAATGAACAGCGCTCAGCGTTTTCTGCGCAGACAGGGTGGTGCTACCTGTTCAAAATGAACAGCAAACGAAGCGAATGGGAGAGCATGGTGCCGAATCGGCGGTAAACGTGTGCCAGCCGTTCGCCAAACGAGCCGCGATCAAGCCTTGAAACCGGATCCGTTTTCGGTTTCGGGAAGGGTTTTCGCCCCCTTCGCTCGGCAATCGGCGCGTTTCGGGGCATCGGGGGTAGTAAATGCAGCCCTTGTTTGGCCGCTCGTCCGAGAAAAGCGACCGATGAATACGTAAGCGGGTTCGTGGGAAACGGGTCGGATAGCGCAAGGGCGCATGCTTCGAAGCGATGCGGGTGCAGCTAGAGGTTGCGGGAGAGCTCCTCGACTCCCTCGTCGGCGATGAATACGAACGCCTTGCCGCGCTGCTCGGCACGCAGGTATCCCGCTTCGGAGAGTTCAACGAGGTCGCGCCGGGCCGTTGCGTATGAAATCCGGTGTTTTTCCTGGTGGTAGCGGATATGGAATTCCGCAAGAGGCGTGCGTAGGGCCCGGGCGAGGATGGAGCGCTGCCGGTGGTTGAACCGCGCATCGGAGGAGAGCATGCTTTTCGCCGCGGAATCTTTGTCCGCCACCCCGGTGATGCGGGCTTCCGCTTCGTCGAGTGCGACTTTCATGCATTGCGCGGAAAGCGTGTGGTGTACGGTCAGATCGCAGCAGGTGCGCCTGAGCGTGCTTTCGTATTCAGCGGGGCTGCAGAGCGTGCGGTCGCCGAGTTTCCTATCAAGCCACCTGAGCTTTGCATGCGAGACGGGCACAAGGGCGAGGACGGGCAGGTCGTGCTTGAGGAAGAACAGCCTCGATGCGAGCGAGGCGACAAGCGAACTCGCAAAACCGAACGGTTCGTGGTAGCGGATTGCGTCGGCAACGAGGTTGCCCTGCATGACGAGGAGGTCCTCGTCGTCTCCGCTCGCATTGGCGTACTCCATGATCGCATCGAGCTGATGCTGCACGATGTTCCACGTCTGCTCGTCGATGGCCCCCGCCGAAGCTATAGAGAGCGATTCGATGTCATCGGGTGCGAGGCCTTCGGTCAGGCGCTCGTAGAACGAGCCCAAGAGCGATCGGGAAAACGGTTCGCGTACGAACAAGGGCAAGTCCTGATCGACGAGCACGGCGTTTGCGACGGCCCGTTCCGCAGGATGATCGGGCAGCGTTCCTAGCCGCACGTGCATTTCGAGGTGGTCGCAATCGACGGAATGCCGTGAAAGCCGCAATGCTGCAACGTACTCGGCCAAGCGCAATCCAAGCGTGAACGAACGGTCCGCATGGTCGAGCAGAACCTCGCAAAACGACGATTCCTTCGCACTGAGCCGCTCGATCGCATCGACGAGGTCGCTCAGCTCATGGGTGCGCCGATACCAAAGTAGGTTTCCATCCTCGTCATCGAACAGGTGGACCCCGATGCACTGCCCGATAGAGCCGAGCATGTCCCAAACAGCGAGCGGACTCATGTCCGGCGGCAAAGGATGCGCGAGAAACGTGTCCCACGTCATAGCTTCGCGCTGCGAAAGCCGCAGAAGCGCGCGAAAACTGCGATCATGTATGATCTCGGTCAATGTCGGTGCACGGTCGTCCAACGTAGTACCCCCTGGCAGGCCCGCTCGGCTGTGCGCCGTGCTGCCTGCCATCCATCGATGCTGTGTGAGCCTCGTCGCCAAGTAAGAGATTACTATAGGCCCTCGTGCTCCGAGTGTGCGAATACGGTGGATGGACGTTTCAAGGCGAAGGAGGCCTTTGCTACACCGATAAGCGTACGCACGGTAACCGGTTGGCATCCGAATCGTCAGTTTGATGTGTTCGTGCACGTTCGTTCTTTCTCATTCTAACCATATGTGCGATAATTCCGTTTCGGTATGCTTTAAGCCGTGGGATACCGCGTTTCACGTGGGATGCTACGAGGCCATGATCGGGGGTTGCCCCGGCTGCTTCAAAGGGGCGTTGCAGACCGCGTTTATGCCGCAAGGCAGCAATGGAAGATGGAAGGAAAACTACGTGGAAACAAAAGTCGAGGCATTGAAGGACAACCAAGTCAAACTGACCGTCACGATCGATGCCAAAGAGATCGATGATCGCATCAAGAAAACCTACAAGGATTTCGCCTACAAGTACAATTTCCCGGGCTTTCGCCGCGGCAAGGCTCCGCGTCCGGTCATCGACAACGCCCTCGGCGCTGAAGCCGTTCCGGCGACGGTGACCGATGCCGTGTTGAACGAGACGTATCCTGTCGCCGTGGACGAGGCTCTGCTCTATCCCGTTTCGCAGCCGCAGTTCGAAGATCAGTCCTCGCTCGTCGAGGCCGGCAAGCCCTTCACGTACGTTGCCACCGTATCGGTCAAACCCGAGTTCGAGCTTTCGAGCTACGAGCCGGTTGAGATCGAGCTTCCCTGCGAGCATGCTACCGACGAGGAGATCGCCGATCAGATCGATCAGCTTCGCGAGCACTATTACTCGTTCGAAGATGCGCCTGCGAGCGCCAAGATCGAAGAGGGCGGTTACGCCGACCTCGCCATGACCGCTACCGGTTCTGACGGCGAAGCGCTCGAATCGCTGACGACCGAATCGCGTCTGTACGGCCTTGGCGTGGGCCTCTTCCCCGAGTCCTTCGATGCGGAGCTTATCGGCCTCAAGAAGGGGCAGAAGAAGAGCTTCGACATCGACATCACGGGCGATTCCTCCATGATGGTATCCTCGCTTGCCGAAAAAACCGACTCGATCCACTTCGACATAGAGGTGCTCGCGGTCAAGAAAAAGGACCTTCCTGAGGTAACCGACGAGTGGGCAAAGGATACGCTCGGGTTCGAGAACGTCGAAGATCTGAAAACCCGTATCGCCGAGTCCATCGAAAAGCAGAAGGCCGATATGCTTCCGGGCATGAAGGAGAACGCGTGCCTGAACGTGCTCGCCGAGCGCCTCGAGGGCGAAGCTCCCGAGTCGATGGTCGAATCGAACGAAGCCGACCTGCTCAAATCGTTCTTCCAGCAGCTGCAGCAGCAGTCCATGAGCTTCGATGTGTACCTCATGCAGCAGGGCATCACCGCCGACCAGTTCAAGGAAGACGTGAAAAAGCAGTCCACCGACATCGCCAAGCAGGATCTCGCGCTCGATGCGTGGGCCCGCCACGCGAAGATGGAAGTGACCGACCAGGAGCTCACCGACGAGTTCGCCAAGAGCGGCGTTGAGGATCCTGAGGCCCTCGAGGCCGAGTGGCGTGCCAACGGCCAGATGCACATGCTTCGCCAGGGCATCTTGCGCACGCGCGCCGTCACCGAGGTCATGGATACGGCGAACGTGACCGAGCTTACCGGCCCGAAGAAGGACGAAGACAAGGCCGAGAAGAAGCCTGCCAAGAAAGCCGCTGCAAAGAAGACCGCCAAGAAGGACGAAGCGGGTGCCGAAGCGGAAGAGAAGAAGGCTCCTGCGAAGAAAAAGGCCCCGGCCAAGAAGGCCGAAAAGAAGGAAACCGACGCCGAAGAGGCGAAGGAATAGAACAAGCATACCGATCAAGCAATCAAGCATATGAGAGTCAGGCGGATCTATCCGCCGGAAACGAGGCATACATGACATCGAACATCCAACCCGCAACCTCAGCGCTCATCCCTTACGTCATCGAGCAATCGCCGCGCGGGGAGCGCAGCTACGACATCTACTCTCGCCTGCTCAATGATCGCATCATCTTTTTGGGCGAGCAGATCGACGACAACGTTGCCAACTCGGTGGTGGCGCAGATGCTCCATCTGGCGAACTCCGATCCCGACAAGGACATCTCGCTCTACATCAACTCGCCCGGAGGCTCGGTTACAGCCGGGCTCGCGATTCTCGACACGATGAACTTCATCAAGTGCGACGTGTCGACGATCTGCCTCGGCGAATGCGCATCGATGGCCGCCGTGCTGTTGAGTTCGGGCACCAAGGGAAAGAGGCTCTGCCTGCCCAACTCAATGGTGCTCATCCATCAGCCTTCGGGCGGAGCGCAGGGCCAGCAGACCGAGATCGCGATCGTTGCGGACTTCATGTTCAAGACACGCGAGCGCCTGAACAAGATCCTCGCGGATAACACGGGCCAATCGCTCGAGACCATTCAAAACGATACCGAGCGCGACAACTACATGACCGCCGAAGAGGCGAAGGCGTACGGGCTCGTGGACGACATCGTGAAGTCCCAGGCCGTCGTGAGCGATGACAAGAAAAGCGAAGAGTAATGCCTAACGATAGGATCGACGGGCGCGACGCCGGATACGGGATGGAGCAGGATCCCCGTGATATCGCGTGCGCCTTCTGCGGCAAAGCGCCGCACCAGGTATCGGCCATGATATCGGGGCCGGGCGGCATCTACATCTGCGACGAGTGCATTTCGGTGTGCGCGGATGCTATGATGCGCGATATGGGTCTCAACAACGCGTCGGGGGATATGGATTCCCCGACGCCTGTTGCCTACGGCAAGGGTGGTACCGCCGCCCGCCACGCGCGCGGTTCCATCGAGCCGAGCGTCATCGAGCCCGAACCCGAAGACATCCTCGCCGATCTGCCAACGCCCCATGAGCTCTACGAAGAGCTTTCCGAGCACGTAGTGGGGCAGGAAACAGCGAAACGCGCCCTGTCCGTTGCCGTGTACAACCACTACAAGCGCATCAGCCTCGACGAGGATCTCGACGACGACGATGTGGAGATAGCGAAGAGCAACATCCTTCTGCTTGGGCCCACCGGTTCGGGAAAGACGCTCCTTGCCCAAACGCTCGCCCGCACGCTGCAGGTTCCGTTCGCCATAGCGGACGCGACCACGCTCACCGAGGCGGGCTATGTGGGCGAGGATGTGGAGAACATCCTGTTGAAGCTCATCACCGCAGCCGACTTTGATGTATCGCGTGCCGAAATCGGCATCATCTACATCGACGAGATCGACAAGATCGCGCGTAAGGCCGAAAACCTTTCGATCACGCGCGACGTGTCGGGCGAGGGCGTGCAGCAGGCGCTTCTCAAGATCGTCGAGGGCACCGAGGCGAGTGTGCCGCCGCAAGGGGGGCGCAAGCACCCCCAGCAGGAGCTCATCCATATCGATACGACGAACATCCTGTTCATACTGGGTGGGGCGTTCGTGGGACTGTCCGACATCATCGGCCAGCGCGTCGGAAAGACCGGGCTCGGGTTCAACGCGGAGCCGCCGAAGGCCAAGAAGCAGACCGAAGAGGAGCTGCTCGCACGCGTGCTGCCCGAAGACCTCAACAAGTACGGCATGATCCCCGAGTTCGTCGGGCGCATCCCGGTGATCACCTCGCTCAAGGAACTTTCGGAGGATGATCTGGTGCGCATCCTCACCGAACCGAAGAACGCGCTTGTCAAACAGTACACGCGCATGTTCGAGTTCGAAGACGCCGATCTCGTGTTCGAGCCCGATGCCCTGCGCGCCATCGCGCGCGAAGCGGTAAGCCACGGCACGGGCGCGCGCGGTCTGCGCTCCATCATGGAACGCGTGCTGCTCGATGTGATGTATGATCTGCCCGAACAGGAAGGCGCGTCGAGCGTCGTCGTACGGGAAAGCGATATCACGGGCGAAACGAAGCCCGAGATCGTAGCGGTGAAGGTATCGAAGCGCAAGCCCAAGCGAAGCGCCTAAACGCAAAGCGGAAATCGGGCGGGCGCGGCTTTGAGCTTTGCGCCCGCCTTTTGCATTCAGGGATAAGAGGAGACTATGTCGGAAGAGAAGAACAACGAGCAGGCGAAGAAGCGGGTCGACTACGATTTCGCCGCGCACGAACGCCCCCTTATCGAGGCCTGGGAGAAGCAGGGCTACTTCAAGCGCACCCCGGGTTTCGGGGAGCATGAGGGCGATGCGTACACGATCGTCATTCCTCCCCCCAACATCACCGGCGCGCTCCATATGGGCCACGCCCTGAACGACACCATCCAGGATACCTGCATCCGCCGTGCGCGCATGCAGGGCTACCAAGCCAGGTGGATCCTCGGCACCGACCATGCGGGCATCGCCACGCAGACCAAGGTGGACAAGAAGCTTGCCGACGAGGGCATATCGAGGCTCGAGATCGGGCGCGAGGCGTTCGTCGAGGCGTGCTACGACTGGTACCGCGAATACGGTGCAACCATCGTGAACCAAATCAAGGGCATGGGCTGCTCATGCGATTACTCCGACGAGCATTTCACGCTCGAGCCAGCGTACGTGAAAGCCGTGCGCCAGGTCTTCGTCGACTGGTATCGCGACGATCTCATCTACCGCGGTAAGCGCATCGTCAACTGGTGTCCGAGCTGCACGACGGCCATTGCCGATGACGAGGCGGAGTACGTGGACGAAGCGGGGCACCTGTGGTACCTGCGTTACCCCCTTACCGAGCCGGTGGATGGCATGGACTACATCGTTGTGGCCACCACGCGCCCCGAAACCATGCTCGGCGATACGGGCGTTGCGGTGAGTCCGAAAGATGAATCGAAGAAGGCGCTCGTTGGGCGTTCGGTTATGCTGCCGCTCGTGGATCGCGAGATACCCATCTTCAGCGATTTCCATGTGGATCCCGAATTCGGCACCGGATTTGTGAAGGTCACGCCCGCGCACGATCCGAACGATTACGCGATGGGCGAGCGCAACGGCCTTGAGCGCATCAACATCTTCGACGAGAACGCGGTTGTGGTCGAAGGTTATGGCGAGTTCTCGGGTATGACGCGCGACGAGGCCCGCGAGGCCGTGGTGGCGAAGTTCGAAGAGCTCGGGCTGCTCGATCACGTCGAGGAGCACGACCATTCGGTCATGACGTGCTACCGCTGCCACACGAAGCTCGAGCCATGGCTCTCCGAGCAATGGTTCGTTGCCGTGGACGGGTTGAAGCGCGATGCTGCCCGCGTGGTTGAGGACGGGTCGGTGGCGTTTTATCCCGAGCGCTGGAAGCAGGTCTATCTCGACTGGATGGAAAACCTCAAGGATTGGTGCATCTCGCGGCAGCTGTGGTGGGGGCATCGCATCCCGATGTTCTACTGCGACGCGTGCGGCTGGGAAGATGCGAGCGTCGAGGATATCGAGGTATGTCCTGTGTGCGGCGCCCCTGTTCGCCAGGACGACGATGTGCTCGACACCTGGTTCTCTTCGCAGCTCTGGCCGTTCGCCACGATGGGGTGGCCCGAAGCGGGCATGGATGCGCCCGAGATCAAGCTCGCGTACCCCACCCAAGTGCTTTCGACCGCCCGCGATATCATGGGGTTGTGGGTGGCGCGCATGGTCATGTCGTCGATGTATTGCTGCAAGGAGATTCCCTTCGAGAACGTCATCATCCACCCGACGGTCATGGCGGCGGACGGCAAGCCGATGAGCAAGTCGCGCGGCAACGGCGTCGATCCTTTGCGCCTCATGGAGGATTACGGTGCCGATGGCATGCGCTTCGGTCTCCTTATGCAGGTGACCGGCGCCCAAGACCTCAAGTTCAACGAAGCGAAGCTCGAAAGCAGCCGTAACTTCGCGAACAAGATCAGAAACGCCGCGCGGTTCGTGATGATGAACCTGGACGGCTTTGAACCGGGCGAGCCCGAGCCGGTGACCCCTGCCGACCGGTGGATATTCTCGCGCCTTGCGGGGCTGGTGGCCCGCATCGACGGGGCGTTCGCGCGCTTCGAGTTCGGTGAGATCACCCGCGAGCTCTACACGTTTTTCTGGAACGAGTTCTGCGATTGGTACATCGAGTTCTCGAAGAGCCGCCTGAACGGTTCGGCCGAGGACCGCGCTGCGTGCCAGCGTAACCTCGTGTTCGTGCTCGATACGGCGCTCAGGCTTCTGCATCCCATCATGCCGTTTGTGACCGAGGAGATATACCAGGAGCTGCCCGTCGACAAGGCGGATGCTCCGTACCTGATCATAGCCTCGTGGCCCGACGCTTCCGCGCTTGCGCGCTACGTTGACGCCGATGCCGAGCGCGCCATCACCATGGTGACCGAGACGGTGTCGGGGATCCGCTCGACCCGCTCGCGCTACGGCATCACGCCGAAGACAGCGCTTTCGGTGGTCGTTAAAGCGGATGCGCACGATGTAGAGCTGCTCGACGCGCAGCGACAGCTCGTCGCCGACATGGCGAATGTGGACGACCTTGTGATTGCGGCCGATGCCGAGAAGCCCGCCGAATCGGGCATCGCGCTCGCCGCGGGCCTCGAGGTCTACATCGTGCTAGCGGGGCTTGTCGATTTCGAGGCCGAGCGTGCTCGCCTCGAGAAGGAGCGGGCGAAGGTTGCGGCCGACGCGGCGAAGCTCGAGAAGAAGCTTTCGAACCCGGGCTTTCTTGCGAAAGCGGCACCCGAGATCGTCGAGAAGGACCGCGCGAAGTGCACCGAGCTCACCGATATGCTCGCCCGCATCGAAGGACAGCTTGCCGAAATATGGTAGGGCGCTGCAACATTCAGGCGAAAGCGGCTGCATCGTTTCGGCGACGGTGCAGCCGCTTCGTTGTGTGCACAGTGTCGCCCGAAAAACACGGATTAGGCGCAAGAACCGTGTTTTTGGGCGATACTGTTATCCGCGCTTGAGCCTCCGACGCTCGCACTTCACCGTCAGTCGGCTCCCGGCTTTCGGTGTCCACCAAGGTTCGCTGCGCGACATCTTTGGACGACCTGTGGAAAGGCGCATCCCCCCATCGGTTTTCCGAGGAAATTAGGGGTATCTACTTGGCGTGCATAGGTTCTTTGTTACAATAGGGCACTGTGTCGGCGCAGATGGTCGACTCGTGCGCGTTAAAAACGGCCTGTGCCGCGCGCGCTGACCGAGGAAAACGAGGTTACCATGAACGAACTGTTGTCCCAGCTGTGGACGCCCGAGCTGCAATCGGCATTCACGATCGTCGTCGTGCTGCTGGTCGTGCTCTACGTGCTGTCCATCGTTTGGGTGGTGCGCGATGCCTACCTGCGTGGATCATTCTGGTACATCTGGGCGATCGTCGCGCTCGTGCCGCTTGTCGGCGTGATAGCGTATTGCTTGCTTCGCCCCCCGCTTCTGCAGATCGACCGCGACGAGCAGGAACTCGAAATCGCACTCAAGCAGCGCGAGCTCATGAAGTACGGCGAATGCGCGAACTGCGGCTATCCGGTGGAGGCCGATTTCGTTCTGTGCCCGAACTGCCACCAGCGCTTGAAGAACCTCTGCATGACCTGCAATCATGCGCTCGATCCGTCGTGGACGGTGTGCCCGTACTGCGCCACCCCCGTTACAGGAGGCGCGCCTCGCCGTGGTGCTGTGCGACCCCGTTCAGGCGCGACAACTACCACGCCGCAGAATGCGGCCACCCAGCAAGCGAGATCGGCTCGCTCACGTTCGCGCTCGGGCGATGAGCTCGGCGCACAGTAGTTCTCAACTGTATGCAACGCGAAGCCGCCCTCGTATGGCGGCTTCGTTGTTCGTAGGGCCGATGGGCCCGCATGAAGGTGTTCGATCCGCGAGGGACGGCACCGCAACGATCGTGCAGGTGCTTTGTACGCACCCGGCACAGGAAAGGATTTGACATGGAAATCATTTTGCCCGACGGATCGCGCAAGGAACTCGAGGACGGCGCGACGGTTGCCGACATAGCGGCGTCGATCGGCGCAGGCCTTGCGAAAGCTGCGCTTGCCGGCATCGTCGACGGCGTTGCGGTCGATCTCGGTTGCGAGGTGCACGATGGCGAGCAGGTATCGATCATCACGAATAAGACTCCCGAAGCCATCGAGATACTCAGGCATTCGACGGCGCATATCATGGCGGCGGCGCTCGTGGACTTGTACGGCGATGTGAAGTTCGGCGTCGGTCCTGCGATCGAGGACGGTTTCTACTACGATATCAAGCTGGACGACAATCTGGGTCCCGATGATCTTGCGAAAGTCGAGGCCCGCATGGCCGAGATCATCGCTGCTGCCGAGCCATTTGAACGTCGCGTTGTTACGCGCGCCGAAGCCGAGGAACTTTTCTCCGACCAGCCGTTCAAGCTCGAGCTCATTGCCGAGCTGCCCGAGGACGAGGCCATCACCACGTACTCGATCGGCAGGTTCACCGATCTGTGCCGCGGCCCCCATCTTCCCGACACGTCGAAGGTTCCCGCGTTCAAGCTCACAAAGCTCGCCGGCGCGTACTGGCGCGGCGACAGCGAGCGCGAGATGCTCCAGCGCGTGTACGGCACGGCATTCTTCAGCAAGAAGGAGCTTGAAACCTATCTTCACAATCTCGAAGAAGCCGAGAAGCGCGATCATCGCAAGCTGGGCCGCGAGCTCGGCATCTACACGATGGATCCGCTCGCCGGCGTCGGCCTGCCGATGTATCTGCCCAAGGGCGCGCGCATCATCCGCACGATGCAGGAGTGGCTGCGCCGCGATCTGTACGAGCGCGGCTACGAGGAGGTCATCACGCCGCACATCTATAACGCCGACGTGTGGAAGATGAGCGGCCACTACGACTTCTACCATGAGAACATGTACTTCTTCGAGATCAACGAGGGCGACGAAGAGAATCCGCGCATGAGCGAGTACGGCGTGAAGCCCATGAACTGCCCCGGCCACGTCATGCTGTACAAGGCCGACTTGCACTCCTATCGCGATCTGCCGCTGCGCTACTTCGAGTTCGGCACGGTCTACCGCCACGAGATGAGCGGCGTCGTGCACGGCCTTCTGCGCGCCCGCGGGTTCACGCAAGACGATGCGCATGTGTTCTGCACCAAAGACCAGGTGGTCGACGAGGTGGTCGCCATCCTCGATCTCGTGGACCACATCATGACCACGTTCGGGTTCGAGTACACGGCCGAAATATCGACACGTCCCGAGAAGAGCATCGGTTCTGACGACATGTGGGAGCATGCAACGACGTCGCTTGAGGAAGCGTGCTCCCGCCACGGCCTTGAGTACGAGATCAACGAGGGCGACGGCGCATTCTACGGTCCGAAGATCGACATCAAGGTGAAAGATGCCATCGGTCGTACGTGGCAGTGCTCGACCGTTCAGGTCGACTTCAACTTTCCCGAACGGTTTAACTTGACGTACCGCACCGAGGACAACTCCGAGGAGCGTCCCTGGATGCTTCACCGCGCCATCTTCGGTTCGATCGAGCGTTTCTTGGGTATCCTGATCGAGCACTATGCAGGCGCGCTGCCTTTGTGGCTCGCACCCGTGCAGGTGGCTGTGCTGCCCCTGACCGATCGCCACGTCGATGCGGCGAACGAACTCATCGGCAAGCTGAAGGCGGCGGGCGGACGCGTAGAGCTCTATGCGCAAAACGAGCCTATGCGCGTGAAGATCGCGAAGGCGCAGAGCCAGAAGATCCCCTACATGGTCGTGCTCGGCGATAAAGAAGTCGAGAACGGCACCGTGAGCGTGCGCGAACGCCATGAAGGCGATCTGGGCAGCTGGGACGTCCAGAAGCTCGTCGATATCATCGAGGAAGCGGCGTTGTAAAACGATTTCCCAACTACTGCGTCATTGAGGCTCCGGGCAGCTCGAATGAATCGATCGCTCGGAGCCTCGCGTATTTTCCTGTCGGAATCGTGTCGGTCGGTGTACGCTATGCGGCTATCGACGGTCGTTTTCGTTTGGGTCGGGAAGCCAGAAGCGGTATGCTGTAGCGGGCTCGCTGTCCCACGTGGTTATGCAGAATTTCGAAAGGTCGTAGGTTCCATCGGCATGGGTTCCGGTCAACTCTTGTTTCGGGAGCACGAACGCTACCGTAATGGTTCGTTTCTCCGAGGGCGCAAGTATGTTCCAGCCATCCTTCAGGGCGTAGTGGATGAGGTTCTCGTCTTGCCGGGGCTCGCCGTATAATTCCGAAAAGATGCCGAGGTCCAGCTGCCATCCGCTGCCGATAAAGTCGGAGTCCGTACCGTCGAACCTGTCTGCCCAGAGCGCGAGCGTGGGCATGTAGGTTTCTGCGTCGCTTTCGTTTGCGAGGGTGATATCGGCAAACACGACAAAGCTCTCAAGCGGTTTTCGCTGACGGGGGTTTGCCTCGGCATAGTGCGGGTACCATTCTCGGAATGATTGCAGGCTGACGGCCTTCGAGCTTTCGACCTTCATGGTGAGGGCCGAGCATTCGTAGGACCATTCGGGCGTCTCGGCGAACTGCCGGGCGATTTCCGTACCCATGAAATCGAGCTCTTCATCGGTTATCAAGTGTTTCCTGCCTTGCTCAAGATCCTCAAGCGCATAGGGCATGTTCGGAGGTATGTCGACGACGCTTTCTGCCTCGACGGTGCTGTAGACGGCGAAACTCCATGCCTCGGCTTCGTACTCGGTAGCAGCGGTTCTCGGTGATCCAGGAAGGTAGCGTCCGATTGCCCATCCTGCGACAAGCGCTCCTGCAAGCAGGCAGCATATGCCCGCTGTGATACGTTTTGTTCGCGTGGTTGCCTGCAACAGATCACATCCTTTACGACGGGTTCATTACCTGAAACCCTATCACGCAAAGACGAAAATCAGCAATGATGATTTATATCACCCCTGTTCTCGGCTTTTGCGATGCGACGATTTGCTACGCTGTTTCGTGCGAAGACCAACGGTTGCCAGTTGGTATGCGCTGCGCTTGCGAACACGGTAGAGCGGGCTTCGTTTGCGGATATGAGGGCTAAGGAATATGGTGCGATGTTCGATTGGGCTGCGATGGTGTCTGTTTTGTGTTTGACGGGCGTGTTCGCTGGATTCTGCATCGCCGTTTCATGCGCATTCTTCGTTCAGCACCCTTTGCGGGTTCACTATCGCATGGTGGCACTCTGGGCCATTGCGCTTACCGCGGCGGCGTTGCTCGGCCCAATTGCAACGGATGCTCTTGGTGCGGATGAGGCATTCGTTGCGATTTTCCTTGCCGTGCTCCTTGTTGCGGCTCTGTTCCTGTCGATTGTTCTCTTTCGATATTGGGAGACAAGGGACGCGCTTGCGGCGGTTGCGTATTTGCAGATGGGTCGCTATCGGATGCGCGCTATCGAAACCGGCGTTTCGGGACTGAAGGAGGATCCCGCTTGTAATTCAAGGGTAGCCGATGTTTCATCCGATACGCTGTCTTCTGAGTCGGCGATGGTGTATGCGATGGCTGCACGCCGGTACGATCTTACCCGAAGGGAAGAAGAGGTGCTGCGGCTGCTACTCGACGGCAAAAGCTTTGCGGCGATAGCGGGGGAGCTTTTCATCTCCGACAACACGGTGAAGACCCATGTTCGCCATATCTATCGCAAGATGGGCGTGAATCGCAAACAAGGTCTCAGCGAGAAAGTGTACGGACCCGCCTCGGCTTCGGAATGACGATTGTCGAACGAGCGGTAGCGGAAGAAAAATCGCGAGAGGCCTTCATGTTGGCAGAGATTTACGATGCTGAACTTGCTCAGGGCTAGAAAGGGAGGAAGCTAAATTCCCGATCTGCGGGTCTCGTGCAGTTGCACAAGATCTCCGGCTCCGATTGCAGCTCCAGTGAGGCTTTTACAGTTCACGATCGCAAATCTCTGCCACCTTTGCTCCACATTTTCAAATTTTCGATGTTCCGCGATGCTGGGAATCGAAAACTCCCTTAATCCCGATGCGCTGAGCATGTGGAGGCGGATGGCCAGAGCTTTTCGCCATGGGCGCCGTCTGCTTCCTCGGTGGCTAGCCGGCGGCATCGTCGGAGGTGCCAGGTTTTTCTTCTAGCACGTCGTCGGCTCCCGTATCTTCCTCGTCGTCGCCCGCACCCCACGATCCGTAGCCGCGTCCGAATCGGCGGCCCTCTTCTTTGCGCAGCGCGCGCCGAGCTTCGCGTGCAGTGTGGCGCTCTTCGCGGCGTTTCTTGTGGGCGGCTTCGATCTCGGCTTTCTCGTCGTCGCTGAGTTTTTCGAATTCGGCCAGACGGCGCGCCTGCTCGGCTGCGAACAGAAGCGCCACGCGATCGGCATGGGCGGCTCGCGCGGCCGATGCCTTTCGAGCGAGCTCGTCGCGCTTCTCTTCTGCGGCGGTGCGCAGTGCGGTGCGGCTTTGGAGGGCGGCGGCTTTATCCTGCCAGTTGCCGCTTTGCTGCGCCTCGACGGTCTGGTCGCCGACTTTCTTCACGGTCTGCCAGCGCAGATCGCCCTCGGTTTTGAGGTGCTCCCATGTTTTGTCGCCCGTGCGCTTCGCCGATGCCCATTCGTCATCGCCTTGCTTCTTGATCTCATCCCAGAGCGCTGGATCGAGTTCGGCTCCCTGGATGAGCGCGTTCGCGCGGTCGATATGATCGCTTGGAAGCCAGGTATCCATGGGGCCGCGGCCTGTGTGATGCGAGAGAAAGCCAGCCGCTTTCGTGCGGGCGAACGAAGCGGCTCGCAAAGCCGCGTCCTGCTTGGCGAGCATGCGCTCGAGCGCCAGGTGGTCGCGCAGGATGCTGCCGATCTCGCGAGGGTTCTTGCTGATCTCCTTGACGGCGACGATGGGTTGCGCATCGACCACGCGGTAGGTTATAGAAGCGAGAAACGGCATGAGGAACACAGTGATGGCGCCTGCCGATACGAGTACCGAAGCGGTGTCTTGCGGCATGGCACCCACCTTTACCGCCACGCTTGTCACAGCCACGATGATGGGCAAGGCGGTCGTGCAGTACAGAGCAACGGTGAGGCGACTGTTCGGCGACATGTCACGCGTATCCTTGCCGGTCGTCAGCGCGATGAATATGGGAACAGCGCGGATGAGCAGCAGCATGAGAATGAACCCGACAAGAAGCACAGGCTGCGTGAACACCGCCATGAGGTTGATCTTCGCGCCCGACGCGATGAAGAACACGGGGATGAGGAACCCGTACGCGATGCCGTCGAGCTTCATTTCGAGGTCGTGGTCGCCTTCGGGAATCACGTAGCGCAGCACGAACCCTGCTGCGAAAGCGCCGAGCACGATGTCGAGATCGAAGATTGCCGAGAGGGCGACGAGTGCCACGAGCAGAAGCACCGTCACGCGCATGGCCGTCTGGGCGGTGGTGTTGGCGTTGGCGGTGAGGAACTTGAACCCCGCACCGCCGGCCTTCTTCGCCTTGGCGGAGAATACGCCCGCCAAAACCGCGACGCCGACGAAGCCGATGAGGATGAGCACCGTTTTCCATTCCGCGCGCGACGAAAGCAGAAGGGCCATGGCGATGACGGGACCGAGCTCGCCGTAGGTTCCGTAGGCGAGGATCGATTCGCCCACGCGGGTTTCCATGAGGTTGCGCTCTTTGAGGATGGGAAGCAGCGTGCCGAGCGCGGTTGTGGTAAGGGCGATAGCGACCGCGATGCCGTCGACATGGCTGATCGAGAAGTTAGGGGAGAGCCGCACAGCCAAAAACCCGAGACCGAGCGTGATGATCCACGTGACGAGGCCGCGTTTTCCCTGCGAGCCCGTCAAATGCTTCGGATTGATTTCGTAGCCCGCGAGCAAGAAAAGAAACGCGAGACCAAGGTCTGAAAGCAGCGCCACCGATTCGGTCATGCGGATCAAATCGACCATGTACGGCCCGAGCAGGGCTCCTGCGACAAGGAGGAAGACGACTTCGGGTATCGGTTTTCCAGGGATGAGCTGGGCGACCATCGGGGACACGGCGGCGACGAGCGCGATGACGGCGAGCGATATGAGATCGACGGGCATAGAGCAGGCCCTTTCTGGCGGCTCAAACGGTACGGTTCGGTTTGGGAGATTATACACCTCCTATGATCGGGAATTCGTAAACCCCTTGCAACGACCTGCGTATCTACGAAAAGGAGCAGAAGAGGACTGGTGCTGACCTGTCGTTTTCGGGGGTCGAGTCATGTCGCACAGCCGAAAGCGCGCTTGCGGTTGTTCAAGGCATGCTCGACCTCGATCTCATGTGCGCACTCATGTTGTACAGCCCCGATACGTAAATCGATTGGTTGCAAACGGTCGATCCCGACGAAAACCGCACGTTTTCGCGGTAGCATATACGGCGAATCGAAAAAGAAAGGACGTTGCCATGATCGTTACCACCACACCGGAAGTTGAAGGTTACGCCATTACCGGATACTACGGCGTCGTATTCGGGGAAGTCATTACCGGTGTCAATTTCTTGCGGGACTTCGGCGCGGGTATTCGCAACATAGTCGGCGGAAGAAGCGAAGGCTACGAAGCGGAGCTGACGCAGGCGCGCACCGAGGCGCTGCAGGAGCTTGAGCAGCGGGCGGCCTCGATGGGTGCGCATGCGGTCGTTGGCGTGGATATCGACTACGAAGTGCTCGGCCAGGGCAACATGCTCATGGTCACGGCCTCGGGCACCGCCGTGACGCTGGCCGCTAAGTAGGAGAGCGCATCGTGACGTTGCGGGTTGATGACGGCAAGCTTGACGACGCTTCCCCTTTCAAGCGCCAGGCGTTCTACGCGCTCAATGCTCCGATGCGCGGCAATGTGCCGGCACGCGTATTCGGTATCGGAATATTCGTCCTCATCATCGCAAACGCGCTGTTCGTATTCGTGGATGCCCATACGGGCCTTCCGGATGTCATCTATGCCGTGATGGCGGCGATCGGCATGGTGTCGACGGTGTGCTTCCTTATCGAGTACTGCTTTCGCGTATGGACATCCGATCTGTCGCATGCGGACATGAAGCCAAAGCGCGCACGCGTGCGCTATGTCGTATCGCTCATGGGTCTGATCGACCTGCTTGCCTTTCTTCCGGGTATGCTTGCCTGGTTCTTTCCGCTTTCACCTGCGCTGTTGGCGAGCGTTCCCGTGATCCGTCTCGTGCGCCTCATAAAGATATCGCGCTATATGAAAGGGTTGCATTCGATCGCGCTCGTATTCGAGAAGCGCCGTCAGGAGATCATCTCGGCGTTCATGGTGCTCGCGTTGCTCACGGTGACGGCGAGCGTGCTCATGTACCAGGTGGAAAACCCCGTGCAGCCCGAAAAGTTCGACAGCGTGTTCACGGGCATGTACTGGGCCATGACTACCATCACCTCGACGGGATACGGCGATTTGGTGCCGGTGACGGGCATGGGCCGCTTCATCGGCTTCTGCACGATGGTGCTTTCGATCGCGGTCGTCGCCATTCCCGCGGGTATTTTCTCCGCAGGGTTCGTGTCGCAATTTAGGGAAGACGACGCCCGCACGGCCCGTCGCGAACGCCGGGAGCGGATGGACGAGTGCGAAGGGCAAGATGAGGGGGATGGGGACGCGAGCCGCTAGCGCAGGTCGTCTCCTAGATAGCGCTTGAGCTCAGGCCAGGTTCGTGCCGCGGTTTCGTATCCCTGTTCGTAGAGGGCGAACAATTTGTCGGGATCCTTCTCCATGCTTCCGATGGTTACCGGCTCGGGCGGCCGGATCACGAACACCGTATCATTTTCGTGCATTTTCGGAAGCGCGCGGTACAGGCGGTTGTATTCGAAGTGGCGGTAGCGCATGCGGTCGACGAAGTACGGATACGCGCTGTATTGGCGCGAAGCGAGTGCCTGGAGCTTGTTGGGCTCCTTCTTGTAGCTTTCGTGCTGCGTAAGCACGACAACATGCTTCTTCGTGCTGGTGAAAAGCGAGTACATGATGGGAACGCTATCGCACGTGCCCCCGTCGAGCAGATGCTTTCCGTCGATCTCGACGATCTTGCTTACAAGCGGCATGGCCGACGATGCGATGAGGTAGGGAAGATCGGCTATAGGATCGGTAAACGCATGGTAGTCGGCTTCGCCGGTTTCGAGGTTGCTTGCAACGGTGGTGAGTTTCATGGGCGAGTTCCGAAACGCCTCGTAATTGAAGGGCTCGAGTACGTTGGGGATCGTATCGAATGTGAACTCGACACCGAAGGCGTTGCCGGTGCGCACGAAGCTTTTCATCGAAAGATAGCGCCAATCCGAGCAGTACTTGGTGTTGAGGTAGCACGTGCGTCCGTCTTCGCCCGCAACGTAGTTATAGCCGTTGAGCGCACCTGCCGAGGTGCCGATGACGTGATGCGCCCAGAACTTCTGATCCATGAAGAAATCGAGGACTCCTGCGGTGAACTGACCGCGCATCGCGCCGCCTTCGAGTACGAGGTTCACAGGCGATGCGGCGCATCCTGTGTATGCCGGTTCGTGGAGGCTTGCGTGCACGCGCTCTGCAGGTGTTTGCTTGCTGGTTTCCATGCTTTCGTTCCCTTCTGTCAAACCGATAGTATAGCGCTTCTTACTGTTCGTCCGAATAACGTCGATTTGTTTCCTAAATGGCAACACTCGTGTTCAGCGCCGATGCGAACCGCTACAATGGAATCAATACAAGATGAGCATGCGAACGAAATGCGAGCATGCGAGCGGATCGAGAGACCCGCGCAGCTTTTAGGAGGTTGCAATGAGCGAGGTTATTACGTCGGCGGAGTTCCAGAGCAAGGTGCTCGACGAGAAGCAGCCGGTGTTGGTCGATTTCTTTGCGACGTGGTGCGGTCCGTGCAGGATGCTCGCTCCCACGTTGGAGGAAATTACCAAGGATATGGATGGCAAGGCGAAGGTCTACAAGCTCGATATCGACCAGAGTCCCGAGATCGCTTCGCGCTATGGCGTGATGAGCGTTCCGACGCTGATTTTGTTCGAAGGCGGTCAGATAAAGAAGCAAACGGTTGGAGCCCAACCGAAAGCCCAGATCATGGCAATGTTCGACTAACATTCCGACATAATCGCAACAATAGGGCCGGTGCAGCGCGCATCGGCCTTTTTTTGTGCAGACGAACGGCGATCCGCCAGCGAAAGGTTGGTTGCGGTAGGGCGAACAACGGTCAGCACAACGAGACGATCCACCAGTGCGGGCCGGTTGCGAGAGAGCGAACGGGAGCGGTGGCGGCGAGGTGATCCGCCAGCGAAAGGTTGGTTGCGGTAGGGCGAACGGACGCAGAGCGTTTGAGGGCACCGCGTTTGGGCGGCTCGCGCGCGCGGCGCCCCGAGGCTTACGCGCGGCTCGAAAGCGGCTCGGCATCCGCGAGCTCGCGTTCCTCTTCGAAGTCTTCGAAGAGCGGCTTGAGGTAGCCGTATCCCTGGCTATCGAGCTCGTCGTACGGGATGAAGCGTAAGGCGGCGCTGTTGATGCAGTAGCGCATGCCGCCCGCTTCGGCGGGTCCGTCGGGAAACACATGCCCGAGGTGCGCATCTCCTGCGCGGCTGCGGATTTCGGTGCGCAGCGTGTTGAAACTCGTATCTAAATGCTCGGTGACGACCTCTTCAGCGATGGGCGACGTGAAACTCGGCCAACCGCATCCCGATTCGAACTTGTCGATCGAGCTGAACAGCGGTTCGCCTGTGGTTATGTCGACGTATATGCCCTTGTCGAAGGTACGGGTGTATTCGCCTGTGAAGGGGCGTTCGGTTTCGCTTTCCTGCGTAACCTTGTACGCGATGTCCGAAAGGCTCGCCTTAAGCTCGGTATCGGGGGGTTTGTGATAGGCTGAGGCATCGATCATGCCGTCAGCGGTCGGCTCTTCGGTCGACGGCTCCGGAATCTGGGCGGAATCGGCGGGGTCGGCGTTGTCGCTGATTCCAGATGCAAGCTGCTCGGGCGTGAGGAACACGCGGTTGCCGAGTCCGTGCTCGCGTGCGAACTCGTCGGCAGAGCGCACGTTGATGTGGCAGTAGCCGCCGGGATTCTTGTCGAGGTAGTCTTGGTGGTACTCTTCGGCGGGGAAGAAGCCGTCGATCGGCTCGACCTCGATCGCGAGGGGCTCGTCGTAGGTTTCTTGCAGGTCGCGAAGCTCGGTCTCGATGATGGGGACATCGTGCATGTCGGCGTAGTAGATGCCCGATCGGTATTGGGTTCCCCGGTCGTTTCCCTGGCGGTTCACCGATGTGGGGTCGATGGTGGTGAAAAACGCTTCGAGCAGAAGCTCGGTCGGGAGAACCGTTCGGTCGTAGGCGACCGCTACCGTTTCGGCGTGGCCGGTGTTGCCGTAGCACACATCGCGGTACGACGGCGATTCAGTGGTGCCGTTCGCGTAACCCACCTGGGTCTCCAGGACGCCCGGAAGGCGTTTCAGGTACGCCTCGAGTCCCCAGAAGCAGCCGCCGGCGAGATACATCACATGCCGGTCGATCGGGGTATCGAGATCGTCTTCTTCGTTTGTAATGCGTTCGGGTACCATAGCAAACTCCTTGTCGTTTGGGCATGATCCTATCTAACTCGTCTTTCGAGGAAGCGGCGCAAAGCGTTACCTTCGTGTTGCGGCTTTTTGCTCCATTCACCCGAATCGTTACGCGTTCGTTGATACCCGCGCTTGGCAAAGGGTGCGCAAACGGGGTAAGGTATACGAAACAGCAGTGCTAAGGCAGCATATGAAGGAGCGTGCATGGGTATGGGAGAGAATGCCCCGAGCAAGGTATACGACGTAGCGGTTATCGGTTCCGGGCCTGCGGGCATGACGGCGGCTCTGTACGCAGCGCGAGCGGGGCTTGAGGTGGCGGTGTTCGAGCGCATCACGCCGGGCGGCCAGCTCGGCCAGACCGAGCATATCGAGAACTACCCGGGGTTCCCCGACGGCATAAACGGGTTCGATCTCGCATTTGCAATGAAACAACAGGCCGACCGGTTCGGCTCCGTCAACATTGGCGAGGAGATACTGTCGGTTGACTTCTCCGCATCGCCTAAGGTCCTGAACACCGGATTCGGCACCTATGGGGCGCGAAGCGTCATCGTGGCAACGGGAGCGAAACCCCGTCGGCTCGGTCTGGAGCTCGAAGGCGAGCTCGGCGGCCGCGGCGTCTCGTACTGCGCAACCTGCGACGGAAACTTTTTCAAGGACCGCGACGTGGTTATCGTGGGGGGCGGCAACACGGCAGTCGCCGACGCCATCTATATGGCCCGCATCGCACGCAAAGTCTACCTGGTGCATCGACGCGATACGCTGCGCGCCACGGCCATCTACCATAAGATGCTCGAAGAGCTCGATACCGTCCAGTTCGTATGGAATTCGGGCATCAAAGAGCTTCTTGCGAAAGACGGTATGCTCGGCGGCGTGATCGTGGAGCATTACGACACCGGAGAAACCGAGGAGATCAACTGCTCGGGATTGTTCGTCGCGGTGGGTACCGAGCCGAATACCGAGTTCCTCGGCGGTGCGGTCGAGCTGGACGGCGGCTACATCGTAGCCGATGAATCCGGCCACACCTCGGTCGAGGGCGTGTTCGCTGCAGGGGATGTGCGCACCAAGGTGCTCAGGCAGGTGACAACCGCCGTTTCCGATGGTGCGAATACTGCGGAGGCTGCTGCGGAGTACCTGGCTTCGTGATACCATATCCAGTTGCGGTTTGCGCCCGGTTATCCGGGTTCGCCCGCACGCGCGAACGCTTCGGCGTTTGCACCGATACGATGTGCACGAAGCTGCAAAGGACTACCGATGATAGAAAAGCTCGAAAAGATAATCGAGGCGTACGAGGATTTGCAGACGAGGCTCGGCGATCCCGCCGTGCTCGCCGACCAGAAGGAATACAACCGGCTCGCGAAAGAGTTCTCGAGCCAAGGCCCTCTTGCCGCGAAGGCACGCGAGTACGTGCAGGCTTCCGAGGATTTGGCGGCGGCCAAGGATATGCTCGCCGATCCTGATATGAAGGAATTCGCGCAGGAGGAGATCGCGGCAATCGAAGCGAAGCTCCCGCAGCTCGAAGAGGATATCAAGTTCATGCTCATACCGGCCGACCCCGCCGATGACAAGGACATCATCGTTGAAATCCGTGCGGGCGCAGGTGGCGACGAGGCGGCTATCTTCGCAGGCGATCTGTACAAGATGTACGAGCGGTTCGCTGGCGAACAGGGTTGGAAAACCGAGACGCTCGACATCTCCGCTTCGGAGGCCGGCGGTTTCAAGGAAATTCAGTTTAAGGTCAAAGGCGACAAGGTCTACTCCGTCATGAAGTTCGAGAGCGGCGTGCACCGCGTGCAGCGCGTTCCGAAGACCGAGAGCCAGGGGCGCATCCACACCTCTACGGCGACGGTGGCGGTGCTGCCCGAGGCCGATGAGGTCGAAGTCGAGATCAACCAGAACGATCTGCGCATCGATGTGTATCGCGCAGGCGGTCCCGGCGGCCAGTGTGTGAACACGACCGACTCGGCGGTGCGCATCACGCACATCCCTTCGGGTCTCGTCGTGCAGTCGCAGGATCAGAAATCTCAGCTGCAGAACAAGATCGCGGCCATGAGCGTTCTGCGCGCACGCCTTTACGAGAAGATGCTCGCCGAGCAGCAGGCAGCCGAAGGCGCCGAGCGACGCAGCCAGATAGGCACGGGCGATCGTTCGGAGAAGATCCGTACCTACAACGGCCCGCAGGACCGCGTGACCGATCACCGTATCGGCTACAACGGTACGTACAACGGCGTGCTTCTGGGTGCGGGAGGCGCTGGCCTTGCCGAGCTCATCACGGCGTTGCAGGCAGCCGACCGTGCGAAGAAGCTCGAGCAGGCCGTTTAGCCTTGGGCGTCAACGCGGCCCTTGAGGCGCTTTCGAAAGAGCAGCTCATCGAGTTGGTGGGCATATGCTCGAAGAATCTCATCGCCATCGACGGTACGTGGTTCCAGTCGGTCGAGCGCGAGCGCGGGATGGGCGAAGCAATGCACCACGACGAGGAAGCCTGGCGGCGGTTCACAGTGAGCGAGGCGAAGCGCTTGAAAAGCTTTCTCGGGTTGCCCGAACGCGCGGGGCTCGACGGGCTCGAGGCGGCGCTCGCCCTCAAGCTCAATACGCTTTCGAGTACCGCTGAGGTGCACCGCGAGGACGGCGCGCTCGTGTACCGCGTAGTCGAATGCCGCGTGCAGGCGGCTCGCGCGCGCAAGGGCATGGAGCTGCATCCCTGCAAGTCGGTCGGCCTTATCGAGTACGAAGGGTTCGCCCGCATGATCGACGAGGGTATAGCGTGCGAGTGTCTGAGCTGCTACCCCGACGCCACCGATACCACCTGCAGCTGTGCGTGGCGGTTTTCGATCGACGAAGATTAGCTTGCGGGATTGCCTGGTTCGCCGCACGGGGAAATCGCACTGGAAAATCGCGGCCGCGGATTCGATCAGGCGGCGGCCAGAGGCAGCGAGGTTCTGCTACAATCGAAACCATGAACGATACCTGGACCATACAAGCGGCGCTCGACTGGACGCAAGGCTATCTCGAGCGCAAGGGCGACGAAAACCCGCGGCTTTCATCCCAATGGCTTTTAAGCGAGGCGACCGGCCTTTCGCGTATCGAGCTGTACGCCCATTTCGACAAACCTCTGAGCATGGAGGAGCGCGACGTGCTGCGCGGGTACGTTACGCGTCGTGGCAGCGGGGAGCCGCTGCAGTACATTACCGGCGAGGTGGGCTTTCGCCATATCACGGTGAAGGTACGCCCCGGCGTGCTCATTCCGCGCCCTGAAACCGAAGTGCTCGTGAGCGAGGGGCTGGCCGCGCTTCCCCCCGTGCCGAAACGCGTCGCGGCCGATGCGTTCGTCCCCGACTTACCCCAAGGCGAAAAGGGGGAAGAAGAGCTGGTCGGCGATGGTGCCGCGGCGGATGAAACGCACGTTGACGGCGACGCTGCGGGCGGGATCTCTTGCGATGGTGCCGTGGCGCGCGGCGCGCAGGACGACGGCGACGATGCAGACGCTGCGCTGGGCGAACGCGAAAGCGCGCCTGCGGATGCAAGCAGGCTTCTCGTGGCCGATCTCTGCACGGGATCGGGCTGCATCGCCTGTTCGATTGCCTACGAGCATCCCCATGCCCGCGTGATCGCCACCGACATCGCTCCCGAAGCCGTTGCGCTCGCCCGCGAGAACGCAGAGGCGCTCGGACTGTCTGAGCGCATCGAGGTGCTCGAAGGCAGCCTCGGGAATGCGGTTTCCGGCAGTTTGCTGGGGACGTTCGACCTCGTCATCTCGAATCCGCCGTACATTCCCACCGCAGTGCTCGCCGACATTCCGCGCGAAGTTGCCGATTTCGAGCCCTCGCTTGCGCTTGACGGGGGAGCAGACGGGCTCGACCTGTTCAAGCCGCTTGTCGTCTGGGCGGCGCGCGCGCTCAAACCGGGTGCTGCGATGGTGGTCGAACTGCACGAGACGTGTTTGGATGCGGCTGCGAGGATCGCGTGCGATGCGGGGTTCGAAACGACGAAGATCGTCGAAGATTTGGCGGGCAGGCCGCGTGTCCTGGTGGCGCATACGCCTGCAGAGGGAGGTGGGTCCGATGAGTAAGATCGTGAACGAACCGAAAAACACGTTTCCCTTGTTCGTGAAGGTGCGCGAACAGCTCGAGCACCGTGCGCTCTGGCTATCGCTTCTGGCCGAAGAAGCGGAAAAACGCGGACTCGACGCCGACGATTTCGCAGCGGCGGCGGTCAAGCGCTGCGGCCTTTCCCAAGGTGCCGACATCGTCAAAAAGAGCGGGACGAAAAGCCTCAAAAGGCTGCGCAAGGTGCTCTTTACCAAAAACGCCCAGATCGTGTTCGAGATGAACGTGGTGGAATGCACCGATGACGTGCTCTCGATAGACTTTCATTACTGCCCGCTCGTGAAGGCGTGGCAGAAACAGGGGCTCTCAGACGAGCGCATCGCCCAGCTCTGCGACATCGCCATGTGCGGTGACCGCGGCATCGGAGAGGCTCACGGCGTCGAGCTCGACCTGCCTAAAACCATCGCGCGCGGCGACGACTGCTGTGCGATCCGATACGTGCGACGCTGACGCGAGCCGTTGCAAACGGTCGGCTGAAACGAAAGGACATCCATGCTCGAACGCACCGTACTCGAAGAAAACCTCATGCTGAGCGCTTACGTGTTGAAAGAGCGGCTCGGAGGTCGCAAGCCCGCTGTGGGTTTGGTGCTTGGATCGGGGCTCAATCCGCTTGGCAACGAGATCGAAAACGCGGCGTACGTGCCCTACGCCGAAATACCGCGCATGAAGACGAGCACGGCCGAAAGCCATGTTGGCAGGTTCGTATGCGGCACACTCGGAGGCAAGGAGGTCTTGTGCATGCAGGGCCGTCTGCACGGCTACGAGGGCAACAACGCCCAGGAAGTTGCCTACCCCGTCTGGCTTATGGAGCGCATGGGCGTCGAAGCCATCATCACCACCAATGCGGCGGGCGCCGTCAACGAGTCCTATGAGGTCGGCGATTTCTGCATGATGGCCGATCAGATCAACTTCACGGGAAGAAATCCCATCGCCGCAGCCGATCCGGCCAACCTCTCCGATCGGTTCTTTTCGATGACCGATGCGTTCGACGAGGGTTTGCGTGCCATCGCGCGCGAGGTTGCGCAAGAGGAGAACGTGAGGCTGCAGGAAGGCGTATATCTAGGTCTTCTGGGTCCGAGTTTCGAAACCCCGGCTGAAATCAGGATGTTTCGCGGCTGGGGAGCCGATACGGTTGCCATGTCGGTATGCGAGGAAGTCATTGCGGCGCGCCATGTGGGTCTTAAGATGCTCGGCATCTCGCTCGTGTCCAATATGGCTGCGGGCATCGAAGGCGCTTCGCCTACCGGTATCGAAGTGCTCGAAGTCGCGAAGATGCGCGAAGGCGATTTCAAACGCCTCGTCACCGGCATCGTGGCGCGGATGTAGCATGGCGAAGCGCCTGATTTTTTCCGAAATCGTGCCCGAGGTCGATGCGCACGCTTCGACGGGATCGTCTGCGTCGCATCGTCTGGAGCTCCATGTGCTCGCCAGCGGAAGCGGCGGCAACGCTTCGGTCATCGTCGATTCGCAGACGGGTGGTGCCATCGTCATCGATTGCGGCATCTGCAAGCGCGATTTCTTTGCACGCTTAAACGAGGCGGGTATCGCGCTCGGCGACATTGCGGGGATCCTCGTCACTCACGAGCACACCGATCATACCAAAGGACTCGGCGTGGTGCTGCGCGGCATGCGCAAGCTCGGTTTCGAGCCGCCTGTGTTCGCAAGCGATGCCGTGCGCGATTCCAGTTCTGAAATCGGTGCATTGCGAGAATCGTTCGACGTGCGGCCGTATTGTGCCGAGCATGCGTTTTCGCTTGGCGGCATGGAAGTCCATCCGTTCGCGACCTCGCACGACTCGGTCGAGTCGTACGGGTTCCGCATCGGGGGAGCGCTCGGCGATACGATCGGCTTCATGACCGATACGGGTATCGTGACCGATGCGGCACTCGCCCACCTCGAAGCGTGCCGCATCCTTGCGATCGAAAGCAACCACGATGCGAAGATGCTCGCCGAGGGACCGTATCCCTATGTGGTTAAGCGCCGCATTGCATCCGACGGCGGCCATCTTTCGAACGAGCAGTCCGCCGATTTGCTTGAACGCTTGCTGTGCGCGGAGCTTGAGCAGGTTATTGCCATGCACGTTTCCGAAAACAACAACACGTACCGTTTACCGGAAGATTCGCTTGCCTCGGTCATCGCGCGCAACGCGCACGGCGCGTGCGTGCAGGTTGCCTACCAGCATATGCGCGTGAGCGCCCGGTAGCATCGGCTCCTTAGACGACGCTACGCTTCGAACAGCTCGGTCGAGAAATAGCGCTCTCCGGTGTCGGGCAGGATGGTGACGACCGTTTTGCCTGCCCCGAGCTTGCGTGCGAGCCTGCGTGCTGCGGCGACGTTCGTGCCGCTCGACACGCCTACCATGAGGCCCTCCTCGTGAGCGAGCCTGCGGGCGGTTTCGAGCGCCTCTTCGTCGGAGACCACGCATACGTCGTCGTAGATGTCCTGATCGAGGATGTCGGGGATGAGCCCGTCGCCGATGCCCATCTGCAGATGCGTGCTGATGCCTCCGCCCGAGAGGATGGCGGCGTTTTCGGGTTCGACCGCCCAGATGGATACGCCCGGATAGAGCGCTTTGAGCACCTGGCCGATGCCAGAGATGGTGCCGCCCGTGCCGATGCCTGCGCAGAAGCCATGGATGGGCCCTTCGACGTCCTCGAGGATCTCAAGGGCGGTGTGGTACTTGTGTGCGAGCAGGTTGTCGGTGTTCTTGAACTGCTGGGGAATGTAGACGCGTGAATCTTCGGCGGCCATGCGCTCGGCGGTGGCAATGCATTCGGCGATGCATTTGCCGATATCGCCCTCGTCGTGCACGATGACGACTTCGGCTCCGTAATGGCGCACGAGCTTGCGGCGCTCGACGCTCACCGAGTCGGGCATGATGATTTTCGCGGCATAGCCTTTGACGGCGCATACGAGCGCAAGTCCGATTCCCTGGTTGCCGCTCGTGGGTTCGACGATGATAGTGCCCGGACCGATCTCGCCGCGCTTTTCGGCGGCGGTGATCATTTGGTACGCCGTACGGGTTTTGATCGAGCCGCCGATGTTAATGCCCTCGTATTTCACGAGAATCTGGGCGGCATTTTGCTCGGAGAGGTGGTTGAGCCTCATCATGGGCGTGCGGCCCATCGCTTCGAGAACGTTATCGTAGATCATGATCGTATCTTTCGGGTTTGGGTGCATTGTGTCGGAATGCCCGCGAGGGCGATTCGCCTATTGTACACCAACGCGGTGCATGGAGGCTCCCGTGGCCGCAACCGTGAAGCAGGTACAAAGGCGCAACGTCGAACATCCGAATGTCTTATCCCGCCACCGGTGAGGACAAGGCCCACATGGATTCTGCCTGCGAGATCACCGTCTCGAAATCCCAACCCACTGAACTGCGTGCGTCGCTTGAAGGATCGCGTACGGTAAGCTTGCTGTCCATGTCTATATCTGCGAGCACGATGAAGGTTCTCTGCTCTCCGAAGTCGCCGGGTACCATGGAGCAGATGACGGGCTTTCCTGCGATGATCGCTTTGCGGATACTCGACTCGTCGAGCTTGATCTCATCTGCTTCGAGGCCGAGCGCCTCGGCGGTTGCGGGGATGAAGGCCGCATCCGTCGAAGCGTTCGATGCGTAGCCGGCCGCTTCGATCAGGGCGCTTATGTCGGTGGGCAGCGCGTCGCGTGATCCGGTTACGGCTGCGTAGGCCATGGCCATGCAAAGCGGGCCCTGTCCGCACGAACCGAGCGTTGACGACGCATACGGCTGCGTTGCCCATTGCGGATCCCGCTGGTAGAGCTGGGGGATCGTACCCTGTTCCCAGTCCTGCAAAGGCGTGCTCCTGACGGTGCGGGTTGCCTGTTCGGTTTCAGCCGAAGGCAGCAGGGGGAGATTGTTGGAAAACACGCCCGATCCGTCCATGTCCTCGGCACCGCTTTGCGTGATTCCGAAGCTTACCGTTGCTATGCCGAATACGGCAAGCGCTACGAGCACGACGAAGGCGCCGATCGTTTTACGGCGGCCTTGCCGCCTCCTTTCGCGGTACCCCTCGACGGGGGAGAGCAGGGCTGGGTTGTACGGTTTCGCCTCGCCCGTCCAATTGAAGCGGCTCATGCGTTTTTGGGGGTGCTGCTCGGGGTTCGCGGCGCCGCAGGGGGCTGTTTCGGCATGCGGGGCTTCTGCGTGGGCGCCTTCGGGTTCGGCTACGACGCGATAGCCGCACGAATGAAACGAGAGGTAGAGCTTATGCGGGTATCCCATCGATGCACCTCCTTGGTATGCGGGTCTAAAGCCAGTCCGACTGCCGTTGCCGTTTCAGTATACCCGCAAGTCATCGCCGAGCACCGCTTAGGTATCCGAATGTTCCAAGCTGTTGAACGTGCGTTACCGAACAGAGCGGACGCAAGCGTAAGGCTGCGTCGTGCGGACGCGGGCTTGAAGCCTCGCGCTGTCCCTGCGCTTTCGAGCGGGTGAGCCGGAAGCGCTCTTGGTGAGCGCAAGCGCGCTCGACCCCCTTCGCGCTTGTGCGCCCGCAAAGCGAGAAGCGGCCAAGGATGGTACAATAGGCCTGTTTTCGCCCGAGTGGGACAACCAGGGGGTAGCCGCGTGCTGTTGGACGACATCGAAATATTCCTCGTCATATCGGAGACGAAGAGCCTGTCGCAAGCGGCCGAGCGCCTGTACATGTCGCGCCCCGGACTTTCGCAGAAGATCGCGGCCATCGAGGCTCGCTACGGTACGAAGCTCTATGAACGCACCTCCACCGGCGTCGTTCCCACGGCTGCCGGGCAGATCGTTACGAAGTTCGCGAAGAAGATCTCGACGCTCGAAAACGCGCTCGCCTCGGAGCTTGCCGCCGTCGACGAGCATTTCGATCGCACGATCGAGGTCGGCATGAGCTTCAACGACGGCGTCGCGCTTTTGCCGGCTCTCGTCAAGAAGTTTCATGACGTCCACCCCGACGCGCTCGTCCATCTCGATGCAGGTTACGAACCGGAGCTGATGGAAAAACTCAAGGCGGGCAAACTCGACTTCGCCATACTCGAAAACCAGCCGCTCGAAGATGGCCTCTCGCGCGAGACGCTCGGCTACCAGAGGATTTTGTTCTGCGCGCCCGACAAGCCGCCGTACAATTCCACGCCGCAGCCGGTGAAGATCGAGACGCTGCTCAAGTGGCCGATGATCATCTACGAGTGGAATTCGGGCCGCCACATGGTGGGAAACCGCCATTTCCGCGAGCGCTACGGCATTTCGCTCACCGAACACAACATGGTGGCGCAGTTCGACACGCACGAGGCCATGGTCAACGGCGTGAAGGCGGGGCTCGGATGGGCGAGCATCCCCGAGTGCGTCGCCACGCGCTACAAGCACGAGCCGGGCATCATCTGGTTCAAAATAGACACCGACCCCATGCGCTATCCGGTCGATCTCACGTGGCACACGGGCCATATCATGTCGGATCAGGCGCGCTTGTTCATGGAGTTCATACGAGGCAACGTGCCCGCTGGTTATTTCGGCGAGCACTCAAGCTAGTGCCCACGGTGCACCGCGTCGCATTCTCCGCCTCGTGTGAGTTCGCCTTTTCGATCGACGCGCATGCCCTGAGTTCCGCTGTAAGAAACCGATATCGACGCGGCCCCGCATGGCACCCGTTGGGACCCGGCGCATCGGCGCTCCGAGCGGGCGCATGCCGATTCTGGTTCAACAGCGGACTCTGAGTCCGCTTGCCGTCAAGCCGAGTTTGCGGCCGCGGTAACCTTTCTCTGCATGAAAGCTGCGCTTTACGGCAGCCGTTAACGATCATGACGGCGATTCGGTGGATGACGTTCAAAAGCACCGCCGCCCCGCCGTATCCTTTGCCTCACGTCAGAACCGGAGCGCGCAAGGGGACCCCAAGCATGCTGCGCACCTCCGCTTCGACACCGTAATCAAGCTGCACGCGCGAAACCCGGCACATCCCGGATTTCGGCGGCCAAGACGAGGAGGATTCGGTGGATAAGCACGATATCATCGACGCACGGAAAAAGGCGAGGGAGGGCGAGCGCATCTTCTACACCTCGTGTCCGAACAACGGATGCTGGGATTCGGCCTGCATTCTGAAGTGCCACGAAAAGGACGGCAAGCTCATCGCTGTCGAGCCCGACGACAGCATCAACGCCGGCATGTGCCGCGAAGACGTCGAATGGGAGAGCATCTGGCGCGGCATGGTACAGATGCGCCCCTGTTCGATGGGGCATGCGTGGAAAGAAGAGCTCTACGGCGAGACGCGCCTTACCCATCCCATGAAGCGCATTGGCGAGAAGGGTCCTGGCAAGGGCTACTTCGTCGAGATCGGCTGGGAAGAGGCGCTCGACACCATCGCCGAGAAGATGATCGAAATCAAAGAGAAGTACGGCGAGTTCGGTATCTTCCACACCCAGTACGGCAGCTTCAGCAAAAACGGCTTCCCGCTTGCGAAGTGGTGGCCGGCGAGCTTCGGGTTTTGGGGCGATCATTCGACCTCGGGGCATACCGCAGGCGAGAACTTCCATCTGGGCTTCGATCTCACGAAAGCGATGGTGAGCCGAACGAGCCCCGCGCTTCCGGGCTTCGAGGCGTCCGACGTGTTCAATTCCAAGCTCATCATCATGTGGGGCATGGATCCGGTCGTCGACTGGTTCGGCCCGACGTCCTACTACATGCAGCTCGCCCACGAGTACGGCTGCAAAACCATCGTCATCGACCCGCGCTACACCGCTAGCTGCGAGGTGCTCGCCGACCAGTGGATTCCCATCCGTCCCGGCACCGACCTCGCAATGCTGCTCGCCGTAGCGCAGGTGCTCTTCGAGGAAGACCTGTACGATCACGATTACGTGGCCGAGTGGGTCGAGCCCGAGGGTTTCAAAGAGTGGCGCGCCTACTGTTTGGGCGAGGGCGAAGATGGCGTGGCGAAGACGCCCGAGTGGGCCGAGCCCATCTGCGCCATCCCGGCCGAAACCATCCGCGAGTTCGCACGGCTCTACGGCACCACGAAACCGGTGCACCTGCAGTACTTCTACTCATGCGCGAAGCGCCACCTTGGCGAGTACAGTGCGGCTGCAGCCATGCTGCTCCAGACCATGACGGGCAACCTCGCGTGCCCCGGCGGCTGCCAGACGGGCTCCGCCCTGCCGACCCCGGGCCGCATCCCCACGCCCTACGCCGACTTCAAGCAGGCGCCGTCCGACTACACGATCCCGGTGCTCTGCAACAACAACAAGCTCACCGAGACGCTCGCGTGCCAGAAAGACTTCTGGGAGGGCCGCATGAGCGAGGAGGAGTTCCGCCATCGCATCGGCGCACCCACCGACGATTCGCCGCTTCCCAATATCCAGATGCTCATCATCGAGAACAACTACGTGAACAACCATCACGATACGAACAAGCGCATGGAAGGGTTCGCATCGACCGAGTTCAACTGGGGATTCCAGTGGCACAAGAACCAGCCGTCGATCGAGTTTTGCGACATCGTTTTGCCGGCACCCGTGTGGCAGTTCGAGGGCATGGACCAGTACATGTACGGCCACCAGCGCTTCGTGAGCGGCCCGTCGGGGATGCGCAACTACTTCGTGTTCAGCGATGCAGGCTGCGAGTACCCGGGAGAGGTGCGCTCGAAGGAATGGGTGTGGACCGAGATCGCCAAGCGCCTCGGCGTTGCCGAGCAGTACAACCCGCGCATGGTGGACGTCGCATGGGAGGATTGGACGACTGCCCAGCGCGCGATCTACCAAGAGGCGTACGAAGCGTGGGCGAAGGATGAGAACGGCATGCTTAAGCGCCTCGGAATCGAGCCTAAGAGCTGGGACGAGTTCGTGGCGAATCCGGTCGTGCGCATCCCGATCGACACGCCGTACTACCCGTACAAGAGCTGCCTCGAAGCGGGCGTGAACCCCTTCCAGACCGAGTCGGGCAAGATCGAGTTCGTGTCGAGCTACGTGAAGAACAACGACCTCACCAAAACTAGGTGGCGCGGTCATTTCGACCCGATGCCGGTGTGGGAACCGAGCTACGTCGAGGGCGACATCGGAACCGCTGCGGCCGACGGCTTCTACAACCCGAAAGCCGAAACGTACCCGCTTTCGCTCGTCACGCCGGTTTCGGTGTACCGTCAGCACTCTTCGAACGACAACAATCCGCTTCTGCGCGAGGACTGCTACCGCCACGGCGTGTGGATAGCGGGCGTCGACGCGAAAGCGCGCGGTATCAAAGACGGAGACGTCGTGCGCGTGTACAGCGAGACGGGCGAGATGGAGCTTGCCGCGTACGTGACGAACCGCATGATGCCGGGTACGGCCGCCGTGCACCACGGCGCCTGGTTCCAGGGCGGCGGCAAGAAGACCGAGCTCAACCCTTACGGCATGGACATGCGCGGAGCACCCAACATCCTGCTCGATGACGTGCATCTGCCCAACATCTTAGGCACGCTGCTTACCGCGGGGTTAGTTGAAATCGAGAAGATAGCCGATGGCGATGCAGAGGGTTACGGTCCCGAAGCGGAGCGTTCCGGCATGAGGGGTGCGGCCCTGGCAATCGCCTCGCGCGAGGCGTTGGGAGAGAAAGGGGAAGCGCGATGACGCAGTACGGATTCCACTTCGATCAGAACCGTTGTTACGCGTGCCAGGCGTGCAGCATTGCCTGCAAGGACTGGAACGGCATCGATCCGGGTGCGGAAAAGTGGATGGCGGTGTACGAATGGGAGACGGGCACGTTTCCGAACATCCGCCTTCATCCGCTCGCGTTCTCGTGCGCGCACTGCGAGAAGCCCTCGTGCATTCCCGCGTGTCCCGAAGGCGCTATCTACAAAGAAGACGATTTCGGTGCGGTACTTGTCGATCAGGACAAGTGCACGGGATGCCGCGAATGCTACGACGCGTGCCCCTACGGCGCCCCGAAGTTCGCTTCCGACGATCCGACCGAAAAGATGAGTAAGTGCACGATGTGCATCGATCGCTTGGTCGAGGGCTTGCAGCCGCTCTGCGCCGCCTCGTGCCCGCTGCGTGCCTTCGATTTCGGGCCGCTCGACGAGCTTATCGAGAAGTACACCGACATCCGCTACTGCGAGGGAATGCCGTCGCCCGAGATCACCGAGCCGGCATATCTGATCTGGCCGCAGCGTGAGAAGGAGCAGCTCGTTCCCTTCGATGCCGAGCGCGCCATCGAGCTCAACCGCCAGCGCGGGGATTTAGGTACGATGTTCGAAAGCAAAGAAGACCTTACCGAATTCGAAGAGGGGACCATCGGCCGCGACGGGCTGCGCATGAAGCACGCAAGCATCGCCGAGCTCATGCGCGCCACGCGCAACGATATGGCGTAAGCGGCCTCTGTCGGCCGTCCAGCCGACTAGCAGCGCCGAAGGTCAATTGTACTTGCGACCAGGGGCGGTACCGAACCGCCCCTGAGCGGGGATTCGTTTCCAAAGCGTGCAGGGTGCACTTCCGCCAAAGAGCGCGAATGCTTGTTTCGGAAACGGACCGGGTGCGTATACGGGTTTTCCGAAAGCGCACCGTTTGAATCGAGCCGTCGACCCTGTCGGTCGACGGAAAACGAAAGGGGAGTTTCATGGAGTGGATCGGAGTTATCGGCATCGTCGTCGGTCTCGTGTTCTTCGTCATTGCAGCCATGAAGGGCTGGAACGTTCTCATCACGTCCATCGTGACCGCTATCATCATCGCGCTCACCAACGGCATGGACATCGGTGCCGCCATGGTGGGCAACGAGTCGTCGTACGTTACGGGGCTCGCCGGTTTCGTTCAGAAAAACCTGCTCATCTTCATGGGCGCCGCCATTTTGGGCGAGTACATCGACAAGTCGGGTGCGGCTAAGGCCATCGCCCAGGCGATTATGAACAAGGTGGGCACCAAGAGCCCGTATCTCGTGCTCTTGGGCATTGCGGCTGTGGGCGCCATCCTCACGTACGCGGGCATTTCCATGTTCGTGGCCATGTTCGCGCTCATTCCGCTTGCGCGACCGCTGTTCAAGGAATGCAACATCCCGTGGCACCTGTTCGCCGCCGCGTGGTCGCTCGCTGCGTGCTCGTTTACCATGGCGATGATCCCGGGTGTGCCGGCTATCGCGTGGATCAACGCTGCGAATGGCTGTGGCGTGTCACTTACTGCAGCCCCCATCATGGGCATCGTCGGCTCGCTCATCGCCATCGTGGTCTCGTGTCTCTACATCAAGTTCGCGCTGAAGCGCGCCCAGGCCAAGGGCGAGGTCTACGAAGCGGCCGAGGGCGACGGCGTCGTTGCGGAAGAAAAGGATCTTCCGAACCTGTTTCTGGCCCTGCTGCCGTTGATTCTGCTTATCGGTATCATCATCGTCGGTTCGCAGCTGCAGGTCGCCAACGTCGTCTACATCGCCATGATCGTTGCCGTCGTCGCATCGATGATCGTGTTCAACAAGCACATCGCGAGCCAGCGCGACGTCATGGGTACCGGTGCCAAGAACTCACTCGGGCCTGCGCTCTTCACCTCCGCTGCGGTCGGCGTGGGTACCGTGGCCGCCGCTTCCGTCGGTTTCACGGCCATCTACGAAGCCATCTTCAACATGCCGGGCGGCGCGTACGTTTCCGCTGCCATGATGGCGGCCGTTCTCGGCGGCGTCATGGGATCGGGCTCGGGTGCGGTCGGCATCATCTCGGCGAACTTCCTCGCCCCGTATCTGGCCACCGGCGTCGATCCGGCGGCTCTGGCGAAGATCATCGCCACCTCCGCCACTATCGGCGGCGCATTGCCCAACTCGGGCGCTATGTTCGGCATGCTCGCCGCCATGGGCCTGAACCACAAGAACTCCTACAAGCACATCGCCGCCATATCCATCGGAGCGGGACTCTGCGCCTTGGTTGTCATGATCATCATGGCGAACATCGGCATCGTGTAGAAGGATTCAGTGGGGCCCGCAGGGCGGTGCGGGCCCCTTGTTGCTCGGTTCTGCTGGTCGTAGGCATGTCGAACGGTTCGCAGATTTGAGGTAAACGCACTTTCACTGCATGCGTGCAGCGTGGCTGCCCTCTCGGGCAATCACGCTGTGCGCATCGCACGATAAAGGAGTGAGCGTGTATGGGGGTAACGGAGGACAAGGGTTCTGCAACCGAGCAGGTCTCCCTGTTCGAGAAGGTTCCCGAAGATAAGAAGCTCGGCTGGACTGGGGTTGCAGCCATTTTGTCGGGTGTTGTGTCGAGTTTGACGAAGCTCATGGGCGGCGGCATCGTCGCGTACTACGCGGGATGCTACTTCGGGCTCGGTGCGGCGGCGATCATGTTCGCCTTGAGCGTGTTTCTCACGTTCTTCGTCGGACGAATCTCGTTGCGCGAGGGCCTGCCGAGCAACGTTACCTCGCGGCTGTACGTATTCGGCACGAAAGGCTCGGCACTCGATTCGCTCATCTGGATATTTCTTTTGGTGGGGACTCTCGCGATCGGTACGGTGCAGCTCGGCAACGCGATCATCTACTATTTCGGTTGGACCGACGAGATCGTGAAGCACCTTCTATATCTTGCGATTTCGGCTGCGTGGGTTCTCATGTCGCTTTTCGGCATGAAGTTCGTCGCGCGGTTCAACATGGTGTTCGTGATCCTCCTGTTTTTGGCGCTTCTGTTCGTTGCGGGCAGCATCGCCCAAGACGGACATCTGGTCGACGCGCTCACGCACGGGGTGCTCATTCCTCATGTAGGACAGCTCGAAGGCTTCGCGTACGCGGTCAACTACAGCATCATGACATCGGGGCTGATGGCGCTCTTCTCATCCGACTTCACCCGCTTCGTCAAACGCGAGCGCGACATGGCCGCCATCTCGGTAGTCGGAAGCATCTTCGCCGTGCTCACCTACGTGTTCGGCGCGCTGTTGGCCTACTACGGGTTCAACGTGTCCTACGAGTATTTCCTCGGCCAGGGATTGGACGAGGTGGCGGCCGCCAACGCGGCCATCACGAACCCGGGCATCACGTTCGTCTTGTCGCTCGGTTTGGTGGGGCTCGTCATCATCTGCCTTTCGCAGCTTAAAGTGGAAACGTCGAACTCTATCAGCAGCAGCAACGCCATTTCAAACCTGTTCGACAGCCTCTTCGGCATCAAGCTCAAGTGGCCGACCGCTGTGATAGCGGTCAACCTCATCGGCTTGGTGTTCATCTTCGGCAATATACTCGATCGGGTGAACGCCTTCATGGGCATCGGAAGCATTCTCACGATGTCATGGTGCTTCTTGCTCATCACCGATTACTACATCGTACGCGGCAAACTCAAAATCGGCACGCGCGGCATCGTCTCGCTCAAGTACATTGAAGCGGTGAACTGGCGCGGCGTATCGACGATCGTCATCGTAACGCTCGTGGCCGGCACGCTGTACACGACGGGCAACCTCGCCGTGCCGTTCCTGCTCGTGGCGCCATTGACCGTTGCGCTGTATACAGGGTTGAGCCTCGCGTTCAGAAAACGCGTCATTTCGCAGGATCGGTCGATGCGCGAGAAGGAGTACGGCGATCCTGAACTCGCGGGCGCGGTTGCCCGCGTGGAGGCGGGGGAACACCCGGGCGCTTCGGTCGACGCGTACGCCGAGGCGGGAAGCTTAAGGTAGCGTTATGGTCCGGAAAACCTGGGCTTAACGATAGAGAAACGAGAAAAGGAGATTCATCTATGTGCTTCAGACCACCAACTGTCGATGCCGGCCCGGTACAATGCCCGAAGTGCGGGGCCGAGGTCGATCCGAAAGCCGACGAATGCCCCAGCTGCGGGGCGAAGGCCATGCCGGCTCCCGGCATGCCTGCTGCTCCGGGAGCTCCCGGAGCCCCGAAGGCCCCCAGCGCGCCGCAGGCCCCGGGTGCGCCTGCGGCCCCGAAAGCGCCGGGAGCATAAGGGCGGCGAACATCGAAGCGCGTGCGTAAGGATGGGCGGGTTCGGGAATATCCGAACCCGTTTTGCGTTACAGCGGCGGCGTGGAAGCTCGTATGAGCTGTTCTTTATGTGCCATGAGGTCGAGAAAGCCGGAGGGAAAACCGGCGGCTTCAAGAATATCATCGTCAAACGAGCGAGCTAGCCCTCGCATTTCTTCGGCGAATGCCGAGGTGTAGTGCATTCCGAGAACGCTTTCCGAATCGCTTTCTTCAGTGAGCCTCTTGATAACAAGCGCTACGTAGGAAAGGGAGGAGTTGTCGGCATCGAGGTCGGCTATTCGTTTCGGTCTGCAAACAAGAGGCTTGCAGACCAACGACGAAAAATGTGCGCACCGGTTTCTTACCTCGGATACAGTGCGCATCCAGCTTATGAGCGTATCGTACGGTATTCTGAAAGAGTCTGAATTCACTATGCAATAAAATGGCCGGGGCATTGCCACATCGTTGAGAGGTGCCCCCGGCTCTGTCGCTGATAACGATATCATCGTTCTTCATTTTGTCAAACCTTCAATCCGCTTGCCGCGAGATGCTTTAGCCCAACTGCAGTTCAAAATGTGTAGTATTTATTATACAACAATACACTGGTAATCGTATAATAAATAGTTGGCTTTTTTGGAATTTCTTGCTGCTCGGATGGATCTGACAGATGATAAAGCGGTCACGCTTACGTGCCCTACATGGGCTTGAGGTTCTTGTCGAGCCGCTCGATCATCCAGGCGAGGCGTTTTTCGCGCCCCGCATCGGTTTTCGCGTCGAAGTAGGCGCGCGTGTACGTCTTCTTTACGGAGGGCGACATGGAAAGGAAGTTCGTGTAGGCGGGTTCATGTCCTTGTAGCACTGCAGTTACCTGATCGATCTGCTCGTCAGTGGCCTGCTGGGGTTTCGGGGCGTCCCATTGCCCGTTTCGCTTTGCCTCGTCGATCTTCGCACGACCGTACTCGGTCATGATGCCGCGCTTCTCGAGCTTCTCGACGAGCCCCTTGTTTTTCTCCGACCATTTGCTGTTTGCCCGCCGCTGCGCGAAATACTTGCGGTAGACCGTGTCGTCGATGCTCTGCATCTGCCCGTCGATCCAACCGAAGCAGAGCGCCTCTTCGAGCGCTTCGCCCGCTTTGAGTGTTTTCGGCCCGCCTGCTTTGCCGAATAGGAGCCAGACGCCCTCGTCTGACGTGCAGTTGTCGCTAAGCCAGGTTCTGAATGCTTCTCGGGTTGAAAAGGTCAGCTCTTCGGCCATGTTCCCTCCGTTGATCGCATAGTCTTGTATGTCCGCATTATCTTACTATGGTTGCCTCGGCGCAGCCTTCTCGCGCAGGCGATCGGGCGGGTATTACAAAAATGAAATATCTATTACGGCCGATTCAATTGAACGTGTGCTGCCTCTTCGGAATACTTTGAACCGTAAACTTCGCCCATGGAGTAAGAGATCACATCCTTTCGCTAAGCGAGATGCTGCGCTCGAAATTCATAGTAAGCAAGAACTCATCGATCTCGTTGAGGGGGAGCGTCGAGAGCTCCTTTCGTAGGATGTTTGGGTTTTCGGTCGTCTGACAGCGGATGGTGCCGAAAATGCACACTTTTCCGCTTTGTGTTGCGTTTTCTACCTCAAGGGCGAGCGTGCAGCCACCGAGGTTGGAGCTGTCGGGCAAAAGGTCCACGGGGTAAAGGCTGTGATCAGGTAATTCCTATAGGATGAGAAACAGGTTTTTACTTGTGCGGCCCGTGTATGCAACACTTCGTGAAAAAGTGTGCGAAGTGAGCCTTTTTCGTTGCACGGCGGTAAGTTGGCCTGTTCCCGCGGTTCACTTGGGGCGCCGCGCGTACGTGCGAGAAGAGGTCCGAACGCTGCTGCAGAATTCCATAAGCTCTTAAAGTTTTTTCTCCCTTTTCGAAATTCAGCGTTGCGCGATGGGGAATCGCGAGTATACTTCGTACCCAACAAATCTATAGCTTCAAATGCGTTGACGAGGAAAGTACGGACGAATCCATCTTCAGAGAGCCGGCGGGTGCTGCGAGCCGGTGGTGGACGGCCCGAAAGCCACCTTTGAGCAGTCGAGTTCGAACGAAGCGGACGCAGCCGGGCAACTCACGGTGTGCACCGCGGCAAGTAGGCTTGAACCGGTGACAACCGTTATCAGTCCGAATGTTGAGCGCATCGCCCAAAGCGTGCGCGTCTTCCTTTACCTGATGGTCCTGGTGCAAGCTTCTTGCGGCAGGATTTTTTTGTTGTAGCGCATGCAATGCGCACGCTGATCGCCGAAGCGGCATTGCGTGCGGTTGGGTGCAACGGGCATACGTCAGACGGAAGGAAGGCACATCATGCACTACCGCAGCGATGCTGTGAAAAAGGGGGTTGCGCGCGCACCGCACCGCAGCCTGCTTAAGGCAGACGGAATGACCGACGAGGAGCTTGCGCGACCGCTTGTCGCCGTCGTCAACTCCCGAAACGACATCATTCCCGGGCACAACAACCTCGATAAGATCGCCGATGCCGTGAAGGCGGGCATCTACATGGCGGGCGGCGTTCCTTTCGAAATCTCCACCATCGGCGTGTGCGACGGCATCGCGATGAACCACGAGGGCATGCACTACTCGCTCGTTTCGCGCGAGGTTATCGCCGATTCGGTCGAATGTGCGGTGCAGGGCCATCAGTTCGATGCTATGGTATGCATTCCCAATTGCGACAAGATCGTGCCCGGCATGCTCATGGGCGCTTTGCGCGTAAACATCCCCACCGTGTTCGTGTCGGGTGGTCCTATGCTCGCGGGCAAGCAGCCGGGCGGGTGCGGGCCGACGACCGACCTCAACACGCTTTTCGACGGGGCGGCTGCCGTGCAAAACGGCACGATGACCGAAGAGGAGCTCGCATACTACGAAGATACAGCGTGTCCGACCTGCGGCAGTTGCTCGGGCATGTTCACGGCGAACTCCATGAATTGCCTGTGCGAGGCGCTCGGCATCGCGCTTCCCGGCAACGGCACGATACCTGCCGTCTACTCCGAGCGCATCAGGCTTGCAAAGCATGCGGGCATGAAGGCGATGGAGCTTTTGGAACGGGGTGTCACCGCCCGCGATATCGTGAACAAAGCTGCTATCCATAACGCGATGGAGTGCGATATGGCGTTCGGCGGCTCGACGAATACGGTGCTCCATCTTACGGCCATCGCGGCCGAGGCGGGCCACCCCATCTCGATGGACGATTGGGATGACGCAAGCGCGCGCACCCCGCATCTCGTGAAGCTCCAGCCCTCGGGTCCCAGGCCGCTTTCCGATCTCTACGAAGTCGGCGGAGTACCGGTGGTCATCGCCGAGCTCGACAAACTCGGCCTCATCGACCGCAGTGCCGTTACGTGCATGGGTTCGATGGGCGAGTACCTCGACTATATGGGCGAGCACTGCCAAGGCGCCGACGGCGAAGTGTGCCGCAGCTTCGACAACCCGTTTTCGGAAGCGGGGGCGCTCAAAGTGCTGCACGGCAACATCGCTCCCGATGGGGCCATCGTCAAGAAGGCGGCGGTCGATCCGGCTATGATGAAGCACACTGGTCTCGCCCGCGTGTTCGAAAGCGAGGAAGAAGCGTGCGCCGCCATCAACGCCGGCAAAATCGTCCCAGGCGATGTGGTTGTCATCCGCTACGAAGGCCCGAAAGGCGGCCCCGGCATGCGCGAGATGCTCACACCCACCTCGTCGATCGTCGGCATGGGGCTTTCCACGTCGGTCGCGCTCATCACCGACGGGCGTTTTTCGGGGGCAACCAAGGGCCCTGCCGTGGGGCACGTCAGTCCCGAGGCGGCGGCGGGAGGTCCGATCGCGCTTATCGAAGAGGGCGATTCGATCACCGTCGACATCGGGAGGGGAGCGCTTACGCTCAATGTCGACGAGGCGGAACTCGAGCGAAGGCGCACGGCATGGCAGCCGCCCGCGCAGAAACACAACCACGGGGTGCTCTCCCGTTACGCGAAACTGGTGACTTCGGCAGACAAGGGGGCGATTCTCTCATGAGCGCACTGCGCAGCAAGACGGAAAAGGAAGGCGCGATGATGACGGGCGCGCAGGCGGTCATCGCCTCGCTCGAGGCCGAGGGCGTCGATCTGGTGTTCGGCTATCCGGGCGGGCAGGCCATCAAGATTTATGACGCGCTTTACGATTCGAAGGTGCTCCACCATGTGCTCGCTCGCCACGAACAGGGTGCCGTGCACGAAGCCGACGGGTACGCGCGTGCCACGGGCCGCGTGGGCGTCGCCATCGTCACGAGCGGACCGGGCGCTACGAATACGGTGACTGGCATCGCAACCGCCTACATGGATAGCGTTCCGCTCGTGGTCATCACCGGTCAGGTGCCGCGCGGCGTGATCGGTACCGATTCGTTTCAGGAGTCCGACATCGTGGGCATTACGATACCGGTTGTGAAGCACAGCTATCTTCTGCAGACCACCGACGAGCTCGCGCAGACCTTCCGCGAGGCGTTCCATATCGCGAGCACCGGGCGTCCCGGCCCCGTGCTCATCGACGTGCCGAGCGATCTGCAAAGCGAGCTCATGGAGTTTCGCTATCCCGAAGAGGTCAACCTGCCGTCGTATAAGCCCACGTATAAGGGCAACGTGAAACAGGTCAAGCAGGCGGTGAACCTCATCCGCGAAGCTCAACGGCCCGTTCTCTACGTCGGCGGAGGCATCGTGTCGTCGGGGGCGACGCCCGAGCTGACCGAGCTTGCCGAAACGATGCAGATTCCCGTGGTCACCACGCTCATGGGCAAAGGCGCGTTTCCCGCATCGCACCACCTGAATTACGGACCCATCGGCATGCACGGCTCGAAGTACGCCAACATGATTATGACCGAATCGGATCTGATCATCGCAGCTGGGGCGCGATTTTCCGACCGCGTGACCGGCAAGCTCTCCGAGTTCGCGCCTGATGCGAAGGTGATCCATATCGATATCGACCCGGCCGAAATCGGAAAGGTCCGCGAAGTGCGGGTTCCCATCGTCGGCGACCTCAAAGGCGTGCTCGCGAACATGAACGCCGAGATCGCCAAGCAGGCTGCTTTTCCTGCTCCCTCAGCGTGGGTCGAGCAGGCTGACGAGTGGAGACGCCGCTTCCCGTTCTACCATCCGGGTGTGGGCGACAGCCCCGAGGAGATCGTGCCCGAGATCGTCTTGAGCGCGCTATCGGACAAGCTCGACCCCGCAAAAAGCATCGTCGTAACCGAAGTGGGCCAGCATCAGATGTGGGCGGCGCAGCACATCAAACGCGAAGAGCCCCGTTCGTTCATCACGAGCGGAGGCCTCGGCACGATGGGCTTCGGGTTTCCCGCATCGATCGGAGCGGCGCTCGGGTGTCCCGACAAGACGGTCGTGTGCGTTGCGGGCGACGGATCGTTCCAGATGAACTCGCAGGAAATGGCGACGGCGGCCATTCAGAACGTGCCTGTGAAGGTGCTCGTCATGGACAACCGCTGCCTTGGCATGGTGCACCAGTGGCAGAAGCTCTTCTACGACGAGCGGTACTCCTCGACGCTGCTCGATCCGGTGCCCGATTTCGTGAAGCTTGCCGATGCGTACGGATGGCAGGCCGATCGCGTGAGCTGCCCCGACGATCTCGACGCGGCGCTTGACGCGATGCTCGCCGCCGAGGGTCCGTACCTGCTCGACGTGGTGATATCCCGCGATCAGAACGTGTATCCGATGGTTGCGCCCGGCAAGGCGATGAACGACGTCATCGGGGCAATCGACGTCGCGGTGGGAGCCGTGCGCACGCTTGTCGACGACGGGGAGGATCGAAAGGGGGCCAGGCGATGAGGCATATACTTTCCGTGCTCGTGGAGAACAAGCCAGGCGTTTTAAGCAGGGTGACGGGGTTGATCTCGCGGCGCGGGTTCAACATCGAATCGCTTTCGGTGGGTCCGACCGAGGATCCCACCATGTCGCGCGTGACCGCGATCGTGAAAGCCGACGACGTGTCCTACGAACAGATCACCAAGCAGCTCCACAAGCTCATCAGCGTCCACAAGATCACCGACCTCACCAACGATGCGGCCATCGAGCGCGAGCTTGTGCTGTTCAAGGTGAACGCCGCGCCCGAGCGGAGAAACGAGATCATCGAGATCGCGAACGTGTTCCGCGCGAAGATCGTCGATGTGGGCAGAAGCTCGCTTACCATCGAGGCTACGGGCGACGAGAACAAGCTCAAGGGTATGGAAGATCTGTTCCGCGCCTACGGTATCAAGGAGATCACGCGCACCGGCAAGATCGCCATGTCGCGCAACAGCAAAGATTAGCGCCAAAGCACGCCGCGCCATGCGGCGCCGCTTGTCACTTACCTGAGGTTTCACCAGTCAGACGAAAGGAACGAACAACTATGGCTGTAACGGTATACCATGAAAACGATTGCGATCCGAGCATCATCCAGGATAAGAAGATCGCCGTCATCGGCTACGGGTCGCAAGGTCATGCCCATGCGCTCAACCTGAAGGATTCGGGCTGCGACGTGCGCGTCGGCCTGCGCGAGGGATCGTCTTCGCGCGCCGATGCCGAGGAAGCGGGACTCAAGGTCACAGACATCGCAACAGCTGCGGCCGAAGCCGATCTCATCATGATCCTCACGCCCGACGAGACGCAGGCCGATACCTACAAGGCCGAGATCGAGCCGAATCTGAAGGCGGGCGATACCCTCGCTTTCGCGCACGGTTTCAACATCCACTTCGGCTACATCGAACCCCCGGCGGACGTGGACGTGATCATGATCGCTCCGAAAGGTCCTGGCCACATGGTTCGCCGCGTGTTCGTCGAGGGTGCGGGCGTGCCGTGTTTGGCGTGCGTTGCCCAAGACGCATCCGGCAACGCGATGGCGACGGCGCTTTCGTACGCATGGGGCGTGGGCGGCGCCCGTGCCGGGGTGATCGAGACCACGTTCAAAAACGAGACCGAGACCGATCTGTTCGGCGAGCAGGCCGTGCTCTGCGGCGGCGTGACCGCCCTCATCAACGCGGGATTCGAGACGCTCGTCGAGGCGGGGTACCCGCCCGAGATGGCGTACTTCGAGTGCTTCCACGAGATGAAACTCATCGTAGATCTCATGTACGAGGGGGGCATGGCGAATATGCGCTACTCGATTTCGAACACCGCGGAGTACGGCGACTACTACGCGGGTCCGAAGGTGATCACCGACAAATCGAAGGCCGCCATGAAAACCATCCTTACGCGCATCCAGAACGGCGAGTTCGCCCACGAGTTCATGGAGGATTCGAGAAACGGGCAGACGTGGCTCAAAGAGCAGCGCAAAGAGCATGCGGATGCCCAAATCGAGAAGGTTGGTGCCGATATCCGCTCGATGTTCAGCTGGATCAAACGCTAAGACGGATGCTGTCGCGCCTGCGCCGAACAGGGCGCGCTCAGCTGGACTCTATCACGCCTGCGCCGAACAGGTGCGGTGACAGACGATGAAAACGTGGCTCCAGGGTCTGTTAACCTGGGGCCGTTTTACACCCGACGATGGGCCTTGCGCAGCGGTACCTTCGTCGGCACCCGACCGCCCGAATCGCAGCCGGCCATCTTGCTTCTGCGCACGGTCAGTCGGCGAGATCAACAAGCGCGTAGTCGTCGATGTCTTGCGAGGCGTGGACGACGCGCCATACGGTGAGCCCGTCTTCGCCGTACGAGTAAAACAGCCGATACGATCCGACGAGATACGTCTGCATCCCGCTCGTCGACAGACGCTCGTCGTCGAAGCGTCTTCCGAGGTCGGGAAACTCGCAGAGGAGGTCAACCTTTGCGACAAGGGTTTCGTACCACGTGCGGGCTGCCTGAGGCGAGTCGAGTATCACTCCAATGTATATGACGGCGGATTCGATATCGTAGGCGGCTCTTGGCCGATATGTGGGCGCAAGCATGATGCGTTTACGCTTCGAGCGCTTCGATGACGGTACGGATCCTCTCGTTGAGGGCCGCTTGGCTTTCTTGGATAATCGCGAAAACGAAAGTCTCTGCATAGGCTAGACTGAGAAGCATCAGGAGGAATTCAACCGAGGAGGTTGTTGATGGCGGATATACTGGTGGTTACGGGAAGCCCGCGCGTGGGCGGGAATACGTCGATGCTCGCGGATGCGTTCGCCGAGGGCGCGCAAGGGGCGGGAAACTCCGTCGTACGTTTCGATGCGGGGCGTGCGGATGTCAAGGGGTGCCTCGGGTGCAACTACTGCTTCACCCACGATGGCGCGTGTTGCCAGTCCGACGACATGCAAAAAGCTTATCCGCTGCTTCATCGATGCGATACGCTCGCTTACGTGACGCCCATTTACTGCTTCACCTTCTCCGCGCAGATCAAAGCGTTCATGGACCGCATGTTCTGCGGCATCGCCAAGCCGTTTTCCGTCAAGTCGACGGTGCTTCTGTGCGCATTCGAGGACAAGGACCACTCCATATCCAAACACATCATCGATACGTACCGCGCCCTCACCGCGTATTCGGGCATGGAAGACAAGGGGGTCGTCGCGGTCGGCAGCGTGTTCGAAAAGGGCGCGATTGCGGGAAACCCCGGTTTGGGGAAAGCCCGCAAGCTCGGCGCGAGCCTGTAAGGCTTTCGCCCGCCGTTGGGAAGTCGTGCAGCGCTAGAAGCGCTCGGCAACGATACGGGGTGCTTAGGCAAACATGTGCAGGCATCAGCTTGGAAGCGAAAAGACGGCTCGGTGTCCGCCAAGGCCCGTTAAACGACATTTCATCTATGCGGAAACCGAATAAAGCCTGATCGGAATTTTCTGATTTGAAAAATTGATCCAAAAATGTCGTTTATCGACGGTTGGCGGACAGCGAAGGTGCTGCGAACCGGTGAATCTCGGCTTCAAGCCAAGGTCGGCCCATCTGCGCCGCCCGCTGTTCTTTTTTGCATGGTGAGCGCGCAGCGCGGCGTTCCGTATTACAATGCCATGATAACCGAGGCTCTTGCGGGTGATGCACGGCGTGCAGTCGTGTCAATCCGGAAAGCGGAAACAACAGGGAGAAGAGGAGATCGCGAACATGGGTAGGGTGTACAATTTTTCTGCAGGTCCCGCAGTTTTGCCGGAAGAGGTGCTCGCCGAAGCAGCTTCCGAGATGCTCAATTACCGAGGATGCGGCATGTCGGTCATGGAGATGAGCCATCGGTCGAAGCCCTTCGCGGAAATCATCGAGAACGCCGAGGCCGACCTGCGTGAGCTCATCGGCATTCCCGAGAACTACAAAGTGCTGTTCTTGCAGGGCGGAGCTTCGCAGCAGTTCGCAGCTGTGCCGATGAATCTCATGAAGAATCGCGTGGCCGATTACATCATCACCGGTTCATGGGCCAAGAAGGCGTGGAAAGAAGGCGCTATCTACGGCGATGCCCGTGCTATCGCCTCAAGCGAAGACGAGACGTTCTCCTATATTCCCGACTGCTCCGATCTGCCGATTTCGGACGATGCCGATTACGTGTACATCTGCGAGAATAACACCATCTACGGCACGAAGTTCCATACGCTGCCTAACACTAAGGGCAAAGATCTCGTGGCCGACGTCTCGTCGTGCTTCTTGTCCGAGCCCGTCGACATCACGAAGTACGGAGTCATGTACGGCGGTGCTCAGAAGAACATCGGGCCTGCAGGTGTGGTGATCGACATCATCCGCGAGGACCTCATTTCGGATGACGTGCTTGAGGGTACGCCGACCATGCTCAAGTGGAAGACCCAGGCCGATGCCGATTCGCTGTACAACACGCCGCCCGCTTACGGCATCTACATCTGCGGCAAGGTGTTCAAGTGGTTGAAGGACCAGGGAGGTCTCGAGGCCATCGGCGAGCGCAACAAAGAAAAGGCGGCCATCCTCTACGACTACCTCGACCAGAGCACGCTTTTCAAGGGTACGGTTCGCAAAGAGGACCGTTCGCTCATGAACGTGCCGTTCGTCACCGGCTCCGATGAGCTCGATGCGGCGTTCGTAGCCGAGGCGAAGGATGCGGGCCTCGTGAACCTCAAAGGCCACCGTTCGGTCGGGGGTATGCGTGCGAGCATCTACAACGCCATGCCGAAAGCAGGCGTCGAGAAGCTCGTCGAGTTCATGGATGGCTTCGAGAAGGCGCACGTGTAAACTGGCGTTTGCATGGCGAAGGGCAGCGTGTTTTTGTGCCGATGGGCGTTCCGAATTCTGAAGCGGGCGAAAACGCGCTGCGTTATGCGCTAGAATGCTTACCGCTGCGCGTGGGCTATGTTGCGGCCCGTGCATTGTTTGCAATGATGAGATTCCGATGCGGCTGCACGTTAGTAGCCTGGTCGGCCGATGGAAGGAAGAGTGGTTGCCCTTATGGCGAAGAAGGTGCTGGTTACCGAGAAACTCGCGGATGCCGGTCTCGATATGCTGCGCGGCAAAGGCTACGAAGTGGATGTTTCGCTCGAACTGACCCCCGAAGGGCTCGTTGCTGCGATTCCCTCATACGATGCGCTCATCGTACGCAGCGCCACCCAGGTTACCCGCGAGGTCATCGAAGCGGCATCGAATCTTCGGATCATCGGGCGTGCGGGCGTGGGCATCGACAACGTGGACGTGGAGGCCGCCACCGAACGCGGCGTCATCGTGTGCAACGCGCCTACGTCGAACATCGTCTCTGCCGCCGAGCATACCATGGCGCTCATGCTCGCGTGTGCGCGAAACGTTCCTCAAGCAGCAGCTTCCATGAAGGAGGGAAAGTGGGAGCGTTCGCAGTTCACGGGGACTGAGCTGTTCGAGAAGACGCTTGCGATCTTCGGTCTCGGCCGCGTCGGCGGCCTTGTTGCCGAGCGGGCTCGGGCATTCGGCATGAACCTCATCGGTTACGATCCGTACTGTAGTCCCGAGCGGGCCGAGCAGCTCGGTGTGAAGCTGTTCGACAACGTGGACGACATCGTGCCCCAAGCCGATTTCATCACGGTGCACCTTCCCAAAACGAAGGAAACCATCGGCATGTTCGGCCCCGACCAGTACGCGGCCATGAAAGACGGCGTCATCCTCGTGAACACGGCGCGCGGCGGCATCTACAACATCGAATCGCTTGCCGATTTCGTGGCCGCTGGCAAGATCGGCGGCGCGGCGATTGACGTGTATGAAACCGAGCCGTGTACGGCAAGCCCGCTCCACGAGTTCGACAACGTCATATTGACGCCGCACATCGGGGCTTCCACTAAAGAGGCCCAGTTGCGCGCAGGCATGCAGACCGCCGAGTATGTGGCGGCAGGCCTCGAGGGCTCCATCGTGCCGACTGCGGTGAACATGGCGCTCGTGCCGCCTGAGATCATGGATGCGGTGGGGCCGTACGTTCCCGCCTGCCAGCTCATGGGCTCGATGCTCGCGCAGATCGACGGCGACATCCCGCAGTACCTCAAGCTTACGGCTGCAGGTTCGCTTGCAGGCGCCGACCCCTCGATCCTCGTTGCGGGAACCTTGGGCGGCATCCTCTCGTACAAGAACGTCGCTGTCACGCCCGTGAACGCCGAAGCGGTCGCAAAACGCCACGGTATCAAGGTCGATACCCTGTCAAGCGCAGATGCGCAGGGCTATGCTTCCGCAGTCACGATCGTCGCCGACGGCACTGAGATATCCTGCACACTCGCCGATACCGCCCAGGTCCCGCGCATCGTCTCTCTGTTCGGCTACCAGATCGACATCGCGCCTGCGTCCCAATCGCTCATTTTCGAGTACGTCGATGCGCCCGGTAAGATCGGCACCATCGGCACCATTCTCGGTCAGTCCGGCATCAACATCACTACGATGCAGGTCGGCATGAAGGAGAAAGAGAAGAATGCGCTCGTGTACATGAACGTCGAGGGCGACATGGACGAGGGAATCATGCAGAAGCTTTCCGAGGGCTTGGGCGATCTCAAGAACCTGTGGTACGTGAAGCTGTAGCTTCGTCCCTGAAAACAACGACTCGAGATGCGCCGCCTTCGGGCGGCGCATGCATCTTCAAGCTGCTCGGGTGAGCGGCCGCCCTACTTGACCATGCGCAGCGGGAGAGAGGCGCCTTCATCGGATGCGCCGACGTGCTCGAATGCAGCGGCACATCCATATCCTCATCCGTGAAGTGGCAACATCGTGATGAATTAGGTGCCTTGTTAGGAATTTCGCGGAGCAATCCGACAAGTTTGCTATGATAGTCGAATCGTTTCCGAGAGATCAGAAAGGGCAGCACATGACACGCAAGATCAATATCTTCGATACCACCTTGCGCGACGGCGAGCAGTCGCCGGGCGCTTCAATGAACACGGAAGAGAAATTGGTTGTCGCGCGTCAGCTTCTACGACTTAACGTCGATGTGATCGAGGCGGGCTTCCCCATTTCGAGCCCTGGTGATTTCGAGAGCGTACGCCGCATCGCGGAGCTTGCGGGCGACCAGGCAACGGTATGCGCACTTACCCGTGCGGTGGACAAGGACATCGATTCTGCGGCCGATGCTCTCAAGTACGCGAAGCGTCCCCGCATCCATACCGGCATCGGCGTGAGCCCGAGCCACTTGCAAGACAAGCTCCGCATCACCGAGAAGGAGTGCCTGGAGCGCACCGCGCACTGCGTGTCGTACGCGAAGCGATTCGTCGAGGACGTGCAGTTCTATGCCGAAGACGCCGGTCGCTCCGATTACGATTTCCTTGTGCGCGTGATCCAAACCGCCATCGACAACGGTGCGACGGTGGTGAACATACCCGATACCACGGGCTATTCGCTGCCCGAAGAATTCGGACGCCGCATCAAGTACCTCATGGACAACGTGGACGGCATCGAGAACGTGACGGTTGCCGTGCACTGCCACAACGACCTCGGTATGGCAACCGCGCTCGCTATGGCCGGCGTGAGAAACGGAGCGACGCAGATCGAGTGCACGATCAACGGCCTTGGCGAGCGCGCGGGTAACACGGCCATGGAGGAAGTGGTCATGGCCATACGTATGCACGAGCAGGAGCTCGATGCTCATACCGATGTGAACACGCGCGAGTTCTTGAAAGCAAGCCGCCTCGTCTCTTCGATCACGGGTATGAACGTGCAGGCTAACAAAGCGATCGTCGGGGCAAACGCATTCGCGCACTCCTCGGGTATCCATCAAGACGGCGTGCTCAAGAAGCGCGACACCTACGAGATCATCGATCCGGCCGACGTGGGGGCGGGGCAGAGCCAGATTGTGCTCACGGCCCGCTCGGGCCATGCGGCTTTGAAACACCGTCTCGACGAGCTGGGCTACAGCCTTGAAGGCGAATCGCTCGACCAGATCTACCACGCGTTTCTTGATCTGGCCGACAAGAAGAAGGAAGTCTACGACGAGGACCTCGAGAGCCTCGTAAACGAGCGCGACCGCAACGAGAACGCGATCTACGTGCTCGAAGGCGTGCAGATCAGCTGCGGCTTCCCGCTCATGCCTACCGCAACGGTCACGCTGCGCAACCAAGACGACCAGGTAGTGACCGCCTGCGAGTTCGGTACAGGCCCGATCGACGCGATGTGCAAGGCGGTCGATAAGATCGTGCAGGTGGATAACGATCTCACCGAGTTCGCAGTCCAGTCGGTCACTCGCGGCATCGATGCGCTCGGCGAGGTGACGATCCGCGTGAATGATCTCGAAGGCACCATCTACACCGGTCGCGGCTCGGACGGCGATATTGTCGTGTCGTCCACCAAAGCGTACCTGAACGCATTGAACCGCCTGCTGAACGACAAGAAAGAACATCGCAAGTAGGAAACGGACTATCTGAAGCGCGTGCGAAGCGGCTCGGGTCATGCGATCCGAGCCGCTTTTGCGTTGCTATAGCATTGTTCGATGTTGCTTCTTAGAGATCGGGGCGAGCTGCTCGGTAAGTATTTCAAGCGTCACTAATTATTTCGGAGTTACATTTATAAACCGTACAAATGTTCCATGATATGCTATACTTAGCCTTATCGAAAAGAGCCAGTGCAGACGCATCATTCGAGGATGCCCATAGGTGGCAGCGGTACTCCGCGCTGCCCGTACCACGTCCGCAAGATCTCTGAGAAACGGAGCAGTCCCTTGCGGCGATTCTTCCTGTTAGCGCGTAAGGGCCGATTGGGAGGTGTTCTATGGAACGGTCCGATATTGAGAAACGGGCGATGACGCTGGATGATCTGGCGCATATCGATGAGGGGAGCGGTGTCGAATACTGGTACGCGCGCGACATCATGGGATTTTTGGGGTATACGCAATGGCGCAACTTTGAGGCCGCTGTCAAGAAGGCAATGGTATCGGCACAAAGCGCCAAAACTGCAGGTGAACATCATTTTGCTGGCGTCAGCAAAATGGTCGAACTGGGTAGCGGTTCCCAGCGTGAAGTGAACGATTACAAGCTCACTCGCTATGCCTGCTACCTGATTGCGCAGAACGGCGATCCCCGCAAGGAGGAGATCGCCTTCGCCCAAAGCTACTTTGCTCTGCAAACGCGCAAACAGGAGCTCATCGAGGAGCGTATGGCAAATCTCGCCCGGATAGCGATTCGCGGGCAGCTTACCGAAGCCGAAAAAGTGTTCTCGCGTATCGCCTACGAACGCGGAGTGGATGGTGCGGGGTTGCACGCATACGTTCGAAGGGAGATGCCGCCCTGTTCGGCGGACATTCAACGGCAGACATGAAGAAGCGACTCGGCGTGAAGGGCGCAAAGCCGCTCGCAGACCACCTGCCTTCGGTTACGCTTGCGGCCAAGCAGCTCGCAACAGAGATGACGAGCCATAACGCAGTACGGAAGGATCTTCGGGGTGAGCCTCCCATTGCCCGCGAGCATGTGCAGAACAACGAGAGCGTTCGTGGTGTTCTCGGGCAGCGTGGCATCAGGCCCGAAGAGTTGCCGCCCGAAGAAGACGTGAAGAAGCTCGAGCGCCGTGTGATGGGCGAGGGCCGCGCGCTCGAGGAAGGCGCAAGGGGGTTTCCTGTTGGAGTCGGACCGATGCGCGGGGACGTTGACGAACGCCCCGATTCCTGAGGTTTCGCTCGAATGGCATTCGGTCGATACCGTATAAGGGTGCATGGGGAGAAGCGCCGTTCGCCGATTTAGTGCGGCATTCCGTGCCACTGTTTTGTTCGCGCTCAAATACGGCACCGATCAAGTAGCAAATCATACCGTTTGCGCGCCGATCGGTAACGGTTCCCTATCGCATCATATCCTATCCTCATCTGGGGTGTATGGTGTAGCCATGGCTGGATTCCAGCTCGGCAGAGCGAGCCTTTAGCTCGCACCAATCGTACGAAAGGAAACCGTATGAACAACCCTGCTCAAGATTCCTATCAACTCTACATCGGCGGCGAATGGGTCGATGCCTCTGACGGCAAGACGCTCGACGTCTACTGTCCCGCTAACGGTGAGAAGCTCTCTACCATTGCCGATGCGACGCGCGAAGACGTCGATCATGCCGTCGACGTCGCATGGGACGCGTTCAAAACGTGGGGCAAGACCACGAAGGCCGAACGCGCGATCATCCTGAACAAGGTTGCCGATATCATCGAAGAAAACGCCGAGCATTTCGCGATGCTCGAAACGCTTGACAACGGCAAGCCGATCCGTGAGACCCGTGCGATCGACGTAGCCCTTTCCGTAGATCACTTCCGTTACTTCGCGGGTGTGCTTTTGGCTGACACCGGTGAGGCCGATATGCTTCCCGGCAACATGATGTCGCTCGTGTTCCACGAGCCCATCGGCGTTGTCGGCCAGATTGTGCCGTGGAACTTCCCGTTCCTCATGGCCGCGTGGAAACTCGCCCCCGTCCTGGCAGCGGGCGACTGCACGGTGTTCAAGCCCTCCTCGACGACCTCGCTTACCGTACTCGAGCTTGCGAAGCTCACGCAGGATGTTATTCCCGCCGGCGTGTTCAACGTGCTCACGGGCCGTGGCTCGAAGTCGGGCCAGTACATTTTGGAGAACAAGAAGATCAGCAAACTCGCGTTCACCGGTTCCACCGAGGTCGGCCGCGACGTCGCCCTTGCGGCAGCCGAGCGCCTGATTCCCGCCACGCTCGAGCTCGGCGGTAAATCCGCGAACATCATCTTCCCCGATGCGAAGTGGGATATGATGCTCGACGGCATCCAGCTCGGCATTTTGTTCAACCAGGGTCAGGTGTGCTGCGCCGGCAGCCGCATCTTCGTGCACGAGGACATCTACGACAAGTTCGTGGAAGACGCCGTGCATGCGTTCGAGAACGTGAAGGTAGGCCTTCCGTGGGAGGACGACACCCAGATGGGCAGCCAGATCGATGAGGGTCAGATGAACAAGATCCTCGATTACATCCAGATCGCGAAGGACGAGGGCGGCAAAGTGCTCGTCGGCGGCGAGCGGGCGTGCGAAGGGGAGCTTGCCAAAGGCGCGTTCTTGAAGCCGACGCTGCTCGAAGTCCCGAACAACTCGTGCCGTGTGGCTCAAGAGGAGATATTCGGGCCGGTGGCTGTGGTCATCAAGTTCAAGGACGAGCAGGAAGTCATCGATATGGCCAACGACTCGGTTTACGGCCTCGGCGGTGCGGTGTGGACGCGCGATATCAACCGCGCCTTCCGCGTTGCCCAAGGTATCCAGACCGGCCGCATGTGGGTGAACACGTACAACCAGATTCCGTCGGGTGCGCCGTTCGGCGGCTATAAGGAATCCGGCATTGGCCGAGAGACGCACAAGGTCATGCTCGAGCATTACTCGCAGGCCAAAAACATCATGATCAACCTAGGTGAAGAGCCGAGCGGATTCTACCCGGCGAAGTAGCGGCCGGCGCATCGAGTCAGACTCATACTGTACGTTCAATCGGGCATCGCAGAGTGCGGTGCCCGATGATATTTCCTGCTCGATGCGTGCTTTCAGATGAAACTACAACAAGAACGCTTACCTTTTATCGCTTAAGGCGAAAGCTGGTGTTGATCTGATGTACATGTGCTTTTGACGAGGTGATATACTACCCGATTATTGGGCGTGGGAGCGCTTAGGCGTTTTCCGAAATACGTTTCTTGCAGCGCAGCGGTGACTTGGGAAACGTAGGCAAACACAACGTGAATAGGCGATGCATGGACGAAGAACTCGGTTGCTGCAAGCCGAGCCTGTTGGTTGCATGGGTGCGCGAGAATCCGAGCAGGGCGGCGCTTGCGGCGAGTGCGATGCTGTTGACAGTGCTGTTGGCGCTGGCATTCGCCGCATCGTGGCAGCGCGTATCGGCTGCTGACGTGTCCGCGGTTCATGTTTCGGGAGACATACGGTCCCTTGTGCTTTCCGGTTCGTACCGCGTCGACGACGGCCCTTGGAGGCCTTATGAGACGGGACAGAAACTCGAAGCGCAGGGTGTCGGCGTAAGCTCCATCGTGGTGCGCGGCAGCCTTGGGGTCGAGAGCGCGGCGGGGGAGCGCATAAACGTGCGCCTGAGCAGCACTGCGTACGCGCTTTCGGTCAACGGTACCGAGGTGTTCTCGTCACCGGGCATTGGCGATGCGGGGCCTGCAAGCGAGCCGCTGTTGGGCTGGGTGGGATTCGCCTCGCCTGGCATCTCCGCCGACGACGAGGTCGAGATCCGTCTGTCGAGCAGTTCCGGGTATTGCGCGCTGGGCGATTACGCCATTGCGCTTGACAGCCTGCACGCGGGGGATGCGAACGCCCTGTTCTTCGCTATGGTACAGCGCTATCTTCCCATGTTCGTTTCGGGCCTCGTAGTACTCGTGGCAGGGTTGGTGCTCTTCCTCGTGGCGAGCGTAGGCCACCTCATCGGCGTGCCGAAAGAGGAGGGCGGCCTGAGGTTCGCGTTGTACGTGCTCGTGGGCGGCGTGTGGATATTCTTCTGCTTCGATTACATCACGCTGCTCGTTCCCCATCCGGCGTTCACCACCACGGTGAGCCTGCTCGCGCAAGACGTTTTGGGCGTGCTTCTGCTCGCCTTCGTCGCCTCGCGCGTGGGGGGTCGTACGAGAGTGGTGGTGAGGGCGTTGTTCTGCCTTGCAACAGGAGTGCTGATTGCGGCTATCGTGCTGCGGCTTTGTGGGGTCGTGTCGCTCTACAATGCGAACATCGCCATCGTACCGCTGTTCATTCTGGCCTGCGTGGCGGCGGCTGCGCTGCTCGCCCGCGACGCGTGGAAGAGACGCAGACACATCGAGGTTGATGCGGCCTTGGTGGTATTGCCGTGTGCGGCGGGCATGTTCGTGGAGGGTGCCTCGTTTCTGGTGGGAGGCGTGACAACCGGGCTTTGGCTGTGCGGGGGCATTCTCATAGCGGTTGCGGTGCGGTTTGTAGCGCTGTTCGCGTTCGCGCGAGGCCAGATACTTCAGGCAGAACGAGCGCAGCGGATGGAATCGGAGGTTGCACAATCGCGCGTTGCGGTTCTGCTTTCCCAAATCCAGCCGCACTTCCTGTTCAACGCGCTGAACGCCATCGAATTTTTGTGCGAGGCCGATCCGCCGCGAGCAGCGCGAACCGTACAGGAATTTGCGCAGTACTTGCGCGGAAACATGGATTCGCTTACGGGCGAGCCGCTCATTCCCCTCAAGCGAGAGCTCGAGCACCTTGCCCACTATGTAGCCATTGAACAGCTGCGGTTTCCCAACGTGGAGGTGCACTACCATGTGCAAGCAGACGATTTTCAGGTGCCGCCGCTCAGCGTTCAGCCTTTGGTGGAGAACGCCATTCGTCACGGTGCATCGCAAAGGCGAGGCGGTAAGGGGACGGTGACACTTTCCTCGTGGCGCGAAGGCGGGCGTTGCTTCGTGCGGGTGAGCGATAACGGCCCGGGGATCACAGTCGATGCCCCTGTGCCGCACGGCTGCGGCGCCGAGAGCCCGGCGGGCGAACCGATGCACGGCGCCGAAGGCAGCCCGTCGCGCAGCCATGTCGGACTTGCAAACGTCGAGGCGCGTTTGGCGGTCTGCGGCGGTGCGCTCCATATTGAGAACACCCCTGGTTCGGGGGTTCAGGTTACCTTGGTCGTTCCCTACGATGAAGAAAGCGAAATGTGCGTATGAACGTGATAGCGGTTGACGACGAGCCCTGTGCTCTCGAAGGATTGGGCAAGAAGCTCTCATCAATCGACGCTGTGGAAGACGTCAGGCTGTTTTCGAGCGGAGCCGATGCATGCACGTGCATGGAGTCGCACGAGGTCGACGTGGCGCTGCTCGATATCAATCTGCCGGGCGAAGACGGCTTCGAACTGGCTCGGCGCATGAGGGCCTTGCAGCCGGCATGCGCCATCGTATTCGTGACGGGATATTCGGAATACGCCGTAGATGCGTTTAAGCTGCATGCCGACGGCTACGTGCTCAAGCCGATGTCGGTTGAAGATCTAAAACGCGAGCTCGCATACGCGGCCGAAACGAAGCAGAGCCGGCTCAGTCGCGCAAAGCCGCGTTTGCACGTGCAGATGTTCGGAGGTTTCGAGGTGTTTTCGGGTGGTGTGCCCGTGCACTTCCCGCGCAGCAAGAGCAAGGAGCTGTTCGCGTTTCTGGTTGATCGGCGCGGGGCGGGGGCGACGAACGCCCAGATCGCTTCTGCTCTGTGGGAGGATGTGTACTACGATCGGTCGCATCAGAAGATGCTGCAGACCATCATAGCCGACATGCTGAAGGCTTTGCGCGCCGTGGGTGCAGCCGATGTCATCGTACGCAGGCGCAACCACTTGTCGGTGGACTCGGAGAAGCTGGATTGCGACTACTACCGCTTCATCGAGGGGAATCCCACGATATCGTGTTTGACGACGTACCTACCCGACTATTCATGGGCCGAGAACACCGCCGCCATGCTCGCCCGTCAATGGTGAGGCGATTCGGCTTCGCTAAGCGCTCTCAGCCGCCGATCATCGCAAGGTAGTCCTCGAGGCACACCGCTTCCTCGTGCATCTCTCGTGCCGCGTCTTTTCCGACGTAGCGGTAGTGCCACGGTTCGTAGATGATGCCGGTCGTTTCGCTTTTGTCGATGGGGTAGCGCAGCACGAAGCCGTACTCCCAACTATGCTCGATGAGCCACTGCTGCACGGGCGTGCGCTCCTGGCTTTCGTCGAGATTCTGGTTGGCGAAATCTACAATGTCGAGCGCAAGGCCCAGCTGATGTTCGCTCGTGCCGGGTACGGCGACGGTTTTCCCTGCCTCTTTTCGGGCGTCTTCAAGTGAAAGCCCGGCAGCGAGATTCCGCTGCACGTTGGTGGAGAAGAGCGTTTCCTGCGTTTCGTGCGAGCGGTACGCCGAGCATATGAAAGGGTTGAGCCCGGTAGCGCGGCATGCGGCCATCATGGCCGCCGCATCGGCGGCGCATCGCTCATCGACGTAGAAGCCCTGTTCGAGATGCACGAGCGTTGGTTCATAGCCGTCGGGAAGAGGATGCCATGGGTTGACGAGGATAAGGCTCCAGTCATCGGGATGCGGTGTGCTGTTCGCGCGTTCAGCGAGCGGCGGTTGCGAAGCGTTCAGGGCTCCCGTACGGTCAGCTTCGCCTTCGGCGAGGATGCTGTCATCGTGGTTGTTGCCCGGCTCGCCCCCGCTTGAGATCGGATTCGCTGCGGATGCGCAGCCGAAAGACGCGAACACGATCGCAAGCGCGCACGCGATGAGCAGTGCCCCCGCGAAGGCAAGCCGTCTGCCGGCTTGGCTGAAACAGATGCGTGCAGAAGAGTCGGACGTTCGAGCGCCCGCGCACCTGTTTCGTCCGACCGCGTTTGGGCGAGTGCGCGCAGGTGTGCTGAGCCGCTTTGATGGAGCCATGGCGGGCCTTCTTTCCTGTTGTTTTCGACATACTAAGAAGAAGACCCATCAAGACGACATAGCGACGGCATCGGTATGCCATCCGTTGTTGAAAGAAATCCGATCGTCGCTTACGTAGAGGGGCGCTTCGAATGGTGTGCGGGTATCGTGTGCCGTTGTGCCAAGGGCGATCGCGTATTCGCTGAGATAGGTGCCGGGCGCGATCGCGTTCACCTCTGCCGTGTCCACCGTTTCGCATTGCCGCAGGTACTCCAAGACGAGCTCGACGCTTTCGGGGAGTCCTTCTTCGGTATGTGCGAGCGTCGACGTGCCTGTGTTCAGTTCGAACGCGACTGCATCGCCGGTCGCATCGTCGAGCACGATCGATTCCGTCATTTCGCTGCTGTTCTGCCAGGTACATATCCAGTACACTCCCGAAAGTCCCGCTTCGTCCGCATCGGTGACGAGCAGGGGGCTTGCAAAGCGTTCGGCGGAGGGGTGAGGTGATGGTTGCAAATGCGCGAGGATAGCTTCGGTGGCGGCACGTGCCTCGTCTTCGGTCATATGCACGCCTTCGGAGAGCGTTATCAGCGAACCTGCGGAAGCGAAGAGCTCCATCGCACCGATGAGGTCGGGTGCATCGCCGTAAGCGAACGAGGGGCTGCTGCTGATGCGCTCCGTCGTTCTCTGCTCAAGCTCGCGGTCGAGCGCATGTGTTGCGATATGCGGCATGGCGGCTCCGATGCCGACAAGTCCGAGCGTGCACAGGATTGCGAGTGTTGTGCCGGCGCGCCTCATGCCGTTCCCCCTTTGAGCTCCACGATGACAGCCGTTCCAATGCCGACGCTGCTCCTAAACCGGATGCTTCCCTTGTGCGCGGCGACTATCTCTTGGCACAGGGCCAATCCGAGTCCGGCTCCGCCCTGGGTGCGGGCGCGCGATGCGTCGGCGCGATAGAACGCTTCGGTTACATGTTCAATCGCTTCTGGGGGGATTCCTCGACCTTCGTCGCTCACGCATATTTCGCAGCCGTTCGGGATCATGCGCGAGCGTACGAACAGCGTTCCGCCCGAGGCGTCCATGGCCTTCGCGGCGTTATCCCACAGATTGATGAGAAGCGAGGACACAAGGTCGCAGTCTAAGAGGCATCGCCCCGCTTCGCATTCGCATGCAAGCTCGATGCCCCTCTTCGCGAAGAAGGGCATCATGCGGGCGGCCAGCCCTTCGATGAGGGCTTTCGGACTCGCAGGAGCGAGAATGGGTTGCTCCCCTTTGAGGACGAGCAGACTCAAAAGCTTTTGCGAAAGGCTTTCGAGCCGCTTTCCCTCCGAGACGATGTAGCAGGCTGCTTCGATTTGCTCGCTTTCGCTCAAGGTTTGGCCGCGCAGAAGATCAGCGTATCCTATGATGGAGGTCAAGGGCGTTTTTATCTCATGGGCAAAACTGCCGACGAAACGGTCCTGCCTTCGGGCCGTGTCTTCGAGTTCGGTTATCGTGCGTTCGAGGGTGTCTGCCATGGCGTTGAAATCGCGAGCCACACGGCCGATTTCGTCATTCGTGGCGATGGTCGCACGGCCCGCCAAGTCGCCGCAGGCTATAGCGCGGGAAGCGCGCGAGAGCCCGACGAGGGGCCGTGTGATCAGGCGTGCGACCGTGTAGGACAGGATACCGCAGAGCGCCGTCAATGCGAAGAAGACCCAAAGGTAGGTGACCAGCTGTGCATCGCGCGCCGCGATGAGGGCGGAAACGTCTCGCGATATATCCACATACAGCGTTTCGTCGCCCGCTTCGAGCGCACCTGAAAGCACGACCATATGCACGCCGGAATCGAGCGTAGCGTATCCGATGGTCGAGGTACCCGTTTGGGGCTGCTCAAAGAGCTGCGCGAGGTGTGCGGCATTGTACTCGTAGACGGTCTGTTCGCTCGTCGAGACGCGCAGGGCGGTCCATCCGACGTCGTTTTGTGCGGTGAGCTGGTCGAGCGTGCTTGTGATGTCGTCGGCCTCGAGGGGGCCGTTTACGCTATCGACTACCTGCAGGGTTCCGAGCACCATATTGTACGCGCCGTAGGCGGTTTCCTGTTCGCGTTCGAGCGAATCCTGGAATGAAAGGGCGATGAGCAGGCTTCCTCCGATGCCGAACAGAACGGAGAGAAGCCCTACCATGCACACCGTCATTTTGAGGCGGACCGTCATCTCAAGCCTCGAGGCGGTAGCCGACTTTGCTCACGGCGGTGAGCCTGTCTTCCCAACCGACTTTTTTGCGAAGCCGCTGCACATGCAGGTCGACGGTCTTGCTGCCGTACTGGAACGGATCGCCCCATACACGCTCGTACATTGTTTCTCGGTGAAGCGCGCGACCGGGATTTTGGGCGAACAGGAGCAGAAGGTCGTACTCCTTCTTCGTGAGCGCCACAGGTTCGCCTTCTTTGCGCACTTGCATGCCGTACGTGTCGATTTCGAGTCCGCCGATGCAGATGAGCGTATCGTTCTTTTTGTACCGCCTGAGCACAACGTCGACGCGTGCGAGCAACTCGGCGATCTCGAAGGGCTTTACGATGTAGTCTTCGGCCCCCGCACGCAGTCCCCGCACCTTGTCGTCGAGTGCGTTTCTCGCCGTGATGAATATGACGGGAATCTCGGAGGGGCGCAGGTACTCCATGAGCTCGAAGCCGTCGAGTTCGGGGAGCATCACGTCGAGCAGCACGAGGTCGAACGCTCTGCGCTCTATGAGATCGGCCGCTTCTGAGCCATCGTATGCGCAGGTGCATACGTAGCCTTCTTTGGTGAGGCTTAACCGAATGAGGTTTGCGATGGGCGGCTCGTCTTCGACGATGAGAATTGCGGGCACAGAAACCACCTCCTGAAGGACAACGATACCTCGTTTCGGCATCAAAACGGCAAACCTCCAGCCTGCAGTCCATCGGGTCCACGGAAACGGCATACCCTTTCTGGGAGCCGCAGGTGCGACCCGCAAGTCTCGCTGCCAACCGCCACGGGGTACCTGCGATCTGTGGATTTCCCCCGCAGATGGGCCCTTGCCTGCAAAACACCTTTTCACGCTCAAAGAAATGTGGTATAAATACTGATTGTCTGTGCACGGATGGGTGCAGACGAAACATACTTTCGAACGTATCGGTGAAAGTGGGTTTATCCCGCTTTCTTTTTATCTGGGAGGTGACCTGCATGTTGACCGCAAAAGAACGAAACCTGCTCGAAGCGCTCGAAGGGCAGGCTGCCGAGCACGACATCGAAATCGTGACCGTCGAAGTCGTAGGTGCAAAAAAAGCGCCGACGATTCGCGTGTACATCGATACGGAGGGCGGCGTGAGCTTCGACGAGCTTTCGAGCGCGCAGGTGTGGATCAACGAGCGCATGGACGAACTCGATCCGTTTCCGGGTGCGTACACGCTTGAGGTATCGTCGCCCGGCATCGACCGCCCGTTGCGCACGCTCGAGCACTTCGAGCGGTTCGCAGGTGAAACCGCTACCGTCACGGCGGAGCCCCAAGACGGGCGCAGCAAATGGACGGGTACGCTTTCAGGCGTCCGCGGAAACGCTGTGCTGCTCGACGTCGACGGCGTTGAAGTGGAGATCGAAATCAATACCATCAAGCGAGCCCGCCTCAAAGGCGTGGTGGACTTCGGTTAGGAAAGGAAAGGCATCGTGGCAAGTTCAGAATTGATCGAGGCCCTGCAGGCGCTCGCGCACGAGCGTCACATCGACGAGTTCTATCTCATCGAACGGCTTGAGGCTTCGCTTGCGAAAAGCTACCAGCACATCCTCGACCTCGAGTGGGATGCGCGCGTGACGATCGACCGTTCGACCGGCCAGATCTACGTGTACGAGCTCGTGCCCGTCGGCGAGCCCGACGAAGAAACCGGCGAGTACGCCGAGTTCGAAGAGCGCGATGTGACCCCCGACGACGTGAGCCGCATCGCTGCGCAAAACGCCAAGGGCGTCATTTCGTCGATCGTGCGCGAAGCGGGCCGTCAGAGCATCTACGAGGAGTTCTCGAACCGCGTAGGCGATCTCGTGACGGGTACGGTGCTTCAGGGAACGCCTGATTTCACCATCATCAAGATCCGCGACGGCGTGGAGGCGGAGCTTCCGCATTACGATCTCAAGCGCAACCCGGGCGAGCGCAACGAGCGGCCCGGAAACGAGCACTACCGCCACAACCAGCGCCTCAAAACGCTTATCATCGACGTGCGCGACCCGAACTCGGATGCGCCGAAAATGCGCGGCGAACAGGCGCGTCCCTCGATCGTCGTATCGCGTACGCATCCCGATCTCATCCGCCGTCTGTTCGAGATCGAGGTCCCCGAGATCTACGACGGCATGGTGGAGATCAAATCGATCGCACGCGAGCCGGGCGCCCGCTCGAAGATCGCGGTAGCCTCGCGCGAGCCGAACCTCGATCCGGTCGGCGCGTGCGTCGGTCCGAAGGGTTCGCGGGTGCGCATGGTGGTCGAAGAGCTGCGCAACGAGCGCGTCGACGTGATTCAGTGGAATGAGAATCCCGCAACCTACGTTTCCAACGCGCTTTCGCCCGCCAAGGTCACCCGCGTGACCATCGACGAGGATAACCATTACGCCACCGTCGTCGTGCCCGACGACCAGCTTTCGCTCGCTATCGGCAAGGAGGGCCAGAACGCCCGCCTCGCCGCGCGCCTCACGGGCTGGCACATCGACATCAAGAGCGCTTCGTTTGCCGGTGAGCCGCCTGCGGTCGATAACGTGCTTATCGACGAGGAATCCGCGATCGACGAGGAACTCGTCTGCGCCCATGTGAGCGAAGACGGCGTGAGGTGCCGCAACCATGCCCGGCCGGGCAGTCGGTTCTGCGGCATCCATGCGGACGACGAGGCGTAAGAGGGCGTCGCGCGATGGCTCAGGTGCAAAAACCCAAACGCGAACGCAGTTGCATAGCATGCGGCTGCAAAGCGACCAAGGGGGAGCTTGTGCGCATCGTGCGCAGAAGCGACGGAGCCGTGGCGTTCGATGCGACGGGCAAGGCAGCGGGCAGGGGCGCGTACGTGTGTTCGGAAGCCTGCTTCGAGAAGGCCGTTCGAACGAAACGGCTCGACCGGGCGCTCAGGGCATCGTTGACCGAAGAGGATTACGAACGGATCGCATCGGATATGGCGGGCGCGATCCGTGGAGCTACAGGATAGAATGAGGAGAATGTATGGCCAGCATGCGTGTACATGAGTTGGCGAAAGAGTTCGGCATGTCCAGCAAGGAACTGCTCGATCGGCTCCAGGAGATGAAGATCCCTGCGAAGAGCCATGCGAGCATGCTTGCAGATGCCTACGTAGCCAAAATCAGGAAGAACTTGGAGCCTGAGATAAAGCAGCGCGCCGGTCAGCTTGAGGATAAGGAAGCAGCCGCACTCGCCGAGGAGCAGCGCGCTCAGGCTGAGAAGAAGGCCGAAGAGGAGCGCAAGCGCCGCGAAGCGGTCGAAGAGGAGCGCAAGCGCCGCGAGGCGGAGCGTGCCCGTCGCATGGGGGATGCGCCCGCATCATCGGATTCGCAGGGGGAGGCGTCTTCCGAGGATGCGTCGGATGAGCGTGCTGCGAACCCGGCTCCCGCATCTTCGGCGTTCCAGAAGCTCGCGAGCCAGATAGAAAGCGAAAAGGAACGCGTGGCGCGCGAGGCCGAAGAGGCCAAGGCACGTGCCCGTGCTGCCATCGCTGCCAAGGAAGTCGCCAAAAAGCAGGCTGTCGCCGAGGCGCTTGCGGCACGCAAATCGGGCGGCAAGGGCGCGAAGCAGTCCGAAGGCCCCAAAAAGGCCCCGGTGCTCGGCGCGAAGCCCAAATCGTCCTTCGACTCGCTGCTTTCACAGATCGAAAGCGAGAAGGCCCGCATCGAGCAGCAGAAATCCGAGCGCCAAAGCGCTCCCAGGCAGGGTGCAGCGAACCAACAGCGGCAGAAGCCGCAGCGCACCGATGCCAAAAAGCAGGCGACACCTAAGCAGGGCCAACAGAAACGATTTGAGCCCGAGGTTCCCGAGCTCGTCGACCAGGCATCCGGTGAGGACCGCTACGCCCAGATGGCCGTTCAGGCCGAGAAGCTCCAGCGCGACAAGGTGCTTGCCGAGGCGCGCGCCGCGGTTGAGGCCGCTACGCAGGAGGGCGGCGAAGGCCGCCGTAAGAAGCGCAAGGAGAAGCGCGAGGCTGAGAACCGCGAGCGCTTGGAGCTCGAAGCCATCGAAAAGGGCCTCGATCCCACGCTCGTGCTTGACGATTCGGTTGTCGAGGTTCCGCAGGGCACCACGGTGTCCAAGTTTGCCGAACTGCTCGGCGTCGCGCCCAACGACATCATCAAGCGCCTGTTCATGCTCGGCCAGGTGCTCACGCTCACCCAGTCGATGGGCGACGATCTCATCGAGCTCATCGCCGACGACATGGGCCGCAAAGTGCGCGTCGTGTCTCCCGAAGAGGAATACGCCGTCGTGTACCACGATCGCGACGAGGATCTGAAGCCCCGTCCGCCGGTCGTTACCGTCATGGGCCACGTCGACCACGGCAAAACCTCGCTTCTCGACGCGATCCGCCATACGGGCGTTGTCGAAAGCGAAGCGGGCGGCATCACCCAGCACATCGGCGCTTCGGTTGTCGAGATCGACGGACGCCAGATCACGTTCATCGACACGCCGGGCCATGAAGCGTTCACCGCCATGCGCGCCCGCGGTGCGCAGGTAACCGACGTCATCGTGCTCGTCGTTGCCGCTGACGACGGCGTTATGCCGCAGACCATCGAGGCCATCAACCACGCGAAGGCTGCCGAAGTGCCCATCGTCGTGGCTGTGAACAAGATCGACAAACCCGGTGCGAACCCCGACCGCGTGCGCCAAGAGCTTACCGAGTACGGCGTTATCCCCGAGGAATGGGGCGGCACGAACATGTTCGTCGAGGTTTCCGCGAAACAGAAGCTGCACATCGACGACCTGCTCGAAACGATCCTTCTGCAGGCAGACGTGCTCGAACTCAAGGCGAACCCCGATGCCTTCGCTTCGGGCTTCGTCATCGAGGCGAACCTCGACAAGGGCCGCGGCCCTGTGGCTACCGTGCTCGTGCATCGCGGCACCTTGAGACCCGGTGATTCTATCGTGGCGGGGTCCTCCTACGGGCGCGTGCGTGCGCTCGTGAATCCGCGCGGCGCCCACGTCGAGGCTGCCTATCCCGCTGATCCGGTGGAGATACTCGGCCTCAACTCGGTACCGACCGCAGGCGACGAATTCCGCGTGTTCGAAGACGAGCGCGATGCCCGCAAGCTCGCCGAGGAACGTGCGCTGCGCATGCGCCTCGCTGAGCAGGAAACGAAGTCTCATATGAGCCTCGACGACCTGTTCAGCCGTATCGAGGAAGGCAAGCAGACCGACTTGAACCTCATTGTGAAGGCCGACGTGCAAGGCTCCATCGAGGCGCTGCGCGATGCGTTCGACAAGATGGACCAATCCGAGGTGCGCATCAACATCGTGCACTCGGCCGTAGGCGGCATCACCGAGACCGACGTCACGCTCGCTTCGGCGTCCGACGCCATCATCATCGGCTTCAACGTGCGCCCGACGGGCAAATCGAAGGTCCAAGCCGAGAAAGAAAAAGTGGACATCCGCCTGTACCGCGTCATCTACCAGGCGATCGAGGAGATCAACGCGGCGCGCGTGGGCTTGCTTTCGCCCGACATCGTCGAAGAGGACACCGGCATCGCCGAAGTCCGCGAGACGTTCAAGGTGCCGAAGGCCGGAACCATCGCCGGATGCTACATCGTCGAGGGCGAGATCTCACGCGACGACAAGGTGCGCGTGGTCCGCGACGGTACCGTGGTGTTCGAAGGCACGATCGATTCGCTGCGCCGTTTCAAGGACGATGTGAAATCGGTCCGCAGCGGCTATGAGTGCGGCATCGGCATCACCGGCTATCAGGACATCAAGATCGGCGATACGATCGAGGGCTACAAAATCGTCGAAGTCGAGCGTACGGAATAGCACAGGTTCGCTACGATAGTGCGCTCATGTCGATGGCTCGGAGTATCATGTACCGGGCCATCGGCGTTTGACCTCACCTCTTCTTCCGAAAGGAGACGGACATCATGAAACAAGGTTCTTCCAACCGCAAGGTTAACGAGCAGGCCCGCGAAGTCATCGCGAGCATCCTTCTGTTCGAGATATCCGATCCGCGCCTTGCGCTCGTCACCATCACGGGCTGCGAAGTGAGCTACGACCGCAGCGTCTGCAACGTCTTCTACACGACCGAACCCGAGCGCTACGAGGCGGTTGCCGATGCGTTCTCCAAAGCATCCGGCCGCATCCGCTCGCTCATGGCCAAGCAGCTGTCATGGCGCGTGGCGCCCGAGCTGCGCTTCATGCTCGACAAGAGCGTTGACGAGGCGGAGCGCATCGCGTCTGCCCTGCAGCGCGACGCGGTGCGCAATACGGCGAGCGGCCATGCCGACGGCGATGCGACCGCCGACGCATCAGGCGATGCAGCAGCCGCAAAGGATGCAGTCGATGTGCGCGAAACGGACGGTGAATAGGTGGCAGTAACCCCGCAGACCAACTCCGATCTTGCCGGTATCGCAGAAGCGCTCCGTACGGCTGAGCGCTTCGCGGTATGCGGACACGTGAGCCCCGACGGCGATTGCCTCGGCTCGCAGCTCGTCGTCTACCATGCCCTCAGGACGCTCGGAAAAGACGTGACCTGCCTGCTTGCGAAACCCGATCCGATCGAGGCTGGCCTGTTGTTTCTGCCCGGCATCGAAGACATGGTCCCCGCCGCTGATTACGACGGGGCGCCCGACGTGTTCATTGCCGTCGACGTGCCGACTCCCGAGCGCATGGGGGCTGCGGCGGCTGCCGTGCAGGCGCGTTCGCAGACTACGGTTACGATCGATCACCATGCAGCCGATGATGCGATGTCAACCTATACCTTCGTCGATCCCGACGCAGCGTCCACGACGATGCTCGTGTGGGAGCTTGCCGGCCTGCTCGGCATCGAGCGCTCGCCTGAGATGGCAACGTGCGCCTATACGGGGCTCGTCACCGACACGGGCCGCTTCCAGTTCCAGAACACCGACCAGGCGGCGTTCGCGGCGGCCTTCGAGATGGTGCAGGCGGGGGCTGATCCCGCCGCCGTTGCCCGCGAAGTGTTCCAGAACCGCTCGATCGCATCGCTCGAGCTCGAGGGCATCGCGCTTGCGCGCATGCGCTTCGGCATGGACGGAGCTTACGTTGCGAGTTACCTCACGCGTGAGGATTTTGAGAAGACCGGTGCCGTGAAGTCGGATGCCGAGCCGCTCATCAACACCATCAGGGCTGTCGCGGGAATCCGCGTCGCCTGCATGCTGCGCGAAGAGCCCGAGCACGTACGGGGCAGCTTTCGCGCGAAAGACGATACCGACGTCGCCGCCATCGCGCGCACGATGGGCGGGGGAGGCCATAGGGCTGCGGCCGGGTTCACGCTCTACGACTCGCTCGATCAGGCAATCGAGCGAGTCGATGCGGCTGTTGCCGCCGCCCTCGGTGCGAGCGGTCCTTCAGGTGACGGGAGTGCGCAACGGTGAAGCGGGGCACTTCGGGGATGTCGCTTGTCGTGGGAGTCAACAAGCCGGCGGGTATGAGCTCGCACGATGTCGTGAACCGGTGCCGCCGTATCTTCGGTGAGCGCCGCGTGGGGCATGCGGGCACGCTCGATCCTTTGGCGAAGGGCGCGCTGCTCGTATGCGTGGGTCCCGCTACGCGGCTCGATGCCTTTTTCACCGAGCATGACAAGCGCTACCGCTTCCGCGTGTCGTTCGGTGCGGGCACCGATACCGACGACGCCGCAGGCGAGATCATCAAAAGGGGCGATGCGCCCCCTCAGGTGTTCGATAGGGAGTTCGCCGAGCGTTTCGTCGGTGGTCTTACGGGCAAGCAGAAGCAGATGCCTCCCGTCTATTCGGCCATCAAGGTGGCAGGGCAGCGCTCCTACAAAGCCGCCCGTGCGGGTACGATCATCGATCTGAAGCCCCGCGACATCGAGATTTACGAAGCGAGCCTCGAGCGCGTCGTCGAAGCGGGCGAAGACGGGCTGCCCGCGTGGGATATCTCCGTTTTCGTTTCGAAGGGAACCTATATCCGCTCGCTGGCGCGCGACATCGGCGCAAAGCTAGGGTGTCCCGCGTACGTGAGCGAGCTTGTACGAACGCAGGCGGGATCGCTTGAACTGTCGGAGTGCGTCACGCTCGAAACGCTTGAAGAACGCGGCGAGGCGGCGGCGCTCGATCCGGTACGTCTGCTCGGGTTCAGGTTCCTGTTTGCTGACGAAGCCGTTGCACGCGCGGTTTCGAACGGGACCGCTTTGCCTGCGGGTGCGTGCGAGATCTACGAGCGGAGAAGATCATCCGCTGCGCTCGAAATGTGCGCCTGTACGGCCGGCGTACTGAAGAGCTGTACACCGTTATCGTCCGGCGAAATCATCTCGGTGATTGCCGAGAACAAGCTGGTTGCACTGTACGAGTACGATGAGGCACGCGGGGTACTGAAGCCCCGGTGCGTGTTTGCTGTGGGGGTTTCACGTGGCAGAGATTCTTAAATGCGATGAGTCGTTCGATCATTCGTTCTTCTCCGGTTCGTCATGCGCGTTCGGCGTGTTCGACGGCGTGCATCTCGGGCATCGCTACCTGCTTGACTGCGCGCAGAAGACGGCGGCAGAAAGCGGTGGCAAAAGCATAGCGCTCACTTTCGATATCGATCCCGACGAGGTGTTTCATCCTGAGCGTTTGAAAAAGCTCATGACCAATGACGAGCGCATCGGCGCGCTTGCGCACAGCGGCGTCGATGCGGTGGTGGTGCTTCCATTCACGAAGCGGTTCTCGGCTTCGAGTCCCGAAGAGTTCCTCGTGAATACGTTCAACGGCCATGCTCCTGCATACTTGCACGTGGGTTACGACTTCAGGTTCGGGGCCCGCGCGAAAGGGACGGTCAAGGAGCTTTCGAGCTGGGCCGAAGTAGCTCAAACGAATATCTGCGCGCACGATTTGGCAAGCGCGGACGGAGCGCCCATCACGGCAACGAGGATCCGTTTGCTTCTTGCAGACAACGATATCCTCGAAGCGAACAAGCTGCTCGGGCATCCGTACTACATCGTGGGCACGGTCGAGCAGGGTCGTGGTGAGGGTAAGGATTTCGGCTTTCGCACGGCGAACCTCAAGATGCCCTCGCAACTGCAGGCCCTCGGGGCCGGGGTGTACGGGGCATACGCCTACGTCGATGGCGTTCGCTACAAAGCGGCCGTATCGGTGGGGGTGTCACCCGTGTTCGAAGACCGTACCGACGCCACCTGCGAGGCGCACCTGCTCGATTTCGAAGGCGATCTGTACGGCAAGCCCATCAAAGTCGAGTTCCATCACTTCCTGCGCCCCATGATCAAGTTCGACAACGTCGACGAGCTCATAGCAACCGTGATGGGCAACATCGCCTGGGTACGCGAATACCTGTAGCCCGCATGATGCACGTTGCGGGCTGTGTGCGGCAGGGATGCACAATGCCAACAGGCTTTCCTGCCGACGAAGCCCTCCGCCTACGGTCAGAGCAGCTTGCCCTTATGATCCGAACAGAAGGTTGTGTTGCACGATCGCGAGTTCGCCGAGCGTAGCGGCAATGCTTTCGGGGACGCCGTCTTCATCGCGGCCGTCCGACCAATGCCACAGGCCGCTGTCGTCCCGGTAGCCGTTGAGGTTGATGACCGGTATCGTCTGCTGCGCATCGAGTAGAAACTGCTGGTAGGCCGGAAGGGGAAGCTGGGCCGCCGCCAACAGATGCGCGCTCAGGTAGTTCAGGCTCATGTCGGTTCCGTCTTGGTACAACGGGCGCTCGAGCTCGTCGAGCACGGGTGCCATATCTTCGGCAAGAGCCGCCGCATTCGCCTTCGTTGCGCGGTCCGATTCGAAGTTCGTCCATATCAGGTAGGGAACCTCATAGCGCGCCTGTACTTCCTCGAGCGTGAAGTCCGAAACGTCCTTGCCGAAGGCGAGGCTTGCGAGCCAGTCCGAAAAGCCGGGCTGGTGGTCGCCGAAGATGCAGAGGACGACAGGACGATCCAGTTCGGAGAGGCCTTCGATCAGGTACTGCAGATCGAGGTCGGATTGGCGGATGCAGCTTACGAACTCTTCCAACTCGGCGGTGCGGTCGCTTTCGAGCGGCACCGAAACGGCCATTTCGTTGGGAATGAGGCCCGTGTCGTACCCGCCGTGGTTCTGGAGCGTCACGTCGAAGATGAACTGGGGGTTTTCATCGGTAGCGAGGCGTTCGAGAATGAGGTCGTACGTGGCTTTGTCGGTGGTGAATCCGCGCAGCGTGTCGGCTCCCTCGAAATCGGTCACGTCGAAAAACTCGTCGAATCCGAGTTGGCTGTACACCGTGTCGCGCCGCCAGTTTGTCGCATCGGCGGGGTGGATGGCGGTGGTATCGTAGCCGAGATTGTTGAAGTATGAGGCGAGGTTGCCCGTGCCCTCGAGGTCGTAGAGCATGTAGGGGTACACGCCGTCTCCGAGGTTCGCCATGGTCGCGCCGGTGAGAAATTCGAACTCGCTGTTGCAGGTGCCTGCGCCGAGCGCCGAAGCGTAGGCGGTGCCCTTGAGGTAAGCGTCGGAAATCGAGTTGAAGTACACCGGTCCGTCGTAGATGTCGGCGAGGTTCGGGTAGAGCGAAAGGTCGGAGAACGTCTCGTTCATGATGGCCACGACGGCGGGCATTTCACCGTCCACGCCGTATCCGGTTTCGTCCGTTCCGCGCGCTTCGTCATCGCTCGTTTCGTAGCGCGAAAGGATCTCGGCTGCGGCATCGTGCGAGTAGCCTTCCGGGGCAGCGGGCGAGAGGTCCTGTACGCGCTTGAGGAAGCACAGAACCGACCCTTGCTGCGAGTACGAGCTCGACGCGGCCCAGCCGTCGACCTGGACCCCGTAAGCGTGTTCGATATCGACGGACGAGAACCACGCGCCGAATCCGAGCACGCAGACGAGCGCAACCGCGCCGTTCGCCACGCCGCGTTTCAGGGCGAACTTCGTTTTCGGAAGGTAAGCGACTAACACGATGCCCGCCGCGAGGGCGGCGAACGCGGTTGCGATGTCGTCGTTTATGACGTAGGTGTAGCCGCCGCCGACCGCCGCCGCCGTGCTGAGTGCGAAGATATCGGCAGGCAGAACCGGCTGCCCCTTGAACGCGATGACGAAGTAGTTGGCCGTTCCCGCGATGAAGCACAGCGCGAGAAACGCGACGGCGGAGGCTTTGGTCTGCTGGAAGGCGAAGTACACGATGGCGAACAGCACCGCGATCACGCACAGGTTCACGAAAGCGTAGAAGGCTCCGATGCCGAAGAGCCCGGGATTGTACGGCTTCTCGAACAGGTAGAACGCGAGCGCTACGAGGGCGACCAGCACGAACGGCTTCGCGCGCCTCGCAAGCGGCTCGAAGCGCTTGAGCAGGTAGGGCCTTGCCGCGAGGGCGCAGAGCGCGCAGGCGAGTGTGAGCGCGACGGCGGGCGTGGTCCAAGCGCTGTCGTGCGCGACGAACCCGGCGGCATCGAGGGCGAGGTAGGCGGCGAGAAGGACGGCGAACGCGACGATGCTCGCAACCGTCGGCCTGTCCCACGCCGCCATGAGGGGCTTGAGGCGGTTCATAGGTCGGGTGCTCCTGTATATGGTATGCGCGCCGAGGGGCATGCGCACGGTAAGCTGTTACTTTGGTCATCGCCATTATAGCAGACGCCTCTCGCCGTCCATGCGAATAACGCAATGGCGGGCGATGCTCGCCATCGGACGCCTCCTGCTCGCTCTTTATTGATAAGGTGCTTTTGTGTGAAAACGGCTCCCGGATGCAGGCCAATCGCCGCTTTGCGATCGGGAAGTGGTTCCATGAGGTCTCCGAAGTCGAAACGCCCCTGCATATCGCCTGTTCGCGGTAAGTCAAGGTGAACATTCAGGCGTTAAAGAGGCGCTGAAGCGCGATTGCGCGTCGCAAAGCGGCGATTGGCCTGCACTGAAAGGCTGTTTTCCGACAAAAGTATGGGCGGACGCGCCTTCGCGGCGCACTTTTGCGTAACCCGATAGGATACTCATGCGCTTCGGTTTTCGTCGACGCTCGCGTTTGAGATAGGTAGTATATGACTGGTCAGTACGGGCACCATTTGCGAAGTTTTTAGCCGTCGCGTTCGGGCATGGAAAATCGAGGTTCGTGTATGCCCAGCTCACAGCCTCATGCCCTCGGATGAGCAGAAGTTAGCCAAAGGTACCCTTCTCAAATGATGCCCGTACTGACCAGTCGTAGGTTACCTTTTGCTTGTTTGCCCTCGTTGCGCTTGAAGCTCGAGGTTTGGGCGCCGAGGCCGACCGGCCCGCGACCGGCTAGGGTGCAGAGGTGCGCGATCGTGCGGGATGCATACCGTCGTGCGATCATGCAGGATGCCCACCGTCGCGCGATCACGCAAGTCGCCAGCCGTCGCTGCCCGTCGCATCCCGAACGCCCATGCTCCTTGCGGCTCGGCGCCCGCGCCCACGGGTTCTTCGCCGTGCTCTTGCCTCAAGCGGTCGAAAAATGCCGCATTCGCAGTTCACGAGCGCGGGCAAATACCCTAAAATGGGCCAGGTGCGTTTTTCCGGCCCTAATGCCCGGCTCGAAGGGCGCACGAAACCGGTACGACAACACAAGGAGGAAAACAAGTGACCGTCCAAGTCGCATGGATGGCCCCCATCTGCGCCCTGATAGGCATATGCATGGCGGGCTACCTCGGTTCGTGGGTCCTGAAACAGGATCCGGGTCCCGACAAGATGAACAACATCTCGCTGAAGATCCAGCAAGGTGCCAAAGCGTTTCTCATGAGCGAGTACAAGCTGCTCGTCATATTCATGGTCGTGGTCGCCATCGTCATGGCGATCGCCCTCTCGCCGATCACCGCCGTGGCTTTCGTCACGGGCGGCATCCTCTCGGCGCTAGCGGGCTACATCGGCATGCACGTGGCAACGCGCGCGAACACCCGCACCACCTACGCCGCCGAGGAAAGCGTGGCGAAGGCCTTGAACATCTCGTTCAAATCGGGCCTCACGATGGGCCTTTCGGTCGCGTCGTTCGCGCTTCTGGGCCTGTCGCTGTGGCTCATCCTCATCGTGTTCGGCGTGGATACGTTCGACCTCATGCATGAGCACATCGGCATGGTCGAAGGCTTCGCAACCGGCGCTTCGGCTGTGGCGCTCTTCGCTCGTGTGGGCGGCGGCATCTACACGAAGGCGGCCGATGTGGGCGCGGACCTCGTGGGCAAGGTCGAGGCGGGCATTCCCGAAGACGACCCGCGCAACCCCGCAACCATCGCCGACAACGTAGGCGACAACGTGGGCGACGTGGCCGGCATGGGCGCCGACCTGTTCGAGTCCTATACAGGCTCCATCCTCGCACCCACCATCCTCGCCGTCACATTCGGCGCGCTCGGCTACTTCGGCGGCATCGGCTCGGTCGACGCGACGTGGGCCATCGTGGTTCCCGTTATGATCGCCGCCTGCGGCATCATCACTTCGATCATCGGTTTGTTCGCGGTCCGCACCAAAGAGGGCGGCGAACTGCATAAGGCGCTCAACCGCGGCACGTACGTGGCTGCTGGCATCGAGATCGTCGCCATCCTCGTGATCTTCTTCCTCTGGAACGGCCAGAGTGCCTCTCAGCCCATCTGGCTGTTCGGTTCGGTGCTTTGCGGTTTGGTTGCCGGCCTTCTCATCGGCAAGACCACCGAGTACTTCTGCTCCGACCACTACAAGCCGGTCCATCAGATCGCCGAAGCGTCTGAGACGGGTGCGGCCACCAACATCATCCAGGGCCTCTCTACCGGTATGCTCTCCACGATCATCCCGATCCTGCTCGTGGCGTTTGCTATCATCGGCGCGTACACGTGCGGTAACATGGCGTTCGCGAACGTCGTCACCCCCGAGGGCGGCATCGCGGTGGGACTCTTCGGCGTCGCGCTTGCGGCAACGGGCATGCTCTCCAATACCGCCATCACCATCGGCGTTGATGCGTACGGTCCCGTGGCCGACAACGCAGGCGGCATCGCCGAGATGGCGGGCTTGCCTGAGGAGGTACGCGAGCGTACCGACTCGCTTGACGCGGTGGGCAATACCACGGCGGCCATCGCGAAAGGCTTCGCTATCGCCAGCGCCGGCCTCTCGGCCATCTCGCTGTTCGTATCCTACCAGGCCACCATGCATCATTCGATCGAGAACTTCGAGCTTACGCTTACCGATCCGCTCATCATCGCCGGCATCTTCATCGGCGCGATGATCCCGTTCATGTTCGCGGCGCTCACCATGGGCGCGGTGTCGCGTGCGGCCCATGCGATGGTCGAAGAAGTGCGTCGTCAGTTCCGCGAGATCAAGGGCATCATGACCTACGAGGCCGAGCCCGAGTACGATAAGTGCGTGGCCATCTCCACCACCTCAGCGCTGCGCGAGATGATGCTTCCGGGCATCCTCGCCATCGTGATCCCCGTCGTCATCGGCTGCTTCAACCCGGCCATGCTCGGCGGCTTCCTCGCCGGTGCGGTTGCAACGGGCATGCTGCTCGCCATCTTCATGTCGAATGCAGGAGGCGCATGGGATAACGCGAAGAAGTACATCGAGGGCGGTGCGCACGGCGGCAAGGGCTCCGAAGCCCATAAGGCTGCCGTTGTCGGCGACACCGTGGGTGATCCGTTCAAGGATACGTCGGGTCCGTCGATGAACATCCTCATCAATCTCATGACCATCGTATCGCTTACGTTCACCCCGCTTTTCATCTTCTTCCAGACGATGCTGTAAGGGCGCGGCGCTCGCATACGTGCAAGAGAAGGGTAGGGCCTGTGGCAAAAAGCTGCAGGTCCTTTCCTGTTTCATGCGGCGCAACTGGCTTACGAGTAAGATACCCGTAAGCCAGTTGCCTACGGGTATCCGCATCGACCCCCGCCAGTACGGTATACGGGAGTCCGCATCAGCCCCGCCTGCAGGCGCTTTATGCAGGCGGGGGATCGCATCAGGCCTTCCGGCTGCGGCTGAGGAAGAACCTGCTTGCCATCACGGCGCCGGCTGCCAGCACCGCTATCATCACCAGCACGGCCGCAGGGGCTGAAGCATCGCCAGTGGCGGGAGCCACAGAGAGGGGCTTGGCGCCCTCGCCGGTCAGGGCGATAGCCTGAGAACCCGCGCCCGCAGATTCGATCCAGAGCACGCCTGCATAGGTCTGGATCGAGGTGGGGGTGAACGTCACGACAAGCTCGCCGCCCGTGCGCGGGTCCCACCCCTCGCCGGGCTCGACGGCAAAGCCCTCGGGCGCCCGGAACGCTATCTCGGAGTCGAACCCTGGGGCGGCCACGTTCACCACCTGCGCGGCGCTCGTGGTGCCCACGTCCTGCGCGCCGAACGTCAGGCTCTTCGGCGTGGCTGAAAGCGCAAGCTCCCTGCCTTCTCCCGTGAGCGCCACTGCTGCGGCGTTCGCTTTGTTGGAGCCGATCCAGAGGATGTCGCCGTAGGCCCGCTCGTCGGTCGGATCGAACGTCACGAAAAGCTCGCCTCCCGTGCGCGGATCCCAGCCCTCGGCGCACTCGACGGTGAAGCCCTCGGGCGCGGCGAAGGCCATGTCGGCCGTGAGCCCGGAGGCCGTTACCCGCACGCGCTGCTCGGCGCTCTTCGTGCCCACCTGGTGCGTGCCGAACGCAAGCAAGCCCGCGCTCGCCTTCACTGCCGGGCTGCGACCCTCGCCGGAAAGCGCCACCGCCGCCGCGTCGGCATCTCCGGATTCGATCCACATGACCGACCCGTAAGCCCGCTCCTCGGTCGGGTTGAACCTCACGTGAAGCTCGCCTCCGGTTCGAGCATCCCAACCTGCAGCTGGCGTAACCGAGAAGCCCTCGGGTGCGGAAAAGGCCATATCGGCTCCAAGCCCCGAGGCGACAACCCGGATGCGTCGCTCGTCGCTCGTGCTTCCGAGCGGCTGGAAGCCGAATGCTGCAAGTCCCGGCACAGCCGCAATGGCCTTTTCGCGGCCCTCGCCGGTGAGCACCACCGACACCGCATCAGCCCCTTCGGCCTTGATCGACAGGAGCGAACCGTATTCTTTGGCCTCGGCCGGGCTGAACGCCACGCGAAGCACGCCCCCCGCGCGCGCATCCCATCCCTCGGCGGGCGCGACCATGAAGCCGTCGGGCACCTCGAAGCTCATATCCCCCGAAAGCCCGTGCGCTCCTACTGTTATGCGCTGCTCGGCGCTCTTCGTGCCTACTGGCTGATTGCCGAAGAGAAGGGCGGAAGGCGCCGCCTTGATGGCCGAAGCGCGCCCCTCGCCGGTTAAGGTTACCGGCTGGGAGGTGGTGCCGTCGGCGTGTATCCACATGATGTCGCCGTAGTCTTTCGCTTCGGTCGGTTTGAACGCGATGCGCAGCTCGCCTCCGCTGCGTGCGCTCCAGTCATCGGCCGGGACTACCGTGAAACCGTCGGGAACGGTGAAGGAAAGATCGCTCGTCAAGCCTGCGGCGGATATCAGTATGCGCCTTTCAACGCTCTCGGTACCCACCGGTTGATAGCCGAACGCCGCCAAAGCGGGCTCAGCCTCGATGGAAGAGGCGAGTCCGCTGCCCGCAAGCGACATCGACGCCGTATCGGCTCCGTTGGCTTCGATGCGCATGAGGGCGTTGTACGCTCTGGCCTCGACGGGAACGAACGTCACGCGAAGCTCGCCGCCCGTGCGCGGGTCCCACCCCTCGGCGGGCTCGACGGCGAAGCCCTCGGGGGAGCGAAACGAGAGGTCGCCCGTAAGCCCCGAGGCGGCCACCCGCACGCGCTGCTCGGCGCTCTTCGTGCCCGCAGCCCGGCCGCCGAACGACAGATGACCGGGCACGGCCTTGATGGTCGCGTCGCGGCCCTCGCCGGTGAGTACGACGGGTACGCCGTCGGCTCCAACGGCTCTGATCCACATGACGCCGCCATAGGACTTGACCTCGGTCGGGCTGAAGGTCACCCGCAAATCGCCGCCCGTACGCGGGTTCCAGGTATCGGCGGGCTCGGCGGCAAAACCCTGCGGAGCGGAATACGTCAGATCGCCGGTAAGCCCGTGCGCCTCAACATGCACGATCTGCTCTACGCTCTTTGTGGCAAGAGGCTGGTACCCGAACGCCATCAGCTCCTGCGAGGCCCCCACGGACGCGGCCACGCCCCGCCCGGTCAGCGTCACCGATTTCGCGTCGGCCCCGTCGGCCGACACCTCCATGACGCCGCCGTAGAGCTTCGACTCGGTCGGGTCGAACGTCACGCGCAGCGTGCCGCCGGTGCGTGCGTTCCAGCCGTAGGCCGGCGTCGCCGTGAAGCCCTCGGGCATGTCGACGACCAGATCGTTTTCAAGCGCGTACGCCTCGACCTTCACCAGCTGCTCGGCGCTCTTGGTGGCCACCGCCTGCTTGGCGAAGTCCAGGCGCGCGGGCGCGACCTCGATGTTCGCCATCCGGCCCTCGCCGGTCAACACCACCGGGACGGCGTCGACACCGCCGCCCGCATCAACCCACATGACGTCGCCGTAGGGCTTCTTCTCGGTGGGACTGAACGCCACCTTCAGGGCGCCTCCCAGCTTGCCGTCCCACCCGTCGGCAGGCGTGACGACGTACCCGTCCGGCACGTTGTAGGTGATGTCCTCGCCAAGGTTGTGACCCCGCACCTCCACCCGCTGCTCGGCGCTCGTCGTGCCGATGGTCTGGAACCCGAAAACCAGCATGCCCGGCGAAACCTCAACGGATTGGGTCACACCCGTGCCGCGCAGCGGCACGGTAACCGCATCGGCGCCGTCAGCCTCGATGCGCAGCGTCTGGCCGTACGCCTTCGCCTCGGTCGGGTCGAACGTCACGCGCAGGTGCCCGCCCTTGCGCGCGTCCCAACCGTCGGCGTGCACGGTGAAGCCGGTTCCGACGAGATCGCTGTAGTAAAGGTCGCTTTCGACGTTGGCCGCGCGCACCTCGACAAGCTTCTCGAAGCTCTTCGAAGTCACGGCCTGCTTGCCGAAGTCGAGGTCGGTCGGCGCGACGTCGATCTTCGCCGCGCACCCCGTGCCGTTGAGCCCCACTGCGCATACCTCGGTGCCGTCTCGCTGCACCCGCAGGAAGTCGGCGTACTCCTTCTCCAAGGTGGGGTCGAAGGTCACGCGCAAATATCCGCCCAAGACCGGGTCCCAATCCTCGTGCGGCGTGACGGTGAAGCCGTCGGGCGCCGTGTAGGTCAGGCTTCCCGGAGCGTCGGCCGGCTCGATCTTCACCAGCTGCTCGGCGCTTTTAGTGCCCACCAGCTGCGAGCCGAAGCTCAGGTATTCAGGCACCGCCTTCACCTTGTTCTCGAAGCCCTGGCCGGTCAGCGTCACGGGCACCGGATCGGCCCCCTCGGCCGTGATCCACAGAACGCCGCTGTAGGACACCGCCTGGGACGGCTTGAACCTCACCTTCACCCAGCCGCCTTTTCGACCATCCCAATTCGTTGGCGTTTCCACCTCGAAGCCTTCGGGGGGCGTGATGACAAGGCTGCTCGCAGGCAGGTCGGCCTCCACGAAGAACTCCTTCGCCTGAGACGTCTCCCCTGCCTTCGTGAATCCAAACGGAATGTTACCCCTGTCGGACGTGATGATGTTCTTGCACCCCTCGCCGGTGATCACGACGGGCACGCGGTCCACCCCGGGCAGCTCGATCCATATGGTGCCCTGGTACGTTTGCTCGGTCTGCGGGGTGAACGAGACGGATAGCGTGCCTCCTTTTACGTTCTCCCAGCCAGGCATGGTTTGGGCGTTTATGCCGGAGGGAAGCCCGGTCTGATCTACGACTATGTTGCGAGTGGTGTTAGACCCGTGCGCCTTCACCTCGATTCCCGCCATGCGGCTATGGCCTATCGGCGCCTTGCCGAACGCGACCAGCCCCGTGCTCACCTCAAGGGACACGTCGCGGCCGGTGCCCGTGAGCGACACCGATGCCCCGTCGGCCCCGTCGGCCTCGATGCGCAGCGTCTGGCCGTAGCCCTTCTCCTCCGTTGGGTCGAAGGTCACGCGCAGGGTGCCGCCCGTGCGGGGGCTCCACCCCTCGGCGGGCGTCACCGCGAAGCCCTCGTCGGGCTCGATGATGCGCATATCCTCGGCAAGGTCGTTCGCCTTCACCTCGACGAGCTTCTCCAAGCTCTTGGAGCCCACGGCCTGGTCGCCGAAGGACAGAAGCTTCGGGCTCACCTCGATGTCGGGCACCACGCCCTCGCCGGTGAGGGTGAGCGGCTCCGCATCGGCGCCGTCGGCCTCGATCCACATGACCGCGCCGTAGGACCTCTCCTCGGTCGGGTCGAACGTGATATGCAGCTTGCCGCCCGACTTCGCATCGAAGCCCGCGTCGGGAACGACCGTGTAGCCGTCGGGTGCCGCGAAGGCCATGTCCTGGGCGAGGTTCGTGCCCTTCACCTCCACCACGCGCTCGGCGCTCTTCGTGCCCACCTGCTGGGTGCCGAACGCCACCGTCTGCGGGTCCACCTCGATGGACGAGCGCGTGCCCGTGCCGTCAAGCACGACCGTCGCCGCATCCGCGCCGTCGGCGTCGACCTGCAAGAGCTCGGTATAGTGCTTCTCGTCGGTGGGAGCGAACGTCACGCGCAGCGTGCCGCCCGTGAGGGGGTCCCAATCGGCGGCGGGATCGATCACGAAGCCGTTCGGCGCGTTGAGCTGCATGGTGCCGGTCAGGCCCGTCGCAACCACGTGCACGCGCTGCTCGGCGCTCTTCGTGCCCACGGCCTGCGAGCCGAATGCGAGGCGCTCGGGCGCGACCGTGATGGTGGCGGTGCGTCCCTCGCCCGACACAGCCACAAGAGCCTCGTCAGCCCCGTCGGCGCTGATGCGCACGTGACCGGCGTAGGACTTGGCCTCGGCGGGGTCGAACGTCACGTGCAGCGTGCCGCCCGCTTGGGGATTCCAGTTCGCATCGGGCGCGGCGGTGAAGCCCGCGGGCGCGTCGACGGTCAACTCGCCCGCCAGTCCCGATGCCGTCACCACAACATCTTGCTTGGCGCTCGTCGAGCCCCTCGCTTGGGGTCCGAAGTCCAGATGATCGGGCACGGCTTGGATAATCGAAGCGCGCCCCTCGCCGGAAAGCGCTACGATTGCGGTTGCGTTCGCAGTCCCGATGCGCAAGGTGCCTTGGTACGATTTGGCTTCGACCGGGTTGAACGTCACGCGCAGCTCGCCGCCCGTGCGCGGATCCCAGGCGTCGGCGGGTACGGCCTCGAATCCTTCCGGCGCCTCGATGGCAAGCTCGCCCGCAAGCCCGACGGCGCTTACCCCTATGCGCATCTCGGCGCTTCTCGTGTTCGCCGCTTGAGCCCCGAAATCCACGTTCGGGGTCGAGGCTTTGACCGACGGGGTCACGCCCTCGCCGGTGAGTGCGACCGGCGCGGCATCGGCCCCGGCGGACTCTATCCACAAGGTGTCCGCGTAACCGGCCGATGCGGTGGGTGCAAACGTGACGTACAGCTGCCCGCCGCGGAGCGGATCCCACGAGTTACCCGGTACTACCTTGAAGCCCGCAGGCGCCGCGTAGGTCAAATCAGAGGACAGGCCCGCAGCCGAAACCGTCACGGTCCTCGTCTCGCTCTCGGAGTTCACGCCTTGCACGCCGAACGCGAGAAGCCCCGGACCGGCCACTACGGCCACAGCGCGCCCTTCGCCGGTCAGCGCCACCACGGCTGCATCCGCACCGCCGGTTCCTATCGTGAGCACCGCGCCGTAGGGTTTCGCCTCGGCAGGGTGAAACGTCACGCGCAGGGTGCCGCCCGTGCGCGGACTCCACCCCTCGGTGGGCTCCACCGTGAAGCCCTCGGGATCGTTCCATGTCAGATCGCTTGTAAGCCCCGACGCGGTTATCCGCACGCGCTGCTCTGCGCTTGCGGTGGCCACGGGTTGGTGCCCGAACGACAGGCGGCCCGCCGATGCCTTCACCGTCGAGACGCGGCCCTCGCCGTTCACCGCCACCTGCGCGCTCACGTCTTTCGCCGATCCCTGCGCGCGGAGCCAGAGTATGCCGCCGTAGGGTTTCACCTCGGTGGGTTCGAACGTCACCAGCACATCGCCGCCGGTTTTCGGATCCCACTTTTCGCCGGGTACTGCGGAGAAGCCCTCCGGCGCTTCGATTGCAAGCTCACCGGTCAGGTTGGTCGCCTGCACCTGCACGCGCTGCACGGCGCTTTTCGTGGACACCGCCTGGTAGCCGAACGAAAGCAGGCTGGGGCCGGCCGTGATGGCCGAATCGACGCCGTAGCCCTGAACCGCAATGGTTTCGAAGGGCGCGTCCCCCGAACGGAGTATCAGAAGGTCGCCGTAGGGCTTCGCCTCTGCGGGGGCGAACGTCACGCGGAGCTCTCCGCCCAAGCGCGCATCCCAACCTTCGGAGGGCGCAACCGAGAAACCTTCGGGCGCCTCGATGGTCATATCGATGAGAAGGCCGCTTGCCTTGACGGAGACGACCTTCTCGACGCTTGCGACGCCCACCGCCTGCGATCCGAAGTTGAGCAGATCCTGATCGGCTGCGATGAGGGGATCGGGAAGCGGGGTGCCGGCATCGTCGTACGGTTGGACTTCGGGGGGCGCGGCGCCGATCTGGATAGCGGCGTCCGATCCGCCCGAGGTGTTGTCGGCGGTTGGCGAGCCGGTGGGATCGGCGGAGTTCGGGGGGTTTGTGCCATCGGGGCCGACGGGAGCTACGCTGATCGAGGGAGTGCCGCTGCCGCCTTCGGGGTCGACCGGCGAGATGCTGATCGAGGGGGAGTTGGAATCGCGGTTTTGGCCGTCGTCCGATCCGGCCTCCCGTGCGGGCCCCACCGTGATCGAGGGACCGTCCGCCGCGTTATCGGCGGTTGCATCCTTTATGCCGGCGGTGTCCTCATCCTGCTCTGCCTGCGCCGCCGCGGGGGGGGGCGAATCTTTTCCCGCAAGCGCAACCGGCGGAATTCCGGTTGTCACGGCCAACGCAACCGCGAGAAACACTGCTCCGAGCTTCCACCGGCGAGATTTCATAGAGGCCCCCTGTTCGTACTGTCATGCCTGCATCCTGTGCGGTCAACAGAGCGTCTTTCGGTTATCGGCACCGCTTTTACGAACCATTACCGAATAGCTCAGTGTAGCAGATCCGATCATGGTTCGCGCCCGGCCAAACGCAGACGCGCATCCTCGAATTCCCGCATACGGCCATGATTGCACAGACGGCAGCACCCGGCTCAACCATGACGATTTTGTCAGCTTTCCGCGTTTGCGCCCGCGCTTCGGCCGTGTGCGTTGGCTCGGCCCCGATAAAGGGCGCAAGGGCGCTTGCAGGTCTGCTAGAATTTACGATGATGAAGCAACGTAGCATTTAGCGCGCAAGGCGGCGCTTCGTGCAAAACGGCGGCTTTGCTGTATTCGCGTGCTTCGCCTACGGTCGTCAAGAGATTCGTGCGGTGCGCGCCGTGGCGTTGAAGCGCTGTTCGGCAGCCGTCGCGTCGTGCGGTGGCGATGAAGGAAGGGGTGCATACGTGGAACGAAAGCGCGAGCTGCGATCGCTTCTGATCGTGCTTTCCGTCATTCTGCTCGTGTGCCTCTCGCTGCTCTACCTCAGAAACCCGTACCGCTACGACCTCGTCGACCTGGTGAAGGTCGAATCGGAAGCGGGCACGTGGGATTTGACCGAGGTGGATTTCTCGAACACCGTCGTCCAGCTTATGGGCGAGGTGGAATACGTAGACGACGCCATCCTCGACCCCGACGAGTTCGACTCGGCAGACGGGGTAGAAGTGGGAAGTCCCGGTTACGCGTACCAAGCGGCAACGAGCCGCATGCGCGTGCTTCTGCCCGAGGAGCGCACCTACCTCATCGCCGATTCGAGCATCGATTTCGCGCACCGTCTGTTCGTGGACGGCGAGGAGCGCTATGCGGCGGGAACTCCCGCAGAGACGGCCGACGCGTTCGAGCCGGGCTACGGGCGGTTCTCTCTTGAGGTGTATGCGCAGGGCGGCAGCATCGAGATCGTACAGCAGGCGGCGAACTTCGTGCACCGCGAAAGCGGCGGCCACGACGGGATGCTCATCGGCTTGCCTGCGGTGGTGCATGCATTCAGCGACGTGAAGCCCGCCGTCGAGCTTGTCACGGTCGGCCTGTTCCTTGCGCTGTTCCTCGTCCATCTGGCGCTCTGGACGTTCTTCCGCTCGTACAAGAGCAACCTCGTCTTCGCGGCGCTCTGCCTCACGTGGGCCGTGCGGGCGAGCGTCACCGGGTCGAAGGCGCTCTACTCCATCTTCCCCCTGCTTCCATGGGAGCTCGCGTTTCGGGCCGAATACCTCACGCTGCCGCTCGGGTGCATCCTCGTGCTGCTGCTTATCCAGGACCAGTTCCCGCACGTCATGCACGCGGCGGTGCGCCGTGCGGGCATCGCGGTGTCGGCGGCGTTCGCGCTCTCGTTCGTGCTCGCCGATACGCTTTGGATGAGCAACGCGCTCACGGCGTATTACGGCGTGTTCACGGCGATCATCGTCTACCTGATCGTGCGGTTCGCCCAGAAGGTGCCCTCCATGGTGCGCGCCCGGACGCTCACGACGGGGCAGGCGGTCGCGCTCTTCGCGCTGGCCGTGTTCATGTACGCCGCCGTGCACGACGCGCTGTACTACCTCGGCATCTACCTGTTCGGCGTGAAGAGCTCGCTCGCCGAGGGCGCCATGCTCCTGTTCGCGCTGTTCCAGATGGTCGCGAACTTCTACGGCACCATGCGCGAGGTGGCCGACGCCCGCGAACGCGAGCGGCGCGCTGAAGACGAGCGGGCGGCCCTCGCCGAGATGAACCGCCTGAAAAGCGAGTTCTACGCCGACGTGTCGCACGAGATGAAGACGCCCCTCACGGTGATAGCGGCCAACGCGCAGTTCGCCGCACAGATGCTCGAAGCGGGCGAGGCCGATGGGGAAACCGTGGGCGATCTGCACGCCATCTCGTCGGAAGCGCGCCGTCTGACGGAGCTCGTGGCGGGCATGGTGGATGTGAGCCGCATGCAGCAGGGCGCTGCGCGCTGCGCGTCGGTGGACGCGGGCGAGCTCGTGCGCGATACGGCGCAGATGTACCGCTCGCTTCTGGCGCGGCGGAGAAACGAGCTCGTCGTGGAGGTCGGGGAAGGCGTGGGCGAGGTGGAGGCCGATGCCGACCAGCTGACCCAGGTGCTCGTGAACCTGCTCGCGAACGCGAACCGCCACACGTTGGGCGGCACGGTGAGCGTTTCGGCGAAGCGGGTCGAAGGCGGCGTGCGCGTGAGCGTGTCCGACACCGGCGAGGGCATCGACGGCGAGCTGCTTTCCCGCGTGTTCGAGCGGTCAAGCAGCGGGGAAGGGCGAAGGTCGGGGCTCGGGCTTCCCATCTGCAAGGCCATCGTGGAGCGCCACGGCGGGACGATGGAGATCGAAAGCGCGCCGGGCGCGGGCACGCAGGTGCGGTTCACCCTGCCCGTGCCGGACGAGACGAGATGAGGACGGCTATGGGAACGAGCGCCGATACGGTATTGCTGATCGAAGACGATGAGAACGTGCAGCGGACGAACCGCCGGGTGCTCGAGTACGCGGGCTACGCGGTGCAGTGCGCCGCGACGCTCGACGAGGCGTGGCGGAGCCTGCGCGCGCGTCCGCCCGACGCGATCGTGCTCGACATCCTCATGCCCGACGGCAGCGGACTCGATTTCTGCGAGAAGATCCGCCCTCTCACCCCGGCGCCGGTGCTGTTTCTGACGGCGCTCGACGAGAAGAGCGAGGTGGTGGGGGGCCTGAGGGCGGGCGGCAACGATTACATCACGAAGCCCTACGACGTCGACGAGCTTGTGGCGCGCGTGGACGCCCTGCTCTCGCTCGTGCGCATGAACCGCGTCGCCCAAAGCAAGACGCTCGTACGCGGGCCGCTCGTGATCGACCTCGTTGCCCACCGGGCCTACGTGAACGGGCGCGACCTGCTGCTCACGGGCAAGGAGTACGCGCTTCTGCTCGTGCTCGCGCGCCGCGCCGGGTGCACGCTTGCGCCCGAGCACCTGTACGCCACCGTGTGGAACGAGCCGTACGCGACGGGCACCGCAACGCTGCGCCGCCACCTCTCGTCGCTGCGCCACAAGCTCGAAGAGGCGGGCGGCGGCTGCACGGTCGAGGCCGTCTACGGCAAGGGCTACCGGTTCGAAACGCCGTAAGGCGGCTTCGGGATTCGGGCGCGCGGCGGTGTAGCCGCGCCGACACCGCGAGATTGTGAAATTCCCGTAATCTTTTCTTTATGCAGATGCGTTCGTGGTTCGATACGACGATAGGTAAAAAGGCGCGAGAAGGGCTGTTCATGTTGGGATGTGCACCAAGTAAGCAGGTAGGACGAATGGTGTTTGCGGTGGCGATCGGAGTATTGCTCTGCGTTGGTGCGGGCTTACTCGCAGCGATGCCCGCAACTGCCCACGCCCAACCGGTCCAGCACACGATCACGATCACTGCCGATGACAATGTGGCGACCGATCCTGCCGGGTCGCCTCTCCACTCTCCCACGAGAACGCTACAGGTGAACGAAGGCGACGACGTAACGTTCATGATCATGCCGCTATCTGGCTACGCCATCAAAGAGGTGAAGGCAGACGGCACGAACGTGCCCATCAGCGATCTCGTGAGCGGCACCTACACGTTTCGCGACGTGCGCGCAGACCACACGTTCGAAGTGTCGTCCAAAACGAGCACTCAGAATATAGAGAATTTTCCAACCATATATTCTATAGTGGAGGGCGATACGGTGAGCTGGACGCCTTCGATCTCGGGCGGCACGTGGTGGATATCCGATCCGTCGTATATTTCGTATCGGGAGACCAGTCCCGGCACCTACGAGTTCACGGCCCTCAAAGTCGGTTCTCCCTATGCCATGTACGCTGTGGGCGACTTGACAAGACGGGTGTCTTTCGGAATCACCGGCGTACCGTTCGATTCGGGCGACTTGAAATACGAGGTGACCAGCGAGCGCGCTACCGGGGGTGCGGGTGCGCCCGGCGAGAACACGGTGATGGTGAAAGGTCCCGCTGACGGAAAAACTCCGACCGACATCGTCATCCCGGCGCAGGTTTCCGGAAACCCGCGCAGTCCGGGTACCGTGTACGAGGTGACGAGGATTGCATCGAGCGCTTTTTCGGATAACGGTGCGCTCGAGACCGTCGATTTCTCGAACGTGACCCTTACTCCCAACTTCGTCGGGAATGACGCTTTCTGGACGTGCGGCAACCTCAACGCGCTCGTATTCGGGCAGCTCACGGCGCCCGAGATCGTCAACGGTTTCTATAACTCGGGCCCAAGCGGCGGCACGGTCTACTATCCCAAGGGGGCAACAGGCTACGTGCCATCCATGTTCAAGCCTGGCGACCCTAGCGATCCGTACCATCTCGCTGGTTGGGACTACGAGCCCTATCCCGCTCCCAGCGCGCCGCAGAGCTTTGCCGTTGCGGCGGGTAACGGCACGGCCGATCTTGCGTGGCAGGCTCCGGCCGAAGGGATGGGAATCTGGAAGTACCAGTATTCCGTCTCGTACGACGGCGTGGACGCCTGGCAAGACGTTCCCGATTCCGACCGCTCGACCACGAGCATCGCGCTTTCGGGTCTTGAGAACGGGAAGACCTACGAATTCAAGGTGCGTGCCGTGAACGGCGCGGGCGAGGGAGAGGCAGCGCTAGCATCGGCTGTGCCCGCTGCCAGGCTCCTCAGCATCCAGGCGCCGAGCGCGATCACGGGCATCTCGCACGCAACGTCTCTGGCCGACATCCTGCTGCCGGGCCAGCTGACCGTTGCCGCCGAAGACGGGGAGTACAAAGCCGATGTCACCTGGGACCGGAAGTCGGCAAAGCCCGCCTACGATCCCGAAAAAGCGGCCGAGCAGACGTTCGTTCTCAAAGGCGTGGTAACCCTGCCCCCGAACGTGACCAACCTTGACAACCTTCCCCTTGAAACGAGCATCTCGATAACCGTGGAGGCGGCCCCGGCGAAGCTGGCTACCGTGGGCGATACGGCGCTGCCGCTTGTCGCGCTTGCGGTTGCAGCGCTTGCCGCGTTCGTTGTCCTGGCCGCACGGAAGAAGCTGAGCCGCCGGTAGGCGCTCCCGCGCGGCCGCCTCGTCGGGCGAGAGCTTCGCGCGGCGGGTAACCTTGCTGCCGTCCGCGGCCTCCGAGCTTTCTCGCGTGTTGGGTACGCGGTGCCGGAGCGAGGCGCCTTTCAAAGGTAGGAAACGGGCAGCGCCCAGGCATCGTCGGGAAGCGGAAGCGGGCTATTCGTTCTGCAGACGACGACGCCGGGTTGCCGGTGGTATCCTTTGAATGCGTCGAGCGCCGCGAATGCCCGCGTATCGGCGGGTCGTGCGATCTCGGCCTTCTTTATCTCGATGGGGAACAGCTGGCTCCCGCGCTCGATGACGAGATCGATTTCGCGGCCGTTCGAGTCGCGATAGAAGTAAAGCGAGGGTATGGATCCGCTTGCGTTCAGGAAGCTTTTGACGATTTCGGACAGCACGAATCCTTCGAAGAAGGCCCCCGCTTGCTGGCTGCGTTCGAGTTCTTCAGGGCTTTCACATTCGCAGAGGCGCGCCGCAAGGCCCGAATTGAGGAAATAGAGCTTCGGTGTTTTAACGAGCCGTTTCGTGGTGCTCGCGGTAAAGGGTCTGAGCAGATAGACGATGCTCGATGCTTCGAGTACGGAAAGCCACCGGTCGACGGTGTTGAAGCTCGCATCGATTTTGTCGGCGAGGTCGCTTTTGTTGAGCATCTGCCCGTGGGCGCGGGCGACGATTCGTATGAACCGGTTGAACTTCGCAAGGTCTCCCACATGCGCGAGATCGCGCACGTCCCGCCGAAGGTACGTTTCGATGTACGAGTCGTAGTAGCGCGTGATGCTCATAGCCGGGTCCACGGCCAATTCGGGAAGGTCGCCCCTGAATATCGTCGTCCAGATATCTTCGGTTTCCCGTTTTGGCTGGCGGCCTTCAATATAGTCTACGGTCGGAACGAAGGGCTTGTCGAACGGGTCGCGACGAAGCTCGCGAAGCGAGAGCCCCAGCATTTCGACGATACCGGCGCGCCCGGCGAGCGATTCGTCCACGCCCTGCATCATCTGAAAACGCTGCGATCCGGTAAGGAGGATGCGTCCCTTGCTTCGGGGGTGGGCATCGCTCTCGAGCTTGATGTAGCGAAAGAGATCGGGGGCGTATTGCACCTCGTCGATGACTGCGGGCTTCGGAAGCGCTCGCAGAAAGCGTTCGGGTTCCTGCTCGGCAGCCTCGAGCGCGTCGAGCCGATCGAGGGTGGTGTAGGAGGCGTCGGGCGCGACGTGCGAGAGCAGGGTGGTCTTGCCTGCTTGTCGTGGTCCGGTCACTAAGGTGACGGGGAAGGTTCTCGCCGTTTCTTGCACGACGGATGCGAGGTGGCGGGGTATGTAGTCCATAGAAAGCTCCTAGCCTATGAAAATCATTCAGTAGAAGTATGAAATAGCATAAAATATAGTGATGAATTTGCATAAAGTCAAGGATGCTTGGGTAACGGTTCACCATCTTAGAGGCTGGGAGCGTACCGCTATTGGATCAGGCAACGATATAGTTTCGGGCTGGTTGGGCTGCCCTGAAAGAGAATCGCGCCCGGCAGACTACAGCGAAAGCCCCATCGCCACCGAGGCGAAGGCGATGAGCACGCCCACGATCGATTCGCCCCCGAGCAGGCCCGACGCTACGACGAGCCCCGTTTCGCCTTGGGCCTTCTCCCGCGCGGCCGCCTCGTCGGGCGAGAGCTTCGCGCGGCGGCGTTTGCAGACAGCATCGTAGCCCACCTTCGCCATCGCGCCCAAAAACGCGGTGAGCGACATGTAGAAGGGCAGGTAGATGCCCAGCCCGAGCATCATGACGGGCAGGCCGAGCATATACAGCGCGCATCCGGCGACAAGACCTGTGGCGAAGGCCGGAACCGATGGGATGCCGCTCACCATGGTGGCCACCACGTTCGCCTGGGCGGCCACGAACGCGCCTTCGATGCCGAACGCGTCGGCGCCGTAGGCGGTCACGAGGACCACCATCACGGCGACCGCCACGAGCGCGCCGAGCACGCCGCCGATGGCCTGCCCGATCCACTGCGCCTTCGGATCGGTGCCGAGCACATGCCCCGCCTTGAAGTCGTTCATCACGTCGCCCGCAAGGCCGCACGCCACCGCGATGATGCCTGCGACGAAGAAGAGCTGCACCTGCGCCACGTTGGATGCGGCGGCCACGATCAGAAGCACGATGAGGCCGAATATCTCCATCGGATCGATGCCGGTCTGCCCGACGCTCTGCGCGCTCATGGCGCAGGTCACCCATGCGAGCAGCACGACGATGACGCTTGCGAGCGGGTCGAGCGAAAGGCCGATCGAGACGATGAGCGCCACGGCGGCCACGGCCAGCGCCGCGAGTCCGGCGGTGAGTCGCATGCGGCGCTTGTTCGGCTGCACGCCCTCGTGCACGACGGGTGCGGCGACGAGGCGAAACGTCGATGACGCGGCGCCCGCTTTGAGCATGCGGGCGGCCTTCGGCAGGATGTTCTTGAGGATGACGCCCACGCCGCAGCCCATCATCACGCCCATGCCGGCACTCGAGGTGATGCCCTGTCCGGTCGCTGTGTCCCAGAAACCGAGCGCCGATCCGCCCACGATGATGCCGAAGTTGCCGATGAGCGCCCCTAAGAACCACACGGACACCGCAACGGTTCCCACCAAGAACCCGACCGCGAGCAGCATGGGGGAGAGGTAGACGCCGAACGCGACGCCCGGGATGGCCGCATTGCCGAACAGCATGGCGGGGATCGCGCCGAACCAATCGCGCAGCGCGCAGAACGCGCCCGCAAGGCCCATCGAGCCGAAGAGCTTCGCGCCCGTTTTCCCGCCCGTATCGCCCGCGATGAGCGTTTGGGCGGCGGCTTCGCCGATGGGGAACTCGAGCGCTGCGTCCTCGATGAAGTGCTTGCGGATGGCCGCGGTGCACACGAGCCCGAGGATCACGCCCGCAAGCGCCACGATGAGCATCTGCCACCAGTCGACGACGGGGGCCTTGTTGATGATCCAGATGCCCGGGATGGTGAAGGCGAGGCCGCCCGCAACCATCGCGCCCGCCGACATGATGGTGTGCGTGACGTTCGCCTCGTTGAGGTTGGTTTTGCCGAGCGCCTTGAGGAAGAACAGGGAAATGATTGCGGCGAAGATGATGGGCCAGGGAAGCGCCCCCATCTTGAGGGCCGTGTAGGCCGATGCAGCCGTGATGATTGCGCAGCCGATGCATCCGATGACGATGCCGCGCACGGTCAACTGACCTTTCGCAGGGTTCATGCGTGCTCCTTTGAGTATATCCGCTTCCTCGAGGAAGTCGGGTTACCAGACGGACTCGTACAGTATAATCGCCCTAACGCGCGATTGCACGGGGCAATTGCGCAGACGTGAGGAAGTACGGACGGTGCGTATGATGAAGGCAAGCGAAGGCGGGCGGGGCGATACCGGGCGGTCGGACGAGCGGGCGGTCGTGCTCGCGGTGGACGTGGGGAACACCGTGACGCGTTTCGGCTTGCTCGCGGGCGGGGAGCTTGCGGCATCGTGGGAATTCACCACGCCGGGCGCGATGACCGCCGACGAGGCCCGGCTTCACATCGCGAACTTCCTCTTCATGCTCGAGCACGAGGGGCATGCGGGCGACCGAGGGTTCCATGGGCGATCGGCACCTGGCGATGCGGCTTGTGTCGGCCCCGTCGCTTCGCCCGCCGATGCGATCCTCTCATCGGTCGTGCCCGACTTGACCGACGTGTGGGTGCGCGCACTCTCGATCGAGTGCGGACGCAAGCCGTTCGTGGTGGGGCCGGGGCTCAAAACGGGGCTCAAAATGCACTACAACGATCCGTCGGAGGTGGGCTCGGACCGCGTCGCCACGCTGGTTGCCGCACGCGAGACGTACGGCTACCCGCTCATCGTAGTCGATTTCGGCACGACGACGAACTTCGACGTGCTCGACGCGGACGGCGCGTTCGCGGGCGGCGTGATCGCGCCGGGCATCGCGCTTGCGGCCCGGGCGCTCGCGCAGGCCGCCGCGCGCCTCCCCGTCATCGAGATCAAGGTGCCTGCGTCGGTGATCGGGAAGAGCACGCGCGAGGCCATGCAGGCCGGAGTGGTGCTCGGGGAAGTCGCCCGCATCGACGGCCTCGTGGACGCGATCTGGGCCGAACTCGGCTGCACGACGAAGGTTGTCGCGACAGGTGCCCAGGCGGCGGCCGTCGCCGCGCTTTCGCAGCGGATCGAGAGCGCCGACGAATCGCTCGTGCTGCGCGGCCTCGGGATGCTGTACGCGCTCAACGCCAAGCGCTGAGCAGGCAGCCGCCTGCGGGATTCGAGGTTGCGCCTCACGGCTTGGCGATAAAGGATTGGTAACCTATGACTGGTCAATATGGGCACGGTTTGCGAAGTTTTTGGAAGCCGCGCGCTTGGTTGAGAAATCGGGCTGCGAATATGCCCAGCTCACAACCTCGTCCGCTTCGGCGACCAAAAGTTAGCCACTAGCGACCTTCGCAAATGGTGCCCATATTGACCAGTCGTAGGTTACCTATCGGTGTGGGAGCCCGTGCAGGGCTCGGGCGGCTGCGGGGGCGAGGCGCACTAACAACCATGCGCCTCCGGCGCGCAACCGAGCCGTACGGGGGTCGGCCGGTGCCGAGGAACGGGGTGGCGAAAGGCCTACCGATCCGATACGTGCTCGCAGAAATCCCCGTACAGGGAGTACTTCTCGCCCGCGACGATCTCGGCTCCGTCGTAGGGGTCGAGCGCGATGAAGTTCGCGAGATCGAGCGCATCGGGGTCTTCGACGTCGCGGTATCCGATAAGCGTGATCCAGTGCTCGTTGTAAGCTCCCATGACGTGGATGACCGTCGGCTTTCCCGAAGCGATCTGGTCGTAGGCTTCCCTCAGCAGCGCATCGTTCGAGCCGAGCGAGCGAAACGACGAGTTGCCGCCGCCCCATCTGGGCCAGGTGCACATGCCGCATCCGTAGACCGCGTGGTCGTTCGCGACTCCCTGCACGATCGCATCGCCGTACGCGCACGCGAATCCCGGGCAGCAGATCGTGTGACCGCTTTCAGCCTGGTTGCCGATGGCGGCGATGAGGGCCGGGTCGTACGCGAGCCGTTCGTCGCGTGCTTCGCGGGCGAGCTTCTCCTGCTCTTGCTCGTAGGCCTGCCTGAGCTCGGCGAGCGGATCGCTCGTGTCGAGGGAAAACGCCGAGAAGGGGAGCGTCGAGGAAAGCGACTGTACGGCCGCGTGCGCATCGGCGAGTGGCGCGGGCTCGTCCGGATCGACGGGGCCCGCCGCCTCGTCAGCAGGTGCGATGGCGAGCGCGGCTGGGGGCAGCGCTTCCGATTGCGCGGCGGGTTCGGGTAAGGGGGCTGCGAAGGCGGGCGCGGCGAACAACGGGTACGCCGCAACGGCGGCAAGGGCGATGGCTGCCCCGAGGTAACGACATTTCAGCAAGAGGCTTTCCTGCCTTTCGCGACCGGGTAGTGGATAGATGGCTGTGTTTCCGGTCTCAAAACGCGCTCGATGGTACCGCACCTGCGATCTCGAAGCGCACTGATCCGCCATCCTGCAGCGAAGCGCCACACGTGATGCATGAAACCTTCATAACGGTTCGGTAACGGTTCGGCGGGCTCGGCGGCTGGCGGGTGCTACCGTCTGCGGATTCGGTAGGCGGCCGGTGCAGAGCCCTGCCGCAGACTCCGGCGGCAAGGCATGCGCTCTGCGGCCGGTGCAGGGCCCCTATCGCAGAGCCAGCGGCAAAGCATGCATGCGCTCTGCGGCCGGTGCGGGCCCCTACCGCAGACCCCGGCGGCAAGGCATGCGGACGCTCGCCCGTTCGCTCACGCGTTTTCTCTCTTTCACGTCACCAAGACCTTCCCTTTGTGGCACAATTTGAAAGATTGGTTCGGGGTAGGGCCCGAACTGCCGCTTGGGCGGTATCGGATAGAAAAGGGGATGACACGTGAGCAAAAACAAGCCAGTGCCCACCATGGGGGCTCAAGACAGCCCGGATGCCGTGTACGATGCACGCACGCTCGGCGCGCCGAAGATGACCGTATTCGGTTTGCAGCACATGTTTGCCATGTTCGGCGCGACGATCCTGGTGCCTACGCTGACCGGCCTTTCCGTTTCAGCTACGCTGCTGTTCGCCGGCGTGGGAACGCTTCTCTTCCATTTTCTCTCGAAAGGGAAGGTGCCGGCGTTTCTCGGGTCGTCGTTCGCGTTCATCGCGGGCTATGCCGCCATCGCCCCCAACGGTGAAGTGGACTTGCTGCCCTACGCCTGCTTAGGCGTTGCCTGCGCAGGCCTTCTCTACCTTGTGCTGTCGGCGCTGTTCCGCGTGTTCGGACCTGCGCGCGTCATGCGCTTCTTCCCGCCTGTAGTGACCGGTCCCATCGTCATCGCGATCGGGCTCATCCTCGCAAGCTCAGCCATCGGAAACGCGTCGACGAACTGGTTCATCGCCATCGTTGCCATTGCGGTTATTGTCGTATGCAACATCTGGGGCAAAGGCATGATCAAGATCATCCCCATCCTGATGGGCGTCGTCATCTCCTACATTGTCGCTGCGGTGGCGGGCGAGGTCGACTTCACGCCGGTGGCTGAAGCCGCATGGATCGGTGCGCCGTTTTTGTGGGATAATACGGTGTTCTCTCTCTTCGGAGCCGACTTCAACGCGGGGCTTGCCATCACGGCCATCATCACCATCATGCCGCTTGCCTTCGCCACTATGATCGAGCACATCGGCGACATGACGGCCATCTCATCGACCGTCAACCGCAACTACATCGCGGAGCCGGGCCTGCATCGCACGCTTCTGGGCGACGGCCTTGCAACCATACTCGCCTCGCTGTTCGGCGCTCCGGCCAACACCACCTACGGCGAGAACACCGGCGTACTCGCGCTCACTCGCGTGTTCGATCCGCGCGTGATCCGCATCGCCGCGCTGTTTGCCATCGTGTTCTCGTTCTGCCCGAAATTCGCAGCCGTCATCGCAGCCATGCCTGCATGCGTGATTGGCGGCGTGTCGCTTGTGCTTTACGGCATGATATCGGCCGTGGGCATCCGCAACCTCGTCGAAAACCACGTCGACTTCATGAAGAGCCGCAACGTCATCATCACGGCGCTCATCCTCGTGCTCTCGCTCGGCATCGCGTACAGCGCTGCCGGAGGCATCATCATCTTGGTAGGCGGCATCACGATCTCGCTTTCTGGGCTCGCCGTCGGCTCGGTCGTGGGCATCGTCTTGAACATCATTTTGCCGGGCCATGAGGATGTGCCGGGCGAAGAGCCGATAGCCCTCGAAGAGTTTGACGATCTCGAGGGGCCGCTGCCGCTCGAGGGATCGTACGAGGGGATTTTGAAACAGAAAGATTAGCGCGCGGCCGATGGGCGCGCCGCTCTCGTTCGTGCGTCTCGGTGCACCCATCGGCTTTTTTGCTAGTCCCAAAAACTCTTTGTGGCCTCGAGGATGTCGGAGGCGGGAAGCACCGTCGCATCCGCGATGTCGGTGCCCGTTTCGATAAGGAACTGTTTGACCAGATGATAGCCGCATGCATATCCGGCGCAGTAGGGAAGGCCCGCCGTCGGATAGCCTTGGAGCGCGGCTATCTCGTCGCCGTACAGGTAGGCCGAAAGCGCCGCCATCCCCTGGACGCCCAGGGCCTCGCGCAGCTTCGGCTTGATCGCGTGCCTCAACGTCTCCTCGCTCGTCTTGGTCACCCAAGGGCCCACGTTCTTTTTTCCGAACAGGCTTTCCGCAAAGTTCTCGGCCAACCCCTCGCTCACGAGCATCTCGGCTAAGGTGATGTCGTTGGACCATTCGATGAACTGGAAGCGAACGTTGTGGTTCGCTTCGTGGGCGAGCGCTGCGGGCATGCGTGAAAGCGTGAGGTCGTTCGGGTCGAGCCAGACGAGGATAAAACCGGGAATGCCCCCGTCGCCCGCGTATCCTTCGCTTGCCATGACGGAGGGATTTGCGGGGTTCGCAAGCAGTACGGTGAAGCGGTACTCCCAAACGGGCAGCTCAATGCCGCGTTCGGCGAACCGGGACAGCGACCGCTCGACGGCGACTTGGCACGTGTTCCAAAATCCGTCGTCCGATATGAGCGCAATTTTTTCGAGGAGGCTTTCATCGACTGAGGACGGCGCGAGGATGCCGAGCATATCGCTTGCCATGACGACGTCGTAGCCGCCCGGTCTCGACGCCTTGACCGGAACGTGATAGCAATCCCATTTCTTCTTGAGTGGAGTCATGAGCTCGTATCGGTAGATGTCGTCGCGCTTGCTTTCCGGTGCGAGCGCCATGGCACGGTAGGCATCGTCTGACCTGATGGACTGTACGTTCATTGCCGGTATCCTTTCTCGTGAAGCTTGCTGTGTGCTCATCGTAAACTCTGACGTTGCGTGAGGGTCAAGCCAGGATTCCGCAAGCAGCCGTGGCTTTCTCGGCTACCGACCCAAGACGGCGATCGGCGATGGGATTGAACTCGCCGATGTCCGAAGGTTTCGTGGGCGACCGAGCCCCACGCCAGAAATCGGCCAAATGGATGATTTCTGCCATTGCTGCGCGCGCCGTTCCGAGCGCTTCGAAGAGCCGTGAACATCGTGCCTGTTCAGACGATCGACAGCGCAGGGCCCGCCGGTTATCCTCGCCAAAGATCATCCATTTGGCCGATTTCTGGTACGCGCACGCCGCCGTCGCCGTTGAGGCAGGGGCAGCTGCCGTTCGGAGCGCTCGAGCACTGGACCGCCATCCGGCGCTCTGCAAGGCTGTGCCGATCCCGGTTTTTTGGGCGGAAGCGGGGCCGCTGTCCGCCAACCGTCGCTACACGACATTTTCTGGGGTCGGTTTTCAAATTAGAAATTTCTGAACAGGCTTTATTCAGATTATGAATACCTGAAATGTCGTTTAGCGGACCTTGACGGACATCGCGCGATCGACGTTCGTATTAAAAGTTAGATTTAGTTAACTTATGATATCATAGTTGGCGGCAATACGACGAAAGGCGGTTTCTATGGTGGTTGGCGTGCGCAAGTCGCTTGAAGAAGGCCGGGTTTACACCTACGACGCTTTGCGCGATCGGTTCGGGCTTACGGGCGGGGATTTCGAGCGAATACTCGATCTTCTCGTCGAACGCGATTGTTTGAAGCCCATGGTTTTCGATTGTTCGGCGCGCGCCGACCGAGCCGCATTCGTGTACGCATCGCGTGAAAACCATCTCAGATGGAAGGCGGCCCATCGCTCGACTGATCGGCATTTGCCTGCCTGCCGGCGTATGCGATTGCGGCATACCGAATTTATTGAGAGGTTGCTGCGGGGCTACGCAACGCGCGTGGAGGATGGAGCGCCGCTTTCGGGCGTCGGCCGTCGGGCGTCGGACGACGGCGAATCGTCACCGCCCGCGCCATCAAACGGAAGCTCGGCGGACGCGAGGCGGCTGCGGCGGGGTAAAGCGATGCGGACCGCCTCGCCTCGGCGGCCCTCGTCGTTAATAAATTAACTACGGTTTACATTTTGCATGGATTTCGGTACTATGTACGGTATAAGTTAACTAAAGCGAACAAAATGATACGAACCGATGCGAGGAGATACGTATGCCACTAGGCGAATTCGAACTGGCTGGAGATGTGGCCAAGGGCGCGGGATGCGGTTCTACTGTGCGGGATACCCGACGGGAATCCGCCGCGCGGGATAGCCGATGCGCTTCGCAGAGCGCCCCCGAGCCCCAAGGGCGCACGAGCGCAACCAAGGCGCTGTGGGCAGTCGGCGGTTTCGCGTGCTTCGGGCTCGGTGTGCTCGGAGCCGTCCTGCCCATCATACCGACGACGCCGTTTCTCCTGGCAGCTGCGTTCTTCTTTGCACGTTCGTCCGACAAGCTCAACGCGTGGTTCAAATCAACCGCGCTCTATAAGCGGGTGCTCGAGGGCTACGCAACCAAGCGGAGCATGACCGTCAAGGCGAAGCTCGCAATTCTCGTACCCGTGACGGTTCTGCTCGCCATCGGATTCATGCTCATGGCGAACGTGCCTGTCGGCCGGGTGGTGCTCGCCGTCGTGTGGATTGCCCATGTCATCTACTTCGGGTTCGTCGTTAAGACGGAAAGGGCTTCGTAGCGTCGAAGCGTCCGCTTGAATCCTTCGGCGAAAAGTTGACCGAATCTAACCGCAATGTGTTAGGCTTGGATAACAACTTTTTCAGGACTGCGGAAACGGGGATACATGTTCAATAAACGGCTTTTGGCCATGGTGCCGACGGCCATGCGCTATATTCTAGCCAATGTGCTGTTCCAATGGATCGCTCTTGTCGCCAACATCGCAGTGATGGTAACCATCGGGTTGTTCATCTACGACACGCTCGGTCGCACCGAGGCAGCCATGCCGCTCGTCCAGGTGCTCGCCGTAGCCGCCGTAGCTATCGCGGTTCGGATGCTCTGCACGACGTTTGCGCAGTCCATGAGTTTCAAGGCAGCGTCGATTGCGAAAAAGACGATGCGTCAAGCCGTCTACGACAAGCTTGCACGCCTCGGGCCTTCCTACGCCGAAAACGTGTCGACGAGCGAAGCGGTGCAGATGAGCGTCGAGGGGACCGAGCAGCTCGAAGTGTACTTCGGATCGTATCTCCCTCAGGTGCTCTATGCGATCGCGGCACCCGTCACGCTGTTCTGCTTTCTTGCACCCTGGAGCTTCCCTGCGGCTGTCGTGCTGTTCGTGTGCGTGCCGCTCATCCCCGTATCGATCATAGCCATCCAGCGCATCGCGCGCCGTGTCGTTCGCACGTACTGGGGTAAATACGCCGATTTGGGGGCGACGTTTCTTGAGAACCTGCAAGGCCTCACCACGCTCAAGATATACCGAGCCGACGGCGCGCGCCACGAGCGCATGAACGAAGAGGCCGAAGGCTTCAGGCAGGCGACCATGAAGCTGCTCTCGATGCAGCTCAACTCTATCAACGTGATGGACCTGCTTGCGTACGGCGGCGCTGCGGCGGGCATCATCGTCGTGTTGTTCCAGTTCGCGGGCGGCGCGGCTTCGCTTGCGGCGGCCTTCATCATTGTGTTCCTCTCGGCCGAATTCTTCATACCCATGCGTACGCTCGGCTCCTTCTTCCATACCGCGATGAACGGCATCGCGGCGGCGGAGAAGATGTTCGATCTCCTCGATACGCCTGAGCCCGAGCGCGGAAACGAGCGGATCGATCCGGCGAACTGCTCGATCAGCTGCCGCAGTCTCACGTATTCGTACGACGGTAAGCGCACCGTGCTCGATCACATCTATTTCGATGTGAAACAGAATCGTTTCACGGCGATCGTCGGCGAGAGCGGCTCGGGTAAATCGACACTCGCGGGCATTCTTTCGGGGAAGAACGCGGCGTTTAGCGGAACGGTGACGATAGGCGGCACCGATGTGAACGCCATTTCGCGCGAATCGCTCATGGAATCACTCACCACTGTCTCGTTTTCGAGCTACCTGTTCAAGGGCAGTGTGCGGTCGAACCTACTTATGGGAAACCCCGAAGCGACCGACGAAGAGCTGTGGGCCGTCCTCGACCGATGCCGCCTCGGCCAGTTCGTGCGCGCTTCGGGCGGACTCGATATGCCGCTTGCGGAGCAGGCGGCGAACCTCTCGGGCGGGCAACGCCAGCGCCTCGCCATGGCGCGGGCGCTTCTGCACGACAGCGCCATCTACCTGTTCGACGAGGCCACCTCCAACATCGATGCCGAAAGCGAGGCGGCTCTGCTCGAGGCGATCGACGAGCTTGCGCGTACGAAGACCGTCATCATGATCTCGCACCGTTTGGCGGCCATCAAAGGTGCCGATTGCATCTATGCGATGGAGGACGGGCGCATTGCCGAGGTGGGCACGCACGACGAGCTCCTTGCGCACGGTTCGGTGTACGCGCGGCTGTGGAACCAGCAGGCGAGTCTCGAGGCGTACGTCGCGTCTGAAGAAGCCGCGTGCGGAGCTGCTGAGCATGCGGTGTCGCTCGGGGGCTCGGCAGCTTCGTGCGGCGTTCAGGAAACGGACGGTTGCGGCGTAGGGGACGAACGCCGCCAGAGCGGCGCCCCCGCGGTCAGCGAATGCGGCTCTGGGGTCGGTGGTGCCGCGGTCGGCCTTCGCGCGGACGACCTCGTTGCGCGCGGAACCGTTACCGCCGCCCCCGACGCCGCCGTGTCCGCAGAGGCGCCGCGGCGCAAGCGCTCGAACCTCTCGATCATGCTGCGCCTCATTGCGCTCGTGGGACCGCTGCTGCCGGTCATGGTGCTCGCCATCGCGCTCGGCGTCGGAGGTTTCCTCGCAGCCATTTTCCTCACCACCTTCGGCGCGTACGGCATCACCGATGCGGCCGGCATGCCCGCGGGCATCGGCTTCGCGACGGCGTGCGTGCTCGTGACGGTGTGCGGTATCGTGCGCGGGCCCCTTCGCTACGGCGAGCAGCTCTGCAACCACTTCATCGCCTTCAAGCTGCTCGCGCTCATCCGCGACAAGGTGTTCGGGGCGCTAAGATCGCTCGCCCCGGCGAAGCTCGAGGGACGCGACAAGGGCAACCTCATCTCGCTCATCACTTCCGACATCGAGCTTCTCGAAGTGTTCTACGCGCACACGATCTCGCCGATCGCCATCGCGATCATCGTCTCGCTTGTCATGGCGGCGTTCATCGGGTCGTTCTCGGTGCCGCTCGCTCTGCTCGCGGTGCTCGCGTACGCGGTTATCGGCATCGTCGTGCCCCTTGCGGCCTCCCGCGCTTCGGGAAGATCGGGCCGCGCGTTTCGCGACCAGGTGGGCGATATGAACACGTTCGTGCTCGACAGCCTGCGGGGGCTTCGCGAGACGCTCCAGTACGGCTTCGATCGGAAACGCTCCGTCGAGCTAGGCGCGCGCACCGAAGGTCTCGCATCGGTCGAAGCGGGCCTCAAGCGCTCGACTGCGCGGTTCATGGCGCTCACCGGCGCGCTCGTGCTCGCTTTCGACGCAGGCATGGTGGCGGTTGCGTTTTCGCTGTACCAGGCGGGTTCGGTGGGCTTTTCGGGCGCGCTCATCTGCACGATGGCGTTCATGTCTTCGTTCGGACCGGTGATCGCCGTTGCGAATCTGGGTTCCACGCTTCAGCAGACGTTCGCTTCGGGTGCGCGCGTGCTCGACGTGCTCGATGAGGATCCGGAGGTACGCGATGTGGAAGACGGCGTCGATATCGCGTTTGACGGAGCCGAAGCGCGCCATGTCTCGTTCTCCTACGGCGCCGAACCCATTCTCGACGACGTGACGCTCGCGATTCGGCCCGGGTCTGTTGTGAACATCGCCGGGCGCAGCGGCTCGGGAAAATCGACGTTCCTCAAGCTGCTCATGCGGTTCTGGGATGTATCGGACGGCTCGATCGTGCTGTCCGATACCGACATTCGCCGCATCAACGCCGAGAGTTTGCGCGATTCCGAAAGCTACATGACACAGGAGACGCACCTGTTCTCCGGTACGGTGCGCGAAAACCTTACGCTCGTCAAGCCGGACGCAACCGATGAGGAGCTCGATGATGCGTGCCGCAAGGCGGCGATCCTCGAATTGATCGAGCGTTTGCCGAAAGGCTACAACACGCCGGTCGGCGAGCTGGGGGATACGCTCTCGGGCGGCGAGCGGCAGAGGATCGGCCTTGCGCGCGTGTTCCTCTACGATGCGCCGTTCGTGCTCCTTGACGAGCCCACCTCGAATCTCGACAGCCTGAACGAAGCTGCCGTGCTCTCTGCGCTCGAAGCGAGCAAGGTGGGCAAGACGATCGTGCTCGTGAGCCATCGCGCTTCGACCTGCCGGTTCGCCGATGTCGTGTATTCGGTCGAGCGGGGAAGGGTGAGCTAGTGGACGGTGCGGCGCTCACCGCTTCTGCGCAGTCGGGCGAATCGGGCGCGTTTTCCGGCAGCATGGCGCGGCCCGCTGTTCTCGTGAGCGCGTGCTTGCTCGGCGAGCCGTGCCGCTATGACGGGCGGGCGTGTGCCTGCGAGGGCATCGGGGCGCTTTCTGCCGCCGTCGAGATCGTGGCCGTATGCCCCGAGGTTGCGGGCGGTCTCCCGATTCCACGCGAACCAGCCGAACTGTCAAGGGGCCGCGCAACAACCCGAAGCGGCGTCGACGTCACCGAAGCGTATCGTCGCGGAGCCGCAGAGGCGGTTCGCCTGGCTTGCGAGCGGGGCTGCCGCTTCGCCGTGCTCAAGGAGCGCAGCCCTTCCTGCGGATACGGCGAAGTGTACGACGGCACATTTGCGGGCATACTTGTCGAAGGCGACGGTATAGCCGCAGCTCAGCTTGCGAAAGCGGGTATCGAGGTGTTCGGTGAATCGCGTATCGACGAGCTGATTACCCTGGTCAAGCGGTGAGGTTGCCTGATTCGTCTACTCTTAGTACGTGATGGCCGACTGGCCGAGCGTTGGGAGCCGGACCAGCCGGTCACAGCTCGACCAAAATCGTGCCATTTGGCATGATTTTTGCTCTGCTTCCCTCTGCATTCATGAGCAGAATGAAAGCGTCTCTGCGTAATACCAGATCAGAAGCGTATATCACTTTTTGAGGATATTGTCTCACGATGAGGACCATGCCAAATGGCACGATTTTGGTCGGAGCTCGCCCGCTGGGTTGCTCCACCGATCCGGGATCTTTTTGCACTCGCCGAGCCGGTTCGCGGCGAACGAGAAAAACCGGGCCGAAGCCCGGTTTTCGCTTGGATCCGTTTGCTTGCTGCGGGAGGCACATGCGCACGATGCGCCTTTGAAGCGACAAACGAGCAGGCGCTTACTTCGCCGACTTGAAGAACCTCCAGATGAGGGCAGCCAATGCGGCACCGACGAGCGGGGCTGCGATGAATACCCACACCTGCGAGATGGCTGTGGCGTCGATCGGCGCCATGAAGAGCGCCGGACCGAAGCTGCGGGCGGGATTGACCGAGGTGCCGGTCAGCGGGATGCCCATGATGTGCACGAACGTAAGCGTGAGGCCGATGATAATGCCCGCGTACGGCGCGGTCTTCTCGTTGGCCGTAGAACCGAGCACCGAAAGCACGAAGATGCAGGTGAGGATGACTTCGACCACGAGCGCGCCCGCAAGGCCGAGGCCCACCGATGAAGCGGCGCCGTAGCCGTCGCAGCCGAGCCCTGTTGCCGCAACGCCGCCGAGGGCGGTGCTGCTCGAGATGATGAAGTAGAGGATGCCCGCGCCGACGATGCCGCCGATGAATTGCGCGATCCAGTATCCTGCGAGGTCTTTGCCCGACAAGCGCTTGTCGAGGAACAGACCGAAGGATACGGCGGGGTTGATGTGGCAACCCGAAACGTTTCCGATGACGAACGCCATGGCGATGATCGACAGTCCGAACGCGAATGCGATGCCGAGCGTGCCGAGCACCGCCCCCGCAACAGCAGCGCTTCCGCAGCCGAACAGGGTGAGCACGCAGGTGCCGAACGCTTCGGCGGCGTACTTCTTGATGGAAGATGCTTCCATGCTTTGTCCTCCTTGCTAGATGATGGTGTGCAACCGCACATGCTACCACCCAAGCAGGGGATACGTTCTTGGTTCATCTAATAGTTGCGCCCCATTGCGGGGCGGTTCGGGCTGGGTGCACGGTCGGGCGCCGGCCTGCTGTCGCACGGCGCGGCGGAGTCGACACGGTTGCGCTTTACATGGCCCGCAGTGCGGCGCATGCGCCCGCCCGATCCGCCGGTCGAGGCTTTTGCCCGGGCGCCGACCTTCTTACCGGGCGGGTGGAAGCGCTCTCTCGGCAAGCGTTGTCCCGTCGAGCCCCTTGAGGGCGAACGCACCGTCCTTATAGACTGCGTAGCTCGCCGATCCGTCCTTCGGGATCGAGATGCTGCCGGGGTTCACGAGCAGGATGCCGCTTTGCTCTTCAAGCAGCTTTACGTGCGTGTGTCCCGAGATGAAGGCGCTGCCGGGCGCAAGGTAGGGAAGTTCGTCGGCATCGAAGAGGTGCCCGTGGGTTGCGAACAGCGTGCGCCCCCGGTCGATCAGCTCGATGTAGTCGCCCCCGCAGGGAAACTCGAGCACCATCTGATCCACCTCGGCATCACAGTTTCCGCGAACGGCGATGATGCGCTCTTTGAGCGCGTTCAGCATCTCGGCTACGGCCATCGGATCGTAGCCTTCGGGCAGGGCGTTGCGCGGGCCGTGGTACAGAAGGTCGCCGAGCAGAAGGATGCGGTCGGGTTCTTCTGCGTCGATACGGCAGACGAGCTCGCTGCAGAAACGGGCCGAGCCGTGCAGATCGGATGCGATGAGCAGTTTCATGGGCTGCCTTACTTTCTCAGATCGGCGCAATAGTCTTGCGTGATGATGTGCTTGTCGCTTTTCGGGAAGAGGAACGCGTAGAGCGTCGTGAAGTAGCTGTCGGTCATCGACGCCATGTAATCGACGACGATCTGGTTCGGTTCTTCCTCAAGGTACTCCTCGGCGCGCACCGTGCGCGATTTTGTTACGAGGTTTGCGATGTGGTGCTTGAATATGGGTGACTCCTCGTTGTGCGCAAGCAGGTCGGATAGCAGCCGCTCGTACATTTCGGAGAACATCTCGCCGACGATGTTGCCGTATCCGGAAATCACGCCCTCGTTGTAGTAAATCTGCTCGTAGTTCTGCCGCTTCGCGCGCTTGAGGTCGTCGAACACCGCCTTGCTCATGGCGATGCGATCGGTTCCGTAGCTGTTGTTGACGATATCGACGGTGAGGTTATTGATGATCTGGGCATTTCCCCGTCCGATTACGTCTGAGTCGAACGACGAGAGCGATCCGAGCACGCCCATATCGATGGCGTCCTGGCGGTCTTTGCCCACGTACGCGATCATATCGCTCACGCGCACGACGCAGCCTTCGAGCGTCGAGGGCCTGAGTGTCTTGATCGTCGACTCGTCGACGTAGCAGCGCTCGACGGTTGCATCGAAGTCGTCGAAATTCGAAAGTTCGCCCATGACAAGTACCTGCTGGGCAAATTCGCCGTTGTGGCACAGCACGCCGTCGAGCGTTTGCAGGCTGATGTTGCGGCGGAAGAGCTTGTCGAGCACGCGCACCGAGTGCACGTTGTGGTTGAAAAAGCGCCCGGTGTTGCCGCGGTAGAGCTCATTCAGGAATTTCTCGCCCGCATGGCCGAACGGGGTATGCCCCACATCGTGGCCGAGTGCGATGGCTTCGATGAGGTCGATGTTGAGTCCGAGTATGCCGCCGATGTTGCGGGCGATGCGGCTTACGAGCTGGACGTGCAAGCCGCGCCGCGAGATGTCGTCGTTTTGTATGAACGAGAACACCTGGGTCTTGTCGGCGTAGCGGTTGTACGCGGGGACGTTGATGATCTTCTCGATGTCGCGTCCGAACGCAGGGCGCGTGAGCGTGGCTTCGTCGTGGTCGTTGCCGAGGCGGCGCATCACGTTTCCATCATCGAAGCGGTACGGGTTGCGTGCGCCGCTTTCCCGATCCTCGCGGATCGCATCGGCGATGTGCGGATCGAGCGAAAGGTAAGGGATGGTGCTTCGGGTACGTGCCGCCTCATCCGAAGCGGTTTTTTTGGATTCCATAAATCGTGTGCTCCTCAGCGAGTGTCCGGGTGCAGGTTGCCGTGCGTGTTGTTCGCCGCTATTGTATCGCATTGCGGATGCACCGTCTTTCCGCGTCTGCAATGCGGTGCGCCCTGACACTCTGCGGTATCGCGGTTTGTTGCGTTTCGCGGGTGCCGTCGCGCCGCATTCTCGTGGTACCATTGAAAAGGCGCACCGAAACGCCTGTTCCGGCTTGCGTTTACCCGCCTTGAGAAAAAGAGGTATGTCAGTATGAAGCTTGACCAACGATCCGACCTCTCGCTCCAGCAGCATTTGCACCTTACGACCGAACTGAAGCAGGGCATTGCCATTTTGCGCATGTCCGCATCCGAATTGAGCGAATACGCGCGTAAGTGCGTCGAGGAGAATCCGTTTTTCGACGAGGACGATTGGATCGAGCCGCGTCACCCGATGGTTCCCGAGCGCTACGAGCAGGATGTGAGCGCCGACGCGCTTTTCGAGAAGCGCGGGCACGGCAGCCCTGAGAACTTCGACCGGGAGCGCGGCGATATGTCGCAGCGCCAGTTCTCGTTCGACCGGTACCTCACGGTGGGGGATTCGCTTGACGAGCATCTCATCGACCAGCTGCGCATGCAGTCGGATTGCGAACGCACAACGGTCATCGGTTCGTACCTTATCGGCAACGTCGATGGAAACGGGTATCTGCAAGTTTCAATCGAGCAAGCTGCGGAAGCGCTCGGCGTACCCGCCTGCGACGTTGCTTCGGTGCTTGCGCTCATCCAGCAGTTCGAGCCGACCGGCGTCGGCGCGCGCAACCTTGCCGAGTGCCTCGAGCTGCAGTTGAGGAAAAACGGCGATTTGACCGCGACGCTCGAGCGTCTGATCAAAAACTACCTTTCCGATTTCGAGACGCGCACCCCGGCTTCCATTGCCAACACGATGGGCATCACGCTTGCCGAGCTCAACGATGCGCTCGATGTCATCCGCACCTGCAACCCCCGCCCCGCGAGCCAGTTCGGCAGCCCTTCGCGCCCCGTTTGGCCGGAAGTGGTCGTGGAACTGCTTCCGGGCGGCGAGTACACGGTGAGCCTCCAGGATTTCTATCTGCCCCACATGAAGATCAACCCCACGTATCGCGCGCTTGCGTCGAGCACGAAAGAGCGCGAAACCCAGACCTACCTCAACGAGAAGCTCAAAGAAGCCGAAGGCCTCATCAACGGCGTCGCGTTCAGGCACGCGACGCTGTACAAGATCGCCTGCTGCATCGTGCAGATGCAGATCGAGTTCTTCGAGAAGGGCTACGATTGCCTGAGACCCCTTACCATGGCTCAGGTCGCCGAGGCCACAGGCGTTTCCGAATCGACAGTGAGTCGCGTGGCGAGCGACAACTACATGCAGACCCCGCGCGGCGTGTTCGAGCTGAGGTTCTTCTTCCACTCGTCGGCCTACCAGGCGGCCGATCGCGTAGTGTCGTCGGTGAGCGTGAAGCACCGCATCAGCGAGCTCATCGCAAAGGAAGATCCGTCGAATCCCCTGAGCGATCAGGCCATCTCGGAGCTGCTGGCCAAAGACGGCGTTGCGGTGTCGCGCAGAACGGTTAACAAGTACCGCGACGAGCTGGGTTTTCCCGCCCGATCGGCGCGTCGGCGCAGCTAGGGTGCCTCATCGGGCGAGTATATCCCGTCTTATTTTGGTACTAATCTCATACATTCTCATATCGCGACGAGTGCGGCGCGGCTTCGGCGACCGTGCGCTCAACTGTGCGCTCAACTGACCTGCTTTTTCCTCCGCGTCAAAAAGTGGCACGGTTTTTGCATTGATGGGTACAAGGCGTTTTTCGGTTCGGCTGAAAAGGGATCAGCCGAGTGAGGGGGCGCGCAGCTTCGCGGGGGATCGTGGGCTGCTATCCCTGTGTCCGCTCAAGTCGAGTGCGCTTCGAAACCGGTTTCATGCATAGACGGGTATTGCCGGAATAAGGAGGAATCGGATTGACTAAAAAACAGAAGACGGCGGCCGCATGGGTCGTCGTGATCATCGCGTTCTTCGGCGGCTTCGCACTCGCCAATGTCCAAAACAAGACCCCACCGTGCCTCGATGTCATCATGCTGTACTTCAATATCGGCGAGACGGATGCGGGATGGCTCACGTCGATATTCACCATTATGGGCATGGTCACCGCCATTCCCGCTTCCATGCTCATGCGCAAGCTCGGCCCGAAGAAGATCGGCGCCATATCGCTTGCATGCGCGGCCGTCGGCGGCATCATCGGCGCGTTCGCGACCGACCTGTCCGTGCTCATGGCAACCCGCGTGCTCGAAGGCGTCGGCGTCGGCATGATCGCCGTCGTCGGTCCTGCGGTCATCGCGATGTGGTTCCCTGCCGAGAAGCGCGGTCTGCCCATGGGCCTGTGGGGCTCGTGGATGATGTGCTCGCAAACGCTTCTGTTCTTCATCGCGGGCGGTCTCACCACGGCGTTTGGCTGGCAGGGCGTATGGTGGTTCTGCGTCGCGTTCTGCGTCGTCGTGCTTGTCCTGTACATGTGGAAGGTCGACGCGCCGCCCGAGGGCACCCCGAACTACGCAGAGGGCGAAGATGAGGAAGAATTCAAATTCGGCGACGGCTTCAAATCGGCTTCGACCTGGATCCTCACGCTCGCCGGCACCATCTTCACGTTCTGCTGCTTCGGCTTTGCCACCTACATCTCGCTGTACTGGGCGCAGACGTTCTTCGGTGGCGACATGAACCAGTCAAACTGGTGGGTTTCCATCATGTACGCCATCGAGATCCCCGTGGTCATCCTGATCGGCTGGTTCCTGAACCATATTAAGATCAACAACCGCCGCTTCGTCGGCGTGGTCGGCTTCGCGCTGTACACGTTCATCCTGTTCTTCTGCTTCAGGATGAACGAGCCCGGCTTGCTGATCCCGTTCATCATCCTGTATCCGTTCCTCGAGGGCTCCATCCCGACCGTGTACTGGACGTTGATCGCTTCGACGGCGAAGAAGCCTGAATACTCCGGCACCGCCATCGGCATCCTGAACGTGGGATTGAACGTCGGCACGCTGCTTGGCCCCCCGGTAACCGGCTACTTCATCGAGTTCCACGGATGGGAAGCCGCTACCGTTCCTTTGGCTATCGCCTCCATCGTCGGAGCGATCCTGTTCATATTCGTGAAGACGTACGATCACGATTCGAGCAAGGCGACCTCGCGTGCGGAGAAGGCGAACAGCTAGCACAGTATAGTGAGCAAGCGTATCAGTAATCGGAAGGATTGGGTTTTATGAAAACGAAACGAGCCTGGATCGTCGCTTTTGCGACCATCTTCGCAGGAGTCTCCCTGGCGCTCGTGCAGAACAAAGTTGCACCCAGCATGACCACCTTGATGGAAGCGTTCAGCATCGACATGGCTACGGCCGGTTGGCTGAGTTCGCTCTTTTCCTTGGTGGGTATCGTGATCGCGATTCCGGCAGCCGTCATACTCAACAAGGTCGGACCGAAAAAAGGCGGCATCATCGCGCTTGCGTGCGCCGTCGGCGGCTCCCTCATCGGCATTCTCTCCGGGGGCAGCGTCGCGGTCCTCATGGCGAGCCGCGTCATCGAGGGCATGGGCGTCGGGCTGATGTCGGTCATCGGGCCATCGCTCATCGCGATGTGGTTTCCCGAGGCGAAGCGCGGCTTGCCCATGAGCATTTGGGCAGCGTACCAGATGGGTGCGCAGGCCGTCATGTTCTTCTTGGGTGCCGTTCTCACCGCGAACTTCGGATGGCAAGGCGTGTGGTGGTTCGGGCTCGTTGCGTGCGTTGTCGCGCTCGTGTTCTACGTTGTCTGCGTGAAGAGTCCGCGGCCCGAAGACAGCTACGCGGATGTGGAAAGCGAGAACGTGTCCATTGCCGAGGGCATCAAATCCCCGTCGGCGTGGGTGCTTGCGTTGGCGACGATGCTGTTCTGCATCGGCTGCTTCGGCTTCGTCAACTGGATAGCCACGTGCTGGGCTCAAACGTTCAGCTGGTCTGAGGGCGAGGCCAACATGTGGGTCGGCTACTTCTCCATATTCGGCGTCGTAGCGGCGGTCATCATCGGTGCGCTGCTCAACCGCGTCAAGAACCGCAAAATATTCGGCGTGGTCATGCTCGTGGCCTACGGTGCGGCATCGGTGTTCGGCATGTTCATGGACAATCCGAGCTTGCTCATCGGATTCGTGATCATTTACGGATTCGTCGATGCGGGTTTTCCGTGCGTGCTGTGGACCATGGCGGCCCAGACGGTCAAAAAACCAGAGCTTGCAGGCGTTGCTCTGGGCGTCGTATCGATCGGGTTCAACGTGGGTATCCTGCTCGGCCCCCCGATCATCGGAGCCATCGTGGAAGCTGCAGGCTGGCATGTGGGCGCACTCGCCATCTTCGCCTCCTGCGCGCTCGGTGCCGTGGTGCTGCTGTTCACCAAGCTCTACAGTGCCGATGACGAACCGGCTCAAGAAGAATCTGTTGCACCTGCGCTCTCATAGGGTGCCCAGCGACACCTCAGCGTCTTCAGAGCGTGCTTACGCGGAGGCGCCGGGTTCCAAGCAAGGAAGCGGACACGTGCTCAGCGCCGTGTCCGCTTCCTGTTTTGCTTCCTTGCAAAGCACGCGCGATACGACTGCGCGTGGCCGAATGGATTCTCAAAACGAGCAAGGATACGCGATCGTCTCAATATGCGAGCAGCTTCGCGCCGTGGTCGCGGCATGCGAGAAGCAAATTGAGAAAGCGCGTGCGACGGACGGCATACGCGTGCGGACGCTTTGCGGTTAAAAAATTAATCACAAGCGTTTGAACAGGGAAAATAAGAAATTTTCAGTTAGTTTAGCCCCTGTTGGCACGGTGCATGCAACTACCTATAGCAGAGTGTGCGTGCGGTGGGAAAGCCGCGGGGGCGCATTCAATTCACGGTTAAGGCCATGCTGCAGGCATGGCAGAAGAAAGTCGGAAGGAGGGCATGTACATGGCAGAGAAGAAGAGGCTGGATTTGGACAAGGACTTCCAGGAGAAGCGCAAGACGCAGCACCTGGCCGATCCCGACAAGAACAAAGAGGCATGGGAGCAGAAGGCACAGGATGCTTCGGGGCGCGATTGGACGAAGCCTCGTCGTCCGACGTTGAAAGACGGAGAAGTGTAGATCCGCCAGACGAGGAGAATCAGAGAGAGAGGGATAGCAAGTTATGCTTACCAATGAACTCGAAGGCGTCAACAAAGACGTCTACAAAACCGATTGGCAATGGCAGGAAGGCGAGTACACGGTCACGCGTACGAACATGTGGACTGCCCCCGGTTGCCATAACGGTTGTTCCGTTCTGTACTACACCAAAGACGGCAAAGTCGAGAAAATCGAAGGCGATCCGCTTTCGCCGTACAACCAGGGCCGCCTTTGCATGCGCTGCCTGGACGTCGTTGAGACGTTCTATCATCCGGACCGCTTGAAGTACCCCCTGAAGCGCGTCGGCGAGCGTGGCGAGAACAAGTGGGAGCGCATCACGTGGGACGAGGCGTACGACGACATCGCCGAGCATGTCCGCGCGATCTGGGACGAGTACGGCCCCGAGAGCATCGTCTCCATGCAGGGTACCGGCCGTAACATCTGCTGGCAGACCCCGTATCTGAGCTACGCCGCCTTCGGCAGCCCGAACTTCGTGCTCGGCTTCCTCTCCGGCGACGCCTGCTACCTGCCCCGTACCACTATCGGCCACTGCTTCATGGGCGACTTCTTCGTAGCCGACTGCTCGCAGCACCTCGAGAAGCGCTTCGCCGATCCCGAGTACGTGTTCCCCGACTACATGCTCATCTGCGGCAACAACGCGCTTGTCTCCAACGGCGACGGCTTCTTCGGCCACTGGATCGTCGACGTCATGAAGGAAGGCGGCACGAAGCTCATCGTGCTCGACCCCTCGTGCACCTGGCTCGCCTCCAAGGCAGAGCACTGGCTGCAGGTTCGTCCCGGCACCGACGCTGCGGTTGTCATCGCCATGCTCGGCGTTATCATCGAAGAAGACCTCTACGATCATGACTTCGTTGAGAACTGGTGCTACGGCTTCGACGAGCTTGCCGAGCGCTGCAAGGAGTACAGCCCCGAGCGCGCTGCCGAAATCGCCGGCATTGACGCTGAGGCCATCCGCGCCGCCGCCCGTGCCTACGCAAGCGGCAACCCCTCCACCATCCAGTGGGGTCTCAAAGTCGACCAGACCGTCTGCGGCATCCCGCTGGCTCAGGCTCTGCTGTCCCTCGGTGCCATCTGCGGCGACATCGACGTGCCCGGCGGCATGATGATCCCGCGTTGCGCTTACGACATCCCCGACTCCTACGGCTGCGGCATGTGGAACCTCTCCGACGAGATGCTCGGCAAGATGCTCGGCGTCGACACCTCGCCTCTGCACGCCCTCGGCTTCGACCCGACGGCCAACGGCGACACGGTCCTCGAGGCCATCGAGACCGGCGAGCCGTATCCGATCCGCATGCTGTTCATCCAGTCCACGAACCCGATCGCCAACATGGCCGCCGACGCCCCCCGCGTGTACCGCGCCATGCGCTCGGTCGACTACAACGTGGTCGTTGACGTGTTCATGACCCCCACGGCCGTTGCCTGCGCCGACATCGTGCTGCCCTGCGGCATGAGCTGCGAGCGTAACTCTGCCCGCGTGTGGTGGTGGCCGCTGCGCTCCATCGTCAAGGTCGCCGATTACTACGAGGCCAAGTCCGACGAGCAGATCATCCTCGAGCTGGGCAAGCGCCTCAATCCCAGACTGTTCCCGTGGGAGACCGACGTCGAGCTCATGACGTGGTGGATCCAGTCGGGCAACCGCTTCCATGCCGGTTGGCCGCACAAGACCGACCAGACGTTCCTCGATCTGACCGAGAAGGTCATCGACTGGCCGGACGACTGGGCGTACCGCAAGCACGAACTCGGCTGGCTGCGCGACGACGGACAGCCCGGATTCAACACGAATACCGGCAAGTGCGAGCTGTACAACACCCTGTTCGACGCGTGGGGCTTCGATCCGCTGCCGTACTACGAGGAGCCGCCAGAGAGCCCGATCTCTACGCCCGATTTGTTCGCCGAGTATCCCTACGTGCTCACCACCGGTGCCCGTACGTGGGAGTACTTCCACTCGGAAGAGCGTCAGGTTCCGCGTCTGCGCGAGTCGCATCCCGATCCGCTGACCGATCTGCATCCCGATACCGCCGCCAAGATCGGCGTCTGCGAGGGGGATTGGATCTGGGTTGAGAACATGCGCGGCAAGTGCAAGCAGCGCGTGCGCTTCAACGCCTCTCTCAAGCCCGACACCGTGCGCTCCGAGCACGGCTGGTGGTTCCCCGAGACGGACGGCGCAGAGCCCAACCTGTTCGGTGTGTTCGATTCCAACATTAACAACCTGACGGTTCAGGGCGTAACCGGACCCACGCTCTACGGTGCTCCGTACGCCAACCAGATCTGCAAGATATATCCGGTCACGGAGGAGAACGATTGCTCGCCGAGCGAGATCGTGACCCGCAAGGGAGGTTTCTAAGATGGCGGAGAAATACGGACTTTTGATCGACTACCAGTGGTGCACCGGCTGCCACTCCTGCGAAATGGCCTGCAAGGTCGAGCATGGCTGGCAAGCGGGCGAGGCCAACGGCATCGTCTTGTTCGAAGATGGCCCGCGCTTGATGCCCAACGGTAAGTTCGAGTACAACTATCTGCCCGTTATGACGTCGCTGTGCGATCTGTGCGCCGATCGTACGGCTGCCGGCAAGCTTCCGACGTGCGTGCATCACTGCCAGGCGGCTTGCATGAAGTATGGTACGGTTGACCAGTTGGCCGAGATGGCCAAGGATATGCCCCGTAGTTGGGTGTACGTACCTGAGCAGTAAACCTGATCGTTCGTCGGTGCCCCGTATCGCCGCGGGGCACCGACCTCGACTGTGCATAAGGAGATTGAGATGTGTTACAGACCGGCTAATACCGTTACCATTGTCAAATGCCTCGAGTGCGGCGCGTTCAACAAGCCCACGAACGAGACGTGCCAGAAGTGCGGAGCGGACTTGAACGAGTCGCGTAAAGCCGCCGACGAGGCCGTAGCGCCCCCCTCGGGCAAACCCAAGGAGATTTCCCTTACGCCGCAGGGCCTCGACAACGCCCCGAAGGCTCCCGGAGGAGCACCGTCGGCCCCAAAAGCGCCCGGCGCCCCGAAACCTCCGACGAAGTAAGCACGCTGAGCCCGACGGCATACAGCGCCTGTTTCAGAATGAGGCGAAACGCTCATGCCTAACTGCAGGACATGCAGCCCGTGGTGTCGTCGTTGCCACAAGAAAGCCGAATACAAGTTTCCCATCGAGTGTCCCGAATGCGGGTGGTACAACCCCTACGAGCGGGAAACCTGTAAGAAGTGCGGGGCGCCAGTAGCTCATGATGAAGAAAAGGCGGTTACTCACCTCAACACCGAGGTGAAGAAATCCTGCTTCTTCTGCACGCCGTTCGAAAGGCCGCTGTGCAACGAATGCGTCGAAAGGGGTCGAACGAAGGTGTGTCCGGAATGCGGCAGCTACGCGTTGAGTACGCGGACTGTCTGCAAGAAATGCGGACACGTGTTCTGAGCGATTGACGAGCGCATGCAAAGCGAGCCGCGGTTGGTTTTCGGATACCACAGGGCGGCGGATGCAGTACCGTGCCGTATTGACTGATCGGGCTGGGAAGTGGATACCGCTTGTCCCAGCCCTTTTTTCTTTATACGCTCGCGATGCTGCGCACGGCGCTTACGAATCTTTGAGTTTGCGGTACAGCGTCGCCTTGCTGATGTTGAGAATGCCAGCCGCTGCCGCAATGTTGCCGCCGGCTTGCTTGATCGCCTCGTCGATGGCGATGCGCTCGAGTTCGCCGAGCGAAAGCGTCGGCAACGTCGTGCTCTGGCCGGCACTGGCAGGCACGGACGGGGCGGACGGATGAGAATCGTGTACCTTGACAGATGAAGACGATTCTGGGGAAGATGCCGCATCGGGTGTCGGGGGGGGGTTCAACGCCTTGTCTGCCGGTGCGTGATAGCTGCCGTTCTGCGCGATGTAGAGCGGGAAGTCGTCGATGGTAATGATTCCGTTTTCGCACGTGTAATACGCCGAGTATATGGCGTGCTTGAGTTGGCGCACGTTGCCCGGCCACGAGTAGGTGCGCACGAAGTGCTCGGCGTCGTCGGAAAGGGCGACCTTGCCGTTGCCGGTTCTTACTTGGCATTCGTTGAGGAAGAATCGGGCGAAGTAGAGTGCGTCGTTGCCGCGTTCGCGCAGGGGCGGAAGGTTGACGGTGAGCACCGAGATGCGGTAGAGGAGGTCTTCGCGGAACCGATGCTCGCTTACGAGCAAGGGGAGGTTCTGGTTCGTTGCGGCGATGAGGCGGAAATCGATCTGCTTGTACGATTTACCGCCCACGCGGATGACGCGCTTGTTCTCGAGTACGCGCAAAAGCGTTGCCTGGAGTTCGAGGGGCATGTCGCCGATTTCGTCCAGAAAAAGGGTGCCGCCTTCGGCGAGCTCGATCTTGCCGGGCTTGCCTCCTTTTTCCGCGCCGGTGAAGCTGCCGCTCTCGTATCCGAACAGCTCGCTTTCGATGAGGCGCGGCGGAATGGCTGCACAGTTGATAGACATGAACGGACCGTTCGGACACGCCTGGTTATGGATGGCCTGGGCGAACAGCTCCTTTCCCGTACCGCTTTCTCCGACGAGCAGGATGTTCTCGCTCGATCGGGCGAAGCGCGAAGCGAGCGTTTTCGCCTTGGTGATCTGCTCGCTCTCCCCAAGAATGTCCTTGAACTGGATTTCCGCAGCGTCGCCGACTTTGCCGCGCGAAGCCCCGAGCGTCGCGCGCTTGGTTTCCTTCAGCGATATGATGTAGCCTTCGAGATCGTTCTCGGAGCCCGATATTTGCGAGATCTTCGTATCGTGCAGCTCGTCGCCGATGATGGCTGTGGTCGAGCCCCCTTGCTCGACGATCTCCCTGAACGACCGACCGTCCCCAACGAGGGATCGCGCGTCGGTGCCGAGCAGGTCTTCGGGCGGTACCTTGAACAGGTGGGCGGCCTCAGGTGTGGCAAGGGTTATAAAACCCTCGGTGTTGCAGATCAGAATACCGTCTTTCACCGTGTTGATGACGGTGCGCGAAATGCTCTCGAACCGCTGGGCCTCAAGCGACGCTTCGCTGTACTTCTGCTCGGTTTCGGCGAGTTTCGCATCGTATTGGTTGAGGCGCAGCTGGTCGCTTAAGGCGATGGCGATCGAAGAAGCGAGGCTCATCGCGTGGACGAGGATCTTCTCGTCGGACGACGAGAGGGGCCCTTCGGGAATCGACTGGGTGAGCGTGATCGCGGCGACGCCCGTGTCGAACTGGTCGATGACCGGTGCTGCGCACGCTATGAGGCCTTGCAGGCCGAAGCAGTAGTGCTCGGGACCGACGACGACGAACGGTTTTTTGTGGCGCATGCACAGGCTGTGCGCGTTCGTGCCGACGTTTGCCTCGTCGCAGCGGTAGTTCGGGCCGACGAACTGGTGCTGTTCGAGATTTCCCACCTGCACGAGCGCGATGCCGCTCGCGTCGAGCAGCTCGAAGATGTAGTCGTTCTGCAAGTTGAGCGATTCGATGTTCCTGATGAGCGATCGGGCCGTTTGCACGATCTCGGCATGGTCGGAAAGCGAGCGCTCGAGGTCTTCTTCGGTGATGTGCTCGCCGAGGTTCGCATCGTCGGCTTTAAGGCCGCTGTTATACGAGCGGATCCATGACTCGGCGATCTCGGGCCGCACGCAGCTGTGGAGGCGCGGGTCGGTGCCGTTGTTGAGGAAATCGAGCTTCGCATCGAAGATGCAATCCCAGAAAGAATCGTCTTCTCGTATGGATCTGATCAACTGGAGGTCTTCCACGTAATCAGAATTCATGGTACCTGCAGCGTTGTCCATGAGAACCCCCGTACGCTGGTAAGGAATATGCAGTACGTCAAACGGTTTTATCGTTAAACGACATTATAGGATATTACGGTGATACAAGCTGGTAAAGAATATCATTTTGAGAAAAGCTCCTCGGATGGCGGCGCATCGGCGCACGACGATCTGGCGCGGGAATTCGCCGGACGCAGGCCCTGGGGTCTGGATGCGAAGGGCGCCGACGAGGACTGCGTGCCGCTCGCGTTCGACCACGGCATCCGCCGCTCCCCAGCAGAGAAGCTCGTCTCGAAAGGATATTCGGTGTCGCCGCGACCCGTGCGCGGCGAAGAGCTAGGACCGGAGCGCTGCGCGGGCGCGTACCGCTACCGTACGGCACGCTCGGGCGGCGTGCGCCTGCTTTCCTACGAGGGTGATACTCCGTGCGTCGACATCCCGGCGCGCCTCGACGGCGTCGAAGTCGTATCGCTTGCGACGAACCTGTTCCGAGGCCACGGGGAAATCGAGGCCGTCTCGATGCCCGATTCGATCGAACATGCGGGCAACCACGTGTTCGACGGCTGTGAAAACCTCAAACGCGTGCGGCTTTCGGCCTCGCTAAGCGAAGTGAACCCGACGATGTTTCTCGGGTGCTCCTCGCTCGCCGAAGTCGAGCTCTCCCATCCTTCGGTGCACCTCGAAGGCAACTCGTTTTCCGAGGCGCCGGTCGAATGCATCGCGTTCGGCCCCCGGGTGCGAACGCTCGACGCGCTGCCGTCGAGCCTGCCGCATCTCAAGCGCATACGCGTCGATGCCGAAAACGAGTGCTTCGCCACCGACGGCAAAGCACTCGTTTCGAAGGACGGGAGCCTCTTCTATCGCCTCGTCGTTTCGTGCGGGTCCTACGCGGTTCCCGAATGCTGTACGGCTATCGCCGAGCACGCTTTCGATTCTCACGCGAAGCTCGACACGATCGTGCTGCCGCGATCGCTTGAGCGCATCGGCAGAATGGCGTTCGCGAAAACGGGTCTGACCGAGGTACGGTTTCCTGCAGCCCTGGTGTCGATTGGAGAAAAGGCGTTCTTCCACTGCGCGAAGCTCCTTTCCGCAGATCTGCCGAGCGGGTTGAAGGGTATCGGAACGGAGGCGTTCGCGTTCACGGGCCTTCTTGCCGCATGTTTGCCCCATACGCTTGAAGAGCTGGGACATCGCGCTTTCGACCATACGCCGGCTCAGGCTCGGGTGGGCGAGGGGGCGCTTCGCATCGCACACGAAAACGGCCGGCTCTCTCTCGACGATGCGGGCGGTCTGTACCGGGAAGACACGTTCGTCGAGCTGATCGGGCAGGTCGAACACTACCGCGTGCGCAACGGCACCCGCATGATCGCCGACGGGGCCTTCAAGCGCCATGCGAAGGTACGCGAGGTCGTCGTGTGCGAGGGAGTCGTGTCGATAGGCCGCGAGGCGTTTAGGGGAGATCGCCATCTTGTGCGCGTCGAGCTCCCCGAAAGCCTCGAGCGCATCGGTGAGGGAGCGTTTCTCGATACGTCGCTTGCAACGCTTCGGCTGTCGAAGAACGTACGGTTCATCGGAGACGACGCCCTTCTGGTCCAAGGCGGAAACCAGCTTATGCCGAGAAGCCCGCTTGCATCGCTCGACCTCGATCCAGAAAACCCGGAGTTCTACGTGGAAAACGGCCTTCTGTGCCGCCGCGGCGGCGGCAGGCTTTCGGGGGATGCGTGCATCCTCTACGTCGGACCCGATGCCGTGGTGCGGATTCCCGAGCGCGTGACGCACATCGCCAACCTCGCGTTCTGCGGTGCCGACGGCATCGACGAGTTGTACGTGCACGGACACCTGCACAGCATCTGCGCAGGCGCGTTTTCCACCGCGCGCACCATCCCTTTGGTGCATGTGCGGTTTCCCGAGCCGATCGACGGCTGCGAGTCGGCGGACTTCTTCGTGCCCGACCTGTCGGCGAGATACCGCTCGCCGTCGTATCTGTTCGAAGCGGGTCCGGCGGGAACCGTTTTCGACTTCGAGTACTACGACTCGTGGGTAAGCCATACATCCGATATGGGCCAGTTCGCGCCTGCTGCGCTGGGGCGGCTTATGAACCCGATACGCCTGTCCGAGCACATGCGCGAGATATACTGCAACATATTTGCGCGAAAACCCCGCCAAGCCTGCCGTGTGTTCGCTGATAAAGGCGATATTCAGGCGCTTGCGTGGTTGAGCGCACACGGCTTGCTCGACGCTTCTGCCGTCGAGGCGGAACTGGACGCATCGTCGCACGAAGGGAGGACGCAAGCTACCGCCTGTTTGCTCGAGCTCAAGCACCGCTTTATGCCGAGCACGGGCGTGGATTTCAGCTTGTAGCGCATATGAAAGATCTGACACCCATTGCAGAAGGCGACGTGGTTTTGCAGGAGCGGGAGCTGAAGAGGGCTCAGGGCGCACCAGCGCCCGCGGTGGGCCTTGCTTCCGAGAAGCGCATGGCCGAAAAGCGCGAGCGCTACGAGCGCTGCCTGCCGGTGGCCCTCGACATCCTCGAAGAGGCGCGCACCTCGCTCGCGGTGCGGTTCCGCTTCCTCGACCGGGCCCTGTGGCGCATGCCGCTTCAGCCGAGCTTCGAGATATACGGCATCGCGAGCGACGGCGTGAAGCTGTACTTCGACCCCGAGTACGTGGTGGCGCGCTTCAAGCTTTCTCCGAACGAAGTGGTGCGCGATGTCATACATTGCCTGTTCCACTGCATATTCCGCCATCCCTTCATGCTGTACTCAGTGCTCCGCACGCCTTGGGACGTCGCCTGCGACATAGCCATCGAGACGCTTTTGCTCGATCTGGTGGGCGAAGCGTTTCCCTGCAACATGGACAGGCGGGCCAAAGAATCGCTCAAGGTCATTCGCGCCCAGCTCGACGGCGTAGTCACGGCCGAGCGCCTGTACCATTTCTTCGCCAACGAGGGAAACCAGATCGATCTTCGCTCGCTTTCTCCCTTGTTCTTCCGCGATACGCACGGTCTGTGGTACGGCGAGGGCGAGGGGGGATCTTCGCAGGGCGCACGGGGCGCGGCCCGTCAGGTTCCCGAGGAGCGCGAGGGCGGAGCGCTGCCCGAAACATCGGGAAGCGAATCGCTCGACGATGCGCTCGATGCGGGCGAGGCTCCCTCGGGCGGAGGCGACGAGGGCGATGCGTCGTCCGATGCACAGGATGGAGCCGGGGAAACGGGAGCCGATCGCGACGAGGCGGACGAGGAAGCCTGCGAAAGCGGAGAGACGGGCGAGAGCGCCGAAGCGCCGCGCGACGAGCGGCAGGTGGACAAGGACGCCATGGATGCGTGGGAGGATATCAGCCGCCGTATCCAGATAGAACTCGAGGCGCATCTCGTGCGCCAAGGCGCGGGTGCGGGATCCTTTGCTGCGGCGCTCGAGGCGGTCAACCGAGAAACCTACGACTATGCCCGGTTTCTCGAACGGTTCGCGACGCTGCACGAGCGCATGCGCGTCAACCCCGACGAGTTCGACTACATCTACTACGTCTACGGGCTCGATCACTACGGCAACATGCCGCTCATCGAGCCGCTCGAATACCGCGAGGCACGCTCGGTGCACGATTTCGTGATCGCCATCGATACGTCGGAATCGGTGTCGGGCGAGCTCGTGCAGGCTTTCATCCGCAAGACGTACAACATCTTGAAGCAGGTCGAAAATTTCACCGAGCGCGTGAACATCCACATCATTCAATGCGACGCGCGCGTGCAGGAGGATACGGTGATCACCTCGCTCGAAGAGCTCGATCTCTACATCGATTCGATGGAGCTCAAGGGGTTCGGCGGTACCGATTTCCGTCCGGTGTTCGAGTACGTGAACCTTCTGGTTGCGCGGGGGGCATTCGCCGATCTGCGGGGACTCGTGTACTTCACCGACGGACAGGGCACCTTCCCGAGCAGAAAGCCGCCTTACGACGCGGTGTTCGCGTTTATCGACGACGGGTACTCCGATCCGAGCGTACCCCCGTGGGCGCTCAAGGTGATCTTAGACGAAAGGGGACTGACATGATCGATAGGGTGGGAACCGACGTGCGCACGATAGGCGCCCGAGTGATGCGAGGAGCATGAGATGAACATAGCGGAAGCGAAACAGCAGGTGAAAGATACGATCGAAGCGTACTTGGCACGCGATGCGCACGGATGCGCCCTCTTGGACACAGCAAGGCAGCGCCCGGTGTTTCTCGTGGGTGCGCCCGGCATCGGCAAAACGGCCATCATGGCGCAGATCGCCCAGGAGCTCGGGATGGGGCTCGTGTCCTACTCGATGACGCATCATACGCGGCAAAGCGCGCTCGGGCTCCCGTTCATCGTGCACGAAACGTACGACGGGGTCGAGTACGCCGCATCCGAGTACACCATGAGCGAGATCATCGCATCGGTGTACGATTACATGAAGCGCACCGGGGTCAAACAGGGCATCCTGTTTCTCGACGAGATCAACTGCGTGTCCGAGACGCTCTACCCCTCGATGCTCCAGTTCCTGCAGTTCAAAACGTTCGGCCGCCATGCGGTTCCCGAGGGTTGGATCATCGCGTGCGCGGGCAATCCGCCCGAGTACAACAAGTCGGTGCACGAGTTCGACATCGTCACGCTCGACCGTGTCAAGAAGATCGCCGTCGAGCCTGATTTCGGGGCATGGAAGGCCTATGCTCTGTCGAAGGGCACGCATCCCGCCATCCTCACCTTCCTTGAGATCAAGAAGAACCGATTCTACTCCGTCGAAACGTCGCTTGAGGGCAAAGCGTTCGTCACGGCGCGCGGCTGGGACGATCTGTCCGACATGATGGCCGTGTTCGAAGAGCTGGGCAAGACGATCGACTACGATCTGATCGTGCAGTACGTGCAAGACGATACGATCGCCCGCGAATTCGCCGCGTACTTCGATCTGTTCAACAAGTACAAAGACGATTACCGCATCGACGAGATTCTCGACGGCGGGGATGTCGCAGACGTTGCCGAGCGGGCGCGCGGTGCGCAGTTCGATGAGCGCCTCTCGCTCATCGGTCTTCTGCTCGATGCCGTCGTCGGCGATATGGCGGACGTTGTGGGTGCTACCGACGTGCTGGTTGCGCTGCGCGACGATCTGCGCTGCGTGAAGCAAGCCGTCAGCGAAGGCGGCGATGCGCTTGCGCTGCTCGAAGACGTCGAAAGGCGCAAAACGGCTCAGCTCGAACTTGCGGCAGCCGCAGGCACGCTGTCGAAAGCGCGGCGGAAAACGGCCGAGGGCGAGCTTGAAGAGCTTGCCGAGCTTGCGCTCGCCGCGGCCGGGGCCGCCGATTCGCAGGAAGCATACGAGATCGTCTCCCAAGAGTTTTCGGCTAAAGCCGAAGCTTTGCAGAGCCGTGCCGCCGAGGTGGAAGAGCGCCTTGCCCGCGCGTTTCGTTTCGTGGACCAGGCATTCGGCGACCAACAGGAGCTGCTCGTGTTTACGACCGAGCTCACTTCGCGCACGCACTCGGCACGCTATATTGCCCAATACGGAAGCGAATCGTATTTCGCTCACAACGAAGACATGATACTCTCGGAACGCCAACGCGATCTCAGGCGGCGCGTCGAGGATCTGGACCTATAGGAAAAACGCATCGAAATCGACTACGAAAGAACGAAAAAGGAGACATGCTATGAAGAAGTACACGCTCACCTCGTACGACCCGATCGAACTGGATTTGCCGAAACCCCAGGTTCCCCCCTCGCTCGTCGACGCGCAGATCGAAAAGCTGCTTGAGCCTTTGGCCGAGTACCATGAGATCGCCGAAGACCGCGAGGTCGCCTTGGGCGATCACGCGGTCGTAACGACCGTCGATGCGTGCATCGACGGCAACCCGGCTTCGAACTTCGTTTTGGAGCACTCCCTCTACCATGTGGGCGGAGGCGAGATGCCACGCACGTTCGACGAAGAGCTTCTCGGCATGGCCGCAGGCGAGACGAAGGATGCCGAAGCGAAGATCAAGCTCCCGCTTTCGCAGGACGGCGAAGCGTCGCTGCTCACCATGAAGGTGACCGTCGAGAAGATCCTCAGCTGCCGCATACCGGAGCTCACCGACGAGTTCGTGAAAGAGCACTTTTCGCCTGCGACGACGATTGAAGAGTTCCGCGACGGCGTAGCCAAGCAGTTTGGTAAGCCCGATATGGCGAAAGACGACGCGCAGTTTCCCGACCTCGTGCTCGACGAGCTTGCCAAGCGTCTGGTGGAAGAACCCGACCCGGTCGACCTTTTGCCCGGCCAGCCCTTGGAGGCACTGAAGGTCACCTGTGCGATCGATGCGCTCGCCGAGCATCTCGATATCGAGCTTTCAGACGACGAGATCACGGCGCAGATGCCCGGAAACGATCTCGAGCAGCGTATCAAGATTCGCAAGCAGCTCGAAGATCAGGGTCTAGGCGACGAAGCGGTCGTGTTCGCCCGCCGCGAAGCGGCCCTTTCGTGGCTCGTGAACAATTCGCGCGTGTCGTACAAGTAACGGGCTCGGGCTAAGGCGGTTTGCCATGGAAACGCACCATCCGATTGACGAGCGGATTCTGAAGGAGCACTACGAGCGGCTGCCCCAGGAATACGGGTTTGCAAGCCAGTGCAAGATGGTTCTTTTGGGCGATCTGAAGCACAAGCGCGTCCTTGACATCGATTGCCGGAGGGGCAAGGGCGTCGTGAAGCTCTCCGACTACGTTGGGGCGCGCGGACATGTTGTGGGAGTCGATCCGAACCCGGAGTGGATAGCCGTTGCGGAATCGTTCATGGAAGACGCATGGCGCAGAAACGGTCTGCCTGAGAACAACATGGAGTTTCGCCATGCTTATCCGGAAGATCTCGCTTCTGCGGGTTTGGCGGACTCCTCGTTCGATCTCGTGTTCGCGAACAGCAGCATCGCTCTCGATTACAGCCCCGAAATGATTGTGCGCGAGGTGTTTCGCGTGCTGCGACCGGGAGGCGTATTCGTCTTTGACGGGGTTGTCGCCGAATCGCTGCGGGATGCTGATACGTTGGCGTGGGCGCGCGCGATCGGCAACGCGGTGCAGGCGGCGTTTTACCGCAAAGCGTTCGAGCAGATGGTTGCGGATGTGGGGTTCGACCGGCCCGAGTACTACGAAGAGTCGGACGTGCGGCCCGAAACGGGCTCTGCCGACGGGATCGAAGTGCCGGTTGCCGAGACGGGCGAAGAGGTCCGCTTCGTGAAGACGACGGCGCGCATCTGCAAGCCGCGCCGGTAAACCGAACAGACGAGCGCGCGGGGTTTTCGCGCGCGGACGAGAAGATACGGCTGGGGGACATCGCTTCGCCAGCTTTGGACGTAAGGGGACGCTATGAACTACGAGGAATTGAAGGCGCAGATCGGGGCTTTAGACGGTGCGCAGGCGAAAGACTATCGGGAGCTTTTGGCCGTAGCGAGCATCGCGGGCGGCGTGTGGCCCCAGTTCGCGGGGCATCTGAGCGATGCGCAGGATTACAAGGGTTTTTTCAAGGCCATTTACGACGACGATGCCTGCCGTTTCGAGAACGCCTGGGCTTTGTGGGCGAAGATGCACAAAGAGCCTTGGGCCGACCGGTTCGAGCCCGAGTGCGCGCTTCGGGGCGTGCTGCTGGAAAACAAAGGCATCTTCCTCGAAGGCGGCGGCAACGAGCTTCTGATCCCGCTTCACGGGCGCGGGCACGGAGCGAACGTGTACGTGTTCGCCGACAACGGGTTCAACGCGAAGGCCGCGGAGTTCTACGGCTCCATCAACGGGTCGTTCACCTGCGTCGGGATCGAGCTCGAAGGTGCGTTCGACATCTTCCGCGCGCACCGTGCGCTCATCTTCGAGCGGTGGACCGTCGATAAGCTGAGGAGGCGTGCCCACGGGAAGGGCCAGATCCGCACGGGGTGCGACTGTTCCGCTCAGTGGTAATGCCTGGCTGCCGGTAAAACCCCGCTGCGCTCAGGGGCCTTGCTCGCGTGGGCGTGGCTTTGCGTGCGGCGCGTCGGCGTCTGTTTCGGTGCGGCGCACGTGCGAGAGCGCCGCGCCGCTTATCTGATGGCAATTTCGGCGAACGCGCCGATGCGCGAACGCCTCGGCGGTGCGCGATAGGGTATACTGGGCGCGGATCATACAGGCGCAGGTATCGCGGCAAAGGAATGCATCGGCAGTGGCAGGGTTCAGCGAGGAAGACATCCGCAAGGTCAGAGAGGCGAACGATGTGGTCTCCGTCATTGGCGACCGTGTTCCCGTGCGTCAGCGCGGGCGCGATTTCTGGTGCTGTTGTCCCATCCACGACGAGAAGACGCCGTCGTGCAAGATCGATCCAGCGGCTCAGCTGTGGCACTGTTTCGGGTGCGGCGCAGGCGGCGATGTGTTCAGCTTCGTCATGCAGGTTGACGACCTCGATTTTCCCGATGCCGTGCGCAAACTCGCCGAGCGGGGAAACGTGCAGATCACCGAAAGCGGCAAACCTGCCGTAGCCCACGGCTACAAAGCACGGCTCAAAGAGATATGCAAGGAAACCGCAGCGTTTTACCACACGCAGCTCATGCGCGGGAAAGAGGCGGGGGCCGCGTCAGCGCGAAGCTACCTTGCCGGGCGCGGGCTCGGCGGCGAGGTGCCTAAGCGCTGGGAGCTCGGGTACGCTCCGGGCGGCGGCCAGCTCGTCCGTCATCTCAAGGCGAAGGGCTTCAAGGATAAAGAGCTCGTCGATGCGAATGTCGCGCTCGACGGATCCTCCGACGGGCGGCGCGGCGGTTTGAAAGACCGTTTCTACAACCGCATCATGTTTCCCATCTACGATGTGCAAGGGGAGTGCATCGCGTTCGGCGGCCGCATCATCGGCGACGGGCAACCCAAGTACCTTAATTCGCAGGAAACCCCCGTGTTCCATAAATCGGAGGTGCTGTTCGGGCTCGACAAGGCGAAGGCGGCTATGGCGTCAAGCGGCGTGGCCGTCGTGGTCGAAGGGTATACCGATGTGATCGCGCTCTCCGAAGCGGGCATCAAAAATGCGGTGGCAACGCTTGGCACCGCGCTTACCCATCAACACATCCGCGCGCTTTCGCGCCACGCGAAGCAGCGGATCATCTACCTGTTCGACGGCGACGAGGCGGGGCAGCGCGCTGCGGATCGGGCACTCGGGTTCATTGACAAGTCCATGACGCCCGAAGCGGGCCGCACGAAGATCGAGCTTGCCGCCGTTACACTTCCCGACAATCTCGACCCTGCCGACTTCGTCGAACAGCGCGGGGCCGCTGCGCTGTCCGAGCTTTTGGCTTCGGCGCGGCCGCTGCTCAAATACGGTATCGAGCGCCGCATCGCAAAACATGATCTTTCTTCGGCCGAGGGCCGTGCTACAGCTCTTGCCGACGCACTTTCGGTGCTTGCGCCCATCAAGGATTCTATCCTAGCGAAGGATTACGCGATTCAGATAGCGGGTATGGTGCGGGCGCGCGAGAACGACGTGCTCGATCAGCTGGCGGCCCTCGAAGCGCCGCGGGCGCAGGGGGATCGCGACGAGGCCGAAGCGCAGCCGCACCTGCGGCGTGCGCCGCAGACCTCAGGGCTTTCTCAAAGCGAGCTTTCGCGCCGCCGTTACGAGCGGGAATTTTTGAGTTTGATCGTGCGCCATCCCGAGGAGGGCTTGCGCTTCGCCGATGCACTCGCGCAGACGCAGTGGCACGAACAGGTGCACGGCCTGCTTGCGCATAGCATTCTCGATACGCTGGCCGCAAACCCCGATGCCAAAGGCCCCGAGCTTGTCACAAGGGCGCAGGCGACCATTCCCGCTGCAGCGAACATTCTCACGGCGGGTTCGATGACCGAGGATTCGGGCGCGCAGGCGCTCGCGTCGTTTCTGGCTGAGGAGCTTGCGCTCGGAGACATGGAGGATGCGATGGCTGCGCTCAAGGCCCAGCTTTCCCGCGCCGAAGGTCTTGAGGCGCAGGAGTACGAGATGTTGTTCGAAAGCGCGGTTGCCATGCAGAAGGAACTTGCGCGCCGAAGGCAGGCACACCGCTCTGTCGGGTAGGCTGCCGAAGTCAGGCGCACTGCTCTGTTAGGGTTGCGCTCCGTGTGGTTTGCGGGCGCGTGCTCGGTTCTGCGGCGCGGATTTTGCGGTGCTTTCACCCGGGTTCGCGGCGCTGGGTCCTGTTGCGCGGGTTTTGCGATACTGCTGCCCGGGTTTGCGGTGCTTCGCCCAGGTTTGCGGCGTTGCCGTTTAAGCGCCGCGAGCGGAATTTGCCATGTGCCCGGGTGCCGCGAGCGGATTTGTGGGGAAACGATGATCGTAACGGTAACGGTTTAGTTTGTTCGAAAGAAATGTAATAGAAGTAGTTACATTATTGTATACTGGGAGCATACAAGAAAGGAGACGCTATGAGTCCTTTTATCTGGTTAGGCGTCGCCGCGGTGATGGGCATCGTCGAGGTTATCTCGTTCGGCCTGATCACCATGTGGTTCGTTGTGGGAGCTCTCATCGCTTTCCTCGCGAATCTGCTCGGCTTCGACCTCGTCGTCCAGCTTGTCGTGTTCTTCGTGGTGTCGATCGTGTGCTTGATCGTGCTACGACCGATGTTTCTCAAGTACCGCAAGCGCGGCGAGAAGGAAGAGCCCGACGTGGTCGGGCAGGCGGCCATCGTCATCGAAACCATTGACAACGAACGGCTCGCAGGGCGCGTCGAAACCGCTAACCGCATGACGTGGGCGGCGAAAAGCGCCGATGGCGCAGTGCTACCGGCCGGCGAGACGGTCGTCATCACAGGTAGGGAGAGCATTAGGCTCATCGTTGAAAGGAAACCCTCATGAACGTTTTGATCGTAGTCGCAGTGCTCGTGGTGCTGCTCGTGCTCTTCTCGGTCACGTGCATCAAGATCATCCCGCAGGCGACCGCTGCGGTCGTCGAGCGCTTCGGCTCGTATTTGACGACCTGGAACAACGGCATCCATGTCAAAGTGCCGTTCATCGACCGCGTGCGCGGCGGCATTTCGCTCAAAGAGCAGGTGTTCGATTTCCCGCCGCAGCCCGTCATCACGAAGGACAACGTGACCATGTCGATCGACACGGTCGTGTTCTTCCAGATCATGGATCCGAAGCTGTACTGCTACGGCGTCGAGAACCCCATCATCGCCATCGAGAACCTCTCAGCTACTACGCTGCGCAACATCATCGGCGACCTGGATCTCGACACCACGCTCGTGTCGCGCGATGTGGTGAACGCGAAGATGCGCGCTATCCTCGACGAGGCCACCGACGCCTGGGGCATCAAGGTCAACCGCGTCGAGGTGAAGAACATCACGCCGCCCGCCGCCATCCAGCAGGCCATGGAAAAGCAGATGAAGGCCGAGCGCGAGAAGCGCGAGGCGGTGCTGCTCGCCGAGGGCGAGAAGCAGGCGGCAATTACGATTGCCGAAGGCAACAAGCAGGCGCAGATCCTTGCCGCCGAGGCCGACAAACAGCAGGTCATCCTGGCCGCCGAAGCCGAGAAAGAAAAGCAGATGCGCGAGGCCGAAGGCGAGGCGGAGGCTATCCGAAACGTTCAACAGGCAACGGCCGACGGCATCCGCGTGGTGCGCGAGGCGGGGGCGGACAACGCAGTGCTGACGCTGAAGGCGCTCGATTCGCTCGGCGTGCTCGCGAACGGCACCGCAACGAAGCTCATCGTTCCCTCCGACATCCAGGGCATCGCCGGCTTGGCCGCATCGCTCAAAGAGGTGTTCGTTGATGAGCCTTCTGTTAAGCAGGATAAAACCGCTGGACAAGATCGGTAACCTGACCGACAATGGCCTGAGAAACCAGAGGCCCGCAGCCGTCTTTGGCAGCGGGTCTTTTCACCATACGCAACGAAAAGGAAACGTGCATGAAGATAGTACTTTCTCCCGATCCGGTGCTCCGTCAGGTGTGCGAACCGTGCCGGGTCGAGGATGCAAGCATCAAGAAGCTTGCGAAGCAGATGGCGAAGGCCATGTACAAGAACAACGGCTGCGGCTTGGCCGCCTCCCAGGTCGGGGTGTTGAAACGGCTCGTAGTTATCGACTGCGACACCGAGACTGACGAGCAGAACCCGATTTTTCTGGTGAACCCCGAAATTGTCGAGCTCGAGGGCGATCCGGTGGTTGAAGGAGAATCGTGCCTTTCGTGTCCCGGCATCACCATTCCCATTGCGCGGCCCCCGTTCGCGAAAGTCCGCTTCCTCGACCTTGACGGCGAAGAATGGACCATCGAGGGCGACGGGCTTTTGGGCCGCTGCCTGCAGCACGAGATCAACCACCTCGACGGCAAGACCATGTTCGAGGTATGCGACCCCTTGGCACGCATCGAGGCGCTCAGGGATTACGAAGCTGCGCTTGCCGCAGGAGCGAAACCGGGAGAAACGGGCGCCAGCAGATGAGAATCGTCTTCATGGGCACCCCCGAGTTTGCCGCGACGATCCTCGAGGATCTCGTGCAGCAGCACGATGTCGCTGCGGTGTACACCAGGCCCGACGCGGTGCGCGGGAGGGGCTCAGACGCCGAGGCGTCGCCCGTGAAGCGCGTCGCCGAACGCTACGGCATCGAGGTGCGTACGCCTAAAACGCTGCGCGATGAGGGCGAGCAGCATTATCTGGCGAGCCTTGCACCCGAGGTCATCTGCGTGGCTGCCTACGGCATGATCCTGCCGAAGGAGGTGCTCGAGGTGCCTCCGTACGGCTGCATCAACGTGCATGCGTCGCTTCTGCCCGCGTGGCGCGGCGCAGCCCCCGTCGAGCGCGCCATCCTTGCTGACGAGACCGAGACGGGCGTGTGCGTCATGCAGATGGAAGAGGGGCTCGATACGGGCGCGTATTGCATCTGCCGCACTGCGAACATCGAAGATAAGGGAGCCGAAGAGCTCACCGACGAGCTTGCGAACCTCGGATCGCACGCGTTGCTCACGGCGCTCGTCCACATAGAAGCGGGCGTTGCCGAGTGGACGCGGCAAGACGATACCCTCGCAACCTACGCGCACAAGATCGAGAAGCACGAACTCGATCTATCGCCCGATGCCCCGGCGCGTGAACTCGTGCTCAAAGTGCAGGCTTCGGGTTCGGCCCATCCGTCGCGCGCGGTCGTTGCCGGGCGCGCGGTGACGGTCCTGAAGCTGCGCGAAGTCGCAGGAGACGAACAGGCCGAAACGCTTGCAGGCGGATTGGCCGCAGGCTCGGTGCGCTTTGCGGGCAAGCGGCTGTTCCTCGGCGCGGCCGACGGGGCGGTCGAGGTCCTGTCCGTGAAGCCCGACGGCAAGAAGGCCATGGACGCCAAATCGTTCGCTGCGGGCATTCAGGGCATCAAGGGCGATACGCATACGTGGGGCGCTCCCGATGGCCTATAAGGGAAGCACGCGCATCTCAAAGGCGAGCCCTGCGCGCAAAGCGGCGCTTGAGGTAGGTGCGACCGTTCGGGCTCGAAGCGCGTTCACGCAGGATATTATCTCCAAAACCATCGATCGCTCTCCGCTTACGCCCGAAGACCGGGCTTTTGCGACGAGGCTTGCGCTCGGGGTGACGAGCAGCGTCGGCACGCTCGACGAGGTGATCGACCGCTGCCTGAAATCGCCGAGCGACATCAAGTGCGATGTGCGCGACGCTTTGCGCGTAAGCGCTTACGAGATACTTTTCCTCGAAAAGAGCCCCCATGCCGCCGTGGATCAGGGGGTCGAACTCGTGAGGTCGGTTGCGCCGAAGGCGGCGGGCCTCGCCAACGCCGTGCTCAGGAAGATCGTGGCTGCAAAAGCCGAATTCCCGTTCGGCGATCCGGAAACCGACACCGCGGCGCTCGCGCGGCAGCATGCGTTTCCCGTCTGGCTTGCCGAGCGCCTCATAGCCGATCTCGGCCGCGATGCAGCGTGCGCGTTCATGCAGGCTTCGAACGAGCCCGCGCCGGTGTTCGTCGCCGTCAACAGCTTGAAGGCGACCGATGACGAAGTCCTCGAAATATTCGAGCGCGAGGGTGCGCCCCTTTCGCCCGTTTCGTTCGGCGAGAGTGCGGTTCCGGGGTGTTTCCGCCTCGCTTCGCCGAGGACTCTTGCCGGGAAGGCTGCCGAGCGGCTTTTCGCCGCAGGTAAGATACTCGTGAGCGATGCCGCCTCCCAGGCTATCGCGTTCGGCTTGCTTGCCGACCGCGGCGCTCCTGCTACGTTTCTCGAGATCGGTGCCGGCCGCGCGACGAAAACCATTCTTCTGCAGAGCAACTCAAACCGCCTCTTCGAAAGCCAGATCGCGCTTTCGACGCTCGATAACCACGAGTTCAAAACCAAACTGCTCGAAGAGCGGGCAAAACGCTACGGCGCGAGGGTTGATCGGGCCTATACCGGCGATGCTACCGATCTTGCCTCTGTCGTGGGAGCCGAGCGCTTCGATACCGTGTTCATCGACGCCCCGTGCTCGGGGCTCGGCACCCTTCGCCGCCATCCCGAGATCAGATGGCGCATCACGCCGCAGGACGTTGCCTCGCTTGCGAACACCGGCTTCGACATGCTCGTTTCAGCGGCAGCACACGTCAACCCTGGCGGCTCGCTCGTCTTCGCTACCTGTACGGTTTTGCGCGAGGAGAACGAGGCGGTCGTGCGAAGGTTTTTGGAAAGCGAAGCGGGCGCGGCGTTCGATCTCGACAGCTTACTCGGCAAGCGCGTGTTCTCGGTGCGGCTCGCTCCGCGTTCTTCTGATGCGCATTTCGCGGTTCGTCTGGTACGGGCCAGGTGAGTGGTGTAGAATCCCGTTCATCAGCTTTGCCTAATGGACAACTACGAAAGGGTCAGAATGCAATCTGCACGAATCATGGAAATCCTCAACGTAGCCGAGACTGCAGCCATTGCGTGCGCCGATTGGTCGGGCCGCGGAGATAAAGTCGCAGCGGACCAGGCGGCTACGACCGCCATGCGAAACGCGTTCAACGACATCGAATTCTCGGGTCGCATCGTCATCGGCGAAGGCGAGCGCGATGAGGCTCCCATGCTGTTCATCGGCGAGGAGCTCGGTCGCGGGGGCGAGGAGATCGATATAGCGGTCGATCCGCTCGAGGGCACGAACCTCTGCGCGTACAACAAGCCCAACGCGCTCACCACGATCGCCATTGCGCCGAAGGGTGCGCTCCTGTTCGCCCCCGATACCTACATGCAGAAGATTGCAGCCGGCCCCGCATGCGTCGGCAAGGTGCATATCGACAACACGCCCGAAGAGAACGTGCGCGCCGTTGCTGAAGCACTCGGCAAAGACGTGGCCGACGTGAACGTGTGCATCCTGGACCGCGACCGTCACAAGGATCTCATCCAGGGCGTGCGCGATGCGGGCGCTCGTGTTCGCCTCATCGATGACGGTGATGTGTTCGGCGCTATCGCGACTGCGGTTCCGGGAACGGGCATCGATCTGTACATGGGATCGGGCGGCGCTCCCGAGGGCGTGTTAGCCTGCACGGGCCTCAAGGCCATCGGCGGCACGTTCATGGGCCGCTTCCGCTTCCGCTCCGACGACGAGCGCGCCCGTGCCGAGAAGACCGCCGAGGTCGATCTCGACGGCGTGCTTACCATGGACATGCTCGTGCGTTCCGACGACGCGGCGTTTCTGGCTTGCGGTGTGACCGACGGCGAGATGGTCTCAGGCGTGTCCAAAGCCGACGGCTGCATTACCACCGAGTCCGTTGTGATGAACGCCGCCGATAAGACGGTGCGCTTCATCAAGACGTGCCGGCGCGGCGAGAACGGCGTGGTTCGCTTCCATTAGGATCGCAATAACCCGTACCGAACAGCATCAGTAAACAGCGAACGGATGTTTCACATGAAACATCCGTTCGTTTTTCGTATAGGCGCCGTTCACGCCTTTGCAGATGCGTGCAACCGCTCGATCACCAAGCCCATGCACTTTCAGAAACGCAGGCACCCGCATTCGTGAACATGAGGGTGCCGCGGATTCGTACGTGCTCAATCGCTTCCCGATTGTAAACGGGTGCATCCTTCGCGACCGCGCGGTTGACTAGTAGCGGTAGAGCGCGGCAGTGCCGGTGTCGGCGGGCATGCGCTCTTTTGGCAACACGTACACTTCGCCGCCCTGCAAATATGTTGCCTGGGCAAGGTCGTCGGTGATGTCGTCCGAAGCGTCGAGCATGTCGGCGCCGTAGGAGAGCGCCCCCGTTTCGGCGTCGAAGCTGCCGGGGATGAGCAGATCCTGCTCGATGAACAGCACTTCGACCTTCCGTTCGACAAGCGCGTGGGCGATCTCGCGAGGATCGGATGAGGCGCGGCCCTGCGACGATTCAGTACCGAATCGCTCGACGCGTTCGCCAATACGCGCCTCTTGGACACCGGTAATGATGGCGACGGCGCGCTCGAGCACTTCTTTCTCGTCCATCGAAGCGATCGGCTTGTCGATGTTCTCTTCCAAAAGCGTCGGAATAGAAGCGACTGCCCTGAAGATCGCCTGGTTCTCGGGCAGGCCTACAAGGATGATCGGACATAGCCGATGTTTCGCGAAGGCGTCTTCGATAGCTTTCGCCGCATAGCGGAAGTGCTCTTCGGTATCCTTTTCGCCGACTTCGCTCTTATCGCCGTAGCGATGATACGTGGGCGAGTGGCTTCCTTGATGGCCGTTCATGCCGGTAAGCGCGTTCGTGTAATCGTCAAATTCCTTGCGGAATTCCGTTTCGATGCCGTCGGGCATTTCGAGTTTTTCGATCGAGTGGAAGTCTCCCTCGAATACCTGAAAGCCGTTTTCATCGATCGCGACCAGATAGTAATGCGATCCGAATTGGAAATTCCTGATGAGCGGCTTGATATGGAAGGTGTCGGTGACTGAAACGAACTCGTCGACGGGGTAGTCGAGCTTATAGACGGTCATGCCGTCGTTGCTTGCAAGCACGGCAAGGCCGTCTTTCGCCTTTCTCCAGATATCTGCGTCGCGGTATGTCTCGAGCAGGTCGAGGGGCTCGAGGATGCCTTCGTAGTCTTTGCGATCGTAATTGAGTTCGAAGAGGCTCTTCGTTTCGGTGACGAGGTTCTTGTAGCGAATCGGATCCTGCCGGTTCTCAGGTGCGTGGCGATGCGTCGTCATGTACAGCGAAACGAGCGGTCCTTCGTGATTCGCGAACAGCGCGGGGTCGAATTCGTTTGATACGGTTATGTCCGACAGATCAGGTCTCATTGGTGCTCCTTATCCTTGATTTGCTGAATGCAAAGCGGGCGCGCTTCCGCTTCGATTGGCTTGCGTCGTTCGCGCCGCCTGCCGGCTGCTTCGCGCCGCCCGTCGCCTGCGCCGTTCACGCCGCTCGCATTCGGTAATGAATTGAGTATCACGATACGCGCTTGTACGCCGGGGGGCCATACGGTGAACAGGACTGTTTTTCGATGGTTGCGAGCCTGTTGACTTACGAGCAACGTTTCGCCCCTGGGAGCCACGCATGCGAGCGGAAGGCTCCTCGAACCGGGCTTGTTTGCGGGAGTGGTCCGGCTCCGGGGGCGTTGTGCGTTTAAACGCCGCTTGCGCGAGCACCCGGCGTGGAGGCTGCCGTATCGGTGCAGCGATCGTGCCATATGGCACGATTTTTGTCAGGAATTGTGGCGCGATTTTCTTCGTTGTAGCAGCCTGTGAACATCATGCCTGATTGGATTTATTTCGATACAGAGATAGTAAGTTCTCGCCAAACAAAGATCGTGCCATTTGGCACGATCTTTGTAGCGCGCCTTCTGCATGCGCCCGTACCGCGGACGGCGTGGGATTTTCAGGCGATCGCTCAAAGAGGACGGCTTGTGTCCTCTATGGTAGGCTATTCTGGTTCCAGGGAAATCGAAGAAAGCGAGCATGCATCCATGGGAATCGTAGCCGTAACCGAAGAGAACATCGACAGCGAGCACATCTGCTGCGCTTTGACCGAAAAGAAGGGCGAGACCTGCGTTGCCTCGAAGAAGACGTGGATGCGCGAGCGCTTCGCCGACGGCCTTGTGTTCAAGAAGCTCGACGTGCGCGGCAAGGCGTTCATCGAGTACCTGCCTGCCGAGAAGGCGTGGTGCCCGATCGATGCCGATGGCTACCTGCACATCGACTGCTTCTGGGTGTCGGGCCAATACAAAGGCAAGGGTCATGCGAACGAGCTGCTCGAAGCGTGCATCGCCGATGCGAGGCGGCTCGGCAAGCACGGTGTTACGGTGCTCTCGTCGCCCAAGAAGATGCCGTTTCTCTCCGATCCGAAGTTCTTGCGGTATAAGAGGTTCGTGCTCGCCGATACAGCCGAGCCGTACTTCGAGTTGCTCTACCTTCCCTTCGAAGCCGACGCTCCCGTCCCACAGTTTCGCAGCTCGGCAAAGACCGCACGCATCGACGAGGAAGGCATCGTGATCTCCTACACCGACCAGTGTCCCTTCGCGGGCAAGTATGCCCAGCTTGCAGCTGGTATCGCCGAAGAGCGCGGCGTGCGTATCGATCTTCGGAAAATCGAGTCGCTCGATGAGGCGAAGAGCGCACCTTCCGCATTCACGACCTACAGCCTATTCGCAGACGGACGCTTCGTCACCAACGAGATCATGAGCGAGAAGAAGTTCGCGGCGTTTTTGGACGAGCGGGAAAGCGCGGAATAACGGCAGCCCGGCGGAAGGGCGCGAGGCATTATCCGCCGGGCATGCTTGCGATACACGGCGCGTTCGCCGCACGTTGGCGCAGGCCAAAGTATCTGATTACTTCTCTACATGGCAGGTATTGCATTCGTACACATCGGCATGGTGGCAATTCCTGCAGACCTTCGGAGCGATTTCATCCGGGCCGTCGGCAGCGTGAATTTTGTGGCACGAGGAGCAGGTGATGCTTTCGTGGTCTTCATGCTCGGGTAACGCGTGGGGATTTATTACCAGCCCGTTTTTATCGGTGAGTACGGTGCATTGTACCGTTGTATCCGCAAGCTCTCGCTTGTCGTGGCAGGAGATGCATGCGTCGTTTGCGATTGAGGTTTTCTTGAGCGTCGCCTTCTTCTTCGTGCTGTCGAGTGTCACTTTTTTATGGGCCTCACTCAGCCCTTCGGTATCGGCGTGACAGCTGAAGCAATCAGCTTTTTGATCAGCATGCGACGATGCGGTACACGCTGTATCATCGAAAGAGGCGATGGCGTTTTCGTGACATGTTGAGCAATCGCTAGCATCCGACCAGGTGAATTCCAATGATGTCGTCTCCCTTTCGGCGTCGGCGGCGTTAGGTTTCGCGGTTTCAGATGGCTGTGGGGAGCATCCCGCGATCGTAAACAAAAAAATAAAGCAAACGGTGATTGCAACGGTTCGACGCAATGCTGAAACAGGTGAAAAAGCCATTACTCACTCCTTCTAAGGGTCGGAACCGCTATGGCAGCGGTTCCGACGGGACACGTATGCTACTTCTGCTTGTCCCAGGTGTCGAGGCCTGCGCATTCTTGTCCTGCAATGCGTCCGGAGGCTACGGCTTCGCTGATGTTGCCGCCTCCGTTGTACATGTAGCCGTATATCGTTCCGAATTCACCAGCAGAATACAGTCTGGGAATGGGCTCGCCTTCGAGGTTGAGAACCTGACAGAGTCCGTTGCGTTTTGCTCCTCCTTGCGTATTGAGCATTCCGAGGGCGATTTCGATAGCGTAGAACGGCGGCTCAAGCGGCACGAGAGGGAATTCTTTGATGATGGTGGTTTCGTCGGTTGACTGCTCGCCTTCGCCATAGGCAGTCGTCGCATCTGCCGCGTTAAAATAATAATCGTCGTATACCGCTTCGCCTCTACCGAAGTCTTTGTCGGCACCTTCGGCGCAGTATTGGTTATAGGTGTTTACTGTTTCGGTGAGGGTTTCGGGCGGATAGCCGATCTTTTCGGCGAGCTCTTCAATCGTGTCGGCTTTCACCATGATGCCGGCATCGATGAGTTCTTCGTTCGTCGTCTTTCCCGTTTCCATGATAACCGACCATGCCATGTAGGTGACTGCTCCGAGGATATCTTTCGACCCCGCATCGTTCCCGAGTATCATGTAGGAAGGGGTTGGGATCGCGAGCAGCGGCCATACGCCGCGCTCCTTGCCTTTGCCGTGGCGAAGCGTACCGCGAAGTTCTTCGTACATGAATCGCTTGCCCTCGTTGTTGACGTATATGTAGTCAAGTCCCATGGGATAGGGAATATTGCAGATAAGAGAATCGGGAGATTCGGCACGTACGCAAGTGCTTGCGGCTGCATAGCTGTTCATGTGCCAGAGATCTGCACCGATTTGCTGAGCCATTTTGACTCCGTCGCCGACGTTGTAGGGGCTGCCGCAGACGAAGCTTCGCGGGCACCCGAGCGACACCGAGTAATTCTGCATCATTTCCGGGTTCGCCGCAAAACCGCCGCATGCAAGTATAACGCCCCTTTTTGCCTTGATATGTTTACCCTCAGCTGCGATTCCGTACACTTCTTTGGTTTCATAGTTGTAGATTAGCTCGGTTGCTCGAGTGTCGTACATCACCTCAACACCCAGTTCGTCTGCCGTTTCTCGCAAAGGGATCCAGAGCGACGACATACCGCAGATGCCATCGACGTAGTACGTTTTGATCTTGTCGCCACCTGGTATGCCTGGGAATTCCGGCGCTGCAGCGGTTGCGGGTTGCAGGTCGTATCCGAGTTCGTCGCTGAGCCACTCCATGTTGCCGCAGACTCCTTCGGCCCACGCTTGCATGAAATCTTCCGGCACTTCGTAGCCCGCATTGAGTTCAGTTTGATACATGACAGCTGCATCGACCGACTCGGGAATCATCAGCATGTCGCCCGACACGCGCGTCGTACCGCCCGAAAACTCTTCGGGTGCCACTTCGAGAGCAAGTACGTGTTCTGCGCCGGCCATTTTTGCAGCGATCGACGCGGAGAGTCCTGCAGCCCCCAATCCGACGACGACGATATCGGCTTCCGCATCCCATGATTCGGGTAGATTGCCGTTAGGGCCAGTCGTTTCTTGCGAAGCGCACCCCGCAAGCCCGACAGTCGCAAGTCCTGCTGCGGCAAGCGTCGAGCCTTTCAGGAAGTTACGACGTGATATTCCTCGGTTGAGCTGTTCCTTTCTCATGATCATCTCCCTTTCCTTGAGTTATCGATACCGTTCGGTATCCGCTATGCGCAACGGTACGCGCTTGGGGATGCCGTGAGAAACAATGAAAGAGAATGAAGGGGTGCTTGTTTGGAATAAGGGCAGGTTGGCAGAGGTTTGTGTAATGTTCCAATTCGTCATAAACGGGAGGAATCTCGGAATAAGGCCAGATCGTGCAATGTCATGAAAAAACCAGCCGTAGTGAATGTACTATAATAGCGATCAAGGGAGCTGCCGCAGGCAGGTGTGGTTGCCACGGGCAACTGCAGGGAGCGCGAGGGGTTGTCGATATGGATTTTAGCTACTGTAAAGAGCTGATCGAATTGGCGGACCAGCTCAATTTCAGCAAAGCGGCTGATCGACTCTACATTACGCAATCGACGTTGAGCAAACACGTTGCGCTGATGGAGCGCGAAACGGGATTCAGGATATTTGACAGAAGTACAGCTCGAGTAGAACTGACGAAAAGCGGAAAGATATTCATCGACAGCATACGTGAAGTTGTCGAGCGGTACGAAGCTGCTCTCAGGGAGGGGAGAGAGCTTGAGAAGGAGCAGGGAACCACGGTTCGAATTATCGGCCCGCTGCTAAACGAACAGATAATATCAAAGGTGATAACCGCCCAGTCAAAGCTTGCAGCGGAAGGGACCGGCGTGCGATTGTCGTTGTCCGATACCGGCGTTCGCGATTGCCACGAGGCTCTTCTGAGCGGACGAACCGATATAGCGGTAGGGTTTCGCTACGGTATCGACGAGGAGGGGCTTGAGTACGCGCATATCGGGGAGATTCCGTTTGGCATCGCGTGCCATGATTGCCATGGGCTTGCTCGCAAAACTCATCTTGGATTCGACGACATAATCGGGCAGAAGATCGTTTCGTATCCCATTGCGGGAAGAAAGCGCTACCATGCATACGTCGAAAGCGTACGTCGAAAGCATGGCATTGTGCAAAAGATCGAGTATCTAGAAGAGGGTGTGCTTTGCTTTCCCGATGATGAGCGAAGCATCGTTTTCGGCATTCATTTCCCTGGCTATGCTCGCTACGGCGGCGATATGATCGCGCGACCGCTGGATGAACGAAGCGATGTGTTCGATGTGTGCGTTGTCAAACGAACGGTTGAAGACAGCCTTGTCATCGACGCGCTTTTCGAGGCTATTGCTGCCTGCTAGCGGTATCACGCAGTATAATGCGGTGCGGAGGTGGCAGTTCACGTGGAAATTTCGAAAGTGCGGTTCATCGAGCCAGGGAACAGACCCTACCGGCCGAGCCCTAAGAATCTCTATACCTACGAGCGGTATATTCGCAATCCATCCATCGGTCTTATGACGCTTGCGACCATCGTGCACGAGAGCGTGCCCGATACGTTCATGTATTCCGAGTCGGTTTCGAAGGTCGTATGGGACGATGTGCTCGATGCAAATGTCGTGTTCATCGGAATATTCACGTTTGCCGCTTTGCGGGGATACGAGATTGCCGAACGCATCAGGCGCGAATCCGATGCGGTAGTGGTGTTGGGCGGCCTCCATGCGTCGATGAACTATCCCGAGGCTGTCGAGCATGCCGACTACGTACTGCTTGGGGAAGGCGACGAATCGGTCCTCGAGCTCTTGGCTTCGCTCGAACGCGACGAGGTGCCGTCGTTTCCGGGTATCGTTTATCTGCGCGACGGCGAGGTCATATGCGCGGGGCAGAGGCCTGCTCCCCATGATATCGATACCGTACCCGATCGATTGCTTCTGTATCGCTACGACAGGATGGCATCGCGCAACACGCTCTGGCCGCAGGTGCACGCTTCGCGCGGGTGCCCGCACTCCTGCGATTACTGTGCGGTTGTGCGACATTTCGGCAGAAAGGTTCGCACGCGCAGCGTGGAATCGGTGCTTGAGGACATTCGGCAGGCGATCGCTTTCCACGAGCGGGGGACGCTCCCTCGGTTAGCCCGAGTCGTATGGCTCACCGACGATAATTTCTTCGCCGACCGCGCGTGGGCGATAGAGGTGCTCCGGGCCATTATCGCATCCGACATCGACTACGCGTTCACCGTACAGGCGCGCTACGAGGTCGGATTCGACGACGAGATGCTCGATCTTATGAAACGCGCGGGATTCTTCGAAGTGGCGATGGGCATAGAATTTCTTGAAGACGAGAGCTTCGAGGCATACCATAAACGCTGCACGCACGACGATATTGTGAGGGCCATCGAGAACATCCAGGCACACGGCTTGAACGTCCGCGGCCTGTTCATCGTGGGTGCCGATACCCATACTTCAGGTGTGGGCGAGCGCCTTGCGCGTTTCGTCATCGAGCACGGTTTGCGTGGCGTGCTCATTCAGGCGATGTACCTGGTGCCCGGAACGCCGGCCTACGATGCGGCGAGCGATCGCCTTATCGATGACGACTGGTCGCGTACCGACGGCAAGGTGGTCATGGAACCCCTGAGGATGTCTGCCTGCGAGTTGCAGGAGGAGATCATTCACGCGAGCAGGACCATTTACTCTCGGAAGCGGCTTATACACGCGATACTGCGCGAATCGGGCCTCGATCGGCTGTTGTTTGTCGGAGAATACTTTTGGCAGAAGAGCATTCGGTCGGATTTGAAGGCCGATTTGCCGTATCTGCGCGCGCGGGAAGGGGCAAAAGCAAATCGGACATGAAGGCGGCAGGACCGTTGGTCGCAAGACGATCGGCGATCCTGTTTGCTAGCGCCCGCGTTGTGCCTCATCCTGAGGCAAGAGCGCGCGTAGCCGGCTCAACGCGCGCGGGCTTTCCCTCGTCTTTCGCTCGTCGTATACTTGACGAAAGCGGTTAGCGCAGAATATCGCGCAGGCGAAATCACCGAAAGGACGGGGCATGATCGAGGGAGTAGCGTTCGACGCGTACGGTACGTTGTACGACGTGTATTCGGTCGAACAGAAATGCGAGGAGAACTATCCTGGCAACGGCGCAGCCATCAGCCGCATGTGGCGGCAGAAGCAGCTGGAGTACTCGTGGCTGAGAACGCTCATGGGGCGCTACGAGAACTTCTGGCGCGTTACGCAAGACGCCCTGCGCTACACGCTTGCCGACATCGGGCTTAAGGCAGATGCGGCCGTACTCGACGAGATCATGGAAACGTATCTGAAGCTTGAAATGTATCCCGAGGTCATCGAGGCTTTTGCTCTACTTGGATCCCGCAAGAAGGTCATACTTACCAACGGCAACCTCGAAATGATCGAGCCGCTCGTTGAACGTTCGGGCCTTGCCGCCCATCTCGACGGCTGCCTGAGTGCCGATGAAGTGGGCCTGTTCAAGACGCGACCGGAAGTGTACGGGCTTGCGATCGAGCACATGGGCCTTGAGAAGGAGCAGGTGCTGTTCATATCCTCGAACGGATGGGACGTCGCGGGGGCGAAATCGTTCGGCTTCACGGTCGGATGGATCAATCGCGCGGGAAAGCCCGCCGAAGAGCTGGGCGTTCGGGCGGATTACGACGTACCGAACCTGCTTGCGCTTGCGCAGGCGGTTGCGGGCTCGTAGCCCTGTATGCAGAAACCCCCGGTATGCATCTCGGCAAACGGGGGTTTCTGCGTGAACCGTACGGGATGGGTTTTCGCACGCAGCTGCGTGCAGCTATTCGGCCTTCCCGTCTTTGTTGCGGATAACCGCGCGGCGGATCTTGCCGTTCACGGTTTTCGGCAGCGCATCTACGTAATCGATGATGCGGGGGTACTTGTACGGCGCGGTCTGGTGCTTGACCCACGTCTGCAGCTCCTTGGTGAGCTCGCTCGAAGCTTCGAATCCAGGGGCGAGCACGACGGTAGCCTTTACGGCGAACCCGCGCAGCTCGTCGGGCACGCCCGTAACGGCGCACTCGGCAACCGCTTCGTGCTCGAGCATGACGCTTTCGATCTCGAAGGGCCCGATGCGGTAGCCCGACGATTTGATCACGTCGTCGTTTCTGCCAACGTACCAGAAGTACCCGTCTTCGTCGCACCATGCGGTGTCGCCGGTGTGGTACCAGGTGCCGTGCATCGCATCGGCAGTCTTCTCGTCATCGCGATAGTACTCGAGCATAAGCCCGGGCATCTTCGGCTCGCACCGGATGCATATCTCACCGGTTTCGCCGGTATTGCAGAAGGAACTGTCCTCGCGCAGGATGCGCGTCTCGTACAGCGGTACGGGCTTGCCCATCGATCCCGGCCTCGGCACCGAGTTCGTGAGGTTTGCGATGGTGAGCGGCGTTTCGGTTTGTCCGAAGCCCTCGTAGATCGTGAGTCCCGTGTGCTCCTTCCAGAACGTGAAAATATCGGGGTTGAGCGCTTCGCCCGCCGTCGTCGAGTACGAAAGCGACGTGAGATCGTAGGCGTCCACATCGTCCTGCATGAACATGCGGTACATCGTCGGGGGGCAGCACAGCGTGGTGATGCCGTATTTGGGAATGAGCGAGAGGATGTCGCCCGCGTGGAAACGGTCGTAGTCGTAGGTGAACACGCACGCTTCCATGAGCCACTGGCCGTAGTACTTCCCCCAGACCGCCTTGCCCCAGCCCGTGTCGGCGATGGTGAAGTGGATGCCGTCGGGCTGTACGTTGTGCCAGTGCTTCGCCGTGATGAGGTGGGCGAGCGCGTAAGCGGAATCGTGCAGGACCATCTTGGGGTTTCCCGATGTGCCGCTCGAGAAGTACATGAGCATGGGCTCGGCCGAAGCCGTTTCGCAGCGCTCGAAATCCTCGGAAGCTTCGCGTACGATCGTGTTGAAATCGAGCCATCCTTCGCGGACGCCCGGCTTCGCGCAGATGCCCTGCGCTCCCGAGAGCTCAGGGCCGATCGGGTGGTCTTCGGGGGAGAACACGAGGTTGTGCTCGGCGTCTTCGGGAGTGAGGCCGCCGCCTGCGCCGTTCACGATGATCTTGGTTTCGAGCGTCGGGCAGTTGGCCTCGACGTTGTCGCATACCTGGGCGATATCGCCTAAGTCGGTGCAGATGATGGCCTTGATGCTCGCACCGTTCAAACGGTATTCGAGATCGTGCTCCTTGAGCATGAACGTGGCAGGCACCATGACCGCGCCGAGCTTGTGGAGCGCGGTGGCGACGAACCAGAACTGGTAATGGCGCCGCAAGATCACCATGACCATGTCGCCGCGGCCGATGCCCTGGTCGCGCAGAAAATTAGCGGTCTTATCCGACCAGTATTTCATATCGGCGAACGTAAAGGTATGCTCTTCGCCCTCGGGGTTGCACCACACCATAGCGCGGCGATCGGGGTCGTTTACGGCGATGTCGTCGACGACATCGTAGCCGAAGTTGAAATCGTCAGGGCAGGTGACGACGAAGGTTTCGAGCTGATCGAGCTCGTTGTAGGATTCGGTGACGTAGCGGAGGTTTATGTTTCTCATGGTGTCTTTCTTTCGATGGGCGGCTTGGCCGCAGGGACGAGGCGTTCGCGTTTTTACGGCACTGTCGACTGAGCGGCAGTGCCTACGAAATCGAGTCGTCCTGGGGTTTCATGACGATTGCGAGAAACACGCACGGCTCGCCGCCCGTTGCGATCATGCCGTGGCCGCGGCCGGAATCGTACATGAGCATATCGCCCGCTTCGAGCTCTTCGACATGGTTTTCGTAGGCGAAGCGCAACGTGCCTTTGAGGATGAAATCGATCTCCTGACCTTTGTGGTACGACAGGTGGATCGGCACGTCCTGCTCTTCTTCGAGGTACGGTGCGGTTACGAGGAACGGCTCGGCGAGTTTGTTCTTGAAATGGGGCGCTTTGTGCAGGTACTCGAATCCGGCGCGGCGCTTGATCGATAGGCCCTCGTCGGCCCGCATGAGGGAATAGCCGCTCAGGTGCGGGTTTTCCCCGGTGAGGATCTCGATCACATCGACTCCGAGACGCTCGGCGCACTTGTAGAGAAACGTGAACGACAAGTCCTGTTCTCCGCTTTCCTGCGCTGCGTATTCGGAAACGGTGCGCCCGGTGGCGTCGGCCATCTCCTGCATCGTGAGGTCCATGTCCTCGCGCAATGCGCGAATGCGGCCCGCTACCTCTTTGATGTTCGGCTCCATGAACGCTGCACCCCTTTTCTTTGCTTTCTCGGTTCGGTGAATTTTCCAATTGTATAGCAAGCGATTCTTATTGGGTGGAAAGATCGCATAAATCTCCAAGGTGTTCCAGAAATTCCGGTCAGAGAAGCGCGCGGAAGGGCAGAAGCGGGGGAAGAGCGGCGGTGCGCAGATGGTGGGGAAAGGCGGGTGCACCTTCCCGCCTGAGGAGCGGGGTTTACGCGAGAGGGCATGGCAAGCGGGAGACCGAGGGCGAAGCGCCAACCTTGCAACCGTATGGAAATCTTGGAAGGTTGCGCTTGACTTGGAGTCGGCTCTAAGTGGTATAAAGGTTGAAAGGAAACCGATACGCGAGGAGCACGCAATGCTGATCGCTGAAGTGAGCAAAACATACGACATATCCGCCGACACGCTCAGGTACTATGAGCGCGTGGGCCTTATCCCGACGGTCAACCGCCGCGCCAACGGGATCCGCGACTACGACGAGAGCGATCTGAGTTGGGTCGAATTCATCAAATGCATGCGCGCTGCCGGCATCCAGGTCGAAGCGCTCATCGAGTACGTGGCGCTTTACCAACAAGGTGATGAGACCAATGAGGCGCGCAAGGAAATCCTTGTCGAGCAGCGCGCTCAACTGGTGAAGCGCATGGAAGACATGACTGCAACGCTTAAGCGACTCGATTACAAGATCGACAACTACGACCGCATCATGCGCGGCGATATCGGCGAGTCGAAGTGCGGAGCTGAGTCGTCCGACTAAGCGGTTTCCGGGTTTTCGCAACGGGGGTCTCGATCGAGGTGTGGCCGTTTCGAGCTGCAGGTCGAAAGGTTTCGGATCGCGCCGTCTGCCGACATTTTTCCTCGGTGATTTCTCACAGAGGAAACACGGCATCGTCTGGGTGTGCGCGCGGAAGCAGGTTCGGCAGCTGCGAAAGCACGATTCCTGCGAGGATCGTGATGATGCCGATTGCCTGGATCATCCCAAGAGGCTCTCCGATAACGAGGGTCGACAGGGCAATGCCGCAGGGGAGCTCGGAAGACGCCATGATGGTGGCGATTCCCGGCAGGAGGTGCGGTGTTGCGATTCCGAACAGAATCACGGGTATGAAGAGGGCGCACAATCCCAAAACGAAACCGTACTTCCAGATGCCCGCGCCGAGTACGCCGCTTGCGAAATAATCGGGGCACAGTATGAAGCCGAGAATGCACGCCCCCATACAGACGACGAGTCCCCGCTCGATGGGTGGAAGTCCGACGCCGACGCGGCTCGAGAAGAACATGAACGAGGTGCAGCTGACGGCTGAAAGCAGACCGCAGGCCATGCCGATAGGGTCGAGCTCGCCCGCCGTATCGAACAAAAGACCGCTTGCCATAAGCGTTCCGCCCAAGATGACGGCAGCGGCGATTACCTCGGCTGCATGCGGGCGGCGGCGCGTGACGATCACCTGGACGACGATCCCCATCCACGTGAACTGGAACAGCAGCGTGATGGCAACCGAAACCGGCAGCACGGCGAGCGCGTAGTTGTACAAAACGGTCCCGATGCACGTGTTCAACCCCAATCCCAGCAGGGCGAGCACCTGTTTGGGCGCAAGGGGGACGAGGCGTACGCCGCGCGCTCGCAAGAAGAGAACCGCTGCGGCAAACAGGAGCGTGGCGAACAGCGCTTGGCTCGCCACGACCTGGGCCCAGGTGAAGCCGGCGGCGTAGGTGATTTTCACCGTAGTAGCCTGCGCGCCGTAGCTGGCGCCGGCCAAAAAGACGATCCCCGAGTATTTCAAAGCGTCCCTGCGCATAGGGTCATTCTAACGTATGGCGGCCGTTCGGGCGGTTCGCGAAACCCGATCGACGGTTTGTGCGGCAGAATGATGGGCGATGTGGTTGAATGGAATCGAACAGGAAGGATAGCCGCATGAACGAAGTCGGGACGCACAGCGGGCCCCCGGGCGAAACGGAGTCCGAAAAAGTCGGTTCGGGAAAGGCGTCGAACCGTACGGCAACGCTCTTTCCCCTCGCGCCGATAACGGTGGTGATCGGGCATTACGGGGTTGGAAAGACGAACTTTTCCATCAATCTGGCGCTCGATGCCGCCGCGCGCGGATATGCGGTTACGCTCATGGATCTCGATGTGGTGAATCCTTACTTCCGCTCGAGCGATTACCGCGAGCTGCTCGAAGGTGCGGGCGTGCATGTGGTGAGTCCGATCTTTGCCGGCACGACGATCGATTCGCCGAGCCTGTCGGGGGCGGTCTACACGGCCATCGAGGATGCGATTCGGCAAGGAGATGACGGAGAGACGTGCGTCATCATCGATGCGGGCGGTGACGATGTGGGGGCTACGGCGCTCGGCAGGTTCGCCCCGCGCATCGCCGAGGGCGACCACGAGGTCCTCTACGTGGTGAACCGCTACCGCAACCTTACCCAAGAGCCACGGGAGGCGGCAGAGCTGCTCGGAGAAATCGAGGCGAAGGCGGGGCTTTCGGCGACGGGCATCGTGAACAATTCGCACCTCAAAGAGGATACGACCGAAGAGGTTGTGGTTGCAGGCACCGCCTTTGCAAACGAGGTATCCGAGCGCCTCGGTTTACCAATCGTGTGCACTGCGGTGCCAAAACGGATCGTTGACCAGAAAAACGGCACGTTTTCGAAAAACGCAGCTATCCAAAACGTGTATCCTGTGCAAGTGTATGTTCGTACCCCGTGGGGCACCTGACAACCCGGTACATATCTGCACCGAGCGGCCGCGTAAAGCGGCTTTGGTGTACTTAGGCGGGCGTTCGCGCGGTACGCAATCAGACGAGGAAGGTTGATCATGCCGAGAATTATCGTAGACGATCATTTCTGCAAGGGGTGCGGCTTGTGCGTCGACGCATGCCCGGTGGATATCATCGAGCTGGACTACAAGAAGATCACCGCGAAGGGCTATCACCCGGCGCGTCTGACCGATGAGGAAAAATGCACGGGTTGCATGTCGTGCGCCACGATGTGCCCCGACGTTGCGATTACGGTGGTGAGGTAGACATGGCCGAAAAAGTACTGATGAAGGGCAACGAGGTCTTGGCCGAGGCTGCGCTGCGCGCTGGATGCCGGTTTTTCTTCGGCTACCCGATCACGCCGCAGACCGAGCTTGCCGCCTACATGTCCAAGCGCATGCCGAAGGTGGGCGGCACCTACCTTCAGGCCGAAAGCGAGATCGCGGCCATCAACATGGTCTACGGGGCTTCGGCGGCGGGCGCGCGCGTTATGACGTCGTCGTCGTCGCCGGGAATCTCGCTGAAAGGCGAGGGCATCTCGTACATGGCGGGTGCCGATCTGCCGGGCGTCATCGTGAACGTGCAGCGCGGCGGCCCTGGCCTCGGTGGCATCCAGCCCTCGCAAGCCGATTACTGGCAAGCCACGCGCGCTACCGGTCACGGCGATTTCCAGCTCATGGTGTTCGCGCCCTCGACGGTGCAGGAAATGGCGGACTGCGCGTTTCTCGCCTTCGAGAAAGCCGACGAGTACCGTATGCCCGTCATGATCCTCGCAGACGGCATGCTCGGCCAGATGATGGAGCCGGTAGTGTTGCCCGAGCCCAAAGACGATCTGCCCGACAAGCCGTGGGCGACGACCGGCCACAAAAACGAGCGCGAGCACAACATCGTGAACTCGCTGTATCTCCAAGCCGCCGATCTCGAGCGCCTCAACAACGAGCGCTACGAGCGCTATGCAAAAATAAAGGAAACCGAACAGCGAGCCGAACTCTTCATGACCGAGGATGCCGATATCGTCGTTGTCGCGTTCGGGGCTTCGGCCCGCATAGCGAGAAGCGCTGTGGTCGCGGCTCGCGAGAAAGGCATCAAGGCGGGTCTCATCAGACCGATCACGCTTTGGCCGTTCCCGAGCGACGCGATAGAGGGCGTGATACCCCACGCGAAAGCGCTGCTATCCGTCGAGATGAACATGGGCCAGATGGTCGACGATGTTCGCCTTGTCGCTGCAGGGCGCGTTCCAGTTGAATTCTTCGGACATACGGGCGGCATCATCCCGACGCCCGCAGAGGTGCTCGAGCAGATCGAGGCATTGGACGGAAAGGCAGGTGCTTAAGGCGATGGCAGCTGAGGAAACAGTGATCTTCGAACGCCCCCGTTCGCTTCTTCCCGTTATCACGAACTACTGCCCGGGGTGCCCCCACGGCATCGTGCACCGACTCGTCGCCGAGACGCTCGACGAACTCGGCGTCGAGGGCAAGACCGTCGGCGTGGCGCCGGTCGGATGCTCGGTTACCGCAACCGATTTCTTCGGATGCGACATGATCGAGGCTGCGCATGGGCGCGCGCCTGCGGTGGCTACGGCGGTCAAGCGCGTGCACCCCGACAACGTCGTATTCGCATATCAGGGCGACGGCGACCTCGCGAGCATCGGCATGGCCGAAACCATCCATGCGGCAACGCGCGGTGAGAACATCACCGTCATCTTTATCAATAACGCGATCTACGGCATGACGGGCGGCCAGATGGCTCCCACGAGCCTGCCGAACCAGGTCACCCAGACAAGCCCCTACGGTCGCGACGTCTCTTCGGCGGGCTATCCCATCCGCGTGTCCGAACTGCTTTCCTCGCTCGACGGCGTCGCCTACATCGAGCGCGTGTGCGTAGACAGCCCGAAAAACGTGCGCAAGGCGAAGAAGGCTATCAAGCACGCTTTCCAAAACCAAATCGACGGTGTGGGGTATTCGCTGGTCGAGGTCGTTTCAACCTGTCCTACCAATTGGGGTCTTACGCCTCAGGACGCGTTTGCATGGATGCGCGAGAACATGCTTCCGTACTACCCGCTCGGGGTGTATAAAGATGTGATCGCCGAGGGGCACGCAAGCGTGGCTGAAGCTGCGGCAGAGCGCGCCAAGGGCTGCCCGATCGCCTCAGGCAAGGGGGAATAGCAATGGCTCAAACGTACAACATCGTTCTCGCTGGGTTCGGTGGCCAAGGTATCCTGTTCGCGGGCAAGATCATCGCGACAGCAGGTCTCATCGACGACCGCGAGGTATCCTGGCTGCCCTCCTACGGTCCCGAAATGCGCGGCGGCACCGCAAACTGCAGCGTCTGCCTCTCCGACGATCCCATCGGCAGCCCGCTTGTGGTTGCGCCCGATACGCTCGTCGTCATGAACCAGCCCTCGCTCGACAAGTTCGAGGATGCGGTAGCCGAAGGCGGCATCGTCATCGCTGACTCGACGCTCGTACAGAACATTCCCGCAATCGAGGGCGTTCGCATCTGCGCGATTCCGGCCACCGAGATCGCAGAGGAAAACGGCCTCAAAGGCCTTGCCAACGTCGTATGCGTAGGCAAGCTTTTCAAAGAGACGGGTTTTTGCAGCTCCGAGACGCTCGATGCGGCAATCGAGAAATGCGTTCCGGCGTCGAAGAAGGGCATGCTCGACAAGAACAAGCGCGCGCTCGCGCTTGGCATGGAAGCGTAAAGGAGGCCGCATGGTCACGGAGTTCGCCGAAATCGGCTTGCGCATCAAAGGGTTGCGCGAAGCCTGCGACGTTACCCGCGAAGAGATGGCGAAAGAGCTCGGCGTTTCGCTCGACACGTACGTCACCTGGGAGGAAACGGGTGCCGACGTGCCCATTTCCGCAATCTACCACCTGGCTCACAAGTTCGGCGTCGAGTTTACCGAAATACTTACCGGCACGGCAGCCAAGCTCAACAGCTACCATGTGGTTCGAAACGGCGAAGGCCGCGAGGTCGATCGGTACCCGGGATACCATTTCGAGGATCTCGCATGGCGCTACAGCGGCAAGATCATGCAGCCGCTTTTGGTGGTACTCGATCCAAGCGACGAGCCCGCCAAGCTCGTTACGCATTCGGGACAGGAATTCAACCTGGTGCTTGAGGGGTGCGTAGTTGTCACCTGGGGTGATAAAGAGTTCGAGCTGCGCCCTGGCGATAGCATCTACTTCAATCCCGAGTACCCTCACGGCCAGCGCTGCGGGGGAGACGTGCCCGCCAAGTTCGTCACCATCATCGCCGAGTGACGAGCGCGCTGCTCGAAGTTGCCAGAATGCTGTTTCCCTGCGACGAGTTTCGCCTCACCGGTCAGGGCAGACCCGACGTTCGTTCTGGAATCGCAAACTTGCCCGCCTTGCCGACCCGCTGAACGCCGCACCGCTTCGGCGCATGCATGAACAGGAATAGGAAAAAAGATAGTGGATTACATATTGAGCAAGTACTGCCCCCGCATCGAGTTCGACTCATACGAGGATTTCTTGGAGAACTTCACGATCGAAGTTCCTTCCGATTTCAATTTTGCGTACGACGTTGTGGACGAATGGGCGCGCGTAGAACCCGACAAGCAGGCGCTTTTGTGGTGCGATGACAGCGGCGAGGAGCGTGCGTTCACGTTCACCGATATCTCGAAGCTCTCGAACAAGGCCGCGAATGCGTTTCGCAAGCTCGGCATCCACAAGGGCGATGTGGTCATGATGATCCTGCGCCGTCGCTGGGAGTACTGGGTGTGCGCGATGGCGCTCTGCAAGATCGGTGCGACCATCATTCCGGCGTCGTTGCAGCTTACGAAGAAGGATATCGTGTACCGCGCCGAAAGCGCGAACGTGAAGATGCTTATCTGCGTGAACGACGACTACGTGTGCTCGCAGGTTGAGGAGGCGATGCCCGAATCGCCGAGCATCGAGGAGCGGATCGTCGTCGCAGGCGACCGCGACGGATGGCGCAGGTTCGCAGAGCTCATCGAGGACGAATCGGAGCAGTGGGAGCGCCCGACGGGAGATGCGGCCACGACGGCCGAAGACATCATGCTTATCTACTTCACGAGCGGCACGACCGGGCTCGCCAAGGCGGTCGAGCACAATTTCGCGCATCCGCTCGGCCATATCATCACGGCGAAATACTGGCAGCAGGTCAAAGAGAACAAGCTGCACATGAGCGTGACCGATTCGGGCTGGGCCAAATTCGGCTGGGGCAAGATCTACGGCCAGTGGATCGCGGGTGCAACCATCTTCGCCTACGATATGGACAAGTTCGTGCCGACTCACCTGCTTCAGAAGATCCAGGACTATCAGCTCACCACGTTCTGTGCGCCGCCGACGATGTATCGGTTCATGCTGCAGGAGGATGTAGCATCCTACGACCTTTCATCGGTTGAGAACTTCGCGACGGCGGGAGAGCCTCTCAATGCGGAGGTCACGCTTGCTTGGGAGCGCCTGACGGGCAAGAAGATCCGCGAGGGGTTCGGCCAGTCGGAGGGCCCTGTGCTCCTCGCAACGTTTCCCTGGGTCGTCCCGAGGCCCGGATCGATGGGCAAGCCATCGCCGCTGTTGAACATCCGTCTGCTCGATGCAGAGGGCTCTGAGGTCGAAGATGGCGAAGAGGGTGCAATCTGCGTCACGAAACTGAAGGAAGCGTACCCGCCCGGCCTGTTCGTCGGCTACTACAAAGATGACGAGAAAACGCGTGAGGCGGTAGGCGGCCCGTACTACAACCTGCACGATATGGCGTGGCGCGACAGCGACGGCTATTACTACTTCGTCGGGCGCGACGACGACGTGATCAAGTGCAGCGGCTACCGCATCGGGCCCTTCGAGGTGGAAAGCGCGCTTGTGGAACACGATGCGGTCATCGAATGCGCGGTCACGGCGGCGCCCGATCCCATCCGCGGCAAGGTCGTGAAAGCCACGGTCGTGCTCGCGAAAGGATGGGAACCAACGGATGCGCTTGTGAAGGAGTTGCAGGATCATGTGAAGCACACGACGGCTCCTTACAAGTACCCGCGCATCATCGAGTTCGTCGACGAGTTGCCCAAAACCATCGGCGGCAAGATCAAGCGCAAGCTCATCCGCCAAAACGACGGAATCAACGACTAGGATACTCGTGCGGCACGTAAATCTGCCCAGGCCCTTCTGCGCATGAACGCGGAAGGGCCTTTTTAGCACCTGGCGGCGGTGTGCTGTAAGCGCGCTGTCTTGGCTGCCTAGACCGCCGAGCCGCGCTAGGGCGCAGCGCTACTCGAGGATGTCCTTCACGGCCTTTGAAGCGGCTTCGTTGAAACCTTCGCTGTACGCGCTCGGCACGACCACCATGCCACCGTGCTCCTTCACGCTATCGTACACGAGGTTCATGGTACGAAGCTGCAGGGCTTTCTCGGGTTTGCCGTAGTTCGTGGCTGCATCGACGTACATGTCCGAAATATCGCGCTCCACTTCGGCGAGAATCAGGCGTGCATCGCGCTCGCGCTCGGCCTGCGCCTGGCGGGACATAGCGGCTTGGAGCTCTTTGGGAATCACGATGTCGCGGATTTCGACCGAGACGACGGTGATGCCCCAGTCGTCGACCTTTTCCGATATGATGCGTTTGAGCTCCTCGTCGAGGTAGGTGCGCCGCATGGCGATTTCCGAGAGGCAGATCTGCCCGATGACGTCGCGCATGGCCGTTTGGGCCGCAAGCGAGATGATGGCCTCGTAGTTGCGCACCTGTTTGCACGCCCGCTCGACGTCCCAGACCACCCAGAACAGTACCGTGTCCACGTTGACGGGTACCAGATCCGAAGAAAGCGTTTCCTCGGCGTCGAACGATATCGTCCGTATGCGCTGATCGATTTTGGCTGTTTCGGATTCGACGATGGGAATCGTAAAGTAGATACCTGGGCCTACAATGCGGTTGAACTTTCCAAACCGGACTATGACGGCCTTCTCCCATTCGTAGGCGATGTGGGCCGAAAGAAAGCAGAGAAAGCCGACGAACAGGGCGGCGAGCACCGTCCAGACGTTCGCGATACTCCATGTGGCGGCGAGCACGATGCCTGCGGGAACCGCGAACGCCGCTGCTGAAAATGCCATGGCCCCGCTGCGCGAGGTCGTACTGCTTTGGCTGTCGAACTCGAATCGGTCTTGGTGGGCGGGCAGCTCGTTTGCCTTACTCTTCTTCATCGGGTGCCTTCCTCTTCCTTTGCTTCGCTTGCGCGGCGGCGCTCGACACGTTTTGCAACCTGATTGGGGATGTCGTCGAGTGGAACGCCCATGTCGAGGCATTGTTTGATCATCATATCGATAACGTTATCGGCGGGGGAGTCTTCGACCGGGGCGCTTGATTGCGAGACATCGCGAACGAACGTGCCGCGCCCTCGATGCGAGACGAGGTATCCGTCATGGAGAAGACTCAGGTACACCTTGTTGACGGTGTTGTAGTTGATTTTCAGGGATATGGCCAGATCGCGTACTGTCGGAAGCTTATCGCCTGGTTGGTAGTGCCCCGACGAGATGAGATACACGATGCGGTTTTTAAGCTGCAACCAGATGGGAAGGCTGCTCGCTTCGTCGATTTCGAATATGTCCAACAAGCTCTCCATCTGCCGTCTGTCGTCAGAATGCAAACATGAACGCGGAAAGGTGCACTCCGCCGAATATGGTGCAGTACCGCAAGAAAAACGCTCCTGTAAGAATAAGGCATCCAAGCACGATGAAGTACGTCGGATACCCCGATAAGCGCGAGGAAAAAACAACTTCCAAAACGATCGGAAGCACGAGGCCGCAGGCGGCGAAACCGATCCAGAACTGCCCGGCGAGCTGTCCGGCGACGAGCGCTTCTACCGAAGCGAGCGCTGCGGCATCGCCCGAAAGATGCACGGCAAGCGCGACCACTGTGGCGATTTCGAGCGCGATCAGAACGACATCGACGGCAAGAAGCGTGCGAAGCGCTGGCACCGTTTGGCGCATGGTGGATTGGGGGAATGCCGAAAGAAGCATGACGCCCGCGATTCCCGACGAAAACGACGAAAGCGTAAACAGTACGGGAATGCATACGGAAAGCCACAGCGGCACAGCTGCCATGCTGCTGAGCAGAACCCCCGTGTAGACGATGACGACGAGCGAGAGTACTGCCGCGGCCGCCCGTAGCGCAATGCCGGGCAGGGGACGGGCGAAGGCTCTTTCCCTGAACGCGAGCACGGCAAGCAACGCAATGCACGCCATGAGGCCGGTGAGCGCGTACGTTCCCACGGTGATGGCCGAGAACGTCGGTTTGACGAAGAGCAGCAGGGCTTTCTCGGGCAGCGCAAGATCTTTCATGAGGCATGCAGAGCCTGCGGCAAGCGCTGTGAACGCAACGACGAGTGCAGGTTTGGCGATTGCGCGATTCAGTTCGACCCACGGGCGCTTTCCGCTTCGCGCGCGGTGCTCGACGAAGAGCGCAGCCAGACACAGGCCTCCGCCTACGCCGCCGAGGAACAGGTACCATACTATGAGATCGCTGAACAACACCGTAACGTTCGTGACCTCCTCATGAAATTCCCGTTATTCCCTTGCTGGAATGCTCGATGCCTTCGAAGTCTGCGTGCTTCGCTCGCGTATGGCTTTTCCGATCCTCAGCACGCAGTACGATCCGAAGAGTACAGTATAGACGATGATGCTCGTCGATGCCTTCTGCCCGAAGCCCGAGGCCGATGGCCCGAGAATCAGCAGCACGTGGACGAAGACGAGCAGAAAAAACGGATAGGCGAGCCTTTGGATGCGCTTCCACGCTTCGCCGCTCATGCGTTTGCGAACCGCTTGGATGGAGGTAGCGGTAAGGGCTGCAAGGAGCGCGACAAGAAGAAAGCTCACGGCGAACGAGGCTATCATCGTTGTGGGCATGTTGCCGAGGCGCGATGCGAACTGCCCCGCATACGAGGCGAGGTAGTTGACGACGTGGCCGATTGCAAGGATCGCAGCGATGATGGAAAGCTCGCCTCTGATGGGAGCAAGGTAGGTGCGCGCTTTCGACGCTTCGGGCAAAACGCCTATGAACATGACAACAGCGATCAGGCCGAACGCAAGCAGGCACCGCTGAACGTAGGGATAGGCGATCCGCGCGAGTGCGGGGATGTCGCCGCCGAAAGACAGCGCTGCGAATGCGGCGACGATCGCCGTCGCAATAAGGTAGAACACCGCGGGATGAGCCCTGATCGCATTTCTGAGCGCGCATGCAAACACGACGCTGATAACGAGCGCTAGAATTATGTCCATGGTGACTCCTGGCTCGCAGGCGTACCGCCGAACAGGGCAATCCCCATCATCCCCACGGCATCGTAAAGGGAGCACCTGCTTTCCTCCGCGCAGCGCTCGAAGAAGCGCAAGAACCATTTTTCGACGTGAAGGCGGGTGAACTCTTCAAGGAGCGTTTCGGTTTCGCCGAGCAGCGCATCGTTTTCTTCGGCGATTGCGCGGGCGCTTTCCGCATGCAAATGGGCGAGGAACTCGAGCTCAGTTGACATGCTGTCGGCGGGGAGGTTCATCGCAGTACTCTTCTTGAGTCCCGCTTTGCGGTAGCAGCGCTCGGCATCGAGCGCGGCGGGATTCACGAACAGGCGTGCACCGGTGCCCGGTTTGCCCTCGCGCATACGTTCGTCATCGAGAAAAACTCCCTCGAAAAGCTTGACTGCGGGGTGATCCGGATGATTGAAGAGCCTCGTGTACTCGCAGCGGATCGCGTGCATGGCCTCGTGGTCGCAGCGAACTTCGTGTGATGCGGCGCGAAGGCGATCGACTGCGGTGTCGAAGGCGGATCCCGAAAGACCCGCTTCCCGTCCTACGGCCAAGAAGTCTTCGTGCAGCGTGCCTTCTGCAAGGCCGCCTTCAAGCTCCTTCGTCGGAAACTGCACGAGCAAGGCGAGCAGGGAGAGGTAGTCCGACAGTGCGGTGTGGAGGATCACTGCAAGGCGTGCAGGCTTGGATGCGATCGTTGAGCTGATCATGGCAGAATACCTTCCAAACGGGTGGGGTCGAGGTTGATGCTCGACCCCATGCTCATTTACACAACGTAGTACACGTTCGGTTCGGTCCCTGCGTCTTCAAGCAGACGCTCATAGGTTTTTCCTTCGAGGAACTTGCTGATCTCGCTTTCCGGATCGTCGAGGTCGCCCCAGTAGCGTGCGCGACCGAGACACAGTTCCATGCATGCGGGCTTCTCTCCGCGCTCGAGTCGGTGGATGCAGAACGTGCATTTTTCTGCGGTGCCAGCAACGTGTTTGGGGGCATCCCAATCGCCAAGCTGGAAATCAACGACGTATTCGGGCTCTTCGCTTATGAGGGTGCGAACGTCATAGGGGCACGAGGTGATGCAAGTTCCGCAGCCGATGCACTCGTCGGTGTTCACGGCAACGATGCCGTCTTCCCGTTGATACGATGCTCCCGTCGGACACGTTGCCACGCATGCTGGCTTGCTGCAATGCTGACAACCGATAGGGTAGTGCTTCTTGGTCAAATCGGTCGGGTAGGTACCAGAAGCCGTATCGAGGTAATCGCCGCCTTTCGTTGCGACCCTACTATACAAAATGCCGTTGGGCAGGTTGTTGTTCGACTTGCAGGCTACGGTGCAGGCGTGGCAACCCGCGCACGATTCAACGTCTATTGCCATAGCGTAACGCATATTCGGTCCTCCTTATCAAATCGTGGTCTTCTCGACTTCGCACAGCGTGTCGAAAGGATGCGTGCCCGGGCTGAACGTACCTTGTTCGAGGGGAAGCAAGCTGGGATAGCTTCCGTCAACATATTGCTTATCCCACCATGTGTGCTCCGTCTTAATCATGCCTGGTCTCATACCTGCATCCAGATGAGCTCGAAGCACTACCGAGCCGCGATCGTTATAGACCTTGACGTAGTCGTTCTCCACAATACCGCGCTCGTCAGCATCGATTTTGTTAATCGAAAGCGTTGGTTCAGGCTGTATGTCCGTAAACCATGGATGCGTTGAAAACTGCGTATGTACCTTCAGCCGATCACGGTGTGAAATGAGGTTGAGCGGATACTTCTGGCTGAGAGGATTTTCGGGGTTATACGCTTCGGTGGTTGGTTGGTAGGTGGGCAGATACCAAGGCGTCGGATCGAAATCTTGGCCTATGTCGAACCAAGGCCGAGGCTTTTCAAGATAGAACTCCGCGCGACCGGTATCGGTTGCAAAGGCAAACGTCTTGTCGTTCGGATCGCCAAACAAATACGGTATCGGGCAGACTTGGATGTGCTTCTTTTCCTTGAGGGCATCCCACGATAGGTTCCATGCTTCGCTTGCTTCGCCTTGGAGAAAGAGCGATTGATACGTATCATTTTGGTAAACCGAGCTGTCGTAGCCTAAGCCCTCGGCCAAAAGCCGAACGATTTCAACGTCGGTTTTGCATTCGAACGGTGGGTCGACTGCTTGCTCGTTGAATTCGGCATACGGTGTCGGGCACGTAATAAAGGTTTCGTATTCGAACCAATGAGGTACCGGTAACACGATGTCGGAGAATCGTGCGGTGTCGTTCATAACCGTGTCGGCCGTAATGATGAGCTCGATCCCCTCCATGGCTTTGAGAAGCTCAGTGCGTCCCGACATGTTCGATAACGTATTTCCGCAGAAAAAGAGAAGGCTTTTCGGCGTGATGGTCTGTTCGCCGTACGTGTTGCTTTCCATGATCGCAGGAAGGTTGTCTATGCAGATGCTCGTTGTGGGCACAGGGTTTTCCGGGAACATACCTGCAAGGAAGTTCACGCAATGAGTTCCCATGGTGGAGCCTCCCATGGTACCCGCTATACCAGCACCCGTTTTTCCCATCTGCCCGGTTACCATGGGAAGCGCGAACACGGCTTGCGTGCCGGAAGCACCATGACTCCGATGATCCATGCCGAAGCCGATTTCTAAGGTAGTCGGTCCATCTACGTACATATGGGCCATATCGACAATGGTGGCGGCATCGATTTCGCAGATCTCCGCTGCCTTTTCAGGTGTCCATTCCGACACGTGATTGGCGAGAAGGTCGAACGCGGTGGTGACGCTGATGCCTTGCGCGTCGAAGCTTCCTCTGATTTGGGGATCGGCGATTTCATCGACTGGTCCGAACGTTCCGTCGGCAGCGCAGACGGCCAAAGGGTCGATCATAGTTGGCTTGCCGTCGCGGCCGACAGGACCTTCGGTAGGTTCGACGCCCAAATCGCTCATACGCAGATACGAATGATCTTCTTTCACCAAAAACGGTGCGACGGTCATACTTGCAAGATAGCCCTCATCCTGAGTGCCTTCGCTGATGATTACGTTGAGCATCGCGAGCGCCAAAGCGACATCGGTACCCGGCTTGATAGGAACCCAGAGATCGGCACGTTCGGCCATGTCGGTGAAAACGGGATCAACTACTATGATCTTCGTTCCGTTTTTGACCGCTTCACGTATATAGACCCATCGCGTGATCTGGGCAATAGAACCATTACTACCCCAGCAGAATATGTGCTTGGCATTCTTCACGTCCGAACCGTCGTTGCCGTGAAGATATATACCGCGTCCAACAAGGCGCTTTCCTACATTGAGCGCGGCCATATCGTACCCTGAATCCCAGTTGACTCCCCCAAAATGATTGAATAGATGCTGGTAAACGTACTGGTTGTATGCATAGGTTCCCGCACCGTAGTTCATGGATACGCTGGTGCCGCCAAATTCGTCGATGTAGCTCTTCCACCGCGTTGTGATGTACTCAATTGCTTCGTCCCAGGAAAGACGTTCCCATTCGCCTGCACCGCGCTCAGTGCCCTCGACGCGGCGCATTGGGTATTGGATACGATCGGGATCGTAGATGCGTTGCGCATGGGATAGGCCGCGTTGACACAGGCGCGTGTCGAGCGGATCGTCGGCTTCGATAACCGATGTCTTAACAACTTTCCCGTCGCGTACGTGCACGTTCATCCGGCAGCCGCCGCCGCAGTTTCCGCGGCAAACTCCCTGATACAGCTTTTCTTCAGGTGCTTCGATCGGTTGCGATGGCTGCTCTTCGAGCTCCTCTTTGGGCGCGCAGCCAACGCCGGTGAGCGCCGCAAGGCCGAGCGTCGCCGCGGTTCCTTTGAGAAAAGCACGGCGTCCGAACGGTGTTTTCGATAGATTGACAGTACTGGTATCCAGACTCATGTTTTAAAACCCCCTTGTTCCACTTTCGATTTTCTTCCGAGTACAGAAAGATCGTTCAGCGGCTTACCCCCTTTGACATCGTTCGAGTTTGGGATCCCACTCCGATACTTGAAACGACATGTCGCAAGAAGGATGCGGATACGTGCCCTAGAACACGGCAATGATTTAGCTTCGTATCGTCTTCCCCCTATGATTGTCTATATTATCATACTAAAACTATGATTACTAGATACAGGAGTGGAACGACTATTCTTTTTAGAGATGAATGAACGCTGCGTGTCGCCGCTTGTTCGTTCTTCGTCTTGCAGCAGGACGACAGGGAAATGCCGAAACCCTACGCTCTATGACATCCCCGCTACGAACTCGTGACGAATTCCTGGAAAGCACCCATGCGCGCCTATGATGAACAGGAGCAAACTACCGAAGGGAGAACCTTATGAACAGCCCTCGCGATACCTTCGTACTCCGCAACGGATACGAGATACCCTGCATCGGATTCGGCACGTGGCAAAGCCCTAACGATGAGAAGACCATCGATGCCATCAACGTGGCCATCGACGCCGGATACCGCCATATCGACACTGCCGCCGCCTACGACAACGAAGAAGCGGTGGGGAAGGCCATCAAGGGCCTTGAGATCCCCCGAAGCGAAGTATTCGTAACGAGCAAGCTCTGGAACAGCGAGCGAGGTTACGATACGGCGCTCAAGGCGTTCGATCAGTCGCTCAAGAAGCTCGGGCTCGACTACCTCGACCTGTATCTGATCCATTGGCCGGCCGCACGCGGTCCCGAGGATGAGTGGCAGAAAACCAATTCAGAAACGTGGCGTGCGTTCGAGAAGCTTTACAAGGACGGCTATGTGAAAGCCATCGGCGTAAGCAACTTCAAACCGCATCACCTTGAAGCACTCATGAGCGAAAGCGAAATCGACCCGATGGTGAACCAGATCGAGATGCATCCCGGCTTCCCAGAGACCGAAACCAGGGATTTCTGCGATTTGAGCGGCATCCTCGTCGAAGCGTGGTCGCCGCTCGGATCGGGGCGCGTCCTCGATGACGACCGCTTGCTTGAGATAGCTGCCAACTACGGAGTCACGGTGGCGCAGCTGTGCATCCGCTGGATCCTGCAAAACGGTGCGCTCCCGCTGCCGAAATCGCTTACGCCCGAGCGTATCCGCGAGAACGCCGACGTGTTCGGATTCGAGATCAGCAAAGAGGACATGCACAAGATCAACGAACTCGAGCAGTTCGGCATGTCGGGTCTCGATCCCGATGAGGTCACGTTCTAGGAGATCGAAACCTTGGAAAACGAAAGCCGCCGATCGATTCGGCGGCTTTCGTTTTGCGGGCATGCGCAACCTGTTTGCTTAGAGGGCGATCGGCAGTTTCACTTCGACTTTGTCTTTGATAAGGTTGTCGAAGACGATGAAGTAATCACCGTTGTCCTCGTACAGGACGTGCATGGTCGATTCGATGGTTGCACCCGGTCGTGCGTCGCCTGCGAAACCGATGTTGGAATCAGAGAAGAAGCTCGATACGTCTTCGAGCTGCGTTCCGCTCGGACCGAAGGCTTTGTAGTAGAACATGTTGAGGCCTTTGGTCTCATCGGAGTTGTTGGTCACCGAAATCGGTATTGCGATGACGGTCGCTCCGTCATGGTCGCTGAATTGGTTTTCCAACGTAGCTGTCTGAATACCGGAGCCCAGCGTAATCGTGAGTCCATCGAATTCGAACGGCGTGTCGAAAGTGATTTCAGCGGGTGCTTCGGGCTGTGCCGGTTCGTTGTTCTGCTCGGCCGAGCTCGAAGAACCCGCATCCTGGCTTCCCGAAGATGCGTCGTTCGAGCCTGAGTCGGCTCCCGAACAACCGGCGAGTGCGAGCGCCATGATGCAAATGGCTGCGCACAAAGCGATCAGTCTGTACTTTGCTTTCACGTGAGTGTCCTCTCTCTTGTTGTATCCGGTTAGGATATAGATCGATCATAGGGAAGCAGCCTCGCTTGTTCATTAGCTGACAGCTAATAAAAGGCGAGCGGATGCCCGCGATTTTTCCGTTGCGGGCATTAGCCGTGAGCTAATGAAATGGCGTTTCGTTTTGACTAGCATTATCGAAACTGGGCGACTATTCTTTTTGGCCAAAGCACGGCGATTCGGCTCGTACCCAGAAAGGCGAATCGCTACAATGGAGCAATCGGTGATCCGCAAAAGAAAGCGACGAATGAAAGAACCTTTAACAGAAGAACTCCTCCAAGAGCTGCTCGCCTCGCCCGACCCGCTTCGATTTGCCGACAAGCACCGCATCGGCAAGCGCAACCTTCCCGAATACCTGCAGCAGCTTCTAGACGAAAAGGGGCTTGTTCGTTCTGCTGTGGTGCGCGAGGCGGGTATAAACGAAACATTCGGTTATCAGATATTCATGGGCCAGAGAAACGCTTCGCGCGACAAGATTCTCCAGCTCGCCTTTGCGATGGGGCTTACCCTTACAGAATCGAACCGCCTGCTGCAAGCGGCGGGAGTGAACGAGCTGTACTGCAAGAACCGACGCGACGCGATCATAATCTTTTGTTTGGACAAGGGCTATTCCCTTCAGAAAACCGACGAGGAGCTCTACCGCTTCGGCGAAGAGACCATCTGCTAAGATACTCTGCATGACCTACGACGAGCTATCCGAACACCTCAATGCCCTTCAGCGCGATGACTGCTATCGCGTTGATGTTGTCATGAAGGAAAGTCCCTACGAAGTAACGGAGAAAGTGTACTTCGTCGGGGCAAACGGATCTGAGCAAGGTCCTTTTGTAAGGAAACGCATACAAGCGGAAAGCAGCCTCGGTTCGGCATATGAGAGCCTCTACGATGCGCAGAAGAGCGGGCGGCGGTTCTCGTATATCCCGCGTCTCGTCGAGTGCTACTCGACGGGAGACGAGCGCATCGTCGTCATGGAATACGTGCAAGGCGAGACCTTGCAGGAAGTGGTGTATCGGTGCGATCCCTCGATCGCGCTTGCGGTCGACCTGTTTCCCCGCATATGCGAAGCGGTCAGGGAGCTTCATACCTCGTTCTCGCCGCCTTTGATCCACCGGGATCTCAAGCCGTCGAACATCATGGTTTCGCAAGACAGCTTGACGGTCATCGATTTCGGAATCGCACGATCCTTCAAAGCGGGCGCAGAGGCGGACACGAAGCAGTTCGGTACGAAAGCGTACGCGCCGCCCGAGCAATTCGGGTTCGGGCAGACCGATGAGCGAAGCGACGTGTACGCGCTCGGCATGCTTTTGTACTTCTGTCTGACGGAGAAGACGCCGGATGCGAAGGCGCGTGCAGCGTCGTTTAGCGCACCGTGCATACCCGAGCGGTTCAGGCAGGTTATTGAGAGAGCGGTCGAACTCGATCCGGCGGACCGGTTCCAGTCGGTGGAAGCGCTGATGGACGCCTTCGCGAAAGTTGCCGGTTCGGTATCGCCGCTTGCGGAGCCTTCCGTTTTGCAGCCGGTATACGTCAACGGGCAGTCTTCAAACGTCCCAAGTCGCGCGGTGCGCGAGGAAGCGGCGCGCATGGGCGCAGGGAAGGCGGGCGGCTTTCTGTCCCGTATTCCGAAAGGCCTGGGCGTTGCGTGGGATGTGTTCTTGCTCGCAGTGCTTGCGCTGTTCGTGGCTACGGCGGTCAGGATAACGATTGCGCCGGATCCGACTTCGGCATTCGCCGAAAACTCGCTACTCAGCCGGGCGTTGACTTACGGGTCTGTGCTCATGCTCTTCTTCGTTCCGCTCCTATACGTCGTTTCAGACAGAAGGCCGCTCAAAAGATTCGTGCCGTTCTTGGAGAAATCGAGCTTCTTGAAAGATCTCGTGTTCTTTTTCGCATGTATCGTAGCTTTGTTCGTTGCCGCCATGCTCATCATGACGATCCCCTGAGTGCTGTAAAAGGGCGATGCCATTTCTTAAGGTTTATGCAGTCGATTGCGAATTTTTTAGTCTTTTCCCCTGATGGGGTTCGTGGCTACTGCGATCAGTGATACCATACCTTTTCAGTTATTGTTTCTATTCGGAAGCGGATTGCTTTCGATTATACAGGCTCTGAGCATCGGGATGACCGCTCTTCGGCGGTTCGGCATCCATCAGCAGACATATCGAGCGGCACGCGCAGCGCGCATGAACGGATACCTGCATACTCAACACTGCCTGTCCCGTCTGAAAAGACGCGCAAAGAGGTGAAGGGAGAACGATTTGAGCTGGCGAAACGAAATGAGGGAATGCGTTAGAACGCTTGAAGATCTGCAGACGTACATCACGTTCGACGAAGGCGAACAGGAAAAGATTGCCGAGATACTCGATCATGCCCCCATGGCCGTTCCCCCGTACTACCTCTCGCTCATCGATTTCGACGACCCCGACGACCCCATTCGCAAGCTCGCCATTCCCTCCTTGCGCGAAGCCGATCCATCGGGAAGCCTCGACACGTCGGGCGAGGCGGATAACACGGTTGTCGTAGGGCTGCAGCATAAGTACCGTGAAACGGCGATGATGCTCTCGACCAACGAGTGCGCGATGTACTGCCGACATTGCTTCAGAAAGCGCCTTGTCGGCTTGCCAGACGAAGGCATAGCCCATGACCTCGATGCGGTGCGCTCGTACCTCATGGATCATCCCGAGATTACCAACGTGCTTGTGAGCGGGGGAGATGCGCTTCTGAACTCCAACGCGCGCATTGAAGCCATACTATCGATGCTCACCGATATCCCGCATCTCGATTTCATCCGCATTGCCACACGCGTGCCGGTGACGCTTCCTTCGCGCATAACCACCGATGACGATCTGCTCGGCATCCTCGCTCGATACCGTGAGAAAAAGCAGCTGTTCATGGTCACGCAGTTCGACCATCCTCGTGAGATCACGTCTGAAGCTGCGGCAGCGGTGCGGGCTGTTCTCGATCGAGGCATTCCCGTGCGTAACCAGACGGTTCTTCTGCGCGGCATCAACGACGATCCGGCTGTTTTGGGAAGCTTGCTGCAAAAGCTCACCTCGATCGGGGCCGAGCCGTACTACGTGTTTCAGTGCCGTCCCGTTACCGGCGTGAAGAGCCAGTTCCAAGTACCTCTCAAGGAAGGCTGCCGCATCATCGAGGGCGCGAAGGCGATCCAGAACGGTATCGGCAAGTCGTTTCGCTACTGCATGTCGCATGTGACGGGCAAGATCGAGATTCTCGGAGAACTGTCCGACGGTTCGATGGCGTTCAAATACCACGAGGCCAAGGATCGCGAAAACCTCGGGCGCGTGTTCACCCGCGAGGTCGCCGACGATCAAGCGTGGTTCGAATAGCCTGCGGCACCGTCGAACAGGTGCACACGTAGCGAAACGAAACGATAACGGCATATCAAGCATCGAATGACAGTGCTCGATAGCCTTCCTTCCCAAGAGTAAAGTAGGGAACGGCAAGCCACCACCCTGTACCCGGCCTTGCCGCAGGAGGCCAATGTCATGCAAGGAAAACCGGCGACGGCAGATTCCGTCGCGCCGTCGAAGGGCGCACCGCAACTCAAGAAGGTCATGTCGGTTTCCGATATGGTCGTGTACGGACTCATCTTCATGGTCCCCATTGCGCCGTTCGGCATTTACGGCGGCATCTTTACCGAATCGGGCGGCATGCCGACGCTCGTGTACATCGTCGGCACGCTGGCCATGGCGTTCACGGCGCTCTCCTACGCTTCGCTCGGCAGGGAGTTTCCCGTTTCGGGTTCGGTGTACGCGTATGCGAGCAGGGCGATTAATCCCGGTGTTGGCTTTTTGACCGGGTGGGCTCTCATGCTCGATTACATCTTGAGTCCCGTATTGCTCTACGTGGTCTCGTCGACGGCGCTCCACGGAATCGTTCCCGAAGTGCCTGCCTGGGTATTCGGCGTCGTATTCGTGGTAGCCAATACGTTCGTGAACGTGCGGGGCATCGAGACCGCTTCGATCGTAAACCGCATCGCGCTTGTGCTCGAGATACTCTGCCTCGCCGTGTTCGTGGTGCTCGGCGTGCACTGGCTCATGACCGACCCCGCCTCGCAAGGGTTCTCCCTCAAGCCGATATTCAACGCCGAGACGTTCGATCCGAACCTTGTCATGGCTGCTGTTTCCCTCGGTGTGCTGTCGTTTCTCGGATTCGACGGCATAGCGACGCTTGCTGAAGAAGCCAAAGATTCCCGCAGGGGTCCCGGTCGTGCGATGATGGTCTCGCTTGCTATCGTAGGCACGCTGTTCGCTGTGCAAACCTACATCGCAGGTTGCATCAGCCCCGACGGTGCTGTGTTCGCACACGATCAGGACAACGCCTTCTACCTCGTCGCCGGGGTGGCGGGCGGCAAGGCGCTTTCGATCACCTGCGCGCTTGCTACGGCGCTTTCATGGGGCATCTTCACGGCGCTTGCAGCTCAAACGGCCATATCGCGCATTTTGTTCGCCATGGGGCGCGACGGCAACCTGCCCCATGTGCTTGCGAAGGTCCATCCGAAATACAAGACGCCGTATGTGGCGACCCTGTTCGTCGGTGTCGTATCGCTTGTCCTGGTGCTCGTGCTCGGCAGATTCGGCACCGATACGATATCGCTGTTCGTGAACTTCGGGGCGCTTTCGGCCTTCCTTGTGTTGCATGGTACGGTTATCTGGTATTTCTTCATCAAGAAACGCGACGGCAAAGTGTTTTTGCATCTAGTATGCCCGCTAATCGGCTTCGCCGTGATCGGCTACACCTGGATAAGCTTGAGCTTGCCCGCAAAGCTGCTCGGCGTGTCGTGGGTTGCCGTCGGGGCTTTGTACTACCTCATCATGCGCAAGGTGCTGAAGAAAGACGTACGGATCACGGGGGCATGAGGAAACGCGGATGCCGTTCCCGAAAGGAAAGCGGAACGTTGCAGAATTCTGCTCGGAACCGCCCGCGGTTACGCTATCATGATCAAGCGCCTCGTTCAGGGCGCGGTTCTCTTATGCGGAGATGGATGGGTCCTGGTGGGCCCCGCGGCCTTCAAAGCCGTTGCGAGGCGCGCAGAACGTCTTGGATGTGTTCGATTCGCATGCATCTCCGCCATGTTCTTACCTGATCATCGCAGATAGCGCAAATCCCCTTCGCGGCGCGTCATGCCCCGCGCGTCGAAGTACTCGAGCAGGGGGATGGCGTACTTGCGGCTCGTTCCCATCGCCTCCTTGAGATCGGCTGCGGTTGCCGGGCCGGCTTCGAGGCGCTCGCGTGCGGCTGCCTCGAGATGCGCAAGCGCCGAAGCGTCGAAAGAGAATTCCTGGCCGATGCGCTTTGCGAATCCCCGCTTCTCGAGCTCGCCTAATGCGCGATGGGCGAGCGACGGATCGACGCCGCTCGCAGCGACGAGGTCGCTTACGCTCGGTGGCGCGGTGCCCGCATCGGCAAGCGATGCCTTAAGGTTGTCTACGGCAGCCTCGAGGGCTTTCTGGGCTCCCGCCCCCGCCCTCGGATGGCTGACTTCGCCGCCCGTTGCGATGGCCGCCCCCGCGACGACGGCATCGGCGAGCACGGCGTCGAAGGCTTCTTCGCCTGCGCGGGGCATGGTGCGCTGCCTGAGCGCATCTTTCGCAATGCCCGTTGCAGACGGATTCTCGGTATGAAACTTCATGAGGGCGTTCTCGAGGGCCGCCCGATGTCGCTGCAAAGCGGGTTTCGTGGTGTAGAAAGCTGCTCGGCCTTCGAGGCGGACGGCTTTGCCCTCGCGGACGAGCGCGTCGAGTTCGGCTCGGGCCGTCTCTTCGTCGACGCCCGAGCGATGTGCGATGTCGGCAGATGTCTGGGGTAGCGTCTCGAGGGCGAACGCGGCACGGACGACGGCACCCTCGTCTTGCGCACGCAGCGCATCGAGCAGCGCTTCGGTATCGGGTTTCAAGGCGGTGGTCCGGCGCGGATGCGCTCTGAGCACCATGCCGCCCCCGATCACATGGACGGGGGAGAACGAGCGCATGACGAACCGATCGCGCCAGGCAACCGGCAATGCTTCGTCGAGGCGCACCTGCGCAAAGGCACGGTTTCCGCTTGCGAGCGAATCGGCGTCTCCGAAGAACAGAACGCGGCCGGTCACCTCGCGCGTACCGTGCGCAATGCGCACGCGGGTGCCGCTTTCCAGAGGCTTGGCGGCACCGGGGGCACCGAGGTAGGTGATGTCGGCATCGAAACGGTCGGTCGGCGAGAGGCTGTTCGGCAGGGCGACGAAATCGCCGGGGCGAACCTCGTCGGTCGACACCGCGTTGAGGTTTAAGGCCGTGCGATGCCCCGCGACTGCCCGCTCGACGGATTCGCCATGAACCTGCATGCTGCGGATGCGTGTGCGCAGACCGCTCGGAAGCAGCTCGACTTCGTCGCCGACGGCGAAGCTTCCCGCCCAGAGCGTGCCGGTGACTACGGTGCCGGCTCCTTTGATCGTAAACGCGCGGTCGATCGGGAGCCGTGCGGTTCCGCCTGTTTTCGTATGCTGCGCTGCGCGTGCGGTGCGTTCGAGCGCTTCTGTCAGCTCTTCGAGGCCTCGTCCGGTACGGCTCGATACCGCCACGATGGGCGCATCGGAAAACGGCGAATCGGCCAGCCGCGCGCGCACTTCGTCTGCCATGAAGATGAGCCATTCCTCGTCGACGAGGTCGGCCTTGGTGAGCGCGATGACGCCGGCGCTGATACCGAGCAGCTCGAGCACAGAGAGATGCTCGACGGTCTGCGGCATGATGCCGTCGTCGGCTGCGATGCATATGAGGGCCAGATCGATGCCGGTGGCGCCGGCGATCATCTGCCGCACGAACCGCTCGTGGCCCGGTACGTCGACGACCCCGAGCGCGTCTCCGCCCGGAAGCTCGAGGCGTGCGAAACCGAGCTCGATCGTGATGCCGCGCTTCTTCTCTTCGATAAGCCTGTCGGGGTCGGTGCCTGTGAGCGCGCGCACGAGCGACGATTTGCCGTGGTCGATGTGGCCTGCGGTGCCGAGTACGAGATCTCGTGATGCTTCGGTGCTCATCGGCCTTCCCCCGGTATGCGCATGCTGTGCGTTTGGGGGGAGGACTCGTCTGGATCGAGGCTGTCGAAATACGCGCGAAGCGCAGCGGCTACCTCGGCGATGTCGGCATGCGTTAGGGTGCGTGCGTCGAGCAGCACGGCATCCTTCTTGATGCGGCCGATGATCGGCACGCGGCGCGACGTTGCAAGGAATGTCTCGCAGCCCTGCGCGTTGCCCCGCTCAAACGAGATGCGCACCGCAAAGGAATCGATGTCGCACAAGGGAAGCGAGCCGCCGCCCGCACGTGCCGTTTCGGCCACGACGTCTACGGTGGCCGCCCCTTGGGGAATCGCCTCGGTAATCGCGCGTGCAAGGTTTTCCGCACGATCCTGCACCGCGCCGCTCGGTTCTGAGAGCATGCGCAACGTCGGGATAGCGCGAAGCGCACGTTCGGGGTCGAGGTAGATGCGCAGCGTCGCCTCGAGTGCGGCGAGCGTCATCTTGTCAAGACGCAGCGCGCGGGCTAGCGGGTTTTTCTTGAGCCGCTCGATCAGGCGGCGCGAGCCCACAACGATGCCCGCCTGCGGTCCGCCCAAGAGCTTATCGCCCGAAAACGAGACGAGGTCGCAGCCGGCTTTGAGCGATTCGGCGACGGTCGGCTCGGCGTAGGAGCCGAAGCAGTCGAGGCGGATGAGCGAGCCCGAGCCCTGATCTTCGTATACGAGCACCTCGTTCACCGATGCGGGGCCGGCCTCGCTGTGGCGCGCCGCGTTCTCGCTGTCGGCTATGCGGCGCAGCTCGTGTACCGGAACCGATTCGGAGAAGCCGACGATGCGGTAGTTCGAGGGATGCACTTTGAGCAACATCGCGGTGTCGGGTCCGACGGCGCGCGCGTAGTCGGCGGCATGGGTCTTGTTCGTCGTGCCCACCTCGACCATTTCGGCGCGCGAAAGCGCCATGATGTCGGGGACGCGGAACGACCCGCCGATTTCGACAAGTTCGCCGCGCGACACGATCGCCTCGCGTCCCGCAGCGAACTCCACGAGCACCATCATGACCGCCGCCGCGTTGTTGTTGACGGCGATAGCCGCCTCAGCTCCCGTGACGGCGCAGATCAACCGCTCCACATGATCGTGACGGCTGCCGCGCGCGAGCGCGGCGGTATCGTATTCGAGCGTCGAATAGCCCCGTGCTACTTCTTCGACGGCATGCACGGCTTCGTCGGCGAGCACGCTGCGGCCGAGGTTCGTGTGCAGGATGACGCCCGTGGCATTGATGACGCGGCGCAGCGAGGGCCGCAGGTTAGCAAGCGCACACGAGCACGCTTCATCGGCGATGGCCTGCGCATCGACGCTCGATCTCGACCCGGTGAGAATGGCGTTGCGCTCATTGTCGACGGCTTCGCGCGCGCAGTCGGCGAGCACGCTTCGCGGCATGAGCGCCTCGAGCGCTTTCAGCTGCGGATCGCGCAGCACTTCCTCGATCTGGGGAAGCGAGCGGAGAAGATCGGTATTCGGCGGTTGCGCCATGGACGTGCCTTTCTCGAATTGCGGGGTGCGCTTCTGTCCGCAGTATACCAGTACGGTATCACGCCGAAAACGAAACGGACCCCCGAGCTCCCTCGACGACGGTTCCGATCCGCGAAGGGCGCCGTCCCGCGCGCTCGAGGTACTCCCGTTCGAAGGTCTCGGCGTTCTCGGGCGGAATCGAGCAGAGCAGGCCTCCCGAGGTTTGCGGGTCGCAGATGACGGCGAGGCGGTTGTCGAATTCTTCGTCGTCGAGTCGCCCCTGCGAAACATACGCGATCGCTTCGTCCATGATGGCGAATGCGCGGTTTGGCCTGCAGTACGCTTTCGCGAGCTCCCATACCCCGTCGAACAAAGGAAGCTTCTCGAAGTCGAGCACGGCGGAGCATCCGCTCGCGTCGAGCATCTCGTGGAGGTGGCCTGCGAGTCCGAAGCCAGTCACGTCGGTCGCTGCGCGGGCTTTCGCACTAAGGCACGCTTCGGCGCCGCTTGCATTGAGCTCGGACATCGATGCCACGGCGGCGCGGTAGGCGTTTTCGTCGTCGAGCTCGCAGGCGTGTGCCGAGACTAGGATTCCCGTTCCGAGGGGCTTCGTGAGGTAGAGTGCATCGCCTGGCTTCGCGCCGGCGTTGCGCAGGATGCGATCGGCCGGCGCGGTGCCGAACACGGCGAGGCCGTATTTGGGCTCGGCATCGTCGATGGTGTGGCCGCCTGCCACAACCGCGCCCGCTTCGCGCACCGCATCGGCGCCGCCGTGCAGGATTTCCGATGCGACGGATGAGCCGAGCGCACAGTCGAGTGCAAGGAGGTTGAGTGCGACATGCGGCTTCGCGCCCATGGCGAATACATCCGAAAGCGCATTCGCGGCCGCGATGCGGCCGAACTCGTAAGGGTCGTCGACGATGGGCGTGAAGAAATCGGCGGTGAAGACCGCTGCGCGCTCGTCGTCTATGAGCCATACGGCGGCATCGTCGCTCGTCTCGAACCCGAGCAGCATGTGCTCGTCAGCCCCCGGAACAAGGGAGCGCAGAATGTCGTCGAGGTCGCCCGGACCCCACTTGGCGGCTCAACCGCCCTTCGAGGTGAGCTTCGTGAGCTTGATGCGTTCGAACTCGTCCATGGGCCTCCTTCCTCCGTGATGCGCACATGCCGTGCCACCGTACTCGGTGCATAATTTCAACCAGTATACCAGTCCTTGTGCCCAGGCCGAACAGAGCTGTTCGCCGAAAGGAACGACCGACCGTCGAAATAGGGTAATACCCTACCTCGCGCCGTTTACCGATGCAGGGAGTGCAAACAAGCTTGCAATCGCCGGATTTGCCCGAAATCCGTGCCGCTTGCAGGAAGAAAGCGACCGCTCCCGCGCGGGTGTTCAGGGCGAAAAAGCCGCTCGCCGAAACGCAAGCAAGGAAGTCGGGTATCTTGGGCGGCAGCCGCGCCGAAACCAATGGTACGATCAAAAAGCCGGACGGCGTAGGGCACCGTCGGGCGGCCCCGACGGGTCGGGCCGTGCAGCTTCGCGATGCGTATCTTCCATGCCCTCGAACGCATTGCCAAGACGCGGCCCAAAAAGCGCTTTTTTTGGAAACGGAAGGAAGGAGATCGAGGACATGAATCTCTCACGCAGGGGCTTTTTCAAAGCTACCGGCGCTGCGCTCGCTACGAGCATGGCGTTTGAGTTGTCCTCCCGGTCGGAGGCTCTCGCCGCCGAGCCGGAAGCGGGCTGGAAGCTCGTAAACACCGAGGAATACACCAATATCTGCTGTTACTGCTCGGGGGGATGCGGCGTCATCTGCTCGGTGCGCGACGGGGAGCTGGTAAACCTCGAAGGCGATCCGGATCATCCGATCAACCAGGGCGGCCTGTGCCCGAAGGGCGCGACCATGTCGCAGCTTCGAAACATCGTGGATCCCGCAACGCGCGAAATCATGAAGAACACGAACCGCAAGACCAAACCCATGGTTCGACGTCCCGGCGCAAGCGCATGGGAGGACATCTCATGGGACGATGCGGCAACCGAAATCGCGCAGTGGGTCAAGAAAACGCGCGACGAGACCTTCGAAGAGAAGGCGGGCGATCTTACGGTCAACCGCTGCCACGGCATCGCGAGCCTGGGCGGATCGCAGCAGAACTCCGAGGAAGAGTACCTCATCAACAAGATGATGCGCTCGCTCGGTGTGATTGCGATCGACAACCAGGCGCGTGTTTGACACAGCCCCACCGTTGCCGGTCTGGCAGCAACCTTCGGTCGCGGTTCGATGACGAACCACTACTGCGATCTCAAAAACGCCGACGTCCTCATGACGATCGGCTCTAACAACGTCGAAAACCATCCCGTTTCTTCGAAATGGGTGCAAAAGGCGCTCGATAACGGTGCGACGTGGATCGTCGTCGATCCCCGCTACACCCGTTCGGCCGAGATGGCCGACATCTACTGCCCGATACGCTCGGGCACCGACATCGCCTTCTACGGCGGCATGTTCAACTACATCCTCGAAAACGACCTGTGGCAGCACGAGTACGTGCTCAACTACACGAACGCATCCTTCCTGCTCGACGAGCAGTACTCGTTCGACGTGAACGAGGGCATCTTCTCGGGCTTCGACGAGGCTACAGCCACGTACAAAAACGATACCTGGCACTACCAGGTGGAATCCGAATCGGAGTGGGATACCTCCGAAGGCGGCGCTTACGCGTGGGTTGCCAAAGAAGGCGTTCCGGCCTTCACGCCTCCGAAAAAAGAGGTTCCGAAGCGCGATATGACGCTCGAGGATCCGATGTGCGTGTTCCAGCAGCTCAAAAAGCACTACTCCCGCTACGATCTCGACACGGTGTCGAGCATCTGCGGCATGGACAAAGATCTGCTCGAGAAAGTGTATGCGGTGTACGCCTCGACGGGCGCTCCCGAGAAATCGGGCACGATCCTCTACGCGCTCGGTCAGACGCAGCACACCTACGGCGCCCAAAACTGCCGTTCGATGGGCATCCTGCAGCTTCTACTCGGCAACGTCGGCGTCGCAGGCGGCGGCGTGAACGCGCTGCGCGGCGAGCCGAACGTGCAGGGCGCGACCGACATGGGCATGCTCGTGGCGAACCAGCCGGGTTACCTCAACTGGCCGACCGAGTACGGAACCCCGTCTCTGCGCGCTTGGTTCGAGAAGGAGACGTATTCCGACGGCTACTACACCAACAAGCCGAAGTTCATCGTATCCGCACTGAAAGAATGGTTCGGAGACGCGGCTACGGTCGAGAACGATTACGGCTACGATTGGTGGCCGAAGGTTCCGAAATCGCCCGACTATTCGATCATCGGCTCCTTCGAGCTCATGAGCCAAGGGCTCATCAAGGGCTACTTCAACTGGGGCATGAACCCGTGCCACTCGGCCCCGAACGCATCGAGCGTCCGCCGTGCCATGGCCAACCTCGACTGGCTCGTCGTTGCCGACTGGGTGGAGACGGAATCCGCCTGCTTCTGGAAAGCCCCGGATATGAATCCGGCCGAAGTGAACACGACCGTGTACTTCCTTCCCGCCGCGCTCATCTTCGAAAAGCCCGGAACGATTCTGAACTCCGGCCGCTGGCTCCAGTGGCGCTACCAGGCCGTCGAGCCGTGGGACGAGGCGAAGCCCGACTACGAGATCTGCGACATCCTGTGGAAAGCCATCGTCGCCGAGTACGAAAAGGGCGGCGTGGCTCCCGAGCCCATTCTCAACACGAAATGGGATTACTACGTCGACGGCAAGATCGATCCGCGCCCGGTGGCGTGGGCGCTCAACGGCTACACCATCGAGGGCACCGATTTCGAGCGCGCCGAGGTTGATTTTTTGAGCACGTTCGCGAACCTGCAAGCCGACGGCTCCACCGCCTGCGGCATGTGGATCTACACGGGATTCTGGGCGAATAAGGAAGCACCGCTCGATCCGGCCGAACAGGCCATCGGCAGCCGCGATGCGGAGGACCCCTCGGGACTCGCCCTGCATCCCAAATGGGCGTTCGCCTGGCCGCTCAACCGCCGTATCATCTACAACCGCGCTTCGGCAGACCTCGAAGGCAAGCCGTGGAATCCCGAGAGAAAACTCGTCGAATGGACGGGCGAGAAGTGGGATCAGGTCGACGTCGCCGACTTCGTGGCGACCGCGAACGGCGTGCCTGTGCCTCCCAACGACAAGGCTTTCTTCATGCTCTGGGAGCAAAGCGCGCGTCTTGAGAGCTACGGCATGGGCGACGGGCCTTTGCCCGAGCACTACGAGCCGTTCGAATCGCCTGCCGAGAACCACATCAACGGCCGGCAGAACTCGCCGTGTGTCCGTTTCGCCGAGTTCGATTCGGTGAAGAGGGGCGACCGTTCGCAGTATCCGATCGCTGTGACCACGTATTCGGTGACCGAGCACTGGCAGACTGGCGGCCAGACGCGCAGCTGCCCGGCGCTCAACGAGGCCATGCCCGAGCAATTCGTCGAAGTGTCGCTCGAGCTTGCTGCGGAGAAGGGCATCGAAAACGGCGATACGGTGCGCGTATTCAACAACCGCGGCTCCGTTATGGTCACGGCACTCGTGACGCCGCGCTTCAAGCCTTTCACTGTGAACGGCGAAATAGTGCATCAGGTGGGTATGACGCATCACTTCGGCTGGGCGGGCGAATACGCCACGGGCGATATCGTGAACGACCTTCCGCCGAACGTGGGCGACCCGAACTGCTGGGTTCCCGAGTACAAGGCGTTCCTCGTCGACATCGAGAAAGCGTAGGGTGGTGAACCATGAGCGATAAAGCGATATTCTTCGACACCTCCCGGTGCACCGCATGCCGCGGATGCCAAGTGGCGTGCAAGACCTGGAACGAGCTGCCTTCGTCGATCGAGCTGAACGGCAATCCCTCGACGGGGTCCTACCAAAGCCCGATGGATCTGAGCGGCGATACGCGCATCCTCGTATCCTTCAGCGAAGAGGCGGGCGGCAGCAAGGGCGTCATGTGGGCGTTCGGGCGCCGCTCCTGCCAGCACTGCACCGATGCGCCCTGCGCGACCATGTGCCCGGCAGGCGCCATTTTCAAGCACGAGGAGACGGGGCTTGTCACCGTCGACGATTCGAAGTGCGTCGGCTGCCAATACTGCTCGACGGCGTGCCCGTTCGACGTGCCTCGCTACCGCGCGACCGGGCCGCTCGGGCAGAAAACCGTCATCAACAAATGCACGGGATGCGTCGACCGTATCGAGCAGGGCAGGGCGCCCGCATGCGTGAGCACGTGCCAGCCCGAGGCCCTCAAGTTCGGCGACCGCGACGAGATGATCGCGCTTGCGAAGGAGCGGGTCGAGGTTCTCAAGGGTCGCGGATACGACAATGCCGTCGTCTACGGCGAGAACGAAGTGGGCGGTCTGCATGTGATCCAAGTGCTCAAGTACGGTGTGGCTGCGCACGGCCAGATCGAGGATCCGCAGGTGAGCCCAACGGTTGCACTGACCCAGATCATGAAGCCGATCACCGCGGTCGGCACCGGCGTGACCGTGGTAGGCCTTGCCGCCATGTTCGCGCTCGGCATCGGCTACAAGCGCAACAAGGTCGTCTACAACGCCGATACCAAAGATACGATCGATGCCGAAACCGGGCAGGTCGTGAAGCACGGCGACGGCCAGGACACCGAATCGGTCAAGGAGCACATCTTCGAAAACCTTCCGGGAAAGAAGGGGGGCAACGATGAATAAGGGACCAGTTGCAGTTTCGGCGCAGGAGGCCGCCCAGAACAAGGCGTTTCTGGAGACCATGAAAGCGAAGGGAACCGAGCGCTACATCAAGCGCCACTCCCTGCAGGCGCGCATCACTCACGGCGTGACCATCATCGCCTGCATACTGCTGTGCATTTCGGGTCTGTTCGTGTTTGTGCCGGCGCTTGCGCAGGCGGTGGGCGCCGATACGGTGTTCGCCATCCGCATGTCGCATCGCGTGCTCGGCGTGATCTTCGTCGCCGTACCGCTTATCAGCGCCATCATGGCACCGAAGGGCGTGGTGCATGTATTCAAGAACCTGTTCGAGCGCTGGGATTCGGACGATAAGAAATGGATGATGCTTTTCTTCCCGTACTTGTTCATGGCGAAGTGGATCCACATGCCCGACCAGCACGAGCTCAAGAGCGGCCAGCGTTTCGCCGACGGCATGCTGTGGCTGTTCGGAGCGCTTATGGGTGTGACGGGCGTGATCCTGCTGCTCGGGACGACCGTAGTCGACCTCGGCGGCGCGCATGGCGTGGTTTTGTTCCTGCACGACATCGGATTTCTGATGATCTGCATTTTCGGACTTGCGCATATCTTCTTGGGCGCGGGCATCTTCCAACCGTACCGCGGCACGGCGAAGCTCATGTTCGGCGACGGCATGGTGTCGGAATCCGACGCCCTGTACCACTGGGGACATTGGGCGCGTGAAGAGATTGAAAGCGGCGAAAGAATCGTCGAGAAGAAGGCGTAAAGCCTTTGACCGAAGCGCGCCTCGGGACGGTTTGGCCGGATCCCGGGGCGCGCGATGTGACCGCGCGGGCATACGGCGATTCTCGAGTGCCCGCGCGGCGGAACTTTGAGTAAAGGACGCAATGAGCATGAATCTCAAGCAGATCGACGCGGCGATTACCGCGTATCAGGACACCCTCGACGAAACCGGGCGCACGCGGCTCGCGTTTTTCCGCACGCTGTGGGAAGAGCAGGACCGCATCGCGAAGGCCTCCCTTTCTCAAGGGTACCAAACTCCCGACGAAGCCGTGCTGCGCGATGCCATATCGAAGGGTGTCGCCGTGTTCGCGCTTGCGCCCGCACCCGTATCCGAGGAAGAGCTTGCCTCGGCCATCGGCTCGATCGCGGATTCGATGGCCGAACACGGTGGATTTACCGAAGAGCTTTCATCGGCGCTGAGGACAGGGCCGTGGGAGCGGGCTGCTCGGGATGCCTCGGCGACGCGTGCCGGGAGCGATCCCGCAGCGTTCGCAGAAGCGTTCGCGGATGCGCTTGCAGTCGAGGGCGCAGACGAGCAGGCCGTCCACGTGGGTGTCATCGCGGCGATGCTCGCCGTGCGGGCGTTGATCGACGGGCCGGCTCGTAAAGCGTCCGAAGGGCTTCGCCGCATCGGGGCGGGTGACGCCCATACGCTCAGCTGTCCGGTGTGTGGTGGCGATCCGGCCCTGGCGCGGATCGGCGATACCGACGGCGTTCAGGGCCGCGGAAAAGAACTCTGGTGCGCCCAGTGCGGAACAACATGGCCGTTCGATCGTGTTCGGTGCGCCCGATGCGGCACCCGCAACCAAGGTCGCTTGCACTATACGAGCATCGAGGGCGACGCGGCGCATCGGCTTGCCCTGTGCGATGAGTGCGGCGGCTATATCCGCACTGTGTACCAAGAGGATTCGCTCGCACCGTTTTCCTACGAGGTTGAAGATGTCGTCACGGCACCGCTCGACGCGGTGGCGGCAGACTTGGCTGTGCAGGACGAAGCGTAGCGCGCGCTGAAGCGAAAGGAGGCCAAGGTGGCTGTTGTCGAATATCTGCCGCGCACGTGCGCGGCGCCGAGCGAAACCGAGGAACGTCCTATCAGGATATACCTCAACGAAACGCCGGTGGCGGTAAGCCAGGGAAGCCCCTATGGGCTCTCGGAGCTCGCCGTCGGCTACCTGCTTTCCGAAGGCCTTATCTTCGACCGCGACCAGCTTCTGCACGTCGAAGTAGACGAGGCGGGAGCCGAAGTGTACGTGCAAAGCGGTGAAAGCGCCGAAGCAGGCTACGTGCCGCTCCATCGCGTCACCTCGTCGGGGTGCGCTCAGTCAGCGCTTCTGCGGAGCACTTCGGCGATCGCTTCGCCCCGGGCGCTTTCGACCGAGTCCCGCTTCGATGCCGATGCGCTGCTCGCGTGTATGGACGAGCTGTGCGAGCGCAGTCCGCGCCGCAATACGGGGGAGTGCGTTCACGGCTGCGGTCTCGGCGAGCCGGGCGCGGACGGGCTTCTGCTCGTGCGCGAGGACATCGGCCGCCATAACGCGATGGACAAGCTCATCGGCCAGGCATGGCTCGATCGCATCGATGTGCGCGACAAAGCGCTGTTCATCACGGGGCGCATCAGCGCGGAGATGGCGCTCAAAGCCCACCGCGGCGGCTGCCCGGTGCTCGTATCGCGCAAGTCGGCGACCGATGAAGCCGTGCGGCGCGCCGAAAGCCTCGGCGTCACGCTCGTTTCCCACTGCCGGGGCGGCCGCATGCGCGTGCTTTCCCGCCACGACCGCATCGCGCACTGCGGTACACAGCCGGCCAATACTGCATATTTTTCAGAAAAATATGCATAAAGGGGTTACAAAGCAGCTCCAAAGCGCATATACTGCGCTCTAGTCCTTTAAAAGCGGTACAGAGAGACCGACAAGGCTTGCAAGCTGCATCACATCACATACGCAGCCAGCAACTCGGAAGCCTTTGTCTGTCGCAGAGGCATTTTTTATGCCTTGGCGCAGGCGGGCACACGGTTTCGGGCACGTCCCAAACCGGCGCGGCGGGGAACCCCAGCCGACGAGAGCCGAATGGTCAGTCTGTACGCACTCGAGAGAAGTAAGGAGTGTGTATGAAAGACACCGGCAACGTCAAATCCGTATGCATGGATGCGGACGAGATCGAGCGATCGCTCACGCGCATCGCGCATCAGATTCTCGAACACAACAAGGGAGCGGGAAACATCGCTATCGTGGGCATCGTGACCCGTGGCGATCTTTTGGCCAAGAAGCTCGCCGAAAAGATCGAGGAGATCGAGGGTGCGAAGGTGCCGCTCGGCAAACTCGACATCAGCTTCTACCGCGACGACTTCATGACGCACCTTTCGCCTGAGGTGCACGCGACCGACATCCTGTTCAACATCGACGGCAAGGACGTCGTGCTGGTCGATGACGTGCTCTACACCGGCCGTACCATCAGAGCCGCGCTCGACGCCATCATGGACCTCGGCCGCCCGGCAACCGTCCAGCTCGCGGTGCTCGTCGACCGCGGCCATCGCGAACTTCCCATCCGCGCCGATTTCGTGGGCAAGAACGTTCCCTCGGCGGCCGATGAGAACGTGCGGCTGTTCCTCGAAGAGGTCGACGGCATCTCGGCGGTCGAGATATTGGAAATCGAACCGGGCTCGCGCGCGGGCTCTGCACCTTTGGGAGGTGAATAGGATGGCGTTTTCCCACAAGCACCTTATCGACATCACGGAATATTCTGCCGATGACATCATGCTGCTTCTTGAGACCGCTGTTAAGTTCAAGGAGGTCAACGAACGCAAGATCAAGAAGGTTCCCACGCTCAAAGGCTTCACGGTCGTGAACATGTTCAACGAGCCTTCGACCCGTACGCGTTCGTCGTTCGAGATAGCCGAGAAGCGTCTTTCCTGCGACAGTCTGAACTTCGGCGGTTCGTCCACCTCGGCGGTGAAGGGCGAAAGCCTCGTCGACACGATCGAGACGCTGTGCTCCTACAAGATCGACATGGTCATCGTGCGTGACAAGCATGCGGGTGTTCCGCGGCTCATCGCCGACGTTTCGGGTGCGCACGTGATCGACGCGGGCGACGGCAAGCACCAGCATCCCACCCAGGCCATGCTCGACCTCTACTCGATATGGGAGGCGAAAGGAGATCTTTCCGGGCTCAAAGTGGGCGTCGTGGGCGATATCGGCCACTCGCGCGTGTGCGGAAGCCTTATCCCCGCTCTCAAGATCATGGGATGCGAAGTGACCGTCATCGCGCCGCCGACGCTCATGCCGGCCCGTCCCGACGTGCTCGGAGCCGATCACGTGACTTCGAACCTCGATGAGGCGTTGCCCGAACTCGATGTGGTCTACATGCTGCGCATTCAGCGCGAGCGCCTCGAGGGAGCGCCGTACCCCTCCTTGCGCGAATACAACCGACTCTTCGGCCTCACCAAGGAGCGCGAGCCGCTCATGAAGCCCGATGCGATCATCTGTCATCCCGGTCCCATCAACCGCGGCGTCGAACTCGACAGCTACATGGCTGACTATCCGAACCGGTCGGTCATTCTCGATCAGGTCTATGCGGGCATTCTCACTCGCATGGCCGCATTATACCTACTACTCGGGGGGAGCGAAGATGGCCTTACTGCTTAAGAACGCGCGTTTGATCGATCCGCAGATCGGACTCGATGAAGTTGCCGACATGATCGTCCGCGACGGTGCGATCGTGGAAATCGGACAGAACCTTTCCATCGAGAAGGGCATCGAGAAGGACCTCTCGGGCAAGATCGTCGTGCCCGGACTCGTGGATATGCACGTGCACCTGCGCGAACCCGGCCAGGAACAGAAGGAAGACATTGCGAGCGGAACGAGGGCTGCGGCCCACGGAGGCTTCACGGCGGTGTGCTGCATGCCCAACACTAAGCCGGTGACCGACAACGCGACCGCCGTTGAGTTCATCCAGGCGCGTGCGAACGCGGTCGGAAAATGCCGCGTGCATGTTGCCGGAGCCTGCAGCCAGGGGCTCAAGGGCGAGACGCTCTCCGAGATGGGCGACATGGTCGCCCACGGCGCGGTGGCGTTCACCGACGACGGACGCGGCGTGCAGGATGCGGGCATGATGCGCCGCGTCATGGATTACGCGAGCATGTTCGACCGACCCATCATGAGCCACTGCCAGGACGAGGCGCTCGTGGGCGAGGGCCAGGTGAACGAGGGCGTAGTTTCGACTCGCCTCGGCATGCTCGGATGGCCCGCCGAGGGCGAGGAAATCCAGATCGCCCGCGATATCGCACTCTGCCGCCTGACGGGCTGCCCGTTGCACATCCAGCACCTTACGACGACGCAAGGCCTCGATCTTGTGCGCGCTGCAAAGGAAGAGGGGCTGCCGGTAACCTGCGAGGTGACGCCGCACCATCTGTTCTTGAACGAGTGGGCCATCGGCGACGACTACAACACCTTCCTCAAAGTGAACCCGCCCTTGCGTACGCCCGAGGATTGCAACGCGCTCATCGACGGCGTCATCGACGGCACCATCGACGCCATCGTGACCGATCACGCGCCGCACACCGCATGGGAGAAGAACTGCGAGTTCGAGATCGCCCCGTTCGGCATGATCGGCCTCGAAACCTCGCTTGCGCTCATCCTTACGAACCTCGTGGACCCCGGGCATCTTTCTTGGGGGCGTGCCATCGAGCTCATGAGCGTGAACCCGCGCGCGATTCTGCGCGTCGATCGCGTAGCGCTTGAGGCCGGATGCACGGCCGACCTCACGGTCATCGATCCTGAAGCCGAGTGGACGGTCGATGCTGCGGATTTCCTCTCGAAGGCCACGAACTCCGGCTTCATCGGCGAAGAGCTCAAGGGCCGCGCCACCGACGTGTTCGTCGGCGGCTACGCGACCTTGGAGGATGGCGCTATCGTCGAGTAGTCTCGAGCCGCAAAACCAGAGGAAGCTCACTCGCTTACTCTGTGGTTATCGGGGCCGGGCAAGTGTCCGGCCCCTTGCGTGCCGCCTGTGAAGGAGCCACTGCGCTGCCCGCAAGCCCCGTCCCCGCAGCACCGCTGCCCGCGAGTCCCCGCTTCCCGATCCCTAGCGCGTATCCTACAGGACCTTTTGCTTCACGATAGGGCTTACCTGTGTTCTGGAGGCTCTCAAAGCCCAATAATTGCCGCTGTGAAGGGTTTCATAATGCATTACCAATACAAGCAAATTACTTGCTTCTAATAACCCCAGTTCATTGGCTTGCTGACTTCTCAGCGCAAACGAAAGCCTTTCGCTTGCGCATCTTGCTGATGCATTAAAACCAAAAAACGCTTCACGGCGGCAATTTTTGGGCTACGAAGCCGCTTCGCGTGCCATTTTAGAACTTACGAAGCCGCTTCGGGTGCTATATTGATTTTCTTATTAAGTTGATGCAGGCGCTCTTCGCGATCGCGAAGCAGCCCGAACAGAAACCGAGCCCTCGTTTCCCGTCTACGCTTGCAATTTCCTCCCGTACGAGGGCTTGTGAGGGGTGTGCGCCTATGGACAGAGCAAGGGTTTATTTCGCATATGGAACTGCGTTGCAGATTCTGAGAACGACGTCTCCAGAGCAACGGGTCGCGGTGCTTGGCGACAAACGCAGTCTTCCCGATTGCGCGCCGAACGAACAAGAGTATGCTGACATCATCGATCGTCTTCGATCGGCGCACCCGCGAGTGCACATTGATCAGCCGATTCATGTTTTGGTCGGTGACGACGGTCATCGACGTCTTTCGCATAGCTTCAAGGAACATGTGCTGTCAACGCCGCTTTCGGGTGCATCGTTCTATCGGCTTGCGAAGGGCGTATACACGGCAGCTCCCGCTTTGTCTCTTGTCCATATGGCTTCCCATGAGAAGCATGCAGTTGGTATACAGGAGTTGGCGTACGAATTATGCGGAACGTACCAAACACGTCGGACGGGAGTCGAATCCGCTTACAATGTGGCACCCCTTGCCTCCGTGCGGGGACTGCGCGATTTCGTTTCACGAAACGCCTCGCTGGGCGGAGCGCAAAAGGCCATGCGGAGCTTGCGCTACGTTGCCGACGGCTCAGCCTCGGCTCGCGAAACGAAGCAGGCGCTCGTGCTCGGACTGCCTCATATGCATGGCGGGTATGGCCTCGGTGTACCGCGCATGAATTACGAGGTACAGGCGAGTTCGGCTGCCCGGGCGATCACGGGAAAGCAAAGCTTTCGCTGCGATTTGTGTTGGCCGGATGCGAAACTCGATGTGGAATACCAAAGCAGGGAGTCGCATTCGGGCGAAGAGAGCCGTATCGGCGATTCTCGCAGAACGAATGCGCTCGTGTCCATGGGGTGGACGGTTATCGAAATCACCAACGATGAGCTCGATAGTCTTGTCGCGACCGATACGATAGCCGATGCGATTCGTCGGCATTTGGGAAAGCGAGGGCGCGTGCGCGTGCCCGATTACCATGCCCGTAAGCTAAAGCTCAGAAGACAGCTGGGTCTTGCCGTGGGGTACGAGTGTTGACGATTGCCGCGGGGTACGAGTGAGGGCGCTGGCGAAGGATGGGGTTTCACGATCGCCCGCGTTCCACGGCGCTTCGTCTTGCTTGCGAAAGAAAGGGGCGCCTCCGAAATGAAGCGCCCCGCTGGACTGTCGTTATGCAGTCGCTGCCCTACTCGTGGCGGCTGAGGAAATCCTCCACGACCTCAAGGCATTCGTCGGGATGTGTGACGTTGGCGATGTGGGGTGCTCCTTGGATGAGCGCCCATTCGCATCCAGGGATAAGGTCGACGCCCTCTTTGACGACGAGCGGCGTTCCCTCATCGTCGGTGCCCGAAAGTGCCATGCACGGCACCTTGATGTCCTTCACGCCTTCGCGGACATCCCAGTCTTTCATCTTGCCCGTGACTACGAATTCGCTTGCGCCCTGCATGATCTCGTAGCATTCGCCGACGCCGGCGAACGATTCGCTGATGAAATCAGGATAGTCCTTTTCGTACAGGCCCACCACATGGCGCATGTAATACTCGTCGTAGGCGGCCTTCGCTTCGGGGGTCTCGTAGTCGCCGGTGCGCTCGGCTTCTGCGATGGCTTTCTGCATGTCTTCGGGCATGTACTTGATGAGGCGATTCGCCTCGGAAAGCCACGTGGCGATGCGCGCGGGCGAGGAATTGATCACAAACGAGTTCACGCCGGAATCATCCTTCATCATGCACAGCATACCGAGCATGCCGCCCCAGGAATTGCCGAACAGGTGGATGTCGTCGAGGCCGAGCGCTTTGCGTACGGTATAGAACTCGTCGACCCATAAATCGTAGGTGTAGAAATCGTCGTCCTGGTGGGGGATCATTGATTTTCCGCAGCCGATCTGGTCGTAGAACACCACTTGGCGGCCGTACCGATCGGCCAGCTCTGCGTAGGTGAGCAGGTAGTTGTGGCAATCGCCCGGACCGCCGTGCAATACGAGCAGTGTCTTTTTCCCCGGTTGGTTTTCCCCTACGATCTTGCAATAGGTTTTGAAGCCGTTGTAGTCTACGTATTCCTCGCGGATCTTGGCCATGAAAGCTCCTTTCGGTGTAAACGGCTGCGTGCGGGATGCGCGTCTGCGAGCGCCGAGGCGCAGGGTCGCGCAGGCGAACTTCCCTCGTTTCGAAGTATGGCTGTTCGAATTGGTTTTTGCAATGAGTCCGAGTTGAGCAGCGGGAAAAGCGCAGCGTATCAGCAGGGGAGACGCACCCGATCTGCAAAGCAACAGTTTGGTGCGGGCTTTGGATTTCGGGCGACATGCGGATGTGCGCTGCTCGGCTCATGGTAGAATGGCGAAATTCGACGGGAAGGAGAGCGATGGGCAGGTCTGGCGGAGGAAGAAGCGGGGGAGGCGGATTCTCCGGCGGCGGCCGGTCGTTCGGCGGCTTTTCCGGGGGAGGCCGATCTTCGGGCGGTTTTTCCGGCGGCAGATCCTCTGGCGGCGGGCGCAGCGGCTCTCCTTTCGGCGGCGGCTTTTCCAGTGGAGGACGCAGCGGCGGCTCTCCTTTCGGCGGCGGTGGCGGACATTTCCCCGTGTTCATCCCCATGCCCCGCTTCTCGGGCGGCGGTTCGGGCGGAGGCCCGACAGGCGGCATGCCTCCGAGCGGGGGCGGACCTGCGCCTGGCAGCTCGGGCTCGAGTTCCGGCTGCGGATGCCGCACCATCGCTATAATCTTCGCCGTACTCCTTGTCATCGGCATGGTCGGTGCGCTGTTCACCCAATGCAGCGGCTCGGGTGCGGCGGGCGCGCCCGCTTCCACGGTCGAACGCGAGGCGCTGCCTTCGTCTGCTGTTGACGAGACCGGCTACTATACCGACAACGACGGTGACTGGATCCGCAACGCTTCTGTGCTCGAGAAAGGTATGAAGGCGTTTTTCAAGGAAACCGGCGTGCAGCCGTACCTGTACATAGAGAAGAACGGCTCGGTCACCTCCGTACAAAAGCTCACCGAACAGGCCGAAGCGCTCTACGACGAGCTCTTTACCGACGAAGCGCATTTTCTGCTCGTGTTCTGCGATGACGGCAACGGCGGCTTCAATGCCGGGTACGCGGTCGGCTCGCAAGCGAAGACGATCATGGATGATGAGGCCGTCGGTATTCTGGCCGACTACCTTGATCGATATTACAACGATTATTCGCTCAGCGAGGAGGAGATATTCTCCAAAGCTTTCGAGGACACGGGCAAGCGCATCATGACGGTAACGAAATCGCCCCTTGTGCCCATCGCCGTGTGCCTTGCCGTTATCATCGTGGCAGGCATCGTGTTCGCCATCGTGAAAAACCGCAGCAAGCAAAAAGAGCTCGAGCGCCAGCACACCGAGCAGATACTCACTACGCCGCTTGAGAAATTCGGCGATCAGGAAGTAGAGAACCTCGCGAAGAAATACGAGGAACAGAAACCGGCCGAAGGCCAGACAGGAGAGAAATGACCATGGGCATGCTAGACCGTTTTACCGACATTATCAAAGCCAACATAAACGATCTGCTCGACAAGGCGGAAGATCCCTCGAAGATGATCGACCAGTACATGCGCGATCTGACTGAAAGCTTGGCTGAGGTCAAGCAGGAAACCGCCGGGGTCATGGCCGAAGAAACGCGCACGAAGCGCCTTGTCGACGAGAACACAGCCGAAGTCGCCCGCTACTACGGCCTTGCCCGCAAAGCGCTCGAGGCGGGAAGCGAAGAGGATGCGCGCGTGTTTCTCGCGAAGAAGCAGGAGTTCGAAGCCAAGGGAGAAAATCTCAAGCAGGCATACGATGCGGCGCACGAGAACGCGAAGAAAATGCGCGAGATGCACGACAAGCTCGTGAGTGACATCGAAACGCTCAACGGTCGCCGCGAGGCCATCAAGGCCAAGGTGTCGGTTGCCAAGACCCAAGAGAAGATGAACGAGTTCGCTTCGTCTGCCGAGAAGACCGCTGGCACCATGAGCGCCTTCGACCGTATGGAGGCCAAGGCCGATGCGATGCTCGATAAGGCGAACGCGATGGACGAGCTCGACCAGGCACCAGCTGACGAAGCTGCGGCGCTCGAGGAGAAGTATGCAAGCGCAGGCAACGATGCCGCGGTCGACGACGAGCTTGCGAAGCTGAAGGGCGAAATGGGCTTGTAGGCCGCTTCGCTCACATCCTGCTTAGCCGGATGCCCCGCTGCGAATCGCAGCGGGGCGTTTCACGTGTGTGGGCGGTTGCCTTTTTGGGTGAGCGCCGTTCGATGATGTCCTGTTCGGCGGCAGCATCGCGCCGTAACGATGCTCATCTGGGTTTCGATCGGATTTCGATGCTATAGCTGGCGTAAACCCTGCTTGTGAGTACATATCGTGAAACGGCTTTGGGCGGGCGAGACTGCGCCGTTGTTTCGATTCAACCGTCAGAGGTACGAACTGACTGCCTTCGGGCAGGCGAGACCGCTCCGTTATTTTGATACTGCATTGTTTTGCGAAAACGGCCTTCCGATGGTGTCGAATCGCCGCTTTGCGATGCGCGGATGCCGACACCTGCGCATATCCCGATTCCTTTTCTGCATAAAATTGCACAAAACCCTTTTACGGGGGTGCGGCAGGATTCTTGGACTGCTCAGGCCGCCAGCCCGAGCCTCCTGCGGCGGCCCTCGATGGTCTCGCAGGTGGCCTTCTTCCCGTTCTCCCTGAACGTCTTGAGGCGGCCGTCATTGTACCACGTGATGTAGCGCGCGACGGCCTCGAATATCTCGGCGACGGGCGCCCCCGCGCGCACGAGCGAATGGAACGCCTCGACCTTCGCCCGGCCGAAGAAGCCCTCGCACGCCGCGTTGTCGGGGCTGTGCCCCTTGCGCGACATCGAGCGCACGAGGCCGGCCCCCTCGCACAGCGCGATCCACCCCTTCCAGCGGTAGTGCCCGCCGCGGTCGGAGTGGATGACGGGACGCTGGCCCTCCCGAAGCGTCGCTATCGCGTCGGCGAGCGTGGAGTTCGCGAGCTCGGCGTTGGGGCTCTCCGAGGCGCGCCAGGCGACGACCTTGCCGTCGAAGCAGTCGACGACGGCGGACAGGTAGCACTTGCCGTCGCGCCCCCGCATCTCGGTGATGTCGGTGAGCCACAGCTCGTTGGGCGCGTCCGCCGAGAAGTCGTGCCTCCCGTGCTCGCCGAGCAGCAGGTTCCCGGGCGCGTCCGACCCCTCGCCCGCGTACGAGCTCCATCTCTTCTCCGACCTGGAGCACCGGGCGACGAGCCCCTGGCGCGCCATCGACTCGCGCACCCTGCGCTCGGGCGCGCGGACGCCGCCGGCCTCCAGCGCCGCCTTGAGGCGGCGGTAGCCGTAGATCCCGCCGTTCTCCGCGAAGGCCGCGGCCACGGCCCCGTCGAAGCCCCCGTCCGTCATGCCGGACGGGCTATCGAGCCTCGCCCGGTGGTAGAGGTAGGTGCTCTTCGAGATTCCCAAGAACGTCGAGATCCGGGCCAGGGAGCACCCGCAGTCCCGCCTCAGCCTCTCGCCTAACCCGACGAGCCGCCTCTTCGACAGGCTCGCCGGGCTTGCGGCTTTTGGGTCGCGCATCAGCTCCTTGTAGACGCTCACCTCGAAGAGCGCCTCCTCGAGCTCGGCCCGGAGGGCCTCGATCCGCCTGTCGTCCGATCCCGCCGCCTGCCCCATGCCCGGCTTCGCCCCCTCGTCCTCGCGCGGCGCGCCCTCCGCGCCGGTCTCGGACATGATAGCGCTTTTGCGGGCCTTCCTGCTCCAGACCGATATTATGCTCGCTTCGGCGATGCCGAGGCGGCGGGCGATGTGCGCGGGCTTCTCCCCGAGGCCGTAGAGGCGGACGGCCTCCGCCTTGGTGGCCTCGGGGTAGCGGGAGTGGGGCGCGTGCTCGGCGCGCCCCTTCACCCTGGGCATCTCCGCCGGCAGGGAGCCCTCCTCGGCCTGCTCCAGCCACCGCCTCAGCGACTCCCTGGACGGGGTCCCCCATTTCCGCTCGGCGGCGCGGGGCGTGAGCCCCTCGGCCCACATCGTCTCGACGTAGCGGACCTTCTCCCTTTCCGTGTACATGCGGCTCCCTCCTCGCGGCCCCCGCGGGGGCCGCTCGATCGGTCGTGGACCGCCTGCCGGCGGTCCAACTTCCTGCCGCACCTCCTTACTTCTGCATTTCTCCTATCGTATACGCGGAATAGGGGTATACTAACGGGCGACCTTTAAAGGCGGTCCGGGAGGCCGACAAGGTGCGCAACATAGTCTTCAAGCATTCGTGCGCCTGCGTCTTTGGATGGGCGCATTTTTTTGTAGGCTGTTGCCTGATGCGGAAGGAAAGGGTTTTGAGCGAACTAATCAAGCAGTTGTTAGAGGGCACATCGAAGGCGCGGGGGGGAGCAGCTGCCCTCGCATTGGAGGACGGCACGGTGCTGTACGGCACGGCGTGTGCGGCCGAGGGCGAGGTCTACGGCGAGATCTGCTTCAACACCTCGCTCGAGGGATACCTCGAAGTGATCACCGATCCCTCGTATGCGGGCCAGATCATCACCATGACGTATCCCCAGATCGGAAATTACGGCGTCAACACCGAGGACACGCAGGCAACCGAGCCTGTGCTCAGGGGCCTTGTGGTGCGCGATATGTGCACGACGCCGTCGAACTGGCGAAGCGAGCTTTCGCTCCCCGACTATCTGAAGCAGCATAACGTCGTTGCCGTCGAAGGCGTCGATACGCGGGCGTTGGTGCGTCACGTGCGCGACCGTGGTGCGCAGCGCGCGGTCCTCTCGACGATCGACACCGACGAGGCGAGTTTGCTTGCGAAGGTCAGGGCGAGCGAATCGATCGTTGGAGCGAACCTTGCGAAAACCGTTTCGTGCACCGAGACCTATACGTTCAGCGGCCTGCCGGAAAGCCAAGCGTTCGCAGTAGCCCCCGCCGCCCCTGCGCGCTACAAAGTGGTGGCCTACGACTGCGGAGCGAAGCGCTCCATCCTCGAAAACCTCGTGCGGGCGGGGTGCGAGGTTGTGGCGGTTCCTTGGGATACTCCCGCCGAAGACGTGCTCGCTCTGAATCCCGACGGCGTGTTCCTCTCGAACGGACCGGGCGACCCCGATGCGGTTTCAGGCACGTATACCCAGGTTGAAAAGCTGCTCGGAAAGGTGCCGGTGTTCGGCATCTGTCTCGGGCATCAGATGATCTGCAAAGCCGCCGGTGCCGATATCGAGAAGCTCAAGTTCGGGCACCGCGGCGGCAACCATCCGGTCATGAACCTGCTCACGGGACGCGTGGAGATAACCGCGCAAAACCACGGTTTCGGGCTTTTGTTCCCGAGCTTGGGTAAACTCGTGCCGGAGCTTTCGGGCGGGTTCAAGGGTCACGAAGACGATCTCGGGTTCTGGGCGAATGCGCACATCGCGCCCGTCGTTCAAAACGAGCGGTTCGGCCGCATACGGCTTACCCATGTGAACCTCAACGACGGCACAGCCGAGGGGGTTGCGTTTCTCGACATTCCGGCGTTTTCGGTGCAGTACCACCCCGAAGCGTCGCCTGGCCCCACTGATTCCCATTATCTGTTCACCGCGTTCACGCGCCTCATGGACGAGCGCGACGATTACCTCGATATCGATATCGCGGCCGATCGATTGGCCGGATGGACGTTCGGCACGCAGGCGAAACCCGTTGCGGGCGCAGCCGATACGGTGCGTTCGAGTGCATCGCCGGAAGAGGGAGGCGCCCATGCCTAAGCGCGAAGACATCCGCACCATCCTCGTCATCGGGTCGGGACCCATCGTCATCGGACAGGCGTGCGAGTTCGATTACTCGGGCGCGCAAGCGTGCAAGGTGCTCAAATCCGACGGGTACCGCGTGGTGCTCGTGAACTCGAACCCGGCAACGATCATGACCGATCCGGGGCTTGCCGACCGCACCTACGTCGAACCCATCACGCCGGAGTTCGTCGAGAAGGTCATCGCGAAAGAGCGTCCCGAGGCTCTTCTGCCCACACTCGGCGGCCAGACTGGGCTCAACACCGCCGTCGAGCTTGCGCGCTCGGGCGTGCTCGAGCGCTACGGCGTCGAGATGATCGGCTGCGACCTCGCGGCCATCGAGCGCGGCGAGGACCGCAAGCTCTTCAACGACTGCATGGCCGAGCTCGGCATCGAAACAGCCCGTTCGGGCTACGCGTATTCGGTTGCAGACGCCGAGGCCATCGTCGAAGAACTCGGGTATCCTGTGGTGCTGCGCCCGTCGTTCACGCTCGGCGGTGCAGGCGGCGGCATCGCGCACGACCATGACGAGCTCGTGGAGATCGTAAGCCAGGGGCTCGAACTTTCGCCCGCTGAAGAGGTGCTCGTCGAAGAAAGCATCGAGGGATGGAAGGAATTCGAGATGGAGGTCATGCGCGATCATGCGGGCAACGGCATCATCGTGTGCTCCATCGAGAACTTCGACGCCATGGGCGTGCATACGGGCGACTCGATCACGGTCGCACCCGCCCAGACGCTTTCCGATGTGGAATACCAGCGCATGAGGGCGGCCTCGCTTGCCATCCTCGAGAAGATCGGCGTGGAGACGGGCGGCTCGAACGTGCAGTTCGCGGTCAACCCCGAAAACGGCCGCATGATCGTCATCGAAATGAATCCGCGCGTATCGCGCTCGTCGGCCCTCGCCTCGAAGGCGACGGGTTTCCCCATTGCGAAGGCGGCAGCCAAACTCGCGGTCGGCTATACGCTCGACGAGATCGTGAACGACATCACGAAGGCCACCCCCGCGTGCTTCGAGCCGTCGATCGACTACTGCGTTGTGAAGGTCCCGCGCTTCGCATTCGAGAAGTTCCAAGGTGCCGACGATACGCTTTCCACACGCATGAAGGCGGTCGGCGAGATCATGGCCATCGGCCGCACGTTCGAAGAGGCGCTCGGCAAGGCCATGCGCTCGCTCGAAAACGGACGCGGCGGCCTGAACGCCGACGGCAAGTGCATCGAGATACCCGACGAAGAGGATTTCGATGAGCTCGTAGGAAGGCCCACGCAGGATCGCATCTTCTACATGGCCGAAGCGCTTCGACGCGGCTGGACGGTTGAGAAGGTGCATGAGGCCACGGGAATTGATCCGTGGTTCGTTGCGCGCATGGCCGATATCGTAGCGGTGGAGGAGAACCTGCGCGGCATCCACCTCGATGAACTCGACGCCGACGCCTTCCGTTTGCTCAAGCGTTTCGGGCTCTCGGACGTGCAGATAGCACATCTCACGGGTTCGGACGAGACGACGGTGCGCACCTGCCGCAAGATGCTCCACGTGTTGCCCGCGTTCAAGACGGTCGACACGTGCGCGGCTGAGTTCCCAAGTACGACTGCGTACCACTACAAGACCTACGATGCAGATGAGACCGAGGTGGCGCCCAAAACGAAGAAGCGCGCCATGATCCTCGGGGCCGGTCCCAACCGCATCGGGCAGGGCATCGAGTTCGATTACTGCTGCGTGCATGCGAGCTATGCGCTTTCCGAGGCGGGATACGAGACCATCATGGTCAACTGCAACCCCGAAACCGTCTCGACCGACTACGACACCTCCGACAAGCTCTACTTCGAGCCGCTGACCTTCGAAGACGTCATGGACATCGTCGATGTGGAGCAGCCCGACGGCGTGGTCGTCACGCTCGGCGGCCAGACGCCTTTGAAGTTGGCGAACGCGCTCGCCGATGCGGGCGTGCCCATCATGGGCACGAGTCCCGAGGCCATCGACCTCGCCGAAGACCGCGACCGGTTCGCCGCGATTCTCGACGAGCTTTCGATCACGTACCCGGCAGCCGGCATGGCCTCGACGTTTGAAGAGGCATGCGCGGTCGCCGACCAGATCGGTTTTCCGTTGCTTGTGCGTCCGAGCTACGTGCTCGGTGGACGCGGCATGGCTATCGTCTACGATGGCGCGCAGCTTGAGAAGTACATGGCCGAGGCGGCCAAGATATCGCCCGACCACCCGGTATACCTCGACCGTTTCCTCGAAGGCGCGGTTGAAGTCGACCTCGACGCGCTCTGCGATGGCGAAGAGGTGTACGTGGGGGGCGTGCTCGAGCATATCGAGATGGCGGGTATCCATTCGGGCGATTCGGCCTGCTGCACGCCTCCGTTCGCCCTGTCCGAAGCCGTGCAGGCGCAGCTGCGCACGATTGCGCGCAGGTTGGCGTTGCGCCTCGGCGTCGTCGGCCTCATCAACATCCAGTTCGCCATCAAAGATCAGGTGATCTACGTGATCGAGGCGAACCCGCGTGCAAGCAGGACCGTGCCGTTCACCTCGAAGGCCACGGGCGTTCCGCTTGCGAAGGTGGCCGCCCGCATCATGGGGGGCGAAAAGCTTGCCGATTTGCATCTGCCGCCCGACGATCGCCGCCTCGAACAGTTCAGCGTGAAAGAGGCCGTCATGCCGTTCGGCCGCTTCCCGGGCGCCGATACGGTGCTCGGTCCCGAGATGAAGTCGACGGGCGAAGTCATGGGCATCGCGCGCAATTTCCCGGCGGCGTTCGCGAAAACGCAGCTCGCTATCAGCTACGCGCTGCCCGAGGGAGGCACGGTGTTCGTGAGCGTGTGTGATCGCGATAAGCGCGCCATCGTATCGATCGCCCGCGACGTCGTGCGCCTGGGCTTCAAGGTGGTCGCCACGGCCGGAACCGCACGAGCTCTGCGGGCGGCGGGTGTGGAATGCGAAGAGGTGAAGAAGATCCACGAGGGAGAGCCTAACGTGAGCGACCTTATCGCCAACGGCGATATCTCGCTCATGATCAACACACCGTTCGGACACGCCACGCGCGCCGACGGCTACGAGCTGCGTCTTGAGGCTGTGAAGCACGGCATCACGCAGGTGACGAACCTCGCGGGTGCGCAGGCCATGGTGACCGGCATGGAGGTATCGCGCGAGGGGGGCCTCGATATCGTAGCGCTGCAGGATCTGCCTCAGTGGGAGTAGTTCTGCACGCGCTGCGGTGCTACAATCGTCGAAACGTTTGCTGCGGGCCGCGTAGGCGGCCCGGAAGACGAAAGGAAGTACGTGGCTCCTCTCAACGAACCCTCGCGCGTTCTCATGAACGAATGCGTCGGCCCGAACCTGTACGTGATGGCGCTCGAAGCGCCCGAAATCGCCCGCGCGATAGAGCCGGGGCAGTTCGTCCACATGAAGATTCCCGGCATGGACGACCATATCCTACGCAGGCCGTTCTCGGTCTACGCGCGCGATGGGCACGCGGGCGTGCTCGAGATCCTCTACCAGGTTGTGGGCTACGGCACAGATTGCATGACGGTGCTTGCCGAAGGGGATGAGGGCGTCGAGCTCATCGGGCCCGTGGGACGCACCTGGCAGCCCGGCGAGGCGAAACGCGCTTTGCTCGTAGGCGGCGGCGTGGGGGCAGCGCCCTTGTTCATGCTTGCCGAAGCGCTTGTCGCAAGCGGAGTGCGAACCGATGTGGTCTTAGGCGCGCAGTCCGAGGGGTCCTTGGCGTGCCGCGAGCGCTACGAGGCGCTTTTGGCAGAGCCGCCGCGCTGTGCGACCGACGACGGAAGCTTCGGGCGCGAGGGCTTCTGCACCTCGCTTGTGCAAGAAGCGCTTGACGAGGCGGCGGCCGACGGGGAGCCGTACGGCTACGTTGCCGTATGCGGTCCCGAGCCGCTCATGCGCATCGTCGCAGGCATGGCTGAGGCGGCAGGTGTACCCTGCGAGGTATCGATGGAGCGCCGCATGGCGTGCGGCATCGGGGCCTGCTTGTCGTGCGTCGTCGATACGGTCGGCGGCAAGAAGCGCGCGTGCGTCGACGGTCCGGTGTTCGATGCGGGAACGGTGGTGTGGGCATGAGCGTGCAGATGAGCGTCAACCTCGGCGGCCTCGCCATGAAAAACCCTGTAACCGTCGCGTCGGGTACCTTCGCCGCAGGGCGCGAGTACGGGGACTTCGTCGACGTGGCAGCGCTCGGTGCGGTCACGACCAAGGGCGTGTCGCTCGACGGCTGGGAGGGCAACGCTTCGCCCCGTATCGCCGAGACGCCTTCGGGCATGCTCAATTCGATCGGGTTGCAGAACCCGGGTGTCGCCCATCTCATCGAAGAGGACCTTCCCTGGCTCGCCGCGCGGTCGGCAACCGTGATCGTGAACGTGTCGGGTCACAGCTTTGACGAGTACGTGCAGGTCATCGAAGCACTTGAGGAAGCGCCTGTCGATGCTTACGAGGTAAATATCTCGTGTCCGAACGTCGATGCGGGCGGTATGACCATCGGCTGCTCCGCCAAGAGCGTCGAAACCGTGGTCAAACGGTGCCGGGCTGCCACGAAGCGTCCGCTCATCGTGAAGCTCACCCCCAACGTGACCGATATCACCGAGATCGCGCGCGCCGCCGAAGCGGCGGGTGCCGATGCGCTCTCGCTCATCAACACGGTGCTCGGCATGGCCGTGAACGCGCGTACGCGCAAGCCCGAGCTCGCCCGCATCGTCGGGGGGCTTTCGGGCCCCGCCGTCAAGCCGATCGCGCTTCGGATGGTGCATGAGACGTACAAAGCGGTGCAGGTGCCCCTGCTCGGAATGGGCGGCATATCCTCGGGTACCGACGCGATCGAATTCATGCTTGCGGGCGCTACGGCGGTTGCGGTGGGCACGGCGAATTTCTCGAACCCAACGGCGACTCTCGATGTTCTTGCCGGGATGGAGTATTATTGCGAAGAGCAAGGTGTGGGCGATATCGCCGAACTGATAGGAGCGTTGCAGTGGTAAGTTCATTCGAAAGCATTCCGGCTCGCGAGCGCATCATCGTTGCGCTTGACTGCGGCATCGACGAGGCGTTCGACCTTGCTGATCAGCTTCAGGGCAAGGCTACCTGGCTCAAGGTGGGCATGACGCTGTTCTACGCGAACGGACCCGCCATCGTCTATGCGCTCAAAGAACGCGGTTTCAAGGTGTTCCTCGACCTCAAGTTCCACGATATCCCGCATCAGGTGGAAGGCGCTTCGGCATCGGCTACCGGCAACGGCGCCGATATGCTCACCATGCATGCGGTCGGCGGTGTCGACATGATGCGGGCGGCGCAGAAGGGGGCTGTGCGTGCAGCGGCCGAATACGGCTTCGACGTGCCTGCGACGCTCGCCATTACGGTGCTTACGAGCATGGACGAAGAAAACCTCGAGGAGATCGGCGTGAACCGCACCGTGGCCGACCAGGTGGCCGTGCTGGCGGAACTCACGAAAGAAGCCGGCATCTCGGGCGTGGTCGCTTCGCCGAAGGAGGCCGCCGAGCTGCGCGAAATCCTCGGGCCCGAAGCGTACATCGTCACGCCGGGCGTTCGGCCCGCAGGGGCGGAAAGAGGAGATCAGAGCCGCGTAGCCACACCCGCCGAAGCGTTTGCTGCTGGCGCCTCGCACATCGTCATCGGCCGTCCGATCACCCAAGCAGACGATCCCGCCGCCGCATTCGAACGCATCGCGGCAGAATTGTAACTTTTATCATAGCAATTAACGGGCACGCCGGCGCGCCGATGCGCGTGATGTCGCGTGCGATTCGGCATACGCTTTGCCGCGTTTCCGATACGATGCGGACACGATCGTCCGTCCGCCTACGAGCTTTGCGGTCAGGCTTTGCGCGTATTCGATAGTCGTCTCATTCAGTCAAAATACGAACAGATGTTTCACATGAAACATCTGTTCTGTTTAAAAGAGACGAAAGCACTCATATCATTACCGCTGAGCTTCGTGCAAACAACGGTTGAAGCAAGGTCGCATTCTGGTGTCATTTTGATGTCAAATATGAAGTTAACAAGTTAGTTTTACCTGATGTACTGGGGTTAATGTAACGATTGAGCGACGAAAGCGACCCTTTTGCCACCTTATTCCTAAAATACTGTGCTGTAGCGCTGAATTTTTCGGAAAATCAGGCGTTTTGCTGTGTATAATTCCTGATTGCGTGCTACTATCTCGAAATTGCTTTTGGAGAAGAAGGAGAGAACATTATGGCTATCCCTCAGCTTACCCCCGAAGAGCGTCAAGCTGCTTTGGAGAAGGCAAAGGCTGCTCGCATCAAGCGCGCTCAGGTTCGTGACGATTTGAAATCCGGAAAGCTCACGCTCGAGAAGGTTCTCGAGATGAAGGACGATCCGGTAGTCGGCCGCATGAAGGTCTCCACGCTCATCGAAACCATGCCGGGCTACGGCAAGGCAAAGGCTGAAAAGATCATGAAAGAGCTTCAGATCGCCGAGAGCCGCCGTCTGCGCGGTTTGGGCGAGCGTCAGCAGTCCGCCCTTCTGGAGCGTCTCGGCTAACACGCATGCGTCACGGCAATCTTTTTGTGATATCAGGGCCATCAGGTGCCGGCAAGGGCACGCTGGTGGCCCGTCTTTTGCGCGAGATGGACGATGCTTGGGTTTCGGTCTCGGTTACCACCCGCTCTCCCCGAAAAGGCGAAGTCGAAGGGGTGCATTACTTCTTCGTCGACGACGCCGAGTTCGATCGCCTGATCTCGGTTGACGGGTTGCTCGAATGGGCGAACGTCCACGGCTGCCGCTACGGCACGCCGCGAGCCACTGTTGAAGAGCATATGGCACGGGGCGAGCAGGTCGTTTTGGAGATCGACGTGCAAGGCGGGTTTCAGGTACGAGCGTCCATGCCCGAGGCGCGCCTGATCTTCATCGAGCCGCCGACGCTCGAAGTGCTCGAAGCGCGCTTGCGCGGCAGGGGTACGGAAACCGAAGATGTGATCGAAAAGAGAATGGAAACCGCTCTTCTGGAGCTTTCCCGCAAAATGGAGTATGATATACGGCTGGTAAACGACGATCTCGATGAAGCGACAGCCGAGCTGGTCGCCTACATCGACGAACAAGCCGAATCGAACTAAAGGATTACAGCCACTATGAGCATCATTGAACCGAAGATCGACCAGCTTCTCGACAGAACGGACAACGACCGCTTCCTTCTGTGCTCGCTCGCATCCAAGCGCGCGCACGATATCAACGACATGATGCGCGGTCAGCGCGATCGCGCCATCCAGCTGCAGACGGCGGTCGAGATCGCCCGTGCGGCCGACAAGAAGCCGCTCAGCTTGGCGTTCAACGAGATCGCACGGGGAGAAGTATCCTTCGATCCCGAGTCGATCGATATCAAGAACCACTAACTAACCGATAGATCGAAACAGTGCGAGAATCCCCTGGGCCGCAGAGCTTCTCAGGGGATTTCGGTATGTTCGGGGCCCGATTCGCGCGAAGCCCTGCATACGCGAATGCGAAAGGGTACATCCGTGTTCCAAAGAATCTGCCTTGTCCACTACCATGAGATCGGCCTCAAAGGCCACAACCGCTCCTCATTCGAAATGCGGCTGCTCAAAAACGTGGAGGCCATGCTCGACGCCTATTCGATTGTAACCGTCCGCCGCATCTCGGGCCGCATCTGCGTGTTCATCAAAGAAGGCACCGGCTACGAAACGGCGTGTGAAATCGCAGACAAGCTCGCACGCATTCCGGGTACGGCACGCGTCTCGTGCGGGTATAAGACCGAGCGCGACATCGACGAGATGGGCCGCGCGGCTGCCTGCGCCATGCGCGAGGCGGGCGAGTTTGCGAGTTTCAAAGTGGCCGCACGGCGCAACCATACCGATTTCGCTATCGATTCCATGCAGATGAACCAGCTCATCGGATCGATCCTGTGCGATGCGTTTCCCGAAAAGGCCGTCAAGATGAAGGATCCCGACCTCAAGGTATGCGTCGAGGTGGTGGAGAGTTCGGCCTACGTGTACGCGCGCAGCATACGCGGCGTGGGGGGACTTCCCGTGGGCAGTAGCGGACGCGTGATGTGCCTGCTTTCATCGGGCATCGATTCTCCGGTGTCCACCTGGCGCATGGCCAGACGCGGGGCCATCTGCATCGGCGTGCACTTTTCGGGGCGTCCGCAAACGTCTTCGGCGAGCGAATATTTGGTCGACGACATTGCGCAGGTGCTCGAGCAGACCGGCTGCATCGCGCGGGTGTACGTGGTACCCTTCGGCGATTATCAGCGCGAGATAGCCGGCTCGGTGCCGCCGGGACTGCGTGTGATCATGTACCGCAGACTCATGTTCAAGGTAGCCGAAGCGCTGGCTGCGCGCGAGAAGGCAGGCGCGCTTGTAACGGGGGAGAGCCTCGGGCAGGTGGCATCGCAGACACTTGAGAACATCGCCGCAACCGATGCGGCGGTGAGCATGCCCGTTTTCAGACCGCTCATCGGCACCGATAAGCAGGAGATCATCGAGCAGGCCCAAGAGCTCGGCACCTTCGACATCTCATCTGAGGACGCGCCCGACTGCTGCACGCTGTTCATGCCCCGAAGCCCCGAAACCCACGCGAAGCTCTCTGCGGTCATGGAGGCCGAATCGAAGCTGCCGATCGAGCGGTGGATTGCCGAAATCGTCGAGAGCGTCGAAGTGCGCGACTACCGCTGCCCTGCGTACAAGTCGCCGAAAGACCGTACTTCCCGTCGGTAGGCTCTCTGTTTCACGTCGCGCGGGCGGTTTGCGATTCCTTGCAAGACCGCGTCTGGCTCCGAAGCGTGCAAGGTTCGCTTCCGTACCGTGCAAGGTTTCGGTAAGATCCGGGTGAGGGTTTCATCCTCGAAGCGCACGATGCGCCTGATACGCTTTCGGAAGTCAAGATCCGGGAGGTATCATGCCGTTTGTCGAAAGCGCAGAATCCGTTCGTTCCAAACTGCATCTGAGCGATGTGCGAACCGCGTCGATCGCGGGCATCGTCATCGCTGCTGTCGCAATCGTTGCGCTGGTGGCGGCCTGCCTCGTTACCCTCATGCCCAACGACGCCGTAGAAATCGTGAAGGCCGAAGAGGCCGCCGAGCCGCACACATCCGATGAGGCAGCGCTTGCGGCCGAGCCGGGCATCTGCGTCCATGTGACGGGGGCGGTCGCGAATCCCGGCATGTACGAGCTTGCCGAGGGCGCACGCGTGCAGGACGCGATCGAAGCCGCGGGGGGATTTTCCGACAGCGCGGCGGATTCGGTGCTCAATCTCGCCCGCGTCGTCTCGGACGGCGAGCAGATCGTCGTACCGGATCGAACCGATACGGGGGATGCACCGGCCGATGCGGAAGCGGCTGCGGAAGGAGGTGCGCAGGGAGTCGCTTCGGGACGACAGGGGTCTTCTTCAGGCAACGCGGTGATCGCGGGAAAGGTGAACATCAACGCCGCAGGTGCCGAAGAACTCGATGGGTTGCCGGGAATAGGCGAGGCCACGGCTTTGAAGATCATCGCCGATCGGGAAGCGAACGGGCCGTTCGCAAGCATCGAGGACCTCCAGCGCGTATCGGGCATCGGCGCAAAGAAGTTCGCCCAGCTCGCCGAACTTGTATGCGTAGGATAGCGCTATGGGGAAAAGGCGGCTTGGATGCGCTCTTGCCGAAGAGCCGCCCGCGCGACCGGTACGTCCGTCGCTCTCTTTGGCGGTTCCTCTTTCGATCGCGCTTTGGGCGTCGGCGGCGCTGTTCTTCACAGCGGGCGGCGAACTCGAGCGCCCCGCGTGTATCGGCATCGCTGCGGCCGTAGCGCTTCTCGCCGTGCTGTTCGCCGTACTCCTTGCAGTACGGGTCACCTCGGCGACTGTGCGAACAGGCCTGCTCGTGGTGCTTGGCTGCGCTCTCGGCGCGGCGTGCGCAACAGCGCGCAGCGCCGTGCTTGATGAAAGCGGCTCGCAGGTGCTCTCGCTGCCGGCGGGCACCTATCGCTTCGAGGCGGTTGCCGATGCGCGCGAGGGTGATTTCGGCCCCTCGTGCTTCGCCGTGCTCGCGTGCGAGCCTGCACCTGCGGCAGTCGTCTCGGTGCGCTACCCTGAGCAGCTCGGCCCCATCCGGTACGGTACGACGTTCGAGGCTGCCGTCAGGTTTTCTGAGGTTCCCGAGGCGTCGCGGCCGTACTACCGCGGCAAAGCGGCCGTGGCGATTGCGACAGCGAGCGAGCTAGCCGAAGTACCCGGCTTTGGCCTGCGAAGCGCGCTTTCCGCAGCACGCGTCGCGGCGCTCAAGGTGTTCGACGGCTACGAGGGGCGTGGCGCTGCGTTTTTGCGTGCCATCCTGTTCGGCGACAGGAGCATGCTTGAAGAGAACGGGTTCTATCAGGATGTGAAAGCAGTCGGCCTCGCCCACGTGGTCGCCGTGTCGGGCGCTCACCTTTCCATCGTGTGCGCGCTTGCGGGAGCGGCGCTCACGATTATGCGAGTGCCCCGTAAAGCGGCGGTTTTTATGCAGGTCGTTTTCATCTTGGGGTACCTCGTGTGCGCCGGCATGCCCCTGTCGGGCGTTCGCGCGGCTATCATGGCGGCCATCGCGCTCTCGTCGCTATTCGCGCGGCGAAGGTCGTCTGGATTGAACGCGCTTTCGATCTGCATCTGCTGCATGATCGCCGTACAGCCGGAAACGGCGCAATCGGCGTCGTTCGCGCTTTCCGTCCTTGCAACGGGCGGTATCGTCGTATTCGGCGGGCTTGCGCGGGAATGGTTCGGGGCTCTGCTGCGCGGAAGGCTTGCGGGGGCGGGCGAAGCGCTTGCGCTCACGGCATCGTCGGGGATGCTGACCGTTCCTTTGTCCGGTTCGATCTTCTCGCAGATCCCGGTGATCTCGCCTGTAGCGAACCTCTACGCGGTGCCGTTCTTCGTCCTGTTCTGCGGCGGGGGCCTTGCGGTGGTGGGGGTGCGCTGTGCGGCGGGCGAGGGTTGCGCTTGGCTCGTCGATGCGCTCGTTGCGGCGGCGGATCTGTTCTGCGGCGGCATCGGCGTACTCGCCGACCTTCCGATCGCGTCGATCCCGTGCGATATCCCGCTTGCGGCTGCGTTGGGCGTAAGCGCGGCAGCGGCGGCGCTGATATGGTTCGCCTGGCCGAAACCCTCGTTGCAGCTGGCGGCGGGAATGCTTGCGGCAACGTGCCTGACAGCGGTACTCTTCGTGTCTGCGTTGTTTCGCGGAACCGAGGTGATCGTGCTCGACGTGGGGCAGGGTGATGCGATCGTCGTGAGAAGCGGCGGGTCCGCCATCCTCATCGATACGGGAAACCAGGATGCGAAGCTGCTTTCCGCGCTTGCTCGCAACGGGGTGTATGCACTCGATGCCGTGGTTATCAGCCATCCAGACGACGATCACTGCGCTTCGCTTGCCGCGCTCGACGGTACGGTTCGGGTAAAGTCGGTCTGCGTAGCGGCGGATCTGCTCGATTGCCCCTGCGCGTCCTGTGCCGACCTGCGAACATCGGCGCAGGAGCTTGTGGGGACGGGCGGCCTTGCAGGCTTGTCCGTCGGCGACACCGTTTCGCTCGACGGTATTGAACTTTCCGTCATATGGCCCGATGCGTTTGCCGAAGAGGGCGGCAACGCCGACAGCCTGACGATGCTCATGCGCTGCGATGCCGATGGCGACGGGGCGGTCGATTGGACGGGGTTGTTCTGCGGGGATGCCGAAGACGTGCAGCTCGACGAGATGGTGACGGCTGAAAGGCTCGGACATGTCGATATCTTCAAAGTCGGCCACCACGGATCGAAAGCCGCCATCGACAAGGAAACAGCCGCCGTCATCTCGCCTGAAATCTCGCTTGTCGGCGTCGGCGAGCGCAACCGGTACGGCCATCCCGCACCGGAAACGATAGCGGTTCTCGAAGAGGCGGGCAGCGTCGTGTACCGAACTGACCTTGCGGGGGATGTTGTGTGCAGAATGACTTCGGATGCCCTCGAAATTTCGACGCGTAAGGTAGAATGAACTGCATGGCTACTCAAAAGACAGATGTGCTCCTTACCGCGTATTTGATAAACGGTGAAGACGAGCTCAAACGCGATGCGGTGCTCAAACGCCTCAAGGCGAGGATCGCCAAGCTCGGCGACCTCTCATTCAATTCCGATGTGTTCGACGGCGAACGGGCTGCGGGAGCCGATATCGTCGCAGCTTGCAACACGATGCCCTTTGCAAGCGAAGCGCGCCTTGTTCTCGTAAACGCGGCGGACAAGCTTAAAAAAGCAGATGCGGAAGCGCTGGTCGAGTATCTCAAATCACCCTCGCCGACAACGGTGCTCGCCCTTGTGGCCGACAAGCTTGCGAAAAACACCCGTCTGTACAAAGCCGTAGCCGCTCTGGGCAAAACCGCCGTCATCGACTGCGCTCCGCTCAAGCGCTACGAGCTGCCTAAAACCATCCGGTCGCTTGCCGTTGGCCACGGTATCACCATTACCGAGGGAGCCGCGAACAAGCTCATCGAACTCGTGGGCGAGAATACCGTCCACCTCGACGGTGAGCTCAAGAAAATCGCACTTTCCCATCGAGGAACCGATGCGGTCAACGAGCACGAGGTTGTGGCGCTCGTCAGCAGAACCGCTGAGGTGAAACCCTGGGAGTTCGTCGATGCATTCGCCTCGCGCAACCTCGGAAAATGTCTGTTCTGCCTGCAGCGCATGGAGTCGACTTCGCCGCATGCGCTGCTCGCTATGTGCGTCACGCGCCTGCGCGAGCTGATCTGCGCCCGTTCGCTTGCCGCCCGCGGCGCAGAGCGAAGCCTGGCTGCAACGTTGAAAATGCCCGATTGGCGCGTGAAGAACCATCTTGCGTGGGCACGCGGCTATACGGCCGAAGAGCTGCGAGGGGCGCTTGTCTCGGCGCGCGATACGGAGCGCGCGATGAAAAGCGGAGCCGATGCGAACGACGCGTTTCTCGATTGGGTGCTTGCGGTGACGAAAAGAGGCTGAGCCTGAAGGCCGCTTCCTGTTCGGCTGCCTTTGTGTCTCCCTGAACGCGTTGCCGCAGCGTGCTCGCACGCTGGTTTTTCCGATCTCCGAGTAAGCGATCTCGATGCGATCTCAGAACCAGCAAGTGCCTGCGGACATGAAAAAGACCCCGAACGGGGTCTTTTTCACTTGATATGCGGATGAACCTCGGATGGTTCTCGAATTGTACAGTAAGCAACCGGTTTCGCGCTATTCGGCGGTTTCCTCACCCGCGGCCTCTTCGGCAGCGGCAGCAGCTTCAGCTTCAGCCTTCTTCTTTGCGGCGGCTTTCTGCTGCTTCTCGGTTTCGGCGCGGCGCTTGGCCTTCTCCTTGGCTGCGGCCTCCATAGCCTTTTTGCGCTCAGCTTTGGCGGCTGCTTTCTTGGACGTTCCCGCAGCGGCCGGCTTCTTCTTTTCGGCGGGCTTGTAAGCGGCGATATCTTCGGGTTTCACAACCGTATTCGCGAGCATCATGATGCCGCTTTTGCGGTTGGCGGCCTGGCGCTTGTGGATGACGCCCTTCGAGACGGCCTTGTCCATCAGACGGCACGCGGCAAGCGCTGCAGCGTATGCTTCGGCACCATTCTCGGCTGCAACAGCATCCTGGACGGCGCGCGTCGCGGTTTTGAGCTCCGAACGGACGGCGCGGTTGCGCATGCGCGCTTTCTCGTTGGTCTTGATGCGCTTCTTCTGACTTTTGATGTTAGCCATGTAGGTAGTTCCTCCAATGAATCCAAAACTTGTTTTCTTCCGAAGCCTTTCGGCCCTGTTCAGCGTTTGATGCGGCGCAGGCTAGCCAAACGGGGTCGATCGCCTTGCAGAAGGACCCATGAAGGACCTCTGACATCCGTGCTATCGTGCACGGAATCTGCAAACGCGATTGAGAACAGCAGGTTTTTTCTGTTCCCGGACCAACCGGTCGACCAGCGAGACGAATCCTCAATGCAGCCACGTCTGCGGATCGTGCGGAAATACAACCGCACGAACGTATCGCTGAACACGCAATGAGATAGGATAGCAAACGTTGTGCCTGTTTACGAGAAGAATCTTTGAAACCATGCATTTTCCTCGTCCGCGTAAGGGTATCGAGTCCCGGTTGCTGCTCGGGTGCGAAGCCGCTCGGGTGCGCATAGGCGCAACGAAGAGGTTCGGCCGTACCGACGATGCCGTTGTAAAACCGCGCTGGTACGTACCCGCGCGCGTTTGAAATCTGGATTATCGACGATGCGATGCGATCTTGCAGCTCGGCGCACGCTTTTGCTGCCAGGATGCGCTAGAATACGTTAGTTTCCAAAACGCCCGCTTGAGCGCTTGTGCTTTACGGGCAAGCATTTGAAAGACAGGACATGACCCAAGACCCCTCACATATTCGCAACTTCTCGATCATCGCGCACATCGATCACGGTAAATCGACGCTTTCCGACCGCATACTCGAGCTTACGGGGACGGTGGCCTCGCGTGACATGAAGGAACAGGTGCTCGACTCGATGGACATCGAGCGGGAGCGCGGCATCACGATTAAAAGCCAGGCCGTGCGCGTCGAGTACCGCTCCGATGATGGCGAGCTCTACCAGTTCAACCTCATCGATACGCCCGGCCACGTCGACTTCACCTACGAGGTGTCCCGTTCGCTTGCGGCGTGCGAGGGCGCGGTACTCGTGGTCGACGCGACCCAGGGCGTCGAAGCGCAAACCGTCGCGAACGCCATGATGGCCATGAACGCGAACCTCGAGATCATCCCCCTCATCAACAAAATCGACCTTCCCGCAGCCGAACCCGAGCGGGTAAAGCAGGAGATTGAAGACGGTCTTGCTATCCCCGCTGACGATGCAGTGCTTGCGAGCGGTAAAACGGGGGAGGGCGTGCACGATCTGCTCGAGGCAGTCGTCTACAACATTCCCGCACCCGAAGGCGATGCGGATGCGCCTTTGCGCGCGCTCATCTTCGACTCGTACTTCGACGCGTACCGCGGCGTGGTCGCGCTCGTGCGAGTCGTCGACGGATCCATGAAAAAGGGCGATCGCGTGCGCATGATGGCCACCGGCACCGAGGCCCTCGTCGAGGAGGTCGGCGCGCGCAAACCGGCCGAAACGCCCATGCCCGAGCTGTCGGTCGGGGAGGTGGGCTATCTGGTCACGGGCCTCAAGGATGTATCGCTTGTGAAGGTGGGCGATACGATCACGACAGCGCATGGGGGCGTAGACAATCCGCTTCCCGGGTACCGCGAGGTCAAACCCATGGTATTCACGGGTCTTTTCCCTATAGACGGCGATCAGTACGAGCCGCTGAAGGAAGCGCTCGAAAAGCTCTCGCTCAACGATCCGGCGCTTGTGTGGGAGCCTGAGAAGTCCCACGCGCTCGGCTTCGGCTTCCGCGTCGGGTTCTTGGGCCTGCTCCACATGGAGGTCATCAAAGAGCGCCTCGAGCGCGAGTTCGGTCTCGACCTTCTGGCTACGGCGCCGAGCGTGGAATACCATGTGTACAAGCAGGGCGGAGAGATGCTCTCGCTCCACTCGCCCCAGGAGATGCCCGACCCCGGCGAGATCGAGCGCATCGAAGAGCCGTATCTGAAAGCGAAAATCCTCATCCCCCCGGATTACGTGGGCGCGGTCATGGATCTCACCGTGGCGCGGCGCGGTACGTTCGTCACGATGAACTACCTTTCGACGACGACGGTGGAAATGCTTTGGGAGATACCGCTTTCCGAGCTCATCATGGATTACTTCGACAAGCTCAAATCGAATACGAAGGGCTACGCGAGCCTCGATTACGAGTTCGACGGGTACAAGGCCTCCAAACTCGTGAAGCTCGACATCCTTTTGTCCGGCAAACCCATCGATGCGCTGTCGTTCATCGTGCACCGCGACAAGGCCTACGATCGAGGACGCGTGCTCGCCGAGAAGCTCAAGGAGATCATCCCGCGCCAGATGTTCGAAGTGCCCATCCAGGCAGCCATCGGGGGCAGGGTGCTCGCTCGCGAAACGGTGAAAGCCAAGCGCAAGGACGTGCTCGCCAAATGCTACGGCGGCGACATCACGCGCAAGCGCAAGCTTCTGGAAAAGCAGAAAGCCGGTAAGAAGCGCATGAAATCGATCGGCAACGTGGAGGTTCCGCAAGAGGCTTTTATGGCTATTCTGAAGGTTGACGACTAGGCGGCGCTCTTCGGGTACACTAAAGCCTGTGCGCAGAGGCACGAAGGCGAACGATACGAAAAGCGAGTTTTATGGCACGGAAGCACGAACAAGACTACGATTGGCTCGACGATCCGTTCGACGAGAAAAAGAACCAGAAGCCCCGAAGCGGATGCACGGGTCCCGCTCTCGTCGCGCTCGTTCTGGTTGTGGTGTTGATCGGGGTGCTCGGGTTCTTCCTCATCGGAAGCCTCGGAGCGCTCACCGACGTGTATACCGGATAGGACCTGCCCGCACATCGGGGCGAACAGCGGAAAGGGCGCTCATGAAAACGAATAGCACGGTTGAGACGGTGCTTGCACGGCGGTCGATCAGATCGTTTGTCGACAAGCCGCTGCCGCACGACGAGCTCGAGACTATCGCGATCTGCGCGAAGCACGCCCCGTCGGCGAACAATCGCCAGGAATGGATGTTCTTCGTCATCGAGGACCGCAATCGTACGGCGAAGCTTGCGGCGGTCATCGGCGAGGCGATGGGCAGGGCCACCTACGACATGTACAAGCCCCAAGCGCTCATCATGGTCGCGCATAAGAAGGATGCGCCGTTCGGCCGCGAAGACGACGGGTGCGCGATGGAGAACATCATGCTCGCTGCCCAGAGCTTCGGCATCGGAAGCGTCTGGATCAACCAACTCCAGGGCCTCTGCGAAATCCCCGCAGTGCGCGCCCATCTTACCGAGCTCGGTGTTCCCGAAGACTACGAGGTGCACGGGATGGCTGCGCTCGGTTACGCCGCCAAAGAGCCGCCCGAGCTCGAACGGACGAGCCCGGTTATCTGGATCGGGTCTGCGCCGAGCGCGTAGGACGAACGCATACGCCCGATGACGCCTTCCCTGCACGGGTTCTTCGAAACCCATAAGGTTCTGCTTGCCCCTATGGCGGGCGTTTCCGACACGGCATTTCGCACACTCTGCCTCGAACAGGGGGCCGATCTGACGTACACCGAGATGGTGTCTGCCAAGGGTCTTTCCTACGCGAACGAGAAAACCCGTCGCTTGCTCGACCGGGCAGACGGGGAGGCGCAGGTTGCGGTGCAGCTGTTCGGCCACGAACCTGCCGTCATGGCCGAAGAGGCGGCTTGGATCGAGCGCATCATGGGAAGCGCGCTCGCCTACCTCGATATCAACATGGGATGTCCCGCTCGCAAGATCGTCTCGAAAGGCGACGGCAGCAAGCTCATGTGCACGCCCGAGACGGCCCGCGCCATCATCGAATCCGTTACCTCGGCGGTAGCCGTGCCCGTCACCTGCAAGTTCAGGCGCGGATACGCAGTGGGCGAAGAGCTTGCCGTGCCGTTTGCGGTCATGGCCGAAGAGGCGGGGGCGTCGGCTGTTGCGGTGCACGGCCGCTATGCGATGCAGTACTACAAGGGAAGCGCCGATTGGGACGTTGTCGCGCAGGTGAAGCGCGCGGTTTCCATTCCGGTCATCGGCAACGGCGATGTGAGAGGCGGAAGCGATGCGCTTCGCCTGGTCGAGCAAACCGGGTGCGACGCCGTTATGGTGGCACGCGCTGCCGAGGGAAATCCGTGGGTGTTCGCCGATATCAAGGCGGCGATGAACAAAACGGCGCGTCCCGAAGCGCCGGGGTTCGAGGCCCGGATTGCCATGGCTCGCCGTCATGCGCGGCTGCTTGCCGAGCGCGACGAACGTTCCATCGTGCGCATGCGCAAACACGCGATGTGGTACTTGGCGGGTCTTCCGCATGCAGCGGCCGCGCGGCGTGCGATCAACACGTGCACGACGCTCGCCAATTTCGATCGCGTGTTCGACGGGCTTTTGGAAGCCATTTTGGAAGGGGACGACGATGTTCGATCCGTATAAGGCTCTCTATCTGCATATACCGTTCTGCAAACAGCGATGCGCCTACTGCGATTTCGCCACGAGCGCCGCTTCGGCCGATGATCCGGAAATCACCCGCTATGTCGAACAGCTCGTGCTCGACATACGAAGGGCGTCGCGCGAAGAGAAGCTGGGCAGCATCGAGACCGTCTACATCGGCGGCGGAACGCCGAGCCATATCGGCATGAAGAACCTCTCGGCGCTTCTGTACGCGCTGTCCACTTCGATGCATCTGACGCCTGAGGTGGAGTGTACGATGGAGGCCAACCCCGAAAGCCTTACCGAGGCGATGGTGAAAGACCTCTGGGCGCTCGGCGTGAATCGGCTCTCGATCGGCGTGCAGAGTTTCGATAACGCTCTTCTGGAAAAGCTCGGCCGCGTCCACAATGCGCAAACGGCGAAGCGCGCCATTGCGTGCGCGCAGACACGATTCGAAAACGTGAGCATCGACCTCATGTGCGGACTGCCCGGGCAGACGCCCGAGGATTTCGAACGCGACCTCGTATCTGCAGTGGAGGCGGGCGTGTCCCACGTAAGCGTCTATCCGCTCACCGTCGAAGAGAACACGCCGCTTGAACGTTTGGTCGAAGCCGGGATGCTCGAAGAGCCTCTCGAAGATATGCAGGCTGTGATGATGGAGGCGGCGCTGCGCGTCCTCGGGCCTGCGGGATTTACGCGCTACGAAGTGGCGAGCTATGCGAAGCCCGGATACGCGTGCCGCCACAACATCGCCTATTGGACCGGCAAGCCCTACCTCGGCATCGGCACCTCGGCCGTCACCATGACGCAAAACGATGCGCGGCGCATGCGCGTTCAGGACGGTCAGGTGGTCGACGATCTCGATCGGAAACAGATGTGCGCCGAATATCTCATGCTCAAGATGCGCATGGTCGAAGGCGTGCGCGACGAAGAGGTGCGCGAGGCGTCGCTTGTGCTGCCCGAAGCGCTGCTTGCGTTTCGGGGACTTGTGGATGCCGGTCTCGCCGAGCATACGGAAGGGGCGTACCGACCGACCACTGTGGGGTGGCTCTGCGGAAACGAGCTCTACGGCCGCCTGTTCGATCTGGCTCCATAAGACGTATGCGCACAGGTGCCGTAGCGTACCCTGCAGCATCCGCGGATGCTCGCACGTGCGCGCCTGCGGGAGCTGGAATCTGCGGCATCCGCGTTCGAGCGCGCTTCTCTATGGTGCTTCCGTCAAGATCCGCCAAAATTACTAAGATTGATTAGCACTCTTGGTGCGAGGCTGCTAAAATACGTGGTTGGCTTCGTATCGGACACGATGGGGAAGGATTAAGCGGTGCTCTCTGACAGACGGCAACGAGTGCTGAGCGCTCTTATCGAAGAGTACGTCGCCCGTGCTCTCCCGGTCGGGTCGCGTACGCTCGTCGAGCGCTACAAGCTGGGTGTGAGCCCCGCAACGGTGCGCAACGAGCTATCCGTGCTCGAAGATGCCGGCTACATCATCCAGCCGCATACGTCTGCGGGACGCATTCCCACCGACGTCGGCTACCGCGCGTTCGTCGACGATCTGCTCGAAAGCGGACTTGCTACCGGTCAGCTGCCCCACAGCGATACGATCGAGGAGCTCAAGAAGAGCGCAAGCGAGCTCGACGATCTGATCGAGCGCACGTCGGTGGCGCTCACGCGTCTGACCGACTGTTTGTCAATCGTGCTGGCACCTTCGGTGCTTGCGCTGCATATCCGCCAGATATCGCTCGTATCGCTTACGCGCCATCGCGCGCTCATCGTGCTCGTCACCGAAGACGGTCAAGTGCTCAACCGCTCGATCGATTTCGCCGATCCGGTGGAATCCGACGATCTGGCAGCCGTGCAGAACCTTCTGAACGATGTCTTCGCTGGAAAATCGATCACCGAGGTGCGTGACCGCATCGACCTCGAAGCCGCCGAAGCCTTGAACGACCCGCTCGTGCGGATCGTGCTTGACGAGGTGATGTACTGTTTGCAGGAAAGCGATACGGGCCGGGCGCACCGTATCGGCGTGAGTACGCTTCTGAAGCAGCCCGAATTCAGCCATTCGCAGACGCTTTTGCCCATCATGCAGATACTTGAGGATGACGCGGTGCTGCTCCACGTGTTTGACGATGCGGCTGCGGATTCGGGGCCGCTTGTAAGGATCGGGCGCGAGAACAACGACGAAGCGCTTTCGGGGGTTTCGGTGGTTGCGACCCAGTACGGACGCGGCGATGCTGCCGGCGTGGTCGCCGTCATCGGGCCGACCCGCATGGATTATTCGAAAGTCATACAAGCGGTCAGGCTCGCTCAGAGCGTGCTGCAAGACGGCTCACGATAAGGTAGAAAGGTATCCAAGGTAATGGCCAAAGACCTCTACGAGGTGCTCGGCGTCTCGAAAAACGCGAGCGAAGACGAGATCAAAAAAGCATTTCGCAAACAGGCGCGGGAGCTCCATCCCGACGTCAACAAAGCCCCCGATGCGGAGGATAGATTCAAAGAACTCAACGAGGCGTACGATGTGCTGAGCGATCCGAACAAGCGCGCCCAGTACGACCGCTTCGGAACGATCCCCGGCGCTGCGGGGGGAGGCGGCGGCGGATACCAGTACGTCGACTTCGAGGATCTGTTCGGCGGCGGCTTCGGCATGGGGGATCTGTTCAGCTCGTTCTTCGGCGGAGCGGGTGGCCATGCCGTCACGCGCAAGGAAGGGCGCGACATGGGCGTGGGATTGCGCCTGACGCTCGAGGAAGTCGCTGCGGGAGCCAAGAAGGAGATCGTGTACGATCGGCTCGCCCCGTGTCCCGACTGCGAGGGAACGGGCCTCGGCGCAGATGGCAAAGAGGTCACCTGCCCCGATTGCCAGGGTCGCGGCCGTGTCGTTACCGTGCAGCATACGTTTTTGGGCGATATGCAAACGGCGCAGACGTGCAAGACCTGCGGCGGTACGGGTACGACCATCGACAACCCCTGTCCCGAGTGCGAAGGCCAGGGCCGCGTGCCCGACCGCCAGCGCGTCACGGTAGAGGTGCCGGTGGGCATCCGCGATAGCCAGCAGCTGCGCCTCTCCGGTTTCGGCGAGGCAGGCATGCAGGGTGCCCTTGCGGGTGACCTCATCGTCACGTGCCGCATCCAGCCCCACGAGTTCTTCGAGCGCGACGGCGACAACCTCCATGCACGCGCGAACGTTTCGATCGTACAGGCGACGCTCGGTGCCGAAATCGAGATCGACGGCATTTTCGAGGACGAAGTCGTCAAGGTGCGCATTCCCGAAGGATGCCAAAACGAGCAGGTCGTCCGCGTCCGCGGATTCGGCATGCCGCGTTTCAAGAGCGAGAACCGGGGCGATATGTACGTGCACGTGAACGTGGTCATCCCCAAGAAAGTTTCGAAGAAAGAACGCGAACTGCTCGAACAGCTTGCCGAGGAGATGGGCGATTCGGTTGCCGAAGAGCGCACGCCGCTGCAGAAGCTTCGCGACGTGTTCAACTAGACTCGAGCGTCCATGTCGCTTCCGCACTTTTTTCTCGACAACCAGGTGATCGCGCACGAAGCGCTCGGTGCGTTCGCGCTGAGGCTCGCGCCCGACGATGTGAAGCATGCGCGCGCTCTCCGCTTGTCGCCGGGCGAGCATATCGCGGTGGTTGATGCGGCGAAAGACTACTTCGAATGCGAGGTGGTTGCACTCGATCAGGATGCGCTGTCCGTCCGAATCGCGCAGAAGTTCGATGCCGACCGCACGCTGTCTGCGGTGGTGCTCGTGCAGGGCATCGCCAAAGGCGACAAGATGGACGATATCATCCGGCATGCGACCGAAATAGGCGTATCGGGGTTCGTGCCGTTTTCATGCGAGCGCTCTATCGTCAAGCTCGATGAGAAGAAGGCGGCAGCGCGAACGCAGCGATGGCGATCCATCGCGAAGAGCGCGGCGATGCAAAGCGGGCAGCGCGACGTTCCCGAGGTATCGCTTCCCCTGAGCCTTGGCGAGGTATGCGACCTCGTCCGAAACGCCCATGCCGTGCTCGTGTGCTGGGAAGAAGCTTCGACAGGTTCGATCCGCGAGGCGCTTACGGGTGCGCTCGGTGCCCAAGGGGTGCTTCCCGAGGATGCGCGCGTTGTCGTGGTCGTGGGGCCCGAAGGCGGCTTGACCGAACATGAGGCGGCTCGGCTCACTGCGGCTAATCGCTTCGCCTCGACCGTGAGCCTCGGCCCCTCGATCTTGCGAACTGAAACGGCGGGGCTTGTGGCCCCGGCGCTGGTGCTCTACGAGCTCGGGGGGTTGCAATGATCCGTTCGTCAGCGGTTTCGGCGAGCGCATCCGGTCGATCCGGGAGCGCATGATGAGGTTCGCGATCGTCAACCTGGGCTGCAAGGTGAACCGCGTCGAATCGGACAGCCTAGCTGTCGCCCTCGAAGCGCTTGGGTTCCAATCCGCTTCGGCGGGCGAGGGCAGCGAGGACGTCCACCTTGCCGTGGTGAACACTTGCACCGTTACCGGCGAGGCTGAGAAGAAGACGCGCAAGGCGGTCAGGCGCGCATTGCGAGATCATCCTCAAGCGGCCGTGGTGGTGACCGGTTGCGCAGCCGCCATCGATCCCGATGCGTTTAAAGCCATGGATGCTCGCGTGAGCGTAGCGGGCAAGTTCGAACTCGGCGAAGCGGTGAAATCCCACGAAGGGCTTGCCGCGCTCGTCCCCTCGCTTGAAGCCGCGCTCATGTCGCTCGATGCGCACGGGGAAAGCTCCAGGCCGAAGAGTATGCCGAGGTGTGCGGAAGGGTTGCCGCCGTGCGATGCAGGCGAAAGGAACGCTTCGCTGGTACCCGAAGACATGATCCGGGTGGGCGAGGGATTCCCGACGCGCGTGGGCATCAAGGTCCAGGACGGGTGCGACAACGCCTGTACGTACTGCATAGTGCATGTTGCGCGCGGTCGCGCGTGGAGCAGGCCCGCATCCGAGATAGAGTCAGAGTATCGTCGCTTGGTCGCAGCAGGCGTATCGGAGGTCGTGCTGTCGGGCATCAACCTCGGTACCTATCGGGACGGTTCTTTTGACTTGTCCGGTTTACTTGAGCATCTGCTTGCTACGAACGACGACGCGAGGATCAGGATTTCGAGCATCGAGCCCAAGGACGTGAGCGATCGGCTTATCGGGTTCATGGCTTGTGCTGACGGCCGCATCGCGCGTCATCTCCATCTGCCGTTGCAGTCGGGAAGTACCCGCGTTCTCAAACGGATGGCGCGGCCGTATACGGCAGAGTGGTTCTGCGAGCTGGTCGAGCGATTGTACGGGGCTATGCCGGGCCTTTCGCTCTCGACCGACGTCATCGTCGGATTCCCCGGAGAAACCGAGGAGGATTTCAGGGAGACGCTCGCTGCAGCGCGCCGCTGCCGCTTCTCCAAGATTCACGTGTTTCCGTACTCGAAGCGCGCGGGCACCCCCGCGGCTGCTTGGCCCGACCAGGTCGATCCGCAGGTGAAGGCCTCGCGGGCAGCAGAGCTCTCCGAACTTGGCGCGCATTTGCGCGATGAGGCCTATCGCGCGCGCATCGGCACCGTCGAGCGCGTGCTGGTTGAAACGCGAGGCAAGGGCATGACCGAAAGCTATTTTGAGATCCCCGTGCCCCCCGAAGCGGTCCCCGGCAGCCTCGTCGCGATGAGGATTCCCGAAGCCGCGAATCTACCGTCTCGGTAAACCGCAGATTCGCATGCAGTGCATCGCGCAGCAGCGGTGCACTTAAAATCCGCGCGTTTCCCATCTTTTTCAGTACAAAATGACGGTTGCGAACGGTTATTTCATACTTCCGTGATCGCTAAAATAGAGAAGATACAGAACGTACCTGATCACAAAATAGACCATATTTTATATTCTTGAAAAAGATCATTCGCAACCGTCATTTTGTACTGAAACGAAGGCCCAAAGAGCAAAAAAAGATACAGATAGTGTAGATAAAAGCGCGGTCGGCCCTGAGCGTTTTGAGCGGCCCGTGCATCGCGGCCTCAGGCGGCCCGTGCGGCATGCAACACGCTGCAGGGCTTGGCTGCGCGGGTTTGCGACGCGTTTCGCGCGGTGTCGGTTTGGTTACGTCGCTGTGCGCGCAAAAGGCGCATGGTACAATGAGTTTATGACAGACCAAACGCAAATTACCCTGACCGCACCCGATAACGTGAGCATGGCTCGCATCGTCGGCGAAGCGGATACCCTGCTCCATGCGATCGAAGACGCGTTCCATGCGCGCATCACCGTGCGTGGCAACACGATCGAGCTTTCGGGCGATCCGCTCGAAGTGCAATCGCTCACCGCATTGTTCTCCGACATGATCAAGATGGTGGAGGGCGGAAACGATCCGACGCTCGAATACGTGCGACACGCCATCGATCTGCTCCATACAGCGGAATTCGCGCCGCAGGCGTTGCGCGAAGACATCCTGCTCACGTACCGCGGGCGCGCCATCCGGCCGAAGACGGCCGGACAGAAGCGCTACGTCGATGCGATCCGTGAAAGCACGATCACGTTCGGCATCGGTCCTGCGGGCACGGGTAAAACCTATCTCGCTATGGCGATGGCCGTGGCGGCGCTTAAGCGCAAAGAGGTGGGCCGCATCATTCTCACGCGTCCCGTCGTCGAAGCGGGAGAGAGCCTCGGTTTTCTGCCGGGAACGCTAACCGAGAAGGTCGATCCGTACATCCGCCCGCTCTACGACGCGCTGTTCGATATGACCGATATGGAAAAAGCGAACCAGCTCATCGAAGGCGGCGTCATCGAAATCGCTCCGCTTGCGTTCATGCGCGGGCGCACCTTGAACGACAGCTTCATCATCCTCGACGAGGCGCAGAACACTACCCCCGAGCAGATGAAAATGTTCCTCACGCGCCTCGGATTCGGCTCGAAGATGGTCGTCACCGGAGATGTCACGCAGCTCGACCTTCCGCGGGGCGTTTCGGGACTCAAGCAGGTAAGAACCATACTCGAAGATATCGCCGGGATCACGTTTTGCGATTTCACCGGCAAAGACGTGGTGCGCCATTCGCTTGTGGCCGCCATCGTCGCCGCATACGACTCCGCCGAAAGGAAGCGATAGGCAATGGATATCCAAATCGATTACCAGCATCGGAAAGAAGAGCTTGAAACGCTGCCCATCGAGGGGTTGGCCGTATTTGTGCTCACCCATGAGGACAAGCCGTTCAACACCGAGGTTTCCATCAGCTTCGTGACCGACGAGGCCATTGCCGAGCTCAACAAGCGCTACCGTGGCAAAGACGGCCCGACCGATGTGCTCTCGTTCGAATGCGATGGGCCCGACGAAGATCTGTCCGCTATGTTCGGCGTTGAAGAAGCCGTGCTCGCGCTCGGCGATGTGGTGATTGCGCCCGACGTGGCTATCAGGCAGACGAAGGAGTTCGGGACGACCTTCGAAGAAGAGATCAGCTTGCTTTTGGTCCACGGCCTTCTGCACCTGTGCGGTTACGACCATGTCGAGGATGACGAGGCCGAGAAGATGGAATCGCTCGAATCGGAGATCCTCGAGGAATGGACCGCACGCAAAACGGCGCAGAGCGTCACCGAAACCGAAGGCGATACGCAAGCGCAGTAAACGACACGTCAGAACAAGGGGTGCATCATGGGGGATGTACGCAAAGCGTTCGTCCGCAATGCAAAAGACAAATCGCAGGGCACGCGGTTTCCCTTGGGAAGCGCCTTTACCTGTGCGACATGCGGCTTCGCCCATGCGTTCAAAACGCAGCGCAACATGAAAATCCATCTGGCCGTTGCGATCGTAGCCGTGATCCTGGGTGCGGTGCTCGGCATCGATGCGCTCGGCTGGGCGGCCATCGCCATCTGCATCGCGCTCGTATTCGCAGCGGAATGCATGAACACCGCGCTCGAAGCGATCGTCGATCTTGCTTCGCCCGAGTACTCAGAGCTTGCAAAGCATGCCAAGGATTGCGCCGCGGGGGCCGTGCTCGTAAGCGCGGTCGGCTCGGTCGTCGTCGCTTTGTTTGTCTATATCCCCCCGCTCGCCGCCTGGGCGGGCCTGTAGGAGGCCACGTATGCAAGATCATGCTGAAAAGACGCCGGATATCCCGTTTCGATCGGGATTCGTCACCCTCGTCGGCAGGCCCAATGCGGGTAAATCGACGCTTATCAACGCGGTCATCGGAAAGAAGATCGCCATCACGTCGAACACGGCGCAGACTACGCGCCATCGCTTCCGCGCGGTGCTCACGCGTCCCGATTTCCAGCTCGTCATGGTGGACACCCCGGGGCTGCACAAGCCCCACGATGCGCTCGGCGAAGAGCTGAACACCTCGGCGCTCAAGGCGCTCGAAGACGTCGACGTGGTGGCGATGCTCGTCGATGCATCCAAACCTATCGGAACGGGCGACGAGTGGGTGGCCGAGCACGTTCGCAAAACGAAGGCGAAACGCATCCTCGTCATCACGAAGACCGATCTGGCTTCGACGGAGGAGATCGAGAGGCAGCGCGCCTTGGCGGCTGATCTCGCGGCATGGGACGGCATCGTGGAGGTTTCGGCCGAAACGGGCGAGAACGTCCAAGGATTCGTGGATCTCGTCGAGCGGTTTTTGCCGGAAGGGCCGAAGTGGTTTCCCGACGACATGGATACCGACCAATCGCTTGAGGTCATCATCGCCGAGTTCATCAGGGAAAAGATACTGAGAAGCTTTCGTGAGGAGATACCCCACGCCATCGGCGTGGTCACCGAAGAGCTCGAGTACGTGCGCGCAAAGGATCTCTACCGGATATTTGCGGTCGTCTACGTGGAGCGCGACAGCCAGAAGGGCATGATCATCGGGAAGAGGGGGGCGGCCATCAAGCAGATCGGCATCCAAGCGCGCCACGATCTCGAACAGCTGCTGGGCTGCAAGGTGTTTTTGGACCTCACGGTCAAGGTGAAGAAGAACTGGCGGCGCGATTTGAACCAGATACGCCGCTTCGGATACGGCGAGGGATTGTAGGCTGACCATGGACGACCGGGTGCACGGCGATGTCGACGATGCCCGCCGAAGGGCGCGTGAGCGACTTGCCGCCCGGCAGGGCAGGATAGCGGCCGAAGAGGGAAGGCGGTCCGCAGGATCGGGACGGCAACGAGGGCTGCGCGGCGATGACCAGCCCGCTGCACGCGAATCCCGCCCCTCGCGCGGACGCGCAGACGAGGGGAGAAGCGAGCATACGGCACCTGGGGGCAGGGAGGGTCTTGCCGGGGTCGTCGGGCGCATTGTGCAAGCGGCAGGCGGGTTTTTCGCCTCGCTCGGCATGCGGGGCATCGTCATCCTTATCATCGTGGCGGCTGCGCTGATCATGCTTGCGTTCGGCGTTTCAAGCTGCGTGAGCAGCTGCTCGTCCGATCAGGCGTCGCAGCCGCCGCAAGCGGAAACCGAAAGCCAAGGCGAGGCCGGCGAAGGCGCGGTGACCACGCCGGTGAGCCTGCCTGAGGGACTCGATGCAGATCTGGCGGCGAGCCTCGAAGAGGCGGCTGCATCGAGCGAAGACATCGCTTGGATCGCCAACCATGCGACCGATTACGCTATCGACGGCGACATGGTGCAGTACAAGCTGCTCAAGCTCGCCGTCGAAGAACCCGCAGCCGTGGGATTCGTCAAAGGGTTTCCCGAGTCCTATCCCGCCGAAAGCGCCGAGGCCTTCGGCGACGCCGTTGAAAGTGGAACGGTGCCCCGCCTGTACCAATGGGACCCTCGCTGGGGCTACACCGTGTACTCCTCAACAACGTTCGCGCTCACCGGGTGCTGTCCGACGGCGTTGTCCATGGTGTACATGGGCCTGACCGGGCAAAACGACATCAGTCCTTACGACATGGGCGTCCGCGCTGAAAACGGCGGATACATGACCCAGTACAACGGAACCGACGCATCGTTTCTCGTGAACGAAGCGACGAGCCTGGGCCTTGCGTGCACTGAGATCGGCGTAAGCGCCGATGCGCTGCGCGAAGCGCTTGCAAGCGGCAACGTGGTAATTTGCAACGTGGGCCCTGGCGATTTCACGGAAGGCGGTCATTATTTCGTGATCACCGGGCTTTCCGATGACGGTACCGCAGTAGTGAACGATCCGTATTCGGCCGAGCGTTCCGAGAAAACCTGGGATGTAGACCAGATCATCGGGCAGACGAAAGCGCTGTACTCCTACTCGGCTGCCTGATAGCGCGCTGTGCTCGCTTCTCGATCCGCAGGCTGCTCGGCCGCGAACAAGCTTCGTGGACGACGGCGGACCTTTTCGCGACGCGCGCTTTCCCGATCGCATTCATGGCGTTTTTCTAGCTGCAGGCCGAATGGCTGGCTTACCGTGGGCAAGCGCGTGCGTTTCGGCTACAATACTCCCGAGTAAATTGAAAAGGGAGCCGATGCATGATTTGTCCGAAATGCAGCTTTGAAAACATACCAGGGGCCAAGTTCTGCAGCGAATGCGGGTCGCCGCTTACCGACAGCGGCAAGATCGCAGGCCTTGCCGTCGATCCCGAGCGGGCGGACGGAGCGCCTGTCCGCAACGATCTGGATACCTCGAAGATCCCCGATATTAGAATACCCGGCATCAACGCCGGGCCAGACGGCCGACCCGCGGATGATGTCGTGCGGCCCGACGGCGAGTCTGAATTCGATTTCGACCCCATCGACGACGAAGGCGAAGAGCCCGAATACGGCGATTGGGGACCGTACACGTTCGATCCCGACTCCGACGGTGTCACGAAGAAGATTCAGGACACGAGGGGCATCGACGAGTTTCTCGTCGAACCTGGGTACGTGCCGCCGACGCCTGCTTGGAAGTCGGGCGATACGATGGAGATGCCCAAGGTAGAAGGCGAGGAATCGCCCAAGAAAAAGGAATTCAAAGCACCCGGCGAGCCCGATAAGAAAAAGGGCGGCAAGGCGAAGTTCGTCGTCATCGCCCTCGTTGTCTTGCTGGCCATCGGCGCTGCAGCCGCCGCGATCACGTATTCGATGGAGCTTTGGGGCGGGCGCACGGTACCCGATGTCGAGGGCATGCAGAAAACAGAAGCGGTATCCTCGCTCGAATCGCTCGGTTTCACCGTCGTCGCCCATGACGAGAAGTCGGACGACAAAGAGGGTACGGTGCTGCTCATGGACCCGCAGGGCGGCAGCCGTATGGAGGAAGGCACCGAGATCGTCCTGTACGTTGCCGCGGCACGGTCGATCCCGGCGGTCGTGGGCATGACCCAAGACGAAGCGGCATCGGCGTTCGCCGCCGAGGGCCTTGCTAACGTCGAATTCGTGACCGAGAAATCGGACGAGGCCGAAGGCACGGTGCTCTCGGTCGATCCCGAAGCGGGCGTGAAGGCGCTTTCCACGAGCAAAATCACCGTGACGGTAGCTGAGGCGTTCCGCATTCCCGATGTTGCGGGCATGTCGGAATCAGAAGCGCTCGCCGCGCTGTCCGATGCGGGATACAACGGCTACGTCGCCTACGTGTATGCTGAAGATCCCGAAGGAACGGTGATCGGATGCGACCCCGCTGCAGGCGAGGCGGTGCCTTCGGGTACCGACGTTGCCGTCAACGTCGCTAAATCGCGGGCCAACGAACTCATCGGGCTTGCGAACGAGTATCTGGCAAGCGCGGGAACGATTACGATCGGCTCAACCACCTACGAGATAGCATCGGTCGACGGTTCGACTGCGTACAAAGGCGGAAACACCACCGAAAGCACGGTGACGGTACGGGCGGTTACCATGCTCGACGGCGAGACCGTGTACGGCTCGTCGAAGCAGCGTACGGTGACCATAGTCTGGACCGACTCGAACGATATCGAAAGCATCTCGTAGCCTCGGATGTCGTCGGCAACGTATAGGTCTCGCGTGATCGTGCTTCGTAAGACGAAGCTCGGCGAAAGCGATTTGATTCTCACCATGCTCGCCGAGGACGGATCGCAGATACGTGCGGTGGCGAAAGGCGCGCGCAAGCCCTCGAGCCCGTTCGCCTCGCGCCTCGAGCTGTATTCGGTGGCGGATATTCTGCTTGCGCAGGGAAAAAGCCTCGATATCGTCAAAGAGGCGCGGCTAGTGCGTGGGTTCGAACATACGCGAACAAGCATGGAGCATGCAGCCGGCGCCTCGTGTGCAGCCGAACTGCTCGATCGCGTAACGCAGCTGGGCCTTGAGAACAGAAGGCTGTTCGATCTGACCGAAGCGGCGCTCGACCATCTCGACCTCGCCGAAGCGGCGCAGGTTCCCGCTCTCACCGCTGCGACCCTGTTGAAGACTATGGCGTTTTCGGGGTTCAAACCGAGCCTTGCAACCTGCGTGTGCTGCGGAAGGGACGTCAATCTCGCTCAAGCGCACACGACGTTGTTCGTCTCGTATGCCGAGGGGGGAGCCATCTGCTCTTCGTGCGCCTCGAACTACGAGACGGTGCGCTTGCATTCGGAGACCTGCGCCTGGGCGAACGTGCTCTTGGTTTCGACGTTCGATCAGGTTGAGTCGCAAAAGATGGACCTCTCGACGGCGTTTTCGGTTCTGCAGTTCTGCCAAAGCTGGATACGCGAACACGTCGGGACGAACCTTAAATCGCTCCAATTTCTGTTCACGAGCGGCTTGTTCGCGTAGCGTACGCGCTAGCAGGCAGCGGTAGACGCTTCGGGCAACGTCGGTCTAGAGCCCCTGAGCCTGGCGAAGGCCTTTCACAAGCTGATCGACGCACGAGGTGGGCTTGCGGCCGCACGTGTTTCCCGCAAACAGCTCGGCGACCTCGTCGACGTTCATGCCCTCCACGACTTTCGAGATTGCCTTGAGGTTGCCGTTGCATCCTCCTTCGAAATCGACATGACGTACGGTATCGCCGTCGAGCTCGATGTTGATGGCTCGCGGGCAAACGCCTTGGGGATGGTAGGTGTACATGGTGCTCCTCAGCCGTATTGTTTCATTTTCGGCTCATCATTATACAAGCGAATAGCCCCAGAGCGCCCGGCATTGGCTGAGGATGGTGTCGAAATCCCATGAAACGGCGCTGCGATCGGGGCTGTTGGGGTCGCGGATGACAAGCTGGCTGTTGAGGTCAATGTCGCAGATGACGATGAAGTGCCCCGTTTTCGTGAAGTCACCGGGACCCATGCTCGCGATGATGGGGCGTCCTGCGGCGAGTTCCCTTCGCATGCTCTGCTCGTCGGCGGGCACCTCCGTTGCATTGAGCCCGAGCGCGGCCGCCCCCTCGGTCATGAACAGCCACGCGGTGCCGTCGGGGCTGGAGTACCCGCCTTGTTCGGCGAGCTTCGCCATAGCCGCAGGGTCTCTGTCGGTCGCACCGGTAAGCATCGCGTACACCATAGCCATACAGGTGGGTCCGCAGCCGCTCTCGCCGAAGTTATTTTCAGCGTAGCGCGCGCTTGACCAGGCGGGGTCGGTTTGGTACAGATACGGCATCTCGCCTTTGGCCCATTCCGATTTCGGCGTGCTCTCGACTGTCCCGGATGCGTTTCTCGCCGCTGCGTCGGCTATGGGAAGCGCCCCTTGGCTTGCCTGGAAGGAAAACCATGCGGCGAACCCGACGGCGGCTACAAGCACGAGCGCGACGAGCGCCGATGCGGCAGTACGCGGCTCGGCATGCGCGTGCGCCACGCGCGCAGTCGGGGGGAGGGGCGCTTGCGAGCGCCGCCTCGTTGCGTGGGGGGCGGCATATGCGGGCTGGCGACGGGTGTAGTTCGGGACGTGCGTGGCAGGACGGGGGGAAGATCGGCGCTGAGTTTGAGTACGGGCAGCTGCATCCGAGCGCGCTGTGCCGTAGTTGTTGCGGATCGACGGGTGCTGTATGCGGTTCTCTCGCTCCATGGAACCTCCTTGAAAGCGGCTCTGGCACGGTTGCGGGCCCGCCCGGCAAAGCATCGCTGCAAGCGGGCCCAGATCGAGTATCGCAATCTGCATCCGAGCCGTCCCAGAAGAAGCAGTAACCGATTCCTTAAGTTTTCCTTAATTGTTTTGTGAACGGGTCGCATGTGCGGGTATGCACGGTACAATTGGCCCATGGAAACCGCTCAGCACATATGCGTCTGCGACGACGAGGCGGCAATCGCCGATCTGGTGGGAAAGCTGCTTGTTGACGAGGGCTACCGGGCAACGGTGTGCTATTCGGCCAGGCAAGTACTCGATCTGCTTGCGCGTGATCGGTTCGACCTCGTCATCCTCGATATCATGATGCCCGGCATCGACGGGTTCGCATGCTGCCGCGAGATTCGAAAGACAAGCCAGGTGCCCGTCATCTTCCTCACCGCCAAAGACGAAGAGATCGATAAGGTCGTCGGCTTCGAACTCGGCGCCGATGATTACGTGGTGAAGCCGTTCAAGCCGCGCGAGCTGATGGCACGGGTGAAGGCCCGCCTGCGCCGCTCGGCGCCCGATGTGTCCCGAAAGAGCGCATCGAACATACTTGAAGCAGGCGGGGTATCCATCGACGAGGATTCGTATACGGCGAGCGTGCTAGGCGAAGAGCTTTCCCTTACCCCGAAAGAGTATGCCATCCTGCTGTGCCTCGCAAAGCAGGCGGGACGCCCGGTCGCATCGGGAGAACTGTTCGAAACGGTGTGGGGCGAGCCGGCGTGCGTGCAGGGAAACAACACCGTCATGGTGCATATCAGGCATCTGCGCAAGAAGATCGCCGCCGTCGATTCGTCCCAGGAGTACATCGAAACGGTGTGGGGCGTCGGATACAAGCTCGGATAGGCTGAAGGTCCGCTATGAAATACGCAAACGACCAAACCAAAGCGCTCAGGCGATCGATCCTCTGGCGCACGATCATCAATGCCGTGCTGTTCACGGCGGCCTTCGGATTCGTGTTTCTGTTCATCGAGGCGTTTCTGAAAACCTCACTTTCGAATTTCGTGTTCTATTCGCTCATGGGCGGCATGAACTATACGGTCTACAACGTGCTTTCGTCGCTGTACTATCTGCTCGCGGTGCTCGGCTATCTTACGGGGCTCATCCTCGTCATCCGCGCGGGCATCAACCGGGCGCTTCGGTACTTCGACGCGCTGTTCGAAGCGGTCGAAGGCATGTTCGACGACGACGGCGAACCGATATCGCTTCCCCCCGACCTTTCCGCTACGGCCCTTGCACTCAACGGCATCCAGATGGAACGCGAGCGCAGCAACCGCGCGGCAAAAGCCGCCGAGCAGCGCAAAAACGAACTGGTCGTATACCTTGCGCATGACATTAAGACCCCGTTGACCTCGATAATCGGATATTTGACTATGCTCTCGGAGTCGCCGGACATGCCGATCGAAACACGAGCCCGCTATGCGAGCATAACGCTTGAGAAGGCGTACCGCCTCGAAGAGCTCATTGAGGAGTTCTTCGAGATCACCCGTTACAACCTGCAGACGATTCCCATCGAGCGGAGCCGCTTCGACGCGGTGCTGTTCTGCCAGCAGGTCATCGACGAGTTCTATCCGCAGGCCCAAGCGCGTTTTCTTGCGATCGAGCTCGAAGCGCCTGACGAGCTCCCCACGTTCGCCGATGCCAACCGGCTTTCGCGCGTGTTCAACAACGTGCTCAAAAACGCGCTTTCGTACGCCGATGAGGGGAGCACGGTGCTCGTCCGCGTATCCGAAAGCGCAACGGATCAGGTGAAATGGCTCAAGATCGTCGTAACGAACGAGGGCAGGGAGATAACGCCCGAGCACCTCGACCGCATCTTCGAGAAGTTCTACCGCGGCGACGATGCACGCACGACTGCATCGGGCGGAGCTGGCCTCGGCCTCGCCATCGCACGCGAGATTGCGCGCGCCCATGGCGGCGACATCACAGCAGCGAGCAAAAACGGCATGACGAGCTTCGCTGTCTGGATACCGCAAGCGGGGTACTAACCCGCGCGAATCTGTATTCGCCTTGTACGAACGGTTGATCGCCGCAACTCGCTGTCAGTGCGCGCCTCAACCCTGCTATACTTCGATATATGATCCGAACGATGAGAGAAAATACCCCCCTTCGCTCGCATGCCGTCATGCGGCGTGTCGCGTGCGTCCTTTGGGCGACTGTCATAGCGTTCTCTTTCGCTCCGTTCGTTTCGGGCTCATTCGGTTTCGCCGAACCCGCTTTTGCAGAGCCTTCTACCACAGAGGCTCACGATGCCGCAAAAACCATACGCGTGGGGTTTCCGATCCAAGAGGGTTTCACTGAGATCGAGGAAGACGGAAGTTACTCGGGCTACACCTACGAATACCTCGAGCAGATATCGCAGTACACGGGATGGAGCTACGAGTTCGTAACGGTCGAAGGATCGATCAACGATCAGCTCGTCGAGTTGATCGGCATGCTCGAGGCAGGCGAGATCGACGTCATGGGCGCGATGTCCTACAGCGAATCCCTCGCGGAAACCTACGATTACGCCGTCAAGCCCTACGGAAACGCCCACACGGCCTTGTTCGCATCCGATGAGAACAAGGCGATCACCGATACGAACATATACCGGCTCGACCGCATCGTCGTCGCGACGAACGGGCCGTCTCCTAAAAGCACCGCCGACCTCAAAACGTTCTGCGAGATGAACGGTATCGAGCTTAAGATCCTCGAATGCGCCTCGATCGACGAGCAGATTGCTGCCGTGATCGGGGGAAGGGCAGATCTTGCGCTCGGCGTTGACATCTCTCCGATTGAGGGGCTCCATGTCGTATCGTCGTTTACGCCCAAGCCGTTCTATTTCGCCACAACGAAAGGAAATCGCGAAATCGTATCGCAGCTCAACGAAGCCATCACGAGCATCGACAACGCAGAGCCGCAGTTGCAAAACGACTTGCACCAGAAATACTTCGGGAGCGATGCGGCGATATACGGCCTGTCGCCCGAGATGCGCGCCTACATCGATGAAAAGGAGACGGTTCGCGTCGGCTATACGGTGGGCGAGGCGCCGATCCAGGATACGAACGAGGAAACGGGGGAACTCGAGGGCGCTACGAAAAGCGTGCTCGAGCATATAGCGAGCTACGCGGGGCTCACGTTCGAGGCGGTGCCCATTCCCGAGGGGATGGACGTGAACGATGCGATCGAACAGCTTCGGCTCGATGCGGTTTCGGGGGTTCTGCACGATTTCGAGTATGCGCACGATAACGGTCTTTCGCTCAGCAGCCCCTACCTCGAATCGCTTGCGTGGCTCGTTGTGGGAAGCGGCGTGGGAACGTCGGAGCTCGAAGGAAAAACCCTCGCGCTTACGCCCGATCGGGTGAAAAAGTACGGTTCAAAGGGAAACTTCGTCGTGTACGAAACGCTTGAGGAATGCATTGCGGCAGTCGATAGCGGACAAGCCGACTACACGTATGCGGACGGGTACACGGCGCCGTTTTTCATCAACGTCGATCGGTACCGCGGTATCACTGCGCTGCCCGATTCGACGAGCGAGAGCAACGTCTGTTTCGCGTTTCCCTCGTCGCCCGACCCGATGCTTTTGCAAATTATAAACAAAGCGATCGAAGTCATGCCGGTCGGCATCGCGAACGCGAGTATTTACCAGGAAGTCACCGAATCGCAGAAGCCGACCGTCGAGCAGTTCGTGAAAGACTACGCGGTCGAGATCATCGTGCTGTGCGCTGTCGTGGCGCTCGTCATCGTGACGCTTTCCGTTCTGTACGCTCGCGCTCGCTCGAAGGCGGCAAGCGCTATGCAGGCGGAAAAGGATCTCTTGAAGATACGCGCCGATCAAGACGATCTGACGGGGTTGCTCGGTGTAGGAGCGTTTCGCGAGCGCGCAGAAGCGCTCATCGAGCGAAACGACGTCGGGGCCTTCGCCGTCATCGACATCGATGACTTCAAGCACGTAAACGATACGCTCGGGCATCGGAAGGGCGATGATACGCTCATAGGCCTGGCGACGGCGATCCGCCATACGTTTCGGGGCGAAGACGCCATCGGCCGGTTCGGGGGCGACGAGTTCGCCGTATGCATCAAGGGCGCGATTCCGCGCGAGTCGCTCGAGGCCCGCTGCCGGGAGCTCATCTCCCGCGTGCACGATGCGGGAGCTGAGCTCGGAAGCGATTTCAGCGTGAGCATCGGTGCCACGCTTGCCGCCGAGGGCGATGGTTACACCGAGCTCTACGAGCGTGCCGACAAGGCGATGTACACGGCAAAGCAGAACGGCAAGCACGGGTTCACGATCCTCGAACGATAGCGCGCGGCCCGTCTTCCGCAGGATTCCGACCCGGATAACCGGATACAGGCTGCCCTGCGCATCCGATGTGTTCAGCCCGTGAACGGGGAAAGGCTTTCTTGCTCGCAAGCGCGAAAACCGATACACTATGCAGGTTGCTGCACGGCAGCACGACTTTGGACTTGGTTCGCATGCCCACCTGCTTGCCTACCCAGTGCAAAGCGATACTCATATGAGAAAGGTGAACAATGGCTAACAAAGACAGCATTTCCACGGAGCGCACCGCCGAGCTCATCAAGGAATTCGGCAAAGACGAGAAGGATTCCGGATCCGCTGAGGTCCAGGTCGCGATCCTCTCCGAGCGCATCCGCAACCTCACCGAGCACTTGAAAGAGCACAAGAAGGACCACCACACCCGCCGTGGCCTTATGATGCTCATCGGCAAGCGCCGCAGCCTCCTCAAGTACATCAAGAACCGCGACATCGAGGAGTACCGTACGCTGATCAAGAAGCTCGGTATCCGCGACAACATCTAGGCAGCATGAGCCCGCGAACGCGGGCTTTTGTATATCGGGGCCGCTCGCAAGCGGACTCCGAATCGGTCGGAGGTGCAAGGGCGCCTCTGCTCGTGGAAGCGGGAAATCTAAGTACCCGCACCTCCGAAGAAGCCTTCGCGCAATAGGGTGCGGGGGATTGCAGAGAAAGAAAAAGGCACTATGGAGAAAATTGTCGAATCCTTCGAACTGTACGGAAAATCGTATCGATTCGAAACCGGCGAACTCGCAAAGCAGGCCACCGGGGCCGTGCTCGTCACCCAAGGCGACACGACCGTGCTCGTGACCGCCGTTGTAGGCAAGGAGAAGGCCGATTACGACTTCTTCCCGCTGACGGTCGACTTCATCGAGAAGATGTACGCAGTCGGGCGCATTCCCGGCGGCTACCTCAAACGCGAAGCCCGTCCTTCCGACAAGGGGACGCTCACGGCCCGCATGATCGACCGCCCCATCCGCCCCGGCTTTCCCGACGGATACAAGTACGAAGTCCACGTCGTGGCAACGACGTTCGTGGTCGACAGCATCAATCCGCCCGACTGCATCTGCGTGGCAGGCGCTTCGGCTGCGCTCATGGTCGGCGGCGCGCCGTTCGACGGACCCGCGGCGTGCGTGCGCATCGCCCGCGACAAGGAAACGGGCGAATTCATCGTCAACCCCACGTTCGACGAGCAGGAGAACTCCGACCTCGAGCTTACCATTGCAGGTACCGCCGACTACATCTCGATGGTCGAAGCCGGTGCCGATGAGATATCCGAAGAGGACATGCTCGCCGCTATGACGTTCGGCCAGGAGGCCATCGCGGCGTTCTGCGAGAAGCAGGCCGCGTTCATCGCCAAAGTCAATCCCGAGCCCATGGCTTACAACGTGCATGAGGCCGATCCTTCGATCGCCGCACGCGTCGAGCCGTTCCTCGGCCAGATGTCCGCTGCTCTCAAGGATGCCGACAAGCATGCGCGCATGGACAAAGTAGCCGCACTCAAGGACTCCATCAAGGAAACTGAGTTCTCCGAAGAGGAGCGCGCCGCATGGGGATCGGACATAGCCGCTGCGCTTAAGAAACTCGAGAAGCACGCGATGCGCGCGATGGTCATCGAAACGGGCGAGCGTGCCGACGGCCGCAGTCCCGAGGAGATCCGTCCCTTGCACATAGTGCCGGGCTACCTTCCGCGCGTGCACGGCTCCGGCCTGTTCCAGCGCGGGCAGACCCAGGCGCTTTCCATCTGCACGCTCGGTATGCTCAACGAGTGGCAGCGCCTCGACACGATCGATCCTGCCGAGGGCAAACGCTACATGCACCAGTACAACTTCCCGCCGTATTCCACGGGCGAAACCGGTCGCATGGGCGCCCCGAAGCGTCGCGAGATCGGCCACGGCGCGCTCGCAGAGCGCGCGCTCATCCCCGTGCTTCCGAGCGAGGACGATTTCCCGTACGCGATCCGCGTCGTTTCCGAGGTCCTCGAGTCGAACGGCTCGTCGTCCATGGCGTCTACCTGCGGCTCGACGCTCGCGCTCATGGATGCGGGCGTGCCGATCAAGCGCCCGGTTTCCGGTATCGCGATGGGGTTGATCAAAGAGGGCGACGATGTCGTCATCCTCTCCGACATCCAGGGCATCGAGGACTTCCTCGGCGACATGGACTTCAAGGTGTGCGGAACTGAGAAGGGCATCACCTCGCTTCAGATGGACAACAAGGCGAAAGGCCTTTCGGTCGATATCCTCGCCCGTGCGCTTTCGCAGGCGAAGGACGGCCGCGCCTTCATCCTTTCGGCCATGCTCGAGGAAATTGCCGAACCCCGCACCGAGCTGCGCGATACGGCTCCCCGCATCGAGACCATCCACATTCCGGTCGATAAGATCCGCGACATCATCGGAACGGGCGGCAAGGTTATCCGCGGTATCCAAGATGAGACGGGCGCGACCATCGAGGTGCAGGAAGACGGCACCGTGCACATCGCAGCCGTCGAGGGACCTGCGGGAGATGCCGCCAAGGCCATCATCCTCGGTATCGTCAAAGAGCCCGAGGTCGGCGAAGTCTACGACGGCGAAGTTGTGGGCATCAAGGACTTCGGCGCGTTCATCAAGCTTACGCAGGGTAAAGACGGCCTGCTCCACATTTCGCGCATGGCCAACGGCCGCGTAGCGAAGGTGGAAGACGTGCTTTCCCTCGGCGATATCGTGAAAGTGGAAATCATCGAAGTGGGCGATAACGGCAAGATCTCGCTCGACCGCGTCGACAAACCCGACGCCCCCGCGCAGACGGGCTCCTCCGACAAGAAGGAGCGTTCGGACAACCGCCCGGGCCGCAGCGATCGCAAAGAACGCACGGACCGCGGAAACGGCAGCAAGAGCGAAGGCGGTTCCAACGGCCGCACGCCGCGCCGCCGCCATTAAGTCTTAGCAGAGAAGGACTGCGCTGGGAATCGGGCTGAGCGCAGAACGATTTCGAACGGATGTTTCACGCGAAACATCCGTTCGTTTTTTATGTCGGAAAACGGTAGAGCGCAAGCGGGCCCCGGCTGAAACCGCAATCGAAGCTTCTCGTCGGTGCAGCCAAGCGATTCAAAGCATCGGTTACCGATGCGAAACGCATATCCGGTGCTCGTCCGTGCTACCATAGCGGAAACGAGAGACAGGGAGCGAGCTATGATTCGTGTTGCGGTATCCGGTTGCGCCGGGAGAATGGGCAAGACGGTGGTCGAAGCGGTCGATGCCGCAGACGACATGGAGGTCGTGTGCGGCATCGACCCGCACGGTGCCGAGGCTGGTTTCGCCGTGTATCCCGATGTGCGTACGGCGATCGACAATGCCGATTTCGATGTGCTCGTCGATTTCACGCAACCCGATGTGGTAGCGGGCAACCTCGCGGTCGCCTTGCCTGCGGGCATCGATTGCGTGGTTGGAACGACGGGGCTTTCCAACGCGACGCTCGAGGGGCTCGCCGCAACCGCACCCGACGGCACCTGCCTGTTCTACGCCCCGAATTTCACGACAGGCGCGGTGCTCATGATGCAGTTCGCGAAAGCAGCTGCACCGTACTTTCCCGAAGCCGAGGTCATCGAATTCCATCACGCGAAGAAGAAGGACGCTCCCAGCGGAACCGCCGTGCGCACGGCGCAGATCATCGCCGAGTCGCGCGGGTTCGAAAGCGAGGCTCCCGGCTCCGAGACCGAAATCGAGGGTTGCGAGGGCGCGCGAGGGGCGCTCGTCGACGGGGTGCCGGTGCACTCGGTCCGCTCGATGGGCTACGTTGCAAGCCAGGAGGTCGTGTTCGGCTCGATGGGCCAGTCGCTTGCGATCCGCCACGACTCATGGGATCGCACGTCCTACATGCCGGGCGTGTTGCTCGGCATCCGCAGCGTGGGTGAGGAAAGCGGGCTCATTGTAGGTTTGGAGAACTTCATGGCCTAAGGCGTACATCCGTGGCATAATGCAAGATCACGGTTACTCTGTCAGCACAAAACGCAGTATCGAAGGAGAACACATGGCAGCTAAAGTCGAGCCCCAGTTCGGGCGCATGATACCCGCGATGGTCACCCCGTTTGATGAGAACAGGGATCTCGACCTCGACAAAGCGCAGGCTCTGGCGGTACGGCTCGTCGACGGCGGCAGCGATGCGCTCATCGTGAACGGCACGACCGGCGAGAGCCCGACGGTGTTCTATCCTCAGAAAATCGAACTGTTCAAGGCCATCGTGGCGGCGGTAGGGGATCGGGTTCCCGTGCTTGCCAACGTCGGCGACAACTGTACGGCCGATACGGTCGATTTTGCGAAGGAGGTCAGCGCGCTCGGGGTCGACGGCGTCATGCTCGTGGTGCCGTACTACAACAAACCTCCCCAAGAGGGCCTGTATCAGCACTTCAAGACCATCGCCGAGGCGATCGACTTGCCGGTGATCCTGTACAACATCCCCGGCCGCTGCGTTGTGAACATGGAAGCCGAAACCACGTTACGGCTTGCCCACGATGTCGAGAACATCGTCGCCGTAAAAGAAGCTTCGGGTAATATGGAGCAGATCAAAAGGATCATCGAAGAGTCGCCCGACACCTTCCAGGTGTACTCGGGAGATGACGAGGCAACCTACGAGATCATGAACATGGGAGGCGCCGGCGTCATATCGACGATCGGCAACGTGGCTCCCGCACGTATGAAAGAAATAGTTGAGCTTATCGCAGCCGGAGATACCGAAGGTGCGCGGCAAGCTCATGAGGCGCTACAACCGCTGATGAAAGAACTGTTCGTCACCTCGAACCCGATCCTCGTAAAAGAGGCGCTCAAGCTTTCCGGGTTCCCCGTCGGTGGCGTACGGCTTCCCTTAGTGGATGCGACGCCGGAGCAATCCGAGCACCTTGCGCAAGTCATGCGCCAGGTCGGAGTGCTGTAAACGCACTAGTCAAAGGAATAGTATGGAACAGAACAACCCTCGCGGCAACCGCGAGAATAATCAAGCGCGTAGAGAAAAGAACACGCGCTCGTACAAGCACGTCCAATTGGAGCGGAAACGGCCCCAGCTGACGAAGGGGGAGCAATCCCAAGGGCAGAGTGCACCGCGCAAACGCGGCTCGCAGGATGCGAACCAGCAAAACCAGCAAAATGCTCGCAACCGCGCTTCCGCCGCGCCGAAGCGCGATCCCCAAGCCGAGCTCAAGATTATCCCGCTCGGCGGCCTCGACGCCATCGGCAAGAACATGACGGCGTTCGAGTGCAAAGGCGATATGATCCTCGACGACGCGGGATTGATGTTTCCCGATGACGATCATCCGGGTATCGATCTCATCCTGCCCGATTACACCTACGTGCTCGAAAACGCCGACAAGCTGCGCGGCATCATCATCACGCACGGCCACGAGGATCATACGGGTACGCTTCCGTACCTCATGAAAGACCTCGACCGTCCGGTGCCCATCTACGCGACGAAGCTCACACTCGGGCTCATCGAAGGGAAGTTCGCCGAGCATAAGATCAAAAACGCGAAGCTCATCGAGATAAAACCCGGCGATCAGATCAAGCTCGGATGCTTCACGGCGGAGTTTTTCGCGGTCAACCATTCGATCCCCGGTGCGGTGGGCGTGTTCTTCCAAAGCCCCGCCGGCAACGTGCTCCACACGGGCGACTTCAAGCTCGACCAAACGCCCATCGACGGTGTGCATACCGACTTCGGGGCGCTTTCGAGGTTCAGCAAAATCGGCGTCGATCTCATGATGTCCGATTCCACGAACGCCCAGAACCCCAACTTCACGCCTTCCGAGGCCGAAGTGGGCAAGAACCTTTCGAAGATCATCTCGCAGGCGAAAGGCCGCGTCATCATCGCGTCGTTCGCAAGCCACATCCACCGCATGCAGCAGATCTGCGATGCGGCCATTGCAAACGGGCGCAAGGTGGTCGTCACCGGACGCAGCATGATCCAGAACACCGACATCGCGCGCAGGCTGGGCTATCTCAAAGTGAGCGATTCCGACATCATCGACGCGTACGATCTCAAGGGCATTCCGGCTGACCAGGTGGTCATCATGTGCACCGGTTCGCAGGGAGAGCCGCTTTCGGCGCTTGCGCGCATCGCTAACGGCGAGCACAAGACCATCACCATCGATGAGGGCGATACCGTCATCATTTCGGCCACGCCCGTTCCAGGCAACGAAAAGGCCGTGACGCGCGTCATCAACTCGCTTGCGAAGATCGGCGCCGACGTGTACGACAAGAAGCGGGCTATGGTGCACGTTTCAGGACATGCGGGAGCGGAAGAACTCAAGCTCGTGCTCTCGATCGTGCAGCCGCGGGCATTCATGCCCGTGCATGGCGAGGCGACGCACCTGCGCGCCCATGCGAAGCTCGCAGAGGCTACCGGCGTGCCAAGCGAGAACATCTTCATCTGCGAGAACGGCGAAAGCCTCGAGCTGAGTTCGAAAGGCGTGAGGCGCGGCGAGACCGTGCAGAGCGGTATTGTGTTCGTAGACGGCCTTTCGGTGGGCGATACGTCGCAAAGCGTGCTTGACGAGCGCAACGCGCTCGGGTCGCAAGGGTTTGCAACGGTTGCTGCGGCGATATCGAAGAAGCGCCGCGAGGTGGCAAGCGACGTGCGTGTCGAGATGCACGGTATCACAGGCGGCGACGACGACTATCTGCAGGAGGATGCCGCGAAAGCCGTCAAGAATGCGCTTCAGCGGGCGCTTTCCAAAGATACGCAGATCCGCGAGCTGGAAAAGGCATGCAAGAGCGCTTTGCTCTCGGTTTTGTGGGAGCGGACGAAGCAGCGCCCGATGGTTATAGTGAATATCTTACAGGTTCCGTAGGGCCGCATGTAACGGGAGCGTGCCGCTTCGTGACGATTCGGAGCGCAACCGAGAAAAAAGCCCGCTTAGGCGGGCTTTTCGTCTATACTGTACAAAGTTTGACAATCGCAGCATAAACACAGCATACAAAGGAGCTCGAACGTGGCTCGCCAGACCAATTCCGCAGCCAAGAAAAAACAAACCCAGAGCAAGGGCAAAGCCGCTTCGCCCAAGGAGAAGCAGGCCCAGAAGAACAAGAGTGCCCGCACACCCGTCGAGGATGCCCCGCACCTGATCGACGAGCGTACGCAGCGCGATATCGTCGGCGTCGTGTTCGCCGTGGTGGCGGTCGTCCTGTTCGTCGCCGCGGTCATGCCATCGGATGCGGTGGTGACCTCGTTCATCTCGACTGTTTTGCACCTTACGCTTGGGGTGGGGGCGTACCTGCTGCCGTTTTTCCTCCTCGTTATCGGGGCGAGCTTCCTCATCCGATTCGAACGCCAGCAGGTGCCGGTGCGCGTCGCCGTCGGGCTCGTGATGATATTCATCGCGGTGCTCGCGCTGCTTTCTCTGTTCGCACCGCTCGCCACAGCCGATCCGGGGTCGCTTTTCGATGAGACGGTGCTTGCGGCGCGCGGCGGATACATCGGGTCGGGCATCGCGTGGGCAGGGCTTACGCTCTTCGGCCAAACGATTGCAGCTGTGATCCTCGCAGGCATCATCCTCGCGGGTCTTGTCGTCATCGGATTCTCTATATCGAGCCTCATCGAGAAGGTGCGCTCGCTTCGTTCGCATGACGAGACCGATGAGACCGACGTGCTCGACGCACCCCCGTTCGAACCGCGCATCAAGCGGGTGCGCGAACCCGAGCGTGCTGACGGAGCGGTGCCGAGCCTATCCAATGCCTACACCTCCAAGATCGAGCGCCATCCCAAACGCGCGACGTCTTCGCTCAACACGCAGATACTCGGCGCTGCGGTGCCGACGTTCGACGAACCGGAATCGCACGAGCAGCCCATGACGCGCAAGCTCGGGAAGAAGCGCGAAGATCCGACCGAGGCCGCACCGAAAACGCAGGCGCTAGCAAAGAAGAAAACCAAGGAATCCGCACCGCTCGCCACGCCGCAGCCTCAAGACGGCTTCGCGTTGCCCCCGATGGACCTGCTCGCCCGCTCATCGGGCAAGGGCGCCGGGGCAAGCGAATCGGACCTGCGTGCTACCGCAGCCTGCCTTCAGGAGACACTCGAGGATTTCACTATCATGGCCCAGGTCGTCGGATGGGTTGCAGGTCCTACGGTGACGCTGTTCAAGGTCGATTTGCCCGCAGGCGTGCGCGTGAGTCGCATCACGGCGCTCGAAGACGATATCGCCCTTGCGCTTGCCGCTCCGGGTGTGCGCATCTTCGCGCCGATACCGGGTACGAACTACGTGGGCATCGAGGTGCCGAACCGCACGCGCGAAAGCGTGCTTCTGGGCGATGTGCTGCGCGACGCTTCCGTAGGCCCACTCCAGATCGCCATCGGCAAAGACGTCGAGGGCGTGTCGATCATCACTGATTTGGCGAAGATGCCCCACCTACTCATCGGCGGCACCACCGGATCGGGTAAATCCGTGTCGATCAACGCCATGATCATGTCGATTCTCATGCGCGCGACACCGTCTGAGGTTCGCTTCATCATGATCGACCCCAAACGCGTCGAATTCACGCCCTACAACGGGATTCCGCACCTCTATGTTCCCGTCGTGACCGAGGCGAAAGAGGCTGCAAGTGCGCTTTCGTGGGGCGTGGCCGAAATGGAGCGGCGCTTGAAGGTGTTTTCGAAGGTGGGCGCCCGCAACATCGGGCAGTACAACGCCAAGGTGCAGTCGGGTTCGCTCGAAGACGAAGAGGCGAAAGAGCTACCTTACATCGTCATCATCATAGACGAGCTTGCCGATCTTATGATGAATGTCGGCAAGGAGGTGGAGTTTTCAATCTCGCGCATCGCGCAGCTTGCGCGTGCGGCGGGCATCCACCTCATCGTTGCGACGCAGCGACCTTCGACCAACGTGGTGACGGGCCTTATCAAGGCGAACATCACGAATCGCATCGCGTTCAACGTGGCATCGGGCATCGATTCGCGCGTCGTTCTCGATACGCCCGGCGCCGAGAACCTCATCGGTTTGGGCGACCTTCTGTTCTCCAAGCCCGAATACGCTAAACCTCAGCGCATCCAGGGGTGCTACGTATCGGAAGACGAGATCAACGCCGTCGTCGATATGCTGAAATCACAGGGCGAGCCCGAGTACCATTCGGAAATCCTGAACACGAACCTCATCACGCTCGGAGCTTCGGCACCCGACGGATCGGGCGGTTCGGGATCGAGCGACGATCCGCTTATCTGGGAAGCTGCGGAAATCGTCGTGTCGAGCGGGCTCGGATCGACCTCGAACATCCAGCGGCGCCTCAAAGTTGGCTATTCGCGAGCAGGGCGTATAATGGACATGCTTGAAGAAAAGGGCATCGTCGGACCTCCGAACGGCAGCAAGCCGCGCGAGGTGCTCGTCGATGCGATGGAACTCGAAACGCTCAAGGCATTCGAGGCTCAAGACGAAGCCGACGATGCAACGTATGCGAGGGAGTAAGACGTGGACCAGGTGAATTTCGGAACGGTTTTGCAAGATGCCCGCATACGCAAGGGCTATGACTTGGCTACCGCGGCCCGGCGTTTACGGATACGCCCCGATATCCTCCAGGCGATCGAGGCGAGCGACTTTACGCGCATGCCTCCGCGCGGCTACGCCCGCAATATGGTGAACGCCTACGCACGCTACCTCGGGCTCAACCCGACTGAAGTGACGCGCATGTACCTCGACGAAGCGTACGCCTATCAGGTGGGCAGGGCCCGCTCCGATACCCGGCAGCAAAGCGGGTTCGACATGACGGGGGCCGCGGGGTCGAGGCGGGCGGCGCGCAGGGATTTCGACGACCATGGGGAAACCTCGGCGCTCGGGCGCAAGCTCTACGTGGACGATCCCCATCGCGACCGCCGGCGCGCCGAAGCCTCGCAGACCGAGCGTCATCCCGACGTGCAGACGCATCGGTCGAACAGGAGCGCACTTCCGAACACGCAATACACGAATTTCTATTCCGGGCCGAAGGCATCGCCTCTCTCGAATTCGAAACTTCCGTTCATCATCGCCGGTGCGGTCATCCTCGTGCTGCTCGTCATCGTGCTTGTGCTCGTGTTCGGGCGGGGCGGGACACCGGAAGACGATGCACCTAAACTTCCCGTCTCGGGCCTGACCGATCCCGAGGGGTCGGATACCCCATCCGAAGGATCCGATTCAGACGAATCCCAGACGCAGACGCCTGCAAAAGTGGCGCCTGCGAAGGCGGTGTTCAAGTACGAAGTTGGATCGGATGCGAGCCCTTATATCGAAATCTACGTCGATGGCTCCGATACGCCTATCGTTGCGGAGAACATAACCGGTCCCGCATCGAAGGAATACGATGTAACGGGAACGCTCAGGTTCGTGACCACGAGTCCCGAATCGGTGAAGGTATACCAAGATGGGGAGGAGCTTGAGCTCGCCGATCCGAACAGTGCAGGAGTCTATCAGGTCACGGTCGACTTCGCTGCGGTCAAGCAGCAGTGGGAGCAGGAGAACGGCACGGCTTCGGGCGATGCCGACGGCGCCGCGAACACCAACGCAGCAGACGGCGGAAGCGGGGATGCGGGCGACGGAGACGGCGGCGCGAGCGCCTAGATTTGCCTGCACGCCCAACGCGCTTGAAACCGCTGCGCGGTAAAAAGTGGGCGGTTTTCGATGATCTGTCCAGACGGGGGCCTTTTCGGCCCCCGTTTGCTTATAATAGGGCGAACACCTGAGGGCTCAACCGTCTTCGGGCCTCACGCGAGACGAATCGCAGCGCCGCCTTCGCGCGGCGCTTCGCACGATCGAAAGGAATACCATGGCAAAGGAATCGAGCTTCGACGTCGTATCGAGCGTCGACATGCAGGAGGTCGACAACGCGTTCGGGCAGGCCAAAAAGGAGCTTGTACAGCGCTACGACCTCAAGGATTCAGGGGCCGAGATAACGCTTGACAAGCAGGGCAAATCGATGACCGTATCTGCTCCGAGCGATTTCGTGGCCAAGCAGGTCATCGACGTCATCTCGTCGAAGCTCGTTAAGCGCGGCATCGATTTAGGGGCCGTGAAATGGGGTTCTGCCCAGCCCGCCGCAGGCCAGAGCGTCCGTCAGACGGCAACGATCGTCGAAGGCATCGACCGCGATACCGCGTCGGCCATCAACAAGGACATCAAAGCCGAGAAATTCAAGGTCAAGGTGCAGATAGAAGGCGACAAGCTGCGGGTGAGCTCGCCTTCGCGCGATGCGCTTCAGGACGTGATCGCATTTTTGAAGGATAAGGATTACGGTCAGCCGCTCCAGTACGTGAACTACCGGTAAGCCGTACGAACCGATGGCCGGTACCTTCCATTCACCGCGCGTGTGCTTCGTCACGCTCGGGTGCGCGAAAAACGAGGTGGACAGCGACCGCATGAAGCGGCAGGCAGCTGCTGCGGGATTTGTCCCTGTAAACGACGCCCTCGAAGCCGATGCGATCGTGGTCAACACCTGCTCGTTCATCGAAGCGGCAACCGAAGAGAGCCTCGAGACGATCTTCGAGCTGTCCGACATCGAACGGCCCAGCGGCAAGCGTGTTCCCCTCGTGGTCGCCGGCTGCATGCCAGCACGCTACGGCGACGAACTTGAAGGCGAGCTCACGGAAGCGGCAGCGTTCGTGCCGTGCAGCAAGGAGGACGACATAGCGACGGTGTTGAGCCGCGTGCTCGATACGGACTGCTCCGCTCGCCCGACCGATGCAGGCGAGGCTCTGCCGAGCGGGGAAGATGCGTCGTATTTTGCCTACGTCAAGATATCCGACGGGTGCGACCGGTTCTGCTCGTTTTGCACGATACCGTACATCCGCGGCCGCTACCGCAGCTTTTCCTTCGACGCCATCGCTGCCGAAGTTAAGCGCGCCGTCGCTTCGGGCGCGAAGGAGATCGTGCTCATCGCGCAGGATACCGGGCGTTGGGGCGAAGACTTCGAAGAGCCCTCGACGCTCGCGCGGCTCGTTTCGAGCCTTGCCGAAACGTTTCCGACCACGTGGTTTCGCGTCATGTACCTCCAGCCCGAAGGCGTAACCGACGAGCTGCTCGACGCCGTCTCCTCGTACGAAAACGTGGCGAACTACTTCGATATCCCCCTTCAGCACGTGCAACCGTCCCTGTTGCGCGCAATGAACCGCACCGGGTCGCGCAGCGAATTCGAAGCCCTCCTCGACCGCATCAGAAACCGCGTGAGGGGCGTTTCGCTGCGCACGACGCTCATCGCCGGATTTCCGGGCGAGAGCGAAGAGGATTTCGAAGCGCTCTGCGACTTTGTCGAAGAAGCCGGATTCGATTACGTGGGGGTGTTTCCCTATTCCCGCGAAGAAGGCACGCGGGCGGCACGCATGGACGGGCAGATCGACGAGGACGTGAAGCGCGAGCGAGCCCAAGTGTTGCGCGATGTCGCCGATGCCGTCTGCACGGCGCGCGTGGCGGAACGGACGGGATCGACGATGGACGTGCTCGTGCTCGGCCGCGAGGAGGACGGCCAGCTCTTCGGCAGAGCGATGTGCCAGGCTCCCGACGTCGACGGCGTCGTCTATCTCGAGAAGGGCGAACCCGGCCAGATCGTTACGGTGACGATTGGCGATACCTTGCTCTACGAAATGGAGGCAGAGTAGCTCATGGCGGCTCCCCATCCAACGCACGAAAAACTGTGGACTCCCGCAAACATCGTAACCTTTCTGCGCATATGCGGCGTGCCGCTGTTCGTTATCGCCATCATCAGCCCGTGGCCCGCTTGGTTTCCCGAGTGGCACGACGCAGAAGTATGGAAATCGTGGATCGCCGCGGGCATATTCATCCTGCTCGCGGCAACCGATGGGCTCGACGGGTACCTTGCGCGCAGCCGGGGCGAGGTGACGAACCTCGGCAAGTTCATGGATCCGCTTGCCGATAAGATTCTCGTAGCGGCGGCGCTTCTTGCGCTCATCGAGCTCGGCGTCTTGCCGTCGTGGGTCGCGCTGGTGATCCTGTGCCGCGAGTTCATCGTGTCGGGCATCCGTATGGTGGCGGCGAGCCAGGGCGTCGTGATTGCGGCAAGCTGGTACGGCAAGGCGAAAACAGTCACGCAGATCATCGCCATCGTGTTGTTCATCATCAAGGACTCCGAGCAGATCACCACGTTTTCGCAGGTGTTCAGCAACCATCTGTACCTCATCTCGTGGTTGGTCATGCTCGTAGCCGTCATCCTCACGATCGTATCGATGCTCGATTACTTCGTGAAGGCGCGCGAGATCCTCGGGTTCACGAAATCGTCGCGCAAAGCGAAAGGCGAAGCCGGCAGGGCGCCGCAAAATGCGTCGGGGGAGGAAGGCGAGGCATTTCGTGAGCTTACTGCCGAAGAGGCGGCCTCCATCGAGCCCGCTGCCCTCGAAGCGCTTGCGAAAGACGTGCTCGCGAAGGCGCGCGAGGCTGATTTGACGATCGGCACGGCTGAAAGCTGCACGGGCGGCTTGATCGCTGCTACGCTGACCGCGGTGCCGGGAAGTTCCGAAACCGTGGCGGGCGGCATTGTAAGCTATTCGAACGACGTGAAGCGCGCTGAGCTCGACGTCCGGCGCGAGACGCTCGAGGTTGCCGGTGCGGTGAGCTCGCAGACCGCCGAGCAGATGGCCGACGGCGCGCGCAAGCACCTCGGTGTCGACATCGCCGTTTCGGTGACCGGTATTGCCGGGCCCGGGGGAGCCGTCGAGGGAAAGCCCGTCGGAACCGTTTGGATCGGTCTGTCCGACGCAGCCATAACGGTGTCGAAGCTGCACCGCTTTCCCGGTGACCGCGAGCAGGTCAGGCTCCTGAGCGTGAGGGCGGCGTTGGAGTTCGTACGCGAAGCAATCGCAGGACGGTGCGCATCGCGTACGCTTTAGCTCGCCCGCAGGCGTAAACCGTGCAAGATCGCGTGCAGATCGAAGTCCTCAGCGTGTATGATCCGCGTAAGGTTCGTGTCCCACTGCGTTCCTTCGCCTGCACGATCCGTATGCCATACTGGGAATTACCATGCGAATCGGAACAAATGCTTGACCGACAAACATTTGTTCGTATAATGGGAACAGTCCGCATGCACTACAGACGCACTACAGCGAGGAGAAGGAAATGAACCAGGACAAGGCCAAGATGCTCAAGTTGACGACCGACCAGATCGAAGGCAAGTTCGGTCAGGGGTCGATCATGAAACTCGGCGAAGACGGAAAGCATCTCGCCATCGGCGTGATTCCCACGGGAGCCCTTCCGCTCGATGCCGCGCTCGGCATCGGGGGCGTGCCCCGCGGCCGCATTGTCGAGGTGTACGGCCCCGAAGCGAGCGGCAAGACCACGCTCGCGCTCCAGATCCTCGCAGAAGCGCAGGCCCTCGGCGGTGTGTGCGCCTTCATCGACGCCGAGCATGCGCTCGACCCCGTGTACGCAGCGCGCCTCGGCGTCGACATCGACGAAGTGCTCATCTCGCAGCCCGACACCGGCGAGCAGGGCCTTGAAATCTGCGACATGCTCGTGCGCAGCGGCGCGATCGATTGCATCGTCGTCGACTCGGTAGCAGCCCTCGTACCCCGTGCGGAAATCGAAGGGGAGATCGGCGATACGTCGGTGGGCCTGCAAGCGCGACTCATGTCCCAGGCGCTTCGGAAACTGGCAGGTTCGCTTTCGAAATCGAACACCACCTGCATCTTCATCAATCAGCTTCGCGAGAAGATCGGCGTGATGTTCGGCAATCCCGAAACCACGACGGGCGGCCGCGCTCTCAAATTCTTCTCGAGCGTGCGCATCGACATCCGCCGCATCGATTCGATCAAAAAAGACGGCGAGGTGGTCGGCAACCGCGTAAGGGCCAAGGTGGTCAAGAACAAGGTCGCTCCACCGTTTCGCCAAGCCGAATTCGACCTCATGTACGGCGAGGGCATCTCACGCGAAGGCTGCATCGTTGACATGGGCGTCGAGGCGGGCGTCGTGAAGAAAAGCGGTGCCTGGTACACCTACGGCGAAGAGCGCCTCGGACAAGGGCGCGAAGCGGCGAAGCTCACCATGAAGGAGAACCCCGATTTACGCGACGAGATAGAAGTGAAGGTACGCGAGTTCTTCGAGATCCCCGTCATCACCGCTTCGGAGGAATCGGAAGTGGAAGCCGCGCCCAAGCCTTCCAGTAAGAAATAACCGTCCGGTTGTTTTGATATACAGCGGATCGGGATCGAAGAGCAATGCCCTACATCGACGAACAGTTCATAGAGGATATGAAGCGCCGCCTCGGCGATGCCGGGAAACCTCGCGCGAGCGCTGAGGGAGCATCTGGTGAGATCGCTTCTTCGGCGCTCGACGACGAAGCGTTCGAGGCATACAAGAAGATACAGCGCCTCGTGAGTGCAAGCGAGCGATCGTCGAAGGGCCTGCGCGAGCGGCTTGCCCGCGATGGGTTTTCGCCCGAAGCGGTCGAGGCGGCTCTTGCGCGCTCGATCGAATACGGCATCGTCGATGACGTTCGGTACGCCGAAGCCTACGTGCGTGCGAAACTCGGCGCAGGGAAGGGAAGGCGCGGGATCGAAGCGGAGTTGCGAGATCTTGGAATCGACCCCGACGAGGTACTCAATTGGGCCGAATGCGACGAGGATGAGGTGCAGCGGGCTCTCGCCGTCCTCGAAAAACGCCCACCTACCGCGAAGAACAAACGCGATGCCGCCTACCGCAGGCTCGTTTCGAAGGGATACGGCTCCGCGGCCGCTCAGAGCGCTGCCCGCATATGGAGCGAATCGTCATAATTTCCAAAAAGCCTTTATCAAAATCGCAGAAACCTTTATCATGGTAACCAGCATTGAGTGCTTGCGTACCCGATAGGGTGCTTACTATAGGGACAATCCAATATGTGTGCTCTTACGTGCGCGATCGCTCATGCCAGGTGTTTTACCCGGCATTTTTTATGCCGAACCATACCAATGAATAGATGACCAGGAACAACGAATTGAAAGGGGGAGCGAATGCCTGAAGTATTATGGTTCGTTATCGGGGCCGTCATCGGTATCGCTCTCGGTTTTGTTATCACGCGCTTCGTCGTGAACGCATCGACGAAGCGGGCAGCGCAAGAGGCGGAAGGCCTCGTCGCGGATGCGAAGAAACAAGCCGAAACGCTCCGTAGGGAGGCGATCGTCGAAGCGAAGGACGAAGTCCTCAAGATGAAGCAGGATGCGCAAGCGGAGAACAAAGAGCGTATGCGCGAAGTGCGTACAGCCGAGAACCGCCTGTCGCAACGCGAAGAGTCGCTCGACCGCCGCGTCGAATCGCTCGATGCCCGCGAGCACCAGATTTCCTCCATGCAAGGCCAGATCGAACGCCGCGAGCGCGATCTGAAAGATGCTGCCGACGAGGTGAACCGTCGCCTCGAGCGCGTTGCGGGAATGTCTCCCGACGAGGCGAAGGCAGAGTTGCTCGACATGCTCAAAGAAGAGGTCACCCACGAATCCGCCGCCATAATCCGCGATGCGGAAATGCGCACGAAAGCGGAGGCCGATAAGAAGTCCCGCGAAATCCTCAGCCTCGCAATCCAGCGCGTCGCCGCCGATCATTCGGCGGAAAGCACGGTGTCTGCCATCCATATCCCCTCCGACGACCTCAAGGGGCGCATCATCGGGCGCGAGGGCCGCAACATCCGCTCGTTCGAGCAGCTCACCGGTACGAATCTCATCATCGACGATACACCCGAATGCGTGACCATCTCGTGCTTCGATCCGGTACGTCGCGAAATCGGACGCGTGACCATGGAAAACCTCATCGCCGACGGGCGCATTCACCCAGCGCGCATCGAGGAGATGTTCGGCAAGGCCGAAGAATACGTGAACCAGCGCGTGCAGGAAGCGGGCGAGCAGGCTACGTTCGACACCGGCATCCACGATCTGCATCCCGAGCTCGTGCGTACGCTCGGCAGGCTCAGATACCGCACGTCCTACGGGCAAAACGTGCTCAACCACTCGCTCGAGGTCGCGTATCTGAGCGGTGTCATGGCAGCGGAACTCGGTCTCGATCCTATCCCTGCGAAGCGTGCGGGCCTTCTGCACGATCTCGGCAAGGCGGTCGATCACGAAGTGGAGGGCAGCCATGCGGTGATCGGAGCCGATCTTGCACGTCGCTTCGGCGAGCGGCCCGAGATCGTCCATGCGATCGAAGCCCATCACAACGACGTCGAACCCAACAGCGTGCTCGACGTACTCGTGCAGGCGGCTGACGCCGTATCGGCAGCGCGTCCGGGAGCGCGTAAGGAAACGCTCGATTCCTACATCAAGCGCCTTGAGAAACTCGAGGAAATCGCCAATGCCCATAAGGGCGTCGAGCGCACGTACGCCATCCAGGCGGGCCGCGAAGTTCGCGTCATGGTGACCCCCGAAGTTGTGGACGAGGCTGCCACAACCGTTCTCGCACACGACATCGCGCATCAGATCGAGAGCGAGATGCAGTATCCCGGCCAAGTTAAGGTCGTCGTGATTCGCGAAAGCCGCGCAAGCGCCGTAGCCAAGTAAATGGCCGACCGCTCGCTGACATCGTTCATCGAAGAGGTTTCGGGCGATAGCCATCTCCGGGTCGAAGACGACCTCGGGGATGGCTTCGTTCGTTTACGGAGCGCCGAAGCAGAGCGAAGGCAGGCGCGCCACGATATCCGCTCGACCGAAGACATCGTGATCGAGATGCTCCGCAACGCACGCGACGCCCATGCGCGCAGCATCTTCGTTGCGCTGTCCCGTGAGGGCACACTGCGCAGGATCTGCATGGTCGACGACGGCGACGGCATACCGATACCGATGCAGCCCCGCGTGTTCGAACCGCGCGTCACGTCCAAGCTCGATACGATGCATGTGGACAAATGGGGCGTACACGGAAGGGGCATGGCGCTGTTCTCCATAGCGGAGAACGCACGAAGCGCCTGCGTGGTCGCTTCCGATAAGGGTAAAGGAGCGTCGCTCGCCGTCGAGACGGATCTCGAAGAATTGCCTGAGAAGGCCGACCAATCGAGCATGCCCGTATTCGGCTACGACAGCGAAGGCGAGCTTCAGATACGGGGACCGCGCAACATCAACCGTCTCGTGTGCGAGTTCGCCTACGAGCATCGCTCGTCTTTGAGCGTGTACTGCGGCTCTCCTACCGATATCGCTGCAACGCTGTACGATTTCGGCATGGCGACGGTTTCGTCGAATGCCCGCGCGTTCGCCACCGACGCATCAGAGTTTCCCGTTGCCAAACGCCTGTGCCTGGCAATCGATCCGGAATCGTTCGCGGAACTCGCAGCGGCAATCGGCCTGCCCATGTCGCAGCGTTCCGCACGCAGGATTCTCGACGGGTCGATTAGATCGCTCGAGTCGATCGCCGATTCCCTTGTGTTCGAGGATGAGAGGACGGGGCACGGAAAAGCATCCAAGCGACACGGTGGCGATGCGCGGGGACTGAGGATCGACGGAGCCGATCTCACCGAGTTCTCGACCGCTTTGAAGACCGCGTTCGCCGATTTGGCGCAGCGCTACTACCTCGAATCCGACATAGAGCCCGACATCCGCGTTTCACGCGAGGGGATTCGCGTGAACTTTCCCGTATCCAAGCTGCTCTAAGTTGCGCGCGCTTTGATTAATCGCTAGAATAAACGTACGTTTGAAAAGCACATATAGCATACGATGGCATATTGACCGCACAACTGAACGCACGTGATACGAACTACAACGACCAAAGGATATGCGCGTGTCTACCTCATCCGAACACAGACCCGAAACGGGATGCCTCAAGGTATCCTCAAAATCTTCCCCGGCTTCGGTTGCCGGGGCCATCGCAGGAATGATCAAAGACGGCGTCAGCGTCGAGATCCAATCGGTCGGGGCAGGAGCTGTCAACCAGGCCGTCAAAGCCATCGCCATATCACGCGGGTTCCTTTCTCCGATCGGCATTGAGATATACTGCATCCCCGCATTTGCCGATATCGTGATCGACGGCGAATACCGCACCGCCATCCGATTCACTGTCGAGCCGCGCTACACGCGCGGTGTCCAACGTCCGGCAGAGCAGCAAGACGAATTCGATCTCGACCGATAATCAACCGCATTTCGAGGACATAAGTTTATGCAGCACACGTTTTCAGATACGACGTTTTGCATCCGCACGTTCGGATGCCAGATGAACAAGCACGATTCGGAGCGCATTGGCGGCATGCTCGAAGGGCTCGGCTCGCTTCAGGTCGACACCTACGAAGAAGCCGATATGGTCGTGTTCATGACCTGCTGCGTCCGCGAGGCTGCCGATGTGCGGCTCATGGGGCAGGTCGCTTCGCTCAAGAACCTCCCCGTGCGCAGCGCATCGAAGCTCGGCAGGAGAATCGTCGCGGTAGGCGGATGCATCGGCCAGCGCGACGGAGAGAAGCTCACTACCGCGCTTCCTCATCTCGATGTCGTATTCGGCACGCACAATCTCGGATCGCTGCCGAAGCTCATCGGAGCCGCCATGGAGTCGGGCGGTCATCATGTCGAGGTGCTCGATTCTGCAAAGGCGTTTCCCACCGACCTTCCGACTGCGCGAGAGCACGGTTGGGCGGCGTGGCTTCCCATTACCATCGGATGCAACAACTTCTGTTCCTACTGCATCGTACCCTACGTGCGCGGCAGGGAGAAATCCAGGCCGCTCGAAGACGTCGTAGCCGAGGCGCAAGCCTACGTCGATGCGGGCGTGAAGGAGATCACGCTGCTCGGGCAGAACGTGAACTCGTACGGACGCGATCTGTACGGCACCCCGCGCTTCGCCGACGTGCTCGACGCCGTGGACGATACGGGCATAGCGCGCCTGCGATTCGCGACAAGCCATCCGAAGGACCTTACCGACGAAGTGATCGAGCGCTTTGCGCGCCTGCGCTCGCTCATGCCCGCGCTTCATCTTCCCGTGCAGTCGGGTTCCGACCGGGTGCTCGAAGCCATGAACCGGCGCTATACCCGGTCGCACTACCTCGGCCTCGTCGAGAAGCTCCGTGCGACGTGTCCCGACATCGCGCTTTCGACCGACGTAATCGTCGGATTCCCCGGAGAAACCGAACGGGATTTCGAGGATACGTACCGCCTCGTCGAAGAGGTCGGCTACAACCAGGTGTTCACGTTCATCTACTCCAAGCGAGAGGGAACACCTGCGGCGAGCATGCACGACGACACTCCGCACGAAGTCGTACAGGAGCGCTTCGATCGGTTGGTGGACCTCGTGCAGGACAAGGCGTGGCAAAGCAACCAAGCTGACAAGCATACGACGGTCGAGATGCTCGTTGAAGGCGCCTCCAAACGCGACCGTACGATTCTTGCGGGGAAGAGCCCTAAGAACCAGACCGTGCACGCGAAACTGCCCGACGGCGTGAATGCCGACGATCTGGCTGGGTCGATCGTGCGGGTTGCGATCGACGAGGCACGCACCTGGTACCTTTCCGGCACGGTCATAGACGGCTTGTCGGCGGCGCGAACGCAGCAAACCGATGCCCGGTAGCGAAAACGCTCAGGGTCGGCGCGCGCAGTCTTCTGAAAGCCGTACGGTTTTAGGTGGCTCAGGGAAAACGGCTGCTTCGCCTGTCATCTGCATCGTCGGTCCGACGGCGTCGGGCAAAAGCGATCTGGCGCAAGCGGTTGCGCGCAAGATCGACGGGGAGGTCGTGAGTGCCGATTCCATGCAGGTTTACCGCGGTATGGACATCGGAACGGGCAAGGTCATACCCGAAGACAGATTGGTTGCGCACCACGGGCTCGATCTGATCGATCCCGGGAAGCCGTACTCTGCCGCGCTGTTCCAAGCCTACGCGCGCTCCTGCTTCGACGATATCGCCGCACGCGGCAAGCGCGCCGTTCTCGCAGGCGGCACGGGATTGTACGTGCGCGCCGCCATCGATGACATGACCTTTCCGAAAGGCGAGCAGACGGACAACCCTGTGCGCGAGCACTACACGCGCTTCGCCGAAGAGCACGGCGCCCAGGCGCTTTGGGATGAGCTTCACCGCATCGATCCGACAAGTGCCGAACTCATCCATCCGAACAACGTTCGGCGCGTTGTGCGCGCGTTCGAGATGCTTTCCGAGGATAGCTCCTACGCGGCGCAGCACGAGCGTCTCCAACGGCTTCCGCAGGCCGTTCCGGCCGTGTTCTTCGGACTCGAAGTCGATCCTGCGGTTCTCGCAGCCCGTATCGAGCGCCGTGTGGACGCCATGATCGAAGCGGGACTTGTCGACGAGGTAAAATCTCTGTTACATCAAGGATTCAGAAGGGGATTAACCGCTCCCCAGGCGATAGGATACAAGGAGATCGTCTGGGCGCTCGACGGAACCGTAAGCCTCGAGGAGGCGGTCGAGCAGATAAAGACAGCGACGAGGCGCTATGCGAAGCGACAGCGTACGTGGTTTCGGAAAGACGCGAGAATACGGTGGCTGAACGCCGATGAAGGCGCTACGGCTTCGCTCGCAGACCAGGTGCTTGCTTTCGCATTAGGAGCTGCCGCCGAACAGAGATGAGGAGCGCAGGGTATCCATGGAACTCGATTTTGCGAAGCTGCACGGCGCGGGAAACGATTTCATCGTCATTGACGATTTTTCACGCGAAATCGAGTTGACGGCGCAGCAGATCGCGTGGCTCTGCGATCGACGCTTTGGAATCGGCGCAGACGGCATCATCCTCGTTCGCCCTTCCGATACACCCGAATGTGCCGCGTACATGCACTATATCAACGCCGACGGATCCTTGGCGGAAATGTGCGGAAACGGCGTGCGCTGTTTTGCGAAATACTTGGTCGACCGCCGCTTCGTTGAAACCAAAGATCGCTTTTTGGCGGCGGATACGAAAGCGGGCGTTCGCTCGATCACCTATTCAGTCGATGAGGCGGGTGCACTCGTCTCGGCTACGGTCGACATGGGCACGCCCGCCCTCGCCCCCGAAACGGTGCCGACGACGCTTCGAGCGAACGCTGAATCGCCCTGGGGCGAGCCGTGCGTGCTCGATGCCGTTGTTGAATCGCCCTGGGGGCCGTTTGCGTTCACGTGCGTATCGATGGGAAACCCTCATGCAGTCTGTTTCCTCGACGATATGAACTCGCTGCCCGACGGGCTGTTCGCCGATTTTACGGATAAAACGCTTGCGACGTTCGATCTTGACCGCATCGGCGCCTATTTCGAGCATCATCCGGCGTTTCCCGAAAAAACGAACGTCGAATTCGCCGTGGCAAGCGAAAAGGGAATCGCCATGCGGGTGTACGAGCGCGGATGCAGCGAAACCCTCGCTTGCGGAACAGGGGCCTGCGCTACAGGCGTTGCGGCATGCCTTTCGGGAAGGGCACCGAGAACCAACGAGGTGCTTTTGCCCGGCGGCGTGCTGGCGATTGACTGGAAGGATGACGGTCGCGTGTTCATGACGGGACCGTCAGAGGAGAGCTTTTCGGGCACCGTACGGATACCCGACTTGTAGGATAGACGCGAATCATTCGGCAGTGCGCCGAAACGAAAGGAGCCGAATGTGAGAACCGCAGCATGCCTGAACCGTATAGCCCCCTACCTTTTCGCTCAGATCGATGCAAAACGCGATGCGCTCGTCGAGCAGGGCGTCGACGTGATCTCGCTCGGCATAGGCGATCCCGATATGCCCACGCCCGACCATATCGTCGAAGCCATGAGGGAGGCGGTGCGAAAGTCTGAGAACCACCAGTACCCCGATTACGCAGGATCGCTTGCGTACCGCACGGCTTGCGCGCAGTGGATGGAAAGCCGCTTCGGCGTTACGCTCGACCCGAAGACCGAGGTGCTTGCACTCATCGGAAGCAAAGAGGGCATCTTCCATCTCCATACCGCTTTCGTCGATCCGGGCGACTACGTATTGGCTCCTTCGATCGGCTATCCGGTTTACTCGGGCGGAGCGACGCTTATGAACGCTCAGACGTACTACATGCCCATGCGCGAAGAGAGCGGATTTCTCGCCGATTTCGAACACGTGCCCGATGAGGTGCTTTCCAAAGCTAAGATCATGTTCATCGGCTATCCCAACAACCCGACCGGGGCCGTGGCCACCGACGAGTATTTCGATCGCGCCATCGCATTTTGTTTAAAGCACGATCTTCTGCTTGCCCATGACAATGCGTACAGCGAGATCGGCTTCGATGGATACCGCGCGCCCTCCATCCTTGAGCGGCCGCATGCCATGGAGTGCTGCATCGAGTTTTTCAGCCTCTCGAAGGCTTACAACATGACCGGATGGCGCATCGGGTTCGCAGCGGGAAACGCCAAGGCCGTATCGGCGCTCGGTACCGTGAAGAACAACCTCGACTCGGGGCAGTTCACGGCCGTTCAGGATGCCGCTATTCAAGCTTTGAGCGGATCGCAGCAATGTATCGACGACATGCGCGCGATCTACGAGCGCCGTCGCGATCTCGTGGTCGATGCGCTGTGCGCCATCGGTGTCGAGTGCAAGAAGCCGAAAGCTACGATCTACGTGTGGGCGAAGGTGCCCGAAGGATACACGTCGGAGTCGTTTGCAACCAAGGTGCTTGAGGAAGCGCACGTCATCGTCACGCCGGGCAGCGGCTACGGGCCGGATGGCGAAGGGTACATACGCATTTCGCTCACGACGCCCGACGAGCGGCTGCTAGAAGCTGCGAAGCGCATCAAAGAGATCGGCTAGCGAAAGCCTTCGGGCATGTGAACAGGCGCGTTTCGGCACTTTGCGTTACTCGATTCGCGGGCGGTCCTGAAGGCTTCGTATATTCTTGAGAACGGACGGGCTGGCAACGCATGTCGATAGAGGCGCAAGCACACCTGTTCTTAATTGTATCTCCATAAGTATCAAATTACCCTTTAATACGGTATCAAGGTATGCAATAATCGTTATGGAAGTGATTACTTAGTTACATAACGCGATAAACGATACGAGTTGAAAGGCAAGCGTGTCGGCGTGGTAGAAGCGCAGCGCGCTGGTGCTCTTGAATCGAAGGGACGTATATGGAAAGCTTGAAGAAGAGGCGAGGGGCGGCGTGCGTGTTCCTCTCGGTTGTTTTGGCGGCGATGATCGCCGTCCCCTCAGGCGCGCTCGCCGAGCCGGCGAATGCGCAAAAGGGCGCACTGCCCGAATCGACGGCGTTCGAAAGGGCGTCCTCGGCCGTTCTATCAGCGGATGAGAGCGCTGCCGTAGCGGCGGATGATGTACAGGGCAGCGCTTTTGCGCAGCGGGAAGAATCGAATGTGCGCGACGAATCCGAACAGGCCGGTTCTGAAAACCCAACCGCATCCGAAGGCGCTTCCGACCTTCACGAGCTCGGTGAGAAGCAAGCCTCAAGCGGAGAGAAGGAATCCTCGAGCGACCAGGAGGAATCCTCGAGCGACCAGGAGGAAGCCTCGAGCGACCAGGAGGAAGTATCTTCAGCCTCGCCTTTGGAAGACGAGGCGAGCGAGCTTGCGCTTCTGGAGGACGAAGACGCATACGAAGTCACCGACCAGGCAAGCCTCCAGAGCGCCCTCAACGATATCGCCGAGGGCACGAAACCGAATCGTCCGATCAAGATAGCGTCCTCTTTCGAACTCGCAGGACCGATCGCCGTCCCGGAGCTTTCCGTGGACTATCTGAGCATCGTTGCCGATGCTCCTGTTGTCTTGACCGCCTTTTCCGGCGCGCGCCATATGCAGGTCGAGCAGCAGGGAGATGAGAAAGCGATATTCTTCAAAAACATCGTACTCGACGGAAACGGCACAGGCGGAGGCATCGAGTTCGCGCAGGGAACGGCTGCGTTTTACCTCAACACGGCCCCCGAGGGCGTCACTGCGCCGAGCGTCGGCAGCTTCGACCTCACGGTGAGGTCGTGCGCCTCGACCGACGGAGCCGCCTTGTACGCAACGGATACCGTGTTGCATGTGAGCAATGCGACGTTTGCTTCGAACACGGCGGCCAATCGGGGCGGAGCGATCTTCCTCGATTCCGAAGCAGGAATTCACCTCGAAGCCTCGGTATTGGCAAACAATGCCGCACTCGACGGCGGCTCGCTGTACGCGGTGGGAACCGGGCAGCCTGCTCTCGAAGTGCTCGATTCGCTCTTGAGCGGCAACACGGCAAGCAAGGAGGGCGGCGCGGTGTATACGGAACGCGATCTCGACCTTTCGTCATCGACGCTCAGTGGCAACACGGCTCACGGAAACGGCGGGGCGGGTGCGCTCGTTTCCGACAATCCGTCCGTAGAGGCCGCGCTCTCCCTTGCACATACAAGCATGCTCGAAAACAAGGCCACAGCTACAAACGGACAGGGCAACGGCGGGGGAATCTACGGCAGTGCCTGGGAGACGCTCGTGCGCATCGACGATTCCGATACAGGCTCCCGCGAAAGCGAACTACGGAACAACACGGCTCAGGCTTCAGGCGGCGGTATGTACATCGGAGGCATGGGCGAGCCGAGCACGGTACGACTTGAAATGGTGACGGGCTCGGTGAGCGACAACACTGCCGAAGAAGGTAGGGGCGGCGGTATATGCCTTGACGGGGAAGCCGCCGTACTCACGCTTGGCGAATCGTACGCCCCTGCGATCCCTGCGCTTACGCCGCGCGTTCTTTCCAACCATTCGCATGGCAACGGAGGTGGAATTTCATTAGATGCTTCGCAGGAAATCAGCCTGTACAGCTTCTATGCGACGATCGAAGACAATACGAGCGACGCGAGCGGGGGAGGCATCTCATTCGAGCAGGCAACGCTGGTTACCGCGGTGTTCAACGCCACATCGGTTGACGAAAACCGCGCCGAGGGCGATGGCGGCGGCATCGCAATGAATACGTTTGCGAACCACCTCATTTTCGAGGCCGTACACGACGGATACGGCGAACTCGTGGCAGCCACGTCGGTTTCTCGCAACGTATCGGGCGGCAACGGTGGAGGCCTTTATTCGAAGAACCTTACAGGCGACGCTTACAAGATGATCACCCTGCAGATGACCGGAGCCATCGTGGACGGCAATACGGCCCAAGGCAGCGGCGGCGGAATATACGGTGACGCTGCTGAAAGCGCCAACGTACAGGCGGGTTCGGGGGGAAACGGATCGAAGATGAGTATCTCGGGCAACACGGCTCACGCATCCGGCGGAGGTGTCTACCTTGCGTCCGACGAATCGGTATCGTTCCACGGACACGGAACGACCGTCAACGACAACACTGCAGGAACGGATGGCTCGCGAGGTGACGGGGGAGGCATCTACGTCGCCTCAAGCGAGGGGTACGCGACTTTCGGGTTCAACGAATCCGGCAACCAGCAGGCCAATTCGCTTACGGGCAACCACGCTTACGGGAGAGGCGGGGGGGCGTACGCCGTTTCGGGACAGCAGTCGTATGCGCAGGTCGAGGGGCTTGACATCGAAAACAATACAGCCGAAGAAAGCGGCGGCGGCATCTTCATGGAAGCCGCGTACACTATTCTGACCATGAGCGGCGGCTGGGATCCCGAGACGGGCGATTCGCGCCGCAAGAGCCTTTCCGGCAATGTTGCGCGCACCGGATCGGGTGGCGGCGCTTTTCTGAGGGGCTCCCACGTGGAAAACCATATCGATAGGACGAATGCGCAGGATAACGTTTCGTACGAGGACGGAGGTGCTTTGTACGTATACGCCGATGATACTCGCGAAGATCAGGATACAACGCTCGACATGAGCCTGTCCGAATCCACGTTTACCGGAAACGAAGCCGGAGAATCGGGGGGAGCGGTGTACGCTGTCGAAGCCAGCGGAAACGGGGACTTCTGGTCGTCGCTCGCGGCAACGAGCGTGCAGTTCGATGCAAATGCTGCTCTTGCCGGATCGGGCGGTGCCGTGTACCTTGGTCCAAACCTGAGCAACCTCTCGCTGTATAACGGCGGGTCGGGCTCTGACCCCATCGAGTTTACCGGCAATACCGCCGCCCGCGACGGAGGTGCGCTCTTTGTTGCAGACGGCTGGCAGACAGGATACGTGCAACAGGTCCTCTTCGGCGGCAATACAGCGGGCCAAGACGGCGGCGCGGTAAGGCTCGGAACCATGGGCGATCATCAGAACGCCACCGAGATGTTCGTTTCGACCTCGAGTTTTACGGGAAATACCGCAGGTTCTTCGGGCGGCGGCATATGGACGCCGTACGAAAACCTTGCCAACCTGGTCGTCGATACCGAGGGCCAAATCGGAGAAACCACCGTATTTTCAGGGAATACGGCTTCGCGCGAGCTCGAATCGGTGCTGCTCGGTAACGCTGAAGACATTGCGCTGCATGACGAGAAAATACATACGCACAGCTTCTCCGAACGTCCCGATAGCTATTATGCCTCGGCTCCGGCGAGCCGCTCTGTAAACCCCTTCGAATACGGATACAACAACTTCGATATCAGCTACCGCAACGCCGCCATGGTGCTCTACGACGGAAACGGAGCGACGGGCGGTGCGGTGCCTGTGGACAACCGCAAGTACCTGCCAGGCGAACAGGCGGAAGTGAAAACCGATCACACCCTCGCGCGAGAAGGCTATACGTTCGAAGGCTGGGCTTTGGAGCCTGACGGAAACGTTGCGGTCGCTTCGCCGATCACCATGGAAGACGCCGACGTGGTGCTGTACGCGATCTGGTCGAAGCTTCCCGATCCGCCCGGTCCTGTTGACCCTGGCGAGCCCGTTGATCCGGGGACATCCGGCGACCCCGGTTCCTCCAACACTTCGCTGAACCAGGGAAAACATGCGTCCGCATTGGCCAAAATGGGCGATGAGGCGGTTGTCGGCATAGCGTTGCTTGCGGCTATGGGGATTTTGACGGCGATCGCAGCCGCCTTGTCCGTGCGCAAGATGCGGCGCAATCCGAAAGCATAGGGTGAAACGCTCTGATGCATTGGCTTTCGTAACGGAATGAAAACACGCCTGTTGCCCGATGGGCGGCAGGCGTGCTAGTATCTAAGACTATTGTTTATTCGGGAAAGGATGGAGCACGTACATGGCCACAATAAGGTTGCGGTAAAAGCTCTTACTCGCATACACCCATCCGAACCTTTTGAAAGGCCATACTGCCATGACCCAATCCAAGCATTTCACCATTGAAGAAGTACGCGAGCGCGCTGTGCTCGTCGGCATAGACCGCGGCGATACGACATGGCCCGTCTCCGAAAGCCTTGCCGAACTCGGCAGACTGGCGAACACTGCCGGTGCAGACGTGGTTGCCTCCACTTCGCAGAAGCTCGACGCCCCGAACCCCCGCACGTTTATCGGTTCGGGCAAGGCGGAAGAAGTCGCCGACATGTGCCGTGCCCACAGCGCCGATGTTGTCATATTCGACGACGAACTCACACCGTCTCAGCAATCGAATCTCGAAAAAATCGTACCGCGCGATGTGAAAGTCATCGACCGCACGGCGCTCATCCTCGATATATTCGCGCTCCACGCAACCACGAAGGAAGGGCGTCTGCAGGTAAGGCTCGCGCAAAACCAGTATCTGCTCCCTCGGTTACGCGGCATGTGGGCGCATCTCGCTTCGAACCGCATGGGCGGCGGTGTCGGCTCGAGGTTCGGCGAGGGCGAAAGCCAGCTCGAAGTCGACCGCAGGATGGTGCGCAAGCGCATAACCTCCATCAAACGCGAACTCAAGCAACTCGCCGATGTGCGAGCGCTTCAGCGGGAGAGCCGCTACAAAAGCGGTATGTTCAAAGTATCGCTTGCCGGATACACCAACGCAGGCAAATCGAGTCTGCTCAACACGCTCACCGATGCCGACGTCCTCAGCTACGACAAGCTGTTTGCGACGCTCGATTCGACGACGAGGAAATTCGTGCTTCCCGAGGGACGGGAAATTACGCTCACCGACACGGTCGGCTTTATTCAGAAACTTCCCCATACGCTTGTGGAAGCTTTCAAATCGACGCTCGACGAGATTACGGGAGCAGATCTCGTCCTTCATGTGATCGACGCCTCTTCACCCGAGAGAGAGGCCCAGATCCGCTCGGTCGAAGAGGTGCTCGGGCAAATCGGGGCGCAGGATATCAGGCGCGTCGAAGTGTTCAATAAGATCGATTTGCTGGATTGCGACGAGCGAGATGCGCTTGCAAAGCGCCACCCCGACGCCGTAGCCGTGTCGGCGCTGACGGGAGACGGCATCGACGAGTTGGTGCAACGCGTAAGCTCGATCGCTTCGGCCCGCGACGAGCTGCTGAGGGTGCTTGTGCCGTACGGGCGGGGCGACCTCGTATCGATTGCGCATGAGCGCGCTTCGATCGTACGCGAAGAACATGACGAGGATGGTACGCGTATAGACATGCTGATAGCCCCCGCCTACACATCGATGTTCAGCGAGTTTCTTGTAACCGAGTAAGGCTCGACCCGATCGGCCGTCATACGAAAACGCCCCGACCGCAAACGATCCGCAGCGCGGTTCGATAAGCGGTCGGGGCGTACCGGCTCCCTCGTGAAACGCTAAACGGTACCGTAGTCGTTTTAAAGGCGCCTGAAAACAGCTACTACCTTGCCCGCGATAGAGCAATCGGTTGTGATGATGGGATCCATCGAAGAGTTTTCGGGCTGCAGACGGATGTGGTCGGACTCCTTGTAAAAGCGCTTTACCGTTGCGCCATCGTCCATGATGGCTACGACGATGTCACCGTTGTTGGCGGTAGGCTGTTCTTTAACCACTACGTAATCACCGCTGTTGATACCCGCTTCGATCATGGAGTCGCCGCGAACCGAAAGCAGGAACGCAGCCGCATCGCCCACGATATCGGTAGGAAGCGTGATGGTATCGGTGATGTTCTCTTCCGCGAGAATGGGAACACCTGCTGCGACGTCGCCCACAAGGGGAAGGTTGACGAGGTTGCCGAAATTCGGCTGCGACACTTCGGCCGAGCCGGGAAACTCGTGATCTTCGAGCTGGTAGGTGAGGGCAATTGAACGGGATTTGAGAGGATCACGCTTGATGAGCCCCTTGTCCTCAAGTGCCTTGAGATGCACGTGGACCGTGGAGGGGGAGGAAAGGCCAAGGCTCTGGCATACTTCGCGCACGGTGGGGCCGTACCCCTTCTCGCGGATGCAGCTCTCGATGCAGTCGAGGACCGCTTGCTGACGTTTCGTGACTTTTTCTGCCATAAGGCTTCCTTTCAAAAATTCGAACAAATGTTTGAGAAATAACTTGACATGAACCTTTGTTCGCCATATAGTATACACGAACAAAGGTTCTATGCAAGAGCAAGGAGGCAGTTTTATGAATAATTTCGAGGCGCGCTACTCCGTGGTGGGAACGTCCGCTTTGAAGGCCGATGTCTCCGGAATGCATGATCGTGCGGCGATTATCGAGTTTCCGATGCGCGAAGCATCGCACGGCTCGCATGCTGCAACCCAGGTGCATCGCTTCAGCCAGAAGCTGCACGACTCCGAGTTCGCTACCGAGGTTCGTACGGGAACCGTGCAAGGGAAAGCCTTCGGGCGCATAGCGCCGTGGCAATCGGTCTCCGCGGGTCTCGCTCTTGCCGTAGCTGCTTTCGCAACCATCTTCTTCGGCGTCTGAACGTTCGCCTATCCGGTCTTCCGCAGATGCTGCGTTCTGCGAGAAGCTGCGTGAGCGCCCTGGGAAACCGGGGCGCATTCTTTTTGCACGGAGAACAGGAATATGCTACACTTCCTTCGTTGAAACGCCACCGGGCGTTCTTACCGTATACGAGGAGAAAAGACATGCGCAAATAACGATTGCCTTCGGGCACCCATGCAACAAGCCGTATTCCTTTGTCGCAACCGGGTGTGCAATCGTTTTCTAGCATCGTTCCTCAGCTTCCTTTGCATAAACCCATTCGTTGCGCCTCTGATTTCAATGGAGGTCGCCATGTATCTGCACCTAACCGATGTGAGCTACGCTTACGAAGATTCGCCAACTTATGCCCTCGAAACCGTGACGGCAACGTTCAGCGAAGGCTGGACCGGCATCGTCGGCAATAACGGGTCCGGAAAGAGCACGCTGCTGAAGCTGTTGTGTGGAATCGAGCAGCCCTCAGCAGGGGCCATCAGGCCTGCACCGGCGGGTGTATACTGCGCTCAATCGACCGAGCATGTACCCGAGAACCTGTTCGACTTCGCAGTCGATTATACCCCGTATGCCGTTCGCCTGCGCTCGATGCTCGAGCTCGAAGACGAATGGCTCTGGCGCTACGACACGCTTTCCCATGGCGAGCGGAAGCGCGTCCAGATCGCTTGTGCGCTTTCGCTCGAACCGACGGTGCTCGCGGTAGACGAGCCGACCAACCACCTCGACGCCCGAACGAGAGATGTCCTTCTCAAGGCACTCGCCTCGTACAAGGGCATCGGCCTGCTTGTTTCCCATGACCGGATTCTGCTCGATGCGCTCGTCGGGCAGTGCTTGTTTCTCGACGCCGGGCATGCCGTATTGGTGCCCGGCACCTACACCGAAGCGAAGGCGAGCGTGGACATTAGGCTGCGAACCGCGCAAGCCGAGCGAAAACATGCACGCGAGCAGCTTTCGAAAGCCCAGGCCGAATCCGCGCGAAGAAAAGCCGTGGCAAGCAGAAGCGCGGCGCGGCGATCGGGCAAGAACCTGGACAAGCACGATAACGACGGACGCGCAAAGCTCCGATTGGCAGTTGTCTCGGGACAGGATGGAAAAACCGGCCTGCTCTCTGCCCAAATGGATAAGAAACTCGAAGCAGCTCGAAACCGCCTTGATAAAGCGCAGGTCAAGAAGGTATACGACAAGCCCCTTTCCATCAACGCCGAGCCTTCAAGACGACGCACGGTAGCGCATCTCGACAAAGGCAGCATCTCCTTGGGCGATGGACGCTGCCTTCGCCATCCCGAAGTATACGTGGGTCCGACCGATCGGATTGGCCTTCGCGGTCGCAACGGTACGGGTAAAAGCACGTTTCTCAAAGTCCTGCTCGATGCATCGGCTGAGGGGGTATCGCATCTCGCTTATATTCCCCAAGAAGTAAGTTCCGAAGAGGGAAGGGCAGTGCTCGATGCGCTCAAGGATATGGGTCCCGCTGCAACGGGCGAGGTCCTTTCCCTTGTCGCACGACTCAACTCTCCCCCTGAGCGCATCCTGTCGGGCGATGAGCTCAGTCCCGGCGAACTTCGCAAGGTTATGCTTGCAATGGGGCTGCTCGAGCGCACTCATCTCGTCGTCATGGACGAACCGACCAACCATCTCGATCTTCCCTCGATCGAGGCCTTGCAGGATGTTCTCGCACAATGCCCTTGCGCGCTCATCCTCGTTTCCCACGACGAGCGGTTTCTTGCGGCGCTCACCGATACAGCGTGGACGTTCGTAGAGGCCGATTCGCACACAAAGCAGCGAGGTGACTCTCATCTTGTGATTTCGTAACGAATCGGTGCAGAGTTTCGTGTACCGTTGTACCACTATATGTAGTATGGTACAGTGAACAAAATACCAACAAAGGAGTGAGATGCGCTGTCCTTCATGTGGTTATGCAGAATCGAAAGTCGTTGACTCGCGTCCTTCGGAAGATGGTGCCTCCATCCGCAGAAGAAGGGAATGCCTCGACTGCGGTCGCCGCTTTACAACGTACGAGCGTCTCGGCGACAACCCCCTTGTCATAGTTAAATCAGATGGTTCATCGGAAGCGTACAACCGCGAAAAACTGTTTCGCGGCATCCTGATCGCGTGCGCGAAGCGCCCTGTATCTTCCGAACAGATCGCAAGTCTGATCGACGGTATCGAAACCGAACTTCGCCAGGATATGAAAACCGAAATAAAATCGAAAGACCTCGGCAACATGGTTATGGCTCGGCTTCGCCAGCTCGACGATGTCGCATATGTGCGTTTTGCAAGCGTTTACAAGGACTTTCAGAACATCGAGGAATTCGCCACGGCACTTGAGGGGAACGACTGATCGTGGAAGCCATTGAAGTGCCGATACGGCTTCTCGACCACGGACTCGAGGCTCCCGCGTACGCCTATCCGGGCGATGCGGGACTCGATCTTCGTTCGTCGATCGACATCGATCTCGAACCTTTCGAGCGCGCGCTCGTTCCTACCGGCATCGCGGCGGCTATCCCTCATGGGTATGCGGGATTCGTGCTTCCCCGAAGCGGTGCGGCTATCAAGCAAGGCCTTTCTTTGGTGAACGCTCCGGGCTTGATCGACAGCAACTACCGCGGAGAGATACAAGCGATCGTCATCAATCTCGATCCCCGAAAGACGCTTTCCATACAAAGAGGCGATCGGATCGCACAGATGGTGATCACGAAAACACCCGTCATATCGATTGCATTGACCGATGAGCTGGAAGATTCGGTGCGCGGGGCAGGCGGGTTCGGAAGCAGCGGAAACACATGAGCGCGGTGCCCGAGCGGCACCCGATACAGCGGGATAAGCGGGCCAAACGCAGTTCAACTGCACGACAACCCCGCTTTCTCGATACTGGTAGTTTATAAACCACATACGCAGCCGCTACCAAGGAAAGGCCCCCGAACGGGGCCTTTCCACTTTTCTGGCATCGGTTCGCGCACATCCCATAAAGGTTAGAGTAACTCTAACCTTGCTCCGAAGATACCTTAGAGTTACTCTAAGTATACGAAAGGAAACGGTACCTGAAACAGCGATCGGCCTACGCTATACTTACTACCTTAGAGTTGCTCTAAGCACATAACCGAACTCGAGCAAGCTTGGTTATGTGCGCGGTAGCGCAGGTTCTCGGAATAAGATCAAGGAGAACGAATGGAAAAAGACCGCAGCGTTTTGAAGCAAACGGCGCACGTCGCGCCCAAACGCTATTCGATCAGCGAAGTTTCGGAATTGTCGGGCATCTCGGCGTTTACGATCCGCTATTACGATAAGTGCGGGTTCTTCCCAGGACTCCAGCGCGGCAAAAACAACGTCCGCTGGTTTTCCGAGGACGACATAGCCGCGTTACATCTTGTTGATGCTTTGAGGAAAAGCGGCTTGTCCATAGAGGGCATACAGTATTATGTCAGACTAAGTTCGAAAGGCGATGCGAGTCGTCAAGAGCGTCTGATGATACTCGAAGCACGGCAAACCGTTCTCGAATACCAACGAGAAGAGCTTGATGAAAGCCTGAGGACGCTGCAATGCGAGTATGCGGGTCTGAAAGAGGAAAAAGAAGGGATTTCGGATTCTCAGACGTGATAGACGGTAAAAAACAACGACCTACGAGTCGTCTGAAGCTAAAACGGGGCCTTAGAACGGCTCTCAGAGCCTCGTTTGCAAAAAGCCTGGTCAAAGGCTTTTAATGTGTACGTGAAAGGAAAAACGATGGCCGACGAGCAAAATCAGCCGCCACAAACCCCCAAACCGCCTCAAGGGCCTCAGCAGTTCAATTACGATGATGCCCGAGAACTCAAGTCAGCGCAAAACCTCGTTATTGCGGCCAGCATCACCGGACCGATATCCATGATTATCGGAGGGGTGTTTTTGGGAACGATCGGTCTTATATGCGGCATACTCGCGTATCGCAAGATCAAAGCGCTCATGGGCAAAGGCGGACCCATTGGACTTATGGCCGGCAGATTGCGTACGGCGTGCGTTGTGGCGCTGGTTGTCACAGCAATTGCTTTAGTTTTGAATATTGCGAATATGATTATGATTTATCCGCTCGTCATGGAAGCCGTGCAAACAGGAGATTACTCCAAGCTGTTCCCGAACGGCACCGTACCGTCCACTGGTGGCTCGACCAGCGGCAATCCGACGTGGGGTTAAAGTATGCCGACGCCGCTTCCAGTCTCTTCGTAGCCGTTTTATTGATAATGCGTCTATCGTACTGTTGCAGGTCAGAGCACTTTTTTATGAATTATATACAAAACAACCCGATGAGAAAGAGCGCCTTACAGAACGATTTATACTACATGTTGGGGCGGCATGTCAACATGTAGTGGCAAACGAATGTTTGAAAATCTCAATCCATACGGTAAAGCTCGTAACGACAATGCACATGCTTACCCGAGGGGGTGACAAGCTCGCTATCCCGCGACGAGAGCGCAAGCATGTCGCCCGAGCTGATCATATCCGTATAGGCTTCAAACGATATACTGCGTTCAACGGGTCGCTTGATACCGCGCGAACAGTTATAGAGCCTAACACCAGATTCGTAATTGAGCAGCCGACCGCCCTTCTTGCCTTGCTCCATATCATCCGTTAGATAAGCGCATAAGTAGTTACCAAGATTGTTAATGTCATCCGTAAATCCCTGAATGTTAACGAAACCGTGACCCCATATAGCGCGCACCTCATCATTGTCCATCCACGGGGCAGGGGAGCCGAAAAACAATACGCAATGCAGATGCCAAGCTCCGCGCCCCTGCTGCTCCTTAACGTAAAGGTATTCATGAGGGCCATAACGCTTCCTCATATTGCGGCTGAACACAGTCCAATCATTGCGTATGCGCTTGTTGTTCCGCATATTCTCGGCATACGTCAAAGTCAAAAACCGCACATGCGACGGCTCGTCGTAATTGCAATTGATAAGCTGTTTGATGGCATTGAACGCCCTATGGATACTGCGGCGATGATCGGACTTGGTGCCAGTCTCACCCTTGCTGTAAGGCCTCAATTCGCTCGTACTGTACACGTAGTAGAAATCATCGTTTACACGGGCTATACGTGCCTTGCTGGGCGGCACGTAGTTGCAAAGCGTCATCTGGACAGTGTGCCTACAATCAACGAGCTTGATGTAGGGAACCGACTCGGTAAACTCATCATAGTCATCATGCATGATGCCTCCAGTTGCATTGTGTACCTATAATCAAGTTAATAAAGGGGCCGCGATCGCCAGCGGCGCACACGGCTACCATTGCCAGCACGAAACGTTGCTCGGGATCCCGAGCAAAAAACACGCAATGAAGGAAAGCGCCGAGACGCAGCTAAAACCTCGAAGCGGTTTTAGCTTGCCCCGACAGTGTTAGAATTCGGTATTTCCGCTGCTGCACGCAGCGGCGCAAGATCACCCGTTAACGGAAACGGGAACGTCATCGAACAAGTTGAATGTATCGTATATGCGCGTATAGCGCCGAAGGGGGAGCAGCCAAACGGAACCTAAGCGATCGGTATGCTGATACCATGTCTTGACACCGCAAAATGCCCTACCGCCGACCAGAAGCGAAAACAGAAAACCGAGCGTTCCGAAGTTCGCAAGCGACCTGTGGTTGTATTCGTACTCGATAAGATTGCGTATCTGACGGTCTATCATACGATCGAACTGAGCGACCAAGTATATATCAAAACCGTACTTGCGATGCTGCGTAAAAAACTTGACCCATTCGGAGCGCGATTTGTCGTGCCATGTCCGAGCATTGAACAGCAACTGGCACTCATCGATATAGAGCTTAATCGTTGACTCCCTGAATCGGCGGCCCGAAGTACGCCAAAAATTACGTGCATAATCGATCAACGCAGCAGGCGTAAGATCATCGTTGTCCATATAAACAAACTCACCTTTGCAACCACGAATGCAATCAACATTAACAGCGTAATTAGCTATAACTGGCCGACCCCTACGTAAGGCATCGCGAATATCCCGAGCCTGATGCAACGACTTGCCAGAACCGGGAGTACCCGTAAAAAGATATATCATCCGTCCTCCTAATCATCTTTGGTAAGCTTGCCAAGAAAAGACGAGCGGAACCATTGGACAGCCGCAAGCAGCAACATAGCACCCGCATACGACATTGCTACATCAATTATCGAAGGAATAGGCACAAGCCAATTCAACATGCCGAGGCCGACATTCATTATCTCGTTGTCTGTAACGAGAACGAGATTGTCAGGAACCCAAGAATCAGGAAAAAACGAGACAATCAACCCAAGAACGCTGAAAAGCGTCGTGCCGATGAACTCAATAACTTCGGCAATCATTCCTTACCTCCGAACATGAAATTCTTGGTAGCCCATATGAGACCCACGATGAACAAGATCAGCATCAGCCCACGAGACGCTACGGCGAGATCGTTGAAAGGAGATAAATCAATATGATACTTCTCGGTATCGCCGTTAAAACCATTCGGAACCTCGAAATCAAACTGCGGAGCCTCGGAAGGCATATCGAACAGCGTGAAAATGGAAACAAGATCGAACAACACGCAGAACGGCAGCTTATTGCGCATGAGGCCCGCAAGCTCGCTAATCGAATCACCCAAAGCGGGCATATCGAGATCGCCTATCACGGCGTCGGCAACGTCACTGATAGTAGCTTGAGCGAGAAGCAACGTCAAAAGCGTTTCAATGCTCGACAACTGACCCGAGTAATCGGGAATATCAGGAAAAACAATCTCCCCTCCAGAACCGCCGCCATCAGGTATCTCGATACCGTTAACAGCAGCCACAACACTATCAATCTTACCCCCCAACGCGAAAAGATAATCATAGATAGCGGGTATATACGCACCGAAATTACTGTTTGCAACGACAAGATTGCTATTGATCAAGTCAAGCACGGAAACCATATAGCTAAACGGACCAGATCGCCCATGCATACTGAAAACCCATTGCAGGAGAGATAGAACATCACTGAAATCAGACGAATCGGAACCATCGCCAGTCCAACCGCCCGAGCCACCGCCGCCAGTCCAGCCGCCAGACGGCCTATCAGTGGCCCCGCCGCCAGGACCTACAACCTCCTCGCCGTCAAGCACGGCACCGTTATGAACGGTCATGCGACCATCCGACCAGCTGGCAATAAGCATGGCGGTTTCCGCATTACTACCACGATAAAAATGCCAAGTGCAAGACGATTCAAAAATAGTAGTAGAATAATTTTGCTTATCGATATTGAAATGCCCTGAGTGCCTTTGCCATAAACTATTAGATGCGCGTAAATCAACAGCTTCATCTATTGATGGAACACTAGTAAAGCGACCGCTGCTATTCAGTACGGTAAATTCGGTGCTTGAACTTGACGAATATACACCCTCAGCAATATTGGAAGATGGCGAAGCTAAATTAGATCGCCATGAAACAATGGGTAGTTTTATATCAGACGAGTTTACTAGGCAACCCCTGCTAGCATCACCCATTGTAAAGTTATAAACATAGCTACCATAAGTAACAGAATACTTAGTAGCCCGATAACCAGACAAAACCGCTAAAGGGCTAGCAGCAAGGAAGTCGCTTTCAGATTGATCACCATCGAAAGAATCAGCTTCAAAAGAATCGACACCAGAAACAGAACCGCTATCGTTATCAACAGCACCTTCAACCAGCGGGGAATCAACCGCCTCTTGCGTTTCTGCGTTGTTTCCATCATCGCTCCCATCGGCAAATGCTGACGTTACCGATGATATTACAAGCGCAATCGAAAGTAAAACCGAAACGACGGGCCGAAGCATCGCAACCCCCTCAGAAAAGAATGGAGAGGGCCACGCATACAGGCAGAAAACTAACAAGCCTAGGCCCGATTTTGAAGGGTAGCAACCCCTCATGATCGGATAGATAAGACAACGCAAAAATCATGACAATATAAACCGCTACAGCGGTAACAACGTTGACAGCAAAACCGATCAACGATAGCAAGAGAAAAAGCCAATCCATTTCAATAACCTCCATTATATACGAGCGAAAGCCCATAGCGGGCAGATGCGGAAAGCCCCCGAATCGGTGCAGCGGCGGCGAGCGGGGCCCCAAAACCCCACACGCCGCAGCCGCACCGAAACAGGGGCCAATCCGACAAGCGCCGCTAACGAGCCATGCGCTTGAAAACGCCGATGCCAAGCGTGATGACGATGATGCCACCAGCAATAGGCAGAGCAGCAGGCACGATGGTGCCGAGCGCGGACAGACATTCAGTCGCGATGCCAGTAATTCCCGTGGTAAGGGCGGTAACCATTGCTTCCATTGTTCTTCCTTCCTAAAATAGTTTTATATAATCGCTTTTCGCGAAAAAGCCTATCTACCTTGCACGATCTTGCGGAAAACAAGCCAGACCATCCCGCAAGCCCATGGAGCAAAGGGGAGCAGCATACCCGCGAAAACCAGAGTCGGCAGCATCCCCAAAAGAAAATTAAAGTAATCCAAATTGAAAACCGCAGCGAAAGTGTCCATCTAACGCACCTTTTCGAAAAAGTATCTGACAAGTACAGCACCGAGAATAACGGCAACGACGGAAAAAACGCATACAACGCCAGTGTTCAAAAAATCAAGCTGAGCAGTGATCTGAGCAAATTGCTCTGCATCCAACGAAACAACTTGAAAAGCAACTTCTTCAGCAGCATTTTCGATCCCTGAAACAGCGTCGCCAAGCTCCGAATGCTCGCCCGATTCCGAACCGATAGCCACAGCTAATCACCATCCCAATTATCGCGTTCGCGATCAACGAGACAGCCTCTAACGTATTTCCCGCAGCCATTCACCAACTCAAACTCAACGCTAGCAACCCGCATGCCAGTCCCAACGTTATGCAGAGACACGAATTCAATAAGATTATGATAAATACCCTCAATCTCGTTACGCTCCATGTCGGTAAGCTCCAACTGCTCAATCAATGTAATCACGCCCCTTTGCGAAATACGGATAGTCGAGCCAGTAGCAGAGGGACATGGTGCCCTCGCGGTGGGCGCGCTGTGAGCGCCTGACCCAATCGGAGCGGATGGCATCGATGCGCCGCCTGTAGGCCGTATAGTCGGCGTAAGCCTCCCAGTCGAAATCATCGTCCCGAAGATCGCGGTAATGGTAATCGATTATATTTTTCGGGTACTCGCGGCATACGACCGCGCCGCTGTAATCCTCGTCGGGGAGGGCGGCGGTAAAATCGACGTAGCTGACCTGAGTTTCATGGGTCTTGTTGTAGCCGTTGCAAACGTCGGCGATGAGGCTGTACAGCTCCTGCAATTCGACGTTCTCTATCATCGGTAACCCCCTGATCTGTAGACGCGCGAAACATGCAATCTACCATCGGAGGGATCATCATAAAAATCGAACATTTGTACATCTGAGCAGGAGAGTGCCGAATCAAACTTACTGAGCGCATCGACTTGAACCCGCAACGACCGATCAAAGAAAACCTGACGCGAATCTACAGGCTCTAAACTGTACGGAACGCCTCGAAAATAGTAATGATAAGTAAGTTCGCCTCTAATATCGAAAATCGCAACCCGAACATCAATCGGATCGTTGAATTTTCGATAAGGCCTTACATAATCCATGTAACGGCAGAACTCGCGGAGCTGGTTGAGCAGATCGATTTTAGACGAAGCCATGAGAAGCCGCCTAAGCTTCGCAACCGACGATCTTGCCCTTTAGATAACCGTTATTGTCCATCCAAAGATTGATGGTGACGGTAACGGGCTGGTACCGATGATACTGCGAGAAATCGAGTTCCATGAGGGCCGAAAGCGTAATGGGTTTATCGTCGGTTTCATGCAAAAAAGTGACTTTCTGGTAAGCGATATCCTTTTTGTCGCGGCCCTCGAAAGTATCCTGCATGTACGAAATGAAATCTACGTTAGCGCTGGTCAACATGATGCTTCCTTTCATCAGTTTCTTAGCGCTCTGCAATCTCATCTCGGGTTTTATTGATAATGCACCGATTGTGCTCTTGCAGTTCAGACCTGTCCTAACCGAATAATTTGCAACCGTTTTATTGATAATGCGGCTTATGTAAAGCTAACGAAGCGTGTACGGGTTAGCGGGTTGCTTGGTGTACCGGTGTATGGGTGTCGGTCAAGATTAGATCTAATCACGAACACTAAAGTCTCTTCCTTGCCCAGAATCCTTTAGAATCAATCCAGCAGCCAATCGAGAACGTTCTTTTTCTGAATGCCTCCGTAGTCCGCGGTGCCGAATAGCTCATCCAGAGTGAGCAGCATTTTGGGATAGTTGTCCGTAATTCTGCGAAACGGTGCTAATTCTCGTTTAAGCGTCGATTCCTCAAGCGTCGTGGCAGCTACTTGGAAATAAAGCGTATCATTTGACTTTATGGCCACAAAGTCTACTTCTCCATTGTCTAAATCCCCTACGTATACATCATATCCACGGCGTAAAAGTTCGAGGTAAACAACGTTCTCCAGAACATGTCCGATATCACTTGCTTGTCCCTTCACAAGGGCATTACGAAGTCCTATATCGACCGCGTAGTATTTACCGTGTGTGGACAGAAGCTGCCTGCCCCTCACATTGTAACGAGGAGCTGAATACAGTACCAAACTTTCCGTCAGTCCTTTGAGGTACTTGCCCACAGTTTTCACATCCACACTCTGTCCGTTTGATTTCAACGTGTCGGCAATTTTTCGCAATGACACCTTACTTCCGATATTATGAAGTAGAAACTTAGAAACGTTCTCGAGCGTCGGCACATCGGTAACCTTTATTCTGGCCACCACATCATTGAGCAGAATCGTGTTGTACAAATCGCGTAGGTAGGCCTTAGTTTGTTGTTCATCCAACTGAAAGTCCGATATGAAAGGAAACGACCCTTTCTCGATATACTGGCTGAAGAGGCGGTTGCGTGGAATCCCTTTATTGTTTTCCGCAGTGCAGAACTCTTTAAATGAGAGCGGGAGCATCTTCAGCTCGACGTATCGGCCTGAAAGCAACGTCGCAAGCTCGCCCGACATGAAGTAGGCGTTCGAACCTGTAACGTACACGTCCACGTTCTCCTTGATGAACAAGCTGTCGACCGCTTTCTCAAAATGTTCTACATGTTGAATCTCATCCAAGAATATGTAGTTCATTCTGTCAGGGTCGAGACGTGCATTGACGTAATCATAAAGCACTCTGTAATTGGTAAGGTGCTCATAGTCCAAACTCTCGAAATTGAGGTCTATGATCTGGTTTCGCTCCACTCCACTTTTCATTATATGCTCGCAGAAAATAGTAAACAGGGTTGACTTTCCGCAACGTCGCACGCCGGACACTACCTTGATAACTCGCTTGTCCTTCCATTCAACCAGCCAATCCAAGTACTGATTTCTCTCAATCCATGCCATATCGACACCACCGTTTCGTTAGTTTCATCCATTATAATCCGCGTTTGTACTAAAAATCAAATTTTTGTGGATTCTATTCCTCATTTTATCATACTATATAGGTTAAGGCTGACTCCCGGCACAAGCGCAATCGGTGATCTACTTTCGCGATTGGCAATCGTATATCCCTATAAAGGCCTTGTTCGAGACGTCCGTATAATTGACTTATCGATGGATGTCGTCAAATGCAAGAGGAGGAGATATGTCCGAACCGAAAACGGCCGACAATCCCGAGGGTCGCAAGTGGAGGTGGCACGAAGGCGAGTACGAGGTCATCCGAAGCAGCGCCCGATCGGGCCCGGGGTGCCACGACAATTGCGGTGTCCTGCTCTACGTGAAGGATGGAAAGCTCGAGAAGATCGAGGGTGATCCGGAAAACCCCTATAATCAGGGAAGGCTCTGCCCCAGATGCCTTGCGTTCAAGGAGATGCTCTACCATCCCGACCGCTTGCTCTACCCCATGAAGCGCGCGCGCGAAGATCGCGGCAAAGATGCGTTCAAGCGGATCACTTGGGACGAGGCAACCGAGATCATCCTTGAGGAAATGGGCAAGGTCATCGACACGTACGGCGCCGAATCCATCTGGGTCACCCAGGGAACCGGCCGCGATATCAACGGGTACGGCCCGCTCATGGCCCGCTATCTGGGTACGCCCAACTACGGCACGGGATTTCTTTCGGGAATTGCCTGCTACGCGCCGCGTCGCTTCAGCACCGCGCTGAAATCGGGCGGCCTGTTCATCGCCGATTACTCCCAGTACTCCCCTTTGCGCTACGAAGATCCGCGATGGAAAGCACCCGAGTACATTCTCATCTGGGGAAACAATCCCGTCGTTGCCAACTCTGACGGCACACTCGGCCATTGGGTGGTCGAGTCCATGAAGCGCGGATCAAAGCTCATCACCATCGATCCGAAGCTCACGTGGCTCGCAGGCAAGTCCGAGGTGTTCCTGCAGCTGCGCCCCGGCACCGATACTGCGCTCGCGATGGCGCTCTGCAACCACATCATCGAGAACAACTTGCAGGATCAGGAATTCTGCGACTGCTGGTGCTACGGATACGACGAGTTCGCAGAGCATTTGAAGCCCTACACGCCCGAATGGGCCGCCGAGATCTGCGGCGTCGATGCCGAGCTCATAAAGGAAGCCGCCGTGAAGATCGGCAAGTCCGAGAACTGCTGCTTGCAGTGGGGCGTCGCCATGGACCATACCTCCGAGGGCTTCGTTACCGGCATGGCCGCCTACGACCTCATGGCGCTCACCGGAAACTTCGAGAACCCGGGCGGTATGGTGGATGCACCGTTCGCCTTCGACGTCAACGTGACGTGGTCGGCGGGCGACGACTGGACGTTGTGCACGGCTGACCTGCCCAATCAGGACAAGAAGATCTGCGGCGAATGGCCTGCAAACAAGGCGATGCAAGCCATCAGCCCCGATGATCTGCTCGTGGCCATGGAGACGGGCGAGCCGTACCCCATCAAGGCGATGTGGATGATGCAGAACAACGCGCTTGCCTGCATGGGTGCCGCACCGCAGCGTATCATCAAGGCGCTGCAGGAGAACATGGACTTCAACGTCGTGGTCGACCTGTTCCTCACCCCCACGGCCCTCGCCTGCGCCGATGTCCTGCTGCCCGCTGCGACCTTCGCTGAGCGCATGGGCATCTACGGCCACCAGCCCTATCTCTTGGGTTCCATCAACCAGGCTATCGAGCCTTTGGGCGAAGTAAAGCCCGACCAGGTCATCATGTACGAAATCGGCAAGAAGTTCGGCCGCGGCGAAGGTATGGAGAAGTGGCAGACCGAAGAGGAGTTTTACGACTTCTGCCTGCGCAACTCGGGCTTCACGTATAAAACCTTGCAAGAGCGTTCCTGGGCCTTCCCCGAGTTCGAGTACGAGAAGCACAAGAAAGGGCTTTTGCGCCCCGATGGACAGCCCGGGTTCAATACCTCGACGGGCCGTTACAACTTCTACAGCCGCGAAATGGTGTACTTCGGGTTCCCGCCCTTCCCCACCTACGAAGAGCCGCCCGAGAGCCCGGTTTCCGCACCCGAGCTTGCGGAAAAGTATCCGCTCGTGCTGACCACCGGCGCCCGTCACTGGGGATTCTTCCACTCGGAGCATCGTCAGAGCCCCTCGATGCGCCGCCTGCACCCCGATCCCACGGTACTCATCCATCCCGACACCGCCGCGAAATACGGCATCGAGGACGGCGATTGGGTTAAGATCGAGAACCAGTTCGGCGAATGCAAGCAGAAAGCCGAACTGAGCGTCCGTTTGCGCGAAGACACCGTTGCCGCAGACCATGCATGGTGGTTCCCCGAGCGCGATCCAGGCGACGGCACCCTGTTCGGCGTCATGGAGTCGAACATCAACCGCCTCATTCCCATGCGTCCGGGCAAATCGGGCCTCGGCGCGTCGTATAAGTCACAGCTGTGCGCTATCAGCAAGATAGAGGAGTAGCATCATGCGGAAATATCTCGCTATCGATTACGATTACTGCACCGGGTGCCATACCTGCGAAATAGCCTGCCAGCAGGAACACGGCCTCGACCCCGATCATTTCGGTATCAAGCTGACCCAGATCGGTCCCGACAAGATTACCGATCGCCGCTGGCAGTACGAGTTCGTACCCGTCCCCACCGAGCGCTGCGACCATTGTGCGTTGCGCCAGATGGACGGCAAGCTGCCCTCGTGCGTTCAGCATTGCCAGGCCGGGTGCATATACTACGGCACGCTCGAAGAACTCGGCGATAAGATCGACAAGCTGAAAGTAGCGATCTTCTCATAGGATTGACAGAGGATTGACGTCGGGGCACCAGGAAACGGTGCCCCGACGTGCGTTTTCCGCTGTACATGCTGTGGTGCGAATTGTAAGGAAAAATCGGTTCCCCTGAGCGTCTGCTCATCTCCTGCTTTATCCCAGCTTCTTCTTGATCGAACGGTTGAGTGCGTCCTGTTTCGTGCTTTGGTATGTTTTCGTACTTTTGAGCAGCTCGTCGCAGAATGCAGCAACATCCTCACCGGTGACTTCAAGGACGTCTTTACCGTCCGCCGCGCCGACTTCGAACAAATCGACTAGATCGGTGAGAACAACCGTCATATCCATACCATCGCCTGCAACATGGTTCCATAGGTAGTGCTGGATTTTGTCGTAGACGAACCGGTATTCTTCGGGAAGCGCACGCACGCGTTCCATGGCTTCGCGGTATTCGCGCTTTTCTTGCGCCACTCGTTTGAAATACGCAACAGGATCAGCCATTGTCAGGCTCCTTTCAATTCGCTGAGTTTCGAGGAAACGAACTCCCATTTCTGCCAGAAAAGATCGAGCTGTTCTCGGCCCGTTTTGGTAAGGGTGTAGAATTTGCGGGGCGGGCCCATTGTCGAGGTCTTCTTCTCACTTTGCACGAGCTCCGCTTTTTCAAGTCTGAGCAAAATGGTATACACCGTACCTTCAACCACGTCGGTAAACCCGAGAAGGTTCAATTGTCGGGTTATTTCGTATCCGTACGTCTCTTCACGGCTGATGATCTCGAGAACGCAGCCCTCGAGAACGCCTTTCAGCATTTCAGTTAGGTTTTCCACGACGCCCTACCCTACGTGTTGTTCGATCTCTTCGGTACCTAGTATCGCTAGCTACGAGTATATAGTAGCGCTATATAGCACGAAAGGCAAGGACTATCTGCTAACAGCCCATCCCGCCGCTTGCCGAAAGCGCCATATAGCCGTCTTCAAGCGTGGGCTCAACCGGCTCGGCATCGGCGGGCCGCACATCGGCGATCACACGGTAGCGCGTTCCATACGCATCGCTTACCGCGTTTACGACAATCGCGTTGTCGGGCGGGAGCATCTGGGGTGCGGTAAGCCACGTTCGGCCGCGCGCTCCGTCGATGAGGCCGCAGGTGGCTCCGTCGTATTGCAGATGCCCCGCACGCAGGACGCATACGTACGGGCAGGTTTGCGCCACGTCGTCGAGGATATGGGTGGATAGGATGACCGTACGCTCTCCCCCGAGCGTGGCGAGAAGCGTGCGGAAGCGAACGCGCTCTTCGGGGTCGAGCCCCGCAGTCGGCTCGTCGACAACGAGCAAACGGGGATCGCCCATCAACGCCTGCGCGATGCCTACGCGCCGTCGCATGCCACCCGAAAACCCGCCGATGCGCCGCGTGCGAACATCTGAAAGCCCTACGCGCTCGATAAGCTCGGCCGCCTGCCTCTTCCGTTCGCGCGTATCGTCCATGCCTTTGAGCACACCCACGTAGTCAAGAAACTCGAGCGGCGTAAGATTGGGATAGGGTTCGATATCCTGCGGAAGATAGCCGAGGGTTTTCTTGAGGCGGCGGCGATTGCCTGCGTCGGCGATGTTGCAGCCGTCGACGAGCACGCGCCCGCGCGTCGGCCGCACGATGCCGCAGACGATACGCATAAGCGTAGTCTTCCCCGCCCCGTTCGGCCCGACGAGCCCGACCATGCCCGAAGGCAAGTCGATCGTCAGCCCATCGAGGGCGTTAGGTTTTTTCGGGAAGTCTTTTCCGAGGCGTTCAATGGATACGAACATGGAGGTCCTTTCGTTCGGGGCGCGCCTAGCCACGCCTGAAATTTCTCTTCCTGGATACGAACGCGGCAGCTGCAATGAGCACCAAAGCGAGGGCGATCCTCAAGCCGAACAGAAACACGGCATCGAGAGGCGTGTAAACCGTGCCACCCATCACGTCGAGATCGATAACGGGTTGGCAGCCGTAGAAGCCTTGGCAGATGGCATCGGTCACTACACCCATTTTCGATTTGCTTTTCCCAACGGGCATGGGAGCAAAGGTGGTGAAGCACACGACCGCGCACCAGACGGCAACCGCGATTATGCGTGCGAGCGCCTGGGGCAGAAGCGCGCCGATGAACGCCGAGAGCGCCGTCGCAAGAAACGCGAGAGGCACAACGATAACCAAGAACACCGAGAGCGCGACCGCTACCGAAGCGAAGCCGCCCGCCTGCATGATGCCGCACACGATAAGCACAGCGGCGGAAGGCCAGAGCACAACCGAGAGCATGCCCGCCACCCGAGCCGCCAAGAGCTTAGCGGGAGAAACGGGTGTGGAATCCTCAACTTCCATAATACCGAGGCGAGCGGGTGCGGAAGCGAGGTCGGTACAAGCCGCCGCATAGGCTATCGCCGGTACCAACCCGAGCATCTGGCCGAGAAACGCCAGATCGACCTGGGTTCCGCGAGGCGATGCAAGGTCGGGAGCCGCGATCAGCGCGATGCCGAGAGCAATGAGTGTAAGCAGGATCGATACAACCCAGAGCGCCGATTGGCGGCGCGCTCTGCGTGCATGAACCCGCGCGAGTCGAAGAAAGCTCATTGCACGCCCCCTGCTCTTGCCAACAGCTTTTCGGAGCGCCCGGATAGGACCCAGGAGATACCGGCCGCCGCACCTGCGATGAGCAGCGGCCCTTGCCGCTGGGTAACAGGATCAGGCACCTGCCAATCCCAAAAGAGCGTCAGGCACACCAAGACGGCGATGACGGCCATGGTCGCCGTGCGTACCGACCCCGCAACCGATACGGCTGCGTATGCGACGAGTGTAACGACAACGGCACCCCCGGCAGGCGTAAGCACGCTGAGCGGGCCGACGTCGTTCGGAAAGATGCCCACCGCATGAAGCGGCGCGTATACGATAAGCGCACCTGCCGCGCCGCCCAGTACGACGATGCCAAGGCGAGCAAGCTGCACCGTGCGAAACCCGACCGGCATTGATTCCTGCAGTTCGATAAGCTCATCTTCGCCGAGCGCCGCAACGGCGCACGCCCCCACCGACACGGGATACAGCTGGACGAGCAGCATCATGACCACCTCGGCCATCTGCGCTCCCGCGAGGCGCGCCGCAAGCATCCCCCCGAATCCGATTATCGAGGCGACGACAAGGGGAATCGCCACGGCGACAAAACCGACTCGGTGCATCTGCGCTCCGATGATCTGCGCAGCAGCCTTCAGCCGCAGCCGAGCAACCCTCTTACCAACAGCGTTCATTCGCACTCCTTACAATCAGCGGATAGCATTCCAGCTCGTGTAGGTTAGTAGCATGCAAGTCCGTTGCGGTTCGCGTACGCATCGATCATGCCGTCTGCATTCGCTTGGTCAGCGCCTTTCGGGCCGTGCAAACCGTGGCGGCGAGCAGCGCCAAGCCCAGAATCGCGATACCCGCAGGTCCAAGCACCCCCTGTACGGCGACGGCGAGCGGAAAAGCTTCCAAGCCAGAGATAGCTTGCGCAACGGGAGCGACAAGCGGTGCGCAGGCAATGCCGACGATCGAGCCCGCCCAGGCCGAGCCCGTCCATACGGCAACAAATGCGGATGCGCCCGAAACGACAGCGAGCGGCCCGAGCCATAAGGAAACGATGCCCGCAGGATCGGGCGGCAATCCCAGAAGGGCGGCAATGCTGCAGCTTCCGACGCCGGCTATCGCATCAATGCACAGCACAGCTGCAAGCCGTGCAAGCACCACCGCTTGGGGGCCGACCGGCATGGCGAGCGCTACCGAATCGGATCGTTCGGCCGAAAGCGCAAGCGATACGGTGAGGGCGGCTCCTGCGAGGAGGAGCATCGAGAACAACCACGTCGGATCGATGCCCACAAACGAAGCGCTTGCAAGATACGCCGCACATACGGCGAGCGCTGCCATGACAAGCGCCGCCGCGAGCACCGCATGGGGGACGATGCGCAGCTGCGACAAGGCAAGTGCACCTGCGATACGCACGCTTTTTGCGGGCGGCCAGGACGCGACGGTAAGCGGCGAGGGATGCTTTTCGATGCGCGCCGCGATGACGTTGAATGCCGGAGCGCCTTCTGCGCGCGCCGCTTCCTGGCTGAGCAAAGCACGGCAAAGCGCTGCGGCATCGCTTTCGCGCTGCCTGTACTGCGGCGGCAAAGAGGCGGCGCCGAGTCCGAACCCGTTTGGGTCCCTGTGGTATTCTCTACTCATAGCTTTCCTTCCAGCGATTCCTGCACCATGCGTCGTGCGCGGGAAACACGCGATTTCACGGTCCCTACGGGTACGTCGGTTACGGCTGCGATGTCGGCATAGGGAAGTTCGTGCAGCCAGGCAAGGCGCACCGTTTCCGCAAGCTCATCAGGGAGCGCATCGAGTGCCCCCAAGATGACCTCGACCCCTGCGCCCGCAAGCGCGAGACTTTCGGGGCCTTCGGCGTCGTCGATGCGCTCTTCCGCACATGCATCGAACCGCGTGATCGGCAAACGCTTACGGCGGGTGCTCGCATACACTTGCCGCTTCGCAATGCCGAGCAGCCAGGTAAGCACACGGCTCTCGCCACGAAACGCCTGAGCCGACCTCCAGCACCCGAGCCATGTATCGGCCGCCACCTCTTCGGCCGCTTCCCGATCGGACATACGGGAGACGACGAATGCGAACACGGCTTGGCCGTATGCGCGGTACAGCTCTTCAAGGGCGCACTCGTCGCCGGTCGCGATACGTGCAAGCGCACTACGCGCTTGCCGCTCCCCTTCTTCGTACTCGGTCATTCACGCCGCTTTCCGTGTCATCGATTTCGTTTCGTTGTATCTTAGTAGCACTTCGGTACTGTGCGGTTCACGATTGTCCGAACTTTCTGCGGCATCGCCTCTCACGGCCGCGAGTTGCGGTACCATTGACCATCGGTGCATCGACCCTGCGCCCCAAACACGAACCGTACCAAGGAGACGCCTGTGCCCGTCCGTTGCAAGCAAACACCCGATACCGCCCAAACCGAGACCGACGAGCACGGCAGCGCCGCATGCTCTGACGATGACTCCTTACAGGACAGCAAGGCCGTTTTCCGGGAAGAGCAGCAACACCTCAGCGCAACCTATAAGACGCTTGAGGAAATGAAGTGCGCACTGGGTGCGAAGATCGCTGCAACGGATGAGGCGGCTGCCGACGACAAGCGCTCGATGGCCGACGATCTCTCCGTCAACCTGTCGAGCTACGCCGATGCGATGGAGACCTACGCGGACTTCGCCACGGTGAACCGCGTAATCGACGGATACAACATCGCCCACGATCTGCATGCGGAAAAACTCGCACGCATCGAGGTTCTACTCAGACAGCCGTACTTCGCGAAAGTATCCCTACAGTTCAAGCAGGGCGAAAAGGCGAAGGACCTCTATATCGGCAGCGCGGGCGTGTCGGATGAGTCGTACCGGAGGCTCGTGGTCGATTGGCGCTCGCCGGTGGCTGAGGTGTACTACAACCAGGATATGGGCCCGACAACCTACCGCGCGAACGGTCGTACGATCGACGTCGACCTCAAGCTGCGCCGCCAGTTCGATATCGAGGGAAACGTTCTGAACGCCTATTTCGATACGAGCGTGGCCATCCAGGATGCGCTTTTGCTCGCTTCGCTTTCCAAGGAGCGCTCGGCGCACATGCAGGCGATAACCGCCACTATCCAAAAAGAGCAGAATCAGGTGATCCGCCATGACGATGTACCGGTGCTGTTAGTGAGCGGCATCGCGGGCAGCGGCAAGACCTCCGTGTTGTTGCAGAGGATCGCGTATCTGTTCTACCGCCGCCGCGACGATCTCGATCCGAGCGAAGTGTTCCTCATCACGCCGAACCCGGTGTTTCGCCACTACATCGACAACGTGCTACCCGATCTCGGTGAGCGCAACCCCGAAACGTTCACCTGGGATGAATTCATCGGGGAGCTCATGCCCCCTGACCGCGCCCACGGCGAGGCCGACGTTTCCGTAAGCACGCTTGAGCGCATCGACGCACTCGCGGGGACGTTTTCGTTCGAACAGAACGACTTTAAAGAGCTGCGCTTCGATTCCGTAAGGCTCATCCCCGCAGGGCAGATCGCGCAGATAGCGGCGAAGTTCAAGCATCTGCCCGCGGGCCCCCACCTCGTTTCGCTCATGAGAGAAGAGCTTGAGAAGCGCTTGGCGAGTCGCATCGCCCAGATGGCGGGTACCGATGCCGTGCATGACGAAGTGCTCGCGCTCGCGGCTGAAGAGCAGGTGAGGATATTCCACGAGACGATCGATCCCGAGGACGACGAAGAACTACGAGCCGCATCGCTTGCCTACCTGAACGACCGGTTCGCCGCCGCCTTCGCCGCGGTCGAGAACGACGATTGGCTGCGCATCGACCGTATCGGCATGAGGCTGCTCGGCGTATCGCATCTTGAGCCCGTAACATGGCTGTACCTCAAGATTGCACTTACCGGTCTCGGCAATCCGTATGCGAAGTACGTGATGATCGACGAGGTGCAGGACTACACCGCCGCGCAGCTCATGGTGCTCGGACGGTATTTCAGGCGTGCCCATTTCATGCTGCTCGGCGATCAAAACCAAGCGATCAAACCCCATACGGCGACGTTCGACGAAGCGCGCCGTACGTTCGAGACGCTTCATGGCGAGGTAAGCGAATGCAGGCTTATGACGAGCTATCGCTCTTCCCCCGAAGTCACCGCTTTGTTCGCAAGCCTGCTCGAAGAGGGCGAGCGCATGCACGTATCGTCTATCCAACGTGCAGGAACGCCTCTCGTTATCGCAGAATGCTCCGATAAGTCCGCCTACGAGGAGAAGCTTCGCTGCGCCGTACGGACGGCAGCGCGCAACGAGGGACTCACGGCAATCATTGTACCTTGGAAAAGCGCAGCGAAACATGTTCAAATGCTGATCGGGGAAGATGCCCCCGCGCTTGTGAAGAAGAATGCCGCGCTGCCCGACAGCGGTACGATCGTGATTCCGCTCGAGCTCGCGAAGGGCCTCGAATTCGACCATGTGATCGTGCCCGATGCGAGCGAGCGCGTTTTTCCGGACGACGAACTGTCGCGGCGGCGCCTCTACACGACGATTTCCCGTGCGACGAAGAGCATCACGCTCATCGCCCAAGGCTCGCTGACACCGCTGCTGAAAACGCAACGCGCAGAGTAAGGCGCATGAGGTAACGACTGACTTATCCTTATAGCGAAGAGACTTCGCTCGCGAGCGAACGACCCTGTCCATGCTATACTCTTCCTGCGGTTTTCCAGCGGAAGGGGTGCGTATGAAACTGATGGGTATGGGTATTCCAGAGATGCTATTTGCCGTATTCTATGTCCTGTTCATACTCTTATTCGTCTTCCTGCTCTATTGGATCGTGAAGAAAGCGGTCAAAAACGGGATCCTCGAAGCACGAAGGGCCATCAAGGAAGAGGAATCCACCTGTCCGCAAAACCCGAATGAGCGCATCTGAGACTGTCGAATAGCGCAAAGCACGACGGTTATCCCATCGGTAAACCCTATCGGTTCGCGCTCAATAACGGAAAATAGCGGGAATCGTCTCTCTTCTCGTTGTGATGCGGTATCATGCACGAGAACAACTTCTTACCTGACTTTGGAGTACCGCATGAAACCATTGCGCCCAACCGCAAACATTACCGAATACCTTGAAGATACGCAGTACGTGGCAAGCACCTCGGCAGCCATAGCGGATAAAGCCGAATCCTTGAGCAAAGGATGCGCACGCGAGGCAGAAAAGGTTGCCGCATGCTTCGAATACGTGCGCGACTGCATCGCGCACACCGTCGACATCGGCGAGAGCACGGTTGTAAAAACAGCCGAGGACGTGCTCGCCCTCGACCACGGGACCTGCTATACGAAAAGCATGCTGCTCGTCGCCCTGCTACGTAACTTAGGGATACCGAGCGGCTTCTGCTACCAGCGGCTCTGCGAGGAAGAAGGCGACGATCCGCATTTTTTCCTACACAGCCTCGCCGCGTACTGCTCGGACGAGCAAGGTACCTGGATTCGACTCGATGTCCGCGGCGGCTCGAAAGACACCGAAGCACCCGCCGTTACCCCCGAGCTGGTCTCCGACGACTACGTGGTGTTCCATCCTGACCAAGCGCGTGGCGAGATCGATTACCTGCAAGTGCTCCCCCGCCATCCCGAACAGGTGGTGGCCGTGCTCGAAGTGAGCAGCAACTGCATCAGGATGATCGAGGAGGACCTGCCCACCGTTTTGGACGAATCTGCGTAATTGGGGCGAAACGGGCAATTCCGTTACCGTTAGAGATCCATCGTAATACCTGTACCCGAGCCCTATTCGGCGTGCGAGTCCTCTATCGCCTCGGGCTGCGATATCCAACCTGTTCGGCAACGATCTTCGCCGCTTATCCGAACAGGCCGCGTATGCGACGTACGGTAGTACTGCTCTTTATCGCGATACATCGCTTTGTCCGCATCGAAGAGCATCTTTCCCACGTCGGCCGAGTCGGCTGACCAGGTCGAACCGATAGCAGCCGCTCCAGGCAATTCGCGGGCAAAAGTCTCTTCGAGCTTTTCGACCAATATACCGAACGACGCTTCGCCGACGTCTGAAACGGCGGCAACGAACTCGTCTCCCCCCACACGGTACACCTTCGCCCGTTCCCCCAAAGACCGTCTCATCGTTTCAGCGCACTCGCGCAGGAAGCGATCCCCTTGAGCATGTCCGCTTCGGTCGTTGACCTCCTTCATGCCGTTGACATCCAAGAAAATCACACCGAGCGAACGCGAACTGCTGCCGAGAGCCTCCATGTCTTCGATGTAGCGATTGCGGTTGAACAAACCCGTCAGGGTGTCATGGTAGCTGAGAACGTACAGTTGCTGCTCCGCCTTGATCCGCTCTAAAACCATGGTGTAGAAAAAGCACAGCGTGTAGAGCAAAGGTGCGATATCGCGTATGAGTTCGACCGGCGGATTATCCAAGCCCAAGAAGCCCACCACGTGTCCGTCGCGCTCGATCGGTGAAACCACCATGCTCCGGGTGTCTTGCTCGGCAAGCATCCGATACGCCTCAGGTTCAAGAAGCTCCTCGAATTCGGCCAAATTCTCGACGAGGACGCACTCGCCCCGTTCGAGCGCTTCGTACCACGATGCGAAGTATGTGGCATCGACCTCTTGAATCGATTTCGCCTTTGACGCATCGCCCTGCGAAAACCACTCGTGCGTGTTGCGAAAAAGACCATCTTGCAAGGAAAAGATAAACGCTCGATCGGCCTGAAGCTCGCGTCCGAGCCGCTGCAGCATCCTGTTGGTTGCGAGGTCCGTATCGGTTTCGCGATACAGGTCCTTGACGCATTCGAGGATGATCTCGCCGCTCTGATGAAGGTTGCGAAACCGCATCGCCTCCTCTTTGAATTCGGTAAGATCGTAACCGATTTCGAGCCGCGCGCTTCTTCCCATCCATTCTATCAGGCGGTCGTTCAGCAGATGCCGGTGTCCGCTGACGGGGTTCGTGAACTCCCATACGTAGCACTTATCGTAGCTCAGCAGGTGATTCGTACAAAACGGACAAGGCTCGCTCCGATTCTGAAGAAACTCGTAGCACGTTACCCCGGAAAGCTCTTCGTCAGAGGAAACTCCGTATAGCTCTCGCGCCAGATCGTTCATATACAGCAGCTCGTAGGTGTCTATATCCGATATGTAGAGCGGATCTGGAATGTCGTGGTTGAAATCTGCCATGGAAAACCCCATCACGTTGTATAGCTCATGCTCAATACAGAGCTTCAATTTTGAGTTAATTATACGTTACCGGGTTCGCTTTTCGCTTCTGTATCGAGCGCTTAAGGGCAAATTCGAAGGAAAGCAGTCCAAAACGGCGCCCGTTGGAAACGTCGACGCATCGGGATCTGCCACGCCCGATACGGGTGCGCAAAACGGTGATGCGGATGCCGCCCGCCCTGTGCACCCGATTAGAGTTACTCTAAGTACCCCTGCGAGCGTTTCTTCGTATAGAAGCAGATGAAATCGAGGATGATCTGGGCGGCGTAGAGCGAGGTTTGGTCGGCGTGGTCGTAGGGCGGTGCCACTTCGGACACGTCGAAACCCACAACCTGCCCCTTCTTCACAACAGCGTAGACGAGGTCATTAACCTCCTCGTACATGAGACCGCCTGGTTGCGGGGAGCCGGTACCCGGACACAGCGAAGGGTCGAGGCCGTCGATGTCAACGGTGATGTAGTAGTAGGCGGCATCGGGAATCTTCGCAATAACCGCCTCCATTCCCTCGCGCCTGAGTTCGGGCGTCGAAACGATCGTGCTGCCGTACGCACGCGCTTCGGCGAAATCGGCGGGTCCGCTGCTGCCGAGCCCCCGTAGGCCTATCTGCATCATGGGGCCGACGTGCGCAAGCTCCGAAGAGCGGCGCATCGGGGAGCTGTGCGAGCAGGTGAATTCGCCGTACGAGTTCGTCCAATCGAGATGGGCGTCGAACTGGATGATGCACACGTCGTGGTAACGGTCGAGCGCACGAACTACGGGGATCGTGGTCGAGTGGTCTCCCCCTATCACCACCGGAACCGCCCCCGAATCGAGGATGCGCCTTACCGCAGCCTCGCAGTTCGCAAACGACTGCTCGAAGCCGCACGGGGAAACGTCGACATCGCCGCAGTCGATGATGCGCTCGCCCTTATCGAGGTATTCGATCTCTCGCACCGGGTCGTACAAACCGTACAATCCATCGCAATACACGGTCGAGGCATCGCGCACGCCGCGAGGACCGAAACGCGCCCCGCTTTTCGCAGAAGCACCGATATCGTATGGAAATCCGAGAATCGCTACGTCGAAGCCTTGCCCAAGCGCATCGAGCGAGGGGCAGATCTCGGTTTTCATAAACGAGGAGATGCCCGTGAAAGGCAGGTTAAAGTAATTACCCGAATCGGTCGAGAAATTCACGTTCGCGTTCCTGCTTCCGAATTCCACAGCGCCTCCTCATGTTTGGCTTTCGCTTCGTACCTATGATACGCCATGTTCGAAGGAGATTTCCGTTCGGTCAATCCCCCGTTTCCTGCGCGCCGATCAGTTTGCGAGAAACGTGCTCGGCTCGTTGCGGTAGAGGATCGTGAGCTTGTGCATGGCGCGCGTGATGGCCACGTACAGCAGGCTTCGTTCGTACTCGCTTGCGTACTGATTTCGGTCAGCATCGAGAATGATCACCTCGTCGAACTCGAGGCCCTTCGACATCTTGATCGAGGCAACCGACACACCGTCTGAAAACGTCGCGCTCTCATCGGATATGAGGCGCGCGCGATGGTCGCGCAGCAGCAGTTCGTGGTAGACGCGCGCTACCGTATCGGATTTGTGGATGATACCGAGCGTCTTGAAACCGCTCGCTTCGAATGCGGCTATCGCCTCGTCGAGCTGTGCGAGCACACCTTGCGTATCGCCGCAGCGCACGAAGCCCACAGGACTCCCGTGGCGCTTCAAGGGATCGATATCCAAGGCAGGTTTCACCTTCTGAGCAAGCTCGTTGATCTCAAGGGTCGAGCGGTAGCTTCGGGTAAGTCGGAACACGTCCGGGTTCCCATAGATCTCGCGCATCGCTTCAAGCGTCATGCCGTTTGCCGGATCGACCCGTTGGTTGAAATCGCCGAGGATGGTTTTCTCACAGGGGAACAGCCGCGCGATAAGCATATGCTGAACCGGAGTCAGATCCTGCATCTCGTCGATGAGCAGGTGCTTGATCTCGGCAAGTTCCTCGAATCCGTCGAATGCCGATTGCAGATAGGCGATCGGACAGGCATCCTCCCATTCGATCGTTCCTTTCGCCGCCATGACGAAGTGTCGCTTAGCTTGCGCATCCGCCAAGAAAAGGCGGTACAAGCCGAGCGCGTCTTTCGCAGCGAGCATAGTGTTGAGCTTTTGACGCACCTCGCTTTTCTTGGGAACCGTCACCCTCCTGCCGATGCTCTTCGCGGTAACCTCGACGACAATTTCAGAGGCGAGCAGCTCGATACGCTCCTTGACGGTGAGTCTGCCGAAGCTCTGGTACCGCTCGGTCAGCCAAGCGCCTTCGAAGGTAACCGAGCCGAAGGAGAGGTCCCTTCCCGTAAGCGCCTTCGCACGGAATTGCTCTGCGTAAGCCGCGATCGCTTCTGCGAACTCAGGGGTTCCTTTGTACTGGGCCCGCTTTAGCCACGCAGGGTCGGCGTCGTCGACGGGATAGCGCTGGGCTGCGATGTGGAGTGTGGGTCCGAGAACGGATTGCGCAATGCCGCGCACGTCCATCTCGCGAACCGGCTCCTCGCCGAGTTCGGGCAGCACATTGGATATGTAGTCGCCGAACACCTTGTTGGGAGACAGAATGGCGATCGAGTTCGAATCGAGCGATCCTTTGCGTCGGTAGAGCAGATACGCGATGCGGTGGAGTGCGATTGAAGTTTTCCCCGAGCCCGCGACGCCCTGAATGATGAGCGTTCCGCCCGATTCGTCGCGGATGATCCGGTTCTGCTCTTTCTGAATCGATGAGATGATCGAGCGCATTTTGCTGTCAGAGGTGCGGCTGAGCTCCCGCTGCATCACCTCATCGCGAATACCCGAATCGTCATCGACCGCGTACACAAGCTCGCTGTTCTCCACTTTGATCTGCCGCTTGCCTTCAAGCGTGCCCGTCACATGCCCCGAAGGCGCATCGTATGCGGCCGATCCGATGTCGTAATCGTAGAAAAGACCCGCAACCGGGCTCCGCCAATCCGATATTTCGATGGCGCCGTTATGGCTGAAGGCGAACGGGCCGATGTAGCTTGCCTTCGCCTCGCTCTCCCCTTGTGCGCGAAACGCCACCCTGGCGAAGTAAGGGGAATCGTACAGCCGCGTGAGGCGCTCGCGAGAAAGATGCGCGAGCTCGGCATTGCGGTCAACCTCTTTGAGAAAGAGTTCGTTTTGGTACATCTCCTGCGGGTCGATCTCTCCCCTGTTCTCGGACATGTAAAACTTGGTAGACCGGTACGCATCGTTGGTCTGGTCGAACAGACCCGAAGCGTGATCGATGGCCTGGGAGAGCTTTGCAAGCGTTGCTTTGAGATGGCGTCGCTCTTCCTCGAAAGGGTCGTGCATTTCATGCTGATCGGGACTCGGATCAGCACCGGACATGGTCATGTCGTTCATGGGTGCTCCTCGGGTCCGCAAAGGGTGTCGGCGGCCGCGTTATTCGCGTCGGGCGCCGTGCGGGATCGGTTGTTGATGATCGGAACGAACAATCATAGCAGAGCGCGCCGCCGCTCGCAAGGCTACGGGCGGAGAAAGCGGTAGAGACCCCTGCAACCTGCGAGCACATCGTCGTACGTGGTTCCGAAACGCCCGTGTACCACGGATCGGCTCTATCGCCCATTTCCAGCGCATTCCAGGAGCTTTTCACCTGAGCGCGGGGATCGCCGCCGAACAGTCTCAGCAGGCCTGCTCGGAAGCGAGCGGTTCCATGACCTCGAGATAGCGCTCGTAAAGCTTCGGCGCCACCTTCTTGATGCTTTTCGGCTTAAACGTTTCCCTTTCGACGACGCAATGGGTGGTGGTCGCGGTGCAACACGGCTTGTCGGTGCCGATAACCTGTCCCTGCTTGTACACGTCGTATGCGTACACGGTCTTGGTCGGACGCGATTCGATAACGCGTGTAACGACAATCGCCGTATCGCCATAGGTGAGCGGCGCCCCGTACGCGAGCTCGACATTCACCACCGGCGACAGGTAGCCTGCATCCTCGAGCTCCGAATACGGGCAGCCGATGGCTTCGAGGAACTCGGTTCTCGCGTCTTCGAAGTATAGAAGGTAGTTCGCGTGGTAGACGATTCCCATCATGTCGGTTTCGGCGTATCGTACATGGATTGTCGTAGTCACTCGCATAGCTTATCTCCCGATCGGATACAATAGACGTATGGGTAATATCGTAACGTATTTGCAAGACGAGCAGCGCACGTTCTTTGAATCACCGTTTTGTGCGGTGGATAGCCTCGTGTGCTCGGTCATCTGCTATTTCGACTTCGACCACGGCGCCGTTGCCGTGGCACCGAGCGGGCGCGAGACGCTGCTTCACGACATCGTTGCGCTCAGCGATTGGAAGAAGCTGTGCAGCGGAAGCTGGCTCGAAGATGCGAAAGAGACCGAGGACTTCATGCGTGCCCTCATGGCGAGCAGGCGCTACCGGTCGATGACGGCCGCGTTCTATGCGAACGAGTTCTCGAACGTCGTCGAAAAGCAGTTCAGCGCTCTCACGCTGTTCCTCGGGCAAGGCGATGCGTACATCGCGTTCAGGGGTACAGACGGTAGCTTCGCCGGCTGGAAGGAGGATTTCAACCTGTGCTTCAAGCACGTGATCCCCTCGCAGCGATCGGCAGAGGCCTACCTTTCGGGCGTTGCTTCCGCGACCGAGTGCCCGCTTATCGTCGGCGGCCACTCCAAGGGGGGAAACCTCGCAGAATACGCCGCACTCGTCGCGCCTGCCCGAGCATACGAGCGGATCAAAGCCGTTTACAATCACGACGGTCCCTCGTTTCTCGACGACCCCTCCCCGCGCATCGAAGACGCATCGTTTGCCGCGAAGCTCAATAAAACCGTTCCGGAGTCATCGGCATTCGGCATGATCCTCGAACGAAGAACGGGCTACCGCGTCGTGCGCTCGTCGGCGCTCTCCGTATTTCAGCATAACCCTTTCAGCTGGGAAGTCGAATGCGGCGACTTCGCATGCCAGGAAGCGCTCAACAAAAGCGCCGTGCTCTTCGATGCGGCGCTCGACGAATGGCTGCGGAGTAAAAACACCGAGGAGCGCGAGCGCTTCATCGACACGATATACGATCTGTTCGTTTCGACCGATGCGAACAGCTGGGCCGAATTCCAAAGCCAGATTCTCGCCAACACCAAGAAAATCGTCGGGAAAAGCGGGGAGCTCGATCCCGATACGAGGCGGTTCGTCCTCGCCACCATAGCCTCGCTCGGAGGCATCCTCAAGCGCGAGACGCTCAAAAGATTCCGCCCCTCGCCGCGAACCTGGCTGCCTTTCCGCAAAGAGCGGTACAATACTTCAGCAGACACCCAAGACCCGAGTTGACCACAGCGGAAGAACAAGGTTGGAACAATCAGTGCACACGCCAGGACAAACCGATAGCGCACCCGTATATACCAAGCTCACCCCCACCATGGCCCTACAGCTCGCTGCCCCGCACACTTGGCCCGCAGCAATTCTTCCGGTGCTGTTCGCTGTGTCGCTTGCTGCCGTTACCGTCGGCAGCCTGTCTGTCACGCTCGCACTTGCGTTGCTCGTCATCTGCGTGCTCATGCAGGCATCGGTGAACACCTTGAATGATTACTACGACTTCGTCAAAGGCGCCGACAGCATCGAGAACCAACTCGATCCCACCGATGCCGTGCTCGTATACAACAACGTGAATCCCAAGGCGGCCCTCGCGCTTGCGATCGGGTTCCTCGGCGCGGCGTTTCTGCTCGGCGTGTACGTCATATTCGTCGCAGGATGGATCCCGCTCGTCATCGGACTTGTGGGGGCGGGCATCATCGTGTTGTACTCTGCGGGTAAAAGCCCGCTTTCGTACCTGCCCGTCGGCGAGTTCGTAAGCGGCATCACCATGGGCGGCCTCATCCCGCTTGCCTGCTACCAAGCGCTCACCGGCGAGTTCTCATGGCTTGCGCTGCTGCTTTCGCTTCCGCTTGTCTGCGGCATCGGACTCATCATGTTCACGAACAATACGTGCGATATCGAAAAAGATAACGAAGCTGATCGCAAGACGCTTTCGGTACTTTTGGGCCGCGAGCGTGCACGGACGGCGTATCACGCGGTGATCGTCGTATGGGCGGCATCCATTGTCGTGTTCTCGGCGGTCTTCTTCCCTTCGGGGCTCATCGTCATCCCGTTCATGCTTGTTGCCCTCTACCCCGCCGCGAGCGCCCTCTGGAAAAACCCCCTCACGCCCGCTACGCGCCTTCAAGCGATGCTGCAATGCCTGAACCTCAACATCGCGCTCGGCGCGTTCTACGCCGCAGCTATCCTCATGGGAGGCATGGCGCAGGTGGTCCTGTGAGCAGACCCCGAAGAGTTCCCTGTTCTGCCTTGAGACTCGCAGGGGCCTGATATGAGAGTAACTCTACCTCGCTTTTGTTCGACGAACGCGTAAACCCGCTTTTGAGGCCGCTCAACTAGGTACTGTACACCCTACATCGTTTTGCGACAGAATTATGCGATATGGATGACGTTATATACTATTCATCAGGCATTTTATCTCCGCTATACTTCTGGTATAGAGAATTTTTATCGCAAACAACGTAGGGTGTACAGTACATAAACATTGGGTCAGTCCATTCAGCGCCATTGCACCTGGATGACGCCTGCAAGCGGAGCGAGATCGAACCGCTCCAAAAGCTCGTCGAGCGCGACAGGCTCGCACGTACCGACGATGCCCGCTAACCCGGCGATGTGGCCGATGAGCGCCTCGGGAGTCTTGAAGCGCGTCCGCAGCGCTTCCATATCGGCATCGCGGTCGCGTTTTGACAGGCGACGGTCGCGCTCGCCTGTGATGAGGGGAATATGCGCGTAGGCGGGATGCTCGAAACCGAACAGATCTTGCAGGTAGAGCTGCTGAGGCGTCGAGCACAAAAGATCGACGCCACGCACGACTGAGTTCACGCCTTCGTCGGCATCGTCGAGCACGACGGCGAGCTGATAGGCGAACGCTCCGTCAGAGCGCCGAACAAGGAAGTCACCGCACTCCGAAGCAAGGTTTTGGCGATACGGCCCCTGGATCAGATCGGTGAACGCAAAATCCTCATCGGGCACGACAAGCCGTTCTGCGGGCCTGCGCTTGCGCGCACGCTCGATGCATTCCTCGGCCGTAAGGCGGCTACACGTGCCCGGATAAACCGTTTTCTCGCCCCGATGCGGCGCGGAAGCTGCATGAAGGTCGGCGCGCGTGCAGAAGCACGGGTACAGAAGGCCTCGGGCTTCGAGATCATGAAATGCCGCTTCGTAGGCATCCGTCCGGTCGCTTTGGAAGTACGGACCGCGATCCCAGGTAAGCCCCAGATACTCGAAATCGCGCATGATGGAGTCGATGAACTCCGGTTTTGACCGCTCGCGATCGAGATCCTCGATGCGCAACACGATCTCGCCGCCCTGCGACTTGGCCACAAGCCATGCCATGAGCGCCGCGAACACGTTTCCCGCGTGCATGCGCCCGGTCGGACTCGGGGCGAACCGGCCAACCGGGCTCGGCGCTTCGCAAAAACCCACCGGGCCTACGCCTCCCGCAAGCGCTTGTCTTCAACGTGTTTGGTCTTGCCGAAGCTGCGCTCGATGCCGCCCGGTTCGACGAGCTTCACAGTGACGCCGACAAGCAGAACGGCTTTAAGCTTATCGGCGATGCGCCTCGTGAAGTTGCTCATCTCCTCGAACGAATCGGTGAACGCCGAGGGCTTGAGCTCGACCATGACCGTCATGGAGTCGAGTCCGCCGACGGTTTCGACGACGATGCGATAGTGGGTCGTCACACCTTCGATGCCCGCGAGCACGTCTTCCACCTGGCTTGGGAACACGTTCGTTCCGCGAATGATGAGCATGTCGTCGGAGCGTACGCGCACTTTCTGCATGCGCGCATGGGTACGCCCGCACGCGCATGGCTCGCAGATCACGCGCGTCAGGTCGTGCGTACGGTAGCGCAGCACCGGTATCGCCTGCTTGTCGAGCGGCGTGAGCACAAGCTCGCCCTCTTCGCCCTCGGCAACCGGCTCCCCCGTTTCCGGATCGACGACCTCCCAGAGAAAGTGGTCCTCGGCAATATGCTGCATGTCGCGCGAGGCGAGGCACTCCCCCGATACACCCGGTCCCATGACCTCAGTGAGGCCGTAGTTGTCGGTGCACACGATGTGCATGCGCGATTCGATTTCCTGCTTGAGCTTGGGAGGGCACGGCTCGCCGCCGAACAGGCCCACGCGCAGTGTGCTCGCCTCCCAATCGAAGCCGAGCTTCTCGCCCACCTCGCACATGTGCATGGCGTAGGACGGCGTGGCGATGAGCACCGTGGTGCCGTAATCCTCCATCATGGTAAGATGCCGCTCCGTGTTGCCCGACCCGGCCGGAATGAGCATGCATCCGAGCTTCTGCAACCCGTAGTGCAGGCCGAAGCCGCCCGTGAACATGCCGTAGCCGAACGCCATTTGGGCGCGGTCGCCGGGAACGACGCCCGCCATCTGCGCCAAGCGCGCGATGCATTCCGCCCAGACTTCCATGTCGTGGGGATTGTACCCGACGACGATGGGCTTGCCTGTGGTACCCGAAGACGAATGGAGCTCGATCACCTCATCGAGCGGCACGGCGAAAAGTCCGTAGGGAAACGTTTCGCGCAGCGCCGCCTTGTCGGTGAAGGGCAGAAGGCGCACGTCTTCGAGCGTCTTGATGTCGCACGGCGCAACGCCGAGCTCATCGAGCTTCTCGCGGTACCACGCGACCCGCTCGTAGGTCCAGGCTACTTGCGCTTTAAGCTTTTCAAGCTGGATTTCATGGATGCGCTCTCGCGGAGCGGTTTCGATTGCGCGGTTGAAGATGGGCATGTCGGCGAAATTCGTCATGCTCCCACCTCGACGGGCTTTCTGAGATCGTCTTGGCCGATGAGCTCGATCGGCTGGTCGGCGAGCAGACGCTCGGCTGCCGCAATGTCTTTTACACTGAGCGCAATATAGGTGGAGATGAGCGAATAGCTGTAGATGACGTTGATACCGCAGTCGGCCATGACGCCGACCAAGCGTGCGAGCTCGCCCGGCTTGTCGGTGAGCCTTGCCACGAGCACCTCGGTTTTCGCAGCGGCCGCACCCGATGCCTCGAGCGCGGTGATCGCCCGCTCGGGATCATCGACGATGAAGCGGACGATCCCGTAGTCGCCGGTATCGGATGCGCTGTAGCCGCGCACGCTGATCGACTCGGCCTCGAACATCTCGAGTACGCGCTTCAGGTGGCCCGGCTGGCTTTCGAGGAAGATGCTGATCTGCGAGACGCTCATGCGCGCACTCCTTGAGACTGCATGCCGGCACGAAATGCGGCGATATTGACATCGACGGTACGGGGCGGAACGCGCAAGGCGATCTGCTCTTCCCATACGGCAGGATCGAATGCCATACCTGCAGCCAAAGCGCCGAGCAGCACCACGTTGGCGGATTTGGCGCTTCCCGCTTGGACGGCAAGGCTTCCCGCCTCTATGAGATGCGCCCCTGCCTCAAGCAACCGCTCTCGAGCCCGTTGTGGCATGGAGGCTGAGCCCGTAAGCACGGGAAGCGGTTTAATCGACTCGTCATTCACAAGCAACAAGCCGCCTTCTTTCAGATACGGAAGATTGCGAAGCGCCTCGGTCGTCTCGAACGCGACGATGCGATCGGCGCAGCCGAGATCGGTCACCATGGACGGCACGCTTTCGCCGAACCGCACGATCGTGGTCACCGCACCGCCGCGCTGCGACATGCCGTGCACTTCCGAAAGCTTTACCGACAAGCCAGCCGCTATGGCCGTCTTCGCGAGCAGATCGGCGGCGAGGATGGTGCCCTGTCCGCCGACGCCGCAGAGAAGCACCGTGGTGGCATTCGTTTGATTAGCGGACATCACTGCCTCCTTCCCTCGCATCAGACGCGGGCACGATAGCCGAAAACGCGCAGTACTGGGCGCATTGGCCGCACCCGATGCACATGAGCGCGTCGATGGCGGCAACGCCCGTTTCCGGATCTTTTGAAATGGCCGGGCAGCCGAGCGTCGGGCACACGCCGCATGCGCGGCAATCGCCGGTTACGGCGAAGGCCGGCTTGCGCACGCGGTCGACGAGCACGCACGGGGCCCTGAACACGATGACTGACAGACCGTCGGACTCCGTCGCCTGCTTAAGAGCGTTGCGCACGTCTTTCATGCTATGGGGATCGACGGTGGCCACATCTTCGACACCGAGCGCGCGGATGATTCCCTCGAGGTCGAGCTCACGGGTGGGGCGCTTCTGCAAGGTGATGCCGTTGAAGGGGTTGCCCTGCTGGCCTGTCATGGCAGTCGTGCGGTTGTCGAGGATGCACACCGTTCCCGATCCGCGGTTGTACACCGTATTGATAAGCGAACTCAAGCCCGAATGCGCGAACGTCGAATCCCCAATGACGGCGACGACGGGACGATGCTTCTCCTCGGCAAGCGCAAGCTCGAAACCGTGGGCCATCGAAATCGAAGCGCCCATGTCCACACAGGTGTCCATAGCCGATAACGGCGGAAGCGCTCCGAGCGTGTAGCAGCCGATGTCGCCCGTGACGATGGCCTTGATGCGCGCGAGCTCTTTGAACACGAGGCGGTGCGGGCATCCGGCGCAGAGCGCCGGCGGACGGCCGGGAACGTCGGCCTGCGCATCGGCATGGCCGGCTTCCTCTTTGTCGAACGCCGCTCTGATCATGCCGGGAGTGAGCTCCCCGTCGAGAGGCAGCGGCTTTCCGGGTACGGGCGAAACTTCGATGCCGAGCGAGCGGATCTGCGTCGAAAGGTAGTCTGACGCCTCTTCAACCACGTAGAACGCCTCGACCGACGAGGCGAACGCAGCGAGCTTTTCCTTGGGTAGCGGCCAGGTGACTCCGAGTTTGAGGATGCTCGCTTCGGGAACAGCCTCGATCACGTGCTGGTAGGAAGCCCCTGCGCACACGATACCGATCTTCGGATCTCCTTTGGTTACCGTATTGTACGGGCACATTTCAACCCATGCCTTGAGCTCAGCTACCCGAGCATCCTGCACCTTGCGGCGCGGCTTTGCGAAAGCGGGCATCATCACCCATTTGCCCGCATCCTTCCCGTACGGCTTGAGATCATGCCCGGTACGCGGCCCGGGTTCGACCGGTGTCTTGGTATGCGAGATGCGCACCGTCGAACGAATGAGGAACGGCACGTCGAACCGCTCGGACAGATCGTACGCTTCGCGCGTGTACGCAAGCGCCTCGGCCGAATCGGACGGCTCGAGCATCGGCATGCGCGCCGCAAGCGCATAGAAGCGGGAATCCTGCTCGTTTTGCGACGAGTGCATGCCCGGATCGTCCGCCGCGAGTATGACGACGCCGCCGCTCACTCCAGTATAGGCAGCTGTGAACAGGGGGTCGGCAGCCACATTCACGCCGACATGCTTCATGGTGGCGAGCACGCGGGCACCGGCCGCCGAGGCGCCCATGCCCACTTCAAGCGCCACCTTCTCGTTCGGACACCACTCGGCGTACACGCCTTCCTTTTCCGCAAAGGCTTCCATGGTTTCAGTCGAGGGGGTCCCCGGATACGCAACGCCGATGCGCGCACCTGCCTCCCATGCCCCCTGGGCTATCGCTTCGTTGCCGGATAGCAGTTCCATCTGCGCATCCACTCCCTCCAGGCCGCCCGCGAACACCGAACGGCCGCTCGTCTCGTTTCGATGACGGCGCTGCGCACAGCGCCTCGGTGTCTATGCCTCGGGACCCACCTGGTACAGCAGGCAGAACACGCCGATCTGAACGATATCGCCGTCTGCAAGCACAGCCGACTCGATGCTCTCGTTGTTGATCCAAACGCCGTTGTAGGAGTTCGCATCCGAAATGCGGTACCCAGCGCCGTCAGGGGCGATTGCAGCATGTTCGCGCGATACGGTCATGTCGTTGAGGAATATGTCGCATCGGGGGCTTCTCCCGATGGTCAGTTCGGTTTCCCCGAGTTTGAACACGGTTTCGATCTGGGGTCCGCGCACGATGCGCAAACTCGCATTCGCGGGCGGCTTCGGAGCGGAACAAACCACATCTCGGCCGCTGAACTCGAGCGGGGCAAAGCTCTGCGTCGATCCAAGCAGCTTGAACCCGCACGTCGGGCATACGGCAGCACCCGTTGGCAAAGGATTGCTGCAGATCGGACAATTATCGCTCATACTGCTACCTCGTTCGTATACTCGCATCCAGTGCGTTTACTGTGCGCTGGTCTTATCGATCACAAGCGGCGTCTCGTTGAGAAGCACGCTCTCGGCAACGCTGGGCTGTCCCGAGAAACCTCTGAACAGGCGATCCCACCATACGCCGATCCCCTGAAACAGGTCGGGCGCCTCGACGTCTTCAGCGGCGATGAGGTCCACCGTCGCCATGACCTCGTTGCGCTGCTTGAAGGTAAGCGTACCCACCTTCTCGCCCGCATGCACGTTGCCGGTGATCGTTTCGTATTCAACCGATTGGCTAATGTTGCCGTTCAGGTCGAATATGTCGATCGTCTGCTCGGGATCCGCCACCGTCGCCTTCACGGTGCAGTCGATCCATTCCGTATGCGCCACCTCGGCCACCACGGGCACCTCGGCGGAACCGTTCACGTTCGACACCGTCGTCATGTGCGCGTTGATGAGCCTGTAGTCATCAGTATGCTCGTAGACCCAGTCGAGAAGGGTCTGCGCATCGGTGAAACGCTGCGCTTCGGACGTGGAGTGGATGACGATGGCGTACATCTCGTCCCCGTCGCGGTTCGCAGCACCCGCAAACGACGGTCCCGCAAGCGCGGTGAAACCGGTCTTGATGCCGCAGGCGCCGTCGAAACCATTCTTGAGCATCTCGTCGGTGCTCTCAAGATACAGATCGGCCTTCGTACCGTCAGCGCGGGTAACGGTGATGGTCTCGTTGGGCGTTGCCACAATGGTGCGGAACACCTCGTCCTTCATAGCCGCCTGGGCCATAAGCCCCACATCGGAGGCACAGCTGTGATGGCTTCCCTTCCAGATGCCGTCATCGAGGCCATGGGGGTTCTCGAATACCGTATCGATGCAGCCGAGCTCGGCTGCGCGGGTGTTCATGCGGTCGATGAAGACCGCATACGCCTCATCGCCTCCCATATTCGAGTCGCCCGCGATCACCTTGCCGACGCTTTCGGCGATAGCGATGGCCGCATCGTTGCCCGAAGAGAGCAACAGCGCTTTGAGCGCGACGTCGAGCGTCATCGTATCGCCTTCGATGAGCGAAGCCGACGATTCGCCGACCGTAGCCGCTCGGGCGCTTGTGACGACGACAGTGTCGAGCGGGGCGCTTTCAAGGGCGACGAGCGCGGTCATGATCTTGGTGATCGAGGCGATCTGGGTCGGATCGGTTGCGTTGCGCTCGAAGTACACGGTGCCTGCCGCGTCCATGACAAGCGCGTATTCGGCATCGATGCTCGGGCATTGCGCCACCGAAAGCCCGCGCGAATCGACGCTGAGGCCCAATACGACGTCTGCTTTCCGAACATCGGCAAACGCACCCGAGGGCACGGCCGCCGACAGAGCGAGCGTCAATGCAAGTACGCAAGCTAGGAAGCTCGCGTACCAGGTGAAGGGTTGTTTCTTGAGATGTGCGTACCCGTTAGTCAATTGCGTAGATTTCCTCCGGTGCTACAGGCTCGAAGCCCGCTTCTCCCAATGCGTCCTCAATACTATGGTCGCTCACCTTGAGCACGTCAATGGCGTAGTCTTGGTTAACGGAAAAACAATAGCCGTACTCGATGTTCACGTCGTTCTCGTTGAAGAATTCGAGCAGATCGGCGAGCCCGCCTGGGCGGTTGGGAACCTTGACGGCGAGGACGGGCGTGAGCGTTGCGCGGTATCCCGCCTGCTCAAGCGCATCGGCTGCCGCTTCGGGCGTATCGCAGAATATGCGGGCCACTCCGAAATCGGTCGTATCGGCCAAAAACAGTGCGCTCATGTTGATGCCCGCATCGGCGATGGTGCGGCATGCGCTGGCCAAGCGGCCTTTTTCGTTCTCGAGGAATACCGTCAGCTGAGAAATCATGCCTGCTTCCCTTCTCTTAAGTCCACTATGCGCTTCGCCTTGCCCTCGCTCCGGGCGATCGTCTTCGGCTCGACGATCTTGATATCGACGGCGATCTGCAAGTTGCTCTTAAGCTCGGAGGCAAGGCGCCCCTTGAGCTCTTCGAGCTTGCGGATTTCGTCGAACGGGAACTCGGGCACGGTTTCCACCTGAAGCTCCACGTGATCGAGCGGGCCTTTGGTGGAAAGGACGATCTGGTATTGCGCCGCGATTTCGGGGAACCCTACGATGACGTGCTCGATCTGGGACGGGAACACGTTCACGCCGCGGATGATCAGCATGTCGTCGGTGCGGCCCACGATACGGTCGATTTTGCGGTGCGTGCGTCCACAGCTGCACTCTTCGGCGATGATGCGCGTCACGTCGCGGGTGCGGTAGCGGATGAGCGGGCAGCACTCGCGGGTAAGCGTGGTGAACACGAGCTCGCCCCATTCGCCATCGGGAAGAGGCTTCAGCGTGTCGGGATCGACGATCTCGGCGAAGAAGTGGTCTTCGGCCACATGGAGGCCGTTCGAAGCGGCGCACTCCATGGCGACGCCTGGCCCCATCACCTCGGAAAGCCCGTACACGTCGCAGTACTGGATGCCGAGCTTCGTACGGATGTCCTCGCGCATGCTCTCGGAGGCGGGCTCGGCACCGAAGATACCGGCTGATATCTTGAAGTCCGCTGCAGGATCGTAGCCCATCTCGATGGCCGTGTCGGCGATGAGCAGCGCGTAGGAGGGCGTGCACGCGAGTATGTCGGTGCCGAGATCCTTCATCATCTGGATCTGGCGCTTCGTGTTGCCCGACGAGGTAGGTATAACCGAGCAGCCAACCGCCTCGCCGCCTGCATGCGCTCCGAGACCGCCGGTGAACAGCCCGTAGCCATACGAAACCTGAATGGTCGATTCGGGGCCGCCGTTCACCATGTAAATGCCGCGGGCAAAGCAATCACCCCAGTTCTTCAAATCACTTGCCGTATGGCCGACAACCGTTGCCTGGCCGGTCGTGCCCGACGAGGCGTGGATTCGTGCAACGTCGCGCTGCCCCACGGCGAACAACCCGAACGGATAGGCGTCGCGCATGTCCTGCTTGACCACGAACGGGAATTTCGCCAAATCGTCGAGCGATTTGAGGTCGCCCGGTTCGACGCCGGCCGCTTCGAAGGAGGCGCGGTAGAATTCGATGTTGTCGAAGGCGTGCTGGACCGACCACTGCATACGTGCAAGCTGAAGCTCGCGGAGCTGCTCGATCGGCATGGTCTCGATATCTGGCTGGTAATACACTGGTTCGTACCTTCTTTCGCTTCTATGCGTTCCCGTTGCTTTCGGCGCCGCCTTGTCCGGCGCTTGATTCACTCTGGTCGTTCTTTTCTTCCCCGGTTTGCTCCTTGACGGGCGGTCCCTCAATTTTTACTTCGTTTATCGGACTGTATGTCGAAGAGAAAAGATCCTCATGCAGTATTGTGCCATTTTTATCCTTGACCATGCGCACAATCGATATCTTTCGGCCGTCGGTCCCGACCGTTTTCACATAACTGGTACCCGGAGCGAGGTTCTCGTCGACTTTCGTCTTGGTTTTGAACTTCTCGCCTTCCTGCCATTCGCCGATGCTCGTTTCCACTTGGTATTCGGGATTGACGCCGTAGAGGGTCGCCGTCACGGTGGTATCGGTGTAGCTCATCGCAAGAAGCACATCCGAGGGACTGTCGTTCTTCCAGACGAGATCGAGGTCGGGGTAAGCTACTGCAGCATCACGCCCCGCCGGGTAGCTTGCAATGTAGAGGGAATGGTTGTGCCGGGTGACGACCGGAAACCCTGAATCGTACACGGCGTTGAACACGGTAGTTGCTACCTGGCAGATGCCACCGCCGATCGCATCGACGAACTCGTCGTCGAGAATGGCTCCCGCGCCCTGGAAACCTGCCTCCTCGTTATAGTCTCCCGACGTGTCGTTGAACGACCAGGTTCCTCCGTCTGCTTTGATGATTGAGTTGTTGAGCAGGTCGGCTCCAAGGTGGATGTTGTGCTGGCGCGAGGAGGGTTCGGCGGTGTATTCGGTCGTAAACGTGGCGATCGAGCTGATGACGCCGTTCTCGAGCGCCTCCGAAAGCGGCATGGTATCGGGCACCTTCTTCTCCCCCACCTCGATGATCGGCGCAGAGCCGGACTGCGCGGAATCGGAAGACGCATCGAACAACGCGCGTTCGAGGTCGCTGACCGCTTGGCCCGCAACGGGGATGGTCTCATCGGTTTCGGTATGCACGATCTGCTCGTCGCCCGCGATTTCGAACGTCACCTTGATAGCATCGCCGTCGAACGTCGATTTGAGGTGGTTGATCACGATGCCCTTGGCGATGCTCTGATCGAGGTAGGGCTCGAGCGCATACGCATTTTCTTCGCCGACAACACGCGTTTTCACCCATGATCCGATATCGCTTGCCGACGCTTCCCAAACAGTCCCTTTGTAGGAAAACGTTGCGCCCTCGGATATCGTTTTGTTCACGAGATCGCATACGCGCTGCGCCTCGTCACGCGATATCTGGATGGGGGCATACTCGGTGTGGGCCACAAAGACCGCCCGTTCACCCGCCTCGGATAAAAATGCATCGTTGAGCTCCGCTTCGAGCGCTTCTCTGTCGACCATGTTGCCGTCGCGCCCCTCGGTGATGCGCGCCACACCGTCGCTGACAAGAATATCGAAGTTCATGCGGACCTGCCCGATGGCGGCATCGATCTCCTCCGCAAGTCCGTCGATCGCCTGCCAGTCGAACGTTGCCGTTGGCTTAAGGTGCTCGCCGAACAGAAGCGCATCAATGCGCGCGACTACCCCGCCCTCCTCGCGTCCAACGGCCAACGCGCGGAAGGCCAGCCCCTCGGCATCGAAGGTAGCCGAAAGCGAAGCCGCATCGGCCGTCCAAAGCACCTTGTTCGCCTTCGCCTCGTCAACCGATTGCTGTTCGGCAAGCGCATTGTTCTCGGCTTTCGCGAGTGCAGCCTCGATGTCTTCGCTTGCTTCCTCGTTGGCGAATATAAGCACCTCTTTGTTGGCGAGACGGGGCGCATACGTCGACTCGAGCAGATCGCGCGCCTCTTCGACGGATTTACCGCTGAGATCGACCTCCCCTACCGTAACCCCGGGATACACCTTCCCCCAGTTCACAGCTAAATCGATACCGAAGGCCGTTCCGAAGAAAACGACGATTGCGACCGCGATGACGGCCGCTTTGCTTCGGGCGATAGTGTGGAACAGAAACCCGAAGAACCTGCCGAGTGCGGAAAACACCATGGCCGCTATGCCGCCGAGAGTCAAGAAGAACGTCTTGAGCGCACCCGCGAAGCCCGATGCGCCGGAATTCTTGTTCGGCTCTTTGGTCCAAAGCGTCGTTTGCCCGAGCGGGTTGTGCGATCCGGGCATCGCGCGGCGTGCGCCTTGCGTGCGCGAGGGCGCAGACCGCCGGCCCGATGGGCCCGCATCCCGCTTCGCCTTCGCAGACGACGCCCCGCGATGACGGGGTGCGGGATTAACGGATCCGCCAGGAGCCTTACGCCCGGCTTTACCGGAATTCGGTGTTCGCTTCTGAACCACAGGCTAGACCGCTTCGTCGTCTCGGGCAGCTTTCATCTTTTTGATGGCCGCAGATACGTAGTACACCGTGGTTGCCAGGCCGAGCACGAGGCCCGCGTACACGAACCAAATGCCCCACGATACCGCAGCCGCGTTCAGGCCGGGCAGCCATGCAACGTCGATGAGGCCCGCGCCGGGAATGAGCGGCCAGTTGAGCAGCAGGCCCGCGAATCCGACGAAGAGCAGTGTTGTCGCGACCTTGCCTGCGTAGATGACGGCGACCCTGATTTTGTACTTGCTGAGAAGAAACGCGCCCCCTGCGAGAAGCAGCAGATCGCGCGCCAGTACGACGACGATGATCCAGATCGGGAGCCTGCCTACCATAAGCAGGCCGAGCACGCCCGCGATCATGAGCAGCCGGTCCACTGCGGGATCGAGCAGCTGTCCGAGCTTCGATACCGTATGCGTTCGGCGCGCGATCTGGCCGTCGATCCAGTCGGTCCCCGCTGCGAGGGCGTAGATGAACGTCGCGAGGATGTCGTAGCCTTCCATGAGAAGCACGAAAAACACCGGGATCATGCACAGCCTGATTGCAGATATCACGTTCGGGACGGTGAATACCCTGTTAGAGACAGGCTCTCCAGAACCGTCTGCAATCTGCTTGTCCGTATCCTTCGCCATGCCTCTTCTTTCTCAAACGTAAAACCGGGCCCGCATTCCACGGGCCCGGTCCGATTACTGTTCGTATAACGTATCCGATGCATTCCGCTTATGGATGCTCGCGCTGGCTCGATGCCAACCGGCATTCATTCTAGCAGGTTTCTTCGGTTACTCGGTTTCCTTCGCAGTTTTTTCCGTTTCTGTTGCCGTAACTTTCGAAACGACGTCGACGTACTTCTCAGCAGCGGGCGGCGTGTACGACGGATCCATGGAAAGGCACGATTTCGGGCACTCGCGCACGCAGCTGCCGCACTGTACGCATCTGAAGCGGTTGATCGACCAGGTACCGGCCGGCTTGTCGACTTCGATCGCCCCGGTCGGGCATCGTTTCTGGCAGATTCCGCACAAGATGCACGCATCGATGTCGTTGACGATATGGCCTTTGAGTCCCGCAGGGGCGGGTTTCGTTTCCACCGGATACAGGATCGTCTCCGGCTTTTTGAACATCGAGCCGAACGTCATCTTTCCCAGTTTGAAGCTTCCCATGCTGCCCTACCTTTCCGTGCAGCTGATGCAAGGATCGATCGTAAGCACGATCATGTTCACATCAGCGAGGTCGCATCCTGCAAGCGCGGTCGTCATGCCCGCAAGGTTTTGGGAGGTGGGCGTTCTCATGCGCATGCGCTCGAGGTACTTCGTCCCGTTGCCGCGCGCATAGTAGTAGCACTCGCCGCGCGGCTGCTCGACGACGTTGGCGGCTTCCGCGCCCAAGACGGGCGAACCCTTCACGGGAACGTCGATGTCGCCTGCAGGGATCTTCGCGATCATCTCTTCGATGATGTCGATCGATTGGAGCACTTCGAGGGCGCGCACCTTCACGCGCGCGTAGCAATCGCCCTGCGTATCGAGGACCGGCTGGAAATCGGCGAGATCGCCGTAGCCGCCGTTTCCGATGCTGCGCACGTCGTTGTTGACGTTGGATGCGCGGGCGAACGGTCCGACCATGCACAGATCGCGCGCGTCCTGCTCGCTGATGTAGCCGACCCCGGCTGTGCGGTTCTTGACCGACGAATCCTTGAGAAACGCGTTGCATATCTGCGCATACTCGTCCTTGATGCCCTCGAGCGTCGATTTCATATGCTCGAACTGCGAGGCGTCGATGTCGCGCACCACGCCGCCCACTTTGACGACGGAGAATATGACGCGGCCGCCCGTAGTCTTCTCGAACACGTCGAGCACGCGCTCGCGCAGACGCCAGCAATGCATGAACAGGCTCTCGAAACCGAACGCGTCAGCGGCAAGCCCCATCCACAGCACATGGGAGTGGATACGGGAGAGTTCGTGCCAGATGACGCGCAGGTACTCGGCGCGCTTGGGGATCTCGATGCCCATGAGGCGCTCGACGGTTTCGGCGTAGCCCATGGAGTGGCCGAACGCGCAGATGCCGCAGATGCGCTCGGCAACGTAGATGAACTGGTTGTAGTCGCGCGTCTCGACGAGCTTCTCGAGGCCGCGGTGGATGAATCCGATCTGCGGGATCGCCTCGATGACCGTCTCATCCTCGACGACCAAATCGAGGTGGAGCGGCTCGGGCAGTACCGGGTGCTGGGGACCGAACGGGATGACGGTTGCCTTTCCCATGCTACTCACCTTCTTTCTGGTCGGCTGCGGCAGGCTCCGCAGCGGCTGAAGCTTCTTTCTTGGCCGCTTCGCGTGCGGCTTTGGCCTCCATGGCGGCTTTGACTTTCGCCGCTTTCTCGGGATCGAGGTTCGCGATCTTGTCGGCCTTGGCAGCCTCAGCCGCAGCCGCTACCTTCTTGGCCTTCGCCTCCATGGCGGCGCGTACCTTCGCGGCTTTTTCGGGATCCATGCCGGCGAGCTTTGCCTCCATGTCCTCGGCCTCGCCGCCCGAAGCGCCCTTTTCCTTTGCCGCTTTCGCCGCAGCCAGCTTGGCTGCCTTCTCGCGCGCCTCCTTCTGCGCAGGCGAGATGACCGTCATGGGTTCTGACATGGCCACGTGGTAGAACTTGCCGCCGAAGTCGATCGCGATGCCCTCGATCTCGGCACCGAACAGGTCGTGGACCTCGTTCTCGAACACGAACGCCTCGAGGTAGATATCGGTGATGGAAGGAACCTTCGTCCCCTTTTGGATGCCCTTGACGGTGTACATCTTCAGGTCGGAGCCGAGCATGTAGGCGTACTGCAAATCCAAGCCGTCGTCGGTGTTCACGGCGAGCATCTGCACGTAGCGGTAGCCGCGCTCCTTCATGTCGGCGGCTAGCTGCTTCACGTCGGCCAGCTCGAGGGGAAGGAACTCTGTCTGCAAAGCCATGTTAAGCTCCTTTCTTCTTCGCCTCGAGGGCCTTGGCCTTCTCGTCCAAGATGCCCAAGCCCTGCACCACGGCGTCGATGATCGCCTCGGGCCTCACCGCGCATCCTGGCGCGTACACATCGACCGGGATCGCCTGGTCGACGCCTCCGATAACGTTGTAGCAGTCGTGGAAGATGCCTGCCGAGCACGCGCAGATGCCGCAGGCGACAACTACCTTGGGCTCGACCATCTGGTTGTATATCTCCTGCACGACTTTGATGTTCTGCTCGTTCACACTACCGGTGACCAAGAAGATGTCGGCGTGCTTAGGATTGCCTGTGTTGATGATGCCGAAGCGCTCGACATCGAATCCGGGGCAGAGCGCCGCCAACACTTCGATGTCGCAGCCGTTGCAGCTCGATCCGTCGTAGTGGATGACCCACGGCGATTTTGTTGCGTAAGACATATGCATACCTCCTTTACAGATACGCGAGGACGGCTATGTTGATGCCGCCGGCGACGAGCGCCACGACCCATGCCGATTTGAGCATGGCCTGCCACTTGACGCGAGCGAAGTTGTTGTCGATCCAAATTTCCAAAAAGTAGATGACGATGACGGCGACGACGGCGAGCACGAGCGAGAGCGGGTTGCCCCACACGAAGAACAAGCCGGTCCATCCGAGGAACAGGATGTTCTCGCACCAGTGCATGATCTCGACCTTCGCAAGCGTCGGTCCGCTCATCTCGGTCGTGATGCCCTTGACAAGTTCCTGGTGGGCATGGTGCGAGTACGACAGGTCGAACGGCGACTTGCGCAGCTTGATCGTGAGGATGAACAGAAAACCCAAGAACACGAGCCAGATGTTCGTGATGATGGGAGCATCGAGCGTAAACACGCCTGCGGTGTCGAACGTGCCTGCGGCCATGAAGAACCCGACGGCCATGAAGAGCACCATGGGCTCGTACGCCATAACCTGCAGCGTCTCACGTCCGGCGCCGATTTCGGCATAGGGCGAGCGCGTGGAGTAGGCGGCCACGATGAAGAACAGAGCGGACAGCGTGATCACGAACACGCTCATGAGCAGGTTCCCGCCGCTGAAGAAGATACCGCCGGCGAGGATGGTGAACACGAGCGCGCATGTGATGTAGGCGCCCTCGGACGAGTTGACGCTTACGTTTTCCTTCGACAGGAGCTTGCGCACGTCGTAGTAGGGCTGGAGCAGCGGGGGTCCCACCCTGCCCTGCATGCGGGCGGATATCTTGCGGTCGAGACCGGCGAGCAGGCATCCGAGCACAGGGGCGATGACGGCGAAGGCTATGGTTGCGATGATAACGGCGATGATATTCATGTCAGCCTCCTTACAACAAGCCCGGTAGGCTGACAGCGGCGACGGCTGCAACCGCCAGAGCCGCGACGATCAGAAACGTGCACATGATCGTGCCGACCGGCGCGATGAGCTTTTCGCCGAAGATGGAATCGAGGTACATGTTGCGCGACGTGGCCTTCGTCTCCTGGGAGAGCGAGTTTTGGAACGTGCGCTCCTTGTTGTCGATGCTGACGCCCGAAAGGTACACGTCGACTTTGCGCGCCTTGCTCTTGCCGATGCCGGCGAACAGCACGATGACGATGAACACGACGGCGACGCTCGCAATCCAGAGGTTGTCGGCCGCAATGCCCATGGCGACGGTTCCGTAGACGCTGTAGATGTACGGTTCGACGATGGCCCATGAGATGGCGGGGATCGCGATGCAGCAGGCGATCACGAGCACGGCCATGAGCGCGATCGATACCCATTCCGAGCGGTGCACGGTCATTTCCACGTTCTCGGGTTCGGCGGCGATGCCAGAGAGCTTGCCGAGCCATTTGCCCCAGAACATGAACGTGGCTGCAGAACCGAACGCGAGCAGGATGATGAGCGCGATGTTGCCCGTGTCGACGAACGAAACGAGCGTGGCCCACTTGGCGATAAGCATGCCGAACGGCGCGATGAACATGCACATGATGCCGAGCATCATGAAGCGGGCGAGGCGCGGCATGCGCTCGAACATGAGGTCCATGTCCTCGATGTCGCGGCTGCCGATATGGTGCTCAGCCGTGCCAACGCAGAGGAACAGAAGCGATTTGGCGATCGCATGGAACAGGACGAGGAAGGTGGCGGCCCATACCGCTTCGGGGGTGCCAACGCCCGCGCAGGCCGTGATGAGGCCAAGGTTCGCGATCGTGGAGTACGCGAGCACGCGCTTGGCGTTGCTCTGCGAGATGGCCATGAACGAGCAGAGGGCGAACGTGATGCCGCCGACGAGCACGACCATGAGGCTCGGTATGGCGGTCATGAAGTTGCCTTGCGAGGATGCGGTTCCCGCGAAGAAGATGGGAGCGAGCTTGACGAGCATGAACACGCCCGCCTTCACCATCGTGGAGGAATGCAGAAGCGCGCTTGTGGGGGTCGGGGCGACCATGGCACCCAAAAGCCACGAATGGAACGGCATCTGCGCGGCTTTCGTGATGCCCGCGAACGCGAGGCAGGTAACCGGCAGGATGACGACGCCCGGATTCTGAATACCGAACACGATGAAATCGACGAACGAAAGCGTGCCTAAGCCGATGACCATGAAGTACAGGGCGGCGAGGAATCCCAGGCCACCGAGGATGTTCATGATGATCTGGCGGAAGGCGTTCTTGATCGCTTCGTCGGTCTTCGTGTAGCCGATGAGCAGAAACGAGCAGACCGTCGTGATTTCCCATGCGGCGAACAGCCACATCATGTTGTTGGAGAACACGATGCCGAACATGGCCGCGAGGAACAAAAACATGAGCGCGAAGAACGTCGGACGGCGGTCGGGCTCGTCTTCATGGTGCTTCTGGAAGTCTTCCATGTAGCCGATCGCATACACGCAGATGCCCGAGCCGACGATGCCGATGATGAGCGCCATCAGAAGCGACAATGAGTCGAGATAGAGCCCGTAGGCGACGGTTACATGGTGGGCGAACCCGAATTCGAGCACGAGCGTGCCGACTACCTGGATGACGGCGAGCACCGATGCAAGCACGTTTTTGTACTTGATACCGTAGGCGAGTATGACAACGGCTATCAGGATGCTAATGCCCGTGCAGACGTAGTCGATGATTGGCGAGGTGTACTCGAAGTACACGCCCCCCGCCCCAAGATAGGTTGCGACAAGCAGCACGGATGCGAGGCCGATTACGAGAGCCGAAACGCTGACAATCACTTTTCGCGCTTGATTGTTCTTGACGATAAGCAGTATCGCCGCAACAACCAGCGGGAAAAGGATTAAAAATCCAAGCATACCCACGTGGCTTCCCCCTTCGATGAAAAGTGCTTCCTTACAATAAAGGCGACTTACGCCGCCACCGCAACTCTAACAAAGAAGAAACCTCGGGCAATCACGATGCCCAAGACGTGGGGTTTTTAATCGGTCAACGGGATTTCGGCGGTAGCCTTTTCGTCTGGATCGGTCGATTATCGGAGGTGGACGGCGTTCGATCGGTCTTCCTAATAACCTAGAGTTATGCTAGGATATTGGTTTAGCTATTCTGGGATGAGATTATTTCAGTCAAGAAAGGATCTGCGATGGGAACCGTAAAGGCCGTATGCGTGAGCGATGTGAAGGGCGTGCAGAAAGAAAACGTCGGTTCGGCGATCGTCCAGGAGAACTTCGGTATCGTCGGCGACGCCCACGCCGGAGCCTGGCACCGACAGGTAAGCCTGCTGTCCTTCGAGAGCATCGAGGATTTCAAAGCGCGCGGGGCCGACGTGACTGACGGCTCGTTCGGCGAAAACCTCATCGTCGAGGGTATTGACGTGAAGACGCTGCCCGTCGGCTCGAAGCTTGCCTGCAACGACATCCTTTTGGAGATAACGCAGATCGGCAAACAATGTCACAGCCATTGCGCGATCTACCACACCATGGGCGACTGCATCATGCCCCGCGAAGGCGTATTCGCCAAAGTACTTGCAGGTGGAACCGTGCGCTCAGGCGATGCGATCGAAGTATGCGGGTAAGATAAACTTTCCCGTACCGCCTGCACCGCAATGGTGCCGCTCGATCCCGTGAAAAATCCCGTGAAAACAATGCTGCTGTCCTTTGGCCACCTCTCACAGCAGTCGCGTGGACATCTTGCAGAGCACCGCTTGTGTGACTTGAAGAGCAGCCCTTGGACTTGCAGAGCAGCCGCTTGGCCACCTTGAACAGCAGCCCTTGTGCGACTTGAAAAGCAGGCTTAGCCATCTTGAAGAAGTGTTCATCTCGTGTGGACCTGCGTCATTATCGCCGCGCTCCCCCGCTACACCGCAAAGGGGCGTAGACTCGTGTACGCGGCAAAGGGCCGCTTTTATCGGCAACGCGTTCAACATGGTTGCAAGCGTTACCAGCATTGCCCTGCGGGGTAGGAAGTTAGGTTTACATGTCAACAGGTACAGTCAAGTGGTTTAGCTCTGAAAAAGGTTACGGCTTCATCTCTCAGGAACAGGGCGAAGACCTCTTCGTTCATTTCAGCGAGATCCAGGGCGACGGCTTCAAAAATCTCGAAGAGCACGCGCAGGTCGAATTCGTGATCGCCAAGGGTTCCAACGGCAAGAACCAGGCAACCCAGGTTCGCACCATCTAAGCTCATTGAACATACTATAAAGAAAACGGCCCTTAAGGGCCGTTTTCTTTTGCCTATCTGTTCGGAAGGCACTGCCGAGAAGGGTTAAGCAGTGCGCCTTCCTGTGAACAGGTTGATGATCGCGATGAGGATGATCGATCCGATAAGCGCGACCACGAACGACCAGATGTTGAATCCAGTGAATCCGGTGGCGCCGAAGAAGCTCATGACGAACCCGCCTATCAAGGCCCCGATGATGCCCGTCACGATGTTCTTGACCAGTCCGCCGTCGCTCTTCATGATCATGTTGCCTACCCAGCCTGCGAGTCCGCCGATCACGATCCATACGATAATGCTCATGTTCTCGCTCCTTTCCGTTTGTCGGTTTGCTCAGTGCATACCTTATGGTAGTGCGGCGGCTGCAAGCGAATGAGCAGAAACGGCATTCGTACCTATCCCGTATGCGGCTCGTTTTCAGCTGAAAACCGAACGGCAATCGTCCCGTCATCATCGGGCGAGAAGCCCTTACGCCAGGTGTTCCGCACACCGGGCAGGGATAGCGGAAGCCGTACCACTGGACCGGTTATTCGAGACGTACGAACAAACCCCCTCGGTTAGCAACAATCGTGCCATATGGCACGATCTTGGAATCGGCTTTCAGAAGGTGCGAAAAGCCGTGAGCCTCTGACGTGGGGTTATCGAAAAAGCGAGCTTTCGGCTTACCTTCGCCCTGCCCTTTTCCGAGCAACAATCGTGCCATATGGCACGATCATCGGCATGCACCAGCGAACCGTGCACGAAAAAAGCCGCCCGAGAGCGTTTCTCGGGCGGCGGGAAAAATCCAGGTGGCGCAGCTGGGATCAGCTATTAGGCGCTGTGTTTGCGGCGAAGAGCTGCGGCACCTGCCAAGGCTACGACAGACATGCCAAGCGCACCTGCGAGAGGAGCTGCATCCAAGGGGTCGCCGGTCTCTGCAAGCTTGGCATCGTCGGCATCGCCACCGCCAATGCTCTTGGTTACGGTGAAGTCAAGAGAAGCCTCACGATCGCCCGTGTAAGCAAGCATGATCGTGTGCTTGCCTGAAGAAAGCGTATCCAAGTAGGCTGGTTTCAAAGTTATGATAGTGCTACCCGATTTCGCATCGTAGTTCTTCGGGTCAACAACCTTGCCGTCAACGAGCACCCGCAATAGATCCTCCAAGGGAAGCGAACACGTGAAGGTGAGAGCGCTGCCGCTGCCTACCTGATGGGTGCCGCTGCCATCGACCTTAATGTCATGCTTGGCAGAGTCGCTTTTATTGGCTTCGCCGGTCACCTTGATGGTGGCGTTGCCCGTGAAGCCGCTGACTAGGTACACGTAGGTGTTGTCGCCGTCCTTGCGCACGAACTTCCACTTCGCGCCGGTAACCTCGACGCTCGGCTCGGTGACGACTGTTTTATCGCCATCAAACACCACAGTGAGCAGGGACTCCGAGTCGGGGCCGAAGCCGTTGTCTGGATTCAGGTAGGCCTTGCCGCCCGTAAGGCCCGCGATGTCGAGTTTCGCGGTCCAGGCGTCCACGGCCTCGCCCTCGACCGTGACGACGGCGTCCTTCGTGAACTCAGAGATGGTGCCGATATAGGAGCCGTCCGGGAACTTCTGCAGCGCGTACTTGACGGTGGCACCATCCACGGTCATCGTCGGGGCGGCGTCGAAGCGCTTGTTCTTGTCCGGTTTGATGGTGACCTTCACGAGGTCGTCGGGCTGGATGTAGGCCTCCTTGTCGAGCTTGACGGTCGCGCCCTTGAGGTTATCGGTGCTGAGAGACGCGGTGTACGGGGCCGACGCAGTGCCGCCCGACACCGTGATGGTAACGTCGCCGGTAGGGTTCTTGTATTTGGCGAGATAGCAGTTGGCATCGGTTCCACTCACCCACATGGGAGCTATCTCTACGTCCTTCATCCCCGTTACGGTAATCTCCGGGGCATTCTCGAAGGGCTGGCCGTCGTCGGGGAAGATGTTGAGGGAGATCTCGCCCCCGAGTCTTACTGCGTCATTCGGGACAACATCCAGCTTGGCGCCGTGGAGGCCGCTCTTGTTGACCGTGATGTTGTACGTAGGCGCAACACCTGTAAGTTCGAGTCGCCATGATTCAGCGCCATCCTCGAAAAGGTTAGCCTTCCACCTGGTGTAGGTAACCTCATCTGCCTTGCTTTCTACAGTGTAAGGATAGCTAGCAGCTACGGTCTCGATTTCCTGTCCATTGTGATCTTGGTAGGTGACTTGGGTCAAAGGGCGATTGCCATTCACGAAAACGTCGCCCTCTACAACAGGCCGGTTGGCGATCCACGTGCCATTATCACCAGTTCCTGCCACTGGCCCGACTATATCGTAATTAGCTCCCCACGCCTTCGTTGCGGGGATCAGCGACAACACTAAAACCGCCGCTATGAACAGAGCACCCCCCCCCTTTGATCTTCTTAGTACGCGCCTTCGTCATGGTAACTCCTTCCTGTTGGCGAGTACCAGAAGCGGTTATCGTTGCCGCTACTGGTACTGCTCGCATTTGCTCAATATTTCACCAGACGCCATGGTAGCAAGCGCACTACACCAGCAGTACACCACGCAACCGCACGCTCGTTGCGAAAGGGTTTAGCGCTAACAAAAAAACCGCCCCGAACGGTTGTAAGGGCGGTTTTTCTCTCGAGCAAACTCATGCGGCTCGCGTATCCGCGCGCGTTGAGCAAGTAGCCAACAACGAAGCAGCAGACGGCTCCTAGCCGTTTTCCAAGTGATCGACGGTTATGCCACAGGCGGTGTCCCCTCGGCGTTTCCGAAGATCGCGTCGATTTGAACCAGGGCGCCGTACGGCAAAGCCGACGTGCCTACGACCCTGCGAGCGGGCGTGCCGTTCTGGAAGAACGTCCGGTACACGTCGTTCACCGCATCGAGGTCGCCGATGTTCGCAAGGAAGATGTTCACTTTGACCGCATCTTCCATGCGGTGGCCGACGCTTTCGATGATCGCCTTGATGTTTCTCAGACACTGCTCTGCCTGCTCTCCAACGCCACCCTCGACAAGCTCGCCGGTCTTCGGATCGAGGGGCAGCTGAGCCGAGACGTTGTTGTAGTGCGAGAAGGCTACCGATTGTGTTGCAAGCGGGTTTTTCGGCGCGTTGTCGGTGTTGTTCGCCTCGATGATCAGGCCGTGGCGGTCTTCTACGGCCTGCGGGGGCGTTCCGTCCCCGTGCGAGACGACCGCCTCGATCTGCACGAGCGCGTGCAGCGGCAGATCGGCTACCTCGACGACCGTGCGGGCAGGTACGTAGGCGACGGCGCGCGCGATACCCGAATCGGGGAAGAAGGTCGAATACACTTCGTCGACAGCTTCGAGATCGGAGATGTCCCGAACGAAGACGGTAACCTTGACGATATCGTCGAACGGTACGTCGATGCTGTTCAGAATCGCCTTCACGTTCTTCAAGCACTGAGCCGTCTGCTCTTTGATACCGCCTGGCACGATCTGCCCCGATTGCGGATCGATGGGCAGCTGAGCCGAAAGGTTGTTGTAATGGGAGAACGCTACCGTCTGCGAAGAGAGATCGCACAGCGGTGCCGCATCGGTGTTGTTGACGTACTTGACGAGATCGCCTGCCTGCGGCGCGTTCGGAATGGTGCCTTCCCCGTTGGAAACGAGGGCTTCGACCGCTACGGGCGCGTTCATGGGCAGGGCGGCAACGGCGACGACCGTACGGGCCGGTACATAGGTCGGGAAACATGCGCGGTATACATCGTCAACGACGTCGACGTCTTTGATGTCGGTTACGAACACGGTTATCCGCACGACGTCGGTCATGCGGTGGTCGATGCTTTCCACGATAGCCTGTATGTTCTCGAAGCACTGCTCGGCCTGCTCGCGAATGCCGCCCGCAACCAGAGCACCTGTGCTTGGATCCAAAGGCAATTGCATAGAAAGGTTGTTGTAGTGCGAGAAAGCCACGGTTTGCGAATACAAGGGGCTTACCGGCGCGTTCTCCGTGCTCCTTGCCAATACTACGTTGTCACCGCTCATGGTAGTGCCTCCTTCGAAATCGGTTGGCCGCCGCGTATCGGCGCACACGGCCCGTTTATCCGCATCGGACGTGCCAAAAAACTCGAACTGCTTCGCTGCCCGCACGTGCGGAAGGCTGCATTATCACTGATTTTGTTCAGGTGCACAATTCATTTCGGCAAAGTTTCTGACCAGCGGGAAAGAGCCTTTGCCGCCGCTCGCCGACGTTTTTGGAAGCCCTTCCGTTCTGCATGCAGAATTCTCCTGCCCCGATGACGTTTCATGCAGGATTTCTGTACCTACCGTTCACCGATTGGGTATCGAGGTCTTTCGTTGTCGGCACCTCGCACCGCTTGGATGGTACCATTGCGAAGGCAGGGTTTTGGGAGTGCTCGCACTGCGACCCGAAGGTCACATCTATAAACATGAACGGTCTTCGTTTTACTCCGATGGCGTATGATGCGAGCATATAAAAAGCCGTCCAAATGACGGCTTTCGAGTTTCTGGTCGGGTTGACAGGATTTGAACCTGCGACCCCTTGACCCCCAGTGCTGCATTTGAGCTGATAAGAAGGTGTTTCTAGGGTGATTACCATTTGCGGATACTAAAGTAAGCAAAAGTAAATTGAACAATATCGATGTGCATTTGCGGGTAATTTGCGGATGACATAGCAATCAGGTACTGCATGAAAGAGCGCGGTCATTCAATGATGCAACCGCTTTAGCTTGAAAGCAGTCTTTTCTTTTGTTGTGCGAATTCCTCCTGCGTCAAAACACCCGCATCCAGTAGATCCTTGAGTTTAGTCAGTTCGTCGGCAACGGATGCTTTGAGCGGTTGCCGATCATTGCATGAGAAAGAGTGCACATGTCTTCTTATTTCGTCCGCAATTCTTTCGTAATCAGCATTCATCTTCTTGTCCCCGAAATTGAAGCAATTTCGCGCTCCTACTATATCAGGGAGGCCAAGCGCGTGAAACAGGATATACCCATCGAAAGGAAACTTGTATGGTTTGAAGTCTATTGCAGTTATTTGGTGATATGGCAGAAACAGCGTTCCCATAGAGTCGCCTCCGAGCACCGTTAAGGCAATATTGACTCCATCTTGGGTACGAGTAATAGAAACTCCATCCTCGCTAACAACAAGTTCGCAAGAAACTCCTTGATATGTCCCTAGTATTGCTGGGTTCATTGAGTTCTCCTCATTCCTCATTTATTGATTCGGTATGAAGCGATAACTAAGAGCTTCATACCAGACGAATTCATTCAAGTCTTTAAACGACGGTGAAAGTGCCGGTATAAAGCAAACCGTCTTTATTCCAGTCTAGTGTTATGGATTTGTTTTCGTTGAAAGTCCCAGAGATAGACGTTGGTAAATTTGCAGCATCTTGGTTTGAATCAAGAGACACTTCAAAAGATCCTAAAGTTTTGTTGCTTTCGGTAATGGAAAATGTTCCAGTATAAGAACCTGTGGCTTCGGTCGTTTCTGGGTTATTGGCCATATCAAACATACGGCTAGTACCGCCCGTTGGTGATGAGGTATCTATGCTTTTAGCAGCCCAGGTGAAATTTATAGACACAGAACCACTTTTCTCGTCACCGTCTCCATGGCCGTCATTCTGCTCATTATTGAAATCCATGGCTGTGATCTGCATAAATCTCGAACCGTCCGAAAGCGTTTTATCTATTAGGGGTGACGTGTAATTGCTATCGCCACCTTCACTAGTGCGAACCCATCCATTGCCATTAAAAGAGTAGACTTGCCACCATAGGCCCTCATCCTTGCAAAGCCAGTCGCTTGGGTTATTTGCATCTACAAAATCCGTCCCATTCCAAACTTGCTCAACAACCGATGACGCAGAGTCGCTTACCTTGCATGTTTGGGTTTCCTCATCAAAATTGACTGTGGCATTGGGATAGATGTCAGATATCTTCACAAAGGATTTTTCGTTTTCCGTTATTGTTTCTATTGTCGTAATAGGAGAAATGGCTTTTGAGGATTTCTCACGGACAACATTCTCTGTGCATGTGTAGTTATTGCCGTCTCGTTTGAATGTCAATTTAAGGACGGCGTTAGTGCGAAAGCTGTCGTTTTTTACCGTTGCCTTGCACGTAAGGGACAATCCATTCTGTTCAACAAGCTCGTACTTTTCAACCACGTAGGGAGATTCTTCAACATTATCGTTTGATACTTTTTTGCCCAACACATCAACTACAGTGTTCTTCACGTCTTCTTCAGGCACCGTCTCTGCAGAACATCCAAATAGAAACAAAAAGCTAACCATCGTCACGCATGCAACGGCGGCTAAAACCGTGAATAGCTGTTTCCGTCCCACTATCATTAATTGCCTTCTTCCTCTTCTGTGCAGTCTCGTGCTCTTTTCTGTAGGGCGTCTGAAGCCTCGTCCATTCGAAGCCCATTCTGCGATTGGATACTGAGTATGAATTCTTCAATTTCTTCAAGTATTCGGGTACTGTCGATCTGATCGATCTCCGCCTTTAGCCTTTTCTGATAATCTCCCATTTTCATCTCCATATTGCGTATCGCATCAATATTCATAATCTTATTGTGCCTATGTCCCAACGTCAAGAAAAGAAATGGGAGCTGCAAGGTATTTGGCGTTGACCAAGGCACCAGTGGTGAAGTATTTTGATGTATGGAAGGAGTCATCGTGAACAAAGACAGCTGGACAGCGTTATTCAAAGAACTGGGTGTTTCTCAGCGGAAATTTGCCCAAAGCATCGCCATGGACGCTGCGTATATGTCGCGGGTGGTAAACGGAAAAGCAGCCCCCACCGAACGACTTTATTTGCTAGCAGAAAAGGTTTATGGAGTTAACGGCGATTGGTTACGCACGGGCAAAGGCGAAATGTTTCTGGATAGCTCATCCTCGGTCGGGAAGCGGCGTGTTAAAGCCCTCGCGGATGAATTGACCGATGAAGAGGCTCAGGCTGTGTTGGCGTTCGTTCGTTATCTTCGGGACGAGGAGATCACCTCAAACCCTGATTAAATAATCGAGTCAACTAGCGGCGGTGCGTGACTTTAGCCATTTACCGCCGCCGAACAACCTAAGTTTTAGGACGCGCATTAATAAGGTTTGCGCTATAGTCCTTTTGGATCGCTATTCGAACCTTCCGGCTCCACGAGAATAAGACCGAAGGCATCAGCTCCGTCCCTGGTAAACAGTTCCGGAGTGCTCTCTTCCGGTATGCCTTCAAGCATTAGCGCTGCTTTCGCTTGCGCAAAAGCCTTGCCGACCGAATAACCAAAGCCAAGCGTTGAGTACAGCTGCGCAGCAAAGACGCAAGCCGCATCATCGCCAATCGAAGTTTTCATACCTATTGAGGCCTCAATGCTCTCGGCAGCCCCTTTTGCCTGCACAGCCGAGAAGCAAGCGTTGAACACGACGAGTCGAATTTTGTCCGAGGCCGTTGCCATGGCCTGGGACATAGCTTTTTGGCTCACAAGTTTCGTCGTACCGTCGGGGTTCATAAGGGCAAGGTCGCCGTTCTCTGCCCCGTGTCCGCTGAAATGAACCACCGTGGGATCGGTTTCATTGATTGCTTGAAATATGTCGCTTGGTCTAACGGCCCATCTGGATTCAAATCTGATAGAGTCCCGATAGTCTGAGAGACGGATTCTCTTTTGTATCGACCTGGCCTCTTCATCAAGTCGAAGATGGCCCGCATCCGTTGGGCTTGCACCTATAAAAAGCACGGTAATCGTCGAGGGCAATGCCTTCATTTGCTCAACTTCCTCACGTAGCGCTGCATGCATTCTGCTCTGCTTCTCTAAAGAACTGTTAACTGACTGCATTTGACGTTCGGATTCCTGCTGGCGTTTTCTGTCCTCGTCGGCTTGCGCACGTTGGTAAGCTTTCTCGGCAGATGCTAAAGCTTTATCCGCTTTGCCGATTTTCGATTGGAGTTCCGCGCACTTTTTCTCAATAGCAGCGATAGACTTTTCCGCACGCTCAATATCCTTCAGCCGGGACTTGATTGTGCTTTCGCTTCTCGTTCTCTTAATTGTGGCATTGGCGGAAATAATCTTGCTGCGTAACGGAGTTTGCTTCGCCTGCTCCTTCGCTAGGTCTTGATTGAGCTTAGCTAGTTCTTCACGCTTCCTCGCAACCGCGTTTCTCTTCGTATCGAGCTGAGTCACGTTGACCTCCTAATAGAACATCCGTACTTATTAAAGTATAGGTGATTGTTGTATAGAGGAGGCTGCGAATTTTCCCATAATCCCACAATCATGTCCCTTTTTACAAATACGATCAAAAGTACACCTTAGAATTGCTCTCACGGGCTTAGAGAAGCGGTTCCATGCGCGCCCTAACCAGTGCATCCCGTCCTTACCATCGATCTCAACTCTTTGCCGTATGCAATCTTGACTAACCGTTTATCGAACTCTGTTACCAGCCCATATCGTTTTTGCGCAAAGGCAAATAAATCATCGGTATTAAGAAGCATATGAAAGGACTGCTTGTCATTCCTTTTCTGAGTCCAGATCCTTGTAGAGTAATCAGCGTCGGAATACCCAAGTAAACCAGCACGACGACTACCGCAAATTGAACATGGAACATCTGCGTACCAGCGGCGAGAGTCATTTTTGAGATTCACTCCATGTTCCAGGAAAGCCGCTCGAATCATATCGAACATATCGGTGTCCGGTAATTCATCGAACTGCGTACTGCAGCCAAAGGGTTGTGAGCGTACGCCGTCTGGCTTTTCGTTTTCCTCGTGCTTAGCATATGATCGAAAGCAGCTGCGGCTATTGTCTTTTGCCGGTTTAGTCGTATTGTAAAGAACACGATGTAGTTGATCAGTCGCCTCCGTTATCGAATGGACGTCAACAATGATCAGCGCAAGGGTATCGAAGTCCTTGTCGCAAGAGCCTTGTTGGATGCCTTGCTCGATACGGTTGAGTCGTGACGCAGATTCGCGAATCCAGAGGATTGCCGAATGGATGATGTTGTCTTGGTATCCGTCCGGCCCTTTCCTGTGTAGCCAATAGCTCAGTTTGTATGTTCGGAGGTATCGGGTGTAGCGTTCGGAAAAGTTCTCAATAATGCGTCCATCTAGCATATTGCTCCTTGAAAGTTTCACGGGTTTACCCGATATCTTACTGTTTGGACTTTCTGAGCGCATGATTGTTTGCCCATACAATACGAAAAGCCCAGCACTAAAAAGGCTGGGCCTTGTCGATTATTTAATCGGGCAGAGTGCTATTCGAGCCAACGTCGTTTCATCGCATCGACGGCAGTGGTCACAGGCTCTTCGGGAAAGCATGGTAAGCGCTCGTCAGACATTAGCGAAATCGTCGCCTTTCGAGCTTCTGGTTCAAGACGTACCAACAGCGTTTGAACTGGCTCCTCCAAGCTCTCCAACCACGACAGAGCTGCGGCAAGGGCCTCCTTGTAGGTGATGTGCCGCCTTGTGCTACCAAGGGCCTTCTCCCGAACCTTTGAGAAAGCAATGATTTCTGGTGCTCTCTCCCGTATATCGGATGACGTCCAGTCGCCTTTGCACGTCATCTCTACCCTCGTCAAAGGCGATAGAAGCTTTTCCTTTGCCTGTTTGTCGTACAGCCTGCTGAACCCCGGCTTCCCTCGACTTCCGAGAGCTTCCGATACCGCTCCGCAGCAGCGTACCCATTCATAGCTCTTGCGGTCTTTGCCCATCATTACCCGATCTCGTTCCATCGGAAAGTCGTGAGCGATGTCAAACCGTTGAATTCCAACCGACTTCGCTGCATCATGCAACATGCCGATGAGCGCTTGCAGCCCAGCATGCTCGCCTACCTTGTTCGGATTGAAGTCGACCCATATCGCGCTTTTCCACAACTCACCCGATGGCATCTCGTCCGATACTCCAAGCCAAAAAGACCCTTTGCCGACACGAGCTTTGAAAGAGGACTTTATCTTACCGCCCCAGTTGTTTCGATAGATCTTTGCCCAAGACCCATCTGCAAAGAACTTTGTAAGTAGGTGCTCGACGTACTGACTGCTGTCCCCGAAAGACATATCAACATCGTAGCGCAGCACGACGTTGTCTACACTCACCACGGAACCATCACTGCAATACACCGGATCGAAGTAGGGCAATAAACCTGTCGAATCCCGCCCATTGGAGGGAGCAGCTTCGGGTGTGCCTTCTATCGCTTCATGAAGACCGAGATACTCTATCGTCTCAGTGACTAACATGGTGTGCCCCCTCTTCTAAAAATTGGACGAAAAGCGTCTTGAAAACGAAGTATCTTCTCCCTATTTTGATAGCTGGAAGACGCTTCTGTCTGCACGCCGAACGAAGCGTCTGAGCCGACAAGTTAGTGATTTCTTGCAAGTCGGATATCGATAGCAAATCTCCGTACCCCTCCAGTGGAGCGCAATGAACAGGTGGTCGTTCGGAAGCGTAAATAATTCGACAAGTCTCTTGGGTAGAATTCCCCCATTCAGTAACGTTCATAACTGCTCTCCTCGACCTTGAACAAATCGTCCGGGTTACCTTCCCATCCGAGCGCCTCGGCGATTCGCTTCCCTCGGTACGGGAACGCGGGTTCAAGCCCTCGCTCCACTTTCGACATGCTGGTTTGGTTGATGCCAGCGGCGCGTGCAAGAGCGGCTTGGCTAAGACCCATCTTTCGACGTTCGACTACAACCCGTAGCACGGGCTTACTGCCAGTTCCTTCATCCATTTCGGGTGTCCTCTCTTTGATTTATACGTTCATGACCTGTTGACCTCGCGAAGTCATAGCGCTATTCTGGTCTTATTCGATGATTTAAAAAAGGGACAATTTTAAGGACACTATGGATAGCCAGATCAAACAACCAATTAATCCCAATCCAGAACGTGTTTCATTCGTCATAGTTGAAGGAACCGTGCAAGTTTTCTGGTATGAAGAACGAGGCTGGCGGAATTCTAAGGAGCGCACAATCGACCTTCACGGGTCTTGGAAGGCGATACTAAATACCACCACGTTGACTGCGGCAATAGATTTTGCACGTGCGTATGGGCCGCTGAGGTTGTGGGGGAGCCAACAAGCAGCTTTGCTTTTACCGAGCGAAAAGGAATCCGTACCAAGAAGCAGGGACGAGAAGTTGTCTGCACGACAGAGAACTTCTCAAGGCTACGTTGGGGAATTGATCATCAGGCAAGAGCTTGACTGCATTCTTAGTTCGCAACCCGCTAAACCTGAAGACCTAGCAAGGGCCTTCTACGGCCCGGCAGATTGCGGCCAGCCAGAAATCGAAGAGGCGGCACGCGTGTTGAAGCTCAATCCGATGCCAGACCCAAACGACGGAATTACCGTTCATGGATATTGCTCCTTGTCCATGTACCGTGACGCACGGTACATGATGGAGCTAGCCACATACTTGAAAGCCGTAAAAGATGATGAGCGAGAGCCGAAGGACACATTGAAGGAGGCTGGCTTCGTCTTCCTGTCACGCCTTGGTACATCAGCACAGATCGACCGCGATCTTCTGGCTGATATCGCACTGTCAGGGAAAGCCATAAAGGTATCGGATGTATCTTTCGCTTTCGATCCTTTGACTGGATATCAGAATCAAGGAACAGAATGCTTAAAAATCCTTGAGCTTAAGAGCAAGGAATACCAGCAGTTGCTTGCTGATTACCAAAAAGAGGTCGGCGGCGATCTTCTTTATCATTCAGGACGCTCTCATTGCATCATCTATGATCAAGATGCAGGGAAATACATGATCGGGCACGATTTAGACAAAACGCTCTCGAAGGATTCCTGCGTTTGCGCTAGTACACAGATGCTCGACACGCTCCTTAACATGCACCTTAGAGACATTGTAACCTTCGCCGAATCGGGAAAGCTCTCCATCGAAAGCAAGAGTTTACTTGGTGCTTTATGGTTTATCCATGCAGCTGCTATCGGAGGCCATCGAGTAGGCCTATGTGAAGTCTGCGGAACCCCCTATTACACGAAAAGCGACAAGCGCAGGCCGCGTCAATATTGCAGTCCTGCATGCAATAAAAAATCGCAGAGGATGAGAGCTTCGAAGTCAAAGCAAGAATTCGGAGATCGGGAGCAATAGGAGAGTAAATGGCAAAGGGAGACGGAAGCATCATCAGGCGTGGCCGCGATCAATACGAAGTTCAAATCAGCCTGGGATATGATCCGGTAGCAAAAAACTACCCCAAATTTTCGCGCATAGTACACGGAAGCAAAGCCGATGCGATGAAGGTTCGAGATCAGCTGAAAAGAGAGCGCGACCACGGTCTTTCTCTTGACAAGGCAAAGGTTACCACCGGGGAATATCTGATGGAATGGATTGGCAACCGCGAAGCCTCACGAGAGCTTGCGCAAGCTACAGTCGCCAATTACGAACGATATATTCGAGTATGGATAGTTCCTTACATCGGGAGTATCCCGTTAAAAGACCTTTCCTCCTACAGCATCAAATCTTGGCATCGCGAAGCGCGCAAGCAAAAGGCCAGCCCGCGTACGCTTCAAGCTGCTCACAAAGTACTAAAGCAGGCACTCAGGGATGCCTTGATCGATAATTTCATACTGTCGAATCCCTGTGATTCGGTCAAGACACCACGAGCAGATCAAGGGCAGCGGGGATATCTTGAACCTAACGAGCTAAAGCGAATGCTCATGGTGCTCGATTCGAAAGACGAATCCTCTTTCACCATCGCCGTTCGCCTTGGTATATCGACTGGCGCAAGAAGAGGAGAAATACTTGGTCTTTGCTGGAAACACGTTGATTTAGCTGACAAGAGCATTGAGATTCGGCAAAGCTTGGCTCAGGTAGATGGTGCCAAGAAGCTGGGAGAGAACGCGAAAGCCATCAAAGCGCCTAAAACAGCGAAAGGGAACCGACGCGTCTCTCTCGATGACGACGTTGTTCAACATCTAGGCAAATGGAAAGCGAAACAGGCGAGAGCATTGCTCAAACTCGGCATTGCGCAAAAACCAAGCACCCCGGTTTGCTGCTCCCTTTACGATGCCGAGACCAATGGGGAGCCTATATATGCCGGCGGCTTCCTCGATCCTCAAGGATTCAGCAGCAAGTTCTCTCGCTTCTGCGACGAATACTCATTTCGTTCTACAACAGGAAAGCGTCTCTGCTTCCACGAGCTGCGGCATACGCAGGCAACGTTGCTGCTCTCGAACGGTGAAGATGCGGGTTATAGGACAAAACGTGTGCCCCGAATCACCGTGTAATCGCTGATGCAAGAGTTGTTTTTGGTCGTGGAGTTGTCTCGGCGCAACTTCGAGGTCGGACGAAACGTGTGCCCCGAATCCGCTTGACAGCGCAGGTCGGAGCACTTAAGCCCCGCACTCGGGTCGCTTTTTGGTTCAATAGGGCGATGACTTCCCAAAGATGTCCTGTGTGCGGGGGCAATATGAAGCGCCATGGCAAGACCGCTGCCGGCTCCCAGAGGTGGCAGTGCATGTCCTGCAAGGCGACTAAAACGCGCAAGATAGACAGCGGCGCAAAGAAGCTCGACGCCTTTCTCGGGTGGCTCTTGTCTGCAAAGACCCAAGCCGGGATGCCGGGGCAGGGACGCAGCTTCAGAAGAGCGGCCGAAAGGTTCTGGAAGATATGGCCGATAGCCCCTGCGTGCGACGAGATCCACCACGTCGTATACGTAGACGGGATTTGGCTTGGCAGAAATGCCGTAGTGCTCATCGCCTGCACGAAAGACCACGTTATCGGATGGCATGCGGCAAGAAGCGAGAACTCAGGCGCATGGGCGGCCCTCATGGCCCGTATCGCTCCGCCCGATGTCGTAGCGACCGACGGGGGAAGCGGATTCGAGAAGGCGCGACGTGCGGTGTGGCCGCATACCCGCGTGCAGCGATGCACCTTCCATGCCTTTTGCCAGGTGAAACGGCAAACTACGACAAGACCGAAGCTTCAGGCGGGAGTCGAGCTCTACGGCGTCGCCAAGGGTCTTTTGCACGTTGCCGACGCCGACGGAGCCGCGGCATGGACGGCGGAGTTTGCCATGTGGTGCTCGCGGTGGGAGAGCTATCTCAAGCAGAAGACCATGGTTGAGGGGAGGATGCAGTACAGGCACGAAAGGCTCAGACGCGCCCGGAGAGGACTCGAGAAGCTTGTCCGTGCAAACGTCTTGTTCACCTACATCGATGAGAGCCTGCTCGAGCAAGGCGGCGTTCCTGCTACCACGAACCTGATCGAAGGCGGGGTGAATGCACAGCTGCGCGCGATGCTTCGATGCCACCGCGGCATGAAGATCGACAGACGTATCAAGGCCGTGTCGTGGTGGTGCCTCATGCATACCGAAAACCCGCCCTCGGCAGCGGCCATCTTGCAAGAGATGCCAACCGATGGCTCCATAGCCGATCTGTATCGCTCGCTTGAAGGATCAAACGACACCGAATCTGCAATCGCCCAATGGGGAACTGCTGTCGCATGGCACGAGCTTCATTCGAGTGGGGGTTATAAGATGGACTACGACTGATAAAGCTAGGGCACACGTTTTGTCCTATAAGCCGAAGATGCCACGAATGTAGCTGGGCGCTTGGGGCATGCCTCTCCGAGCATCACCACGGACATGTACGCCCATGCCATGCCGGAGAAGGACAGGGAATGCGCTAGCGTGATTGGAGAAATCACGAAGCGTGGCGAAGGAGAAAAAATCACCGCATTCGAGTCGCTTTCTGCCTGATTTGCGGGTGATTTGCGGATGATGCTCGTGAGAACTCTCAGAAAAACAAGCAGGTCATCGAACTAATTGTTCGATGACCTGCTGCAAGTTGCTGGTCGGGTTGACAGGATTTGAACCTGCGACCCCTTGACCCCCAGTCAAGTGCGCTACCAAACTGCGCCACAACCCGTTCATGCTTGCTTTCCGAATAAGCAGCAAAAGCAGCGTTGTTTATATTAGTGGTAATCGCATTCCGTTTCAAGGGTGCATTTTCGAAAATTGCTGAAAAGCAGCGGGTTTTCTTTCTTTTCTCATCACGCCATCGATGGCGAGCGCAAGGCACTTCGCGCTTCGAGCCCCGATGCACTGGCGCAGGACATTGCTTGCGACTTCAAGAAACCGCGCATAAAGCCGCATGGTCGGCCTGCCCGGTCTTAGAATGCTGAGCGCGCATCAATCCTCGAGCAGCCGCACCGCCCGATCGAGTACGATGTCGGCGATCTCGGTTTTAGCGAGTCGGGGCACGTCCTCAACCTCGTCGGCGCCGACGAGCCACACCTTGTTCTCCTCGGTGCCGAAACCGAGCTCTCCCGACACATCGTTCGCCACGATCATATCGGCATGCTTCCTCGCTAACTTCGCCTGGGCGTTTTCGAGCACGTCGTTCGTCTCGGCCGCAAACCCTACCACTACTTGAGATGTTTTCGCAGCGGCAAGCGTTGCAAGGACGTCGGGATTCTCGACAAGCTCGATGCTCGAAAGCGCCTCATCGGCTTCGCCCTTCTTAAGCTTGCGATCGGCAGGGTTCTTCGGCCTCATATCGCTGACCGCCGCGGCGAACACAGCGACATCGCAGATCTTGAACGCCTCCTCAGCTGCAGCGAGCATATCGCACGCGGTTCGCACGTCTACGACGTGCACCCCGAACGGCGCCTCGAGGGCAGTCGGTCCCGAAACAAGGGTGACCTCTGCTCCGCGACGGGCTGCGGCAGCGGCTATCGCGTAGCCGGTCTTGCCCGACGAATGGTTCGAGATGTAGCGAACGGGATCGATGGCCTCGACGGTGGGGCCTGCTGTCACGAGCACATGCCTTCCCGCAAGATCGCAACCGATACCGAGCACTTTAAGGGTTTCCGCAACGATGGCGTCCACGTCGGCCAGCCTGCCTTTACCCGTATCGCCGCAGGCAAGGTAGCCGTCGGCCGCTTCGACGAAATGCACGCCGCGCGTATGGAGCACGCCCATGTTCTTACGCGTCGCCGCATTCTCGTACATGTGCACGTTCATAGCGGGTGCGATGATCATCGGCGAGGTGAGGGCGAGCGCCGTGGTGGTAAGGAGATCGTCGGCGATGCCGCAGGCGAGTTTCGCGAGCACGTTCGCCGTACAGGGTGCGATGAGCATCGCATCGGCTTCCTGGGCAAGCGAAATATGGTGAATCGGATCGCCCGGTTCGTCGAACAACTTGACAGCAACCGGCTCGCGCGTGAGTGCACGGAACGTGGTGGGGCCTACGAACTCACAGGCATGCTCGGTCATGACCACCTTGACGCGTACGCCCGCCTTCTGCAGACCCCGCACGATCTCGGCCGATTTGTAGGCTGCAATGCAGCCCGTCACGCCCACAAGAACCGTCTTGCGGTTGCAGCCCGTCTCCTGCGCCGTTGCCTGTGTGCTATCCATCGATATGTTCCTTCACGTAGGGGCTCACCACGTCGAAGAGCACCTTCGCGTGCGCTTTGCTTCGGTCGAGGCACGGCACGTACACGAAATCGTCGTCGCCGACGGGTTTACCGGCTTCGCGCGCCTTCTCTTCGTAGAGGGGTCGAAGCTCCGATCCGACATCGTAGATGGTCTCGAGGCAATCCACCGCGAACCCCGCACACACGAAGAACACGCGGCCGACTCCCGCCTCAGCCCACCGGGCGAGCACCTCGGTCGTGTAGGGGGAAAGCCACTCGCGCCCCTTGTCGAAGCGACACTGGTAGCCGATGGTCCAACGCTTTCGATCGATGCCGAGCTCGCTTGCGATTTGCAGGCTCGATGCACCCGTTTGCAGCTCGTAGGTGTCCCCTGCCTCGATGTCTTTCAGGGGGATCGAATGAAACGAGAACAGAAGCAGGTCGTCGGAATCGGGCTCGAACCCAGCATGCCTGATCGAAGCGGCGAGTGCTTTTATATAGGTCGGGTTGTCGTGGTAGTTGTCGATGAAGTCGAACGTCCCCTTCCAGCCCGCCTTCTTCATGGCGCGCTCGATGCCGTCATGGACAGAACCGGTGGTGGAATGAGCACTTTGCGGATACAAGGGGAGCACGACCACGTGCGAGCAGCCGGCTTCCGCAAGCTCTTCGAGCGCCGAGTCGATGCTCGGCGAGCTGTAGCTCATCGCATGGCGCGCGACTACATCGTTGCCGAAGCCGGCTTCGTCGAACGCCGCTGCGAGTCCGTACGTGAGTTTTTCGTGGGCGATGGTAAAGGGAGATCCTTCATCAGTCCATATCTGCTCGTACTTCGCACCGCTCTTACGACCCCGTACGGGCAGGATGCACAGATGCACGATAAGCCACCAGCATGCCCGATTCATCGGCGCAATACGTTTATCCATGAGGAATTTCCCCAGATACTTGCGCACCGCCTTCGGTTTCGGGGAGGCGGGCGTTCCCGTGTTCACCAACAATACGCCGCATCGAGAGTGCGCCGGCATATACTCATCACCTTGCCTGTTCGGTACTTTGAAAAGAAACTGTCAATCAGGTTCACGAACAATCTAGTATACTCTAGCCTCATATCATGGCAAGAGGAGCGCAGCGTTGGGAAAGCAACCGAAAAAAACGGGTTCTCGCCAAATCACGGCGGACGATGAAACGGGTCTCGGGAGCGAACCCTCTGATTCGCTGCGCCCGGACGAACCCGTCGTTTCGGTGAGCACGCCCGAGAGCGCCGGCACCCCGGACAGACCCACCGCCTCGCCGAATTCCCACGAAGCCACCGCCTCGGGCGAGCTTGCTAGCCCCCCGAATCACCGTGAAGCCACCGGCGCTTCAGACGCCCCGAAGGAAAACCCGCTTCTGCAGTTCGCAACCGAACTCAAGGCGCAGATATTCCATAACGAAGGCTTTCTAAAAATCGATTATTTCACCATGTTCTGGCTGTTCGTTGCCGGTTCCACTATCGGACTCGGAGTTGAGACTGTCTACCATGCCATCGTGTTCGGTGGCTGGGAAAGCCGCGCGGGCCTTGTGTGGGGACCGTTCTCCCCCATTTACGGCTCGGGCGCGGTTTTGCTCACGCTGTTCCTCAACCGATACTACCATTCTCACAACCTCGTCATCTTCCTCGTATCGATGGTGGTCGGCTCGGCGCTCGAATACGTGACGAGCTGGGGTATGGAAACGTTCTGGGGTGCGATCGCGTGGGATTACACGGGTACATTCGGCAGCATCCAGGGAAGGACGAACTTCTTCTTCGGCATGATGTGGGGCGTACTCGGCCTCGTATGGGTGCGCATCATCATGCCTATCGTAAAGCGCGCGTTCTCGCATATCGATTCCAAGAGCACGCTCGCGCGCGTCCTCACCGTCATCATGTCGGTGTTCATGGCTGTGAACATCGTCTGCACGTGCCTTGCGCTTGACCGCGAAAGCCAGCGCATGGCGGGCATACCCGCAACAAACCCCATTCAGAAATTCTGCGACGACGTGTTCCCGAACAGCTACCTCCAAGAGCGCTTCCAGAACATGACCGTCACGGCGAAAAAATAAGCTTCCTTGCCCCCGTGCTCCCGTGCACCAAGGCACGGGATCCTGCGGTGCCAGCCATGCAGGGCCGCAGAGCAGCGGAGTCTCAGAGCCGCAAACGATCACACGCAGCCGTAAGCCTAAGCGCGGTTGAGCGCTTCGGCGAGCACCGTCTGCCCCGCTTCGGTTCTTCCCCGCGAACGATCGGCGATCGAGTCGAGCGCAGCCTGAAGATCGTCGGGCAAGCCGTCGACGAACCGAAGCGCCTCACCGGTAGCGGGATGCGTGAACGCAAGGCGGTACGAGTGGAGGAACTGGCGCGAAAGCCCGAGCTGGGCTGCCGGGGAGCCGCTTCCGTACGCCGGATCGCCCACGCACGCGTGCTTGATGTAGTTCATATGCACGCGGATTTGATGGGTTCTCCCCGTGAAGAGCTTGCAGTCCACGAGCGTGTACCCGTCGTCTTTCGGCCCGGCATCGAACCGCTCGAGCACGGTGAACGTCGTGATGGAATCGCGCGCCGATGCCGCATCGCTTACGGCCATGCGCGTGCGCTCGCGGTCGGCGCGGGCTATCGGGGCATCGATCATGCCTGTGTCGTGCGGGATCACGCCCTGCACGAGTGTGAGATAATGGCGATCGACCACGCGGTCGCGAATGTCGTCCATGAGCGCTTGGCCGACTTCGTCGGTCTTGGCGGCGAGCATGAGCCCGCTCGTATCGCGATCGAGCCGGTGCACGATGCCCAGGCGGTCGCGGTCGCCCTGCACGTTGCAGAGGTTTTCGGCTCCGCAATGGTAGATGAGCGCGTTGACGAGCGTTCCGTCGAAATGATCGGGAGAGGGATGACACACGAGCCCTACCTGCTTCGACAAGACCATGAGATAGTCGTCCTCGTAGCGTATATCGAGTTCGATGGGCTGGCCCACCAGATGCGTGCGCACCGCTTCTTCGACAACCTCGTACACGACCGTATCGCCCGCAGCCACGGTTGCCTTCTTCGCTACCGTTTCTCCGTTGACGAAGACGCGGCCTTCCTCGATGGCTTTGACGGCCGCCGATCTGCTCGGGTACAGCTCGCGAGCCGCCGCGAGCGCGTCGATGCGCATGCCGGCATCGGCAGCGCCGACGATATGGACGAGCGAACGCGTCATCGCGGACCGTTCGCTTCGGACGGGGCACTTGCCACAACCTCGACGCCGGCATCCGATTCGGCTTGATTCGGGTTTCTTTCGGCAGCCGGATCGGACACAGCGACCTCTTCGACAACCGGATCATCGAAAAAACCGTCGGCGACACTCTCGGAGGCCGCATCGCCTGACTCCGCAGCCTGCGCATCGTCTTTTCTCCATGCGTAGAGCATGCTTGCGATGAAGATCACGAACCCGCAGGTAACGCCGATATCGGCAACGTTGAACACCGGAAAGTCGATGAACGTGAAATCGATGAAATCGACCACGTAGCCGAGGGTGAAGCGGTCGATGGCGTTGCCGACTCCCCCGGCGAACACGACAGCGAGGCCGACGATCTGCCCCATGTTCATATGCTTTGCCCCGACCACCAGGTAGGCAAGCAAAAGCACGCACACGACGATCGACATGATGCCGAGCGCGAACGTCGAGTCGCCGAACATGCCCCATGCAGCACCCGTGTTGTGCACGAGCCTGAAGCGGAACAAACCCGCTATCGGCTCGGTGATCACATCGCCGGGGGCGAAGGAGCCGTTGAAAAAGCTCTTCGTCGCCATGTCGAGAGCGAGCCACAGGCCCGCAAGGCACCCGAACAGAACTACCGCACGCCCCCGCTTGCGCCCAAAGGCAGGTTTCGGGGATGCCGCGTCAGATCCTAAAGTCGTATCGTCCACGCGCTATTCCTTGTACCCGATAGCGTCGAGCGCATCCGCACAGCGCTCGCACACATCCGGATGGTTCGGGTTGCCGCCGAGTTCGCGGTAGTTCCAGCAGCGCGGGCACTTCTCGCCGCTCGCATGCCCGATCCGAACGCTGAGCTCATCGCCTTCGGAAAACGCGACCTGCGAGACGATGAACAGCTCTTCGAACACCTCGGGAGCAAACCGTTCGGTGTAGTCGAGCACCGAACGGGGGGCCGTGATCTCGATAGCCGCTTCTTGGCTCTTGTTGATTTCCTTGGCGCCGCGCGCCTCTTCGAGCGCTTTCATGACGACTTCGCGCACCCCGAGCACCACGCCGAACGCCTCGGAGATACTCTCAGAGCCGCCTTCCGGAACAACGGGGAGGAAATCTGAATCTTCGGGCCAGCCTGCAAGCTGCACGCTTTTCGGATGACCGCCCTCGTAGCGAAGCCCCTCGGGATAGGCCTCCCATACCTCGTCGGTTGTAAACGATAGGATGGGGGCGAGGATGCGTACGAGCACCTCAAGAATGTTCGCGAGCACGGTTTGGGCACCGCGGCGCAGAAGCGAATCGGAAGCCTCGGAATACAGGCGATCCTTGAGCGCGTCCATGTAGACGGCCGACAGGTCGCCGACGATGTACTCGTACACGGCACGGTACACCAAATGGTACTTGTAGGCATCGTAGGCCGCTTCGACGTCGTGCAGCAGATGCAGCACGCGCACAAGCGCCCATTGGTCGAGCGGAGAAAGATCGTCCCACGAGGAAACCGCATCGCATCGGAAGTCGAAATCGTCGAGGTTGCCGAGCAGGAACCGGAACGTGTTGCGGATACGGCGGTACGCCTCGCTCGTGCGCTCGAGAATCTCATCTCCGATGTTCACGTCCTGCGAGTAATCGACGCTCGAAACCCACAGGCGCAGCACGTCGGCACCGCTTTTCGCCATGACGTCAGCCGGATCGATGCCGTTGCCCGCAGACTTCGACATCTTCTTGCCCTCGGCGTCCATGGTAAAGCCGCAGTGCATGACCGACTTGTACGGGGCCACTCCGTACGCGCCCACGCTCGTAAGGATGGAAGACTGGAACCATCCGCGATGCTGATCGGAGCCTTCGAGGTACATGTCGGCCGGGAAGGTGAGTCCCTCGTCAGAGCGGTACTTGCACACGCTCGTGTGGCTCACGCCGCTCTCCCACCACACGTCGAGGATGTCCTTCTCGGGAACGAGCTCATGGGAACCGCACACCTCGCAGGCCACACCTTGAGGCAGGTACTCGCTCGGGTCCTTCGTGAACCACGCATCGGCACCCTCGGTACGGAAGAGCTCGATCACCGCATCGAAGGTTTCCTCGGTAGCCACAGTCGAGCCGCACTTCGCGCATTTGAATACCGGAATCGGCACGCCCCACGATCTCTGGCGCGAGATGCACCAGTCGGGGCGGTCGGCCACCATCGAACCGATACGGTTGACGGCCCATTCGGGAATCCATGTGACGTCGTTTTCGATGACGCGCATCGTGGTATCGCGCAGGTGCGTCTTATCCATCGAGACGAACCACTGGTCGGTCGCACGGAAAATGACGGGCTGGTGGCAGCGCCAGCAATGCGGGTAGCTGTGCGTGATCTTCTTCTCGGCCACAAGCGTACCCTGCTCGCGCAGCCATTCGATGATAACGGGGTTCGCCTCGTCGGTATCGAGGCCCGAGAACTGCCCGGCCTCGTCGGTGAAGCGTCCGTTGTCATCGACGGGCATGAGCAGCGGGATGTCGAATTCAAGCGACACGAGGTAGTCGTCCTGGCCATGGCCCGGAGCGGTGTGGACCGCTCCCGTGCCCGTGTCGAGCGTCACGTGGTCGCCGTAGATGACGGTTCCCTTGAGATCCTGGCGCACGGGGGCGGTATAGGTGAGCCCGTAGAGCTCGCGGCCCTTAAGCATGACGGGTTCACCATCGGCACCTTCAACAACAGTGTACGCTTCCCACCCGGCGGTTTCGGCGACCTGTTCGACAAGCTCTTTCGCCATGAGCAGGTAGCTTCCCTCAACCTCGACCATCACGTAATCGGCATCGGGAGCCAAGCTCACCGCGGTGTTCGCAGGCAGCGTCCAGGGCGTCGTCGTCCAGATGAGCACGAAGGCGTTGCCGTCGACACCGGCGGCTTCGAACACCCCCGGCACCGAATCGAGCTTGAACTTCACGTAGATCGACGGCGACGTCTCGTCGCTGTACTCGATCTCCGCCTCGGCGAGCGCGGTGTGGCAGCTCTTGCACCAATGGATGGGCTTGCGGCCGCGGTAGATCGCGCCGTCGAGGTACATCTTCTTGAATATCTCGACGTTGCCTGCCTCGTAGCCCGGCGTAAAGGTAAGGTACGGATGCTCCCAATCGGCGTTGACGCCGAGCCGTTTGAACCCGTCGCGCTGCACATCGACGTACTTCTCGGCCCATTCACGGCAAAGCCTGCGCAAGGTCGGCTGGTCGATGGCGGCCATCTTCTCGGGGCCGAGCGTGATCTCGACCATGTGCTCGATCGGCTGGCCGTGACAATCCCAACCGGGAATATAGGGCGTGTAGAATCCTCGCTGGGCATGACTTTTGATCACGAAGTCCTTGAGGATCTTGTTGAATGCGTGGCCGATGTGGATGGGACCGTTCGCATACGGGGGGCCGTCATGCAAAACGAAGGGCTTACCGTCCTTGTTCTTCTCAAGCACCTTCCAGTACAGCTTTTCGTCTTCCCATTTCGCAAGGCGCTTCGGCTCGTTCTCGGGCAGATTCGCGCGCATGGCGAAATCGGTCTTGGGCAGGTTCATCGTATTCTTGTAGCTGTTTCCCACGCCGTCTCCTCATATCTTTGGCTATCTATGGCTTCACGTAAGGCGTATCGCCCGGATAATCGCATCAAACTTGAACATTATAGGGTAATTTCCTCATTTCCCTGCACCCCAGCCGCACTTTTCAAAATTGTGACATACGAGGTTGGGCGATAATGTTTATACTGGCTCAGGACGCAATTAACGACAAACATGATTCGAGGTGACCTATGGGCTTTGAAATCGTTACCGATTCGAGCAGCAACCTTACCGAAGATATGATCGACGACTTCGGACTCCATATCCTTCCGCTCACGTTCATGGTGGACGGAGAGCAGTACCAAAGCTATCTTAAGGGCGAACATACCGATCTGAAGCAGTTCTACACCATGATGCGCGACGGCAAGGTTATCACGACTTCGCTGCCGAACCTCGCCGATTCCGAAAAGCTCTTCCGCGATCTGCTCGAAGACGGGCAAGATGTTTTGTATCTGGGCTTCTCCAGCGGGCTTTCCGGAACCTACGAGGCCATCGACCTCTTGCTCAAAGACCTCAAGAAAGAATTCCCCGAACGCACGATCCGCTCGATCGAAACGCTTGCCGCTTCGGGCGGCGAGGGATTGCTCGTCTACTATGCGGTTCAGAAGAAACGCGAGGGGGTCGGCATCGATGAAGTGGCCGAATGGGTGAAGGACAACCGCCTGAACCTCGCGCACTGGTTCACCGTGGACGACCTCATGTTCCTGTTCCGCGGCGGACGCGTGTCCAAAACGAGCGCGTGGGCGGGCACCATGCTCAACATCAAGCCAGTGCTCCACGTCGACGACGAGGGTCACCTGATCCCCATGGAGAAGGTTCGCGGCCGCAAGAAATCCCTGAACGCGCTGGTGGACCACATGCGCAAATCGGCTATTGCGCCTATATCCGAACAGGTGGTGTTCATAACGCACGGCGACTGCCTCGAAGACGCGGAATACATCGCCGGAAAAGTGCGCGAAGAATTCGGTGTGAGCGAAGTGCACATCAACTACGTCGATCCGGTCATCGGCGCCCATTCGGGACCCGGCACCCTCGCCCTGTTCTTCTTGGCGGATAAGCGGTAACGCCCGTTCTCGCAAAAATCGAAGCCCCCGGCCTACACGTTCACACGATGGCCGGGGGCTTTTTTCACAAGCGGGTTTTACGTGCCCTCAGCGGGCGCCGATGACGATCTCGCGCAACGCGGAAAGCAGCTTCTCGTTGTCTTCGCGCGAACGCACGCCCACGCAGAAGTATTTGCCGCCGACGATCCCCGGCATGCCCTCCAGCTTGCGTACGAGAAAGCCCGCGAGTTGGAGCCTCAGCACGAGCTCGGACGTGTTCGCAACCGCAAGGTTCATGGGTGCGGCGTAATCGAAAGCGCACATGACGAAGTTGGCCTCGGCAGGGAAAATCTGGATACCAGGAATGAGGTTGAGCATGCATTGCATCCACGGAATCTCGGTATCGAGGAACTCGCGCGTACGTTCGAGGTACTCGGTCGACTCGTTGTACACGTGCGCGCCCACCACCTCGGCGAACATGGACAGCCCCGTGTTATCGAAGAAGCGCTCGATTTGGGCGATCGTATCGGGATGGGCGATGCAGAAGCTGATCGGGATACCCGGCATCGCAAACGCCGAGCTGAGCGAGCGTATGATGATGAGGTTACGGTAGCGATCGATGAGAGGTATCATGCTCTCGCCGCCCAAGGTGAGCTCGATGAGGCTCTCGTCCACCACGACCCACGAACATGCCTCGAGGTAGTTCTCGAGCGTCTGCCGGGGAAGCAGACGGCTCGTAGGGTACGTGGGATTCGCAAGCACGGCCGCATCGAACGAAAGTCCCCTTTCGCGGGCCGTGTTCACATCGGGCACGACAAACGTATGGGGGCTTGCCAGCTCGACGACATCGTGGCCGGCATTGGCCACGGCGAGCATGAACTCGGGCGCTGCAGGCGACACGACTCCTACCGAACAGGGCTGGTAGGTCTGCGCGACCGACCTCACCATATCGCTTACCGACGTGCCGCAGAGAAAGGATTCGGGGGCGACGCCGTATTTGCGTGCGAGCGTAGCGCGAAACGTGTGGGCGCTGCGATCGGGCATATAGCTCAGCTCGCCGTCGACGAGCGCCGTGTGCATGGCGCGTATGAACGCTTTCGGCGTGCCGAGCGGATTGGCCGTTCCCGAGAAATCGAGCCAGTTCATCTCGGTCCTGAGCTCGTAAGGAAGCGAAAGCGGCTTTTCGGGCTGCACCGTTGCTGCGCTGCGAACGCTCGAGCGCGTATTGAACCCGAAGAGAGCCGACAACCTTCCACGTCCTTTCCGTATGCATCGTATTCTGAGACAGGGGAAACAATCCTAGCACAATTCGGGCACGTATAGCGCGACATGTTAGACTATCAGCACGATGGATCGCACTTACGGACATACCGAGCACGACGTACCCGCACAGCAGCACGGCCCTGCCTCTCAAGATGCGCGCTCAGAGAACACAATCGATACCCCAGAAGACGAGCCGACGGCTCTGCCCCCTTGGACCGGGCCCGCCATTCTGCTCGTGGACCTTGATGCGTTCTTCGCCTCGGTCGAACAGCTTGACCACCCCGGATGGCGCGGCAAACCCGTCATCGTCGGCGGCGATCCCGCAAAGCGCGGCGTGGTGTCCACCGCGTCGTACGAGGCGCGCCCGTACGGGGTGAGAAGCGCGATGCCGTCTTCGCAGGCTGCGCGCCTCTGTCCCGACGCCATATGGACGCACGGCCACTACGGCCGCTATCGCGAGATGTCCAAAACGATCATGGACATCTTGCTCGACGAGAGTCCCCGTATCCAACAAGTGAGCATCGACGAGGCGTTTCTCGACATCTCCCCCACCCCTCACGCCCCCGAGCACCCTATCCTCATCGCGCAGCGCATCCAGCGCAGAGTCGCCGAGCTCGGCGTCACCTGCTCGATCGGACTCGGCACCACGAAGACCATTGCAAAGATCGCCTCCGACATGGACAAGCCTCAAGGCCTCACCATCGTCTACCCCGGTCGCGAAAAGGATTTTCTCTCACCGCTTCCCATACGCACGATGAGCGGCATCGGGCCTGCGGCGGAGCGCGAGCTCATCGCGCACGGCATCCATACGCTCGGCGACTTGGCGAAGGCCGACGAATCGCTTATGCATCGCATCTTCGGAAAGAACGCGGAAATGATACTCGCGCGGGCCAACGGCGGCGATACGACGCCGGTTTCAGATGACGACCCGGTCAAATCGGTGTCGAACGAGATGTCATTCGCCGAAGACCTCTCGACCGATACCGAGGTGGACGGAGCTATCGCAACGATGGCCGCGAAAGTGGGCAGGCGGTTGCGCAAGAAGGGCATGCGCGGCCATACCGTGGGCCTTAAAATGAGGTTTTCGGACAGAAGCATCCGCAGCGTCCAGAAGCGGCTCGAGCGGGCTACCGACGATGATCTCGCGTTCACGCCGCTTCTGCGCCGCATGGCGCGCGAGATATGGGAACCGGGTATCCCGGTTCGCCTCATCGGGGTTGCCGTCACCGGGTTCGAAGACGACGAGCCGGAGCAGAAAACGTTGTTCGATGTGGCCGAAGAGGCTCCGAGCGGCGAAGACGTCAAACCTCTCATAGCAGACGACGCGAAACGCGGCGGCTTGCTCGAGGCGACCGACAGGGTGAAGGACCGCTTCGGCGAGAGTGCCGTACAGTTCGGACACGAGCTTTCCATGAAGAACCGTACGACGGGTTCGGGTTCCAAGAACGCATCTGACTACAAGTAGATCCCGCCGCCGATCAGGCCGGTCTCGAAGAAGGCGCGTGCACAAACGCGAATCCCGAGCCTACAGGCGCGCCTTGAGCCCGATCGACGCCTTGACGGCTGCCGATCGACGCTAGTTGAATTTGAATATCTTCTGAGCCATGCGGTAGCCCGTCAATCCGATCCTTCGCCCGAACTCGGTCGGCAGATTCGTGCCCATGTTGAGCACGCTGCGCCTCGTGCGCCGGTACAGCGCTTCGTTGCGGCGTTTGAGGTACATCCATATCTCCTCGCGCTTATCCTCCGACTCGTCGGTGTTCTGCATACGCAAGAAGATAGAGCAAATGCACATCATCATTGAAAGATAGTTCTCCATGTAGTGCTCAAGCTTCTTTTCGGCCACGTCGTCAGGAAGGCGCACCGAATCGATCATGATGCGCGTAACGCGCAGCTGCTGATCGATGCGGGACATCATGACGTTCTCGTTCACGCTCTGATCTTCGCGGCCGATGAAGTAACGGTACATGTCGACGTCGCGGTAGTAGATCGACTTCACGTGCGGCAGGGGCACGTACACGAAGATGTTGTCCACGTAGAAGGTGTGCTCGGGAAGCTTCAGATCGATGTCGCGCAAGAGCTCGGTTCGGTAGATCACGGAGTGCATGAGCAGATACTGGCTCTGCGAAAAGTGCCCGATTTCGCTCCAACCGAACTCGCGACCTTCCGGGAAAACGTTTCGGTAGTGCATGACGGTGCGCTTGGCTTCGTGCACTTTCTCATACACATAGTTGCCGATCACCATGTCGGTGGGGTCCGCGCGCTCGGTTTGCGTACGCAGATACGCCATGATCTCGCGCATGGCCGCCTCGTCGAGCCAGTCGTCGGAATCCACCACCTTGTAGTACAGTCCGCTCGCTTCGGCGAGCCCCGCGTTAACCGCCGATCCGTGCCCGCCGTTTTCTTTACGGATGGCTTTGATGATATCGGGGTGACGCGCCTGCCACGCTTCGGCCTTGGCCCCGGTGTCGTCCTTCGTCGAGCCGTCGTCGACGATGAGTATCTCTATATCGTCGCCGCACTTCAAAATCGACTCGATGCAGGCATCCATGTATTCAGCGGAGTTGTAGCAGGGTACGGCGAAGCTGATCGTCTTCATGCGCTGTCCCGACTATTCGGCGGCGACGAGCTCGTCGGCAAGCGCGAGAGCGCGGCCGATGATGACGTCCATGTTGTAGTAGCGGTACTCGGCGAGCCTGCCGAGCGGATGGAAGTTGCAAAGCCCGCTCGTCAGCTTGAGGTAGCGCTCGTAGTGGGCGTTGTTCTCATCGTTGATGATGGCATAGTACGGGATCTGCGTCTTCGGATCATCGTAGGGATGCGAGTACTCCTTCATGATGGTCGTCTTCGGGTGCTCTTGTCCCGTCAGGTACTTGAACTCGGTGATGCGGGTGTAGTCCTCCGTCACGGTAAAATTGACCGTACCGCAGGGCAGCACGTGCTCGGCATCGTGCGTTTCGTACGCGAAATCGAGACTACGGTACGGCAGCCTGCCGAAACGCGAGAGGAACAGCTCGTCGAGCGGTCCCGTATAGACGATGGGCCCCGTGAATTCGACGTCTTTGATGCAGATGGCGGTAAGCGGCGCGTCCTCTTCGTTGCTCTCGAACTCGAGATCGAAGATGCTTTCGGCTTCGGTCGAAAGGCAGATGTCGATGAGCTCGTGATCGAGCATGCTTTCGAACAGGGCGGTGTAACCATCCTGCGGCATGCCCTGGTACGCGTCTTGGAAGTATCGGTTGTCGCGCGAGACGAACACCGGAACGCGAGCCGTTACGCTCGGGTCCACTTCTTCGGGCGTGAGGCCCCACTGCTTTTGGGTGTAATACAGAAACACGTTCTTGTAGATGAAGTCCGCGATTTCCGAAAGCTCGGGATCGGCTTGCGCGCGCAGCTCATTGATGGTTACCTTGCGCTCGTCGCCGAACGTCTCGATGAGCTTATCGGTGAGATGCTGGGCCTTTTCTTCGCCGAACGCTATCTCCATGGAATTTTTGTTGAACGGAACGGGAAGGTAGGTGCCGTACCAGTCGGCGAGCACCTCGTGCTCGTAGGTGCGCCATGCGGTGAAGCGCTTGATGTAGTCGAACGCGCGCCGATCGTTCGTGTGGAAGATATGGGGCCCGTAGCGGTGCACGAGGATACCGGCCTCGTCGTACTCGTCGTACATGTTGCCCCCGATGTGCTCGCGCTTCTCGATGACCACCACGCGCATCCCTGCACGTTCGGCGAGCTCCCGTGCGACGACGGCGCCCGCAAAACCGCTCCCCACGACGATCGCATCGTAGTCGGCTATGTCGAGCTCCTTGAAACTGCGCACTTGTACACCCATGTGAACCCTTCCTGAGAAACCGTATAGAGATGCATCGCCCCGTCGCGTCGGTGCCCGGATGCGTGCAGCGGCTTATTTCCCGCATATTCTGCCGAGAAGCCATTTTACCGTGAGACCTTGCGCGTTGCCCCATTATCATATAATTTGGATAAATTCAGAAAGGACGGACTTACATTATGGGATCTTTCATCGACACTGTTCTCGCGAAAGCTGCGAGCGACAAGCAGACCATCGTGCTGCCCGAGGGCGACGACGAGCGAACCCTGAAAGCAGCTGAAGCGATTCTTGCCGATGATATCGCCGAACTCATCATCCTCGGCGACGCCGAAGCCATAAAAAGCAGCTCCTACGCGCTCGACGGTGCAACCATCATCGACCCGCGTACGGCAGACGAGCGCGAAGAGTTCGCCACCGCCCTCTTCGAACTGCGCCGCGCAAAGGGCATGACCGAGGATCAGGCACTCGAGCTCATGGACAACGTTTTGTACTTCGGCAACATGATGGTGAAACTCGGACGGGCAGACGGCATGGTGTGCGGGGCTTGCCATTCCACTTCCGACGTGCTGAGGGCATCGCTGCAGATCTTGAAAACCGCGCCCGGCGTGCGGCTCGTGAGTGCGTTTTTCATCATGATCGTGCCCGATTGCGAATACGGCGACAACGGCGTTTTTCTGTTCGCCGATTCGGGCCTTGAGATACAGCCCGATTCAGAGCGGCTTGCGAACATCGCCGTTAGCTCCGCCCAGTCGTGGAAGACCCTCATCGGAACCGAGCCCGTTGTGGCTATGCTTTCCCACTCCACTTACGGCTCAGCATCCGCCAACCCCGACCGCGACAAGGTGAAGGAAGCAACCGAGATCGCCCAGGAGCTCGCGCCCGGCGTGGCGATCGATGGAGAACTGCAGCTCGACGCCGCCATCGTGCCCTCCGTCGGAGCATCGAAAGCGCCCGACTCGCCCGTTGCGGGACGCGCCAACGTGCTCATCTTCCCCGACCTCGATGCGGGCAACATCGGCTACAAGCTCGTACAGCGTCTCGCGAAAGCAGAGGCATACGGACCGATCACTCAAGGACTGGCCGCTCCGGTGAACGATCTTTCCCGCGGTTGCTCGGCCGAAGACATCGTAGGCGTTATCGGCATAACCTGCGTGCAATCTCAAGCTAAGAAGGCGCAGGCGTAGGCTTTAGCCTCAAACGCCGGCGCACGCAAAGCGGCTCCTGTCGTATTTGACAGGAGCCGCGGTTTTTTTGCTGCGACGTGACCGGTTGCGGCGTATCGCGATCAGTGGCCCTACTCGTCTTCGACGAGCTGGCTTTTCGCGTACACGATGTCGTAGGTGTCGCGGGCGATCATGTACTCTTCGTTCGTGGGGATGATGATGATCTTAACGCGCGAATTGTCCGCCGAAATCTCGCGCTCGAAGCCGCGCTGGCGGTTCTTCTCCTCGTCAAGCACGATGCCGAGCGGCTGCAGACCCGTAAAGATCATGCGGCGCATCTTCTCGCAGTTCTCGCCCACACCCGCCGTGAGGACGATGGCGTCGACGCCGCCCATGACGGCGATGTACTGGCCGATGTACTTTTTGACCGAGTTCGAATACATATCGTAGGCGAGCTGCGCGCGCTCATGGCCGCTCTCCGAGGCCTCTTTCACGCTGCGCAGATCGTTGCTGATGCCCGAAATGCCCAAAAGGCCCGATTTCTTGTTCATAAGGTCGTTGACCTCGTCGGTCGAAAGACCCTCGTGATCCATGATGAACGGCACGATAGCCGGGTCGATGGCTCCGCAGCGGGTTCCCATCATAAGTCCATCAAGCGGCGTCAGGCCCATCGAGGTATCCACCGCAACGCCGTGGTCGATGGCGGAGGCGGAACAGCCGTTACCGAGATGGCAGGTGATCAGCTTGAGTTCGTCGAGCGGCTCGTCGAGCACGGCTGCCGCCCTCTCGGCGACATAGCGGTGCGACGTGCCGTGCGCGCCGTATTTGCGGATCGCATGTTTCTCGTACAGCTCATAGGGCAAGGGGTACATGTAGGCCTTCGGCGGCAACGTCTGGAAAAACGACGTGTCGAACACCGCGACCATCGGAACGCCCGGCATGAGCTCGCGGCAGGCGTTGATGCCCATGAGCGCCGCTTTATTGTGCAAAGGCGCAAGTTCGGCGAGCTCGTCGATCTTAGCGATAACGTCGTCGTCGATAAGCGCTGATTTGTCGAAGTACTTGCCGCCCTGCACGACGCGGTGTCCGATCGCATCGATTTCGTCGAGCGAATCGATCGCCTTCGTAGGCCCGTCGAGAAGCGCGTCGATGACGAGTGCCATCGCGGCGTTGTGATCCTTCAGTTCGGCATCGAGCACGTGCTCGTTTTCGTCGAGGCCGTGCTTGTGGAAAGCACCGCTCGATCCGACTCGCTCGCAAATGCCCTTCGCAAGGAGCTTATGCTGCTCAACGTTGACCAATTGGTACTTCAGCGACGATGATCCTGCGTTAACCACCAATACGTTCAAAACTCCGCCTCCTTGTGCTCGGTAAGGTGTTAATTTTAGGCGTTATACGGCGTTAAGCGAACGTGGATGGTCCAGGATGTCGGCAAGCGGCAGCGCGCTATAGAAACTACACACCTGCACGAGGGCAGGTGCAAGCCGTCGGTGCGCGGTCTGGCCGTAGTGTGTCGCTCCTTACGCGAGAGCGGGCGACCCCGTGTTCATGGGTGCGCCGCCGAGCACGTGAACGTGCAGATGGTGCACTGATTGCTGGGCGTCGTCTCCGGTGTTCACGATGACGCGGTAGCCCGAATCGGCGATGCCCTTGATCTCGGCCACCTTCTTAACCGTATTGAACACATACCCCAAAAGCTCGTCCGGGATACCGTCGCCAATGTTTGCGAAATGCTCTTTGGGGATGATGAGCGTATGCACGGGCATCTGGGGCGCCAGATCCTCGAACGCGAGCACGCGATCGTCTTCGTACACGACCGTTGCGGGAATCTCCCCTTTCGCTATCTTACAGAAAATGCAGTCGTCCATGCCGGTTCCTTTCGCCTGATCCCTTCGTTTGCCGCCGGTCCGAGTGACCGCGGCGCTTCCTGACACACCATCGCAACCGCCGGATCGATGATGCGGTTCGGTGCGGTCCATCCTACGACAACGTTGAATCGGTCGCCTCGTCGTCGATTCCCACCTCAAGCTCGCCCATAAGCACGTCGACTTTCTGCTGCGCCTCGTTCAGCCGCTTTTTCAGCGCCCCGAGAAGCGCAACGCCGCGCTCGTAGCTCTTCAGGCTGTCTTCGAGCTCGAGCGTGTTACCCTCGAGTACGCCCACGATGCCTTCGAGCTCCGCCATCGCCTCGCGAAACGTCATATCCTCAATCGATTTGAGCTTATCGTCCATCGCAGCCTCCAAACATAACGCTTTCCGTCGTTATCTTTTCTTTCCCGTTCACCGTACAGGCAAGCCCGCCGTCGGCAACTTCGATCCGAACCGATTCGCCGGTATCGACCGCATCGACGCTCTTGAGAACGGCACCACGCTCGTCTTTTGCGATCGCGTAGCCCCGCGAGAGGATCGTGAGCGGCGACAGGTCGTTCAGGCGCGCAGCGCCCATGGCCACCTGGTTTTCGAACCGGGGCAGCAGGCCGGCGCCAACAGCGCGGACGCGCTCTTCGAGGTGCGAAACCCTCACCGCGTCGCGCTCAATGTTCAAGGGAATCGCCCGTTCAAGACGGTCCTCGAACAAATCGATGCCCTGCGCTTCGACGGCGAACAGCATGTTCGGATCGGCGAACACGGGGCGCTCGGCCACGCGATCGAGCGCAAGGTGCGCCCGCTCTATCCTTCCGGCAAGCGCCCGATAGAGCGCATCGGTGCGCACCTTGAGGTCAGCGGCAAGGTTCGCGCAGGCGGAGCTTACCGTTTCGGCTGCTGCAGTGGGCGTAGACGCCCGCACGTCGGCCACCATGTCTACGATGCAGGTGTCGGGCTCGTGCCCGATGCCCGTAACGACCGGGACTGTAAGCGATGCGACCGCGCGCGCCAAGCCCTCGTCGTTGAACGGCATGAGATCCTCGAACGATCCGCCGCCGCGGACGAGCAGCACGACCTCGGCTCCCGCTTCACATACGGCCTGCAGAGCGGCGGCAAGCCCTGCCGGTGCGCGCTCGCCTTCGACTGTAACGCCTGCGAGCAGCACGGTCGCGAGCGGATGGCGCCGCCGAAGCGTTCTCAGCACGTCGTGCACCGCAGCCCCGCGCGGCGACGTGACGAGGCCTATGTGTTCGGGAAGGCGCGGCAGGGGTTTCTTGCGGTCGGCGCGCATGAGGCCCTCCGCTTCGAGCTTCTTGGCGAGGTTCGCCACTTTAAGGCGCAGGTTCCCCTCGCCTGCAAGCGAAAGCCCGAACACGTCGAAGTTCATGCGGCCCTTCGGCGCGTACAGGGTAAAGCGGCCGGTCAGCTCGACGAGCATACCTACGCGCAAATCGACCCCTGCACTCTGGTAGCGGTTCAGCCACATCATGCAGGGCATGCAGGCACCCGAGTCCTTGACCGTGAAGTACACGGCTTTGTACCCCGGTTTGTTGGAGACTTCGGAAACCTCGCCGATAAGCTTGATCGTGAACGACTCGAGCGACTTCTTCGCAAGCGCAAGCGCCGCCGATACGCTCAACGGCTCGTCGCTTTGCGCCCCGCTCCTTTCAACCATGCCCGCTTGCCTACTCGTTGCCGCGAAGCGAGAGCAGGTAGAGCAGCTGGAGGATCGAGGTGAGCGCCGCTGCCACGTACGTGAACGCGCAGGCGCGCAGCACCGAGAAGGCGCCTGTCTGCTCGCCTTGCGAGATGCCGGTCGAACCGAGGTAGGCCATGGCGCGGCGGCTCGCGTTGAACTCGACGGGCAGCGTGACTATCTGGAAGATGACCGCTGCGGCGTACATGATGATGGCGAGGTCGATGAGGCCCGCAAGGTTCATGAAGATACCGATCAACAGCAAAAACATCCATGCGTTCGATGCGAGGTTAACCACCGGCACAAGCGCGCTTCGAACCTTCATGGGCGAATACCCTTGGGCGAACTGCACGGCATGGCCCGCCTCGTGGCAAGCGGTTGCGATGGCGGTGATGCTCGTTCCGTTGTACTCGTCGGGACCGAGCGAGATCGAGTTGGTGCGCGGATCGAAATGGTCCTGCCCGGGCGCTCCCTGATGGACCGTCACGCCGCCTACACCGTGGGAGGCGAGCATGCGGCGCGCCATCTCGGCACCCGAGATGTTGAGGGCCGACGGAACCTTCTTGTACTTCTTCAGTTTCGAGTTAACGTAGTACGTCGCGAACCCGCCGATAGCGAGCGTGACGACGATTAATGCGATGTAGAGGGGGCTTATAACCATAGCTCTCTCAAGCTCCTTCGATATGCGTGCGGAACACCTCCGCACCTGCCTTCATGTGTCGTATCCATTATACGGGAATCGGTAATCTGTTCGAAAACCTCACAGGATTACTGTGAAGTTTCCGTAACCTTGAGCACACCTTTGTCGAGGCTGAGCGTGAGGTTGCCCGCAAGCAGTTCGAGCAGCTCCGCACCCACAAGCGCGCGCCTCCATCCGCGCAGAAGATCGATGCCCTCTGTGTAGCCGCGCGCCACCTTGGCCAGATCGTCGTGCGAGGCGAGCGTCGGGAACGCTACCCCGTTCTCCTTGGCTCTCAGGCGCACAAGCGCGCACATGAGATCGAGCTCCGCATCGACGTTTCTTTCGTTTCGGCTGTTCCGATCGGTTTCGGGCCAGGTTTCCTTCGGCGCATCGAGCCCCTTTGCAATGAGCGAGACGATGGTGCGCGCATCTTTCGTGCCGATCTTGTCGCCGATGCCGCGCACCATGAATAGCTCGTCGATCGTACGTGCCTCCCGTTTGCAGGCTTCGACGATCTGCTCGTCGGTAACGATCCACTTGCGGGGAAGATCGCGACGCTGCGCCTCGAGTTCGCGCCACGCCGCCACCTCGCGAGCGGCCGAGAGCTGCTTGCGCGAGAGCTGCGATACGCGCTTGAGCCTGCGATAGCGCTCACGCTCGTCCGTCTCGAAACGCTTTGGGTCTGAGAGGGCCTCGAAATCCTGATCGAGCCAATGGAGTCTTCCCTTCTCCTCAAGCGCCGCATGCATCGACGCGTATATCCTCGGCAGGTAGACCACATCATCGGCAGCGTATTCGAGCTGCGATTGCGAAAGCGGTCGGCGCGACCAATCGGTGAACGAATCGACCTTCTTAAGCTGCACGCCGCATTCCGCATACACGAGCGCAGCGTATCCGATCTGCTGGGTATGTCCGAGCAAGGCCGCTGCTATCTGCGTGTCGAAGATCGGTTTCGGCAGAATGCCGATCTCGCGGTAGAGTATCTCGAGATCCTGGCCGCCTGCATGGAACAGCTTCACAATCGACTCGTCTTCGAGCAGAGGTGCAAGCACGCTCAGATCGTCGATCGCGAACGGATCGACGATCACCGTCTCGGAATCGGTCGCTATCTGGAGCAGGCACAGCCGCGCATAATAAGTTTTCTCGCGGAGGAATTCGGTGTCGATGGCAAGTACGCTTGATTCTTTCGCACGCTTTGTAAACGATTCGAGTTCGTTTTGGTTTGCTATGTACAACGGACATCCTTCATGTTTTCTCATTCTTTATGATGTACTATCATAACAACAGAAAGGGAATCTGTGAAACTGCTTGTCATCAACAATCTTGCATCGGGCTTCGGCGAAGGCGCCATTTACGACTTCGTGCGCTCGTTCGCGGGCGATGGCGACGAGGTCTGCATCCGCTCGACCGACGGGACGACCGACCTCGCAAGCCTGCTTCGCGGTGCTTCTGATTACGACGCCGTCGTGGCAAGCGGCGGAGACGGAACAGTTGCAGCCGTGTGCTACGAGCTTCGGCATTCGGGTATCCCCGTCCTTCCCTTCCCCGCCGGGACCGCCAACATCCTTACGCTCAACCTCGCTTCGCCGATCGAACCCCATGCGCTTGCAAAACTCACGAAACACGGCCAGACACTCGATTTCGACCTCGGCGAGATAGAGGTTGCGGGCACGTCGTTCGGATTCGCCATCATGGCAGGTGCCGGCTACGATGCCGCCATCATGCACGACGCGAAGCCGAACAAGAGGCTTTTGGGGCCTATGGCCTACTTCTCGGCCGCCATCACCAACCCCCTGCCCGAGGTTTCAAAGTTCACGATCACCATCGACGGCGAAACCATCGAACGCGAGGGACTCGGAATCCTGCTCGTGAACTTCTCGAAAATCCAATTCGACATCTCGGTTACCCACGAAAACGAGCCCCGCGACGGCGAATTCGAAGTGGTCATCCTCAAGGCTGAAAACGCGTTCGGCCTCATCCCCGCGGTGGTTGCCGGCCTGCTCGACCGCGGAGGCGATTTCCCCGACCGCAGCGACGCCCTCGAAATCCACCGCGGCTCGAACATCGAGGTTTCGGCCGATCCGCCCATGCACGTGCAGTACGACGGCGAGGCGACCGAGCTGACGACGCCGTTTTCCGCACGCATCCTCAAAGGAGCCACTAAGCTCATCGTCTCCGACGAAGGCTACGAGCAGTTCTCGTAAGGCGATCGCCGCGCGCAAACGTTGGGCGGCTTAATCCCAATAGTGCGCTTTCGCGATATCGAGCCGTGCTCGCAATGCATGGTACGCCTGTAGTTGAGCAGGGGTTTGCGGTCGAAGCTTTTTTCCCATGCGACGGGCGATCTGCCGCGCGACCTTTCTCAGTTCTTCCGCATCGTTCATTTGAAGCTTTGTGACGCCAATGATCGTTACGCCTCTGAACACGAGGTCGTTTCGCCGCTTCGTATCGCTCGAGATGTTTTCGGATCCCGTATGGTGCTTGTCGCTGTCGTATTCGATGGCGAGCTTTTCTTCAGGCCAGTACAAGTCGCAATCGCGCCGGCTTCGTTTCGACATGGCCTGCGAACGGTTGTCGCGGTTGATCGAATAGTTGAGCCGAGGTTTCTTAAGTGCGAATCCACCCAAACTGCGCGACAGCGTAAGCAGCATGACAAGCGCAGTCTCACGCGGCGAAGCCGAACCATTAATGAGATACCGCAAAGCGCGAAGCGCCTTCTTTCGGCCGTGAGCGCCCTGCGCCCGTTCCAGAAACGCAGTCAGTTTCTCAACGGTGGTGAGCGGCCGACCGAGCTGAGAGGCGCGACCGCTTCCGGCGTCGATCGAATACCTGCCGCATAGTTCGAATCCGAACAGAATGAGACCGACGAGATCCAAATCGTTTGCCCGCTGAAGAAATACGAATTCTGGTGTGCTGACGAGAAACCCGTCTCCCGCTTCGACGAACGATCCCTCGGGAACCGGTCCCTTCCAAGAGCGGCTTACGATAGATGCGGTGGACGTCCGCGCGGACTCGCCGCCGACAAGCACGCAGAGCGGCAGCCTGCATCCACCTGGTCGTCGGCCGCCCTCAGAAAGCTGCGGTTTCTCGCGCGCCGCAAGAGAAGCGCGCGCTTTCCTCGTTGCAACTCGCCGCTGCTGCCATGTTCGCAGAAAAGCAGGGCCGACCGTGTTCCAGTACTCGCATGCCGACAGGTAGCCAACCAGTATGTAGGTAGCTCGCTTCTCCATGCCGACAGAATACCCCACATTGCACGATTATGCGCGATGTTTCCCGTTTCGCTGGTGTGTTTTTAAGGAAAGACGCTGCAAGGATCAAGCTTTCAGGAGCCATTTTGGCGGTGCCGAGCTATATAGGTGCAAAATCTGACGGTTTGGTAAATCGAACGGGATGCTTTTCGCAAACCGAAACAGTCAACCGGGTCGTTTCCCCAGATTGCGAATTGCGAAACGCCAGTGCAATCAATTCCGACGGCGGCTTAACCGTTGGCCCATTTACCAAACCGTCAAATTTTGCACCTACTTTGCCGACGAGCACCAAACCCCAAGGGAAAGGGCCGCTCGCGTTGGCGACCCTTCCGAATCGGCACGCGTACGGCGATTCGCTCTTGCCCGAGCGGCACGCGTAAACCATGCGTGCAATCTAGAGCCCAGCGAAGCGTCCTGAGCGGGGCGGGTATAAGTCCGGTTAGCTTTTCACTTCATTTCTCGAGGGTTCGGCAACGCGTCCCCTCGCTTTGCCCTCAGAACGCTATTCGCCGCGGGTCTTGTCATCCGCATCTGCAGATTCGTCTTCCCCGACAACGTCCTCGACTTCCACGGCTTCGGCCGGGATCTCGAGTGGGGCGCCAAACGCAGCATTTGCGTCAGACGAGGTTGCCATGAGCTCCTTGAACGATGCGGCGTCCTCGCCCGCCATCGGCATCATGACGTAGACGTTGTTGCCGATAATGACGGGCTGAATGCGATCGCGTGCAGGCTCTTTTTGAGCGCCGCCCGCAATCCCGGACTTTGCTGCAGCCTCGGCAGCGGCGCGTTCCTCGGCGATGCGTCCCTCCATTTCGGCGCGCACGGTTTCGATCTGGGCGGCCGTCTCGTTCTTCCAGCGATCCTTGCGCCAGCTGAGGAAGTTCTTGTTGTAGCGCATCTGGATGAGCTCGAGCACGATGCAAAACACCATGGCGAAATACACAATGAGCTTCTCAAGCGGCATATGCAGAAGCTCGATGCCGGTGTGAAAGCCCGCGCTGTCGATGACGAGCAGCCCGCCGATGGCGATGATGAACGTGAGCGCGAGCATTTTCATCTCGGGGTGGCCGTTGATGAAATTCGAGATGGGGTCGATGAAGATCATCATCATGAAGACGGCGAGCATGACGGCGATGATCATGATGATGAGGTGGTCTGCCATGCCGACGGCCGTGATGACCGAGTCGATAGAGAACACGAGGTCCATGACCATGATGGTTCCGACAGCTTGCGGCAGCGTGATCATATGGAGCGCTTTGTGCTCTTCGCAATGCTCGGCTTTGATTTCGGTGAGTTTGAGCATATCGCGCAGCTCGGCGATGCCCTTATATATAAGGTACACGCCACCGATGAGCAAAACGAGGTCGCGCACCGAGAACCCGTGGGAATACGCACCGAGGTCGAGCGTAAAGAGCGGTGTGGTCATATGGACAAGATACGAGGCGAAGCACAAAAAGATGATGCGCATGACAAGCGCGCCGGCCAGACCGAGTTTGCGGCCGATGTGCTGCTTTTCTTCGGGCAGGCGGTTCGTCGTGATCGAGATGAACACAAGGTTGTCGACGCCGAGGATGATTTCGAGGAAGATGAGCGTGATGAGGCTGATCCATGCCTCGGGCGTGGTAAAGATCGATAGATCCACAGGTTCTCCTTTTTCTCGTCTTGCCGCATCGGGTCGCACTCGGTCACAAAAAAGACTCATGGCACAGCTTCTCTACTGCGCCATGAGTCTCGTTATTTCAGACACGCCAGGTTTTACCCAGGATGTTGACGTGCCGCATAGGATGTATGCCAACTACTCCCTCACGGTGGGCTGTATCCTACCATGAGCTTATCTGCCGCGCAATGCTATAATGCCCGAAGTACAAAAAGGCCCCAGGAGATACGCCATGGCATTGCACGACCACAAGCCCGAATACGTCGACACCGACGACACCGTCCGCTACCTTGACGGAAGCTCCCTTTCGCGTCCGTTCGACCTACCCCGAAACCAATGGTTGATCGCGGCGGTGTTCTTGGTTGCGGCCATCGGCATCGGCGGTTATTTCGGCTTTCAGATCATCGACGAGGTGGTGAACGCCCCTGCCCGCGCCGCTGCGAGCCTCGAGGAAAACCTTAACCGCGACGTAGCCCTCGACCTCCCTTCACTGATCGAGCTTGTGAACTACAGTAACGAAGACATCCGCGCATCGTTCGACGAAGCGGGATATACGATATACGACAAGACCGATGAGGAAACAGCCGCCGCAGGAGTCGGATTCGATCTCATCAAGCTTCCGAGCGACGTGAGCCTCGAGGAAGCGGGTCTTCTGTACCTGCAAGGCGTTTCGAACCTCTCCGCCGCCGACGCAGCCAAGCTCCTCAACGGTTCGTGGGAGATAACGGTCGACCGCGCGAGTGGAACCGATTTCCGCGTCAGGTACGCCGACTTCGCCTCGGGCACCGTCGATGCGGCCATTCAAAACGCCATCATCGCCGAAGGGCTCAGCGACACGACGTTCGGCGACTCGGGCGTCGATGGATCGGGCAACACGTTTCAGGCGGGCACGGTCGCCATCGGCGACGCCACCTACACCTGGCAGGTTTCGGCATGTCCGCTTTCGGGCGTGTACGACAACGACGGCCTTCCCGAAAGCGCCGTGTACGTAGGCGTTCGCCTGTACCTCTGATCGATCGGCGGCAGACTCTCGCCGCGCCCGGGCGTGCGGCAATCATCGCAGGCCTCGTTTCGGACACGCAATAAAATTGTCGGGCTGAAAGCACGGTTTCGGCGCAAAAACCGTGCTTTCAGCCCGACAATGCGCCTACGCCGAGCAACAGCCGCAGCCGCCCGATGAAGACATGCGAGAGCCTTACTGTCTTTGCAGGTCAATTTTATTTCGATATCTGAATAGTAGAAATCCCTACCATCCAAGGGGTATTTCTCCTCAGAACGCCCGTAACTCCCCCGATTGCCGCTCTGCGCGTCTGGATGCACGATGTACCCAGACGAATTGGGGGCTCATGAGTATATCCGGGATCACAAAACTCTTACCGTACGCCGCAGCAGCCTTGCTCGGCGCACAGGCCGTCTCGTTCGCCGCTCGGCCGACAGATGATCTGCTGCGGCCTCCCGGGGCCCAAGACGAGAAGGACTTCGCATCGAAGTGCATCAAGTGCGGACGCTGCATCCAGGCATGCCCCTACGCGGCCCTTGTCCCCGCGGGTCCCAATACTGGCTCGGCCGTCGGTTCGCCGACGCTCGACGTACGCGAGCAGGCCTGCAGACTCTGCACCGACTTCCCCTGCATCGAAGCGTGTCCAACCGAAGCGCTTTGCGCCGTCGAGGCGATCGAAGACGTGAACATGGGATATGCCGTCATCGACGAGGAGCTCTGCATTGCGCTTGCGGGTATGCGCTGCGAGGTGTGCTATCGCGCCTGCCCGCTCATCGACCGTGCGATAACCATCGATTACCGACTGCGCGAAGGCGATTCTATTCATTCCATCTTCGCCCCCGTCATCGACCAGGAGGCGTGTGTCGGATGCGGGCTGTGCGTCGAGCGGTGCGTGGTAAGCGAGCCGGAGGTTGCCATCAAGATTGTGCGGCAAGACCCCGAACGCTCTTAGTGCATGCACTGCCTGCAAGACAGTGTAGCTATAGCAATGTAAAGGATTTGGGAGGAAACGGTATGGACATTTCCAGACGAAAGTTCGTGAAGGCGACCGCTGTCGCCCTCGCAACCGCAGCGGCCGGGGGATCGCTCTCCATGCTCGTAGCTTGTTCGGGCCAAGGAGCTACCGCTGAAGCTGGAGGCGAGACTCAGAAGTTCAGCTCGGTGTGCCGCTTCTGCGGGTGCGGGTGCGGCGTTATCTGCGAAGTCAACGAAAGTGGACGCCTCATCTCGGTCACGGGCGACCCCGACAACCAATCGAACAAAGGCCTCAACTGCGTCAAGGGATACTACCTTGCCAAGGTGCTCTACGGCGAAGACCGCCTGACCACCCCGCTTATCCGTGACGACGCCTCCACGAAGGGCACCGAGGGGGGCTTGCGGGAAGCAAGCTGGGACGAAGCGCTCGATCTCGTGGCGACGAAGCTCAAAGAAACCTGGAAGAACGACAAGTCGCGCCTTGCGTTTTGGGGATCGGGCCAGCAGCCCATCACCGAGGGATACGTGACGGCGAAGTTCTGGAAGGCGGGCCTGCTCTCCAACAACATCGACCCGAACGCGCGTTTGTGCATGGCGAGCGCCGTCGTCGGATTCATGAACGTGTTTCAGACCGACGAGCCCGCCGGCTGCTACACCGATCTCGACTACGCAGACGTGTTCGTCACCTGGGGCGCCAACATGGCAGAAGCCCATCCGGTGCTCTACTCGCGCCTGACGGCCCGCAAGCTTAACGATCCGGGCGTCAAGCACTACGATCTCGGAACATTGCGGACGCGCACCTCGGCGAGCGCGGATAAGACGCTCGTGTTCCATCCGGGAACCGATCTGGCCATCGCGAACTGCATCGCGAACTACCTTGTCGAAAACGAACTTTACGACGCCGACTTCGTTGAAGACCACCTGCAGTTCAAGGCCGGTACCGAAAACATCGGGAACGCCTACGAAGACACGTACGACGCAAGCGACGTGGGTCAGTCGGTCGATAAGGTGTGGAACATCGAATTCGCCGAATACGCGGAGATGCTCAAGCCCTACACGTTCGAATACACCTCCCAGCTCTCGGGCGTGCCCGCAGAAGACCTCAAAGAACTCGCCGAGGTGTTCGCCGACCCCGATAAGAACGTCATGTCGTTGTGGACCATGGGCGTGAACCAGCACAACCGCGGCACCTGGATGAATCACAATATCTACAACATACACCTCCTTTCGGGCAAGATCGCCCAGCCGGGGTGCGGCCCGTTCTCCCTCACGGGCCAGCCCACGGCCTGCGGTACGGCGCGCGAGGTCGGCACCTTCTCGCACCGCCTTCCCGCCGACCTCCTCGTCGCCAACCCGCAGCACCGCCGTTACTCCGAAGCCATCTGGGATCTGCCGGACGGCTACCTCGACGAGATACAGAAACCCGGGTTCCATACGGTCAAGATATTCCGCGAGCTGTCGAAGGGCAACATCGACTTTCTGTGGTCGGCCCACAACAACTGGGCCCAATCGATGCCGAACCTCACCCGCTTCCTCGGCCGCGGCGATCAGAAAGGCATATTCGACGCGTTCATCGTCGTAAACGAGGTCTATCCCACCCTCTCCACCCAATACGCCGACGTCGTGCTTCCTGCAGCCATGTGGGTCGAGCGCGAAGGCCAGTTCGGAAACGCCGAGCGCCGCACGGCCATCTTCGAGAAGGCCGTGGATCCTCCGGGAGATGCGAAATGGGATCTCTGGATCATCCTGCAGGTTGCAAGCCGCGTGCTCGAGGGCGAGAAGATCGGCTCCGAGGATGCCTTCGACAAGCTGTTCGGGTTCATCTGGGACAAATCGGCAGGCGACTTCACGGGCGATTCGCGCCAAACCAACATCGACATCTGGGAAGAGTACCGCGTGTTCTCGAACCCGTCGATGAATGAGAAGGCGAAAGCCATCAACGACAACGCCTCAGGCGAGTTCGACGGCAAGCTCAAGATGGAAGCCAAGCAGCTCGCGCCCTACGAGGAGTACCTGACAAACCACGGCCTCACGTGGCCCGTGCGCGAAGTCGACGGGAAATGGCTTCCTACGTTGTGGCGTTTCGCGAACGGCTCGCAAGAAGAGGGCTTCGACGAGGTCGGTATCGCCCAGTACGGCGAAGAAGGCCTCGCAGGCGGCATCAGCTTCTACAAGACCGCAAAGGGAAAGCCGTCGGTGGTGTTTCGCCCGTACGAGCCCCCCGCCGAAGAACCCGACGACGAGTACCCCTTCTGGTTCTGCACCGGGCGCTTGCTCGAACACTGGCACACCGGCACGATGACCCGCCGCATCCCCGAACTCGACCGCGCATTGCCCGAAGCGCAGCTCAACGTGCATCCGGACGACTGCGCGAAGCTCGGTGTGACCGACGGCGATCTCGTCCGCGTGAAATCCCGCCACGGAGAATTCGAGATTCACGTTTCGACTTCGGGCCGCACCGAGCCGGCTCCGGGTGTCGTGTTCGCGCCGTTCTTCGCGCAAGAAACACTCGTGAACCTGGCTGTGCACGACTACTACTGCCCGCTTTCCAAAGAGCCGGATTACAAAAAGACCTGCGTGTCGATCGAGAAGGTGTAAGGAGCTTATCATGAAGAAGCGCATCATCACGGCATGTCTGTGCCTGGCCGTCGCCGGTTCGCTCGGCGTGTTCGCCGGATGCTCCGAAGCGCCCGCAGGCGCAAGCGGCGCCGAAGCGGTAGCGGCCGAGGGAGCGCCGGCGCTCCAGCCCACCGACCATGCCGGCAAGTTCGAGCGCGGCGGAGCCAACATGTGCTACGGGTGCCACGGTAACGGTTCGCTTGCGAACCCTCAACTCAAGGGTGCCGTTATCATCCCCGAGGACCATTACGCGGATGGAAGCTACGATTCCAAAGAACTCGATCCTTTGCGCGCGGAATGCATCACCTGCCATCCGGTTGCCTAAGCTTCCAGAAAGGACATCTCATGGTTATCTCAAGCCTTGTCGTCGATGCTGTACCCGGAAAAGAGCACGCGATCGCCGATCAGCTCGTCCAGATCGACGGCGTCGAAGTACACAGCATGGAGGAGAACCGCATCGTCGTGACCATCGAAGCCGAAACGGTCGACGATTCCCATGCTATTGCTTCGGGGTTCATCAACATCGAAGGCGTCATGAACATCAACCTCGTCTACGCGAACTTCGAAGACGATCCGAGCATCCGAAAGGCTTAGAGGCGAAGCTATGAGCATCGAAGCTGTGAACAGATCCCCCCGGAAGCGCTGGCTCGCATGCCGCAGAATTGTGCAAATCGGCTTTCTGCTGGCCTTCATCGCACCCGTCATTGCAGCCGGGTGGGGTCTGTTCGGACTTACCCAAGGCGGCGATGACCGCATGGCGACTCCCGCCGAGATGCCGCTGTTCGGTACGCTGTCCTCCTCTGACGTGCTCGGAGTCAACCTGCTCGACCCGTTCGCCGCACTCGAGATAACCGCTGCATCGAAGAGCTTCGCATTCGACTGGCTTTTGTTCGCCCTGCCCGTACTCGTCGTATACGCACTGGTGCGCGGCAGGGCGTTTTGCGGCTGGATATGCCCGGTGAACCTTCTGCTCGAAGGCATCGATTGGCTGCGGAAAAAGCTGGGGATACAGGTAGCTGAAAGGACGGTGCCCCGCCACGCGAAGCTTTGGGTCGCGCTTGGCGTCATCACCCTTTCCCTTATCACCTCGATACCTGTGTTCGAAGCCTTCTCGCCCATCAGCGCCGTCAACAAGGGCATCCTCCTCGGCAGCCTCGCCGGTATCTGGACGCTTGTCGGTATCGTGGTGCTCGAGCTGTTCTGGAGCCACCGCGTGTGGTGCCGATCGCTGTGCCCTGTCGGCGGCTTCTACGAAAGCATCGGCAGGATCGGACTCGTCAACGTGCGCATCGACCATGAAGCCTGCATTCACTGCGACGCATGCAAACACGCATGCCTGGCCGATCCCGAAATACTCGATCCGGCCCTTTCCGAACAGGAAGATTTCGTACGCGCGGGCGACTGCATGGCATGCGGCAATTGCATCGACTCCTGCCCCACCAAAGCGCTTTCCCTGCACGTCGGACTCGATCACTACCGCAAGGCCTGATTTAGGGTTTCCCACCTGCACCGCCGTTTCGGCGGTGCAGCGCGCTTGCTCGCGTGCTCAAGGGCAACGCGCTCAGATGTCGAGGAGTTTATGCGCCATGGCGTACGCGACGAGATCAGCACGGGTCTTCAACCCGAGCTTCGCGTAGATCTTGCTCCGATGGGCCTCGACGGTCTTGACCGAGAGGAAGATGAGTTCCGATATCTCCTTGTTCGTATACCCCTTCGCGAGCAGCTGCAGTATCTCGAGCTCGCGGGTCGAGAGCTTCTTGTACGACGCATCGGCCTCGCTTCCATCACCTGTGAACAGCTGCTTGGTCAAACTTGCAGCCATTTTGGGATGGATGTAGGTGCCTCCACCGACAACCGATTTGACCGCACCCAGCAGTTCCTCCGAGCTCGAATTCTTGAGCACGTAGCCCGACGCGCCGCCCCTGAGCGTGAAGTAGAGGTACTCGGGTTCAGCGAACATCGTGACGATGATGATGCGCGTATGGGGATGGTCTTTCGCGATACGCTCGCATGCCACAAGGCCGCTTTGCCCAGGCGGCATCGAGATATCCATAAGCAGCACGTCGGGCTTCTCCTTGGCGACGACCTCGTAGGCTTGCATGCCGTCGGCCGCCTCGCCCACCACCGCCATCTCGGGATCCTGCTCGATGAGCATCCTGAAGCCCGAGCGTACGATCTCGTGATCGTCTGCCAACACGATGCGTATCATGCCGCCCCCTCGTCGGTTCTCATGGGCGCCACAAGCGTTACCGTCGTGCCGCCTTCGCCTGATTCAATCGAGAGCGTTGCGCCGATCAGGTTTGCGCGCTCTTTCATACCGGGAAGGCCGCAGCCGCTCCCCTTCACCTCGGGGTTCGAAACATCGAACCCGCGGCCCTCATCGGAAATCTCCACGCTCAGCCAGCCGCCCGCCTCTTCGATCGATACGGTTATGCGGTCGGAGTCCGAATACTTGCACGCATTGAGGATAGCCTCCTGGCAGATGCGGTACGCCTGCGTTTCGAGCGCTTGGGGAAAGCGCTCGCTTGCCAGGCCGCCTTCGAACACGATCTCCGCACCGTACGTCTTCTCGAAAATGACGGCCTGAGAACGCAGCGCCGATGCGAAGCCCAGATGGTCGAGCGCCGAGGGGCGCAGCTCGACGGTGATGTTGTGGAGTTCGTCGAGAATGCGCTCGATGTTGCTGCCCGCCTCATCGATGATCGCTCGCTCCTCTTCCCCGAGCCCCATCTCGCGCAGACGCTTAAGCGAGAACGACACCGACCAGAGCTCTTGCGCGATGCCGTCGTGCAGTTCGCGCGAAATGCGCTTGCGCTCGTCTTCCTGCGCTCCGATGATCCGGGTAATCTCCGAATGGGACACCGGCCCGTCCGATGCAGCAGGACGCTTCTCCTCGACGATCTTCTCGAAGTTCATGAACCCTTCCGAGACGACCTGCAAATCGCACAGCACGCCGTCGAGGTCGTCGATCATGCGCTGGTAGATTGCCACTTGGCCTTCGCGAACGGTCCTGAACGCCGCCAAAAGCGACCCCACCACGCGCCCGTTCTTCGTAAGCGGCAGCGCGCAGAAGCTTCGAAGGTCCTCGGCGAACACGATAGGATACGACGAGTACTCCTGCGGGTCGATTTCCTCGTCGATGTCGGTGAAGAGCATGGGCTTGCCCGATTTGATCACGATGCCGCCGATGCCGTGGCCCGGTGCGAGCACGATGCGCTTATGGCGCTCGCCGGTGGCACCTGCGCTGTAAATCCACTTCAGCGGAGCGCCCACGAAAGCCGTGAGGCCGATCGCCACGAAATCAAACCCGTAGCGGTTTCTGAGGGCTTCGGCAGTCTGCGCATAGTGCGTGCATCCGCCGGCCAGGGTCTCTTCAGGAAAATTCGACGCAGCCATATATCCCCGTTCATGCTGTTCAGTTCGTTTTGCCTGTTCCATGATAGCACTTGGGCAGAAAAGCGCGAGCGGTTTATCGGGAAACGATAGCAGGGGGTGCGGGATTCGCATTTCGCGATGCTATTCAGGGCTCGCTAGCGGAGCTGCTCTACCAAATTCGGCTTCGCGGAAACAGGGAGCGGCCCTCGCCCTAGGCTGCTTTCAGGCATGCTGCCGCTTCCCGAAGCGCGAATTGCCTACCGCAACCTTACGTGGGCCATTTCCCGAAGTTTTTTCGGGAAGCGGCTTTTCAGCTGCTAATCCAGGATTGTACGTGAAACGGGCTGTTTCTGGCCAATTGTCTCGGCCGTCCCATGCTCTTCCCGCCTCGGCCGAAACGCCGGGATCGTCGCACCTTTGTGAGCTGGCCATACAAATCTCGAGGCATCGCCGTGGGCAACGCATTGAAGCTTTTGCGGCCCTTTTCGTGGGACGGCCGAGACAATTGGCCAGAACAGGGTCCTCCCGCATGCAAGCCCCCGCCTGCGAACCGATGCTGACGCTGCCCCGCAAAGCACCCGATGGCGATCCGGCCTACGCCCATGAAGTCCCGGCGCGCGACAACCGCGCAAGGGCCCCAGCGCGCCTTGGAGCCCCGTCCGCCCTCAGCCACTCCGCAGGCGGTCGGTTGGCGGCGGTTGCGTCCGCGCGTCGATGGCGGCATGACGGCGGACCGCCCCTGAAAGCCCAAAAAGCCGCGCTGTGAAGGGATCGGGCGGGTTTTCGGGCCCGCTTCGGGCCGCGGGCGGCGGCCTCTCCCGCGGCCCTCGACATCGCAAGCCATCGACCTGGCGTTTCCCGAGTCGGTAGTTCGATGCGAGAAGGTAGCGCATTACCGGGTCCTTCACAGCGCGACTTTTTGGGCTTTCGACCCCCCGTTTAGCTGTTAGATGGTTGCGAAAGGCCCGCTATGCGACGCACGAGAGCCTCCGATGATCTTTTTGAGAACGAAAGAGATCCTCAATGATGAACAGGCTAGTAGCAATACGAAAACAGGTCAGACGGCTTTCACCATCTGACCTGCACAATTCATGGTGGGCGATACAAGATTTGAACTTGTGACCCCTACCGTGTCAAGGTAGTGCTCTCCCCCTGAGCTAATCGCCCGCTTGGGTTGCTCGCATTCGCTTTGCACACCAGCGAATGGATATACTACCAGATTGAGCGCGCTTGGCAAAGCTCTTTTTCAAAAAACATCGGCGAGAAAAATTTGAAAAAAGGGCTTGCGCTCGCCCTGGGGTTTCAGTATCATATCTCCTTGCGTTGCGGACGTGGCTCAGTTGGTAGAGCACGACCTTGCCAAGGTCGGGGTCGCGGGTTCGAACCCCGTCGTCCGCTCCATCGAAACAACGGGCCGGTCATTCATAGCTGTGTATGGCCGGCCTTTTTCGATGAAACCGCTCGTCGTGGCGACGTGGCCAAGTGGTAAGGCAGAGGCCTGCAAAGCCTTCATCCCCGGTTCGAATCCGGGCGTCGCCTCCAACGTCTTTCCAAACGCCTTCGGGCGTTTTTTCATTTCCAGCCTTAGATTGAAACGGGATGGTAAACACGTCCGAGCGCCGCATGGGCGCGAGTGAAAAGCAGGTGCTCGGCCGTCCTGAACGCCGTTTAATGCAGCTCGAACCAGCTGTTCCCCTCTTTGCCGGTGCGGTACATAAACTCCTGAAGCTCTTCGGAATCGAAAACGGCGAGCAGTTCCCTGAAATCGGGGACGAGCGGATACGAATCGATGTCGCCGCGCTTGATCCAACGCATCTTGCCCTCAGCCGAAGAGGAAAGCTCGCCCGTAAAATCCGAAGTCTTGAACAAAAGCGCGATGTAGCGCTCGTCGTCGGCAGACTGGTACTGCTTTACGCCGCACAGACGCGGATGCTCGATGGTCAGCCCCGTCTCTTCCCAAATCCCGCGTTTAACCGCCTCGACGAACGACTCGCCATGCTCGACGTGCCCGCCGGGAAACGTCACGCCGGGCCAGTTCTCGGCAACGCGGTCCTGAAGAAGGATCTCATCGCCGTGGTAGACCATGCACAGCACGGTCACGATCGCTTGCTCGCTGGCCATATCAACACGCTTTCATCGGGGCGGCTGTTTCCGTGGATTCATTATAGCGCGCCTTCGACAGACTGCCGCTCCCTCGTTTACCTGCCGTTTACGAGATACGTCCTCGCTGCTCGACACGCTCGAGCGCATCGGCAAGCGCGTCGAGCGAGGGGATCGTATCGTATCCGGAGTCCGACCAAATCCCAGCGCGGTCGACGATGATCGGATGCACGCCGGCACTTCGGGCACCCGCACCGTCCGCATCGGGCCTGTCCCCCACGTGAACCGCTTCCGAAGCGTCGATGCCGAGGCGTTCGAGCATGACGGTGAATATCATCGGATTCGGTTTCCGATAGCCGACATCAGCCGACGAAACGATCTCGTCGAAGTACGGAGCCATCCTGAGACCCCGAATCAGATCTTCGAGGTTCGAAGACCAGTTGGATACGATACCGAGTCTCAGATGGCGCCTCTTGAGCTCTTTGAGGCACGGCAACGCATCGTCGAACACTGCCCAGTTTGCAGGGGTACGGTACGCCTCGTTCATCTCCCGCGCGATGGCCTCGGCATCATGGCCAAGGCCGCACAAATGGCTCAGGTAGCGGTACATGTCCAGATACATCTGCTCGGAGCCTTCGTGGGAGCACCAGAAATCCCCATCGCGCAGATACTCCTCTTCGTAGAAGCCGTTGACCGAGGGCATGTGCTTTAGTACAACCTCAGGATCGACGACATGCCCGCGACGCGCCGCAACCGCACAGAACGTACCGTCGATATCGGGTTCGGGATCGATGAGCGTCGAACCTACGTCGAACAGCACCGCTTTGATCATGCCGCCCTCAATCCACGTGTCCGTCATCGGGTTCGATATGTACGAGTACCTCGATAACCTGGGGGTAGTTGAGCTTTATCGCATCCTCGATACGCTCGCTCAAATCGTGCGCGGCTCTGACCGTCATGCCTTCGTCTACGCATATATGCAGATCGACGTACACTTCCCCTTCGGTGCCCCGCGTCCTGATCCGGTGGGTGCCATCGACGCCGGGAATGTTCAGCACGAACCGCTCGAGTTCGTCTTCGGGAATGCGGGCGTGATCGGAAAGCGTGGCGAGCGCATGCTTGAACACATCGTAGGCCGTCGCGAGGATGGCAACCGTCACCACAAGGGCAACGATCGGATCGGCCGCCGGAAAACCGAGCGCGACAAAGACGAGGCCCACGATGACACCGACGGAAACGAGCGCGTCGGACAACGTATGGCTCGCATCGGCCGAAAGCACTTCGCTTCGCAGAAGCTTTCCCTGGCGGCGTTCATAGAATGTGACACCCAAATTCACGCACAGTGTGACGATCATGACGACGAATGACACGGGCGTAACCTCAGCCGTATAGTTCTGCGATACGAGTTTGACAACGGCGCTGCTTCCCACCTCGAACGCCGCGAGCAGAAGCAGGATGCCGATCGCAAGGCTCGCGTAGGTTTCAAACTTCGCATGCCCGTAGGGATGGCTCTCGTCGGCGGGACGCGAAGCGAGCGCGATGCCGATGAGGCCGATGACGTTGCCGGCCGAGTCGAACACCGAGTGGATGCCGTCTGCCTGCATGGCAGCCGAGCCGCTCAGTGTTCCGTAGATGTACTTCGCAGCCGCAACGCCGAGGTTAAGAAAGAGAATGATCCAGAGGATGCGCTTGATAGCGCGCATGCGCTCGGACACGGGAGGTTTTGCCAGTAATGCTGCCTTCGCCATTGGTCGCGTCCTTTCTCGCTTTCGGCCTCGCGCGACGGATGCCTTCTTTTCCTGTGCGCCCGATGCGCTATCCCAAAACGATCGCGTGCGCTTCGGCTCTTCCGGAAAGTCAAGGGGTCATACTTCGCTTACCTATAGAAAAAGGGAGCCACTCGGACTCCCTTCTAGCTTCCTGGTGTCGGAGGCGGGATTTGAACCCGCACACCCGTAATGTGGGCACTAGCACCTCAAGCTAGCGTGTCTGCCGTTCCACCACTCCGACCTATGTATTGCTCAAAAGCAACGTTGGATATTCTACCAAAACCAGCGCCGATGTACAGGACTTTTTTAAACTTTATGCAATCGTTCCTTGCGGATAGATGATCATGAGCACGATAAGCGACAACAAGAAGATGACCGCGAAGATGATCGTGATGCGGTCGAGATTCTTTTCGACGATGCTCGTACCCGTTTGCGTCGAGTAGACCGAACTCGCGATCATATCGGAAATGCCGGTTCCCTTGCCGGAATGCAGCAAGATGAATATGATCAAACCGACGCCTGAAATGACCAGCAGGGCCAGTGTGATAATCAACAGTGGGTTCAACGTTCTCTACTCCTCAAAGCGCCGGACGGCGTTGTCATACACGTCATCGGCCATCGAATGCTCACGAACAATCAATTATACTTATTTACTCCTTACGCGCAAGGAGGTTTTTACCCGTCATCTCAGAAGGAACATCGACTCCAATCAGGTTGAGAAGCGTCGGCGCAATATCGCAGAGTGCACCCCGCGTGTCGACGAGCGTCCATTCGGTGTCCGCGTAGTCGATGAGCACGAGCGGCACGAGGGCCGTCGTGTGGGCCGTAAACGGACTCCCGTCATCGTCGAGCATCTTGTCGGCGTTGCCGTGATCGGCGGTCAGAAGTGCTGTGCCGCCCTGTTCCTTGAGCGCTGCAAGCACGCTTTCCACCCCCGCATCGACGGCTTCGACCGCCTTCACTGCTGCGGGAATGCTTCCCGTGTGGCCTACCATATCGCAGTTGGCGAAGTTAACCAGATACACGTCCGCCTCGCTCGCGCGTATGGCCGCCGCAAGCGCCGACGCAACCTCCGGCTCGCTCATTTCGGGTTTGAGATCGTACGTTGCCACTTTCGGGCTCGGCACAAGCGTGCGCCGCTCGCCTTCCTTGGGTTCTTCAATGCCGCCGTTTAAAAAGAACGTCACATGCGCGTACTTCTCTGTTTCGGCGATATGGTATTGGGAAAGACCTTCTGCGGCAAGCACGTCGGCAAGCACGTTTTTGGGAAACTCCTTTTCGAAGGCAACCGGCGCATCTATGGTGGGATCGTACTCGGTGAGGCACGTAAACGACACGCGGGGCCGCACGCCGCGGTCGAATCCGGAAAAATCCTCGTCAGTGAACGCGCGGGTTATCTCGCGGGCGCGGTCGGGTCGGAAGTTGAAGAACACAACCGCATCGCCGTCGTGCACGCCGCGTTCGTCGAACGCGAGCGGAACGAAGAACTCGTCGGTTACGCCGGCACCGTACGATGCGCGCATCGCCTCTGCAGGCGATGTTTTTGTCAGGGGATCCGCCTGTACGATGGCACGGTACGCCTGCTCGACGCGCTCCCAGCGGTTGTCGCGGTCCATCGCAAAGTACCGGCCGTCGATCGAGGCGATGCGCATCGAAGTGGTATCGGTCGAGACGCGCTCGATGACCCGTTCGAGCTCTTCGATGTAGCCGAGGCCGCTTTTCGGCGGCACATCGCGACCATCCATGAAGCAGTGCACATACACCTCGGGCACGCCCATCGATGCGGCAAGCTCCAGAAGCGCATAGAGGTGCGCGTTGCTCGAATGGACACCGCCGTCAGAGACGAGGCCCATGAGATGAAGGGCGGCTTTCGGCTTGCAGGCTTCGGAAAATGCCGCGCGGATAACCTCGTTTTCGGCGATCGAACCGTCGCGGCAGGCGCGGTTGATACGTGTGAGCTCCTGATAGACCACACGCCCCGCACCAATGTTCAGATGTCCTACCTCCGAGTTGCCCATTTGCCCGTCGGGCAAACCCACCGGCTCCCCCGAAGCATCGAGGACGGTGTGCGGACAGGTCTCGAACAGCTCGTCGAGCACGGGCGTCGAAGCAAGCGATATCGCGTTGCCCTCGCCCGCTTCGGCGAGGCCGAACCCGTCCATGATGATGAGGCATGCGGGAAGCACACGTCCCTTAGCGCTTTTTTCGCTCACAGACACCGCCTACAGACAAGCTTTGATGAGCTGCACGAACGATTCGGCTTTGAGGCTTGCGCCGCCGATGAGCCCGCCGTCGATGTTCTCCATAGCCAAAAGCGCATCCACGTTACCCGGGTTCATCGAACCCCCGTACAGCACGCGCATATCCTCCGCCGTTGCCTCGTCGGCGATTTCGGCGACGGTCGCCCTGATGGCGGCGCACACCTCGTCGGCCTGTTCGGGAGTGGCTGTGCGGCCCGTACCGATGGCCCAGATGGGTTCGTAGGCGACGACGCACTGCGCGACCTCGTCAGCATCGAGTCCCGCAAACGCAGCGCGCACCTGGGCGGTTACGAATTCGATCGTCGAGCCGTCTTCCCGTACGGCGAGCGATTCGCCCACGCATACGATGGCTCCGAGATCCTCGGCGACGAGCGCCTTGACCTTCTTGTTCACCGTCTCATCCGTTTCGCCGAACAGCTCGCGGCGTTCTGAGTGGCCGATGATGGAATACGCGCAGCCGATTTCCTTGATCATGGGAACCGATATCTCGCCCGTATAGGCGCCCGAAGGCTCCCAGTACACATTCTGAGCTGCAACCTCGATCTTCACCTTGTCGAAATCGAGAACGGTTTTCGCGGGCTTGAGGTCGACAAACGGCGTGCACAGCACGATCTCGACCGCTTCGTCCCACTCCTTCTTCTCATACTGGTTAGCGATTTCCTGCGTGAGGACGACCGCCTCCGAGATGGTGTTGTTCATCTTCCAATTGCCGGCCATCATGGGCATGCGCGCCATAGTCATCATTCCTTTCGCGTGATGTGCGTTTACCTGAGAGCTTCGACGCCGGGCAGCGCCTCGCCCTGGACGAGCTCCATGGAAGCTCCTCCGCCCGTCGAGATAAACGTCATCTTGCTTCCCAAATCGAATTTGTTGACCGCAGCAACGCTGTCGCCGCCGCCGATGATGGTATCGGCTTCGGCGTTTTCTGCTACGGCTTCGGCCACCGCTTTGGTGCCGCTTTCGAACGCCTTCATCTCGAACACGCCCATCGGACCGTTCCAGAACACGGTATTCGCACCGGCGATGGCGTCGGCGTAGAGCTTCGCCGTTTCGGGACCGATATCGAGGCCCATCATATCAGAGGGTATGGCGTCGGCCGAAACGGTTACCGTTGCGGCATCTTCGGAAAATGCGTCGGCCGCGATCACATCGACCGGCAGCAGAATATCGACGCCTGCGTCTTTCGCGCGCAAAAGCGTAGCCGCTGCGCGTTCGATCCAATCCTCTTCTTTGAGCGAGGTGCCCACCTCTTTGCCCTCGGCCAAAAGAAACGTGAAGCACATGCCGCCGCCGATGATAAGCGTATCGCACTTATCGATGAGCGCGTCGATCACCTTGATCTTGTCCGACACCTTCGAACCGCCGAGAATAGCGACGAACGGCCGCTTCGGATTCTCGAGCATGCTGCCGAGCGTGGACACTTCCTTTGAGAGCAAATAGCCTGCATATGCGGGCAGAAACGCTGCGATGCCCGCTGTGGAAGCATGGGCGCGGTGCGCGGCGCCGAACGCATCGTTCACATACACGTCGCCAAGCGCTGCGAGCTCTTCACTGAACGTCGGATCATTCTTCTTCTCGCGCTTGTCGAAGCGCAGATTCTCGATGAGCAGTACTTGACCGTTTGCAAGCGAGGCGGCCTTAGCCTGCGCGTCGGGTCCTACCGTATCGGTCGCAAACACGACGGACTTGCCCAAAAGCTCGCTTAGGCGCCGGGCTGCCGGGCGAAGCGAGAACTCCTCTTCGAAGCCGTTTCCCGAGGGACGCCCCAGATGGCTCATCAGGATGACGCGCGCACCGTTTCCGACCAGGTACTCGATCGTCGGCAGCGCCGCCTTGATGCGCGTATCGTCTGAAACTTCGCCGTCTTTGAGCGGCACGTTGAAATCGACGCGCACGAGCACGCGCTTGCCCGAAACGTCGGCCTCCTCGAGGGTTTTTATGTCGGACACAGGGCCCTCCTATCTAAACGGAAAGCGCATTGTCACCCGAAAAACACGCCTCTGCGAAACGAGGCGTGTTTTCAAAGCGGCAATGCGCCCTCAAAGGATGCAGTTACAGCAAGATCTTCGCAAGATCCTTCACGCGGTTCGAGTAACCCCACTCGTTGTCGTACCAGGAGATGCACTTGGCAAACGTTCCCTGGCCGCCCATGACCATGGTGAGCTTGCTGTCGAAGATCGAGGAATGCGCATCGCCCACGATGTCGACCGAAACGATCGGGTCTTCGGTGTATTCGAGGATGCCCTTCATCGGGCCCTCGGCCGCAGCCTTCATGGCAGCGTTGATCTCGTCGATCGTCGCCTCGCGCTCAAGCTCGACCGTGAGGTCGACCATCGATCCGTCGGGCGTGGGAACGCGGGTTGCAAACCCGTCGAGTTTGCCCTTAAGCTCGGGGAGCACGAGCGACACCGCGCGGGCGGCACCGGTGGTGGTCGGGATCATGGAGAGGGCTGCTGCGCGGGCGCGGCGCAGATCCTTGTGGGGAAGATCGAGGATCTTCTGATCGTTGGTGTAGGAGTGGATCGTGTTCATGTAGCCGCGTTTGATGCCGAAGGTGTCGAGCAGAACCTTGGCGAACGGGGCGAGGCAGTTCGTGGTGCAGGAAGCGTTCGAGATGATGTTGTGCTTTTCTTTGTCGTACTCGCCGTCGTTCACGCCCATGACAATGGTGATGTCCTCGTTCTTCGCAGGAGCGGAGATGATGACCTTCTTCGCACCAGCATCGAGGTGCGCAGCTGCTTTCGTGCCGTCGGTGAAGAATCCCGTCGACTCGACGACGACGTCGACGCCGAGCTCGCCCCAGGGAAGGTTTGCGGGCTCGCGCTCGGAGAGCACCTTGACCGCGCGTCCGTCGGCAATGAACCCTTCGTCGGTAACTTCGACCGTGTCGAATGCACGTCCATGGATGGAATCGTACTTCAGCAGGTGAGCCATCGTGGGAATGTCGCCCAGATCGTTCACGGCAACAACCTCAAGCTCGGGATCGTTCGCCATCGCGCGGAACACCAAGCGGCCGATGCGACCGAATCCGTTTATACCTACCTTAGTTGTCATTCGTATCCCCTTTCATACAAGAATACCGTGGGTAGTCGTAACTAGGCTGATCATACCACGCGTTTCTCGCATAGGCGCAACCACTTGCCCTTTCCCATGAAAAAGCCGCCGAACGGTTACGAAGGCCGCAGCCACGCTGCTCGCCCGAGCGCCTAGGTGGCTGCGGGTAGTGGCGTTGAGGCCGGCTCTTAACGTACCACCAAGTCCGGGCGTCGAACCCGAACGCACCGCCGAGCCCGGCCCTGGGCGTACAACGAGACCCTGGGTTTACGAAAGCACCGAGCGGAATGTATATGCACCAGGATGAGAATGACGAAAGCAGCACCGTCGGCGCCGCGAGAACCCCAAATCTAGTTTCCGAGTTCTTTCGCCATCTGCTCGATGCGGCGCACGCGGTGATACACCGCCGATTTGGACAGCGGCGGATTCGCCTTCTCGCCGAGCTCTTTGAGTGTGGCGTCGGGATTGGTTACGCGCAGCTTGATGAATTCCTGCAAGGCGGGCGGCAAGTGCTCCATCCCGTAGGCATCCACCACCTTGCGGATCGCGAATATCTGATCGACCGATGCATTGGCCGCCTTCGCCTGGTTCGCGATCTCGGCGTTGGTGATGCGGTTCACATCGTTGCGCACGCTTTTGATCACGCGCTCGTTCTCCATGGAGAGCGCGCTGTGATGGGCGCCGACAAACGCGAGGAATTCGAGGATCGCCGTGCCGCTTTTGAGATAGACCATATACGAGCTTCGGCGTTGCATGATGCGCGCCTTGATGTCCTTGCCCCCCATCAGCTCGACCAATCCCTCGGCAAGGCTCTCGTTTTCCACCGTGATCTCGAAATGGAAATCACCGCGGGGATTCGCGATGAATCCGCTTCCGAGAAACGCACCCCGCAGATACGCCGCCGCGCAGCACTGCTTTTCCACGAGCTCGGGCTTGATGCCCATTTCGAGGCCGTCGTCGGAAAGCACGCCCATGTCGCGCAGCGCAGCCTCGAGCGACGGCTGTGTCATCACCTCGATCAGGTAATTCGGCGTTTTATGGAGCACGCTTCGGCGCACGGTGAGGTTCGTCTTAAGCTCGTAGATGCCGTGTAGGAGCTTGATGACGAGGCGGGCCACGCTCGGCACGTCGGTCGCGATCTCGATGCGATAGCGCCCGGGCCCGCTGAAGAACAGCGTGCCCTCTATGCGCACGAGCGCCGCAAGCGTCGCCTTCTCGCAATGGCTGCACATGGGAGCCACGCGAGCGAGCTCGTCTTTTACCTCCGCGGTGAACGACACAGCCTCATCACCCCCGCAAACGCCGCGCGGAGCGCGCGCGGATCATGCCAAGTGGGACGTTGCGGATCGACGAGGTTACGGGCAACGACCACCGGACCCTCGGCCTGGATGGCCTGCACGTCGGCATACGATACCGCAACCGGGCGGATGCGCCCCGAAAGCTGCGCATCGCCCAGATCCGACATAGTAGACGGGCATTCGCGCTCGCCGACGGCAGCGTTGTAGCTTTCTGAAAGCGCATTGTCGGGGCGCAACTGCGCAGGCGTATGCACGAGCACGTAATCGAGCAGCCCGTACATGCCGTGCTCCATGAGCGCTTCGATATGCTCCTTCGCCGAAAGACCCCAGGTCTCGCCCTGCATGTCGGCGAGCGAGCAGACGAAAAGCGTTCGCCCTTTCGAAGCGCGGATCGCATCGACGACACCGGGGATAAGCAGATTGGGTACGATCGAGGTGAAGAGCGACCCCGGGCCGAGCACGATCAGGTCGGCCTGCTCAATCGCCTCAAGAGCAGGCGCGTACGGCTCGGGCTCTTCTGCTGCCTGCAGCCACACGTATTGAAGCGCGGTTGACGAAGCGCATGCGTTCGCCTGGCCGACGAGGTTCGAGCCGTCGCGCGTACGGGCGCAGAGCGTCACCCGGTCGAGCGTGGAGGGATATACGTGCCCCCGGGCATCGAGCAGCTTCTCGCAGATGGCGATGGCCTCGGGAAACGATCCGCACGCATCCTCGAGCGCCGAGAGCAGAAGGTTTCCGAGCGTGTGGTTCTGAGCGAACTCGAAGCGGTACTTGAACGCACGCGTAAGGGGATCGTTCGGGTCTTTCGCGAACGCGGCGAGGCACTTGCGCACATCTCCCGGCGGCGTGACGTTCGCCTCCTCGCGCAGGATGCCCGTCGAACCGCCGTCATCCGCCATGGCGACAACGGCGCTCGTTTCAAAGCCCATCGAAAGCAGCGTGCGGATGGAAACCGGAGCTCCGGTTCCTCCCCCGATCACCACGGCACGCGTTTCGCCGTTTGCGGAAACGAGCGGTTCCGATCCGCTGATGGCCGCAAACGCTGCCGTATTGGACGGATCCTGGCTGAAAGGATGGCCGTTCATCGCACGGCCCGTCCCGCCTTGCCCGTATCGGCAAGCGACAGATCGCGATGTGCGATGCTCACGCGGTAGCCCATCGCCTTCAAGTACTCCCCCGTCGTCTCGGCAAGCGCGACGCTTCTGTGCTGGCCTCCCGTGCAACCGATCGCAATGGCGAGCTGCTGCTTTCCCTCGGCAACGTAACCGGGCATCACGCAATCGAGCAGCGAGCGCCATTTTTTCTGGAATTCCTCGGTCTCTTTCCGATACAGCACGAAATCGCGTACAGGAGCATCGAGTCCGGTGAGGGTCTTCAGCTCTGGTTCGTAGTAGGGGTTCGGCAGAAAACGGACGTCCATGACGATATCGGCATCGAGCGCCGCACCGTGCTTGAAGCCGAACGAGTACACCGTCACCGTGAGCGCCGCCCTCTCGTCGTCTTCGGAAAACAGCGAGCGGATTGTTTTTTTGAGCTCCTGCGGAAGCATGTCGGTCGTATCGATGATGTCGTTGGCCGTCTCCTTGATGGAGAACAGCAGCTCGCGCTCTTGTTGGATGCCTTGCCCGATCGTCATGCCCTCGTTGCACATAGGGTGACGCCGCCTGCTCGATTTATAGCGCGCGATGAGCTTGTCGTCGTCGGCGTCGAGGAACAGAAGGCGGTAGTCGACGCCCTGCTCCTTAAGCTCGCCGATCTCGCACATGAGGTCGGCGAAAAAATCGCGATTGCGCGCATCGCACACGACGGCGAGCTTTCGATTCGCATCGGGCTGGCCGGGCATGCCCTTGAGCGTGAGCAGATCGCCGATCATGCTTGCAGGCAGGTTGTCGATGCAGAAATACCCGAGATCCTCGAACGCGTGCATCGCCTCGGTGCGACCTGCGCCGCTCATGCCCGTGACGATGACGAGTTCGGGCATGGAAGCTTCCTGCTCTAAGGTAACCGAGCAGCTCTCGGTTGCGCTTTCGCTCATAATGCCTCCTCCAACGGCGTGTCCTCGCATGCCGCTTCGCCTTGTTTCCGATGCGCTTCTTCGCCGACCGCATGCGAGGCCGTGCCGTCTGCGCCTGCCTGAAGCGCGCTCGCTGCCGCTTCGGCAAACCCTGGCGTGGACGAAAGGTCCTCGGACGCTTCGCTCGAAGCGGCTGCGAGCTCGGTGTTCTCTTTGTCATTATACTGCCGAAGCACCGCGTAGAGCTCTTCGGCCACCTCTTCGGGTACGACCTTGGCGGCCTTGATCTCTTCAAGCGCAGCGCTTTTGAGGTTCCTGAAAGATTTGAACGCTTTCAGAAGCGCCTTCTTGCGCACGGGCCCGAGTCCCACCACATCGTCGAGCACGCTCGCCGTCATGCCTTTGCCGCGCAGCTCGCGATGGAACGTGATGGCGAAGCGGTGCGCTTCGTCGCGCACCTGCTTGACGAGGTAGAGCGACGACGATCCGCTCGGGAGCACCACGGGGCCGGTATCCTGCCAAGGCACGAACAGTTCCTCGTCGCGCTTCGCGAGGCCCGCGAGCGCTATGTCGTCGATGCCGAGCTCGTCGAACATCTCGAGAGCCGCCGAAAGCTGCGGCTTGCCGCCGTCGAGGATGATGAGGTCGGGCTTTTTCCCGAAGCGCTCGTCGGCCATGCGCTCGGGAGCATACCGCCGTCCGAGCACCTCCTGCATAGAAAGGAAATCGTTCGCCTCGGTAAGCGGCGTTTTGATCTTAAAGCGACGGTACTGGTTCTTGTCGGGCTTGCCGTTGGTGAACACGACCATCGAGGCGACCGTATAGGAGCCGTGGATAGTCGAGATATCGAAACACTCGATGCGCATCGGCGGCTCGTCGAGCGCAAGCGCGCTCTCAAGCTGCAAAAGCGCATCGTTGATGCGTTTGTCCTCGTAGTTCGTGCGCACTTTATAGCGCATGAGCGCGTGGCGGGCGTTCGTTTCAGCCATGTCGAGCAGATCGGCCTTCTCGCCCTTCTTCGGCGCGGTGAAGCGGACCTTCGCACCGCGCACGCTCGCAAGCTTCTCGGTGAGCCACTCTTCCATGACCGCATCGTCGTCGGGCACCTCGCGCACGATCACCTCATGCGGGATCGAGGTGGTCGTGTCGTAGTAGCGCAAAAGGAACATATGGAGCAGATCCTGGTCGGGAACGTCTTTGCCTTTGTTCAGGATGAACTCGTTGCTGTTGATGATGCGGCCCTCGCGGATCATGAACACGTTCACGCCCGCAATGGTCTCCTCGCGGCATATACCGACCACGTCGGCATTGAGGTTGCGCGACGAGACGGCATGCTGCCGGTCGCAGAGCGAATTGATGGTGTCGATGCGCGCCTTGATACGGGCGGCCTTTTCGAAGTCGAGCTCTTCGGCGGCACTCGTCATCTCGTCTTCGAGCTCGACGATGAACTCGCGATGCGACCCCGAAAGGAACCGCTCGATGCGCTTCACGTTTTCCTGATACTCCTCGGGCGTGATGCCCCCGCAGCAAGCACCGGGACCGAGACCCACGTGCGCATCGAAGCACGGCTTTGCGCCTTCTGCATCGAGAAACGTGCTGAGATCCTCGCTTTCGAGCTTGCGCTTCATGCGCCGCCAATCCGCGCACGATGCGGCGCACAAGGGAACCACCCTGCGTGCGATGTCCACCATCTCGCGGGCGGCGCGGCTGTCGGTGTAGGGCCCGAAGTACAACGTACCCGGCCGGTGCTTCTCGCGCGTGTACTTGATGGCGGGAAACACGTCGCCTTTCGTGAGCGCGATGAACGGGTAGCTCTTATCGTCCTTGAAATCGGCGTTGAAGTACGGCGAGTACTGGTTGATGAGGTTCTTCTCGAGGACGAGGCTTTCGTGCTCGTTTTCGGTCACGATATAGTCAAACGTTTCGATCTGATCCACGAGCAGCGGGATTTTGGCGCGTTCGTCCTGATAGTTCACGTACTGGCGCATACGGGCGCGCAGCTGCTTCGCCTTACCGACGTAGATGACCTGGCCGTCTTCGTCCTTCCAGAGATAGACTCCGGGAAGCGCGGGCACGCTCGCAAGTTCGTTTTTGATGCGTTCGAGTTTTTCCATGCATCAAGTATACGATATCGCGCAAACATGCGTTCACGGTTCCTTCATAGGAGCAGAACGCCGAATGGGCGGCGTCTACCGCCCGCAGAACAGCGCGACGATCTGTGCTACCGCAGGATACAGCGGCGTTCGCGCACCGCGTTCGACATGCTCGGCGAAACGAACCGCCCACGTTCCCACATGGCGCTCAAGGAAGATCGCCTGCGCGTTGCGCATTTTCTCGGCTTCGTCGGCATCGCCCGCCTCCCATGCCGATGCCTCCTTCTCTGCGACAAGCGCAAGGAACTCGAGTTCGACGGCTATATGGTCGGGAAGGTCGGTGAACGATTCGGGCACTTCGTACCCGCTTTCCCGATACGCTGCGACAACGGCGCGCTCCTCTGCGGTCCGCAGCCTTCCGAATCCATTTCCGTCCCTATCGCTGGCATAGTAGCTTTCGTAGGGCGGCGCGAGAAGGGCCGCAGGCCCTACGAACAACCGATTGTAATCGAGTTCGAGAGCAAGTCGCACGTTTTCAGGAGCTGATGAAGCACAGTCCTGCTCGAATGCGGCGATACGCGCGAGAAGAGAAGCGACCGTGCCCGCTTCGGCATCGGACAGTATGGCTCCCAGCTCTTCCGAAAAGCCCGACCCGATGATCTTTTCGGCCAACGCATCGTCGGGCCTCCTGAAGCATGCCGCCAAAAGACAGCACAGCCGACCTTGCGCGCGAGCCAAACCCCTTTCTTCACAATATCCCATTGCCGCCACCTCGCCAGTCCGTCTTCCGTCCATTCCGTGTCTCACCCGAACCGCTTGTCCGCTTTGCCGCGCCCGCAGCCCGATATACCCGTCCGGGCTGCGGGCACATGCGGCGCTATGCCATGGAATCCCAGTAGTACACGTTCGGTCCCGTTTCCTCGTCTTCGAGGAGGCGGATCGTGTCGTGCTCTGCGACGATTTTCGCGATCCCGGAGTCGGGATCGTCGAGATCGCCGACTGCTATCGCTCGCCCGGGGCATGCGATCTCGCACATCGTCGTCCCGAGGCCCGCATCGATTCGATGAGCGCACAGCGTGCATTTATCAACAGTATTCGAAGCCTCATCGTACATGCGGGCATCGTAGGGGCATGCTTCGATGCACGATTTGCATCCGGTGCAGAGCTCCTTGTCGATCGTCACGATGCCGTCTTCGCGCTTCTGACTCGCGCCCGTTGGACACACGGCCACGCACGGCGCCGTATCGCAATGCTGGCACGGAACCGGCGTCCACGTCATCGAAAGCTTCGGATACGCCCCCGTTGGAATGTCGTAGACGAGCTTCTCCTCGTCGTTGAGCACGCGCATGCGAAGAAGACCGTCGGCAACGCTGTTCTCCATCTTGCAGCTGATCGAGCAGGTACGGCATCCGATGCAGCGGTGCAGATTGATGGCAAATCCATACTTCGTCATGGCGCACCACCTATGCCTTTCTCACGTCGACGAGGTTGTCGTACGGTGCGAAATTCGTCTCCGATATCGCGTCTTGCGCAGGATTAAGGGTCATGTGGATAAGCGAGCTGTAATGCGTTTCTTCGGGGAAGTCCTTCGGCCACCATCCCTGACGCTGGTTCAAGCATCCGGGCTTGATCTCGGGTGTCACAAGCGCTTTCACCTTGTACGAACCGCGGTCGTTGAACACCTCTACCACATCGTCGGTCGCGATGCCGCGCGCCTCGGCGTCTTCGGGCGCCATCTCGAGCCACGGATCCGGCGCCACCTCGCGGATCCACGGAAGCTGCACGTGCTGCGAATGCGTCGTGTACACGGTGCGGCAGTTCATGAAGGTGAGCGGGTAGGTCGCCGCCATCTCGTTGCGGTTTCCTTCGAGCGGCTCGTAATGGCAGGCGAGCTCTTCGCCGAACTCGGTCAGGCTCTCGGTATACAGTTCGATCTTGCCGCTCGGCGTCTGGAACCGCATGCTTTCGAACGCCACGTAGTTCTCAGGGTAGTTCGCCCGTACGACCTTCTTTTCCATAAGCTCATCGGTATCGATCGAAGCGAATTCAGGGGCGATGCTTTCTTTGAGAATATGGGTCAAGCCGTATTCCTCGATGTCGAGCTTCCACTCGGTTTCCTCGAGGATACCGAAGCGTTCGGCGAGCATCTGGGCTATCTGATAGTCGGTCTTCGCTTCGAACATCGGGCTTATGGCCTGTTCGCGCACTTGCACGTAGAACGACGACCACGCCGTCACGATTTCGAAGGGCTCTTCGTAATAGCTTGTGACGGGCAGCACGAGATCAGCGTACTGCGCGCCCGGCGTCATGATCGAATCGGATACGATGATGAAGTCAAGCTGGGGCAGCACCTCATTGATCATGCGGTTGCGATCGGGGCCTTGCGTGCCCCAACCGTAGTTCTGGGTCCACAGAAGCTTTACAGGGTACGGCTTCTGCGAGGCGACGATGTCGTACCATTGCGATCCCGGCTGCGGTGTCGAAGCGTGGCCCTCCCGCGTAGTGACGGCTGTGGGTCCGAGCGCGAAGAGGATGCGCATGAGGCTTCCGCCCGCCCAGTTTATGTTCGCATGCGGCTTGCCCACGTTGCCGGTGATGGCGGCAAGCTGCACGAGTGCGCGGGTGGGAAGATGGCCGTTCCAATAACGGTTCGTTCCCTGGCTCACGCGCAGGCTCGCAGGCGCTTCATCCGTATAGAGATCGGCAAGCGCCACGATGTCCTCGGCCGGAACCTCGCATATCTCGCTTGCCGCTTCGGGCGTGTAAGCCTCGAGCGATTCGACGAGCAGCTGAAACGCAGGTTTCGCCTCGACGGTTCGGCCGTCGGTTTCGACGCTGAACACCCCGAGCAGCGCAGCGGTTTCAGGAACTTCGGTTTCCTTCGGCAGATCGCCGTTCACCTCGACTGACGGGTATGCGGGCTTCATCTCGTCGGGAACGGCCGCAACGGGAACGGCCTTGCCTGCGCTCTCGTCCCAAACCGCGTACCCATCGTCCAAGCGCACGAGCTTCTTCGTGACGGTATCGACAAGAAACGCGCCGTTCGTGTACGTTCTGATATACGCTTCGTCGTACTTTTTCTGAGCGACAATATGATTCATCATGCCGAGCACCATAGCCGCATCGGTGCCGGGACGAATCGGTATCCACTGGTCGGCTTTCGCCGCCGTGCGCGAGAAGCGCGGATCCACGACGATGAGCTTGCTTCCAGCCTCCTGGGCGTCGAACAGAAAATGCATCTCCTGCATGTTGGTCTCGGCGTAGTTGCAGCCGAACAGGATGATCGCCTTCGAGCCGACCATATCCTCCCACGAGCTCGCATCCTGCTGGACTCCGAGCGGCGGTAAAAACCCCATGTTGCAGGCGTTGTCTCCCATAATGCCGAAGTTCGTGAATGCAGTGCCGTCGTACGTCATGGCCAGCAAAGAAGCCATGATCTGAGGGAACACGCCGTAGTTGCCCGTCATACCGAGAAACGAGTTCGCGGTCGGACCGTACGTGTCGATGTTGTACTGCATCTTCTCGTAGATGAGGTCGATAGCCTCCTCCCAGCTAATGCGCTCGAAATCTCCTGAGCCGCGTTCGCCGACGCGCTTCATAGGGTATTTCACGCGATCGGGAGAATACACGCGCTGCATGGCGTTCGATACGCCGCGCAGGCAGATACGATGGTACGCGTTATCGGGGAATTCCGCAGGCTCCACCTTCACAATCGTATCGTCTTTGACATAGGCGTTGATACCGCAGCTGCCCACGCAGTTGGGCGCGCATACCGTCCTCACGATTTTGTCGTAGTCGGGCTGCCCGGTGCCGACAGGCGTCGACTCGGGCTGAGCCTCTTCTTCCTTCGGGGCACAGGAAACCAGCAGGGTTCCGGTTGCCGCCCCCGCTGCCGCACCGGCGGCAAGCTTGAGGAAGCTCCGCCTTTTCATGCTCAGCCATTCGGTATTCTCTGTTCGAGGTTTCGACATGGATTCACTCCTCTCGTAGCGCATCACCAAACCGCAGGAAAGAACAGCGGAGAAATCTGCAGCTTCCTCCCATGCGACAACAAGGCAACGCCACGGCCCGCCAAGGCCGCATCCCGCAATCGTCTGCATGTTGTTTGGTTCTCCCTTTGTATCAGTATACGGAGCGTTCTGACACAAGGTGCTGTTTTGCGGGAACTCGGAAAACCCGCAATCGGGCCGTTCTGCCCGCCGCAAACGGCAGGGATGCGCCCCTCGCCGCAAAACGGTGATCGATGCGCATCGATCACCCGAGCGAATCGCGGTCTATCGGATGTTCGGGCGTGATGCGCCTGCCGATATCCTCGAGCAGATCGACCGCCCGGCGCGCCACGAACAGCCTTCCCCGCTGAAACCGGTCGAGCGTCTTCACGATGCCCGCCCGCTCAAGGCGCAAGAGCGCATCGTTGACCGCCGACAAGCTCTTCCCCGTCAAGACCGCTGCCTGCTTGACCGTCAGTATCGGAGTCCCCGGCAACAGGTTGAACAGATCTTCGAGCGCAGACCCTTTGTTCGGCTTTCCGAAATCTTCGAGCCACGATTCCTTGAGCTTGAGGATCGCGTCGAGGTACACATCGGCCGCCCGCGCCGAAACCTCCGCCGAAAGCGCGCAGAAATCCACCCATTGATCGATGAACTTCATGCGGTTCGTCTCGTCGATGGCGCACCCGAAGTTGTACGGGAGCAGCGATCGCGCATGACTTGGCGTATCGATTGCCGGTTCGAGCCCGATAGGGGCGATGATGCTGTTCGTGAGTCCGCGCCGATGCAGGATAGCATGGCACATGAGCCTGCCCGTCTTATCCATACCCGACTTGAACGGCTTGATGCTCTCGAATTGGAAATGAGCGAGTGCCGCTTGCGTGATGGGCGAATACGCTTCGTGCCCGCCGAACGCCACGAGATCCTCGACGAGCGCCTCAATCGCTTCGGGTCCGGGCGGCTCGTACACCCTGGCTACAGAGGCGGCCGATTCTGATATCCACGCCTTCCTCCTGAAGCCGACTCCGCTTTCTTGGGCAGAACATCCGAAGCGCGCAATCGAATGGATGTCGAGCAAGTACGCGGTATCGAACGGATTCGAATCGCCTATTCGACCGTATATGTGCTCGAGCGCGCGCTCGAAGAACAGCACCTCGACGGCGGTCTGCCGCTCTTCCTCGTTTTCGAATCCGAAGAAATCGAACGGCTCCCCGCGCTTGACCGGCTCATCATCCCCCTCCGCTGCGCAGGCTTCAAGTTGGAGCAGCGCCACAAGACGGGGCGCCTTGCCCTCTATCCTGATCGTGGAGATGGCTTCGAGCCGTGAAAGCACGCGCCTGAGCGAACCGCTTACATGGCCGTTGAGCGCTTTGTCCTCCATGCGAACAAGCGCGCGTTCGGCCCGTGACGTATTCGCCTGCGTCTCGGGCGATAGGACGAACCGCTGGTTTCTCAGAACATCCGGCGTATACACGATGACCTCCCTGCCATCCAAAGACAGCAACCCCTTTTCATGCTATCGCCTTTCGGGACGTGCGGCAACGCTTTTCCAGCTTTTCGGATTGCGCGGAACGCATCACCGGCCCCGAGTTCGGTCCCGATGCGAAATGCGGCGGCGCCCTGATGCAGAACCGCATCGCCGCCCGACCGCCTGCACCTGCTTTGTTTCGTCTTTTTTAAATCTTCGGTTCGGGCGCGCGAACCTCCGTATAATGGATGGAACCGTACAACCCCATAAAGGAGGTCCTTTGATGAGTTATGTCGATAACGTCATCGAGCAGGTCAAGGAGAAGAATCCGAACGAGCCCGAGTTCATTCAGGCTGTCACCGAAGTGCTCACGTCGCTTAAGCCCGTCATCGAGTCGAATCCCGCTTACGAGAAAGCCGGACTGCTCGAGCGCATCGTCGAGCCCGAGCGCGTAGTGATGTTTCGGGTCCCCTGGGTCGACGACGAAGGTGCCGTGCACGTCAACCGCGGCTACCGCGTCGAGTACAACAGCTGCCTCGGGCCCTACAAGGGCGGCCTGCGCCTCCATCCGTCGGTGAACCTCGGCATCATCAAGTTCCTCGGCTTCGAGCAGATCTTCAAGAACAGCCTGACCACGCTTCCCATGGGCGGCGGCAAGGGCGGAAGCGACTTCGATCCGAAAGGCAAATCGGACCTCGAGGTCATGCGTTTCTGCCAGAGCTTCATGACCGAGCTCTCCCGCCACATCGGCGCGAACACCGATGTTCCCGCAGGCGATATCGGCACCGGCGCCCGTGAGATCGGATTCATGTTCGGCCAGTACAAGCGCCTGCGCAACGAATGGGTCGGCGTGCTCACCGGCAAGGGCCTCTCTTACGGCGGATCGCTTGTGCGCACCGAGGCCACCGGCTACGGCCTCATCTACTTCGTGCAGGAATACCTCACCTGCCACGACGATTCCTTCGAGGGCAAGACGGTTGCCGTCTCCGGTTCGGGCAACGTCGCCATCTACGCGACCGAGAAGGCCCAGCAGCTCGGCGCGAAGGTCGTGACCCTGTCCGACTCAACGGGCTGGATCCATGATCCGGCGGGCATCGATCTCGCTCTTGTGAAGCAGATCAAGGAAGTCGAGCGCGGCCGCATCTCCGAGTACGCGAACCGCAAAGACGGCGTCGAGTACCACGAGGGCACGGGCGTCTGGTCGGTGCCTGTGGACATCGCGCTTCCCTGTGCCACGCAAAACGAACTCCATCTCGACGATGCGAAGAAGCTCGTCGAGAACGGCTGCAAGATCGTGGCGGAGGGCGCGAACATGCCCACCACCATGGATGCGACCGACTACCTCATGGAGCACGGCGTCGTGTTCTGCCCCGGCAAGGCCTCCAACGCAGGCGGCGTGGCCACCTCGGGCCTTGAGATGAGCCAGAATTCCGAGCGTCTTTCCTGGACATTCGACGAGGTCGACGAGAAGCTGCAGGGCATTATGAAGAGCATCTACCATGCAGCCGACGACGCGGCCAGGGAGTTCGGCCACGAGGGCAACTACGTCATGGGCGCGAACATCGCCGGCTTCAAGAAGCTCGCCGACGCCATGATGGCACAGGGCATCGTATAGAATAGGCTGGCTTCTCGGTACGGCGCGCCCAGCGGTTCGGTTAGGCGCTGCACAACCCGAGCAGCCTCGCTTCACATCATTGCTTGCGCCCGTACGACTTCGATCGTGCGGGCGCTTCGTTTTGTGTTCATATCCTGCATAGAAGGCTCGCTCGCAGTTTTTTTCGATAGGATTACGGTTCCACCACGATGACCGAGCATAAAGCGCTCGTCTGTTCGCAGGAATGTCTTGGAGGTAGCATGGTGCACGTGTCCCGCCGTCTGCTCTGCGCTCTCGCGCTTGCGTGTACCTGCGCGTTACTCACCTTGTGCGGGTGCTTCTCGCCCGAGTCAGTAACCAATGCGAAGCCAGCGTACGTGAGCCCCTACGATTTCTCCGGTCTTACCTACGAAAACGGACGTTTCGCTTATGCCGAAGACGGCGAGATGCGCTCGCGTACCGGCATCGACGTTTCGGTTCACCAGGGCGCCATCGACTGGAACGCGGTAGCCGCAGACGGTGTCGACTTCGCTATCATCCGCATCGGCAATCGGGGTGCGACCGAAGGCATTGTCTACCTTGACGAACGCTACGAGGCCAACATGCAAGGCGCTGCAACGGCGGGCATTCCCGTAGGCGTGTATTTCTTTTCGCAGGCCGTTTCGGTCGAGGAGGCCGAAGAGGAAGCGGATTTCGTGCTCGCCATGCTCGGCGGCGCTGAACTCGCCTACCCCGTCGTCTACGACCACGAGCCCGTTGCGGGCATCGAGGGACGGGCCGACAACCTCTCACGTACCCAGATGACCGAGAATGCCCGCGCATTCTGCTCGAGAATTTCCGATGCCGGATACGAACCGATGCTCTACGGGAACAAGAGCGACATCGCGAAATACGACCTTGACGAGCTTGCCGGTATCGACGTGTGGTTCGCCGAATACGGGGCTCCCGTTCCGAGCGGGCAATTCGATTTCTCGATATGGCAGTACTCGAATGCCGGCACGGTTGCCGGCATCGAAACATCGGTCGATCTCAACCTCCAATTCCTCCCTCATGCGGCATAACAAAGCGCGCAGCCACTTTCGAAAGGACCACCATGGACAACCACTCTGACTCCACCCAACCACCTTGTTCGGAAACCGACCGTTTGCTCGACCCCGTAAGCACCGTACCCCGACTTACCACCGAGCGGCTCGTACTCAGAGCGTTTTGCCTTGCCGACGCTGACGACGTGTTCGCCTATTCGAGCGATCCACGCATCGGCCACGATGCCGGCTGGCCGCAGCACCGCTCGCTTGACGATTCGCGTTCGTTTATCACCGATATCGCATCACAGGGCCATGTGTGGGCGATCATTCCCCGCGAAACAGCGACCGAATGCAATCCCGAAGGCACGGTGATCGGCTCGATCGGCCTGATCCCCGATCCTGCACGTTCGCTCGACTCGGTACTCATGCTCGGCTACGCGATCGGCAGCGATTGGTGGGGACGCGGCTTTACAACCGAAGCCGCGAAGGAAGTCGTCCGTTTCGGCTTCGAGCAGCTCGGTCTCATCGGCATCTCATGTACGTGCTACCCGTGGAATGCCGCCTCAAGGCGCGTGATAGAAAAATGCGGCTTCTCGTTCGAGGGAACCAGACACCTCGCAGAGATCGGCCAAGACGGCGTTCCCGAAGATCTACTCTGCCACCTGCTTGCAAAAGAAGCTTGGGAAGCATCATCTGAACAAACAACCGCCTAAGCGAACGTCAGCATTAAACAGATGCGATCGCTACGGCATACGCGCGACTCTAGCTCGGATGAACCGCTTTCGCTGAAACGACGTTGCTCGGTGAAATGAGGATGACCCCCACCGAGCCTATCTCGGGCGCATTGACGTAGAACGTTCCGTTGATGGTCTCGCCCATAACGAACAGGCCTTCGTCCTGCGTCGATATGACGATGTCGATGCCCTCGGCCTCTTCGACGATCTCTTTATCGGGGGTGAGCACGACGATGAAATCGACGTTGTACGTCTGGAAGTACGCAACCTGCGCTTCGATCATGCGCTTCGTCATCTTCGGCGTCACGCTGAACACGCCGAAACGGTCGCTGCCCTTTTTGAGGATGGTCCCCTCGCGGTACCGCTCGAGGTTCTCGGCGTCGATCGAGAATACCGTGGCGTTCTTGTCGAGATAGCTCTGCTCTACATCCTCGATGGCGATCGGCGGTTTCCGCTTCGTCGTCGACGAAGCGCTCCCGGTCGAGCCAGGTGCCGTTTCTGCGCCCTGCTCCGTATCGGCAGGCAGCCCCGAGGCAGCTGCATCCGAATCGTGCCCCGATTCGGCAGAGGAACCCGAAGCGCCCGGCTCCGAATCGTGCCCCGAGTCGGCAGGAGAACCCGACGCGCCCGCATCCGAACCGGTACCGCCCAATCCGTACGGATCCTCAAGGCCCGACAGCCCCGACTCGACGTCTCGCGCGGCATCTTCGGAGGCTTTCGACCCCGAAGACGCGCTTGCGTCGTTTTTCTTGTTCTCGGCTTTCGTCTCGAGGACTGCAGGATCGACGGTTCCCTTGAACACGATCGCCGTATAGCCGTCCATCTGCCCAGTCGCATCATCGATGTTGGAAGCTGCAACGTTCCACGAATGACCCACCGCCAAATAGCCCACAAGACCGAACAGCGAGACGGCAATGAGCCCGACGAAAACGACGAGAGCGATTTTTTCACGTGGTACGTTCGACATGGAACGTATTATACCCTTGCCCCAACCCCTCGTTTCGAGCCTGAGCCAAGCGACACAATTTCACAGCAAACGGGTACGAAGCGCGCAGTACATATGCACAGCTTCGCAGGTCAGAACATCTCCGACGGGCACGCTTCCAGCAGCACGCAGCCTCAGACCATCTTCTCGTACGCGTAGCGCTCAGACGTTGCGCCCTCCGCATGACTGATGTGAATTATCCCGCATTGCGCGAATCCGTTCTTCTCGAGCAGACGTTGCATAGGGGTATTGCCCGGATGTGTGTCGATCCTCACGCTCGTGCATCCGAGGCTTCGGGCCAAACGACAGGCGTAGTCGAGGATAGAAGATCCGACTCCCTTGTTCTTACCTTCGCTCGCAACGGCAACCCGGTGCACGACGACGTAGCACGGATCATCGGGAAGCGATTCGGTCAGCCACGATCCGTTTTCGATGGTGCGGTAATCAAGTTCGTCACGACAGGCCACCATGGCCGTAGCAACGAGCCGTGTTCCCTCGCATGCGACGATGCTCTCGCCGCGCGTGATATCGGCATCGATGACTTCGCGGGCGGGATAACCGCCCTGCCATTGATCGGTACCCAAAGCCGCAAGCGCAGCCCGCCCGTCGGCGAGAATGCCCATGATGCGGTCCAAATCGGAGTACGTAGCGTTTCTCAGCTCCAACCCGTGCTCTTTCTCTCGTAAATTAAAAGCGATACGAAACAATAGCAATGACGGGGCTTCGACACAACGGTTTTTTCAAGGTTTTACGCAGATGTACGTTCTTGACTCAGAATTATTCGCTGCTCTGGGAATAATGCATCCTTCTTCTGAGCACGGCAAGCTTTCCGGCAAGCAGGCACACGCCTGCAAGCAGCACGCATCCCAAGCCAAACGCAGCTGCGTTCGCATCGCCCGTCAAGGGAGCCACCGACGATCTTTTCGGTTCGGGGGAAGGCGCTTCGATCGGATGTGGTGTGGGATCGGTCAACGTATCCGGCTCGGACGATTCGGGCACCTCAGACTCAGAAGCGCCGGTTGCAGGAATCTCGACCGCTACGCCTCTGTTTCCGCAACGCTCACACACTTCGACCCGCAAACCCGACTGCACAGCGCTCGGCTCCTTCTCGACAATCCACGAGTACACATGATCCGCCATGGGAACATCTTCGCCACCCAGAAGCACTTTCCCGCAGGTAGCACATACGGTATCGCCGGTGTAGCCTTTTTCTGAGCAGCTCGCGGCCACGGCGTTTCTCGTCTCGGTTGCCGCATGGTCGCATACGATGCAACCGCCGTTGCCGTCAGGTACGGGCTCGAACCCCTCGGCACAATACTCCGGCTTCACCTTTTCCAAGAACACGCCGCCCGCTATGCCGACGGTACTCGGACGGATTGCGCCCGCCACCGCCACGCCAGCATCCCGACCGTCCCAGTAGTTATGCTCGAGCGAAACCGCGCTTGCATCGGAGAAAGCGATTCGGCTTTGAAGAGTTCGCCGTCGGAATCACCCGAATCAAGCATCACGTTGTTCTCGACGATGACAGACGAGGCCCTCGAAGCGTTGCCGAACCTGATAGCCCGGTCTCCTGCGCGCTGTATGATATTCTCGGCGATGATCACTTCGCCGAGCACGGGGTTCGCGTTGCTGCTCTGCAGTGCGATCGCGTTATGGGCGGTGTCTTCGATCAAGCTGTTCACAACGCAGGGGTTTATGGGTCCCTGAAGGTATATGCCCTGGAAATAGGACGAGAACGTGCACCGTGAAACCGTGACATTCGCAAACGGCTTCGTGTCGGCCATCATCTTAATCGCGGCAAAAGATCCGTCTCCCATCTTGCTCGCATCGCCCAGAAACGCGCATCCCTCGAACCGTATACCGTCGTTGACCGCATAGGCGCTGTAGTCGGCTACGAAGACCCGGCCTTCGATCGCAAGACCCTCGAACGTGATGTTTTTCAAAGAACTGAAATCGTAGTGGCTGCCGTTGGTATCCGAAGTCGTGGTTTCACGCACGTAATCGAAGGCAGGCGCGCTCCCTGTTCCATATACGTGGCCCGACGCTGCTTCGAACCCGGGGAGCACGACGCCGTCTTCACTCGTCAGAGTAAGGTTTTCAACGGTACGCACATAGCTGTACACGCCGGTCGGCGTCAATTCGCCAAGCGTTTCCGGAGTCCCGTTCCCGGTCGTCGCATACGATTGGTCGTAATAGATCGTACGGCTTCCCGGGTATTTCGTCGTACGGGCGAGTACAAGGGGGTCTTCGTAGGGGCCGCCGCTGAACCGTATCGTCTTCCCGTCGATCGGTCCGTACGCTCCGTCGAGCGCGTACTGCGCGTTTTCGGGCGTCACGATCCATACGGCGCCTTCCTTGCGGGGAGCCGCCGGTAGCTCCGTTCCGCCATAGCCCGCCGAAAGATCGACTGCAACGTATCCGCTTGCGGTTCGATTACTCGATTCGACGGAAGCTTCGGCCGCTTCGTCTGCAACCGCGCTCAGGGGGCCGCCGAAGACGGCGGCTGCGAACAGCAAAGCTGCGAAGACTATTCTACGCGTTCCTACTCGCTTCATGCGCCTCCTTCGTGGATACAGGTGCGAACGCTTTGTGCATAGCACGTACGGTACGGAATCTATGAGCATGTACATCAGTATTACACCATAGCATGGTGTTTTTTCAAGGGGCAAACCCTCGTCGAATCGCCTTTATATCTCCCCCCTGGAGCCGTAACGGGTTGCGAACTGCCGACAAGAAAAGAGCCGAAACCTGCCATAGGCTTCGGCTCTTATTACCGCAGGAGCTTTGATACGGTCCCTGTCAGCGGACATCAAACGCCCAGATCTCTGCGCTCCTCGGCTACGAGGCCTTTGTCTGGACGCGTGCGGTGCCTCCCTCGTCGAGCATTTTCGCGAGGAACTGCCCCGTGTAGCTTTCAGGAACCGCCGCTATGTCTTCAGGAGTGCCGGTCGCCACGATGGTGCCGCCGCGGTCGCCGCCTTCGGGTCCGAGGTCGATGATGTTGTCTGCGCTCTTGATGATGTCGAGGTTGTGCTCGATGACGAGTACGGTGTTGCCCGCATCCACCAAACGCTGAAGCACTTCGAGCAGCTGGCGCACGTCCTCGAAATGGAGGCCGGTCGTCGGTTCGTCGAGGATGTAGAACGTTTTGCCGGTCTGGCGGCGCTGCAACTCGCTTGAAAGTTTCACGCGCTGCGCTTCGCCGCCCGAAAGCGTGGTCGCCGGCTGCCCGAGCTTGATGTAACCGAGTCCCACGTCGTGCAGCGTCTGGAGCTTGCGCTTGATGCCGGGTATGTTCTCGAAGAACGCAAGCGCCTCCTCAACCGTCATCTCGAGGATATCGTAGACGTTTTTGCCGCGGTACGTCACCTGCAGCGTTTCGCGGTTGTAGCGCTTGCCGCCGCACACCTCGCACGGCACGTACACGTCGGGCAGAAAGTGCATCTCGATCTTTATCTGGCCATCGCCCTTGCATGCCTCGCAGCGCCCGCCTGCGACGTTGAACGAGAAACGCCCGGGTGCGTACCCTCGGGCCTTCGCCTCCTGGGTAGACGCGAACAGCTGGCGTATGTCGTCCCAGAGGCCGATGTAGGTTGCCGGGTTCGATCGCGGCGTGCGCCCGATGGGGCTCTGGTCGATGTTGATGACCTTGTCGAGCAGCTCGGCTCCCGTCATCTTCCGGTAGGCCCCGGTGCGTCTGCGCGCATGGTTCACGCGGTTCGCAAGCGCTGGAGCGAGGGTATCGGTGATAAGCGAGCTCTTGCCCGAGCCCGATACGCCCGTGACAACGGTGAGCTCGCCGATGGGAACCTCGATGCTCACATCCTTAAGGTTGTTCTCGGTTGCGCCCATGAGTTTTACAGAACCCCGTTTGGGATTGCGGCGGACCTCGGGAACCTCAATGCGCCTGCGACCCGAAAGGTAATCGGCCGTGTACGAGTTCTTCGCCTTGAGAATCTGTTTCGGCGTCCCTTGAGCCACGACCTCGCCCCCGTTCTCGCCCGCACCCGGCCCCATGTCGATCACGTAATCGGCATGGCGGATGGTATCCTCGTCGTGCTCGACGACGATGACCGTGTTGCCGAGATCGCGTAAGCGCTCAAGCGTAGCGATAAGCCGCTCGTTGTCACGCTGATGCAGGCCGATCGACGGCTCGTCGAGGATGTAGAGCACTCCCATGAGCCCGGCCCCAATCTGCGTGGCGAGTCTGATGCGCTGTGCCTCGCCGCCCGAAAGCGTTGCCGTTGCGCGCTCGAGCGTGAGGTAATCGAGCCCCACATCGACGAGGAAGCGCAGACGGGCGCGGATCTCCTTCACGATGGGGCCCGCGATCTGCTCATCGGACCCGGTGAAATCGAGGGCTTCGAAATACGCGAGCGAATCGGCGGCACTCATCTCGGTGACTTCGTGGATGTTCTTGCCGCCGACGGTGACGGCGAGGATTTCCGGTTTGAGGCGCTTGCCGCCGCACGTCTGGCACGGCACGATGGCGAAGTACTGCGCGTACTTCTCGCGCTGGTTATCGCTTGTGGACTCCTGATAGCGGTGCATGACCGCAGCAGTCGCGCCCTCCCAATCGATGTACCAGTACGTTTCGCGCCCATCGACCGTCACATAGTCGACGCGAACCTTTTCTTTGGGCAGGCCGAACAGAAGCGCATCGCGCACCTTCTTCGGCATGTCCTCCCACGGGGTGTCGGCCGACACCCCGAGGTGCTTGGCTACGGCGCGCAGCACCTGCGGATAGTAGTTGCCCGTCGTGAACGGCGCGATCACGCCCTCGTTCAGCGAAAGCGACGGATCGGGCACGAGCAGGCTCGGATCGACCTCTTCGCGGCTTCCGATGCCGAGGCAGTCGGGGCAGGCGCCGTAAGGCGCGTTGAAGGAGAAATCGCGCGGCTGCAGCTCGTCCATGGAATGGCCGTGTTCGGGACAGGCGAGCGCAAGAGAGAACACGTACTCGCCCTCCTGCAAGCCACCCGTAGCGCCCGAAGACGTGGGGCCGCCCGCCTTGGGTTTGCCGTCCTCGCCGAGCACCTGCACGAGCACGCGCCCGTCGGCGAGTTTGGTGGCCATCTCGACGGCTTCCGCGATACGGCTGGACGCATCGCTTTTCAGAACCACGCGATCGACTACCACGTCGATGAAGTGCTTGATCTTCTTGTTGAGCACGATCGGCTCACCGTCGAGCTTCTTCACTTCCCCATCGATGCGCACGCGGGAGAAGCCCTCTTTCTGCAGGTCTTGGAACAGCTTCGTGAATTCGCCTTTGCGCCCGACCACCACCGGAGCCATCACGAGTGCCTTGAGCCCGTCGCCGAGCGAAAGTATTTCGTCGGCTACCTGATCGGTCGTCTGCCGCCTGATTTCGCGCCCGCACTCCGGGCAATGGGGAACGCCCACGCGCGCGAACAGCAGGCGCAGGTAGTCGTATATCTCGGTGGTGGTGCCCACCGTGGAGCGCGGGTTCTTGCTCGTTGTTTTCTGGTCGATGGATACCGCAGGAGACAACCCGTCGATGCTGTCGAGATCGGGCTTGTTCATCTGGCCGAGAAACTGCCGTGCATAGCTCGAAAGGCTTTCCACGTAGCGGCGCTGGCCTTCTGCGTACATCGTGTCGAATGCAAGCGAGCTTTTGCCCGAGCCGGAAAGCCCCGTGATCACAACGAGCTTGTCCCGCGGAATAGTCAGGTCTATATCCTTCAGATTATGCTCGCGAGCACCCTTGATGACGATTGAGTTCTGTGCCATGTTCGTCTGCTTCTTTCGCTTCGTTTCCGTTAGCAACCGTTTCGGTTCCAAACATGACGCATGTCTGGAACCGCTCTGTCACGCAAACGTCTATTGTAACGCAGAAGGTACCAAACGCTGTACAAAAACAGAACTGTTGTTCTATGTTCAAAAGATGCGCACACTCTGTTCGACCCGCTGCCGCTCGCCGCCCGACATCGCAAACCGTGCAATTCGCCTAGAGCTGCCATGCACCTGCAGCGGCAGGTCCCTTGCGTGGCCGATGGATCACTTGCTGTACAGGTTCCAACCGTCCGCAGTATGGTTTTCCCTGAAATTAACCCTGTACAACTTCCCTGAGCACACCTTATGCTATCCTGCGGCCATGGAAGATACTCCGAACATAGCGAAGCGCCGCGAGCGAGAAAAACGCACCATCTCGCAGATGATCGCGTTGCACTGCGCAGGCACCCACGACGAGCAGGCTCGCACCGAAACGGCCTTCTGCGGCGAGACAATCTGCCCCGAATGCAAAGCCATCGACGACTACGCCGTGCTACGCACCGAACGCTGCCGCAAGATGGACGTGAAAACCTCGTGCGACGAGTGCGAAAACCACTGCTACCGGCCTGAAGAGCGCGAGCGCATCCGTGCCGTCATGCGCTATTCCGGGCCTCGCATGCTGAAGGTGCATCCCGTCGCCGCCATTCGCCATCTCCTCGGAAAGTAAAGGGCGGGCAACCGCTTCGAGGCGGGCGGATGACCACCCGAGCGGCCCCGCCCACCTTGAGCGGGTTGCCGCCCGAGCATCCACTTACCCGCGCAATCGCAGAGCCTGTCCGACGATGCTTCGCGATGCGGCGTAGGTGACGAGCAGGTACGAGCCGTACACGACCACCACGAGTACGACCGTCATAACCGTTGCTCCCGCGATCGACACGTTGAGCGCACTGAACAAGCTCGAGCTCGTCACCGCAATGGCGCAGGCCGCATGGCATACGGCGAGGCCGAGCGGAGCGAGGAAGTACACGAGCACCTGCGCGAGGAGCGAACGCCCGATCATGGGCCGATCGCAGCCGAGCTTCGAAAGCAGCCGGTAGCGGTCGAGGCTGTCGCTCGTCTCGGAGAGCTGTTGAATCGCAAGCACCGCCGCCGTCGTGATGAGGAACACGAAGCCGATGTAGAGGGCAAGATAGGTGATGAGCATGCGCATGCCGCCCGCTTGCGTGATAACCTCGTTCGCGGTGAACATGCTTGAGACGGGCCATGAATCGGGCTGATAATCGAATCCGTTGCGCGCATTCTGCTCGCTCGGCGGCAACGCCTGGCCGAGGGCGTCTGTGAGCGCAGCGTCGCCTGCTGCGCGATCCATCGCGTAGTCCACGTTGAGTACCGAAATATACGGTATCTGATCTTCTAAGGCCTCTACAACGCGATCCGGCACGACGAGCTGGGCCGCATCTCCTGAAAACGCATGGACGTCGGTCGGCTGGGAATACACGGTTTCGCTCGAACTCGCTAGCTCGATGCCACCCACGGCGATGGGTGTGTCGAGGGTGGCGAGCTTCTCGGAAAGGGCCTTGCCCGATTCGTTCAGGTTGTTCACCGCATAGCCCGCCCCGCCGAGGTCGATCGGATTTTCGCCGGTCGCGTCCCGCAGCGCGTTGAATTGCGATTCGCCCATAATCTGAACCGGGGTATCGCGCATCATCGCAGCACGATCCTCCGCCAAGCCGAGCGTCGACACGTCGACGAGCTGCCCGTAGGTGAGATCGGGCACCTGGTATAAATCAAGCGGCATCACCCGGTCTGCAAATGCATCCCAGTCGACACCGAGCGAGGCAAGGTACGCTTCGATGTCGAAATCGTACTCCCGCGCGAGCGCAACGGTGCGCCTCGCATCCTCTTGGTACTCGGGATCCATGTCCTCGATGTTCTGCGCGTCCCACCACAGATTCGAAGTCAACGACGCATCGTAGCGGGTACCCTGCTCGACGCCGCTCGTGAACGCCTCGACCATGCCCATACCGCATGAGAACACCGTAATGCTGAAGAACAGCATCACGCATACGACTGAAAGCGATGCGAACGCTGTGTTCACCTTGCTCGCGATTTGGCGCACGGTAAAGGTATTGAGCCCTTTGAGGTAGAAGCGCTTGCTTCTCTGCAGCATGGCTATCGCGAAACCCGAAAGCGAGTAGAAGAACAACGCCGTACCCGCCACCATGAGCACCGTCGCCCAGAAGAATTTCGGATCGTCGAGCAGAACGAGGCCGTTTTGCACGAGCAGCGTATACGCTGTTGCCAAAACGGCGATCGACACGACGAACAGCGCGAAGCTCACCGCAGGACGCCGTGTTTTGAGCTTCTCGTTTTTGCTGCGCGCCGACAAAAGGTCAATGAGCTTGTAGCGGTTGACGGTGAACGTGTTGAACAGCGCAACGATGAGGAAAATCACCGCGAAGCAGATGAGCGTGAGCATGCAGGCGTTCGCCGAGAACACGAACCGGTATTGGCCCATCGGTATGTCGAACAGGCCCGCCGTTACGAACGAGAGGCCTTGGGACAGCGCGATTCCCAACGCGAGGCCCACCGCAAGCGATACGAGACCCACGAGGATCGTCTCGATGAGCACGATCTGCGTAACCATCGAGGGGCGCATGCCGAGCGTGAGGTAGATGCCGAACTCGTGTTTGCGCCGCCTGATGAGAAAGCGGTTCGCATAGACGATGAGGAAACCGAGGACACAGGCGATGAACAGCGAGAACAAGCTTAAAATCTGCCCGGTCAACTCGAAGACGTTCGTACTGGCAAGATCGGCCAGATCGAACAGCACCGCCTGGTTCTGGATCGAATTGAACGCGTAGAATACGGCGACGCCGAACACGAGTGTGATGAAATAGATCGCGTAATCCTTGAAGGAGCGCTTGATGTTGCGTACGGCCAGTTTAGCGCGCATCGCTCGCATCGCCCCCTAAAAAAGAAACCACTTCCATGATGCGGCTGAAGAAATCCTTACGCGACGTATCGCCTTTGCGTATCTCGTTGAACACCGTGCCGTCCTTGATGAACAGGATGCGCTTGGCGAACGATGCGGCGTACGAATCGTGCGTGACCATCATGATGGTGGCCCCGAACTGCACGTTCATCATCTCCATCGCCTCGAGCATGACGGTTGCGCTGCGCGAGTCGAGAGCGCCGGTGGGCTCGTCGGCCAAGACGAGCTTCGGCTCGGCCGCCATCGCCCGTGCTGCGGCGATACGCTGCTTTTGTCCGCCCGACATCTGATAGGGGTATTTCTTCAGCACATCGGATACGCCGAGCGTTTCGGCGATGGCATGCACCTTCGCGGCTATCTGGTTTGCAGGAGCACCCTTGATCGAAAGCGCAAGCGAAATGTTCTCGAACCCGTTCAGCGTATCGAGCAGATTCGAATCCTGGAAGATGAAGCCGAGTTCATCGCGCCTGAACCGCGCAAGTTCGCGGGTTCGAAGGTTTGTAATGTCGCGTCCCCCGATGAGAATATGACCGCTCGTCACCGTGTCGATGGTCGCGACGCAGTTCAAAAGCGTCGTCTTGCCCGAACCCGAAGGCCCCATGATGCCCACGAATTCGCCGGGTGCAACGTCAAAGCTCACGCCCGCGAGCGCGTGGGTGACGGAATCCTTCGTTCCGTAGATCTTCTCGATGTGCTTGACAGAAAGAATCGGCTGGACACCGCCTGTCGGCGCGAACCCGGTTGCACCGGATGCTACAGCAGAGGTTGCGTATGCTTCTGGCATGGTCTATCCCTCGCTTCTTTTCGCACCGTGCAGGGGCATGACCACCCGCCGCACGGCATCGATCGCCTCAAGTATTCTTACTACTGCCTTTTCATTCATGGCTTTGCCTCCTTTGTATGACGATTCAAAGCTTAGAGGAGGAACCTTCCTTCTGCCATCGAACAGGCTTACCGCCGCCTTACGCTTTCGTAAGGTTCGCCAAGGCGCATTCGCATCGATCGCGCGCATCGGCGTCGTTTGGCGGCCCGCGTTAGCGGAGCGCGTCGATCCTGCGCCTGTCATGGGGAAACGCGATCATGACGCGTGTTCCTTTCCCCTCTTCCGAAGCAATGCCAAGGCCGAGTCCCATTTCGGCGCACATAACCGAGCACAAATACAGGCCCATGCCTGTCGAAGAGCCGTGCGTTCTGCCGTTTTGCCCGGTAAACCCCTTTTCGAACACCGAATCGATGTCGGCTGCCGCTATCCCGCATCCGTCGTCGGCAAGCTCGAGCACGGTGCGCGCATGGACGGTTCCCTCGCCTTCGATGCGAGCCGATGCGGTGAAGGTGGTCGCATCGTACCTCGCTGAGTTCGCGAGCACTTGCCCGATCACGAACTGCAACCATTTCGCGTCGGCGAATACCGTTGCCGCGTCGTCGATATCGACCGACACGCCGACTCCGGCGCCGATGAGCAGCTGCGCATTTTTCTTCACCGATTCGCGCACGCACGCGGCAAGCCCGGTTTCGCGAATCGAGTAATCCTTCTGAAGCGAGGTCGAGCGAGCGTAATAGAGCGCCTGCTCGACGTAGCCCTCGACGCGGCCGATTTCCGCCTTGATCTTATCGGCTTGCACGCCGTGGAGCCCGGAAGCCATGAGCTTTGCGGCGGCGATCGGCGTCTTGATCTCGTGGATCCAGGTTTCTACGTACTCGCGGTACGAATCGGCCAACGCGCGATAACGCGCCACCTCGTCATTCATAGACTTGCCCGCAACGCCGAGCGCATCGTAGGCGATGCGGCCTTCAAGGAACGAGGGGCGGCCTAAAAGCTCCGCTGCAAGAAAGCTTTCGGAACGCTCGGCCAAGGCGGCAACGACGGACTCGAGCTCGTCGTAGAAGCGCCTGCGGCGAACGTAACCGTAGACGATGGAGAACACGAGGCTCGCGGAAAGGATGCCCGCCAAGAACACGATTGCGGCAACGCCCACATCGAGGACGGCGAGCATCCATGATACGAGTACGATGACGAGCACCTGCACTGCGAGCTCGACCGCGCGATCGGCAAGGTACTCCGAAACCTTCATCGGAATCCTCAGACAAGGTAGCCCTGGCCCCTGCGGGTCACCAGGTAATCGGTGACGCCGAGGCGCTCGAGGCTTTTGCGGAGGCGGTTGATGTTCACCGTGAGCGTGTTGTCGTCGACGAACTCGTCTGATTGCCACAGCTCGTTCATGATCTCCTGACGCGAGATGATGGTATCGTGGTTCTCCATGAGCAGCGAGAGGATCTTGAGCTCGTTGCGGGTCAGATCGATGCTCGCACCGCCCGCAGAGGCTACGCCTTTCGCCAAATCGAGCACGAGCCCCTTGTGCGCGATGCGCGAGGGCGTGCCCTGGCGTTGCGAGCGTCTGAGAACCGATTGGATGCGCGCGAGCAGGATTGCCGGATTGTAGGGCTTGGTCACGTAATCGTCGGCTCCGAGGTTCATGCTCATCAGCTCGTCGAATTCGCTGTCAGATGAGGTGAGCATGATGATGGGAACCTGGCTTTTCGCCCTGAGATCGCGGCAGATGTCGAAGCCTGACGTTCCCGGCAGCTTGAGGTCGAGCACGACGCAATCGGGATCGAACGCGAGTATCTCGGCAGCGGCTCCCCCGTACGACAGCGGCACTCCGCACTCGTAGCCCTGCAACTCCAAAACGTGCAGCAGCTCGGATCTCAAGGATGCGTCGTCTTCGACGACGAATAACTTCGGCACGGCTTCCTCGCTTTCGAATCATTATGCCTATGGTAAACGAACCGTTACCGAAACGCATCCGTCGGCCCGACGCACGTTGCGGTTTCGTTGCCTAATGCTCAGAAGTAGCCCGCTCAGAGGACCCGGCCCGCCTGTCCGATTCGCCGAGCCCCTACCGCTTCGCGGTCGGACGCGCGTCTCTTGCACGACTTTGGGGAATGACGGGACATGCAGGATCTGAGCTTTTGAAGTAGCGGATGATGAAGCTCAATCCCGCCACGGCGAGGGCCAATCCGAGTCCCGTGTAGAAAAACGCGATGAACCATTCGGGCACGAAACCCGACATGCGCAGCGCGATACCGCCGCCCATCATGATCGCCATGACGATGTAGCCCTTCTTGTCGAAGAACTTCCAGATATGAGTCCGGTCGTCTTCGTACCCGCGGATGCGGTTCGTGTGCTTCCCCACCATCTTCGTGAACACGAAGATATGGAAGATTACGAAGATGGCGATGGTGCCGAGAAGGAGCACCCAGAAAATCCACCCGGCCTCGTGCAGGTACGCTCCTATGCCGATGTTGGCTATGTTCAGGCCGGCGATCATCCATACGACGCCCGCTACGAGCAGCAGCTTCTCGGTTGCTATCTTGAGTACTCCCATTATGCTACCTCGCCTTTCCCTTCATAGAGCGCCGCGCGCAAAAGCGCCGCGAGGACGCAGATGTTCTGCGAGCCTTCGCTCAGCGCATCGAGCATCGATTCGAGCACGAAGCGGCAGAGGTCCTGCGCATCGACGCAGCCGAGTCGCCGTGCGTCGGCGCAGGGATCGTCGGCGAGCACCGTAGCGAGCCCCTCTTCCATATGGGCGAACACCTGGCGCTCGCGCTCATGGCCGACCGCCTCGCCCCGAAGCGCCAAAGCCCTGACCTCGGGAAGCCAGTCAGAGCGAAACGCCGCAAGCGCCTCGTGCATCGCCTCGAAGACACGCTCGACGTACGCGACGAAATCTTCGCCCCTTTCAGGTCGGCACGCGGCATCGGAGAGCGAGTTCTGCCAAAACCGCGCGACGACCTCTGCGACGAGATCGGGTTTCGAGGGGAAATGGTTGTAGATCGTTCCGACCGAAACGCCGCACGAAAGCGCAACTTCGCGAATCCCGAGCGATGAGAGACCCTTTTCAGAGGCGAGCTTAAAAGCGCTCTCCGCAATCGCGTGCCTGTCAATCGTCTGCCTTGCCATACCCGGCCTTTCCAGAGCGCCGCCGTACGCGGCTGCATGTATATGAACAACGTTCATTATACGCGTTCCCCAAGAGGCACCCTGTATTCTGAACAATGTTCATAGTGTCTCTACAGAATCGTAGCCGCCTGGTTGCCTTTCGGCGAGCGGCTCGTATCGCGACGGAGCTCTACCGTCCGCTGCGGGGATGCGCCTGGCTGTGCACTTCTTTGAGCCTATCCGGCGTAAGGTGGGTGTAGATTTGCGTGGTCGAAAGCCGCGCGTGACCGAGCATTTCCTGCACGCTTCGCAAGTCTGCGCCGCCTCCGAGCAGGTCGGTGGCAAACGTGTGGCGCATATCGTGGGGCGAAAGCGTTTCATCGACGCCCGCAGCGCGCAGGGTCGCCTTGAACATCTTGCGCATGGCGTCGGTACTCATCTTGTTGCCGCGCGTCGATACGAAAAAGTATTCGCATGCCCTGCCCTCGAGCAGCTTGGGCCGACCGAAATGGAGATAGCGCGCCATCGATGAGGCGGCCAACTCGTGAATCGGCACGATGCGCTCCTTGGAGCCTTTGCCGAAAAGCCTCACGTGCGCGTTTTCGAGATCAACCCCCGATAGCTTCAGATCGGACGCCTCCGATATACGGGCACCGCACGCGTAGAGCAGTTCGAGCAGTGCCTGATCCCGCATATCGGACGGCGTCTGATCGCGTTCGTTTCCCGACAAATCCCTGGCGCTGTGAACGGTGAGTATCTTCGCCATGTCGGCAGGCTTCACGGTATGCGGCAGGCTCTTCGGCTGCTTGGGCCCCTGTAAAACGGCTCCAGGGTCTTCCTCGATCGCGCCCTCTGCGCACATCCATCCGAAATAGCCGCGCAACGAGCTCAGTTTGCGGTTGATGGTGGTCCGCGAGTACTGTGCGCGGTCGAGTTCGCCCAAATAGAGTCTGAGCTGCCGATACGTAAGCGCAAGGGCATCCACCTCATGGCGGTCGGCCCAGCGAAGGAAATCGAAGATGTCGATGCGGTACGCGCGCAGCGTATGGGGCGACATGCCGCGCTCTACCCGAAGCGTTTCGAGGTACTGTTCGGCAAGCGCAGAAGCGCGCGTGCCGCCAGGCTCACCCATGGACGCACCCCGATCCGAGCAACCCCCGAGCGCTCAGGCATTCGCAATAGTCATCGAGCGCAGCCTTGCCGCGCGCAGCGTAGGCGGCATAGCGCAGACGCTTGTTCTTGACCCGCTCGTCCAAAGGCTCCATGATGCCGAAATTCACATGCATCGGCTGGTAGTCGACCACCGCAGGATCGCTTGCGTAAGCCATGAGCGCTCCGAAGGCGGTGAGACGTGGCATTACGGGCGCCTCTTCGCCGTGAAGCGCCGCGTACGTGCAGAGGGCTGCGTGCAGTCCCGACATGATAGCCTCGCAGTACCCTTCGGTTCCCGCGAGCTGACCCGCAACGAACACCGGGTTCTTACGGCCGTCTTCCGTTCGCAAAAGCCTCAGATCGCGTCCCAGCAAACGCGGGGCGTCGATGAACGTGTTGCGGTGCATTACCCCGAAGCGCGCGAACTCGGCATGCTCCAAGCCCGGTATCATGCGAAACACCCGCTTCTGCTCTGAAAATGTCAAGTTCGTCTGGAAGCCGACGAGGTTGTAGCTCATCGCATGAGCGTCCTCTGCCCGCAGCTGCAGCGCGGCCCACGGGCGCCTGCCCGTTGCCGGGTCGGTAAGGCCCACGGGCTTCAGCGCTCCGTAGCGCGGCGCATCCGCGCCTTTGCGGGCGATCTCCTCGATCGGCTGGCACGCTTGAAAAAGATCTTTCGTCTCGAAATCCTTCATGACGATGCGCTCGGCTGCGACAAGCTCGGCTATGAACGCTTCGTATTCTTCCTTTGTGAACGGAGCATTGAGGTAGTCGCCGCTTCCCTCCTCGTAGCGGCTTTGGCTGAACAAGCGGTTCATGGCGAGGGAATCGGCCATAACGATGGGCGCTGCGGCATCGTAGAACGAGAGGTGTCCGCTTCCCGTGAGCGCCTCGATGGCGCACGCCAACGCGTCCGACGTGAGGGGCCCGCTTGCGAGAATCGTCGCATCGGCGCCGTCGGGAACGCTGACAGCCTCCTCTCTGACCAGTTCGATGCTCGGATGACGCTCGATCCGATCGGTCACCGCGCGCGCAAACGCCTCGCGATCGACCGCGAGCGCTCCCCCCGCGGCAACCCTCGTCTGATCGGCCGTTTCTATAAGCTGCGATCCGAGCGCCTTGAGCTCTGCTTTGAGCATACCCGCTGCGCTGTCGGGGTTCTCGCTTTTAAGCGAATTCGAGCACACGAGTTCGGCGCATGCCCCGGTCGTATGGACGGCTGTGCCCCGCACAGGCCTCATCTCGATCAAACGCACGGCTACGCCGCGATCGGCGAGCTGGAGCGCCGCTTCGCTGCCGGCAAGGCCGGCTCCCACTATGTCTACGTGTTTTTCCATACGTCGATGGTACCAAATGTCGCCCGATCACACCACGACGGGTCCGTATCGTCCATCGGGATAGCGCACGACGCGCCCCGAGCGCTGGAGTTCGGCGAGGCGGATCATCAGAAACGTGATCGCATTGCCCTCGATCCGAAACTCGTCGTGCAATCCGCCCGCTTCGACGAAGCCGAGCATATCCTCGATGCTCATCGGATTCGCGCAAATCGCGTCGAGTATCGCATCGCCCTCGCCCACAGTCTCCGGAGCATATGCGGCGTCTTTGCACGGCGGGTGCGGCACGCTTTCGGCCCCCGCCTGCTCGAACCCCGGCAACGCCTGCTGCCCAAACAGCGCATCGAGCACGCTCTCGAACGTCTCGTCGTCGATGATGGGCGTCGCGCCCTGGAACAGAAGACGGTTGGAACCCCGCGACGATTTCGAGGCGATCGACCCCGGCACCACAAGCACCTCCCTGTTTGCGGCAAGCGCCTCGTCGGCAGTGGAAAACGTACCCGACGGCAAACCCGCCTCCACGATAAGCGTTGCCTTCGCCAGTCCGGCAATGAGGCGGTTTCTCGCCCGAAACGTATGCTTCATCGGCGGAAACGACCATCCTTGCTCCGATACGACCGCACCGTGCGAATCGACGATCTCCTGGAATAAGCCGAAATGGGAGGCAGGGTAGAGCTCGTCGCACCCGCCGCCGAGAAACGCCACCGTCGTGCCGTTCGCCTCAAGCGCCGCCCGGTGCGCAGCTGCATCGCACCCGCGCGCTCCCCCCGAGACAACCGGAATGCCGTGTATCGCCGCAAGCCTCGCGAACCGCTTTGCGCACGAAATGCCGTAAGGCGTCGCGTTGCGCGCACCCACGATGGCGATGCCCTCCCCAAGCGCTCCGATGTCCCCGATGACATAGAGCCTCTCGGGCGGATCGGCGATCGTGCACAGGGCTTCGGGAAAGCCTTCCTGCCCGCAGACGAGTTCGGTTCTCGGCCCCCGCAGACGGGGGCCGCTGTAGCGTACGAATTCCTTGTTCTGTTGCATGGCCGATCCTTTCTATACCGCGCCTATTCCGTCGCGCAAGCGCAACCCGAGCGCTTCGCACACCTGCGCCCTTCCTACTTTTTCCCGTCCGTCCATATCGGCGATCGTCCTTGCGATGGAAAGCGTCTTGACGATACCCCTTCCGCTCATCCGATGCAGTGCAGCCATGTCTTTGAGGAATTCCTCATCGTCTTCCTCAAGCGAGCACGCAGCGATGATCGAACGCTCGGCCGGCATTCCGCGGTTCTGCTCTTTGCGCCACGAGGCGAATTCCCGTGCCTCCATGACACCCTTCCTGAGCACCTCCGAAGCCGTGCCGGCTCCGCCGCCGAGCACCATGTCGAAAGACGCCCTCCAAACATCGATATGGATGTCGATGCGATCCATGAGCGGCCCGCCGATCCTGCCCTGGTAGGTGCGTATCTGCGCCGCCGTACACGAGCACCGCTCGCCCGTATCCCCGAAATACCCGCACGGGCAGGGATTGGAGGCGGCAACGAGCATAAACCGCGCTGGGAACACCACGCTGCCTTCGGCCCTCGTAACTGCGATCCTACCCGATTCGATCGGCTGCCGAATCGCCTGTAGCACCGATGGCTTGAATTCCGGGAACTCGTCAAGGAAGAGCACGCCTCCCGTCGCAAGCGATATTTCGCCGGGTCTCGGAGGTGTTCCACCGCCCACAAGGCCCGCCATGCTCGCCGAGTGATGGGGCTTTCTGAACGGCCGTTTCCCCGCAAGAATGGGGCCTATGTCCTCCCCAGCAACCGAATGCACCAGCGCCGTTTCCACTTTCTCAGATTCCGTGAGCGGTGGCAAAATCGAAGGAAGCCTCGATGCGAGCATGGTTTTTCCCGAACCTGGCGGGCCCATCATGAGAACCCCGTGGCCGCCAGCGGCTGCCACCTGCAAGGCGCGCTTCGCCGCCTCGTGCCCCGATACGTCCGAGAAATCGAGCACCGCAGCCGTGTCGTGGCGAACCTGCGTGACCGGTACACCGAAGCTGCCGCGGCGAAACGACGAAAGGCTTGCAGCGGTCCTGCATACGAGCCCCTCGAGTTCGATCAGCCCATCTTCAGGCTGCGCGCATACAAGCGATAGGCCCTGGTTTCGAGCACAGAGCTCGAAGGCGAGCATGCCCTTGACTGCGCGCAGCTCGCCCTCAAGCGACAGTTCGCCGACACAGAGGGAACCCTCGATGAGCGAAGCGTCTATCTGTCGCGTGGCCGCAAGGATTCCGAGCGCAATCGGCAGATCGAATCCCGAACCCGATTTCTTGAGCGAACCCGGTGCCAGATTCACGACCACCTTGTCGGCCGGCATGCGAAAACCGCACGCCTTCACCGCCGCCCGCACGCGCTCGCGGGCTTCCTGGATTGCGGCATCGGGCATGCCGACGATCGAGAACCCCGGCATGCCGGTTCCCACGGATACTTCCACCGAAACGGGAACGGCCTCGACGCCGCGTATCGTCGCACCTTGCACGCTGCACTGCGCTTGCATGACGCAGCTTCCGCTCACTCGTCGGCCGAGAAGGCGTTATGATGATGGCGCAGCAACGCCCGCTCGCCGCCGATGACGAGGATCGACACCACATCGAACCTGACGGCGATGTCGACGGTGTCGAAGGTTGCGAGGAAAGCCGCTGCGATCCTCTCGTACCGCTCGCGTTTTTTCTTATCCACCGCCTCCTCGGGAAGCCCTTTATCGGCGTTCGAACGCGTTTTCACCTCGACGAAGACAAGCACGTCCTCGTCGAAGGCTATGATGTCCGCCTCCCCGGCCGCACATTCCCAGTTGCGCTCGAGTATCTCGAACCCTTTCCGCTCAAGATACCGCGCCGCTGCTTCTTCACCCCTTCTTCCAAGTTCCCGGTTGTGGCATTCGGCCGGCGCTTCCGCCTGCGGCCTTTCCTGCGTTGCTGTTGCATCCATCATGGCTCCTTTCCGTGGGAGGCCATGCTACCGCGCGCTGCTTGCACGGGGGTGCTCGCGAAAGGAGCGAAAGCTGGCAGGAAGCTCACACGCGGGGGAATCGCATATGATGCGATATGCACCCAAGGTATTCACGGAAAAACAACGTGACGCACATCAAGGGATGCGCGCGTGCGGTTTGCGTGCGGTTTAAAAGAGGGTTTCTTGCACGAACGCCGTGCAAAAGGTCGTACGGTGAATAGGGCACAGCCCCTGGTTCTTGATCGCCTCGATGTGCTCTTTGCTCGCATATCCCTTGTTCGCGTCGAAGCAGTATGCGGGATACTGCTCGGCATACAGGCACATGATGCGGTCGCGTTCGACTTTCGCAACGATCGACGCGGCGGCGATGGAGGCGCATTTCGCATCGCCCTTCACCACGCTTCGCTCACGCGGGTCGATGCGCAAGGGGTTTCCGTCAAGAAGGATCGCATCGGGCCGTATTCCCTGAGCTTCTATTTCCATGACGGCTTTGTGGAAAACGAACCGAAGCGACGCCGTCATGCCGACGGCATCGAGTTCGTCAGGTTGGACGTGTTGGATCGTCCAGGCGATTGCCACTTCCTTTATGCGAATGGAAAGCTCTTCTCGCCGCTCGGGCGTAAGCTGTTTCGAATCGTTCAGACCGGGAATGCGGGGCTCGCCCGGGAGAACGACCGCCCCTACCGTCAAAGGACCGGCTACCGGTCCCCTGCCGACCTCGTCGAGGCCGACGGCCAACCCGCCTTCGGCAAGCTCGTGCTGCAACGCGTAGAGGCTTGCGATGCGCTGCTCTTCAAGCGCCTCCGCTTCAAGCCGATGACGGGCCGATTCGAGCGCACTCGCGATGCCCTTGCGCGTATCGGCAACGAGCGAGCGCTCCAGTACGGCGAACTCGGCGGCATCGGCCTGCTGCAGGCGGCTGCGTATGTCGGCTACGGTTTGGCTCATGGGCACCAGTATATCGGATGCGCACCCGTTCGTCTTGCATCTGCGCGATCGCCGCCTTGTCGCAGAGGTCTATCCGCACAGAAAAAGACCCCTTGCGGGGTCTTTGGTTTACAGGAGCGCTTCGCGCTTAGTTGAAGGACTTCTCCTTGATTTTCGCGGCCTTGCCAACCTTCTTGCGCAGGTAGTAGAGCTTCGCACGGTTGACATCGCCCTTGCGCATGACCTCGATCTTCTCGATCTTCGGCGAATGGACCGGGAAGGTACGCTCGACGCCGACGGAGAAGCTGATCTTGCGAACCGTGAACGTCTCGCGGCTCGAGGCGCCGTGGCGGCGGATCACATCGCCCTGGAACACCTGAATACGCTCGCGGTTGCCCTCGGTGATGCGGTAGTGGACCTTCACGTTGTCGCCCACGTTGAAGTCAGGAACGTCCTGCTTGATCTGCTGTTGTTCGATAGCGCGAATGATGTCCATGTTCGATTCCTTCTATATACTCATCATACTTCTTAAACATACGCAACGGTATGGTGCTTCCATAAAGACACGATCAGTTAGTATAACGCCACACCCGATCAGGCGCAAGTACCTATCTGCGGGCATTTGGTGAATGCGTGCAGCTATACCGCCCGCACATGAACGTCCGATGCAGAAAACGAGCTTGAGCACTGCGCGACAGCGCATTATCTAGTAGCATGGACGCAGATTGTTTCTTCAAGAGAAACGGAAGCGCCCATGGCACCTATGACGTCCGCCCGCCCTTTGACTAAGAAATCCTGGCTGCTCATCGTGTTGCTCTCGTTCGTAGGCCAGGTGGCGTGGGCACTCGAGAACAACTTTTTCAACCTGTTCATTCAAGACGTGTTCAATGCCTCTCTCGCCGATGTGGCGCTCATGGTGTCGGCATCCGCGCTCACCGCAACTGCGACGACGCTGCTCGTGGGCGCGTGGTCCGACCGGGTGGGCAGGCGCAAGGTGTTTATCGGCGTAGGCACCATCCTCTGGGGCGCCTCCATCATCGTGTTCGCGTATCTGCAGACCATCTCGCTTGCACTCGCCGGCACCACAGCCGCCGCCATGGCGTTCGGCGTCACGCTCACCATCGTGTTCGACTGCGTCATGACGTTTTTCGGCAGCCTCGCGAACGATTCGTGTTTCAATGCCTGGGTGACCGACATCACCACCGAGAAGAACCGCGGCAAGGTAGAAGGCGTGAACTCCGCCATGCCGCTTCTTGCGATGCTCGCGGTGTTCGGCGGTGCGATGTTTCTCATGATCGTGCGGCCCGACGGCACGGTCACCTACGACTACCCGCTTTTCTTCATCATTATCGGCTGCTCGGTCATCGCGCTCGGCATCCTCGTACTCGTGCTTATGGACGACTCTTCTCCCGAACGCAAAGAAACGGGAGGGTATCTCAAAAGCGTGTTTTACGGCTTTCGGCCTCGCTCGCTCCGCGATAACCGCATGCTCTACCTCGTACTGCTCGCATACTTGGTATTCGCGACCGCCCTGCAGGTGTTCATGCCTTATTACGTGCTCTACCTGCGTCTTCCCTATATTCTCGGCGAAAGCTACGTGTTCATCATGGCTCCGGGCATCATCATCGCAGCCCTCTTCACCATCTTCTACGGCAAGCGGGTCGACAGACGCGGGTTCATTCGCTCCGTCGTCTTTCCGCTCGTCTTATTCGTTGCCGGCTGCATCGTGCTCACGCTGTTCACCGACGCCGTCTTCGTGTTCGCGGGTTCAGCGCTTATGCTCTGCGGGTACTTAGGGGCCGTCGCATGTTTCGGCGCGGAGGTGCGCAACAATACGCCGAGCGGTTACGTGGGCTTATTCCAGGGCGTGCGCATCTTCATGGTCGTGCTCATACCCATGCTCATCGGCCCGTGGATCGGGTCGGCGCTGAGCGCGTCGTCGGGCACGCTCGGCTTCGGCGTCGTCGGAGACGGGTTCACGCCCTCCTCACTCGTGTTTTTGGGCGGAGCGGCCGTCGCGCTTCTGACGTTTGTTGTTCTGATTGTCATCCGCCGTATACGCTCGAAAGCCGAATAGGGGGCGGGGCTGCATGCTTGACATCAAACGCGTTATCGCGAGCGCTCCAAGGAAAAATGAGCAGATTCAGCTCAAGCCGCTTTACACTGTATGGGGGAAGCGCGTTGCGGAAGACGGCGGTTCGGATGATGCCGCATCGGGCAAACCGCGTCAACAGCATAAGGACGAACGCCTAGCCGATGCATCCACGCACGCGGGAGAACCCTCATCGACCGCCGCCCGGCGCACGCTCGGCACCTCTGCGCACCACCCGCATCCGCAGTTCGAGCGGGCGAGCTTTCATGCGCTCGACGGCTGGTGGGATTACCGCATCGAAGCTTCGGACGATGCGGCGAACGCATGGCGATGCGCGCCCGTGCCCCTCACCTTCGAAGGGCGCATCCGCGTGCCCTTTTCTCCCGAAGCGCCGCTTTCCAGCGTGAACAGGCAGCTCAAACCGCACGAGTTCATGTGGTACCGGCGGTTTTTCCCAGCACCGCCCGAGCTGAGTGCGACACCCGACAACCGCTGCATGCTCCACTTCGAAGCGGTCGACTACGCCTGCGCCTGCTACGTGAACGGCACGTGCGTGGGCACCCATGTCGGCGGATACCTGCCGTTTCGCTTCGACGTCACCGATGCGCTTGCGTCAGACGGCGCAGACAACGAGCTTGCCGTGTGCGTATTCGATCCGAGCGATACGGGCGTTCAGCTGCGCGGCAAGCAGAAGCTCGAACGCGGCGGCATATGGTACACCGCGCAAAGCGGCATATGGCAGACCGTGTGGCTCGAAACGGTGCCGACACGCCGCATCGAATCGCTTGCGATCGACGCGCAAGCCGATACGGGCACGCTCAGCCTCGCCGTAGAAGTAACAGACGGCGCTGCGCAAGGCGATGCCGATGCGGCGCCGCTCTCGCCCACTGTGCGGCTGTTCGACGGAGACGACGAGATCGGATGCGCGACCGCCGATTCGAGCGCGAGTATCATCGACACCGCAGACGGCACCAATGATGCGAACGGACTCGATGCCGCAGACGACGGTCGCGCAGCGGCGTTTTCGAGCCCGACACGCACCTGCTCGCTTTCGCTTTCCGTATCCGATCCGCACCTGTGGAGTCCCGAAGACCCGCACCTGTACCGCCTCGAGCTCTCGTACGGCGCGGACCGCGTTTCGAGCTACTGCGCGTTTCGCACCGTCACCATGGAGCCGGACGAACACGGAATCATGCGCCTGTGCGTCAACCACGAGCCGCACTTCCTCAGAGGCGTGCTCGATCAGGGGTACTGGCCCGATGGACTGCTCACCGCCCCCGCAGACGACGCGCTTGTTTTCGACATCGAGACGTGCAAGGAGCTCGGCTTCACCATGCTGCGCAAGCACATCAAGATCGAGTGCGACCGCTGGTACTATCACTGCGACCGGCTCGGGATGCTCGTGTGGCAGGACATGGTTTCGGGTGGCTCGCCCTTAAGCGTGTGGCATTCGAGCTACAAGCCGACGTTCTTTCGAAGTTCGTGGACAAGATGCGCCGACGATACGCCGAAGCACCATCGCCGCTACTCGGCGGAAAACGCGATGTACCGCGCCGAATGGACCGAAACGTGTGCAGAAACCGTCTCCTACCTCAAAAACCATCCCTCCATCGTCACGTGGGTGCTCTTCAACGAAGCATGGGGGCAGTTCGATGCGCGAGCGGCGACCGAGATGGTTCGCCGCCTCGACCCGACCCGGCCGATCGATGCGGTCAGCGGCTGGTACGACCAGTCCTGCGGCGATTTCCTGAGCGTGCACAACTATTTCCGCCCCCTTGACGTGTACGAGGATCCCGCCCGCCCGCACCGCGCGTTCGTCATCTCCGAGTTCGGGGGCCTCTCGTTTCACGTGCCGGACCACAGCTCGCTCGCCACCTCGTACGGCTATGGGAGCTTTGCGGATGCGGAAGCGTTCGAAGACGCCGTGCGGTCTGCACTCGCCGAGGCGGACGCGCTCGAAGAAAAAGGGCTCGCCGGCTTCGTGTACACCCAGCTCTCCGACGTCGAAGAGGAGACGAACGGGATTCTCACCTACGATCGACGCATCAGCAAGCTCGCGGGGGCGATCCACCGTGACTGACGCCGCAGGAAAAGAAGCGATGAAAGAAGCGCACGTTCCGGGCCGCGCTGCTTCGGACGCAATGCGCGTGCGCGAGGAAGCGGCGCTCGTACTTCGCGAGCGTTTCGAGGCGCGCTTCGGCAACGCATCGTGCGAGGCACGCGCTTTCGAGCCATTCGTGCTCGCCTCGGCTCCCGGACGCGTCGAGCTCGCGGGCAACCACACCGACCACCAAGGCGGGCGCACCATCGCCGCCGCCATAGAAAAACGCGCCTGGGCTCTTGCCAGGCCCAACGGCACTGACGAGATCCGTGTCAGTATGGAAGGGTTCGGCGAAGCACGCTTTAGCACAACCGATCTCGAGGCGCGCGAGCGCGAGCGCGGGACATCACGGGCGCTCGTGCGCGGCATGGCGGCGGCCTTTGTGCGCTCGGGCTGCGCACTCTCGGGCTTCGACATGGTAACCCGCTCAGCCGTTCCCGTCGGATCGGGCGTTTCGTCGTCAGCCGCATTCGAAGTGCTTCTCGGCACCGCCATCCGCGCCCTGTTCGATCCTGCTGCCGAAACCGAACCACCTGATCTGACCGCCATCGCACTTGAAGGCGTATGGGCAGAACGCACGTACTTCGGCAAGCCGTGCGGCGCTCAGGACCAGCTGTCTTCCGCGTATGGCGGCATTGTCGCGCTCGACTTCTCGGACGCGGTAGCGCACGTCGAACCCATCGCCTTCGATGCGGATGCGTGCGCCTACTCGATCTGCCTCATCGATAGCCGCTGCGATCATTCCGCGTACACCGACGAGTACGCAGCCGTTCCCGCCGACATGTTCGATGTGGCCCGGTACTTCGACTGCGAACGGCTCGAAGACGTGCCGTACGATCTCTTCCTCAGCCGGCTTCCCGAGATCCGCGCTCAGCTCAAAGACCGCAAGGTTTTGCGTGCGCTTCACTATTTCGAAGAGACGCGCCGTGCCTCTGAGCAGGTACAGGCACTTAAGAAAGGTGATTTTGAGGCGTTTCTCGCATACGCGCGCCTCTCGGGCGCCTCATCGGCCCAATTCCTGCAAAACGTCTCGCCGCATGCCGATGGGTCGCAGACTCGGCAGCCGGCCATGGTCATCCTTGCGCTCTGCGCCCACCTGCTCGGCACGCGAGGCGCGTGGCGCATTCACGGGGGCGGCTTCGGCGGAAGCGTGCTCGCCTTCGTTCCCCGCGAAGAAGCCGCTTCGTTCGCAGCCTCGATGGACCGGCTGCTCGGCTACGAAGCCTGCTCGCTCGTCTCGATCAGCCCTCGCGGAGCTTGGGCGGAAAGGCTCGCATGATGGAGGACCGTCTTCCCGCACCGGAAGAAGTGCGCGCAACCTTTCGCCGCCTGTTCGACGACGATCCCGAAAAGGCTGTCGCCTACCTGTATGCACTGGGAACGGCGAGCGGCTATCTGAAATCGGAAACCGTCGAACGCGCCCTTCGCTGGACAAGCGAAAGCGCCTACGGAACGCTCGAATGCACGATTAACCTCGCCAAGCCCGAGAAGGACCCCCGCACGATCGCCAAGGCCGCCTCGAACTCGTCGGGCAATACGGGATCGAAGCGTGTCCAGACCGATGCCATCACGGCATTTCCCGAATCGCACCCCGCACGAGTGGCGCCGCTGTGCGATCTCTGCTGGGAGAACGAAGGATTCCCCGGCACGTGCGATCACCCTGCGAAGCCGGGCCTTCGTATCGCCCCCCTCTCGCTCGGCGGCGAATGCTGGGGGCTCCAATTCTCACCCTACGCCTACTTCCCCGAACATTGCATCGCGCTTTCGAGAGAACACCGACCCATGAAGATCGACGTAGCGTGCTTCGAGCGTTTACTTGATTTCGTCGACGCCCTGCCGTTCTACTTCGTTGGATCGAACGCCGATCTGCCCATCGTAGGCGGCTCGATCCTCTCCCACGATCACTTTCAAGGCGGCAGATACACGTTTCCGCTCATGAAGGCGCCCGTTGAACGCGAAGTCGCACTTTCGGGGGCACCCGGTGTGCGCGCCGGCATCGTGCGCTGGCCGGCGTCGGTTCTGCGCCTCCGCTCGGAAAACCGCAGCGAGCTCGCCCATGCGGCAACGAACGTCCTCTATGCGTGGCAAGGGTTTTCCTGCGATGCCTGCAACATTGTATCCGCAAGCGCAGGCGAAACAGGAATCGTCGTCACGCACAACACGCTCAACCCTATCGTGCGCAAGACGGGATCGACGTACAGCATGGACCTCGTGTTGCGCAACAACCGAATCGACGCAGAACACCCCTGGGGCATCTTTCATCCCGGCGCAGAACTCCATCACCTCAAGAAGGAGAACATCGGCCTTATCGAGATCATGGGACTCGCCATCCTACCCCCGCGCTTGGCTACGGAGATCCCCGCCGTCCAGCGCGAACTTATCGAAGCGGCGCGATCGGGGCTTTCCCCCGAAATGCTGGAAACGCGCTTGCGCGATCAGTCCCTCACCGCCTCCCATGCGTCGTGGGCAGCCGCTATCTACGCGCGCCGCAGCGCAGAATTTCTCAAAGGGCACGCCGACTTGGCGCAAAGCGGCCGTCATGCGACTTCACCGAGTGTGCCCAGAAAGCCCGGCGCCGACCTCTCCGCGCATGCCCATGCCGAAACCCGACCGTTGCAAGCTGAAGCACCTGAGCCAGACGACGTGCTCCATCCCGTCACGAGCAACGAAACCAAACCACCCGAGCCCGTCTGCGCACTCCATCCTGTCATCAAAGACGAAATCGGACGTGCGTTCGCACGCATCCTCGAAACCACCAGCGTATTCAAACGCGATGAAACCGGACAAGCAGGTTGGACAGCCTTCCTGGACGAGCTCAACCGCACGCGATGAATGCGAGGGAACACCGATCGACGTGCCGTCGCGATTCTTCAGCGATTCCCAGCAGCAACAACCTCCGACGACCAATATCGACGCATGGTGCCGTTCAGCCTCTGGATTCCATGCCGCTTGACCATCGATGGGCGGGCGATCGGCAAGGGGCGCAGGCGTGCGCCGATGGTGATTTGGCGGCGGAAGGCCGACCAAAGCCCAAAAACCGCCGTCGTGAAGCGTTCGACGGGCTTTAAGGCCTCGACGGGACACGCAAACGGAAGGCTGTCGCATACACTGAGAAACCGACGAGCCAATGAACAGGGGTTATCGTTTCCAAGAAATCTTCTTGTATCGGTAATGAATTATGAAGTCCTTCACAGCGGCGATTTTTGGGCTTTCGGAGGCTCCGCAGCTCGATATTGACGCGACCCAGCATGGCACCTGACGGCCATCTGGCGCGTCAGTGCTCCGAACGGGCACATGTCGATGCTGTTTTAAAGGCGGATTGCGAGGCATGCGATACTGCAGAGACTGAGCGGGCTTTTGCGGCCTTCGCGCTATGCGGAAGCCGAGCGGGCCTCGGCAGATATCGTGCGATGCGGCAGCCTAGATCATGAGCAGAAGCGCATAGGCAACGACACCCGTGATCGCGCACCACAGAAGCGACTTCGTCTTAAGGCCCACGATCACCACGAGCGCCGCCGCAAGCAAAGGAGCGGCCGCAGGCCAAAGGCCAGCATCGAACATGCCGGGCGTGAGCAGATCGTTTGCAACGAGGGCCGCGAACGCCGCAGGAGGTATGAACCCGAGGGCCTCGCTTACGCGCTCAGGCAGCTCCTTGCCCTTCAGCAGAAACAGCGGCACCACGCGGCACACGAGCATGGTGCCCGCGCAGCAGGCGAACACGATGAGGAATTCAGGCCAGCCCATGAGCTCGCTCACCTTTTCCTCACCTCCGAAAACACCATCGCCGCCACGACGCCGGCGACAGCTCCTATCAAAATGGCGGGGCCCGAAAGCCCGACCGCCTTGCACAAAAACACGCCCACTACGGCGACACCGACTGCGATCCCGTTTGCAGGCGTGATTTTCTGCGTGCAGAGCAGGCAGATGAATATCGACGTCATCGCAAACGACGCGATGGCAAGCGGGATGCCGATCGCAGATCCCACTAACACGCCGACCACGTTCGAAAGCGTCCACGACGTTTGGGAGAACAGGTTCACCATGGTGGCCCTGCCAACCGACCAGCCGCCCTCTTCGAACTTTGCCATGTTCACGCCGTAGCTCTCGTCGGTCACCGTAGCGGCGAACAGAAACGACACCCGCTTGCGCACGCCTTCGCACGCCTTCGCAAACGACGCGCTGTAGAGCATCTGGCGCGTGTTCACAAGCGACACCGATGCCACGATAGCCGAGATAGGAGCACCCGCAATCCACATGTTCGGAATCATGAACTGCCCCGCACCCGAATAGAACAGAGCCGAAAGCAGAAAGACCTGCAGGGCGTCGAGCCCGATCGAAGCGCAGAGGATGCCGCATGGAATGCCGATCGCCACGTATCCGAGCATGATCGGAAGCGCGGCTGAAAGCGATTGCTGTATATGTTCTCTCGATGGCATAACTTGCAAGATTATAACGGTATGCAGCCGTTTTGTAATCCCTTATTTACATTCGGCCGAGGTCCTGCGAAACCGAACCATTTGACTCTAGGCCAGCGCAACCGTGACCGCCAGCCGATTCCAGCCGAACCCGGCCAGCCTATCGATGCAGCGACTGCGGAACGAACAGCTCCTGGTAGAGGCTCTTCGCGTAACGGTCGGTCATGCCGGCGACGTAATCGGTGACTGCGCGCAAATCATCGCCCCCTGATATGGCGCGGTACTCGTCGGGCACCTCGTCGATATGCTCGACGTAGTAATCGAACACATCGCCGATGAGGTGCATGGCTTTGCGCACTTCCGCCATGACGACCGGCGCCATGTACACCCGCTCGAACAGAAACGACCTCAGCTCGCTCATAGCATCCCACACCTGCTCGCTCATCGCGATGTCGTCGCGGTCAGCCGAGGTCTTCACCATGTCGAGCACGAGCGTCTGTATACGCGAGGAATGATCGGGGCCCAAGACCTCATGCGTTGAGTCCGGAAGGTCTGATTCTCGCAGAACGCCTGCGCGAATCGCATCGTCGATGTCGTGGTTCACATACGCGATGCGATCGGCCGTAGCCACGATGCGGCCTTCGAGGGTCTCGGCGCGCTCGTCGCCCGTATGGCAGACGATGCCGTCGCGTACTTCGGGCGTGAGATTCAAGCCCTTGCCGCCATTCTCGATTACCTCGACCACGCGCAGGCTCTGCACGTTGTGATGGTAAAGCAACGGGTTGTCGGGGCCTTCGTAAGACACCCCTGTATGGCGCGCAAGGCAGATCGAAAGCGCCTCTTCCCCGGTGTGGCCAAAGGGGGTGTGGCCGAGATCATGTCCGAGCGCGATCGCCTCGGTGAGATCTTCGTTGAGGCCGAGCGCGCGGGCTATCGTACGGGCGATCTGGGATACTTCGAGCGTATGGGTGAGCCGGGTGCGGAAATGATCGCCTTCGGCAGCAAGGAACACCTGCGTCTTGTGGGATAAGCGGCGAAACGACTTCGTATGGAGAATCTTGTCGCGGTCGCGCTGGTAATCGTTTCTCAGGATGTCGGGTTCGGTCGAGCGCGCCCTTCCCTCGCTCTCGTCGGCATAGGCGGCCTCGTCCGATAAGACGACGTGCTCCCGTTCTTCCTGGTCCTCGCGATAGATGATGCGCATGGTGCCTCCTCGGCGTCGAACGCAAGGGTCTCGCCCGTTTTTCGCAAGTGTAGCAGAAGAACACCCCGATGCCGAGATCAACCGAGGGCCTGCGTGATGGATTCCGGCTCGAAGACGCCTCGTTCGGTGACTATTGCGGTTATCAGGTTTGCAGGCGTTACATCGAACGCAGGGTTGAACACGCAGACGCCGTCGGGAACGAAGGAGGCGACCTCGGTCGCATCGCGCTGTTCGATGGGGATCTGCGAACCCGCCGAAAGCACTGCATCGACGGTGGAAGTCGGTGCGGCGATATAGAACGGGACGCCATGGTGCTTGGCGAGCACAGCGAGGCCGTACGTGCCGATCTTGTTCGCCGTATCGCCGTTTGCGCAGATGCGATCCGCACCGACGACGACGGCATCCACCTTTCCTGCAGCCATGATCGAAGCCGCCATGTTGTCGCAGATGAGCGTGCAGGGAACCCCTGCTTGCCCGAGCTCCCACGCGGTTAAGCGCGAGCCTTGGCCAACCGGCCGTGTCTCATCGGCGTACACCATCGCCACCTTGCCCTGTTCGGAGGCAGCGTACACCACGCCGAGGGCTGTTCCGTAAAACGCCGTGGCGAGGCTTCCCGCGTTGCAGTGCGTGAGGATGCGGCAGTCCCGTCCGAGCAGTGCCGCCCCGTGCGCTCCGATCGCTCGGTTGGCTGCTTCGTCTTCTGCAATCATGGCACGCACGTCGGCGGCAAGCTCATCGAGCACGTCTGCGGCGGAGACCCCGCGGGAACCAGCCGAGCGCGCAACGCCGAGCGCCCTTTTGACGCCCCACGAAAGGTTGACCGCCGTAGGCCTGGCAGAAGCAACGAACTTTGCAACGTCTTCAAGCTCGTTGAGAAGCGCGGTGCCGTCCGCCGCCGTCGATTCGTTTGCCGCGTACAGGGCAAGCGCCGCCGCACCCCCGATGCCGATGGCGGGAGCCCCCCGAAGCGCCAGCGTTTTGATGGCTTCGACCATGTCGCCGCAGGTTGTCAAGTTGCGGTATCCAAGCGACCGCGGCAAGACGCGCTGATCGACGATGCGGGCGGCAAGCGCACCGCCGTCATGTTCGACCATCTCTATGGTACGGGGCAGGTTCTCGGTGCCCATCGACTCCTCCGATCGCAGTTCGTTCGAACTCGGTTCGTCCAGAGTATAGCAAAGCCTCCACCCGCTCGCCCGCAAAGGTGCGCACCGCCCCGATCACCCGCCGAAGCACATCTCGCAAATCCCCGATCGGAGCGACGCCCGTTTCATGCAAGCGCTCAAAAAGACGAAAGGGCCGCCCTCATCGCTTCGAGCGGCAACCGCAAGCACTTCTTCCGCGATCGACCGACCTCGACGGCACCGAGCGCCTCGATCACCTCTTCCTCGGAAAGTGCTAAACAGTCTGCAACAGAGCGCCCGCGCACGGCTTCCATCACTGCTTCGGCACTCGCAATGCACAGCGAGCATCCATAGCCCTCGTAGCACCCCCGCTCCACGATAGCGTCTCCCCCCAAGCACTCGCGTACGTGAAACGCAACGCTGAGCGAATCTCCGCACAGCGTGTTCTCGCCTGAAGCGGCGGTTATGCGAACGCCTTCGGCCTCTGCCCCGAGCGATGCGGGATCACCGCGAAACCGCGGATCGCGGTACCTTCTCATGACCTCATCGGTATCCACTGCAAAACGCCTCCTTCGCCTGCTCGATCCCCGCAAGAAGCCTGTCGACATCGCCTTCCTCGGAATACACGCCGAAGCTTGCGCGTACGCTCGCTGCGATACCGAGCGCCTGGTGAAGCGGCATCGCGCAATGGTTTCCCGCACGCACGGCAACGCCCCGATCGGCGAGCACCTGTGCGACATCGTGCGGATGCACGCCGTCGAGCGAAAACGACACGATAGACGACCGCCCGCCCAACTCGAACCCACCCGCTACCCGCACACCCCCGATCGCTTGCAAGCCCGTTAGAAGCCTGTCGCACAGCCCGCTTCCCCGCTCTTCGATCGCTGCAAGGCCGATATCGTCGAGAAAGTCGCACGCCTCCGCAAAGCCGACGGCTCCCGCAATGTTGGGCGTTCCCGCCTCGAAGCACAAAGGAGCCTCGGTACAGGTGAACCCCTTCGTATCGACGCGCTCGATCATGCCACCCCCGCCCATGAGCGGGCGCATGTGCTGAACGCGTTCGGAAGCGGCCCAGAGAAGGCCGATGCCGAACGATCCGTACATCTTGTGCGCCGACACGGCTGCGAAATCTGCGCCGAGCGCCGTAAACTGAAGCGGCATGTGGCCCGCAGCCTGGGCGCAATCGGCTACGACCGCCGCACCCGCCTCGTGCGCTTCGCGTGAAAGCAGCGGGATGTCGTTGGCGAGTCCCGTCACGTTGGAGACCTGGGTTAAGGCAGCCGCCTTGGGTTTTCGCTCGAGCAGTGCATGCCAGCTCGCCCGATCCACAAGCCCCCGCTCGTCGAGCCCGATATAGGCGAGCTCGATCCCCTTCTCGCGCGCAAGCATCTGCCACGGAACGATGTTCGCATGATGGCCCGCGGTATCGACGAGCACGAGATCGCCCGCTTTCAGGTTCGCGCCAGCCCAACCGAATGCTGCAAGGTTGAGCGCTTCGGTAGCTCCGTGCGTGAAGATCGCCTCCTGCTCCGGGATGCCGAAGAAGCGGGCAACGCGTTCGCGCGCTTCTTCGTAGCAATCGCTCGCCCGCTCTGCGAGCGGGTAGATACCGCGGTGGATGTTGCTGCGGGCTTCGGTTTCGAAGCGCTTTACCGCATCGAGCACCCGTTGCGGCGCCTGCGCGGTTGCCGCCGAATCGAGATACGCAAGGCCCGATTCGTCGCCGTCGCAACCAAGCAGCGGAAACAGCCTCTTCGAACCTTTCTCGCGAACCCATAGCGCCTGCGCATGCTCGTACGCATCCCGATCGTCAACATCGCCGAAGAGCACGGCGCCTCCCTGCTCGACGTCAACGACGCGATACCGCCCGAAGAGCTGCCGCGCGCCCTGGTCGCCTTCGAGTGCTTCGAGGTCGCCGAACACCGACGCGTCGAAAAGCACCGGGTTTCCGCGCTTACCCGCATGGGCCGAAGCAAAAAGAGCCGCATCGCCTACACGGTAGGCATCCGCGAGAGCACGCAGGTGCTTTGGTGTGACGAACGGCTGGTCTGCCACCATGACGATGGCAGCATCGAGTCCCTGCATCGATTGTATGCCCGCGCGCACCGACGTTGCCTGACCACGATCCCATGCATCGTTTTCGATGATGCACACAGGAAGGTCGGCAACCTCCTCGGCAATGCGGACCTTGTCGCTTCCGACAACGACGCATACGTGTTCGAACCGCGCGGCAAGCGCGGTTAGGGCTGCACGGCGCACGAGGCTCTTTCCCCCGAGCTCGAGCAGCAGCTTCTGATCTCCCATACGGGAGGAAGCCCCTGCGGCGAGCACGACGATCCCGATTCGGCACGTTTCATCCATCGCGACTTTACTCCTCTTCCCCATCGGGTACTGCACGCGTCTTTCCGCACACCACTTTCACGCCGACGGGAAGCTGATCGCTTTCAAGGGCCTCTTCGTCCTCGCTCGAAGCGGCATCGATGGTACCGTACGGCCACGAGAGGATGCCCCCGAAATCGTAGACTTCGGCATATCCCAGATCAGCGAGCTTTACAGCGGCTTCGGCCGAACGGACCCCGGTGCGGCAATACACGAACACCGGCTGATCCTTGTCGGGAGCGACCTCGCGAGCAGATTCTTCGGTTATGGCTTCTGCGGGCAAAAGCCGTGCGTTCGCAATATGCGACGCGTCGTACTCCTCTTGGGTGCGCACGTCGAGCACGACATCTTGGTCGGACACCATGAGATCACGCGCCTGTTCGGCCGTTATCGTGCAGACCGCACCGTTCGAACCCGATCCGTCCGCAGACCCGCCTTCGAAAGACTCCTCGGGTTCGCATCCGCTGAACGCGAGGAGCGAAACGCAGAGCGCGCAGACGATGCAGAGCCGAAGCCCGCACCGCACCCGACCCCACCTCTGCGCGGCGGATTTTCCGCAGCCGTTCATGCGCTTCTCTTCCCCGCACCTGCTGTGCATCGAGCCTCTTCGTCGAGCGCCCTGCGCGCCGATTCGAGCATGGTCGCGCTCAGGGCGGCACCGCCGTTTTTCGCAGCCGTCATCTCGGCGAGCACGGAAAGAGCTATCTCCGCGGGTTCTTTGCCGCCGATGTCGAGACCGATGGGACCGAAAATGCGTGCGATCTGCTCATCGACGTATCCGCTGTCGACCAGCGCCTCGTAACGCGAAAGCTGCGTCGTGTAGCGGCCAAGCGAGCCGATGTAGAATGCAGGCGATTCGAGCGCACACCCCAATGCGGGCACGTCGATCTTCGGATCGTGCGTAAGCGCGCATACCGCCGTCGCCGACGTAAGAGGGATGCGCGGGAGCGCTTCGTGCGGCCAAGCCCGCACAAGCTCATCAACCATCGCGAACCGCTCCTCGGTTGCGAATGCGCCTCGCGGGTCGACGACGATCGTCCGGTAGCCGAGCTCGTGCGCCATATGGCACAGGTGAACGGCCACGTGGGTTGCGCCGATGCAGACGAGCTGCGGAGCGGGATCCTGCTGCGAGAAGAACACGGTCGCATCGCCGACGTGTGCGGTGGAAGCATTTCGCTGCCCGCTTTCGAGAAACGCAGCCGAAGCCTCCCGCAAGAACCCTTCACCCAAAGCATCGCACAGGTGCGCTGGCGCGATGCAGAGCCATCCGCCCGCATCGAAGCATACGACGCCTTCGGCCCGTGCCGCATCTTCAGAACATACCGCTTCTGCCAGAACGAACGTCTGCCCGAGCATGCGCGCATCGGAAGCCGAGCATACCGACGAGCGAATATAGCGAGCCCCGCGCTCTATCAGCGCGCGCTCAAGGGCGAACAGCGACGGATCGAGCGGGGATACGAGCACCTCGACGCTGCCCCCGCACGAAAGGCCGACTTCCTGCGCCTTTCGGGTTTCAGCATGAAACGATTCGAGGCGGGCAAAGCCGTCGTCGAGGCAATCGAGGGCGGTGCCCACCACGCTGCCCTCGATGCAGCCGCCCGAAACGGATCCGCAGATGCGTCCCTGTCCGTCAACCGCCATCAGCGAACCCGCCGCGCGCGGAGACGAGCCCCACGTTTTGACGACCGTCGCAAGCGCGACCGGTTCGCCGTCCTCGATCCACTGCTGTATCGTTGCACTCAATTCCCTCATGCTTGCTCCTTGCCGTCGTCTTCGAAACACCTCGTGCTTCGGGCTCGTATCCGAATCCGACATGCGAAACCCCGGTCGCCTTTGCCGACCCTTGGTCCTGCATCCGCACCCGGTCCCGCGCTGCCGCCGCGAGCCGGGCGACTGCAGCGAGTGCAGCCGCCCGAAGTCGCGGGTTCGAGCGTTACTACGGCGCTTTATGGCACGATGCGCACTCCTCGTTTTCAAGGTCAGCCGTAGCGTGGCTCGGCGGTTGCTGGGCACCGGCACCCCCGTCTTTATGGCAGCTCAAACAATCGGCTCCGTTGTCCCCGTGCCCCATGACGGGCGGCTGGCCGTTTATCCCGTACGCGGGCACGTATTCGCGGTCGGTGTAATCGGTGATTCCCTCGATCGGCTCGAGATTCTCGGACGTCACGCCCCCGACGGCACCCCCCGCGATGCGCTCCTGCTGGAGCTCCTCTTCTTCCGAACCTTCGATGGCCTTGCCGGCAGTGATCTCGGCCTCGGCTTCAGGATCGTACGGGGTGTAGTCCCCTTTTTGCGCGCTGTCATTACTTTCAGGCTGCGACGGTTCGGCGGTCTGCTCGCCGCCGCTCGGTGCGCACGCGGCGAGCATGAGCGTGCATGCCAGCGCGAGAGCCGCAAGCCCGACGGGCAGCGCCTTGTTCAGTGCTCTTGCTTTCATATGGTTCTCCTTTTCGGCTCGTATCGTTGTTAAGCCAGCACACCCGCAATGCGGGTTAGTTCAGATTCTCGGTATCCGACCTGGGTGCATGCAATTGGGGGCACGCGTATATCCTCGAGCATCCCTTCGGGAAACGATCCGCTCGCATCCTTGCAGATAACCTGCACCGGCCGCCTCGAGCGCACCGCGCCAATGCGCTCGACGAACGCCGAGACGAACGCGGGATACGCCATGTCGGCCGGCTGCAGCACTTCGCAGAACAGATCGGGGCATACGAGTTTGAGCTTCTCGCGATCCGCCACAACCTCGATCGCATCGAGCGAATCGAGCTCGTAGAGCAGAAGTACCCGATGCCCGAGCAATCCCTCGGTGTTGCCTCCCGCAGAAGTATCCCGCCTGCGCTGTATCTTCGCACCGTAATAATCGAGCTCTCGGGCAGCCTCGGTTTTCATGGCGAACACGCGGCCGTCCTGCGTCTCGAAAGCAGCTTCGGGCATACGCCTCTCGGGCGAGGTCGTCTGCGAGCCGATGGTCACCGAATCGGTATCCACCGCGTGCACCTCGACGGTATCGGGCGAATACACCGCATAGAACCTCGTCGGCTCAAGCGCTGCAACAATCCCGAAGTACGCCCACAGCTCGTATGCGCAGCGCTCGAGGGTCTCGCAGAACGCCGGCAGCTCGAGAATCGCCCGCTTTTCGAGTCCTTCGACGCCGTATACGTTTTGCACGACGTCGAGCACGAGTCCGAACGACGGCTTTTCAAGCGCCGAAACGGGATCGGCGAGAAACGCTTCGAGCGTGGCGGGAAGCTTCAGCTCCCGCAATCCCGTCATCGCAAGCACCCTCTCGCGCTGGGCAGAGCAGAGCGAAGAGATGCGCCTGGCCTCGTCGATCCGCTCGGAGAGCACCTCCTCGGTCAGGCGGTGCTGCACCTCGGCGACTAGGCCGTAAAACCGTTCCCGCGAATCGGGGGGAACGGCGAGGCTCGTACGCGTTACACCGATGCCCGCCTCGCTCGAGACGAATTCGCAGAGCGCATCGAGCGCCCCCGTCCATTCCGCAGTGTTTCCGCTGGCCTTCATCTTGTACCTCCGTTGCGCTCTTAAGCGATGTCGAGCAGCGTGCGCTTCACGAGCGTACGCGCGATCTCGACTTTGTAGGCGTTCTTCGACATCGGCGCGCATTCGGCAACCGCAGCATCGCCCGCCGCCTGGGCGCTCGATTCGCTGATGCCGCCCGACACCTCGGCTTCGGCAGCTTCCGAGCGCACAGGGGCCGGGAACACCCCGCCGAGCACGACGCGGCATGCGCCGTCCTGCCCCTGCGCCGCCGCGCAGTTCACGAGCGGAAAATCGATCGATTTGCGCAGAGCGAACTTCTGAAACGCGCTCTTCTGCGCCTTGGGCACCTTGATCTGGGTTACCACTTCGCCGTCCTCAAGCACGTTCGAGCGGGCGCCGTTTGCACGGAAGAACTCCTCGGCAGGCACCTCGCGATCGGTCGTCACGATGGTTGCACCGAGCGCAACGAGCGCAGGTGCGGTGTCGTGCGAGCTGACCGCGTAGCATCCGTCCTGATCGCCGTAGATGGAGTGGTAGCGGTTGTCGCCTATGCGTGCCGGACAGTACTCACCGCCCTTGCGCAGGCAATGGAACCGATCGTCGGGCGTGCGGAAATACCAGCAGCGGTGCATCTGGCATATGTTGCCGCCGATGGTGGCCATCGAGCGGATCGTGGGCGAAGCAGCCCGCTCGCACGCCTGGGAAAGCGCCGCGCACCCCGTGGCCACAGCCTCGCTCTCGGCAACGTCGGCGAGCTTCGCGAGAGCACCGATAACGATCGCATCGCCCGCATCCTCGATGCCGTCCATATCCCCGATCGTTTTAAGATCGATGACCGTTATCGGATACGTCGGCAGTATCTCGTCTTTGAGCGTGCCGATGAGATCGGTTCCCCCCGCGATGAACATCGCGTCGCCCTTCGAGGCGTTCTGAGCCGCCTCTTTCGCCGAGGAGGCTTCCATATGGGTGAAGTGCTTCATAATCGATGTACCTCCTATTCCGGGAGTTTGCCCAAGGCGGCGAGCACCTTGTCGGGCGTGTAGGGGACCATGGGGATGAACGCCCCGATGGCATTTTGTATCGCCAAGCCGACCAGCGCCGGGTTCGCGTGCGCGTGCGCAACGCCGGTCGATCCGTACGCGCCGCCGCCGCAGCGCGTCTCGACTGGAACGGATACGACGTTGGGCTGATCGACGATCGTCGGTACCTTGTAGTCGTACAGATTCCCATTCAGAAGCACTCCGGTATCTTCGTCCCAGATGAGCTCTTCGCGCAAAGCGCGTCCGCTGTTCATCGTGATGGCGTTTTCGATCTGGCCGATCGCCGACGACGGGCGGATAACCTTGCCGAAGTCGTGCGCGCACACGTAATCGAGTATCTCGACAAGCCCGGTTTCTGGATCGACGGCGACTTCGCAGAAATCCATGTTCATCGTACGGATGACGTCGGTCTGGAACGGAACCTTCGGTTTGCCGCAGTACCCTACGGCAAGCTGACCCAAGCCGATGAGCGGCACCTGCGTCGAAGGATCCGCCTTGAGCGTCACCATCGAATCGATGAGATCGACTTCCTCCGCCGTGACACCGAGCGTCGCCGCACCGACCGCGAGGATCTGCTCGCGCAGCATCACGGCCGCCTCCTTGGCCGCCCAGGTACAGGTGGAACCACGGTCTGCCGCATCGCCCTGCTGCCAGTTGTTGTAGTTGGGCGCGTAGTACACGATGACGTCTTCGGGCTTCATGCCGAGCTCCTCGGCGATGACGAGCTGCGTCGCATCGGGCCAGTACGTGCCGATGAGTGCTTCGGCGTAGGGCATGTAGATCTTGCCGTCGATGCCCATGCGGAGGTTGATGTTGTACGAGATCATGCCCCATGTCTGCGAAGCGGCGGGACGGCACGAAACACCGTGCAGACGACCGTCGTCAAGCGTACGCTCGCCGGCGAAATGCCATTTCTCATCCCATTTGAACGCTTCCTTGCCCGCCGCCATACACGCTTCGAGCGACGGCGCGGTCACTTTGATGTTCTTCATGATCACTTCGGTGAGGTCCATCTTGAGCACATCGGCTATCTTCGCGAGCGCAATCGCAAGCGGCTCGTACATGGGCTGGCCCGGATCGGCCGTCGTGCAGGCGCCGTTCGTCACGTAATAGCCCATCTCGGAGTAGATGTTCGGACACACCGTCTGCTTGAACCCCTGCGCGTTCGGCGGCAGCACGAGATGGCCGTGCGTCTTGTCGCCATAGCCGCCGCGGGCGCCGGTCTGGTGCACGTTTTTCGACTGCACCGCCACAAGCGTACCGTCGTCTTTGAAGCCGATGCGCACGCTCAGATACGTTTGCGGAACCGCCGCGTCGAACGACTGGCGACGCGTTTGCACGCAGCGCACGGGTACACCGCCGAGCCGCTTGGAAAGCACCGGCGCGAACTGCGCGCCGCGTTTCTCGACGAAATCGCAGTAGCGGGCTGCCATATAGGGCGAAAGCGCCCGGTACTTGTCGGCGTAGCTGTTCGCGCCCAAAAAGGCCGAAACGATGGGCCCGTTGCTCGGGAAATGGGCGTGATTGGTCACATAGCACATCTTCTCGCCGTCGGGATTGCCCCACGGGTCGTTGTCCCAGTACGCGAAGTACGCAGGCGGCATAGGCCTGAACTGGCTCCACATGGGGCGCCCGTAATCGATCATCTCGATGTGGTCCGCTTCCTTGAAGCCTTCCTCGGCACTGCCGAGCTCCCATTCCACCGCGGCTCCGAACGTGTTGCCGGTCATATTGGAGTCGGGGTTCATCTCGGGGCGGAGTATCGGAGCGCCCGGCTTGGCGGCTTCGCGCGCATCGAGAATGAAAGGCAGCACCTCCCACTCCACTTCGATGAGGTCGAGCGCCTTCTTGCACACCTCTTCGTTGATCGCGACAACGACAGCTCCCACCTCGTCGCCCTCGAATTCCGCCTCATCGCCCAGAAGCGGGCTCGCACCGAACTCGTAGTAGCTCGGACGTCGCTGCGGCATGCTCGCAAGTTCCTCATCCTCGTAGGTGAGCACGAGTTTCACGCCCTCGAGCGCCTCGGCTTTCGACACGTCGAGGCTCTTCACCTTCGCATGGCCGTAAGGACTCCTGAGCGCCATGGCTATAAGCGTGCCATCCATCCACAAGTCGCTCGGGTATTTCGCCGCGCCTGACACCATGTCCCACGACTGGCGCCCTGGATGCTCCCACGTACCGACAACCTTGAAATCCTCTCGATCCTGATTGGTGCCCTCAGGCTCCCAAACGCTCGTCTCTCCCATCAGTTACCCTCCTTGATAGCAGTGGCGGCTTCCTGAATCGCCTGCACATGGCGCGAATACGTACCGCAGCGGCAGATGTTTCCCGCGAGCTCGGCGCGGATCTGATCTTCGGTCGGATCGCCATATTTCGATATGATGTACTTCGCAACGGTGAACTGGCCCGGCGTACAGTAGCCGCACTGGGCGGTATCGTGCTTCACGTACGCCTCTACAAGCGGCCGGTATGTCGGATCGGCCGCTATGCCCTCCGACGTTTCGATCTCTTTGCCCTGCACCTCGACGGCGAGCGTCGAACACGAAAGGGCGGGCCGGCCGTCGATGAGAACCGTACACGAACCGCATCCCCCGCGATCGCACATCTCCTTCGCGTTGCCCGTGAGCCCGACGGCCCGCTGGAGGGTCTCTTTGAGCGTCCAGTGCGGTTCGACCTGCACCTTGATCTCGTTGCCGTTGATAGTGAGCGCCGCGCACTGCGGTACGGCGGCATCGGGATGGCTTTCGGTGAAGTGCTTGACCAGCGCATCGTAATCGGTCGTAGATTGCCCGCATACCGGGCAGGTGTACACGAAATCGGTCACCGTGACGGTTTCGGCATGGGCGACCTCGGGTGCTCCGATGATCGAGCCGATGCCGAGGCTCGCGGCTCCGGCGGCCGCTATGCCTGCGAAGCCTCCTGCTTTGAGAAAGTCGCGACGTGATACGTCTTGAGCCATACTTTCTCCCCCTTGTCTTATAACGTGGTTGACTGTGTAAGCGCAGCCTACCTGCGCTTAGCCCTGACGGGCATGACGGATGATCCCCCTTTCCTCTCGCGATAACTCTACGGATAGGGGGAGTACGGGGCTATTACCCGATGGGGTACTTTTGGGGGTAATGTAGCGAAGACGGCACGTGCTTGTACCGCTCGGCACGCACACGCACACCGCATGCTGCGCGAAATCGCGCCTGAGAACTGCGCATTCCGCGCGCCTCGACTGAAAGAACCTAGATGATGCCCTGCTCTTTCAGAAGCGCGACCGCCTCCATCTTCGAATGCACGCCGAGCTTAGCGTAGACGTTGGCGAGATGCTTTTTCGCGGTATCGCGGGTTACGAACATGGCCTCGGCAGCCCGAGCGACGGTATAGCCCGACGCGATAAGCTTCACGACATCGGTTTCGCGATCGGTGAGATTCGCTCTCGTAGGATGGTAGGACCCGTGCGCAAGTTCGCGCAGAAGCGGACTTGCCGATTCCTGCTGCGCTTCGACTGCGCGAAGGGCAATCGACTGCACGTAGAGGGCGTTTCCACGCAAAAGCTCATCGAAACCGTAGAGGACGCACCGCTCGAGCGCCTGATCGAAATAGGATTCAGCGCGGTTGAACCGAGCTACCTTCTCCGAGAAGACCGCCGCAACAGCGAGCGCGTGTACCTTCAGATACCGCTCGTCTTCATCGATGTCTTCGGCAAACGAGCAGAGGTCCTCGTACTTGGCAATGCGGTCGAGGTGGTACGCCACCATGTATTCGAACAGCCGAACGTACTGCTTCGAAGCGCATACGGCGGCATGCTCGACAGCCTTGGTCCTGAACGCGTCGCAGTAGTCCTTCGCCATCGTAAACGTCGGGAATACGATGAGCGCGCCGAACTCGTTTGCCTTCATGGCGTTGAAAAACACCTGTTTCGCGGTACGGTCATTCAAGCGGTACAGCGTTTTCGCCCTCAGGGACTCCGCTTCGGCGAGCTTCTCGGGCACGATTCCGTCGCTTGAGGCGAATTCGAGCAGATCGTACGATTCGAGGACACCTTCGAAATCACCCCGCTCGTACAAGCGGATCATATCGGTGAGAAACGCATACGTGAGCATCGGCTTGAACCGTCGTTCGGAAGGCTCGTACAACCCGAGCGCCCTCTCGTTGTACTGGCGGGCTTCGTCGAGATACCCCAGGTTCGCGCATACCATCGCGAGGTTGCAGCATGCAGAGCACGTCAGCGTCTTGTTCCCGTAGCCGCTTTGCAGCTCGACCGTCTTGAGAAACGCCCGCTTCGCCGCAAGCGGGTCGCTGTCGCAGAACGCCGCCGCCTGCACCTGGCGCATCATGCCGCGCAGGTAAAACTCGTTTTCAGGCAGGCTCGCAAGAGCCTTTTCGGTGTAGAGGAGCATTCCTTCGGGTTCGTTTCGAAACGAAGCGAGGTAGGCGTTCTCCACCATGCAGAGCGCATAGAGGAAATCCTCTTCCCCATGAAGCCTGCTCATCGCGTGGGCGATGCAGGCGTCCGCCTTTTCGCTCATGTCGTTGAGCGCATAGGGCATGGCGAGGACCGCGCACACCATCGGGCTTCTGAACAGCTCGCTTTCGGGAAGAAACGAAGCCCATCGCACCACCGAATAGTGGTTGTCCGACATGTAGGCTGCCTGCCAGTTCTTGATGATCACCATCCGGATCTTCTCGTAGTCCCCGATGCGGGCGGACAATTCCACTACCGAGTCCACGTAATCGTTCTCCTCGAACCAATCGCGCGCCGCTCGGCATGCGGCTTCGATGCGATCGCGACCGCATCGGGCAAGGCGCTCGTGGAGCATGTCGGCGAGCAGACGGTGGTAGCGGTACCAGTTTTCCCGATCTTCGCGCTCGACCTTCTCGATGAAGAGGTTGTTGCCCACGATGAAATCGAGGTTCTCCATCGCCTCCTGCTGCGTGCAGCCGCAGATGCGCTCGGCAAGCGGAAGGCAGAACGAACCGACGACCGAAGTCAGCACCATGAACTGCTGCAGCGAATCCGTAAGCCCGTGCAGCACTTCTTCGAACAGGTAGTCGTCGATGCTGCCCTTCGCCTTCGCAATCGCCTCGCCGAGACGGTCCTTCGCCTGGCCTTTACCGAGCAGCGATACGAGACGGTTGCCGGTGGGCCACCCGCGGGTGACGCGGTAGATGGCATCGATCTCATCGTGCGAGAAATCGAAGCCCATCTTCGCGAAGAACTCGGCGGTCTGGGTTTTCGAGAAGCACAAGTCGGCCTCGACTATCTCGTTCAGGCTCCCCTCGACCCTCATTTTCGACGTCGGGAACCGCAGCGTTTGCCGGGACGTGATGACAACGTGCGCGTTGGGGGGAACGCGCCGCATGAAGTAGCTCATGCTGTCGTTGATTGCAGAAGAATCGTGCACGGTGTGGAAGTCTTCGAGAACGCACACGAAATCGCGGCCGTATTCGGCCATCTGGATGGCGAGCGCATCGATCACGGGCTTCATCGCCTCGGCGTCGTTGACAAGGCGCATCTCGTCGAACGCGCGGCATATCCCCTTGTCCGCAATACGCAAAGCGGCGGTAAGGTAGAGCCAGAACCGATCGAGCGAGCGGTCTTCGGGTTCGAGCAGAAACCATGCGACCGGCACACCTTCGAGCGATCGCGTCCATGTGACGGTGCCCGTGGTTTTTCCGAAACCCGCCGACGAGACGATGGAGGTTAGAGGATGCGAAAGCGCTTTGTCGAGCTTTGCGACCAGCCCGCTGCGCTCGATGACGTTCGCCGTGAGCGAAGGTACGTTGATCTTGGACGGCACAATGACGATTTCGTTCGATGCTATGCTTTCACTCACTGCAACATCCCCTTACTGCAGCTGATTCGATGCCCAAAACCGCAAGCATCGACGTTTCCCTCACGCTATTGTAGCAAATTACACGACTGCGGGCCCGCACGCTTCCGCACGCGACCAGTGGGCGCGAGAGGTCTGATCAGCAAGACCGCATCGAGAATCAGCCTTGCCCGAGACGCTGCGGCTTTGCTCGCGCATCGCACAAAAAACGCCCCGGCCACTACAGCCGGGGCGCCTATGGGTTTTTCCGTCGCGCGAACCGCGTGCTCTCGCCGCGCGTATGCGAACTTACTTGTCGCGCGTGTTGCCCATCTTCTCCTCGAGGGCAGCCTGAGCAGCCGCGAGGCGGGCAAGCGGCACGCGGTACGGCGAGCAGCTGACGTAGGTAAGGCCGATTTTGTGGAACGTCTTCACCGAATCAGGATCGCCGCCGTGTTCGCCGCAGACGCCGAGCGTGATATCGGGGTTGGTCTCGCGGCCTTTCGAGCAGCCCATGTCGACAAGCGCCGCAACGCCCGGATCGACGGTCTCGAACGGGTTGTACGGAAGCAGACGGCGCTCGAGGTAGCGCGGGATGAACTTCGATTCGACGTCGTCGCGCGAGAAGCCGAACGTCGTCTGCGTGAGGTCGTTGGTGCCGAAGCTGAAGAAGTCGGCTTTCGTGGCGATCTCATCGGCCGTGACGGCGGCGCGCGGCAGCTCGATCATGGTTCCGATCGGGATATCGAGCGCAATGCCCTCCTCCTCGGACACTTGGGCGATGACGGCCTCGGCTTCTTCGCGCAGCACAGTGAGCTCGGGCAGCACCGAAACGAGCGGGATCATGATCTCGGGCTTGGGATCGAGTCCCTCTTTCTTGAGGCGGGCAGCCGCCGTGGTGATGGCGCGCACCTGCATGGCGGGAAGCTCAGGATACAGGATCGCAAGACGGCACCCGCGAAGGCCCAGCATCGGATTCGCCTCGGCCATAGCGTCCACTTGGCCCAAAAGCTTGCGCTTCGCAGCGATGTCGGAGGCGGCGGCGCCGGTTGCCTCCATGCGCGCGATCTCCACATCGAGCTCGCGCGGGCTTTCGAGGAACTCGTGCAGCGGCGGATCGAGCAAACGCACGATAACCGGAAGCCCGTCCATGGCCTTGAACATGCCGTAGAAATCGCCCGTCTGAGCGGCGAGCAGGTCGGATAGCGCCTTCTCGCGCACTGCTGGATCGTCGGTGAGGATGAACGACTGGATGATCTGCTTGCGGTCACCGAGGAACATATGCTCGGTACGGCACAGTCCGATGCCCGTCGCGCCGAAGGAGCGCGAAAGCTCGGCATCCTCGGGATTGTCTGCGTTGGCGCGCACGCCCATGGTGCGGAACTCGTCGGCCCATTCGAGGATCGTATCGAGGTCGCCCGTGAGCTCGGGCAGCACGAGCTCGACCGCGCCGAGAACGACGATGCCCGTCGTGCCGTCGATCGAGATCATATCGCCTTCTTTGATGACGACGTCGGATCCGGCGACTTCGGCCTGCTTCTTCTCTGCGTCGATCTTGAGCGCTTCGACGCCGCAGACGCACGGGGTGCCCATACCGCGGGCGATGACGGCCGCATGCGAGGTCTTGCCGCCGTGCGAGGTCAGGATGCCTTCGGCGGCGATCATGCCAGCGAGATCGTCGGGATTGGTCTCCCAGCGCACGAGCACGCACTTGCGGCCCGCTTCGGCGACGGCCACCGCGTCGGCAGCCGAGAACACCGCTTCGCCGACAGCGGCGCCGGGGCTTGCGTTCAGGCCCTTGGCGAGCACGTCGTAATCGGCGGTCTTGTCGAACTGCGGATGCAGCAGCTGGTCGAGCTGCTCGGGATCGACGCGCATGACGGCCTCTTCCTTGGTGATGAGGCCTTCCTTTTCCATTTCGATGGCAATGTGGAGCGCGGCGGCGGCGGTGCGCTTGCCCACGCGGGTCTGCAGCATCCAGAGCTTGCCCTGCTCGATCGTGAACTCGATGTCGCACATGTCGCGGAAATGGTTCTCAAGGGTGACGAACACCTCTTCGAGCTCGCGTCCCGCATCTTCGAGACCCGCGACGTGCTTCAAATCGGCGATGGGGCTCGTGTTGCGGATGCCCGCCACCACGTCTTCGCCCTGGGCGTTCACGAGGTAGTCGCCGTAGAATTCCTTCTCACCATTGGCGGGGGTGCGCGTGAACGCGACGCCGGTTGCAGACGTTTCGCCCTTGTTGCCGAACACCATCGACTGCACGTTCACAGCGGTGCCGAGATCGTCAGCGATTTTGTTCTGCTTGCGGTACAGCGTGGCGCGCGGGTTGTTCCAGCTGCCGAATACCGCTTCGATTGCGAGGCGCAGCTGCACGTCGGGATCTTGCGGGAAGGAAGCTTTGCCGTCCGAGACGAGCGAGGGATACTCGGCCACGTCGACGTTGTCGGAGAAAATCTGCTTGAACTCGCTCACGAGCTCCTGCAAATCCTCGGCGGTGAGATCGGTATCGGATTTGACGCCGCGGGCGTTCTTCATGGCCGTGATAGCGTTTTCGAACAGATCGCCGTCAAGCCCCATGACCACGCCGGAGAACATCTGGATGAAGCGACGGTAGGAGTCCCAGGCGAAGCGGGGGTTGTCGGTTTGCTTGATGAGGCCGTTGATCGACTCGTCGTTCAAACCGAGGTTCAAAACGGTGTCCATCATACCCGGCATCGACATCGGAGCGCCGCTGCGAACGGAGACGAGCAGCGGATCTTCGGCATCGCCGATCTTCTTTCCCATGCGGGTTTCGAGATCCTCGCGGTACTCCTCGATGGTGTCCAAAGCGCCCTCGGGCCACGTGTTGTCGGCGTTGGCGTACTCCATGCATGTTTGACACGAGATGGTGAATCCCGGAGGCACCGGCAGGCCTATGTTGGCCATTTCGGCGAGGTTCGCGCCTTTGCCGCCCAGAACCGCCTTCATGTTCGTGTTGCCCTCGGTCACGTTGTTGCCTTGTGCGTCCTTGCCGAACGCGTAGACGCGCTTAACTTCTTCGGTCACCTTTTTTCTCCTTAGCGCTTGGTTGCCAAAACACACACCACGTACTCATTATGAACCAAAGCCCCCTTGACAGGCCCCCGTTCATCATATCAGCAGAGGTCGGGCGCTCTTTTATAGTACCGCAAACAGGCCTCGTCTCAATGCCATCCGAGCGCTCTGCGGCGCACCTGTACGGCAGACGGGCAGACAACGGCTTCGAGCGGCTTTGTGCAGAGACACCGAGAAATCGATCGTCGACAAACCGGGCGAAAGGGCCATCCCGCACACGGCACGCACCCTATATGAGCACGTCGCTCGAAACGGGATGTACGCGCTCGTAGTAGCGCAGGATCTCCTGGGCGGTTTCCTCGACGGCGCGGTTGTCGGTGCGCACGACGATGCAACCGAGCCGGCGCATGAGCGCCCTCGACTCCTCGAGGTCGCGGTGCACCTCTTCAGGGTCGGCGTAGCTCGCCGCCACCGCGCTCGCGTTGCCGAGGCGGCGCTGGCGGATGTTGATGAGCACTTCGGGCGTCGTCATGAGCCCGAACAAGCGGGTCGAATCGACGTCTTCGAGTTCGCGCGGGGGATCGGTATGGAGATCGAGCGGGATGTTCGCCACTTTATGCCCCTGCTGCGCAAGGTAGATGGAAAGCGGCGTCTTCGAGGTGCGCGACACACCGATGAGCACGATGTCCGCCTGCGTGAGATCCTGCGGGTTGCGGCCGTCGTCATGGGCGATCGTGAACTCGAGCGCGGCGATGCGCCTGAAGTAGTTCTCGTCGGCAACGTGCAGACCACCCGGCTTCGTAGACGGCGCGAGCCCGCTTACCTCCGCAATGGCGTCGATCGCCGCCGACAGAAGATCGACGGCGACGATGTTGGGGTGCTTTTCGACGTAGACCTTGAGCTGAAGGCGAAGCGTCTCGTCGACAAGCGTGTAGAAGACGAGCAAACGGTCGGATCCAAGCACCTCCAAATGATGCGCCCCGTGCTCTTCGAAGAACAGCTTGATGTCCGAAAACTCGTTCACCTTCGGCAGTACTTCGATGCAGGGATCGGTGACGCCGAACTGGCTCGTAGCCGCACGGGCGACGGCCTGCGCCGTCAAGCCCACCGAATCGCTGATAACGTGGATGGTGGGAAGCGGCGTCGTGTTATCGACCGTGACAGGTTCGAGCACCATTGGGCTACCTTCCGAGTTTCGCCATCTTGCCGAAATCGGCAACCTGCGAAAACACTCCGACGAAGCGGTTGAGCAATCTGAGGCGGTTGTTCTTGAGCTTGTCGTCCTCGTCCATGATGAGCACGTCTTCGAAGAAGCGGTCGATGGGCGCGCGCAGCGCGGCAAGCTCGCGAAGCGCCGTCGCGTACTCGTTTTCCGCAAGCGCGGCATCCACCTTGGCGCGCACGTCCGAAAGGGCGGTTGCAAGCGATGTTTCGGCATCGCCCATGAGCGCCCGATCCACCTCGTCGCCAAGCGATGCGTCTCGCAGATTGTTCGCACGGGCATACGCGATTGCAAGATCGTCCATCACGTCAGCCATGCCTTCGCGCGCAGATTGCAGGGCGGAAACGCGCGCGATGATCTCGGCAGGCTCGGTCGCGCCGGTCGCGAGCACCGCGTCGACCACATCGGAAGCGCTGCCGCCGTCTCGCAGCATCACCTTCGTCCGCGTGACGAAGAACTCCGCAACCTCGCGCGCCACCGCATCGCGGTCGAACTCGACGGCGGCATACGTATCGAGTGACGAGGAAATCGCGGAGTCGAGCGAGACGGGAAGCCCTGAGGCGAGCATGTTCACGATGCCGATGGCGGCACGGCGCAGCGCGAAGGGGTCGGACGAGCCGGTGGGGCCCTGGCCTACGGCGAACAGCCCGCAGATGGTGTCGAGCTTATCGGCCATGGCAACGACTCTGCCGACCGTGCTCTCAGGCATGTCGTCGCCCGCGAAACGCGGACGGTACTGATCGGCGATAGCACGCGCAACCTGGGCGGTTTCACCTGAGGCTTCGGCGTAGTACGCACCCATGATGCCCTGGACGCTCGTGAATTCGACGACGGCGTTGCTCACGAGGTCGGCTTTGCTCAGATACGCGGCACGATGCGCATCGGCGGCGTCTTCGGCGGATAGCCCCGCATCGGCTGCGAGCTCGTCGGCAAGGCGCACGACGCGTTCGGTCTTCGCCTTCATCGTACCGAGCGATTCCTGGAACACGACCTCGTCGAGCCTTTCGACGTAGCGGTCGAGCGGCACTTTGAGATCCTCTTCGTAGAAGAACTTCGCATCGGCAAGGCGCGCCCGCACCACGCGCTCGTTGCCGTCTTGGATGGTAGAGGCGCAGTCGGGATTGCCGTTCGTCACGACGATGAAGCGGTTCGTGAGCTTCTTATCGGCATCGTAGAGCGGGAAGTAGCGCTGGTGCATGAGCATCGCGTCGACGATGATCTCTTCGGGTACGCGCAGAAACTCCTCGTCGAACGAGCCCACGAGCACCGTCGGGTACTCTGCGAGGTTGATCACTTCAGTCAGCGTCTTCTGCGGCAGCTCGGCGGTAAAGCCGGTCTCGCGCTCGACAGCTGCAACGCCGGCGCGGATGGCCTCTTCGCGCAGCGCTTCGCTCGGCACGACGTACGCGTTCGAGATGACGTCGATGAGCTTTTCAGCCGATGCGACCGTATGGGGGCCGGGTGCCAAAAACCGGTGGCCGTGCGTCGTGTCGCCGGCAACGAGGTTCGCGAACGTAACCGGTACGACCTCGGTTCCGTATAGGGCCACAAGCCAGCGGACGGGGCGCGAGAAGTATACGCTTTGGGTGCCCCACCTGCACGACTTCGGCCACGAGATCGCCTCGATGAGGCCGCCGAGCACCTCGGGCAGAAGATCGATGACCGAACGTGCCGGAATGCTCTTTTTCGCATACACGTACTCGATGCCGTCGACTGTCCTGCGCTCGAGTTCGTCGACCGAAACGCCCTTTCCGCGCGCGAATCCTTCGGCGGCCTTCGTGGGCTCGCCCTCGGCGTCGAACGCGATTTTGACGGACGGTCCCTTGTGCTCTTCGACGAGCGACTCGGTCTGCTCGGCCACCTCTTCGACAACGGCGATCAGACGACGCGGCGTCGAATACACGGCGGTCGTTCCGTGCGGTATGCGCACAGCGTCGAGGGCGTCGGGCACGAGCGATTCGAGCTGCTTGGTCGCGTTTTTAAGATCGAAAGCGGGGATTTCCTCGGTTCCGATCTCGAATGCGAGAGTGCGCGCGTTCTCTTTCATGCTACTCCCCTTCCTCTTCCTCGTCGCCGACCGGAGCCTGGCCCACCACGTGCTCAAGATACGAGGCGCACACCGCTTTGGCGAGCGTGCGGACGCGCAGGATGTAGGCCATGCGCTCGGTCGCGGAAATCACGCCGCGGGCGTCGAGCAGGTTGAAGGCGTGGCAGCATTTGAGCACGCTGTCATAGGCGGGAAGCGGAAGCCCCGCATCGAGCACGCGCATGCATTCGCGCTCGCGCTCGTTGAATTCCTGGAACAGAAACTCGGTGTCGGCAACCTCGAAGTTGTATGCCGAGTATTCGCGCTCGTTTTCGAGGAACACATCGCCGTACGTGAATACGACTCCGTCAGCGCCGCGGCTCCATACGATGTCGTAGATGGAATCGACGCCCTGGATGTACATGGTCAGGCGTTCGAGCCCGTAGGCGATCTCGACGGGGACGGGATTGCATTCGAAGCCGCCGACCTGCTGGAAGTACGTGAACTGCGTAACCTCCATGCCGTCGATCCACACTTCCCAGCCAAGCCCCCATGCACCGAGCGTAGGGCTTTCCCAATCGTCCTCGACGAAGCGCACGTCATGGGCGTCCACGTCGATGCCGATGGCGCGCAAGGATCCCAGGTACAGATCCTGGATGTTGTCCGGGGAGGGTTTGATGAGCACCTGGAACTGGTAGTAGTGCTGCAAGCGGTTCGGGTTCTCGCCGTAGCGTCCGTCGGTCGGACGGCGGCAGCCCTGCACGTATCCCGTACGCCACGTGTCGGGACCGAGAGACCTGAGCGTCGTGGCGGGCGCGTTCGTACCGGCTCCCACCTCGTTGTCGTAGGGCTGCAGGATGACGCAGCCGGCGCTTGCCCAATATTGCTGCAGACCCATAATGACGTCTTGGAACGTCGGGGGCAGCGCTTCTTGCGTGCGGTCGGTCGCCGAATCGTTTGGTGATGCCATGGTTCTCCTCGTGTCCTTGGTTCGTACCTTTTCCGATGAGCCCTACTGGAGAACGCCGAAGTTCTCCAAGGGCCAATAGATGAAGCAGCCCTTGCCGGTTACGCTCGACTCCTTAACGGAGCCGAAGTAGCGGGAATCTTTCGAGTTGGTGCGGTTATCCCCCATCATCCACAGCTCGCCTTCAGGAACCGTGTAGGGATAGCTTATGTCGACGAGCGTGCTCGCGAAGGGATCGGAGGGAAGGCCGTGGGTGTAGGGCTCGTCGAGGGCGACGCCGTCGACGTAGACCCTCCCGTCGATGAGGTCGACGGTCTGCCCGCCCGTCGCGATGCAGCGCTTGATGAGGATGCGACCGGGTATCTCCTTATCCTCGAACGTCACGATGTCGCCCGGCTCTATGTCGCGGAAGTAGTAGCTCACGCGTTCGGAGAACACCTTGTCGCCGGTCATGATGGTGGTCTCCATCGAACCGGAGGGAATCTCGTAGGGCTGGATGACGAACTCGCGCAACAGCCACGAAAGGCCGACGACGAGCGCGACGAGAAACAGGAAGCTCAGCAGACTCCGCAGCACGGAGCGCTTGGGGGCATCGGCGTGTTGACCGGCATCCATGAACGTTTCGCTTCCTTTCCATCCAGACCTCGCCAATCGATACGCCTGAATACGATTCGACGGTATATGATACCGCTTCGCGTCAAAGCGTATGCGTCGGTAGATAAACATTTCAGAAATCCACGATCGAGAGCGCGCCGGGGCGCTTTCTGAAACGGTGCCCGAACGACTGCGGCGTCGCGAAAAGCCCCCGACGCACTCGTGCCCGCGCATAACCCGCACGACACCGACAAGATGCGGATCGGGGCGCGCGGGCGCCTCCTTGGCGCTTACAAGGTCCCGAAATGGGAGGGCGGCCAGTACACAAGACAGACCCGGCCGGTGACGCTCGATTCTTTCACCGATCCAAAATACCGCGAATCGTTGGAGTTCGTGCGGTTGTCCCCCATCACCCACAGCTCGCCTTGCGGAACCGTATAGGGGTAGTTCACTTCGACGATGGTCTTCGACAAGGGATCGGAGGGAAGGCCGTGGGTGTAGGGCTCGTCGAGGGCGACGCCGTCGACGTAGACCCTCCCGTCGATGAGGTCGACGGTCTGCCCTGCCACCGCAATGCAGCGCTTAAGCAGAATACGGCCTGGAATCTCGTTGTCCTCGAACGTCACGATGTCGCCCGGCTCTATGTCGCGGAAATAGTAGCTCACGCGTTCGGAGAACACCTTGTCGCCGGTCATGATAGTGGTCTCCATCGAACCGGAGGGCACTTCGTAGGGTCGCACGACGAATTCCATGATCAGCCTCGACGCACCCACTGCAACGACGACGATGACGAGGATGGTGAGAATGCTTCTGAAAAGCGACGGCTTATGGGTCTCGGCATGCTGCCCGGCATCCATGTACGTTTATTTCCTTTCGGTTCGTCGGTCGGTCTGAGCGTATACGTGCGCGCTGTGCGCGCACCATGATCCTAACGCGGCATTGCGGCCTTAAGCGACGCCAGAATAGCATGGTCGGCCGCATCGAGGTTCGCCGTTTCGAGCAGATCCGGCCTCAGGCACAGGGTGCGCTTGAGACTCTGCTCGCGCCGCCACCTATCGATGGCGGCATGGTTGCCGGAGAGAAGCACGTCGGGAACCTCCATCCCGCGGTACACAGCAGGGCGCGTGTACTGCGGATACTCGAGCAATCCGTCGTAAAAGCTCTCGTCGATGGCACCCGCCTCGTCCCCGAGCACCCCCTCGATCTTGCGAACCACGGCATCGATTACGACCATCGAAGCGAGCTCGCCGCTCGTGAGCACGTAATCGCCCACGGAAAGGATCTTGTCCGCCAAAGCGTAGGCACGCTCGTCGATCCCCTCGTAGTGGCCGCACACGAACAGAAGGCGGTCGCGTGCAGCAAGCTCGATGGCGAGCGCATCGGTGAACGGCTCGCCTTGAGGACCGAGGAAGATCGTGTAGGGCTTCGAAGCTCCCTCCGATGCGATCTCTTCGAACGCCTCGAATATCGGTTCGCACTTCATCACGAGACCTTGGCCCCCGCCGTAAGGGTCGTCATCGGTCGTACGGTGCCTATCGTGCGTCCAATCGCGCAGATCGCGGGCGGTAAATTCAAGGATGCCCTTCTCTTGCGCTATGCGCATCATCGACGCACCCATGACGGCATCGAACATGCCGGGAAACGTCGAGAGCGTTTCTATCTTCATGGAGCCGTCCTTTCTCTCGCGTAATCGTACCCGCATGCGCTACACCACGCCCTCGCGTGCGTGCTTGAGGCTACGCCCACAGCCTCAACACTCGACGAGTCCGCGGGGCACGCGCGTTCTGACCGTTTCGGCATCGTCGTCGATCGCAAGCACGATGGCGTCCACGAACGGTACGAGCACCTCGCCCATAGCACCGTCCACGGAAATGAGCCGCTGCGCCTTGTTGTCGATCACCTCGACAACCGTTCCGATATCGCCGAGCACCTCGTCTATGACCGCATAGCCGACGATCGTGTCCTCTTCGCACGCGTCGAACCCCTCGGGCAGATCGACCCTGCGCACCAAACACGAACACCCTGCGAGCGCTTCCGCCGCATCGATCGAGTCGACGCTGTCGAAGACGACATGGTAAACATCGTGCCCGAGATCGTTCGCTTCGATAACGATGCCGCGCCGGGGCACATCGAGCACCGGCGGCACGAAAGCGACCTCAAGGCCGGCGCGCAGCAAAAAAGGAAGGCCAGACGCACTGCGTGCGACCAGCCCACCTTGCAAGCTCTTCGGTTTTACCAGTTCGGCTACGTTGGCCCAATCGTGCATTTAGTCGATGAGCTCTACTTCGACATGGGTATCGGTGCGGGAAGCAGCCGCGCGCGCAAGCGTGCGGATGGCCTTGATGACCCTGCCTTGCCTACCGATAACCTTGCCGGCATCGTCTTCGTGAACGCGGATCTCGACGAGGATCGTTCCGTCGTCGGCCTCGCTCGACGCGATCTCGAGATCGTCGGGATACTCGACCAAAGGCTCGACGACCGAAGCCACCAATCCGGCGACGTCTGTCGTTTCGGCAGACATGGCGCTACGCGTCCTTGCGTGCGGTTTCGATGAGGCGGGCAACCGTATCGGTCGGCTGCGCACCGTTCTTGATCCACGCATCGACCTTCTCGAAGTCGAACTTCACCATGGCCGGATCGACACAGGGGTTGTAACGGCCGACCTCTTCGATGAAACGGCCGTCGCGCGGTGCGCGCGCATCGGCGACGACGACGCGGTAGTAAGGTGCCTTTTTAGCGCCGTGGCGGGCGAGACGAATTTTAACTGCCATGAAGTTGAACTCCTTTTACCATGTAATACAACGTGTGCTTGCCGGATCCGTGCAGAATCGGCATCCTTGAAAAACAGCAATTGCTAATAATAGGGTGAAACGGCTCGTCTTGCAAGCATTCGGGCAAAAGGCGTCACGATTTACAGAAAGTACGGCAAAAGTCCATCCACGAGCCGACCCTTTTGGATGCGCAGATCAAAATCTTGAAACGCCGAGAGTCCCGAACGCGCTCCGAGTGCAGCGCATACGGTCATCAAACCTCGTGAAAGTAGATGAACGTATCCTGAAACGTTCCGTCTTTCATACGGAACCCGCCGAAAATCGTACCGATTCGAGTAAATCCGAGATCTTCGTATAGATGGATGGCACCTGCGTTGCTCGCAACGACGGCGTTGAACTGCAATCCCCGAAACCCGATCGAGCCCGCCCGTTCAAGCGAGTCCGACACGAGCGCCCGGCCGATTCCCCTGCCCCGCGCCTCAAAGGACACCGCGTAGCTCGCGTTCGCGATGTGGCTGCAGCGCCCTGTGTTGTTAGGATGCAGGATGTAAAGTCCGAGCAGGCGGTTTCCGCATACGGCAACCGCCGTAGCCGACTGGGACGAGAAGAACTCGAGCGCCGCATCCGCGTCGAGCATCTCCTCCTGCGGAAACGCGACGCCGTCTTCGACGACCTCGTTCCATACGGTGCGCATCGCCTCGAGGTCATCCTTTTCGAACAGCCTGATCAAAAGCGGTTCATCGTTTTGCACGGCTTGCATCACCGCCTTACGCGAGGTTCGTTTTCCGGTCGATCACGTACACGCACACGGCGTAGAACACGATCGAAGTTATCAGATAGAGTACGAGCGAAACGCCCGAAGAGAGCATGTTCGCCGCTGCGTAGTTGTACGACGATTCGTACATGAAGCTGGTCGCAAGCAGGACGCTCTTGATGCTGTGGACGAGCCCCGCAGCCCATGAGAGGGCGAAGAACAAACCGATGCCCGCAGCAACCTTGTGTTTCGCGGCAAGGGCGCTGCCGAGCGCGAACGCGGCGTAGGCGGTGAGCACCATCGCGAGCACCTGCATCGCAGACGTCGACCCCGCGAGCATGAAACTCGCAAACGACTCGATGCTCGAGAACCCGTAGGAGGACATGAGCATGAAGTACGGGATCGTCTCGTCGAAATCGCCGGCAAAGCCCATCGCGGCCATCGAGGCGAAATATGCGCAGAACCCGACGATCACCACATCGATGAGCAGCCAGAGCGCGGCGGCGATGACCTTCGACGCGATATGCAGGTTCGCGCTTACGGGCAGGGTGAGCGTAAGGTAGCCCTCGTCGGTGAAGAAGTTCTTGTAGAAGCGGTGCACGATGGCGAAGAAGGTCGCCGCCGAAGCCATGAAAAGCGCGAACAGGCAGAATGCGCCCGTCATGGCGAGCATGACGAGGATCGAGGCCGAAAAGCCCGACGAGCCGCTCCATCCGTTATACGCAGAATCGATCCAGTTGCAGCCGAAGAAGCATGCGGCAGCCACCAACCCCACGGCAAGCGCGGCGATATGGACGGGTACGAGCACGCGCGAAAGCGCTGCCATATCGTATTTCAGCAGTTTTCCTAGCATCGAAACGCCTCCCTGAAGTACTGATCGAGACTGCGGCCGGTCTGCTCGCGCACCAGATGAGGAGACGAGTACAGAGACATCGTGCCGTACTGCAGCAGAATGAAATCGTCGAGCACGGCCTCGACGTCGGCCACAAGATGGGTCGATACGAGGATCGTCGAATCGCGATGGTAGTTCGTGATGATCGTACCCAGGATGAAATCGCGAGCCGCCGGATCGACGCCGCCGATCGGCTCGTCGAGCAGGTACAGGGCAGCTCTGCGCGCCATAACGAGCACGAGCTGCACCTTCTCCTTCGTTCCCTTAGAAAGCGCCCCCATAGTGCTCGTTAGGGGAACCGACAGACGCAAGAGCATATCTTCGGCAAGCCTTCGGTCGAAGTCAGCGTAGAAATCGGCGAAGAACGAAAGCGTATCGTTCACCTTCATAGCGGGGCTGAAATACGGTCGTTCGGGAAGATAGGAAACACGGCCTTTCGTCGAAGGACTCGGTGTCTCACCGAGGATGAACGCGCCGCCCGCCGTGGGCTGCAAAAGCCCCGCGATAAGTTTGATGAGCGTGGTCTTTCCGCTACCGTTCGGCCCGAGCAGACCGACGACGCGCCCACTCGGCACCGAGAACGTAACGGCATTGAGCGCGTTCACGTTCCCGTAGCGCTTGGTGAGCGATCGGCACTCGAGCACCGGCGCGCGCACGGGCTCGGGAATCGGTACATGCGGTTGAGCATAAGGTTGGTCCATGGGTCACCCCTCATAGGCTGGAAGCAGACTGCTGTCTACTTGTCGATGTCTTTGAGCATGTCCTGCATCTTCTTCATGTCGGCCATGCTCATACCGTTCATGCCGGGAAGCGAGCGCCTGCGACGGCCCTTCTTGTTCTTCTTGCCCTTTTTGGGACGCCCGTCGTCTGCTGGCATGAACTGCTTCATCATCTTTTTCGTCTCGTTGAACTTCTTGATGACCTGGTTCACGTCGGACACCTGAACTCCCGCGCCGGCCGCAATGCGAGCCCGACGGCTGCCGTTCAGGATATCGGGCTTCTCGCGTTCCTTAAGCGTCATAGAATGTATGATGACCTCCATGCGGTCGAGGGCGCTTTCGTCGACTTGACCTTGCGACATGGCCTTATCACCTCCTGGCAGCGCCGCGACGAGCTTGGACACGCCTCCCATCTTGCGGATCTGCTTGTTCATATCGAGAAAATCGTTGAGGTTGAGCTGCGCGCGCATCATGCGCTCGGCGGCCTCGGCCTCCATCTCCTCCGCTTCGATCTTCGCGGCGCTCTCGATGAGGCTCACGACATCGCCCATGCCGAGGATGCGTTTGGCCATACGGTCGGGATGGAACTCCTCGAGCGAATCGGGCTTCTCGCCCGATGAGATGAACTTGATGGGCTTGCCGGTGACCTGCTTGATGGAGAGCGCGCCGCCGCCGCGCGCATCGCCGTCCATCTTCGACATGATCACGCCGTCGAAGTCGACGCGCTCGGAGAACGCCGAAGCGACGTTGACCACATCCTGGCCGGTCATCGCGTCGACGACCATGAGGATCTGGTCGGGTTTGACCTCGCGCTTGATGTTTTCGGCCTCGGCCATCATCTCCTCGTCGACGTGCAAGCGTCCTGCTGTGTCGATGATGACCACGTCGCGCAGGTTGTCGATGGCATCCTGAACGCCCTCGGCTGCGATCTTCACGGGGTCTGTGTCCTCACCCCGGTACACGCGCACACCGATTTCACCGCCGAGCGTTTGGAGCTGGTCGGCGGCCGCAGGACGGTACACGTCGCATGCCACGAGGAGCGGCTGGTGGTTCTCCTGCTTCAGGCGATACGCGAGCTTGGCTGCTGCCGTCGTCTTGCCGGAACCCTGCAGGCCCACGAGCATGATGACATTGGGGATGCGGCTTCCGAGCACGAGCTTGGAATCGGTGCGGCCCAAAAGTTCGGTCAGCTCGTCGAGCACGATCTTGATGACGTTTTGCGCCGGCGTGAGCGAATCGAGCACTTCGGCGGTCAGACAGCGCTCTTTAGTGTTGGCGATGAAGGTCTTCACGACCTTGAAGTTGACGTCGGCTTCCAAGAGCGCCATGCGTATCTCGCGCATGGCGTCGTTGATATCGGCCTCGGTCAAACGGCCTTTCCCGCGCAGCCCCGAAAAGATTCCCTGCAGTCGTTCGGAGAGGTTTTCAAGCATGGATCGCAGCTCCCATCGTACGGTTTTACCAGTGTGCGATACCACCAGTATAGCCGAGCACCCGAAACCGAGCCGATTCCTTCGCTAAAACTCCCTTTCAACCGATACAGCGCTTTGCGAACTCGCCCTTATCCCCGCTCGTCGAAGTCGCCGACAAGCGCTTTCGCGAAATCGCGGGCGTCGAAATCCTTCAAATCGTCGATGCCCTCCCCGACGCCTATCTTGAGCACGGGAAGCCCAAGCTCGTGGGATATAGCAAGCGCGATGCCGCCTTTGGCCGTACCGTCGAGCTTCGTGACGATCACGCCGTCGAGGTCGAGGGCGCGGTCGAACTCGCGCGCCTGCGAAAGCCCGTTTTGGCCGGTAGTCGCATCGGTGACAAGCACGGTGTATACGGGCATGGTCGCGCGCTTGCGCACGACGTTCACTACCTTCTCGAGCTCGCGCATGAGGTCTGCCGAAGTATGCAGGCGGCCCGCCGTGTCGACGAGCACGAGATCGGCGCCCGTCTGCTCGGCGCGCTCGATAGTGTCGTAGCACACGCTCGCCGGATCGCTGCCGCGCTCGCGCGTGCATATCTCAACGCCCGCGCGTTCGGCCCACACCTCAAGCTGCTCGATGGCTGCCGCGCGAAACGTATCGGCGCTCCCCAGAAGCACGCTTCGACCCCCATCGGTCGCCTCTTTGGCGATCTTTCCCACTGTGGTGGTCTTGCCCGTGCCGTTGATGCCCACGAAAAGCACGATGGCGTCTTCGCCGCCGAACACCTCTTCCCCGCCCTGGGCAAACGTATCCGCAATCTGGTCGTTCAAGAGGTCGAGCACCGCGTACGCATCGGGCAGCGCCTTGCGCTTAGCCTGGTCGCGCAGACTTCCCACGATAGACGCCGCCGCAGGGGCGCCGACGTCGCTTACGATGAGCGTTTCCTCGAGGCCATCCCAAAACTCGTCGTCGAGATCCGGACCGCGGTCCAGAAGAACGTTCATCGACTCCTTGAACTTGTCGCGGGAACGGGTGAGTCCCTCGCTGATCCTATCGAAAAAACCCATGCTTTACTCCTCTGCATACTTGAGCGCATGGTCGAGCTTCTGGCTCACCACACGCGTCACGCCGTCCGCCTGCATCGAGATGCCGTAGAGCACGTCGGCCATCTCCATCGTTCGGCGCTGATGGGTGATCATTATGAGCTGCGTCGAATGACGAAGCGAATCGAGGTAGGCGCAGAGCCTGCGCAGGTTCGAATCGTCGAGCGCCGCCTCGACCTCGTCGAGGATGTAAAACGGCGTCGAGCGGATACGGTACACCGCGAACAAAAGCGCAAGCGCCGTCAGGGATTTCTCGCCGCCGCTCATGAGCATCATCTTCGTGATGCGCTTGCCGCGCGGTTGCGCCGTCACCTCCACGCCCGTATTCTCCGGGTCTTCAGGATCGACGAGCGAGAGCTCTGCCGAGCCGCCGGGGAACAGGATCGCGAATATCTCCTGGAAGTTGCTGTTCACCTGCTCGTAGGTTTTGATGAAATCCTCTTTCATGCGCGCATCGATGACGCTCACGATCTTAGAGAGGGAGCGGCGCGCCGAATTGAGATCGTCGAGCTGGGTGGCCATGTAGTCGTACCTCTGCTTGAGGTGCTCGTACTCGACAGCCGCATCGGGGTTGATCGTGCCCATGTTGGCGATACGGCGCCTCAGCTTGAAGGTCTTGTCCTCGGTTTCGGCGCGGTTCTCAAGCGGCGGGGTTACAAGCGCGGTTTCGAGTGGGACCTTGCAGTCGTTCACGATCGTGCTTATGGCCGCCTCGACCTGCACTTCGAGGCGCCCTTTGTCCACGCGCGCCTGCGAGAGCTTCGCGTTCACCTCGTCGAAGGCGTCGTGAGCCTCGCGCGATTTCTTGCGCGCCTCGTTCATAGCCGCATGCAGTCCGCTCGACGAATCCTGCTGGGCAAGCGTTTCGTCCTCGAGCCGCTGCGTCCACTTCTTCGCGCTGTCGGACAGCTCCTCGAACACGGCAAGCAACGGAACGACGCGCGTGCGGGAAAGCGCTTTTCGGGCAAGGCTTTCCTTCGCCGCCTCGTCTTGCGCGAGCATCGATTCGATCTCGCGTGCGCGGGCTTCGACGACGCGCTTGGTGTAGGTCTCGCGTTCGGCGGAGGTGGCTGCGGCAAGGCGCGCTTCGGAGAACTCGTTTTGGAGTTCGTTTGCGCGGCGACGCAGCGGGGCGACGTCTTGCTGAAGCTCGCCCGTCTTCGCCTTGGCCTCCTCAAGCGCCCCTTCGAGCTCTTCGAGCGATCGCTCGAGCTCGTCGGCGGTCGGCTGCGCGGTCTTCAGCACTTCTTGGGCCTCAGCGCGCTGGCGCTCGAGGTCCTCGAATTCGCGCGTTAGGGCGGCAAGTTTCTCCTCGGCGCGCTTGAGCTCTTCTTTCGACGACTCCACCTGCCCTTTGAGCTGCGCGAGCTCTTGGGACAGGGCGAGGCTCTTCGCCTGCGCATCACGCAAGGCCGCATCGGTTTTCTCGCGCTCGGCTTCCGCCCGGGTTTGCGCGGCTTCCGCTTCGGCAAGCGATAGCTTCAGCTCTTCGATACGGCGATGGCGCGCGAGGGCGCCTTCGCCGTCGTGCCTGTTCGACCCGACAACGATCTTGCCGTTCGGCCAGATGACGAATCCGTCGCGCGTAGCAAACCGTGCACCGGTTTTATCGGCTGTATGGGCGGCGATGGCTTCCTGCCTGCTTTCGCACACGTATACGTCGCCGAGCAACCCCGAAACGGCCTCGGCATGGGAATCGGGAAACTCGAGCAGGTCGATGAGACGCTCGCCCGCAGACGCGCGCGTCTGCGGTGCGCTCATGCCGCTTCGGGGGTACAGCAGCACCTCTCCCGTCTCGTCGATCGAGCACAGCGCCTCGGCGATTGCGTTCGCGCCCGCAACATCGGATACGAACAGGCCGGCGAGATCGGCGCCTAAGAGGTGCTCGACGAGCGCTTCTGACCCCTTCGGCGCAACGATGATATGGGAGAGCGGCTCAAGGCGCGCCTCGAGCTCGTCAGCGTGCTCCATGAGCCACGAAAGGGCGGGGCCTGCCGCCTCGCTTGCACGCTCGACCTCTTCGAGTCCGCGGATTTCCGATGCGAGAAGAGAAGCCTCGTCGCGCGCGGAGTCGAACGCTTCGCGGGCTTCTTCTCGAGCCGCAAACGCCTCGGAGACCTCGTGGCGCGCCTTCGCTTCGCGCTCCGAAAGCTCGGCAAGCTTCGACTCGCCCGCCTCCTGAGCCGCATGGATGCGGTCGTAATCGCTTTTCGCATGCGCGAGCTGAATTTCAAGCTCCTTGCTGTGGCCCGCGATAAGCTTCTCGTGGGCGCGGCTGTTGGTGAGAAGCTCGTTGTTCTCGGCTTGCGCAAGGCGCGTCGCCTCGATGCGGCGGGCAAGCGATTTCTCTTTGCCCGACCACTCTTGGACGGATTTCTCGAGAGCCGACCTTTTCTCGGTCAACTCACGCTGCTCGGCAAGAAGCCTTTCCACCTGGGTATCGGCGGCTCGCCTTTGGGCCGATGCTTCTTCGAGCTGAGCCGCCGCCTGTGCGCGGTCGGCTTCTGCCTGCTTCGCCTTCTCCCTGTTGGCGGAAAGGGTCACCTGCAGTTCGGCTTCATAGCTTTGGGCGGCCCGCTTCTTCTCATGCAGTAGCAACGTCGTCGCATCAAAGCGCTCGAGAGCCGATTGCGCACGGCGATACCGACGCGAAAGCTCGCCTGAGTTGGCGTTGCGCTCCTGGATGGTCTGCTGGAGCGCCTCGATCTCGCGTTCGACCGCATCGATCGCGGCGCGCATTCCCAAAAGCTGCTCGTCGAGATCTTTTTCGAGGCCCCCCGCCGACTCCCATTTCTTCTGGAGCACCCGCAGATCGTCCACCGCAAGCAGCAGGTTCAGCTCGGCAAGCTCATCGGCGAGACCCTGATAGGCCTGTGCGCGTTTGGCTTTGCGCTCAAGCGGTTTCAGCTGACGCTCCACTTCGGCGGCAACGTCTTTCACGCGCGTGAGATGCGCGTCCATCTGCTCGAGCTTGCGCTGGCTTTTGAGTTTGCGCTGCTTGTGCTTGAGCACACCTGCGGCTTCCTCGATGATGGCGCGGCGATCCTCCGGCTTCGACTGCAAAATCGAATCGAGACTTCCCTGCGAAATGATGGAATGGGTACCCGTACCGAGCCCCGAATCGTGCAGGATGTCGAGCACGTCCATGCGACGTGCAAGCGCGCCGTTGATGAGGTATTCGCTCTCGCCGCTGCGGTACATGCGGCGCGTGATGGCAACCTCGGAATAGTCGACGGGAAGCGTGCCGTCGGTATTGTCGAGCACAAGATCGACTTCGGCGATGCCGACGCTCTTGCGCGCCGAGGAACCGGCGAATATGACGTCTTCCATGGCCTGGCCGCGAAGGTTCTTCGCGTTGCGCTCGCCGAGCACCCAGAGCACCGAATCGGATATATTCGATTTGCCCGAGCCGTTAGGACCCACGATGGCCGTGATGCCCGGCTCGAGCGAAAGCACGCTCCTATCGGCAAAGGATTTGAATCCTTTCAGGACGAGGGATTTCAAGTACACGTTTGCTACTCCCGGTTTTTCTGCTTCGTTTGCTTGTTCTGTTTATTCTGCTTATCGAGCCGCGCACGGTCCCGCTCGCTTTTCTTGCGGGCCTTGTCCTCCGCCTTCGCAGCGGCGAGCGCCGCCTTCGCAGCGGCTTTCTCGGTGCGGGCCGCCTTCGCATCGGCGCCCAAACCGAGAAAATCGCTCAAACGGGCGAGCGTTGATTTCGCCGCCTGGCTTTCGGCTTCCTTCTTCGTGCGCCCGGTTCCCCGCGCAAGCCCTTGCGTACCTGCGAACACCTGCGCAACGAATGTGCGGTCGTGCGGAGGGCCCTGCGTTTCCACGAGCTTGTAGGTGGGCGTGATACCGTCTTCCTGAAGCTTTTCCTGCAACGCGCTTTTCGGGTTCTCGGGCTCGCTTGCCATATCGAGCGACATGCGCGGTATGAGCGTGCGCTGGACGAACGCCGTGGCCGTTTCTATGCCCCCGTCGAGGTAGAGCGCGGCGACGATGGCTTCGTACACGTTTTCAAGCGCCGAATGAAGCCCGCGCTTGCCGGTTCCCGTCTCGGATGAGCCGAACACGATGATGTCGGCGAACCCGAGTTCTGCCGCAACGTCCGAGAGGCTCGTGCCCGACACGAGCGCGACCTTGATGCGCGTAAGGCCGCCTTCGTCGAGATCATGGAACCGATCGAACGCAACCGTGGCGACGATGGCCCCAAGGATGCTGTCGCCTAAGAATTCAAGGCGCTCGTAGGAGAACTTGACCGATTTCCCCTCCGTCGCCGAGGGGTGGGTAATCGCAGAAAGCAGCAGTTCCTTGCGCTCGAACGTGTACTCGAGTATCTGCTGCGCCCGATTGAGCTTCTCGCGCTGTTCTTCGGAGCTCGTCATGCAGATCACCGGGCTTCCGCAGCAGGTTCGGCATCGTTTGGCTGCACGGTTTTCGGCGCAGCCTCTGCAGCGACGGTTTCGGCGATGAGCTCGGATACGTGCTCGCGCACGATCTTCGCCGTGGTATGGATGCCGTTTTTGATGGCGGTCGCGTTCGACGAGCCATGCCCGACGATGCAGGCTCCCTTAACGCCGAGCAGCGGTGCGCCGCCGTAGGTATCGGGGCTCACGCTCGCCATGAGGTCCTTAAGCCCGCCTTTGATGGTAAGTGCACCGAGCTTGGTGAGCGCACTTGCGTAGAAGATGTCTTTCAGCGCCTTGAACAGCGTTTTCGAAGTGCCCTCGATGGTTTTCAGGCACACGTTTCCGGTAAAGCCGTCGGTCACGAAGATATCGTAGGTACCTGGAAGGATGTCGTTGCCCTCGCCGTTGCCGACGAAGTTGGGCAGATTCGCTTCGAGCAGCCCGAACGCCTCCTGCGCGAACGCAGAGCCCTTGGTGTCCTCTTCGCCGATGTTCAGAAGCGCCGCTTTCGGATCGGAGACGCCGAGAATCCGCTCGGTATAGATGGTGGCCATCTGGGCGAACTGCACAAGGTATTCGGGCTTGCAATCGGCGTTCGCCCCGACGTCGCACATGACGACCGGTTTGGCGGGCGACGGAATGACCGTGCAGAGCGCTGGACGCGACACGCCCTTGATGCGCCCCATGACAAGCGTTGCCGCAGCAAGGCACGCACCGGTCGATCCCGCCGAGAAGAACCCGGCGGCTTCGCCTTCTTTCACAAGGCGACACCCCACGACAAGCGATGAATCCTTCTTCTTGCGCACCGCGTTCGCCGGATGCTCGTCCATGGCTATGAACTCGGTAGTTGCAACCGCACGGCAGCGCTCGTGCTCGGCAGCGAACGGCTCGACCGTTTCGGCAGGACCGCACAAGACGATTGCGAGATCGGGATCCTCGGCAAGCGCCAAAGCCGCTCCTTCGAGCACAACGTCGGGTGCGTGGTCTCCCCCCAGCGCATCAACCGTTACGGTAACTTGTTCTGGCATCGTTTCTCCTTGCGTGGCAGACGGCGCGGGCGCCGTTGCGTATTCGGGCGACATGAAAGCCGCGAACCAATTATAGGCAAAGAGGATGCGCGATCGCAGTCGGTTGATGCGATTTCATCCCCTTTGCACGCAAAACGAAACGAAGCTCTCGGAGATGCCTCGTAGCAAGGCAGCCCGGAGAGCTTCGCTTTCCGATCCGAGCGGGATGCACCGCGCGGATGCACGAGACAGAGGTTAGTCGGTCTCGATGACTTCGCGGTTCTTGTAAAAGCCGCAGTTCGGGCATACGCGATGCGGAAGCTTCACTTCGCCGCACTGCGGGCACACAGAACGCGAGGGAGCTGCAATTTTATCGTTTGCGCTCCTGCGGGCATTGGTGCGAGCACGGCCCATTTTACGCTTAGGTACTGCCATGATCCTTGACTCCTTTTCCAAGCCGGGCCGTTTGCCCGGTGTTAAGTGCAATTGGTAAACACACGAAAAGTTATTCTAACAAACGATACCCTCGCGTGCAATACGGGTTTTGTGGAATAGTGCGTCGATTTGGACGCGCTCTCCGCTGCGATCCGGTGTGCCGCACAAGAGACCGCGCGGTGAAATTGTCGGCAGGAAAACACGGATTTACCGCAGAAACCGTGTCTTTCAGCCGACAATCGTCGGCCGGGCTCCGGCACTCCGCGTAGCGAGCGCACGGCAATCCTCGCGAGCTACCCTTCCCCGAACTGCATGCGGTAGTAGCGCGCGTAGGTGCCGTTCGCCTCAAGCAGGCTCGCATGGGTGCCGAACTCCACGACGCGCCCCTGTTCCACGACGGCGATGGCGTCGGCGCTGCGAATGGTCGAGAGACGGTGCGCGATCACGAGCGTCGTCCTGCCGCGCGCAAGGTCCTCGAGCGATTTCTGCACCTTGCGCTCGCTCTCGTTGTCAAGCGCACTCGTCGCCTCGTCGAGGATGAGGATGCGCGGGTCCTTCAAGAACACGCGCGCGATAGCGATGCGCTGCTTCTGGCCACCTGAAAGGCGCGCGCCCCGCTCCCCCACATACGTATCGTAGCCGTCTTCGAGATCGCAGATGAACTCGTGGATGTTCGCAAGGCGCGCCGCTCGGGCCACGTTCTTATCGCTCGCGTCGGGTTTGCCGTAGGCGATGTTCTCGCGGATGGTCCCGTCGAACAGGTACACGTCCTGCTGCACGATACCGATCGCGCGTCGCAGCGATTCTACCGTAACGCGCCGAACGTCGATGCCGTCGATCTCGATCGTACCCGCCTGTACGTCGTAGAAGCGCGGCAGCAGCGAGCAGGTGGTGGTTTTGCCGCCGCCCGACGGACCCACGAGCGCCACGGTAGCGCCTGCGGGCACGTGAAGGTCGAGGCCCGAGAGCACGTCGTGTTCGCCGTCGTAGGAAAAGCGCACGCCTGCATACCGGATTTCGCCCGTCACCTCCCCTTCCGTATCGGTGCGCTGTTCGCGCTCGAGATCTGCAAGATCGCGCGCACCCGGCTCATCGACTATGTCGGGCCGCACTTTGAGCACTTCCATGAAGCGCCTGAACCCGGCATAGCCCTTTTGGAACTGCTCGGTGAAGTTGATGAGCTGCTCGACCGGCGAAACGAAGATGCCGATGTAGAGCGCGTAGATGGCAAGATCGGTGACTTCGAGGGTTCCTTGGGCGACGAAATATCCGCCGCCCACGATGGTCACTGTGTACAGGACCCCGATGAACAGCGAGTTAACCGCATGAAACGACCCCATGAACCGGTACGAACGTTCCTTGGTATCGACGAACCGGTGGTTCGATTCGTCGAACTTGTCGATCTCGATGCGTTCGTTGCCGAACGACTTCACCACGCGGATACCGCCGAGCGAATCCTGGAGCCGCGCGTTGATGTCGGCCATCTTCTTGCGATTTTCAGTGAAGATCGTTCGCTTGCGGTAGTTGCGCCAAAACGCGTATGCCGCCATGAGCGCCGTAGCGACGAGCATGATAAGCGTAAGCGGCACGTTCACGAGGAACAGAAGCGCAAACGATCCGGCTATCTTGAGAATGCAGATGAAGAGGTTCTCGGGCCCGTGGTGGGCGAGCTCGGAGATGTCGAACAGATCGGTGACGAGCTTGCTCATCATGGTGCCCGTGTTGTTGCGGTCGTAGTAGGAGAAGCTCAGACGCTGGTACTGCTCGAAAAGGTCTTTGCGCATGTCTGCCTCCATGCGCGCACCCATGATATGGCCCCAGCTCGTGATGAAGTATTGGCACGCCGTACGCACCGCGTACATGAGCGCAAGGAGCGCTGCAATGAGCCCGAGCGAGGCCACGATCACCTCGGGAGGCTCGAGGAAGAACTCCTTGGTGAAGAAATTGAGTATCTGCGGAAACGCGAGATCGACGATCGCGAGCACGAAAGCGCAGACGAGGTCGAACGCCAAAAGCACCCGGTAGGGCCGGTAATACGAGACGAACGCCCCCAGCACTTCGGAGGCGCGCACGCTTCGGTCGGTCGTTTCTTCATTCGGTCGCATCGGTTGATTGTACCTCTTTTCCGAACCTAACGGACCTTTTGCTTCGCACGCACGGCACGGTACTCGCGTCTGACCGATGCCCACATGCCCCGCCCGTACATGCCGAGCTCCGAGGTGACCAACGACGAGACACCGACCGCGAGGGCGAGCGCGGGCAGAGCGGCTATGCCGAAGAGCTCCCCTCCCATGGCGATTGCGGCAAGCGGGCATTTGCTGCACGCCCCGAAGAAAGCCGCGAGCCCGAGCATTGCGCAAAACCCCGCATCGAACCCTATGAGCTGACCGAGCGCATTTCCGAGCAGACCCCCGATGCAGAACACCGGCATGATCTCCCCGCCTTTGTAGCCGAATCCGATCGCCGCGACGGTTAAGACGGCTTTCGCTAAGAAATCCGTCGGAAGCACGGTTGCCGTGAGCGCCTGATCGAGCACTGCGGCACCAGGACCCGCAAGATGGTACTGGCCAAATCCCGCAACCACGGCGATCACGATCGCTCCGCCGAAAACGATGCCGAGCGCGCCTTTGCCGGGCCATGCGCCCGTACGTCTCCGGGCCGTGCGGAGCGCCCATGAAAACAAGCTGCCGAACAGCCCCGAAAGCGCGCCGACGAGCACGCAGGCCGCGACGAGCAGCACCGATAGGTCAGGCAGAGAAACCGCCGCAACCCTATCCCCGATGTTGACGGCTGATGCCACGCCGAACCCGCAGAGCGCTGCGATGAATAGATAGGGCACCTCTTTCCTGACGCCTTTCTTCAACCGCACGAGCTCCACCACGAAAACCGTAGCGCCGACGGGAGCGAAGAACAACGCGCTGAACGCCGCAGCCATGCCGCACGAGATGGCAAGCCCCTCCGTTTCGGATGCGTCCTCGGGTAGCCTCAATCCGAACGCCCGCGCGACAAGCCCCCCGAGCGATGCGCCCATCTGCAGCGTCGCGGCCTCTTTGCCGACCGAGCCGCCTCCGAGCACGCTCAAGAACGTGCCGGCGAAGATGGCAGGCGTCAAGGCGGGCGGGATATTCCTGCCCGCCCGAGCGTCGTCGATGACGGTATCGGTTCCCGTGGTGAACGGTATCTTGAGCAACCGATACACGAGCATCGTTGCAAAACCGAACAGCGGCAGCAGAAAAAGCGCCTCGTGGTGATGCGAAAAGTACTTCGCTGCAGCGTCGACCGCGAGGCAGAGCGCTACCGAGGCGAGGCCGCCGACCACCCCGACACAGCACGCGAACGCGATCTTGCGAGCCATCAACCCGAACCGCCCGCGATCCACATGATCGAATCGCGCCATGGGCAGTCACCCCTTTTCCCAAGCTTCATCAGCCCGTTTCTTTTTGTACCGTATTACCGGTACCATCGTAGGGCTGATAACGACAGCGAGCGGGACGAAAGCAGGCTTGTCACCGGTGCGGAATCGATCGTTTTACGATTCGTTGAAAAAACCGCCCGAAAGCGGTTTTCGTACGGTCTTTTCAGGAATGGCGATCGGATCGTTTTGTGCGCCCGCGCGGACGCTGCTCGAGGTTCGGAGTCTTCCATGCCAGACCGATCGCTCAGCCTTGAACACGGGCGCAGGCTACTTCTCGAAAGGAAAATCCTTCAGTACCGCGAAGGGGTTTTCAGTTTCGGTTCCTTCCGCCCCATCGCTCTGCTTTTCGCAGTCGCACGGACCCTCGTTGAGGTCGGCTCCGCAATCGGGGCAGATGCCCTTGCAGTCCTCGTCGCACAAAGGAACGAGCGGCAGCTCGAGCAGAAGAGCCGCCCGGATAAGCGGATCGAGGTCGATCACGTTGTCCTTCGGAAGGTATTCGAACTCATCGTCCTCCATGTCCTCGGGCGCCTCCTCCTCGTCCGACAAGAGGAAGTACCCCTCGATCTCGCCGGTCAGCGGAAACTCGAACGGACCTAAACACCGCGCGCACGACGTTTTCGCCGTGCCCTCGACGGTGCCGGTTACCAGCAGAGCACCGCCCGTGTTCGTCACGGTCACCTGCCAGGCGAGCGGACATGCGAACTCGTAGAGATCGGGGCCCGTTTTCAGAATATTGAGGTCGTACGTACCTTCAAAATAAGAACTCTCCGCACAGGCGAAGAGTTCGCTCGGTACCAGGATGCGGGTATCGGACATTATCGACCCGCCATGGAATTGGCGTTCAAGCGGTCACGGCAGCGGCGGACGTTGCCGAGCAGCGTATCGAGGCTCGACTCGACATGTCCGAACACTTCGTCGGCGTAGTCTTCTGCGCCGGCGCGCGTTTGGCGCTCCAGCTCGCGAGCATCGGCCATGATGGTGTCGGCCTGTTGCTGGGAAATGCGGACGATCTCCTGCTCGCTGGCAATGGTCATAGCCTGGCTGCGCGCATCGTCGATCATGCGGCTCGCCTCGGCCTCGGCATCGTCGAGCAGGCTTTGGCGCTCGCGAACGATTTGGCGGGCTTGGGAGAATTCGCTTGGGAACGTATCGCGGATCTCGTCCATGATCTCGAACGCCGCAGCGATATCGACTTGGCGCATGTTGCTCTTGCCGAACACCGGCTTAGAATCTTCCAAGAGGATAGAGAGCTCTTCAAGTAAGCCCAGCACTCCCGTTTCGTCCATTGTTGTCCTTCCGACCTTGCTGCTGCGTTTGAACTGCGTTAATGGGTATGAAGCGATGCTTCGGTATACACCATCGCGCTATTTTAGCATGAAGCTTCCATAAATCGAAACTTCCTGCATAAAGCGCACATTTACGTTGCGCAAGGGTTACGGCGGCGTCAACTACCGCGCAGACGGCAATCCAAGGCCCGATACGCTCACGGGCGGGCGTATTTCGCCTCGAGCGCTTCTTTCACATGGGCGGGCACGAACTGCCCCACATCGCCGTGCAAGCTTGCGATCTCGCGCACGACCGATGACGAAAGGTACATGTACTGCGGCGGCGACATGATGAACAGCGTCTCGAGGTCGCGGTTGATCTGGTAGTTTATCGCGGTCATTTGAAACTCGTACTCGAAATCGGTGATAGCCCGAAGCCCCTTGATCACTACCGTCGCCTCCATGCGCTCGGCGAATTCGACGAGCAGCTCGCTGAAGGGCTCAACGCGCACGTTGGGCAGATGCTCCGTCGCCACCCGTGCAAGTTCGACGCGCTCTTCAAGCGAGAACAGCGGCTGCTTTTTCGGGGATGCCGCCACAGCGACGATAACCTCATCGATCAGCTGCGCCGCCCTCGTGATGACGTCGAGATGGCCTTCGGTGATCGGATCGAACGTACCGGGCGTCAATGCGCGTTTCATAGTGTGTCGAGCTTCCTTCCAAACAAGGCGATCCCCGTATCGCCGTACTGCTTCTTCGAAACGGGTTCCCATTGTAGCGATGCGAACGCCGCCGATACAGCAGAATCATCGGATTTCGCGTATTCATACGAAACGAGCGCTTCAAAAGCAAGCGCATTCGCCTCGGCGAGCTTCTGCACAAGTGCGGCGATCTCGCCCGGATCGGTGGCATAGGGGGGATCGAAGAACACGAGGTCGAACGCAGGATACGCGTGAACGGGCGGATGTTTGAGCACGTCGTCGCGGCATATCCTGGCGCGCGCACCTCTTCCCGACGTCTCGATCCCGAGCGCTTTCGCGTTATCGCCGAGGGCTCGCACGGCCGCACCGTCGCGCTCGAAGAAACAGACCGTCGCCGCTCCGCGGCTGAGCGCCTCGAGCCCGAGCGCGCCCGAACCTGCGAACGCATCGAGCACCACGGCGTCTTCGAAGCCTCCCCGGGCGCTTGCGATGACGCTCATAAGCGCTTCGCGTACCCGATCCGTCGTGGGCCGCGTATGCTCGCCCTTCGGAGCTTTCAGCACCCGGCCCTTGAACTTTCCGGCAACGATGCGCACGTCAGCCCCCTTTCACTTCATCGGACTCGCGAAACGCGAGCCGCATTTCCCGCCCGAGGGCGCGGTAGCGCTCGCTCGCAAGCTCGGGATCCTGCTTTAGAATCGCACGCGCATCTCCATGGGCGGCCTCGATGATCTTTCCATCGCGCACGACGTTCACGAGCTTGAGCGCCGATGCGCCGTGTTGGCGGTTGCCGAGTATGTCGCCTTCGCGTCGAAGCGATAGATCGTAGCTCGCAAGCTCGAACCCGTCTTCGGTCTTCTCCATAGCCGCAAGCCGATCGAGCGCAGGGGGCGCCTTCGATCCCGAGACGAGGTACACCTCGCCCGGCTCCGTACCGCGGCCGACGCGCCCGCGCAGCTGGTGGAGTTGGGAGAGCCCGAAGCGCTCGGCGTCTTCGATGATCATCACCGAGGCGTTCGGCACGTCCACGCCGACCTCGATCACGGTCGTCGCGACGAGCACCTGGCACTCCCCCGTCCTGAAACGGTCCATGACCTCCTGCTTCTCGGCTCCGCTCATCTTGCCGTGCAAGAGATCGACCCGGTAGTCCACAAATGTCTTCTCCTGCAGAAACCGCGCCTCCTGCACGGCCGCCTTCGGGTCGTCTTCGATATCGGCTTCGTCTTCGATGCTGATGACCGCGTACTCGTACTCGTCGGACTCGAGATCGTTTTCGCGGCGCGCCGTGCGCTCGCCCTCCGACGAAGGATGCGGCTTGCCCACAAGCGGGCATACCACGTAAACCTGACGGCCTGCCGCGAGCGCTTCGAGAGCCGCATCGTATGCACGGCCCCGCTCGTTTCTCGAGAGCACCTTCGTCGTATTGCCCGCGGTGTTGAGCGGCCTCGAGGTGATGTAGGAGAGCGTCAGGCTTCCGTACAGCGCAAGCGCGAGCGTGCGCGGTATGGGGGTCGCCGTCATGAAAAGCGCATCGGGCGCCTCGCCTTTCGCAAGCAGAGCCGCACGCTGATCGACGCCGAAGCGCTGCTGCTCGTCGATGACCGCAAGCGTAAGGTTCGAAAACCGCACGTCGTCCTCTAAAAGCGCATGGGTGCCGAACACGACGTCGATCGTACCCGCGCAAACGCGCTCGAGAATAGCCTCCCGCTCGGCTGGTGCGGTGGAGCCTGTGAGCACCTCCCAGGTGATGTTCGCCGCGTCGAAGAGCGCGCCGAGCTTTTCGGCGTATTGGCGTGCGAGTACTTCGGTGGGAGCCATCATGGCCGCCTGGGTACCCGTATCCGCCGCCGCCGCAAGGGCGAACGCCGCAACGGCTGTTTTACCGGTGCCCACATCGCCTAGAAGCATGTGGTTCGCCGTGTGATCCGACGCCAGCGCGCACAAGATGTCCTCACGGGCGCGCACCTGCTCGTCGGTCAGGGTGAAGGGCAGGTGCTCGTCGAGCGCACGCATGCGTGCGCCGTCGACCGTATGGGCCGTCGCGCGCCTGCCTGCGCAGCGTTTCATCTCATCGGTCATGAGATGAAGCTCGAGCAGCAGCACCTCTTCGTACACGAGCCGCCGCCGTGCCATGGCCACCTCGTCCATGGTTGTCGGAAAATGAATGGCCGAAAGGGCGCTTGCCCGGCTCGGCAGACGGTATTTCGAACGTAGGTCGATGGGAAGCGGATCGAAGGCTCCACGGCAGAGGGCGAGCGCATTTTCCACAAGCCGGCGCATCCACGCTGTCGAGAGCTTCTCGGTTGCGGGATGGACGGGAATGATGCGGCCCAGCCGCTCGTCGAACGAATCGTCCGCCTTTTCGATGAAAGGGTTCACCATGCGCTTGAAGCCGTAGTTGAACTCGAGCTTGCCCGCTACAGCCACCCGGTCCCCCTGTTTGTACTGGTCCATGAGCCACGGCTGGCGAAAGCACGTGATCATGAGCACGCCCGATCGATCGACGAGCGCTATCTCGACAAGCGTGAAACGCGGCTTCGGCCGCTTGAGCTTGATCTCGTGGACCTCGCCCACGATCGTCACCATCTCCCCGATGGGGGCCCTGGCAACCTGTTCGATACGCGACATGTCGATGTAGCGGCGGGGAAAGTGCGTAAGAAGCCCCCGCACCGTTCGTATGCCGAGCTTCGCAAGCGCGTTCGCCCGTGCAGGACTCACGAGCCGCACGCGGCCCACCGGCTCATCGAGAGCCAAGGTAGCGGCAAGGCGGTCGAAGGATTGCTCCTTCGCCGCCTTGCCCGATGAAGATGTCACAGCACCTGTACTCAAACGGCTCGTTTCCGCTGCCTACTCGACCGACATTACGATCGGGTACAACGGCTGCTCGCCCCGGTGCGAATCGATTTCGAGATCCTCGTACTTCTCTTCGATATCGGCGATGAGCGCGTCGAACGCGGCGTCATCCATGTCTTCGCCGGCAAGGATCGTGAGCGTATCCGCATCATCGGCTTCCATGGCTTCGAGCAGCTTCATGACGACCTCTTCGGTCGACGAGCCGACCGCTTCGATGGAACCGTCGGCGATGCCGATGGTGTCGCCCTCTTTGATCGGGTTGTCGTGCGCGTCCTTCGCATCTTTTATGGCGACGGTGACCTCGCCTGTTCTCACGTCCTCGTACGCCTCGGTCATCGATTCGACGTTATCTTCGAGGCTTGCCGTCTCGTCGAATCCAAACAGAGCCGAGAACGCCTGGGGTACGCTTGTCGTGGGCACGACCGCGCACGGCACGTCGGACAATCCAGCGCAGCTTTGAGCCGCCATGATGATGTTCTTGTTGTTCGGCAGGATGATGACTGCATCGGCGTTCACCTTGTTCACCGCGTCGAGCAGGTCCTTCGTGGAGGGGTTCATCGTCTGGCCTCCGGAAACGACCACATCGACGCCCAGGCTCTCGAGGATCTTCGCATTGCCCGTGCCCGGTGCCACGGCAACGAATCCTATCGGCTTATGCTCCGCCTCGGCCTCTTCGGCGGCGAGCCCCGCAGCGCGCGCCTCGCTCTGCAGCTGCATGTTGTGGATATGCACTTCCGAGACCTGGCCGCGGTCGAGGAAGTACTTGAGCACCTGGTCAGGCGTGTTCGAGTGCACGTGCACCTTGAACTTCGGCGCCTCGCCGACGCACAGCTCGCAATCGCCCATCGTGGCGAGGAAATCGAGCGCTTCGTCTTTATCGAGCCTGTCGGAATCGACCAAGAACTCGTTGCAGTAGCGGTACTGCGAACCCTCCCAGTCGTTCACCTGCTCGATTTCGACTCGGGGAACCGCACCGCGCGCGAACGCGAGCTCATCGACCATCGGACCCTCTTTGCCGATGAGCGCGGAAGCGAACGCGTCGAAGAGTATGGCGAGCCCGAACCCGCCCGCATCGACGACTCCGTTGTCCTTGAGGACCGGCAAAAGGTCGGGCGTGCGCTGCACCGAAGCGTACGCTTCGGACACGATGAACTCGAGGGCCTCGTCGACGGGAAGCTTCTTCTTGCGGGCTTTCTTCGCAGCAGCCGCACTGTCCTTGAGCACCGTGAGAATCGTGCCTTCGACCGGCTTGCGCACGGCCTGAAACGCCACTTCCGCCGAATGCGAGAACGCCGCCTCGATGCCTTCAGTGGAAAGCTCCTCGAAGCCGGCGCTTCCCTCGCACAGACCGCGCAAAATTTGCGAGGTAATGACACCGGAATTGCCGCGTGCGCCCATGAGCGCGCCGGTTGTAATTGCCTTGCGAATTTCAGCGCCGCTCGCCCCGATGGGGAGCTTGGCGAGGTTATCGACCACCATCTCCACCGTAAGCGACATGTTCGTACCGGTGTCGCCGTCGGGCACGGGAAAGACGTTGAGGCGGTTCACCTCCTCTTTTCGGTCGGCCAACGCCTTCGAAGCGACCGCAATGGCGTTGAGGAGGTCGTTTACGGTGTATGAATCTGACATGATGTGTCTAACTCCTAGCTTGCATCCAGCACGCATCCGCCCAGGATCGCGTGATATACGTATCCTTGCGTTACTTGCGTACCTTGATTCCCTGAACATGCACGTCGACGCCGTCGAGCGGAACGCGGGCATATTCGGTGAGGGCGAACGAAACCTGATCGATGAGGTTCTGCGATACGGCGTTTATGTTGGTGCCGTACTCGATGACGACGTACAGTTCCACGTGAACGCCCTTCTCGGTGGTGGAGACGACCACGCCGCGGCGAAGCCTCGATGCGGGAAGAATCTTCGCGATCCCGTCTGCAGCCGTAGGTGCCGCCATGCCGACGACGCCGTAGCATTCGAGCGCAGCGTTTCCGACGATATCCGACAAAACGTCATTGGCAACATGGAGGTTGCCAGGAATAGTTTGAGCCATGATGGTCCTTTCGCGAACAAGCTTGCCACGGCGTGCCTTTGTGCTTAGACTAGCTCAGCAGTATAACGCATGGGGCATACGGTGTGCAGAATGCCTGATAATTCCACGGGCGATAATACACTAAAAATTCTTGTATGGGTCAGATTTCCTGTGGTATAGTGTTTAGGCTTTTTTGTCATCAACGGTTTAATGCCGAAACGTACATGGAGTTGATTGAGATGTCTAAGGTTTGTGAAATTTGCGGGAAAGCTCCGGTTGCCGGACGCAACGTCAGCCACTCGCACCGCGTGACCAATCGCGTCTTCCGCCCGAACGTGCAAAAGGTCACCATCAAGGTCGACGGCAAGGTCAAGCGTGCCAACGTGTGCACCAAGTGCATCAAGGCCGGCAAGATCGAGCGCGCCTAACCGCGCATCCGTTCGCTCGCTTCGGAAAGCTCGCCTTAGGCGGGCTTTTTTGCGTTGCAACGATATCGTGGGACCCTTGTCCGACAGCGCTCTTGGGGCTCGCTCGGCCCCTGCTGGACAGGCCGGGCCTTCGTGCGACAGCAATCGTGCCATATGGCACGGTCCGCATCGGAGAACAATATTCTCAAAAAAGGGTACATAACCGTTTGATCAGGCTTTATTCAAAGGCGTCTTTCACTGACCAACATGCAGTGCACTCAGCGTAACAGCAATCGTGCCATATGGCACGATTGCTGCACAGCGGATGCGGATGGACCGAGCGCGCTTTACGGGCGGTACGCTACCCGCGCGAGGGGGCTCTCCCATACGGCGACCTCTTTGAGCGAGATGGGCGCCGGCAGCGTTTTCTCGAGTTCGTAGAAGATCACGCGCGCCAAGTGCTCTGCCGTTGGGTTGATCACGTCGAAAGGGGCGACTTCGTTGATCAAACGGTGGTCGAAGTTCTCGAGGATCGCATGGAGGTCGCGCTTGATGGTCTTGAAATCGTAGAGCATGCCCACTTCGTCGAGGTGCTGACCCGCAAGGGTCGCCTCGATGTCCCAGGTGTGCCCATGCAGGAAACGGCACGGGCCGTCGTAGCCGGGCAGCGCATGGGCGGAGTCGAAGTGATCCTTCACGGTCAGTTCGTAATGACCGCCTGCATGCTCGTAGGTTTCCCCGGAAAGCCGACCGGGGCCGGTGTAGGCGGGGTTGTGTTCCATTGCTGATCCTTCCATCATAACGTGCTGCGACCCGGTCTGCTCGGGAAGATTTTCGCCACCTGCACGAGCCGGCGCTTCGAGATCGAACAAGCTTGCCGGTGCATCCTCCCACGGCACGAGGTAATCCCCCACCGGCCCTCGCGCATCCATGGTCTCGTTCGCAAGCGCATCGGCGTTCTTGTTCTCGCTGCGGTACACATGCGCGATCCGAGCGCTTTCGAAGCGAGAGAACAACTCTTTCGCCCGCATGTGCAAAGGCTTCAGATCGTCGCTTTTCACCTTGTACTGTCCGAGCATCTGCTTGACCATGAGCTCGGAGTCGGCACGCACTTCGACGGAGGTGACGCCTGCGGCGAGTGCATTTTCGAGACCCCAGATGAGCGCAGAGTACTCGGCGACGTTGTTCGTCGCCTTCGGCAGGAACCATCCGCCCGAAACGATACGCTCGCCGTGCTCGTTTACAAGATCGAAGCCGAAACCCGCAACGCCCGGGTTGCCGCGGCTTCCCCCGTCGGTGTTAAGGTACGCTTTCTTCACTCGTCCACCACCAACATACGCTTACAAGCCGGACACGTGCTCAGGGGAGCCTCGGCTACCACCTGCAGATACTTGCCCTCAGTAATGGCCGCGCGGCATACGCTGCACGATCCTCCCGTAAGGCGGGCAAGCGCGATGCCGCCCGATTTGCGCGCTGTCTTCTCGTAGGTTCCGAGAAGCTCGGGCGGGAGCGCTTCCGCAAGCTCGGCACGCTTCTTCTCGGCGGCGGCTATGGAGGAGGTAAGCGCTCCCCCCTCCTCCTGAAACGAGGCCACGTGGGTGTTCTCTTGCGCGACGATTTTGTTGAGTGCGTCGGTTATCTGCGCTTGCACTTCGTTGACCTGCGCAAGCTTCGCATGAGCCTCGGCAAGATCAGCCTCGAGCGCAACGCGGCGCTTCATGATGCCATTCAAATCCTTGCTGAGCGCTTCAACGCTGCGGTAATCGCCACGCGATTCGTCTATCTTGTCCTGCGTTTCGCTCTGGCGTGCGGCCAGACGCTCGTCTTCGTCCTTGATGCGCATGACGACGTGCTCCGCCTCGCTTCTCATGGCGGCAACCTTGGTCTGCTTGTCTTCGACCGCCTGTCGCTTCTTCCTGATTTCGAGTATCGCTGCGCGCTGCGGAAGCTCTGAGAGCTTCTTCTTCGCGCGTATCAACTCCATGTCGAGGTGCTGCATGGTAAGCAGCGTGGCAAGATCTTTGGTGTCCGCCTTCATGAACCTTCCTTACATTCGGGTGGTTTCGGGGTGCATCCAATTCGAATTCTGATCGAGAACGGTCATCTTTTCCTTCGGAACGCCCGCAGCCTCGACAGCGGCCGCCAAAACAGCCACAAGCGGAAGCTCGCTCACGTCATGGCCTAAGTCTATCACCGCAAGGCCCGCTTGCGAGACGGAAAGCGCATCATGGTACTTAACTTCGCCCGCAACGAGGCAATCAACATGCGCGGCAAGGCATGTTTCGGGAAGATCGCCCGCACTGCCGGTGCAGGTAACCACCGAAGAGACCGTACGCGAGAAATCGCCCCACACGCGCGGCTGCCGGCCGAACACCGACGTACAACGAGCGGCAAGCTGCCCGAGCGTAAGCGGGGCGTCGGCCGCGCGGACCGCGCAGAGCTGACCGTACCCTTTGCGCTTGCTCGATTCGAGCGGGCAGGCGATCCCCTTGAGCGTGAGGTTGAGCATACCCGGCAGGGCGCGTGCGGCATCTTGGCTCACATCGAGGGCCGTGTGAAACGACATGATCGCGACGCCGCGCTCGATCGCAGCCCATACCACCGCCCCATCGACGAGAGCACTCGATGCGGCGGGCTTAAAGGTACCCGGTGCTTCGAGGTAGGCGGGATGATGCGTGACAAGCACGTTCGCCCCCAAGTCGGCTGCTTCGCAGACCGCCTCGACCGTCGCGTCGAGCGCAAGCGCCACTCCTTCGACCGAACGGGTGGGGTCGCCCACCGCAAGGCCCGTCCTGTCCCATGCCTCCGCATCGGCTGCGGGGTATTTCTTGAGAAGCGCCTGCTCGAGCGTTCCGACGCTCATGGTGAACGCCTGCTTCGAAAGCGTGCCCGAAGCCCTCTGCGCCAAGCCGTTGTTTGCCTTTTCTTTTCGAGCTGAAGCCATAGCAACCTCTTTTCTTCGACTGCCGTTTACTCGATTGTAATGCTTCTGCCGCCTCCGCCCCGTGTCGGTACCGTAACCTCGCGGTAACCAGCTTCGTTCATAACACGATACCCTTCTTCGATTCCCCGCGCTACCAGACTCGGGTGATGGGCATCGGTTCCGACGGTACAGGGAACGCCTGCGCGGCAGAACTCGGCGAGCAGCTGGGGTGCCGGAAACATCTCCTTGCACGCGTAATGGGCACCCGATGTGTTGACCTCGACCATTCTGCCGCTTTCGGCAAGTGCCTCGGCCGCCTTGCGGTACAAGGGCGCAGGATCGAACGAGGGGTAGATTCCGAATTTCTTCACGAGATCGGGATGCGACATGACGGTGAACGGCATGTCGGACAGCACGCATTCGCACCACACCTCGAAGTAGCGCCGCCAGATGTGGTCGGCACCGACTTCCTCCCAGTGGCCGCGCTCGGCCGGGTTGTCGAACGCCCATGCATCCACGAAATGGACCGATCCCAAAACGACATCGAAGCGGTCGAATTCGTCCGCCCCGAAGATGCGGTCCTCGTCGTCTCCGAGCCAGTCGAGCTCGCAGCCGAGGAGGACCTCGACGCCGCGAACCCGCTCGCGCTCCGCTTCCACAGTCGCCACGTACTCCTCGAGGCGATTCGCCGGCATGGCAAGGTAGGCGTCAGGATCGAACGCGCTCGAAAGCGGGTAGTGCTCGGTCACGGCGAGCGTTGCGATGTTCGCCGCGCAAGCGGCGTCGACAAGCTCGCGCACAGTCCCTTCGCCGTGGCCCGTGAACCCGGTATGGGTATGGGCGGTGATCAGCTCCATGAGAAGGCTTCCTCCGTGCTTTCCTTAAATGCGGCCAAAAACGTTTCTACGTCTTCGGGAACGGTCGAGCGGCCGAGCGAGATGCGCAGCGACCCGAGCGCCCGATCGCTTGCTATGCCGAGCGCTTTGAGCACATGGCTCGGATCGAGCGAATGGGACGAGCAGGCCGATCCGCCCGATACCGCGATGCCTTTTCTGTCGAGGCGCAAGATGAGCGTCTCGCTTTCGAACCCGTCGACGCAGACGTTCACCACGTGCGGTGCGAAATCCCTGCTGCCCGGTTCCACTTCGACGCTCGGGTACACGCGCTCGTATGCGCCGAGCCGCTCGTAGAGGTGGTCGCGCATGCCGCGAAGCCGCGCCGCCTCGTCTTCTTGGGCAGCGCAGGCCGCCTTGCAGGCCGCCGCGAAACCGACCGCGCCGCAGACGTTCTGGGTGCCGCTTCTGCGCCCGGACTCCTGCCCGCCGCCCACGATGAGCGGATCGAAAGGCGTGCCGGTGCGCAGGTAGAGCACCCCCGAGCCCTTCGGGCCGCCGACCTTGTGCCCTGAAAACGAAGCCGCGTCGACACCGAGTTCGCCTACGTCGACGTACTCCTTGCCGAGCGCCTGGACGGCGTCGGTATGGAAAAAGGCGTCCGCACCGTGAGCTAGCGCCGCCAACTCGGAAACGGGCTGAACCGATCCTATCTCGTTGTTCACCATATGGATCGAGACGAGCACCGTGTTTTCGCGAAGTGCGGCCTCGAGCGCGCGCGCCTCGACGAATCCTTGCCTATCGGGCGCAAGTACGGTTACCTCGCAACCGCACCTTTCGAGCACGCGCACCGCTGCAAGCACCGCATCGTGCTCGATCGAGGAGGTGATCACGTGGGGCTTGAAGTCTTTCGCACCCTTTTGCCGCTTGCGCGCTGCACAGGCGGAAACGATGCCGAACAGCGCCGCGTTATCGGCCTCGGTCGCCCCCGACGTGAACACGATCTCATCGGGGCGCTTAGCGCCGAGGTCGGCCATGACCGAACCGCGCGCTTCCTCGAGCGCGGAAAACGCCGCCCTGCCGATTCGATGCAGGGAATTTGCATTGCCGCCGAGTTCGAGGTTTTCGATCCCGGCAACCTGGAAGGGCTTCATGGCGCAGGCGGCCTCCGCGCACAAAGGAGCGGTTGCCGCCCAATCGAGATACACGAGCCTATCCACGCGATGCCTCCGTTTCCCCTCCCGCGCGATTAAGCGCTTCGTCCTGCGCTTTCGTCGCGATGCGTGCGATTTCGGCGATAGCTGCCGCCGGATCGGGCGCGCCGAACACCGCGTTTCCGGCCACGAGCACATCGGCCCCGCAGGCGGCAACGAGGCCCGCCGTGGCCGCCCCCATGCCGCCGTCGACCTCGATGAGCGGCCGCGATCCCGCCTTTTCGGCAAGTGCTGCCACCTCGGCAACCCTCTCGTCGCTTCCCTCGATATAGGACTGCCC